>CBDIBD010000003.1:2215000-3295583 GCA_965276655.1 Acetobacteraceae bacterium
GAGCGGGCATCGCGCGCGCACGAGGAAAGGCACCATCCGACACGAGCGCTCCCGGGTGCCTGTGATGAAACTGACCGACCGGTTCGGTCAGCGTTGACAACCTATCGGCTTTTCCGGGATCGTCAAATACGGCCCAAGCAAGGAAGGATCCCAGTGCTCCCTGCCATACCGGCGGATGAGGCCGGCAACCCGAAGCGTTGTCAGATCATCGAAGGCGCCGCGGCAATCTTCAATCAATCGGGCTACGACGGCGCGAGCATGTCGCGGATCGCGGACCGGGCGGGCGTCTCGAAGGGCACGCTTTATAACTACTTTGAGAGCAAGTCGGCCCTCTTCGCGGCCTTCGTCGAGCGGGAGACGGATGCGCGTGTGGCTTGGGTGCTGCAACCGAGCGAGCCCGAGCCGCCGGTCGAGGTGTTTCTTGCAGGCGTCGCGCAGCGGCTCATCCGGACGCTGTTGTCGCACTCTTCCCAGACATTGCATCGCATCGTCATCTCGGAGGCGGTTAAGTTCCCCGACCTCGCTCGGATTTATCTCGATGCGGGATACACCCGCGGCTGCACCGAATTCGCGCACTGGCTCGGGCTGCAGGCGAGCCGCGGGCTGATGAGCATCGGGGACCCGATGCTGGCGGCCGAGCAGTTCAGCGCCTTGTGCCGGACGCGCCTGTGGATCAGGCGCTGCCTGGACGTCGACACCCCCACAAGCGACGACGAGGTCGACGCCATTGCGGACTCGAGCGTCGTGATGTTTCTCAACACCTACGGACCCGCGCGACCAGGACGAGGACAGCAATGACGTTTGATGCCGGGACGCTGGATGCGGTGCTACAGTCACTCGAGGAGGCGCGACCGGCGATCGAGGAGCGGCTCGCCTCGTTTCTTCGCATCCCGAGCGTGAGCGCGCAGCCGGCCCACGCCGGCGATTGCAGGCGGACAGCCGGGTGGCTCGCCCAACAGCTGGCTGGACTCGGTTTCAAGGTGTCGGTCGACGAGACGGACGGATTGCCGATCGTGCGCGCGACGCATCCCGGCATGGGGAGTGCGACTGCGCCACGGGTGCTTTTCTATGGCCATTACGACGTGCAGCCGGCCGAGCCGCTCGGGCCCTGGACCGCGCCACCCTTCGAGCCGGCGTTCGTCGATGGCCCGTATGGCAGACGCGTCGTCGCGCGCGGCGCGGTCGACGACAAGGGGCAGGTGATGACGTGGCTCGAGGCGTTGCGCGCCTGGCACGCGGTGATCGGCGGACCACCGGTGCCGGTCACGGTGCTCGTCGAGGGCGAGGAGGAGATCGGCAGCATCCATCTGGAGCCCTATCTCGAGGCAAATGCCGAAGCCCTCTCCTGTAGCGTTGCCCTGATCAGCGACACCGGGATGCTCGGCATCGACCGTCCCGCGATTACCACGCGCCTGCGGGGTCTCGCTTATGTTGAGGTGACGCTGCGCGGTGCGTCCCACGACCTGCATTCCGGCATGTTCGGAGGCGGGGCGCTCAATCCTCTCAACGCGCTGACCGCCATTCTCGGCAGGCTGGTCGACGAGCATGGACGGGTGGCCATTCCCGGCTTCTATGATGGGCTTGTCGAGCCGTCGGACGCCGTCAAGGAGAGCTGGTCCCGTCTCGACTACGACGAGACGGCGTTCCTGTCGGCGATCGGCTTGTCGAGCCCGATCGGCGAAGTCGGCAGGACCCTGCTCGAGCGACTCTGGTCGCGGCCGACCGCCGATATCAACGGCCTCTGGGGCGGTTATCAGGGCGAAGGCGCCAAGACCGTCATCGCGCGCGAGGCCCATGCGAAAGTCTCGTTCCGTCTGGTGCCGGGGCAGTCTCCGGCGCGCGTGATGGAGGCGTTCAAGGCGTTCGTTCGACAGGCGGCCCCTGCCGACGCGGTGTTGGAGTTCGTCGATTTCGGCGCGGCGCCGGGGCTGGAGATCGCCGAGGACAACCGGTTCATCGACGCAGCCAGGCATGCGTTGACCGATGAATTCGGACGGCCCGCGGTGTTGATCGGCTGCGGCGGCTCGATTCCCGTCGTTGAGAGCCTCAAGCGTATGCTCGGGGTGGAGAGCGTGCTGATGGGGTTCGGCCTGGAGGATGACCAGATGCACGGGCCGAACGAGAAGTTCGAGATGCAGTGCCTGCATTCTGGCGCGCGGTCTCATGCCCGGCTTCTGGCGTCTCTGTCGGCGTCATAGCGGCAACAGCACGACGAAACGTCTGATCGTGCGGTAAAGACAGGTTTATTCCGGACCGACATCGATGTGCCGATCGGCGCCGGGGACCGTCTCCCCGTTTGCGCTTGCGGCCAATCCGGGAGACGTCCGCCTGTGAGAATGTTCGGCCTTGCCCTCGCGATCGCTTGTCTTCCGCAAGTCGGCCTGGCTGCCGGCAATTCACTGGCCACGACCGCGACGAGCTACGATACGGCGACCGCGCGCTTCACCGGCGCGCTTTCGGGCGGCTACGGCACCGCGGTGATCAATACGGCGGCCAGCAACAGCTTTACCTGGGAGGCCTGGGTGAAGCTCTCCGCCGCTCCCGGGCAACCGGTTGTCGCGGTCGGGTCTGGCATTGCCGGCTACCTTGGCGCGAACGCCCAGGGGCAGGAGGTCTGCAATGTCTCGTCTGGCAACATTTCAATCACCGGTCCATCGCTGGTGGACGGCAAGTGGCATCTGATCGATCTCGTCGGCAGTCCGTTCGGCATTGCCTGCTTCCTCGATGGCAGTTCGGTAGGCACGGCGGGCGTGGCCCAGACCGTTCCCGCCAACGCGACCTTCGGGGTCGGGACGATGGGGTTGTTTGCCGGCAACAATGTGTGGCCGGGTGAAATCGACGAGGCGTCGATCTGGAACGTGCCGCGCTATGGCGGCAACTTCACGCCGGCGGCCGCTCCGTATCTGGGAAGCGAGTCCGGCTTGGTGGCCCTTTGGCACCTGAACGGCAACGGCATCGACTATGCAGGCGACAGCGTGCTGCAGCCGAACGACCCCTCGATCCTCTATTCGCCCTTCAACTGGTCGGTCGGACCCGGATCGGCCACGACGACAAACGCCGGCGCCTATTTCAGGACGATGTTCACCGGAGGCTCGTGCAGCATCGATTTCGATTTGTCGACCGCGATGTCACCGGCGAGCGAGATCTACTGGCGCGTCGACGGCTACGAGGCGGGACAGCCCTGGGCACGTGCAAATCCCGGTGCGAACGTGGCCTGCCCTCCCCCGGCCGACCTCGGCGGCGCTCCCTGGCACGAGCTCGAGATGGTGGTGAAGTCGACGTCGGAGACCATCAATCGATGGAATGTCTCGACGCTGGGCACGGCGGTCCGGCTTGCGGGACTGGTCTTCCAGCCGGGTGCCGCCGTGCAGAAGCCGATCAGCGCGCCGTGGAGCATGCTGTTCCTCGGCGACTCGATCACCGAGGGCGTGCGCACCGTCAATCAGACCGCTTCCCTCGACACCGATCGGAACGATGCGACGCTCGGTTGGGCGTATCGGCTCGGCGAACTGATGGGCGCGGAAGTGGGCGTCGTCGGGTATGGCGCCACCGGCTTCACGGTCAGCGGGAGCGGCGGCGTGCCCGCCTTGACGTCTTCGTTCAACCAGCTCTCGAGCGGCGTGCCGCGAGCCCCGGCCACTGCGCCGGGATTGATCGTCATCAACGAGGGCACGAACGACAGCGCGAACGTGACCGCGGCCGCGCTCAGCGTGCTCAACGGACTGATCGCGCAGTATCCCGACACTCCGATTGCACTTCTTGTGCCGTTCAACCAATCGCACGCCGCAGAATTGCAGGCCGCCGCGCAGGGCTGCAGCCGCCCCGGGCTGGTCCACCTCGTCCAGACCTTGGGCATCCTCAATCCAGCCAATGGCGTCGACGGGTTCGGCTTGCATCCAACGGGTCCGAATAATCTGGGGTTCGTGGCGCCGCGGCTCGCCTCCCTGCTGACGCCGATCCTGATGGGTGGATCGGCGTCGTTGACTGCTGCCCAGATCGCGCGGGTTCCCTGACGTTAACGCCTGGGTCATTCGCGGCAGGCATGCTGCCGCCTATGACCCGGGCCGTCCGAAGCGTGCTCGCGCGCACGCTGATCGATCTCGATTATCGCTGGCCGTTCCACGTCGAGCCGCCGCGCGCCGCGGTTGTTCCGCCGATCGGCGGTGAGCGCCGGCAGTGGCCGGACGCTTGCGAGCGCCCAGCCGGGCCGCTAGGAACAGCGGCGTCTTTGGCGGCGCTGCTGTAGCTCAGTGGTAGAGCACTCCCTTGGTAAGGGAGAGGTCGACAGTTCAATCCTGTCCAGCAGCACCATTCTGTCTTATTGGATCGCAATGGTTCGTTCGGAGGATGGCACGTGTCCATCGGCGCGCGAGGCGCGCGATGATCGTGTGGAGTCGAGAGCCGTGTCACTGCGACTGAACCTGCAGCGCCGGAAGGCTCAGGCGCGGGCCCGCAGCGAAGCCAGAGACCGGTCCATGCCGCCCACGGACAACGATCTCGAGTGAGGGGTTTCTTGCCGGACTTGCGGGGCCTGGGCTAGAGCTCGTTCAGGCTGAGCGGACTGGGCCAGCCTGAAGGTCGTGCTCTAGAAGCATATGAGATAGAGCAACCCCAGCCTCGTCTCGCGGAGCGCCCGATGTCTGTGATGTCCGATCGCTGGATCCGCCGCATGGCGGTCGAGGCCGGGATGATCGAGCCGTTCGTCGAGGCGCAGCGCCGGGACGGAGCGATCAGCTATGGCCTCTCCTCGTATGGATACGATGCGCGGGTCGCCGACGAATTCCGTGTCTTCACCAATGTCGACAGCGCGATCGTCGATCCCAAGGATTTCTCACCCGACAGCTTCGTCACCCGCCGGGGCCCGGTCTGCATCATTCCGCCCAACAGCTTCGCGCTGGCGCACACGATGGAGTATTTCCGGGTCCCGCGCGACGTCCTGGTGATCTGCCTCGGAAAGTCGACCTATGCGCGCTGCGGGATCATCGTCAACGTCACGCCGCTCGAGCCGGAGTGGGAGGGCCAGGTGACGATCGAGATCAGCAACACTACGCCGCTGCCGGCGCGGATCTATGCGTTCGAGGGCATCTGCCAATTCCTGTTCCTGCATGGTGACCAGGCTTGCGAGACGAGCTACGCCGATCGCGCCGGCAAATACATGCGCCAGCGCGGCGTGGCGCTGCCGCGCCTGTGACGGTCGGAATGGGCTGAGGACGAGCGATGGACAGGTTCTTGATCAATGGCAGGCGGCCGCTTTCCGGGACGATCGCCATCGGTGGGGCGAAGAATGCCGCCTTGCCGTTGCTGGCGGCGGCACTTCTAACCGACGAGCGTCTGACGCTGTCGAACATGCCGCTGATCGCCGACATCAGGACGATGGTGGACTTGCTCGCCCAGCATGGGCTCGCGATCGACGATGTGGGTGGCACGGGCCGAATTCTCTCGATCGGCGGCAGGATCACCAACACTGAGGCGCCCTATGAGATCGTGCGCAAGATGCGCGCGTCCATCCTGGTGCTCGGCCCTCTGCTCGCGCGCACCGGACGCGCCCGGGTCTCGCTGCCTGGCGGCTGTGCGATCGGCACGCGGCCGGTCGACCTGCATCTAAAGGGGATGGAGCAGCTCGGCGCGCAGATCACGCTGGACGGAGGCTATGTCGTCGCCGAAGCGCCACGTGGATTGCAGGGCGGCACGATCGTGTTGCCATTCGCTTCGGTGGGGGCCACCGAAAACCTGCTGATGGCGGCAACGCTGGCCGATGGCCGCACCGAGCTCGTCAACGCCGCCAGGGAGCCGGAGATCGGTGATCTTGTCGCCTGCCTGATCGCGATGGGTGCCCGGATCGAGGGCGCCGGAACCGACAGGCTGGTCGTCGACGGCGTCAGCCGCCTGCATGCTGCGACGCATCCGATCCTGCCCGATCGAATCGAGACCGGGACCTACGCTTGCGCGGTCGCCGCCGCCGGCGGCAGCGTCAGGCTGGGGGGTGGACGGCTCGAGCATCTGGGCGCGCTCGCGCGCAGCATGCAGGAGGCAGGGGTCGGGATCGAGCAGGACGGGGACTGCCTCGTCGTGACACGCGACAAGGGGCTGGCGGGCGTGGACGTGATGACCGAGCCCTATCCGGGGTTTCCCACCGACATGCAAGCGCAGTTCATGGCGGTCATGTCGGTGGCTGACGGCGCCTCGATGGTCACGGAGACGATCTTCGAGAACCGCTTTATGCACGTCCCCGAACTCGTCAGGATGGGTGCCCGGATCAACGTGCACGGAGCGTCGGCGATTATTCGCGGCGTGCCAACGCTGTCGGGTGCACCGGTGATGGCGACCGACCTTAGGGCCTCGGTCTCGCTGATCCTGGCCGGACTGGCCGCGGAGGGACAGACCGTCGTCAGTCGCGTCTATCATCTCGATCGCGGCTACGAGCAGGTGGAACGCAAGCTCGCCGGGTGCGGCGCGCGGATCGAGCGCGTGGCGGATTGATCCAGTGACCGCCGCCTTTCCCGCCGAGCGGCTGGTGGCTGCGGATCCGCTGGCGCCGTTGATCATGGCGGTTCCGAAGGGCCGGATCCTGCTCGAGGCGGTGGCCCTGCTTCGCCGGGCCGGGATCGTCCCCGAGGCTGGCTTCGATGATGACGGCGACCGGCGGCTTCGCTTCTGCACCGACGACCAGTGCGTCGAGCTGATCCGCGTGCGATCCTTCGACGTGGCCACGTTCGTCGCCACAGGGGCGGCGCAGATCGGCATCTGCGGTGCCGACGTGCTGATGGAGTTCGACTACCCGGAGATCTATGCGCCGGTCGATCTCGGGATCGGACGCTGCCGCATCTCGGTCGCCGAACCGGCGGAGACGGCGGGCCTCGACGATCCCGCCCGGTGGTCGCAGGTGCGGGTGGCCACGAAGTATCCGCATATCGCCAAGCGTCATTTTGCCGCGCGCGGCGTGCAGGCCGACATCGTTCATCTTCACGGAGCGATGGAGCTCGCACCGGGGCTCGGGGTGGCGCGCCTGATCGTCGATCTGGTGCAGACCGGCTCCACGCTGCGGGCCAACGGGCTGGTCGAGATCGAGTCGATCACGGAGGTCACCAGCCGGCTGATCGTCAACCGGACCGCGATGAAGACCGGTGCCGAACGGATCATGTCGATGGTGGCGGCGATCGGCGCGGCGGTCGGACTGCCGTGAGGCGCCTGCATGCCGGCGACGCGGATTTCGAGCGTGCCTTCACGAGCCTGCTCGATGACCGCGAAGGAGGCGCGGCGTCGGTGGCGGCCGACGTCACGGCGATCATCGAGGAGGTCAGGCGTGGCGGCGATGACGCCCTGCTGGCGCTGACCGAGCGTTTCGACGGCATCGCGCTGACGATCGAGACATTGCGCGTGGCCGACGAGGAGGTCGAGCGGGCGATAGCGACGGTGCCGCTCGAGCGGCTGGGTGCGCTCGACCTGGCCGCGACGCGCATCGAGGTCTTCCATCGCGCGCAGATGCCGTCCGACCTGGCGATGCGTGACGCTGCCGGCGTCAGGATGGGAATGCGCTGGACGCCGCTCGATGCGGTCGGCCTCTACGTTCCCGGCGGCAAGGCCGCCTACCCCTCATCCGTGCTGATGAGTGCGGTGCCGGCCAGGATCGCGGGCGTGGGGCGGCTCGCGATGTGCGTGCCGTCGGGGCGGGGCATCGATCCTCTGGTTCTCGCCGCTGCACGCCGCGGGGGCGTGACCGAAATCTACCGCGTGGGTGGCGCGCAGGCGATCGCGGCCCTGGCTTACGGGACAGGCCGGATCGCGCCGGTCGACCGGATCGTGGGGCCCGGCAATGCATGGGTCGCGGAGGCCAAGCGGCAGGTGTTCGGCCGGGTCGGCATCGACAGCATCGCCGGCCCGTCTGACGTCGTGGTGCTGGGCGACGAACGGGCAAACGCCCGCGCCCTGGCAATCGATCTGCTGGCCCAGGCGGAGCATGACGAGGATGCGAAGTCGACGCTGATCACCGATGATCCGGCCCTCGCCGACCGGGTCGCGGACGCGGTGGAGCGCGAGCTGCCTTCGCTCGCCCGGTTCGCGATCGCGCGCGCGAGCTGGGACCGGCATGGCGCGATCATCGTGGTGCGGGACTGGAGCGAGGGCTGCCGCCTGGTCGATCGGCTCGCGCCCGAGCATCTGCAGATCGTCACACGCGAGCCCGAGGCCATGTTCGGACGGATCCGTCATGCGGGATCGGTGTTTCTCGGCCATTGGACGCCCGAGGCGGTCGGCGATTATGTGGGCGGCCCCAATCATGTGCTACCGACCGGACGCACCGCTCGCTTCGCATCCGGTCTGTCGGTCTACGACTTCCTCAAGCGGACGACCTGGCTGCAGGCAGATCCGTCATCGCTTGCCCTGATTGGGCCTTCGGCGATCGTGCTGGCCGAGGCGGAAGGCCTGCAGACGCATGCGCGAAGCGTGGCGTTGAGGCTCGAGCAGAACCGGGTTGCTTGACCCGTCGGCGGCCCGTGATCATGTTCCGGCCCAAATGAAGACGTGTCCGATCCTGCCGCGACGCGATTTCGCGTGCCGGCAAGATCGCGGTTTGAAAGGATAGAATGTCCAAGGAAGACATGATCGAGTTCAGCGGCACCGTTCTGGAGCTGCTGCCCAACGCGATGTTTCGCGTCAAGCTCGATAACGAGCATACCATTCTTGCCCACACCAGCGGAAAGATGCGCAAGAACCGCATCCGGGTCTTGGCGGGAGACCGGGTCAATGTCGAGATGACCCCGTACGACCTCTCGAAGGGCCGGATCACGTTTCGATTCAAATAGGACCGGCACGACGGTTGGTGCTGGCCTCGGCCAGTCCACGACGCGTCCAGCTTCTGGAACAGATTGGCATCGTTCTGTCCGATATCGATCCGGCTGGTGTCGAAGAGACGCCACATCCTGGAGAGACCGCGCGCAACACCGCGGCCCGGCTCGCTCTCGCGAAGGCGGTATTGGTCGGCAACCGGCCGGCGCATGCGGACGCCTTTGTTCTGGCGGCCGATACGGTGGTCAGCGTCGGGCGGAGACAACTCGGTAAGGCCGATACCGAGGACGAGGCGCGCCGTTGCCTCGGCTTGCTGTCGGGCCGGCGTCACCTCGTCACGACCGCGGTCGTGCTGCGTGCGCCGTCCGGAAAGCTTTCGGCGCGTGTCGCCGAGACCGCCGTGGGTTTTTCGCGTCTGACCGCGAGGCAGATCGATCGTCTGATCGAAGCCGGAGACTGGCGGGGCAAGGCGGGCGGCTATGCCATCCAGGGTCATGCCGCCTCGGTTGCGCGCTTCCTGTCGGGCAGTCATTCCGGCGTGGTCGGTTTGCCGCTGTTCGAGACCGCGCAACTGCTCCGGGGCCACGGATTGCTGCCGTGACCGGCACGATCTGCCTGCGCGCACGGCCAGGCGAGATCGAGATCGCGGTCGAGATCGGAGGGTTCCTGGCGGATTACGGGTTGTGGCGACCCGGTGCCCCGGATGGATACGGGGATGTGCACCGGGGACGCGTCGGCGCGAGGGTTGCAGCACTTGGCGGCGCCTTCGTCTGCCTGGAGGGGGAGGCGGACGGCTTTCTGCCGGATCGAGACTCGGCCTGGCGTGCGGGCGTGGGCGCACTGATCGGCGTTCGGATCACGAGGTCGTCGCGGGCGGACAAGGGCCCGAAGCTGGTGGCACTTGCCGATGCGGACGATCCGGAGGCCGCATTGGGCGGCATGCGGCGCGTCCGCCGCGGCCCCTCCCCGCTCGACGAGATGCTGGCTGCGTATCCCAACCTGCCGGTGCAGACCGGCGATGCGGGGCTCGCGGCTGACATGGGTCCAATTCTGGGAGACCGATTGACGCGAGGAGAAGCGGGCTTCGACGGGGCGCTCAACGACGAGATCGAGGCGCTGCGTGATCTCGGCGTCGCACTCCCCGGAGGCGCCCGCGCGACGATCTGGCCCACGCCCGCGCTCGTGGCGATCGATGTCGATACGGCGACCGGAACGGAGAGCGGCACCCTCAAACAGGTGGCGCAATTCGCGGTCAATCGCGCGCTGCTTAGTCCCCTGATGCACCAGGTCCGGCTGAGAAACCTGTCGGGGGCGATCCTGGTCGATTTCGCGGGCCTGGCCGCGCGCAAGCGGTCCCTGTTGTCGACGGAGATCGAGCGCGCGCTTGAAGCCGACCCGCTCCATCCCCGGTTGCTGGGCTTCACTGCGCTCGGACTGGCGGAGATCGTGCGAGCGAGGAGAAGGCCGGCCCTGCACGAGCTCCGGCAAGGATCGTATGGGCGCATCCTCGACGCCGCTTCGGCTCTTGCCCGTGCACAGTCGGATGACCCGCATCGCGCGCACGCGCTGCATGCCGCGCCGGCGCTGGCTCGCCTTCTGCTGGCCGACCGGGTCATCGGCCGTGACCTTGCGCGGCTGAGCGGGCGCCCCCTCATCGTGCGGTCCGACGCGAGTCTGGAGGCGGGACGGTGGGAAATTCGCGAGCAACAGGGATGAGCGGAGCCAGGCCGTGCCCGGTGTGCGGCAGGGAAGCGATGACCGAGGGTCCTCAGCGACGATTAGCGCCGTTCTGCTCGGTCCGTTGCGCCGATGTCGATCTGGGGCGCTGGTTGACCGGCCGCTATAGCGTGCCCGTAAGGTCCGACGAGGAGGTTGATCCCCCCGACACTCTGGGCTAACCCGATCGCGGCGCAGCGATGCGTGTCGGTGCGCCCAGGTAGCTCAGTTGGTAGAGCATGCGACTGAAAATCGCAGTGTCGGTGGTTCGATCCCGCCCCTGGGCACCACACCGACGTGAGGGCGGGGGGATGATCATTCGTCAGGCCGGCCACGCCGATCTCGCGACACCGACCGGTGTGATGCGGACGCATGTGTTTCGCCCAAACGCGGACGGTCCTCTCCCCGGCCTGGTGTTGTTCTCCGAGATCTATCAGGTGACCGAGCCGATCGCGCGGCTTGCCACCTTCTTGGCGGGAACCGGACTGGTCGTATCGGTTCCCGAAATCTACCACGAATATGAAGCCGCCGGGACGGCGCTGGCCTATGATCAGGCCGGTACCGATCGTGGCAACGCGCTGAAATCCACCAAGCCGATTGCCGCATTCGACAGCGACACCCGGGCCGCACTCGATCATCTCAAGGCCTTGCCCGAATGCACCGGGAGGATCGGCGCCGCCGGGGTTTGCCTCGGGGGTCATCTTGCGTTCCGGGCGGCGCTGCACCCGGATGTGCTGGCGAGCGCCTGCTTCTACCCGACAGACCTGCATACGGCGTCGCTCGGCGCGGATCGTTCGGACGATAGCCTCGCGCGGGCCGAGGAGATCAGCGGCGAGATGCTGCTGGTGTTCGGGCGATCGGATCCGCACGTTCCGTTCGAGGGGCGGCAGTTGATCCGCGCGCGGCTCGAGCGCGCGGGGACGCGTCATGGCTGGCACGAAGTTGACGCCGCGCATGCGTTTCTGCGCGACGAGGGACCGCGCTACGACCCGGTGCTGGCGCATCTGTGCCAGGGATTGATGATCGCGCTGTTCGGGCGGCTGAGGATCTAGACTCCCATGCCGGCCGGCGAATGAGGTCAGCGCGCGGAGACCATGCGTTTCTCTGTCTGGAGCCAGGCGAGTACCTCCTCGCTCAGAGCAGGGCTTTCGCCGGTCATGCCGGCGGAGGCCATGACGTCGGCGGTCCTCGGCTTGATGCGACCGCGAGCGGTGAAGACGAAGCGCACGGTCGCCGCCGCCGCCAGTTTCTCCTCACCTGCGCGCTCGCGAATCATCCGATGCTCGAACATCAAGCCCTCGTCGTTCCAGCCGAGGATGCGGCTTTCCAGCCGGAACCGGTCCCAGGGGTCGAGCGCGTGCCGGTAGCGGACACGCTGGACCGCGACGACGCCCTGCAGCTTCTGGTGGTTCATCTGGCGCCACAGACCGGTCCGGATCAGGAGGTCGATCCGGCCGAGATCCATGATCGTGAGGTAGCGGCCGTTGTTCATGTGCAGATTGACGTCGATGTCGCCCGGTGCGACCCGGAAGCGAAGGATCGATCGCGCATCGGCACCGATCGAGCCGGAACGGCGTAAGGCGAACCAACCGACACGGACAAGACGAACCCAGACCTGCATCGATCCTTCTGCTTCGCTTCGAGAGGCTTCCATAGTGCCCTGCATGATGATGCGTGGCGAGACGGCCCGATGGCGGGCTTACGGTCGCCCCTCATCCGCGCTAGCGTAATTGCAAGGTCGAACCTGACGGCCGTGGCGATGGGACGGATTGCACATGCGGCTGGCGGTTCTGAAGGAGCGCGCAGCGTTCGAGACGCGCGTGGCGGTGACACCGGAGACGGTCAAGAAGATCATCGCGCTTGGCCTTTCGGTGGCGATAGAGACCGGCGCGGGTTTGGCGTCGTCGATCAGCGACGAGGAGTTTCGCGCGGCGGGCGCCGAGATCACGCCTGACACCGGTGCCACCCTGGCCGGCGCCGGCATCGTGCTGAGCGTGCAGGCCCCGGAGGCCGACCTTCGCGGTCATATCGAGCGCGGCGCGGTGCTGGTCGGCGTGTCCGGCGCGCTTTGGGACAAGTCGATCGTGACCGACACGGCCGCCGGCGGCGTCGATCTGGTCGCCATCGAGCTCCTGCCGCGCATCACGCGCGCCCAGTCGATGGACGTGCTGTCGAGCCAGTCCAATCTCGCCGGGTATCGCGCCGTGGTCGAGGCGACGACCGCCTTCGATCGCGGCTTTCCGATGATGATGACGGCCGCCGGAACGGTGCCGCCCGCGCGCGTGCTGGTTCTCGGCGCCGGTGTCGCTGGTCTGCAGGCGATCGCGACCGCACGCCGGCTGGGCGCGATCGTGGCGGCAACCGACGTCCGGCCGGCGGCGAAGGAGGAGATCAAGTCGCTCGGCGCCACCTTCGTCGGCGTCGAGGACGAGGAGAGCAAGGCGGCCCAGACGGCGGGCGGTTATGCGAAGGAGATGAGCGAGGATTACCGCCGCAAGCAGGCGGAGTTGATGGCGGCAACGGTCGCGAAGACCGACGTGATCATCTGCACCGCGCTCGCGATGGGCCGGCGTGCGCCGGTGATCATCAATGACGATATGGTCGGTTCCATGCGCGCCGGCAGCGTCATCGTCGACATCGCCTCCGACGCGGGCGGCAATTGCGCGGCGACGAAGCCTGGTGAAATGTTCGTCACCGAGAACGGTGTCCGGGTGCTCGGTTGGCGCAATTGGCCCGGCCGCATTCCGGTCGCCGCGAGCAGCCTGTTCGCGCGCAACCTGCTGACGTTCCTGACCACGTTCTGGGACAAGGAGGCGGGTCGGCTGAAACTCGACCCCGACGATCCGATCGTGGCCGGCGTGCTTCTGACCCGCGGCGGCGACATCGTCTCGGCGCAGTTCAAGCCGCAAGCCTGACACGCGCTCCAATCAGGATAAAGCTATGGATCCGCAGCATCTCTCCCAGGCCGCCTCGTCCCTTGCGCAACGCGCGGCCGCTCTGTCGGCGCAGGCAGACCTGCTCGCGCGACAGACGATCGGCTTCTCGCCCGCTTCTCAGCCAGCCGCTTCGATCGAGCCCATCGTGTTCCTGCTGGCGATCTTCGTGATGGCCTGCTTCGTCGGCTACTACGTCGTCTGGAACGTTACGCCGGCGCTGCACTCGCCGCTGATGGCGGTGACCAATGCGATCTCGTCGGTGATCATCGTGGGCGCCATGCTCGCGACCGGGCTGAGCCACGGTACCGTGCCGAAGATCTTCGGGTTCGTCGCGGTCACTCTGGCGAGTGTGAACATCTTCGGCGGCTTCGCTGTCACGCAGCGAATGTTGTCGATGTTCCGCACCAACAAGCCTCGTTCGGCAAAGTAGGACCGAGACATGTCACTCAACCTGCTTTCGCTGTTCTATCTTGTTGCGGCGGTCCTGTTCGTTCTGGCGCTGCGCGGTCTGTCGAGCCCGGCCACGTCGCGTCGCGGCAACCAGTTCGGCATGGCCGGCATGGCGATTGCGGGAGCCGCCACGTTGTTGCGTCCCGGGATGACGGGCAGCGGTATCGCCCTGATTATCGCGGGTGTGGCGATTGGTGGCGCCATCGGGATCGTGGTGGCGCGCCGAATCCAGATGACGGCGCTGCCGCAGCTCGTGGCGGCGTTCCATTCCCTGGTGGGATTGGCGGCGGTGTTCGTCGCGGCATCGGCGCTGAACGCGCCGCAGTCGTTCGGCATCGGCGTGCCCGGGGCAATCCACGCGGAAAGCCTGATCGAGATGTCGATCGGGCTCGCGATTGGTGCGGTGACGTTTACCGGATCGCTGGTCGCGTTCGCCAAACTGCAGGGGCTGGTGAAGGGTGCGCCGCTGAAGTTTCCGAACCAGCACCCGCTCAACCTGGGGCTTGGGATCCTGCTGGTGGTGCTGATCGTGGTGTTTGTCGCCACCAGCTCGCAGGCGGTATTCTGGTTGATCGCTCTGCTGTCGCTGGCACTCGGGTTCCTGCTGATCATGCCGGTCGGCGGTGCCGACATGCCGGTGATGGTGTCGATGCTCAATTCGTATTCGGGTTGGGCGTGTGCGGGCATCGGCTTCACGATCCAGAATCTGGCTTTGATCATCACGGGAGCGCTTGTGGGCGCGTCGGGCGCTATCCTGTCCTATGTGATGTGCAAGGGAATGAACCGCTCGATCTTCAACGTGCTGCTTGGCGGTTGGGGGACGGACACCGGCGGGGTATCGGCGGTCGATCCGGGTGCCGCGGACCGGACGGTCAAGGCGGGCAATGCGGACGATGCTGGCTTCATCATGAAGAACGCCTCGAAGGTGATCGTGGTGCCCGGCTACGGGATGGCGGTCGCCCAGGCGCAACACAGCTTGCGGGAAATGGGCGACCGGCTGAAGGCGGAGGGCGTCGAGGTCAAATATGCAATCCACCCGGTTGCGGGGAGAATGCCCGGCCACATGAACGTGTTGCTGGCCGAGGCTAACGTTCCGTACGACGATGTGTTCGAGCTCGAGCAGATCAACACCGAGTTCAGCACGACCGACGTCGTGTATGTGATCGGAGCGAACGACGTCACGAACCCCGCGGCGAAGACCGATCCTAAGAGCCCGATCTACGGCATGCCCATCCTGGAAGTGGACCGGGCCAAGACGGTCCTGTTCGTCAAAAGGTCGATGGCGTCGGGCTACTCGGGTGTGGACAACGAGCTCTTCTTCAAGCCGAACACGATGATGCTGTTCGGGGATGCGAAGAAGATGACGGAGGAGATCGTCCAGTCGCTCGGCCGGTAGACGCTACCAGCGGGCGCGATCCCGAGAACGCGCCCACATGTAGGCGAGGCCGATCACGGCGACGACGAGAATCAGCGCCTGGGTCAGGGTGAGTTGTGAAATCAGACGGAAGATGACGCTGAAGATCAGGCCGTTGATGACGCTATGGACGATCATGCTGGTCAGGCCACCGACCATGCCGCCGCCATGGTAATAGTCGAGGATGACGAGGTTCATCGGACGGGCGCCTTTCCAATCGTTGGGCCGGGGGATCGCCATGACACCGGCCGAAACCGTTGACAAGCCGAACCTCTGTCGTAACGGTGTGAGAGACGCCGGACGGGTCAAGAAGCCGGCAAGCGGCAGAGGGAGAACAGGGATGCGGCGCAACCGTTTGTGCGGCGACGCCTCGGCCGATTTGGCAGGAAGCGAGGCCTGATGGACGCGACAGTCAGCCGCCCCGCGATTCGCAGGGAGAAACGCACCAGCATCCGGGGAGTCACGCTGCCGTTGATCGCGCCGGCGGTATTGATTCTGCTCGTGTGGTCGATCGTGCCGCTGGTAATGACGCTGTATTACAGCGTGCAGCACTACAACCTGGTCGATCCGACTCAGACCGGCTTCGCGGGGATCGACAATTACTGGTATTTGATCACGGATCCCGACTTTCTGACTTCGCTGATCAACACCCTGATCCTGGTGGGCAGCGTCCTCGTCATCTCCGTCGGGCTCGGGACCGTCCTTGCCGTGCTCTACGACCAGGAGTTCTTTGGACGCAACATCGCCCGGCTGCTGGTGATCGCGCCGTTCTTCGTCATGCCTACGGTCTCGGCGTTGGTGTGGAAGAACCTGATGCTGCACCCGATCTACGGCGTGGTGTCGGCGTTGCTGCGCGCGGTCGGCCTGGCGCCGGTCGACTGGTTCGGCCAGGTGCCGTTGCTGACGCTGGTGCTGATCCTGTCGTGGGAGTGGCTGCCGTTCGCGCTGCTGATCCTGCTGACCGCAGTGCAATCCCTCGACCATGAGCAACGCGAGGCAGCCCGCATGGACGGCGCCGGCGCGCTCGCGCAATTCCGCTTCATCATCATCCCGCATCTGAGGCGGGCGATCGGTGTGGTGATCATGATGGAGACGATCTTTCTGCTGACGATCTTCGCCGAAATCCAGGTGACGACATCGGGCGGCCCAGGCACGGCGACCACCAATCTCGCCTACCTGATCTTCAGAAACGCCCTGCAGCAATTCGATATCGGCGGCGGCTCGGCGGGCGGAGTGGTTGCCATTATTCTCGCCAACTTCGTCGCCTTCTTCCTGGTGCGTTCGGCCGCGCGCAACCTGGAGACCTGAGCGATGAAGCAGAGCGCGTTGCAGAAGGTGATGATCGGCCTCCTAGGCTGGGCGATCGCGATCATCATGTTCTTTCCGATCTTCTGGATGGTGCTGACTGGGTTCAAGAGCGAACTGACGGCGGTGGCGACGCCGCCACGCCTGTTCTTCCACCCGACGCTGCAGAGCTACGCCGAGGTGCAAGCTCGATCGAACTACCTGCTGTTCGCGTTCAACAGCGTGGCGATCTCGGTGGGTGCCACGGTCGTCGCGTTGCTGTTGGCGATTCCGGCGACCTATGTGATGGCGTTCGCGCCGACCAAGCGGACGCGCGGCACGCTGCTGTGGATGCTGTCGACAAAGATGCTGCCGCCGGTCGGCGTGCTGATCCCGATCTATCTCCTGGCGAAGAACACGGGCCTGCTCGACACCCGGTCCGGTCTGATCATCGTCTATGCGTTGTCGAACCTGCCGATCGTTGTCTGGATGCTGTTCACCTTCTTCAAGGAGGTCCCGCGCGACATCCTCGAGGCGGGCCGAATGGACGGCGCGACGCGCACCGGGGAACTGTGGCACGTACTGCTGCCGCTGGCACTTCCAGGCGTCGCGTCGACCGGATTGCTGTCGCTGATCCTGTGCTGGAACGAGGCGTTCTGGTCGCTCAACCTCACCTCGTCCAGAGCGGCACCGCTGACCCAGTTCATCGCGTCGTTCTCGTCGCCCGAGGGCCTGTTCTTCGGCAAGCTCTCGGCCGCATCGACGCTCGCGGTGGCGCCGATCCTGATCTTCGGCTGGCTCAGCCAGCGCCAACTGGTGCGCGGGCTCACATTCGGCGCCGTCAAATAGGAGACCGACATGGCCACTCTCGCATTGCGCAACCTCCGCAAGAGCTACGCTGGGCATGAGGCGATCAAGGGGGTCACGCTCGACGTGGCCGACCGGGAGTTCGTGGTGTTCGTGGGCCCGTCGGGTTGCGGCAAGTCGACGCTGCTGCGGATGATCGCCGGGCTGGAGGAGATCAGCGATGGCGACCTGCTGATCGACGGGCAGCGGGTCAACGAGGTCGGGCCGGCCGACCGGGGACTTGCGATGGTGTTCCAGTCTTATGCGCTCTACCCGCACATGACGGTGGAGGAGAACATGGGCTTCGCGTTGCGGCTGGCGAAAGTGCCGGTCGCCGAGCGAAAAGCGAAGGTCGCCGAGGCCGCCCGGATCCTGCAGCTTGAGCCATACCTGGCGCGCAAGCCGGGCCAGCTCTCCGGTGGCCAGCGTCAGCGCGTGGCAATCGGGCGGTCGATCGTGCGCAAGCCGAAGGTCTTCCTGTTCGACGAGCCGCTATCGAACCTCGACGCGGCGCTGCGCGGCCAGATGCGTATCGAGCTCGCGAGCCTGCACGAACAACTCGCGGCGACAATGATCTATGTCACGCACGACCAGGTGGAAGCGATGACGATGGCGGACAAGATCGTCGTGCTCCAGGGGGGACTGGTCGAGCAGGTCGGCTCGCCGCTCGAACTCTATCACCGGCCGCGAAACCTGTTCGTGGCAGGCTTCATGGGCTCGCCGCGGATGAACCTGCTGCCGGCTTCGGTCAGTGTCGTCGACCAGTCGGGCGCCACCGTCGATGGGCCGGGCGGTATCCACGTGACCAGTCCCGTCGCGACCGACCGGATCAATTCGGGGATGAACGTCACGCTCGGTGTGCGCCCGGAGCATATCGCGATCAACGACAATGGTCCGATCGCCGGCAGAGCGTTGATCGCCGAGCGCCTAGGCGGCCTGACGCTGCTGCATGTCGAACTGACCGACAAGACGATGCTCGTCGTCCAGACCGACGGCGCCGACGCCACCCGCGTGCACGAGCCGGTGCGGCTGTCGATCGATGGCGCTCATTGCCAGATCTTTCTTCCGGACGGCCTGGCCGCCGACCATCGCGAGAGTCATCCGCTGGTCGCCTAGACCGGCACCTGCCCTCCTCGCCTCGATCCGCTCGGACAGCGCTTGTGCGGCGGGTCATTTGCGAATAGCTCTCACTTGCACATGGCGGTGAGGAGTTCGTCAGCTTGATAGAGCAGCAGGGTGCGGTGTCGTCCGGTCGGCGCCCGCGACGACTGAGCGGCCGGTTGGCTATTGCGGTGTTCGGGCCAGGCCTCGTCGTCATGCTCGCCGATACGGACGTGGGCAGTGTGATCACCGCTGGCCAGAGCGGCGTGCAGTGGGGCTACCGCCTGCTCCTGCTGCAATTCCTCCTCATGCCCATTCTCTACATGGTGCAGGAACTGACCGTCAGGCTCGGTGTCTTCACCGGCCGAGGTCACGGCGAGCTCATTCGCGACACGTTCGGTTCGTTCTGGGCCTGGGTGTCGGTGTGCGGCTTGGGTGTCGCGACCATGGGAGCGTTGCTGACGGAAATGTCGGGGGTGGCCGGTGTCGGCGAGCTCTACGGCATTCCGAGAGGCCTCAGCCTGACGCTCGCGGCTTTCTGTCTTCTCGCTGTCGTCACGACAGGGTCGTATCGCCGGGTTGAACGCGTGGCGATCGCGCTCGGCTTGTTCGAGGTCGCATTCTTCGGCGTGGCCTGGGAGGCGAGCCCGAAGTTGCCGGAGATGATCCGCGGTGCCACGAGCATCCCGATCGGCAACGTGGACTATCTCTTTCTCGCGGCCGCGAATATCGGAGCCGTGATCATGCCGTGGATGATCTTCTATCAGCAGTCCGCGATTGCCGATAAGCGGCTTCGTCCCGAGCATTTCACCCACGCACGGATCGATACGGCGGTTGGCGCGGTCCTGACGCAGCTCGTGATGGCAGCGGTGCTGGTGGCGACCGCGGCGACCATCGGCGCCAAGAGCGGCCAGACCAGCCTCAACTCGGTCGGAGAGATGAGCGAGGCGCTGACGCCCTTCCTGGGCACCATCACCGGGCACCTGGTCTTCGGTCTCGGTGTGCTGGGCGCGGGCATGGTGGCGGCGATCGTCTGTTCGCTGGCTCTCGCCTGGGGTGTGGGCGAGGTGACAGGCTATCGTCATTCGCTCGAGCACAGGCCGCTGGAGGCCGGCTGGTTCTATGGGATCTATGCGGTGGCGGTGATCGGTGGAAGCGTGCTGGTCGGGCTATGGCCGGACCTGGTCTCGCTCAACATCGACGTGCAGATCATGAACGCGTTGCTGCTGCCGCTCGTCCTCGGCTTCCTGATCGCGCTGGCGGTCAAGGCGCTGCCTCCGGCGCATCGTCTCCGTGGCACCTATCTCTGGATCGTGATCGCAGTCTCGAGCGTGACTGCCCTGTTCGGCGTTTTCGGAGGCTTGCAGGGCGTGGGGATGTTCTGACGCCAGGCGACCACAAGGACCTGCTAACGTCCTGTCTGTGCTGTCGTCAGCACAAACAATTCCGTTGTCAGAACGACACCGGTCCTGTTAGACAGACCGGGCGTTGCAGATGACGCTTGCGTTAAAGTTATCGTCTCGCCGTCGGGACGGAGCTCTGTTATATCTGGGCTTTTAGCTCCACGAAAATTCAATGAGGGACGCTTTGCCATGGTCGCTGGACGGAAAGACACTCACGCGGGTGAACGCATGAAGACGATCCGCCAGAGTCGGCATCTCACGCAGGACCAGTTGGCAAAAGCCGCCGGCGTCTCGCGAAGCCTCGTCGCGCAGTGGGAGACGGGACGCTCCGGCTTCGCGGGAAAGGCCGTCCAGATCGCGAAGGCGCTGGAAGTCCCGGTGCGTCTTTTGCGACCGGAGATGCCGGCCGACAGCGCCACGGCAAACGGAGCGTCCGCTTCGCGACTCGGACAGGAACAGATGCTGCTGGACGCCTTCCGGCAACTCCAGGTCGATGATCAGACCTGTCTTGTCCATCTCGCCCGTCGCTTGACGAGGATCGCTTGACGTCGATGAGGGTGGCGGAGGGGATGGGATTCGAACCCACGGTAGCCCTTGACGGACTACAACGGTTTAGCAAACCGCCGCCTTCAGCCACTCGGCCACCCCTCCGCCGAGAGGTGCAAACACGGCGTTTGCAGGGGCAGTTTTAGGGGCACGCAACAACCGCGTCAAACGACTGGGTCGGCTCGACCGACCTGCTCAGGCGTTGGATGGAGCCGGGGATCGAGTCGCCGCCAGGGATGTCTTTGAAGGGACCACATAGCGGCGCATCTCTTTGTTGGTCGCTCAGGACAGCGCGCGCCTCAGGGCCTCGTTGACCAGGGCCGGGTTCCCCTTGCCGGCCATCGCCTTCATGACCTGACCGACAAAGAAGCCGAACAGCTTGTCTTTACCGTTGCGATAATCGGCGAGCTTGTCAGGGTTCGACGCCAGGATCTCGGCCACTGCCTGGTCGATCGCGCCGGTGTCGGTTACCTGTCGGAGGCCGCGATGCTCGACGATCGCCGCGGGACTCTCCCCGGTTTCGACCATCGCCTCGAACACCTCCTTGGCGATCTTGCCGTTGATGGTGCCGTCGGCCACCAGGTCTAGCAGACTGCCGAGCGCGCCGGCCGAGACCGGGCTCTGAGAAATCGAGAGGCCTGCCTTGTTCAGGGCGGCGAACAGATCGCCAATGACCCAGTTCGCCGCCAGTTTCGGATCACGCCCACCGGCCACGATCTCGTAGTAGGCGGCGACTGCCTGTTCGGCCACGAGAACGGAGGCGTCATACGGGGTCAGGCCGTAGTCGCGGACGATGCGGGCACGCTTGGCGTCGGGCAACTCTGGGAGGCCCACACGCAACTGCTCGATCCACGCCTCGTCGAGGACGAGCGGCACGAGGTCCGGATCCGGAAAGTAGCGATAATCGTGGGCGTCCTCCTTGCTGCGCAGGGAACGGGTCTGGCCGCGCGCGGGATCGAACAGGCGCGTCTCCTGGTCGACCGTCTCTCCCCGCTCCCAGATCTCGACCTGCCGGCGGGCTTCGACCTCGATCGCCTGCATCACGAAGCGCACCGAGTTCACGTTCTTGACTTCGCAGCGAGTGCGAAACGGTTCGCCCGATTTGCGGACCGAGACGTTGACGTCGGCCCGTAGCGATCCCTCGTCCATGTTGCCGTCGCAGGTGCCGAGATAGCGCAGGATGGAGCGGAGCTTGCGGATGTAGGCACCCGCCTCCTCGGGGCTGCGCAGGTCTGGTTCGCTGACGATCTCCATCAACGCGACCCCGGAACGGTTCAGGTCGATGAAGGAGCGGTCGGGATCCTGGTCGTGGAGGGATTTGCCGGCATCCTGTTCGAGATGCAGGCGCGTGACACCGATCGCGCGTGTGCTGCCGTCGGCGAGTTCGATCTCGATCCGGCCGGCGCCGACGATCGGGTGCTCGAACTGGCTAATCTGGTAGCCGGACGGCAGGTCGGCGTAGAAATAGTTCTTCCGGTCGAAGCGGCTGACGGTGTTGATGCGCGCGTTGATTCCGAGGCCGGTTCTGACGGCCTGGGCCACGCATTCGCGGTTGATCACCGGCAGCATCCCGGGAAACGCCGCATCGACGAAGCTGACCTGACTGTTCGGCTCGGCGCCGAAATCGGTGGCCGCGCCGGAAAACAGCTTCGCACGGCTGATGACCTGCGCGTGGACTTCGAGGCCGATGACGACCTCCCAGCGGCCGCTCGTGCCTTCGACGAGATAGCTCATCCGTGCGCGCCCGCGTGGATGGTCGGCCGATGGGTGAAACCTGCACTGTTCTCGATCACCTGCCCCACCGCGATGATGGTCTCCTCGTCGAATGGGCGGCCGATCACCTGCAGGCCAAGGGGTAGGCCTCGATGGTCGAGGCCGGCCGGCACCGACAGGGCCGGAACACCCGCCATGCTGGAGGGCACGGTGAAGATGTCGTTCAGATACATCGTCACCGGGTCGTCCATGCGCTCGCCCTGTGCGAAGGCGGAGGTGGGCGTGGTCGGGGTCAGCAAGGCGTCGACCTTGGCAAAGGCCTCGGTAAAATCGCGCAGGATGAGTGCCCTCACCTTTTGTGCCTTGAGGTAGTAGGCGTCGTAGTAGCCCGATGACAGGACATAGGTCCCGATCAGGATCCGTCGCTTGACCTCCGCGCCGAAGCCGGCATCGCGGGTGTTCTCGTAGAGGGCGCCGAGGTCGCGGCCGGGCTCGCGCAGGCCGAACCGGACGCCGTCATAGCGCGCTAGGTTGGACGAGCATTCGGCCGGTGCCACGACGTAATAGGTGGCGAGACCATATTTGGTATGGGGCAGCGACACGTCGACGATCTCGGCGCCGGCCTCGCGAAGCCACACGATGCCCCGGTCCCAGAGGCGCACGATCTCATCGGGCGTCCCGTCCATCCGGTATTCACGCGGGATGCCGACACGCAGGCCGCGTATCCCCCGCTTGCAGGCCGCGCGGAAGTCGGGAACCGGATGATCGGCACTTGTGCTGTCGTTTGGATCGAACCCCGCCATCGAGCCGAGCAGGATCGCGCAATCCTCGATCGTCCGAGCAACGGGCCCAGCCTGGTCGAGCGAGCTCGCAAACGCGACGATACCGAAACGGGAGCAGCGTCCATAGGTGGGCTTGATGCCGGCGATGCCGCAGAACGACGCCGGCTGGCGGATCGAACCGCCGGTGTCGGTCGCGGTCGCACCCAAGGCAAGCCGTGCCGCGACGGCGGCCGCGGAGCCACCCGACGATCCGCCGGGAACGAGCTTGATGCCCTCGCCTGCCGGCCCCGTACTGTTCTCGCCGCTTCGTTGCCACGGATTGCGCACCGGGCCGAAGGCCGAACTCATATTCGAGGAGCCCATGGCGAATTCGTCGAGGTTGGTCTTGCCGAGGAACACCGCGCCATCGGCGAGCAGGCGCGCCGTCACCGTGCTTTCGTAGGGTGGCGTGAAGGCGCCGAGCATGCGGCTCGCTGCCGTCGTTCGTATTCCCGCGGTGCAGAACAGGTCCTTGATCGCGAGCGGGATGCCGGTGAGCGGGCGTGCCTCGTCGTGCGAGATTGCCGCGTCGGCGGCGTCCGCCTGCGACAGGGCGCGGTCCGGGGTGGGCGTGATGAAGCAATTGAGTTGCCCGTCGAGGACGTCTATCGCGTCGAGATGCGCGATGGTCAGTTCGCGCGCGCTGATGTCGCGGCGACGCAACGCGTCAGCGGCGCCCGCGACCGTGAAATCGGTGGGAGTCATTCGACGACCTTCGGAACCGTGAAATAGCCTCGCTCCGTATCGGTCGCGTTGGCGAGGACTTCGTCGCGCTTGCCGCCATCGGTCACGACGTCGTCGCGCATGCGAAGACCGGTGGCGACGGCGCCCGTCAGCGGCTCGACACCCTCGACATCGACCTCGTTCAACTGCTCGACCCACTGGATGATGGCGCCAAGCTCGGAGCCCAGCGCCGCGAGCTCATCCTCGTCCACCCTGATGCGGGCGAGCTTGGCGATCCGTCTGACGGTCGCGATATCGAGCGACATGAAGAGCCCTTGCTGTGAGATCGCCCATGCGCCCAACGACGGCTGGCAGAGAATGGCTGGACCGGACCATAAGGCTCGGTATGGCGCTCATCAACCTGACTGACTTGCGTGACCAACTGTCGAGGCACCAGCGGATCCTGGGAATCGATCCGGGCCGCAAGCGGATTGGTCTCGCCTTGTCCGACGTGCGGCTGGTGCTCGCCTCGCCGTTCGGAACGCTGCCGCGGCGCAAGCTGGCGGTGAACGCAACCGAGATTTCGGCGATCGTCAGGTCCCAGGACGTGGGCGGCCTCGTCGTCGGGCTGCCGTTGTCGATGGATGGTGGTTTCGGACCAGCGGCACAGGCGGCGCGGGATTGGGCACGTGATCTCGCCGCGTTGACCGGGCTACCAGCCGCGATGTGGGACGAACGTCTGTCATCCGCGGCCGTCAACCGGTTCCTGGTCGAGGACGCGGATCTTAGCCGGAGCAAGCGAGCCGGTGTCGTCGATCGAGCCAGTGCCACCTGGATCCTGCAGGCGGCACTCGACGCCGGTAGCGTGTCAGCGGACTGGTCATGAGGGTGACGAGAATGACTATTTGCGGCCGCTTGCGCGTCCGGGAGAGCGACGGTAGGAACAGCAACCGGGCCGGTGGGGCGCATAGCTCAGCGGGAGAGCACTACCTTGACACGGTAGGGGTCACAGGTTCAATCCCTGTTGCGCCCACCATCGGATGCGGTGACGACCGTGACCGGCTCGGCCCCGCCAGCCGTACTGTTCAGCAATCGACACGATGAGCGCCATCTTGCGGGCGGCGGAGACGCCGAGGCCTGCCCTCGTACTGGTCCGGCCCCCCTCGCAAAAATCTCCGCTCATCCTCGCCTCGCCTCACTCGGGACGGGACTACCACCCCGACTTCGTGGCTGCTTCGCGGCTCGATGCCCGCTCACTACGCCGCAGCGAGGACAGCTTTGTCGACGAGTTGTTCGCGGCGGCTCCAGGCATGGGCGCGCCGCTGCTGTCGGCCTCGTTCCCGCGCGCGTTCTGTGATGTGAATCGCGAGCGCTGGGAGCTCGACCCCGAGATGTTCGCCGATCCGCTGCCCGTCTACTGCAACACGACGAGCCGCCGTGTTGCCGCCGGTTTCGGGACGGTCGCACGCGTGGTCGCAAACGGTGAGGTCATCCATCGACGCAAGCTGCGGTTCGAGGAGGCGCGTCAGCGGATCGAGACTTGCTGGGAGCCCTACCATGTAGCGCTGCAGGCGCTGATCGATGAGACCAGGCAGGCGTTCGGGCGTTGCCTGCTGATCGACTGCCACTCGATGCCTGGCGACCTCGTGGGCAGGAGCAGGGCGCCGGCCGGCTTCGTGCTCGGCGACGCGCATGGCGCATCCTGTGCGCCCGAAATCGTGGGGCTGGTGGAAGAGTGTCTGCAGCACTCCGGGTATGTCGTTCGGCGCAACGATCCCTATGCCGGCGGCTTCGTTACCCGGCATTACGGACGGCCGGACGCGGGTATCCACGTACTGCAACTCGAGATCGCGCGCGGGCTCTACATGGACGAACGACGCAACGAGAAGCGTCGTGGCTTCGACGCACTTCGGCATCATCTCGACCGGCTGGTGGCGACAGTCATCGAGAAGATCGGGCATCGCGACGATGGGGTGTCGGGCGGGTCGGGGCTGACGAAGCACGGGTAAAAAAAAGGCGGCACCGAAGTGCCGCCAAGTTTAGGGAGGAAACGTCCAAGATGCGGCGCGGCAAGGCCAGCGCCACATCCACAAACTATGGATGAGCCCACCGTCCGTCAACAGGTTTTTTGCAGCGCACCATCTCGTGAACGTCGCCGTGGGCTGGCGCGCTTCATGGCCGGTTAGGAAATGGCGGGCACGATTGGGGAATGCGTGTTCCGAAGGTGCTTGCCATAGTCCTTGTCGTTCTGGCCCTGAACCGCCCGGACCGAGCACGCGCGGATGGCTCGCCGACCGACCGGGTGCTCTGCCACATGGCGACCGTCGCCGCCGAGCGTGCCACCGGCGTGCCCGATCAGTTGCTCACGGCCATCAGCAGGGTCGAGAGCGGACGGGTCGATCCCGCCACCGGGCATAGCGACGCATGGCCCTGGACGATCAATGTCGAGGGGACCGGCCATTTCTACGTGTCCAAGGATGCGGCGATGGCGGCGGTGGTCGCCTTCAGAGCGCAGGGCGCGCGCTCGATCGACGTCGGATGCATGCAGATCAACCTCAAACAGCATCCGGAGGCGTTCGCCTCGCTCGACGACGCGTTCGACCCGCCGACCAACGCGATGTTCGGCGCCCGCTTCCTGCGCGGCCTGTTCGAGCAGACGGGAAGCTGGCCGCATGCGGCGGCGGCCTACCATTCGCTGACGCCCGAGGTCGGTCGCGACTACCAGAATCAGGTTCTGCAGATGTGGGCGCGGGGCGATATCCCGCCGGATCCGGGGGGCGGCAAAGAGGACAAATCGCACGGCACTCTAAGGCCGAACATGAGTGGATCGCTGTTCACATCGACCGGATCGACGGGCGGATCGCCTTTCGGCGGTGCACCGTCGACATTTGTCGCCACGCGCTACGGGCCGCGGCCCACGCTGCTCCAGACCACCCAGGGCCGTGGACTGGCCGAATACCGCAACAGGCCGATCGCGCTCGCCTCGCGGATGGTATCGGCGCGCGGGTTCTGAGCCCGGCTGGAGATCGATCCGCATTGATTCCCGCCTGCGACGCGTTCATATCGCGCGCGTCCAGGGAAGGCGGGAGATCATGATGGTCGAGGCGAACGACGCCGTTTCATCGGCAACGTCGAGTGAGGAACAGAGGGAGTTCGGTGCGGAGGTCGGCCGCCTGCTCGATCTGGTCGTCCATTCCCTCTATTCCGATCGCGAGATCTTCCTGCGGGAACTGGTGGCGAACGCGGCGGACGCGACCGATCGGCGCCGGTTCGAGGCGCTGACCGAGCCTTCGATGTCTCTGCCCGACGGTGCCAAGGTACGCATCGTGCCCGACAAGGACGCCAAGCTGATCACGATCAGCGACGACGGCATCGGAATGACGCGCGAGGATCTGGTCCAGAACCTCGGAACCATCGCACGGTCCGGGACGCGTGCGTTCGGCGAGACGCTGGGCAGTGTCTCGGCCGAGGAGCGGCCGAGCCTGATCGGCCAGTTCGGCGTCGGGTTCTATGCGGCGTTCATGGTGGCCGAGCGGGTCGAGGTTGTGTCGAGGCGTGTCGGTAGCGACGAGGCCTGGCGTTGGGCCTCGGATGGACGCGGGATATACTCGCTCGCTCCGGCGACGCGGGAGCAGCCGGGCACTGACATCGTGCTGCATGTCCGCGACGATGCGACCGAGTTCCTGGAAGCCTACCGGCTCGAGTCGATCGTCAAGAAATGGGCGGACCACATCACCTTGCCGATCACCATCCGTCGGGATGGCGATGAGATCGCGGCGAACGAAGGCACGGCGCTCTGGCGCAAGCCTAAATCCGAGCTGACTACCGAGCAGACCAGGGAGTTCTACCACCACATCGCGCACGCTTTCGACGAGCCGTGGGCGACGCTGCATTGGCGCGCCGAGGGGGCGCTCGAGTTCACGGCGATGATGTTCGTCCCTGGCGCTCGTCCGTTCGAGCCGCTGGAGCAGCAGCGCGAAAGCCGGATACGCCTTCATGTAAGGCGGATGTTCATCACCGACGAGGCGGAGCTGTTGCCGCCGTTCCTTCGTTTTGTGCGCGGCGTGGTCGACACCGAAGACCTGCCGCTGAACGTCTCGCGCGAAATGCTGCAGGCGACGCCGGTGCTGGCACGTATCCGCAAGGCGGTGACCGGCAAAGTGCTGAACGAGATGAAGAGCCGGGCCAAGGACGCAGAGGACTACGCGAAGTTCTGGGAGAATTTTGGGCCGACTCTCAAGGAGGGCATCTGGGAGGATGCGGAGCACCGGACGGAGGTCGCCGGCCTGTCGCGCTTCAAGTCGTCCTCGGTCGAAGGCTGGACCACACTTGCCGACTATGTGAGCCGGATGAAGCCGGAGCAGGAGGCGATCTACTATCTCACCGGTGAGAACGCCGCAGCACTGGCGTCCTCTCCCCAACTCGAGGGATTTCGCGCGCGGGGCCTCGAGGTTCTGCTGCTGGCCGACGCCGTAGACGCGTTCTGGCCGGACCGGCTCTACCAATACGAGGACAAGAAGCTGCGCAGCGTCACGCAGGGTCTCGCCGACCTGTCGAAACATGCGCCGGAACAGGCCGACGGTCCGGAGCCGGCCGATCTCGACGCGCTCGTCACCGCGATCAAGACCGCGCTCGGCGACGCGATCGCGGAGGCGAGGTCATCCGAGCGGCTGGTGGCGAGCGCCGTCGTGCTTGGCGCATCGAGCATGGGGCCCGATCTGCAGATGCAACGTTTGCTGCGCCGAAGCGGACAGTCGCTGCCGCCCTCGCCGCCTGTCCTGGAGCTCAACCCACGCCATCCCCTGGTCCGATCACTCGCCTCGCGAGCGGCAAGCGGCGACGATGTCGGCGAAGCCGCCCATCTTCTGCTCGATCTCGCACGGATCCAGGATGGGGAGCCGCCCGCGGAGCCCGCTCAGTTCGCTCGCCGCGTCGCGGATGCGCTCGGGGCGTCGCTCGCTGGATAGGTGAGAGGAGCTCTACGATGAGGATCGATCGGTCGACCGACATACTTGGACTGATCGATGTGCAGAAGACGTTCATGCCCGGCGGCGAGCTGCCGGTGCCCGACGGGGATGCGGTCGTTCCAGCGATCAACCGCCTCCTCTCCGGTCCGTTCGCCCGCGGTTTCGCGACGCAGGACTGGCATCCGGTTGGCCACGTGTCGTTTGCCAGCCGCCACGAGGGGCATGAGCCGTTCGATGAGATCGAATTGCCGTACGGGCGCCAGACGCTGTGGCCGGATCACGCGATCCAGGGTTCGCCGAACGCGTCGCTGCATCCGGACCTCGGGACGGAACGCGTCGAACTGATCGTGAGGAAGGGCACACGACGGGAGATCGACAGCTACTCGGCGTTTCTGGAGAACGACCGGCGGACGCCGACCGGGCTGGCGGGGGCCTTGCGGGAGCTTGGCGTTCGCCGAGTGTTCTTCTGCGGCCTGGCGTTGGACTACTGCGTTGCCTGGTCGGCGGAGCACGCGGCGCAGGCGGGCTTCGCGACGTTCGTCATCGAGGATGCGTCACGGGCGATCGGGCCGCCCGAGGCCGCGTATGCTCGTCTCGCCGCCGCAGGGGTTCAGGTCATCTCGGGCAACGCGATCACGGCCGGCGAATGATGGCATCCGGCTGGCAGTTTCATGCCGTCCGCCGCGGCTTGAACACATGTTCGGAGGCGGGAAAGCGTCGCGCGGTGACGTCGGCAGCGTAGGCCGCCACGGCCTCGGACACGGACGCGCCGAGTTCGGCGTAGCGGCGGACGAAGCGAGGCGTGAAATCGGCGAACAGGCCAAGCAGGTCGTCGCTGACGAGGATTTGACCGTCACACTCGGCCGAAGCCCCGATGCCGATGGTGGGGATGGCGACGGCGCGCGTGATCTCGGCGGCGACCGTCTCGACGGTTCCCTCGATGACGAGAGCGAAGGCGCCGGCATCCGCGATTGCCTTGGCGTCAGCGCTCACGCGTGATGCGTCCTCGTCGGTGCGGCCGGTCGCGCGGAAGCCACCCGCGACGTTCACCGATTGCGGCATCAGGCCGATATGGCCGCAGACGGGAACGCCGCGATCGACGAGGAAGCGGACCGTTGCCGCCATCGCGGCACCGCCTTCGAGCTTGACGGCGGCGGCGCCGGTCTCCTGCAGGATGCGCGCCGCACTGCGGAAGGCCTGCTCCGGGCCTTCCTGGTAGGTGCCGAACGGCAGGTCGACGAGGATACAGGCGCGAGACGATCCTCTTACTACGGCGGCACCATGGGCGATCATCATGTCCAGCGTGACCGCGAGCGTACTCGGCAGGCCGTAGACAACCATGCCGAGGCTGTCGCCCACCAGCAGCATGTCGCAGTGCGGATCGAGCAGGCCGGCCATCGGTGCGGTGTAGGCGGTCAGGCTGACGATCGGCGGACCGCCCTTGCGCAGGCGGAGGTCCGGAACGCCGATGCGCCGGCCTGACGCCTGGACGCTCACGACGGGATCAGGTCGACTTCACCGCGTGCTTCCTGTGACCGGCCATGTGATAGCCGGCGGCCATGGCATCCTTCTCGCACGTGAAGAACCCGTGCTTCGACTTGCCGAAATAACGATCGCCGCTGGGATGGAGCGCCTTCGAGGTGGCGTTCGCCCAGACGACGGTATCGCTGCCGCACTTGGCGGTCGCGTCGGTCTGGGAGCTGTATTGCGCGACCGATCCGGACGCGGCCGATCCTGCGGTCGCCGGTGCCTTGGCGGGTCCCATGGTGGTCGCGGCCGGGGCGGAGGGCGCCGGCTTGGTCGTGGAGGTCTGCGCGGACGCGACGGACGATACGGTCAGCAGGGCCGCACTGATGATCAGGGATCGGAACACGGTGGTCCTCCTGGTGGTGGGTGACGGGCGGCAAGGTCGCTTGTCGTTCCGCCGCTGTAAAGCGGGCATCGATGTTGCCAAGCGGGTGGCACCTGTCTAGGAACCTGTCCGTCGGATGGGCGCGTAGCTCAGCGGGAGAGCATCGCCTTCACACGGCGGGGGTCACAGGTTCAATCCCTGTCGCGCCCACCATCCGGTTCAGGCTGTTTGCAGATCCGCTTCGATCTGCTCAAGGGAACGGCCCTTGGTTTCCGGCACGCGCGCGACGGCGAAGGCCAGGTTGAGCGCGGTCATGACTGCGAACAGGCCGAAAGTGGCCGCCGAGCCGATGCCGTTGATCAGCAGCAGGAAGACTTGGCTCACGATGAGGTTCGAGCCCCAGTTGGCGACGGTCGAGACACTCATCGCACGGCCGCGGATCGACAGCGGGAAGATCTCGGAGATCAGCAGCCAGAACACCGGGCCGAGGCCGATCGCGAAACACGCGACGTAGGCCGCAACCGCGAGAACCGTGACCCAGGCGAAGGAGTCGCTCATGCCGACGGCAAAGCTCACGGTGAGCACGACCAGCATCGCCAGCATCCCTGACAAGCCCCAGAGCAGCATCGTGCGGCGCCCGGCGCTGTCGAGCAGCCTCAGCGCCACGTAGGTCATGACAACGTTGACGATGCCGACGCCGGTTGTGGCGAGGATGGACGTCGAGGCTTGGCCGAAGCCGGCGGTCTGGAAGATCGTGGGTGCGAAATAGATCACGGTGTTGATCCCCGTGATCTGCTGGAAGATGGCGAGGCCCACCCCGACGAGCAGCGCCTTGCGCGCGCCGCCGTGCAGGAGGGCCGACCATGGCGCGGCCGTTCCAGGGCCGGTCGCGTCTTTCCTGATCTGGCCGAGTTCCTGTGTGACGTCGTTGCCGTCGCGCATGTGTCGCAGCGCCTGCTCGGCCTCCTTCATGCGGCCGGCGCCGGCGAGCCAGCGCGGGCTGTCGGGCATGAAGATCATGCCGACGCCCAGGATGATGCCGGGGACGCACCCCAGGCCGAGCATCCAGCGCCAGCCGCCGGCGGCGCCCGAGAAGGCGTAATCGACGCCGTAGGACGCGACGATGCCGAGCGTGATGCACATCTGGTTCAGCGAGACCACCGCGCCACGCTTTGCCGCCGGCGCCATCTCGCTAAGGTAGAGCGGCGTCAGCATCGAGGCGATGCCGATGGCGACTCCGATCACAAACCGGCCGGCAAGCAGGATCGCGGCGCCGCCGGCGAATGCGCAAAGAAGCGAGCCCATGACGAACAGGCAGGCGGTGACGATGATAACCCGGCGGCGGCCGAAACGGTCGGAGAACGAGCCGGCGAAGGCCGCGCCGAGGGTGGCACCGGCGAGTGCCAGAGCGACGACCAGACCCTGCATGAAAGGACTGAGCCCGAACACCTTGCGAATGAACAAGAGTGCGCCGGAGATCACGCCCGTATCGTAGCCAAACAGCAGGCCGCCGAGAGATGCGACGGCGGCGACAATCGTGAACCGGGACATCGGCGAGGCCTTTCGGGGCGTCGGGCTCAGAAGCCGAACATGTGGTCGAGCGAGAAGCCGCCCTGCTGGTCCATCTGACCGTGATAGCCGAACAGGCGGCAGGTCTGGTCGCGGATCAGCACGTATCCCGCCCGGCCGGCGCGCTCGATCAAGGCCGGCTCGAAGTGCTCGTGCGGGAAGACGAGGGACGATCCGGAGCGGGGAATGACGAGCTTGCTTGCGGCGAGTGCCACGCCATCGCTCCCGTGCAGGTGAAGCGTGGTGGTCGAGAGCGCATGCCAGTCGTTGGAGGCCGGATAGATCAGGAAGGCGAAACCGTGCCGTCCCTCCTGACCCAGCTTGAGGAACAGACGGGTCGACAGGCCAGGTGGCGGCCCGGCATAGGATTGAGGCTCTCCACGATAAGTCATGATGGTGTTGAAGACGTGCGCGCCAAAACTCGTCTCGGCGGCATGGAAGCTGGCGCGGTCGTGGAAGCGGACCATGGCGTGCATCCAGCCGTCCGCCTCGCCTCCGTCACGGAAGTCATAGACGAGTTCACCATGGCCGCCCGCCTCGCCGAGAACGGTCGTGTCGTCCTCGAAGTCGGCCGCCAGATCGAAGCATCGCGGCAGGTTGCCGAGAAAGCGCTGACGCACGAGGCGTCCATTGGCGGCGAAGATGTCGAGCCGGAGCGGAAGGCTCGTCTGGGTGTGCGCCATCGGGTTGGGCTGGATCTCGGTGCGAAACCGGCCGGGGGGCAGGATCGGGAACGGCAGCAGGAAGCCGCGGCCGAGGGAGGATGGCAGTGCCGGGATGTTGGGATCGGGCTGCAGATCGGCGCGTTCGACGTTCATGTGCGCGATGCGCGTGCGGCCGTGACGAAGCACCTCGTAGCGAGGACGGACGACGTGGCGGCCGGCGCGGAGCTCGATCTGTGCCGGCCAGCGCAGGCCGGGCAGGACTGTCGCGACGTCAATGGGGACGCTCTCGAATGGTCCGATCGCGCGCGCGATCGGGACCGGCTGTTCAGCACCCATTTGATCGAGACAGACGCTGCCGGCCGGGATCGGAGCCGCATGGCTGTTCTGAAGCCACAGTGTCACGCGTTCATCGAAGTCGGGCGCCGGCAGTCCGGCATAGCGCTCCGACGGCCAGGCATTGGCGTCGTGCGTGACGGAAAGGCTGCGCTCGTTGCCCGATCCAATCGTATCGAGCGCGTATTTGACGACATCGTGGCCGGCGATCCCGATCGCGTGGATGAAGAGCTGGCCGGTGAATTCGGGAAGACCGAAGCGGCGCCGGATATCGCGGCTGTCGATGACGATGCCGGCAGGGCCCGATGCCACGGGATCTTCCCAATCGGCGAGCACGGTGCCGTCGGTCGCGAACAGCCGGCACCACAGGCGGACGTCCTTCGCACCGTAGTTGGCCCAGTAGTTCGCGGTCACCAGGCGCGTCGAGAGGCCGTCGCTGTCGCGGAAGAAGGCGAAGTTGGTCGCGAAATTGAGCCGGTCGAGATAGAGGCGGGAGTTGGTGAGCATCGATGCCGGCAGCTTGGCCTCGTCGAGGGTGACGATCGAGACGGACGACGGGACGAGATGGCGGATCCGGTCGACGATCCGGCCCGCATCGAACGCCGCCACCAGCAGAATGCTCTCGCGCAGTGCCGTGAGCCGGTCGAGGCCCACGGTCTCGGTGCCGAGGCGCCGGCATCCGACCTGTTCGACGTCGTGCACGAGCAGCGTGGCGGGCCTCGGCAGGAGCGGAGCCAGGGCGAAGAGGGCATCGGCGATCCCGTCAGGATCGTAGACTGCGAGTCCATCGCGCGCGGTCAGCCGATGCGCCAGCTCATCGAGACGCTCGGCCGCGACCGGGTGCGCGAACGCCTTGTAGAGGACGTTACCGCCCTGCCCCGGATCGAAGGTGAGAATATCGAGCATCAAACTCTCCGGCCGGCCGGCATCACAAATCCAGCCGGCGGCGCATGTCCTGCCCCGCTTCCGCCGTATCGTCGAGGGGCCGCGCCTCGAAACGCTCGAGCCGGCCGTCGAAGAGGCGGATTCGACGCGCGTCGAGCAGCTCCCTGAGAAAGAGGCCGATGCGGCGCGATCGGCCGGGCAGTTCCGCGACCAGGACCGGAGCGGCGGTCGCCACCGCTTCGGAGATCATCGAGATGCTGTCCGCGGTCACGATGATCGTGTCCGCGGTTCCGAGCAGCCCGAAATAAGGGTTCTCGCCCTGCCCGTCCCAGACCCAGCCTCCGCCCGGCTCGATCGCGCCCCGGATCGCGGCGATGATGCGCGGATCGGTTCGGCGGGAGGGTGTGACGGCCAGTGCGATGCGGTCGCGCGCCATCAGCCGCGCGAGCTGGATGGCGAGCTTGGCCCCGGTGGGCTCGTCAAGGCGGAGCCGGCCGTTCGAACCGCCAAGCAGGACCGCGACGAGCGGGCGGTCATCGGTGATGGCGGACAGGCGCGCCGTCCACGCGAGACGCGCCTCCGATAGCCGCGCCCAGGTTGCTCGGTGCAACGCGGTGCGGGTGACAATCACGTTCGGTCCGACGATCTCGTCGTGCCGGTTGACGACCACGAGGTCGAACCGGTCCAGGCTCATGCGCGGGTTCTGCACCTGGACGACCGGACGGCGGTCGCGGCGCTTGAGCGCCTGCGCGACGGCAGCCGCGGTCCCACCGGCGGCGATCACGAGACCGGCTTCGAGTCGGTCGAGACCGTCGACGGACTCCAGCGGGCGGGGCCACGTCCGGGCCGGAAGCCGCGACCAGAAACGGCGCGGCGTGATCCTGCAGATGGCTGGGCTGAGTCCGGCAGCTTCGGCCAGACCAAGAGCCTGATTCTCGAGGCCGGCATAGGCTTCGCTTAGGATCGACGTCATCGACAGCGGATGCGTTAGGCTGCCGGAGACGTCAAGAGCCGGTTCGCTTGACATTGCGTGCGCCGGTGACCACAACCGGGTCGCACGACGAAGCGGGAGTTCCCGCTTGGGAACGATCGCATGCGCCGGTATAGACCGGGCGCCAGCTGGTCCGACCAGACATCTTGTGCAAGATAGAAAGACAACAAAATAGTGACAGACTTTCAGGCGCTCGGCCTCGTGGCCCCGCTCCTCAAGGCGTTGGTTGCCGAGGGTTATACTCGGCCGACGCCGATCCAGATCCAGGCGATCCCGCCTGCCCTCCAGGGACGTGATGTCGAGGGCATCGCGCAAACTGGCACCGGCAAGACCGCGGCCTTTGCGCTACCAATCCTGCAACGGCTTCTGGCCAACCCGAAGCGTGCTCCGCATCGTTCGACCCGTGTCCTGGTGCTCGCGCCGACGCGCGAGCTCGCGGCACAAATCGCGGAGAGTTTCCAGGCCTATGGAAAGGAGACCAACCTCCGCGTTGCGGTGATGTTCGGCGGAGTGCCGAAAGGCAAGCAGGCACGGGCGGTCGCCTATGGCGTCGACGTGCTGGTCGCCACCCCCGGGCGGCTGCTCGACCATATCGGTGACGGCGCGCTCCGCCTCGACAGCGTCGAGGTGCTGGTCCTGGACGAGGCCGACCATATGCTGGATCTCGGCTTCGTCGTGCCGATCAAGCGGATCGTTTCGATGCTGCCTCGTGACCGTCAGGGGATGTTCTTCTCGGCGACGATGCCGTCGGAAATCACGCAGCTCGCCTCCACGCTGCTGCGTGATCCGGTCCGGGTCGCGGTGACGCCGGTGGCGACGACGGCGGAACGCGTCGAGCAGCGGGTGGTGTTCGTCGAGCAGGCGGAGAAACGCAACCTGCTTGCCCGTGTCCTGCGCGGGACGACCGATGGGCGGGCGCTCGTGTTCACCCGGACCAAGCACGGCGCGGATCGGGTTTGCGAACATCTCGGCCGTTCGGGCGTCACGGCCGCAGCGATCCATGGCAACAAGAGCCAGGGCCAACGGGAGCGTGCTCTCGATGCGTTTCGCGAGGGCGAGGTCCGTGTGCTGGTGGCGACCGACATTGCGGCGCGCGGGATCGACGTCGACGGCATCACGCATGTGATCAACTACGAGCTGCCGAACGTTCCAGAAAGCTATGTGCATCGGATTGGACGAACCGCGCGTGCCGGCCACGCCGGGATGGCGATCAGTTTCTGCGACACCGCGGAGCGGAGCTATCTGCGTGATATCGAGAAGCTGATCCGGGCAAGGGTGACGGTCGCCGACGCGCGCTCGCTTTAGGCCTCTGTTCCCGGCCCTTCTTGTCGTGGAAAGGTGAGGCGGGCGGCTCGAAAAGGGCCGAATGTCGAGTCGAGCTGGACGAGGAGCCTGGCAGCGGCATCGGGCCAGCCGGACGCACGCGCGTGGTTGACAGGGGCGGGCGAGGCAGTCGCCAATCGATCAATTGCCGCGGCAATGCTGGCGGGTTGGGGCTCGCACATCAAGGCGAGCTCCTCGCCACGGAACTGCTCCTCGAGACCACCGACGCGGGTCGCCACAATATAGCGCCGCGATGAAATGGCGGCCGCCGCGACGCCACTCTGGCTCGCCTCCCGATAGGGCAGCACCAGCGCGTCGGACCAGGCGAGCAGAGACGCGATCTCGTCCTCCGGCACCCAGCGATTCTCGACGGTGACGTTCGCAAGCGTCCTGAGTTCGCCGAGGGATGCGCTTTCCGGCCCCTCGCCGACCACCCTGACCTCCAGATCGTCGCGAGGACCCAAAATTCTCAAGGCGGCTGCCAGCAGATCGAGTCCCTTATAGGGAAGCAGGCGTCCGAACGAGAGCAACCGCAACGGTCCACCATGTTTCCGAGGCTCGGCTGTCGGCGGCCCGAAACGGAACGGCGGCAGCTTGCCCTTGAGCAGCTTCTGTGGATGTCCTGAACCGAGCTGCTCGCGCACTCGCCTTTCGACGTGGTCGGACAATGTGATCAACGCGCCAGCGCGGGCCATCAGCCGGCGCTGCATTCGCATCTGCAAGGGCACGCCGTCGCCCGGATGCAAGTCGGCGTCGTGGACGATGACCGCGAATGGCACCCGCAACGCATCGAGCGCATCCGCCATCATGACATCGAGCAAGGCCGGCATGGCGCAGATCGCGACGTCTGGGCGCCAGGCGGCGACGTTGCGGACCAGGGACCGCCGCGAGATCCGCGATGTCAGAAGCCGATAAAAGAAGCCCGCCGGGCTGTCATAGGTCGGAACGGTCAATTCGCAGCGAACCCGCTGGGAGCCGAGGGTGAGGATCTCGGCGCTTTCGGCCAACGACAGCACGACGCTGTCGGCGCCTTGAACGCGCAGGCCTTCGGAGAGCTCGAAGGCAACGCGCGGACCGGCGCCGAAGCGTCCCCATTGCCAGACCAGCAGCCTCACGGAATGGCGACGCCGGCGTGCACGAGGGCCGCCAGGAGCGGCGCGGTGCCGAAGCAGGCGTGCCCGCGCACGCGGCCGGCGGCGCCCAGCGTCGCCCGCCGGTGTTCGTTGGCCGCCAGGGTCCTGAGTGCCTCGACGGCCGCGTCATGGTCCGGTTGCGCCCAGACCGCGCCGGGCGCCTCGAAGACGGCGCGCGGATCTCGGGCGGGAATGAGACGGACCGGGATCGGCATTCCGCAAGTCTCATCGATGAATTCGGCCGTTGCCGACCAGTCTGTCGCGATCACAGGTCGTCCCAGCATCATCGCTTCGGCGGGGACCAGTCCGAAGCCTTCGCTGCGATGGAGCGACAGGACGATGTCGGCGGCGCTAGTCAGCGCATGGGTGTCGGACGCGGAAAACATGCGGGTTTCGATCGTGATGTTGCGGCTCGTCGAGACGGCGTTGCGCAGACGCCGCATATCGGCGGGAAAATGATCTGGTTTGCCGACCTTGACGACAAGATGACGATCGACGCGGTCGCCGAAGGCCGCCTTGAAGGCGGTGATCGCCCCAATCGGGTTCTTTCGCTCGAAGCTCGACGCGAGATTGAAGGAGACGAGGACGATCACGGCATCCGCGGGAAGACCAAAATCCGCCCTCGTCAGCGCGCTCGGCCGCGGCACGCAAGCCACGAGCGCATGCGGCACGACACGGACACGGCCGGGCAGCAGGGACTCGATCGCGCCGGCGGCGAACCGCGACGGCACCCATGCTTCATGAACGAAGCGTGACGGGGCTCGCCATGAAGGCGGGACGACGGGCAGTTCCCAGGCCCAGAAGCCGACCACGCGCCGATGGCGGAGCGTCGCGCGGCCAAGCCGCAGACAGGCTGGCGGCAGGACCGGCGGATTGATGTGAAGCACGAGGAGGGAGCCCGGCATGTCGGCCGTGCCTGGCGATAAGCCGAGTTCATGGGTCTCGCCCGGCAGGACGAGGCCCGCCTCCCTCCTGGCCACTCGAATACCGAGCGTTGCGATCGCGTCCGCCATGATCCGCGCACCTTCGCCGAGGCCGGATGCGCGGCCGATCTCGCCCGCAACCGTGACACCCGATGACGATCGGGGCGGCCTGCGGTCCGGGCGTGGCGCGATAAGGGTGGATGCCGTCTGGAAGGCCGCGCGCCGCGCGCCGCTTGGCAGCCGGCGCCAGAGGCGATGGACGATGGTGAGCTCGCTCGTGATCGGCACTCCCGCGAAGGCCTGCCGGCGAGAGGTTGTCGCCGTCCTCGCCGAGTATACACTCTTGCCATGGTTCAGCGGGCAGCGCCCTCCACATCCGAAATCCTGGCCAAGATCTTGTCGTTCGACACGACGAGCCGCCTGTCCAACCTCGCCCTGATCGACTGGATCCGCAGCTACCTCGACGAATACGGTGTGCACTGGCGCGAAAGCCGGAACGAGAACGGTGGCAAGGCAAACCTGCACGCGGTGATCGGACCGGTCGCGCCCGGTGGGATCGCGCTTTCGGGGCATGTCGATACGGTACCTGTGGATGGGCAGGACTGGCGGACCGATCCGTTCGTCCTGACCGACATCGAGGGTCGTCTGCATGGACGCGGATCGACCGACATGAAGGGGTTCGTGTCCAGCATGCTGGCGGCCATTCCGGATCTGGTCGCCAGACGCTCGGCGACACCAATTCATCTGTTCATTACCTTCGACGAGGAGGTCGATTGCGCCGGTGCGCGCCTGCTGATGCGCGACATCGACGAGAGCGGGTTGCGGCCGGCCTGGTGCATCGTGGGCGAGCCGTCATCGCTACGACCAATCTCCGCGCACAAGGGACGGTTGTCGGTCTCGGCCCATGTCCGTGGCAAGGCGGCGCACTCGGCCGATCCGGGACAGGGGGTGAATGCGGTCCACGCCGCCGCCCGGGCGATCGCCTGGGTCGCCGACGAAGCCGACCGGCTGGCGCGGGAAGGGCGTCGGGTCGACGGCTTCGACCCGCCGCACAGCACGACGCAATGCGGCCCGATCTCGGGTGGCTCGATCCTGAACATCGTGCCTGAGCAGGCACGTTTCGACATCGAATGGCGTAACGTGCCCGGCGATGATTCATCGTTGATGTTCAAGCGGTTGTCGGATTTTGCAGCGTCGGCGCTGGAGCCGGCGATGCGGCGCATCCATCCGGAGACGGGCTTCCGGTTCGAGATGCTGCACGAGCTGCCGCCACTCGCGTTGCCGGACGGCCATCCCCTGGCTGACCTGGTGATGGAGGCGAGCGGCGCTGGCGCGAACCGTCCCGGTGCTGTCAGCTATGGCACCGAAGCTGGCATCTTCGAGCAGGCCGGTATCACCTCGATCGTGTGCGGACCGGGCGATATCGCGCGCGCACACAAGCCCGACGAGTGGATCGGCCGCGATGAGCTCGATGCGTGCGACGGCTTCATCCGGCGCGTGACGTCACTGGCTACGCGGGATCGTTTGTGAGCGAACCCATTCAGCTGTCAGCCGGTCCGAAACTGCCGGCCTTCGAGGTGCGGCTCGCCAAGCCCGATCTCTCACCGTGGCGGACCGGGAACGTCGGCGTCGCCGGGTTCATGAGCTTCCGCGGGCCGGAACTCGGGCCGCATGTGATGATCATGGCGCTCGTCCACGGCAACGAGATCGCCGGGGCGATTGTCCTGGATCGGCTGCTGCGGTCGGGCGTGCGGCCCGCGCGTGGCCGGCTGACGTTCGGTTTCGCCAACTTGGTGGCGTTCGACCGTTTCGATCCGGCACAGCCGACGGTGTCGCGGTTCGTCGACGAGGATCTGAACCGGATCTGGGACACATCGGTTCTGGACGGGCCACGCGTGTCGACCGAGTTGATGCGCGGGAGGCAGATGCGCCGGCTGGTGGATCAGGCCGATATCCTGTTCGATCTGCACTCGATGCTGTGGCCGGCCGACCCGCTGATTCTGTGCGGCAGCACCGAACGCGGGCGCGCGCTTGGCTGCGAGATCGGGGTGCCAAATCTGGTCATCGCCGATCGTGGCCATGCGGGTGGGCTGCGGCTGATCGACTATGCGCCCTTCACGGCGACCGACAGCCTGCGGACGGCCTGCCTGGTAGAGGCGGGTCAGCACTGGGAGCAGGAGACGGTCGACATCACCGAGCAGGCGGTGATGTCCCTGTTGCGTCTGCACGGCATGGTGCACGGAACGTCGGACCCGTTCGCGGCCACGATCAAGTCCGCGGAGGTCACAGAGGCGATTACGGCGAACACCGGCTCGTTCTCGTTCATGCGTCCATTCCGCGGCGGCGACGTGATCGCGGAGCGCGGCACGCTGATCGCGGTCGATGGCACGGCCGAGATCAGGACGCCCTACGACCGATGCCTGCTGGTGATGCCGAACCTGCGCCCCACCAGGGGACATACGGCTGTGCGCCTCGCCCGCTTCACCTGAGCTTGCCGTTCCCCTCCTCCTCCGGCGTCAGTAGCGTGAGCGAAAGCGCGTGCAGACCGGCCGCGAATTCGGCCGCAAGCGTGTCGTGCACGGCCCGGGAGCGCGCGATCCGGCTCATGCCGGTGAAGGCCTCGCTGACAACGCTCACATCGTAATGGGTCTCACCGGCGTCGGCGGCGCCGGCGTGGCCGACATGCTGGGCACTCTGGTCGAGCACGGAGACGCGGGCCGTGGCGAAGGCGTGCTCGATGGTGCTCCGCATGCGTGCCGCTCGCTTCTGTTGTTGGCTCATCGATCGACTCCTGCAGCGTTGTTGCCTCTTGCTCTGCGAGGTCCGGTTCGCACATCTAGACGCGTGATCAATCGTCGAACTCAGCGGTCCCGGGCCTTTGCTCCCGACCCGGATGCGCCGGGTCGAACCTGCGACATCCCGGGATGTGTCGAGGAAGGTGGTTATCGCGCTCCGAAATCGAGGACCAGCCTGAACGATTATTGGTGGTTCTGCCTCGAGCACGTTCGCGCCTACAACAGCGCCTGGGACTATTACAAGGGCATGACGCCGGGCCAGATCGAGGCGCAGATCCGGGCGGATACGCAGTGGCAGCGTCCGTCATGGCCGCTCGGGCGGATCGGCGGCGGCCAGATCGACGAGGAGGCCTTGCGCGATCCGTTCGGGGTGCTGGCCGCGGGACGGATGCATCCCGACCAACGGCGGCGTCCGCCGCGACAGGAAGGTGCCGAGGCGCCGGCCCGTTTGCGCGACCCCTTGCAGCAGCTCGGCCTTGCATGGCCGGTTTCGCTGGCCGAGGTGAAAACCCGCTACAAGGATCTGGCCAAATCGCACCACCCGGACGCGACCGGGGGCGACCGGATCGCGGAGGAGCGTCTGAAGACGATCAATCTCGCCTACTCGACGTTGCGGCGGCACCTGGAAGGGACCGAGATCGCGAGCGGTTTCGCGGAGGCACGATAAAGCCGAATGGACGAGGATTCGACCACAGGATGACCAGGATCGCTGCGCTGAACGATGAGACCGGGGTTGAAAGCACGGTGGATGATGCGATGCCGAGCATTTCGACGATCGGTCATCCGGACAAGCGCGTGTCGGCCCGCGAGCTGTTCGGGATCGACAGCGACGTGACGGTTCCGGCGTTCGGGCGCCGAACCGAGCATGTGCCTCTGGTGGACGACACCTATCGGTTCGACCGCGAGACGACGCTCGCGATCATCGCGGGTTTCGCGTTTAACCGCCGGGTGATGATCCAGGGTTACCACGGTACCGGCAAGTCGACGCATATCGAGCAGGTCGCGGCGCGTCTGAACTGGCCCTGCATCCGGATCAATCTCGACAGCCACATCAGCCGGATCGATCTGGTCGGCAAGGACGCGATCGTGCTGCGTGACGGGCAGCAGGTGACCGAATTCCGCGAAGGGCTGCTGCCATGGGCGCTGCAGCATCCGGTGGCGCTGGTGTTCGACGAATACGATGCGGGACGGCCGGACGTGATGTTCGTCATCCAGCGTGTGCTCGAGGTCGAGGGCAAGCTGACGCTGCTCGACCAGAACCGGGTGATCCATCCGCACCCGGCGTTCCGGCTGTTCGCGACCGCAAACACGGTGGGGCTTGGAGATACGACCGGGCTCTATCACGGCGTGCAGCAGATCAATCAGGGCCAGATGGACCGCTGGAACATCGTGGCCACCCTGAACTACCTGCCGCATGCGCAGGAGACGGCGATCGTGCTCGCCAAGATGGGTGCCGAGTCGAACGACAGGGAGACGAAGAAGCGCGTGGAGGCGATGGTCGCACTTGCTGACCTGACGCGCGCCGGGTTTATCGCCGGCGACATCTCGACGGTAATGTCTCCTCGCACGGTTCTGACATGGGCGGAGAACGCGAAGATCTTCGGCGATGTCGGATTCGCGTTCCGGCTGACATTCCTCAACAAGTGCGACGAGGCGGAGCGCGGAACCGTCGCCGAGTATTACCAGCGCTGCTTCAACAGTGAGGTCGTGACCGGCAACTATGTGCCGCAGCGGATGCGCTGATGGCTGAACGCGACAGCTGGAAGAAAGCCGACGGTCGCACGGAGGAATTCAAGCGCGCGACGGCGGGCGCGCTTCGGGCGGTCGCTCAAGAACGCGATGTCCAGGTGACGTTCCAGGCGGGAAAGGAAGCGGTCGCGGGAAAACGCGCCCGGCTGCCGCTGCCGACGCGTGCGCTGCCCGCTTCGGAAGTAGCCCGGCTGCGCGGGGCGGCGGATGCGCTGGCGCTCCGGCTTCGTCATCACGATGCGGTCATGCATGCCGAGCGTAACCCGACGCCGCGCGATGCGCGCGATGCCTACGATGCGATCGAGGAGGCACGGGTCGAGGTGGTCGGCGCGCGGCACATGAGCGGGGTCGCCGCCAACCTGCAGGCGCGTCTGGTGCAAGGCTGCGAACAGGACGGCCTGGACCGGATGACTCGCAAGGAGCAACTCCCGGTCGCGGCCGCCCTCGGACTGCTGGTCAGGGAGACGCTGTCAGGCGAAACCGCGCCACCGCAGGTCGAGCGCGTGATGCGGCTGTGGCGCGACGGGCTCGACGACAAGGCCCGGGCGGCATTGGCGGAGTTGGCCGAGCACCAGGACGATCAAGGGAGGTTCGCGCGTGCGTCGCGGCGGTTGCTGGCCTCGATGAACCTGGCCGAGGCCGAAGCGGACGGCGACGGCGAGGATGGCAACGAGCAGTCCGACGAGGGCCAGCAGAGCGAGGGAGAGCAGGCCGCACCCCAGGATCTGCGTCAGGACGACGAAGGTGTGCAGGAGAGCCGGTCCGAAAGCCTGCTGGGCGCCCAGCCCGTTGGTGAGGACGCGGGTGAGAGCGAGCAGGAGGGCGAGGAGCCCGACGACGAGGAGGGCGTGACCGAAGCCGAGGATCGGCCGGGAGGACCGCCGCCGCGCCGTGAGCGGACCGAGCCGGGCGACGGCGTGCCTTACGCGGCGTTCGCCCGGCAGTTCGACGAGGAGATCCGAGCCGAGGATCTGTGCGATGCCGACGAACTCGCTCGGCTGCGCCAGCAGCTCGACCAGCAGTTGCTGTCGCTGCAAGGCGTGGTGTCGAAGCTGGCCAACCGCCTGCAGCGGCGGCTGATGGCACAGCAGACACGCGCCTGGGAGTTCGATCTCGAGGAAGGCATGCTGGATGCGGGACGGTTGGCGCGCGTGGTCGCGAACCCGACCGTGCCGTTGTCCTACAAGCGGGAGCGCGATACCGAATTTCGCGACACCGTGGTCACGCTGCTGATCGACAATTCGGGCTCGATGCGCGGCCGCCCGATCACGGTGGCCGCGATGTGCGGGGACATTCTGGCGCGGACACTCGAGCGCTGCGGCGTGAAGGTCGAGGTGCTGGGCTTCACGACGCGCGCCTGGAAGGGCGGCTTGTCGCGTGAACGGTGGGCGGCCGAGGGCAAGCCACGCGAGCCTGGGCGGCTGAACGACCTTCGCCACATCGTCTACAAGGCGGCCGACGCGCCGTGGCGCCGGGCGCGGCGCAATCTCGGCCTGATGCTTCGCGAGGGACTGCTCAAGGAGAATATCGACGGAGAGGCGCTGCTGTGGGCGTATCGCCGGCTGCTGGGGCGTCGCGAGAACCGGCGGATCCTGATGGTGATCAGCGATGGCGCGCCAGTCGACGACAGCACGCTTTCGGTCAATCCCGGAAACTATCTGGAGCGACACCTGCGCGAGGTCATTCGTGACATCGAGGCGCGCCAGCAGATCGAGCTGATCGCGATCGGGATCGGGCACGATGTGACGCGCTACTACCGGCGAGCGGTCACGATCGTGGATGCCGAGGAACTCGGCGGCACGATGATGCAGAAACTGGCGGAGTTGTTCGAGGAGCGGAGTCGGCTGAAGCTCGCGGCTTGAGTTGCGGGTCCGGGGCCGCGCGCATCCTATGTTCGTCGGGCCAGGATCGCGTCGATCAGCGCGTCGGCGTCGTCGATCCGGGTGCGGTGATTGACGATGGCGGCGCGGATGGCGCGGATGCCATTGATGGTCGTGGTGGATGGGGCGGCGATGCCGGCTTCCTGCAGATCGGCGACGATGTCCGATTGGAGACGGTCGGGATCCTGGCCTTCGGCCGGAATGACGCGAAAGCAGACGATGTTGAGCGCGACCGGCGCGAGCAGCTCGAGCGAGGGCTCGCGCGCGACGCGGCCGGCGAGATGGCGTGCGACGTCGCAGCATTGGTCGACGACACGTGCCAGGCCTTCAGTGCCATAGGACTGCAGCGTCATGGAGATCTTGAGCGCGCGGAAACCTCGCGAGAGCTCGGGGCCGAGATCGCAGGGCCACGGGGCGTTGCCCGCCAGGCCGCGCTCGTCGCGCGCGAGATAGGCGAGCGATTGGGCAAAGGCCTGCGCATGCAGGGCAGCGTCGCGGATCAGGACGCAGCCAGCTTCGTAAGGGACTTGTGCCCATTTGTGGAAGTCGAAGGCCAGGCTGTCGGCACGCTCGATGCCGCGCAGCTTGTGGCAATGCTGTTCGGAGAGGGCGGCGAGCGCGCCGAAGGCGCCGTCAACGTGGAACCAGAGCCGCTCGCGGGCACAGAAATCGGCGATCGCGGGGAGGTCGTCGGTGGCGCCGCAATCGACCGTGCCGGCGCTGCCGACGACCAGGAACGGGGTGTCGCCTATGTTCCGGTCGTGATGGACGGTGCGTGCGAGTGCGCCGAGATCGAGGCGATGATCGGCATCGACCGGAAGAATGCGGAGCGCGTCGGTGCCGAGTCCTGCCATGTCGAGCGCGCGCGGGACGCAGCCATGCGTGCTGGACGCCGCGTAGGCGGTCAGGCGCGCGGCCTGCAAGCCCGTCGTCCGGACCGAAGGACCGAGGCGCGCGGTGCGGGCGACGAGAACGGCGATCAGGTTGGCCATCGATGAGCCGGTGACGAGGAGGCCCGAGCTGGCGGCAGGCATGCCGACCATGGCGGCTGCCCACGCGATGACCTGGCGCTCGACCTCGATCCCGGCATGGTCCCGGCCGCCGCAATTGGCGTTCAGGCCGCCGGCGAGGAGTTCGGCGAGCATGCCGACCGCGGTGCCCCCGCCATGGACCCAGCCCATGAAGCGCGGGTGGGTGTTGCCGGTGACATAGGGGACGATCTGGCGGCGAACATCGTCGTAGATGTCGGCGGGTTCGCGCCCTCGCCGCGGCAGCTCCGCGTGACGCAGTGCGGCGCGCGTGGCGTCGGGCAACTTCTGCCACACGGGGCGGTTTCGGAGATCTTGCAGATGTTCGACCATGTCGTCGACCATGCGATGGCCGAGCGACCGGAGTTCGGACCAGTCTTCCGGATCGAGGCCATCCATCGGGCTTGCCTAGCGCCGCTTCGGTCACGGGACAATCGGGAGACGGGATGTTCTTCGAAGGATTTGGCGAGCCCGAGATGCTGGACGTCGGTGGCGAGTCGATCCGGTTGAGGCGGGCGGGTCGCGGGCCGGCGGTGCTTCTGTTGCATGGCCATCCGCAGACCCATGCGATGTGGCATGCGGTGGCGCCGCGGCTGGCCGAGGCCTTCTCGGTCATCTGCCCGGATCTGCCAGGCTACGGCGGTTCGCGCGCGGCTGCGGGCGCCAACGCGCCGGCGGGCAGCAGCGACAGCATGGCGCGGCGGATGTTCGAGATGCTGGACGTCCTGGGCATCGCTGACGTGTCGATTGTCGGACACGAACGGGGCGGCAGGGTCGCTCACAGAATGGCGACAGGGTGGCCCGAGCGCGTCGAAAGACTGGCGCTGTTCGACATGGTGCCGGCGCCTCAGTCGGTGGAGCGGAACGACATGGCGTTCGCGCTCGCGACCTATCGGATGTTCTGGTTCGCGCAGACCCATCCGAAACCGGAATCGATGTTCCACGAAGAGCCGAAGATCTGGCTGCCGGGCACGTTGCCGGGCGGCGAGCCGCAGGGGCATTTCCACGTCGCCGCGATCGCGGACTACCTCGCGAGCATACCGGATGCGGGGACGATGGCGGCGTTGAACGAAGCCTATCGCATCGCGGTCGAGCGGGACGCGATCGAGGACAGGATGGCGCGGCTCGACAGAATGCGGATGATGTGTCCGGTACTGGTGCTTTGGGGTGCGATGGGACGGATCGGCGGCTGGTACGATCCGCTGGACCTCTGGCGCGACCGCACGGCGGGACCGGTCACCGGTGGTGAGGTCGCGGCAGGGCATTTTCTCGCCGAGGAGCAACCGGCGTTCGTTGCGGCTGAATTGCTGCGTTTCCTGACATCGCCCGGCTCGGTGCCACTCGTCGCGCCTTGAACGCTCGCTAATGGGGTGTTTATTGATGGACAGCGGCGGATCGTATGATCTCGGACCCGAAGCTCAGGAGTGAAGATGCGTGTCCTCGTCGCGCTGATGTCGTTGGTCATGATCCTTGCCGTGTCGCCGTCGCACGCCGGAACTCTGCATGTCGGCTATCAGCGCTACGGCACGCTGATCATCCTCAAGCAGCGGGGCACACTCGAGCGCGCGCTCAAGCCGCTCGGCTGGTCGGTGGACTGGGAGCTGTTCGCGTCCGGTCCGCCGCTGATGGAGGCGCTGAACGCGGGGGCGATCGATTTCGGGATCGCCGGGGAGACCCCGCCCGTGTTCGCGCAGGCGGCCGGGGCGCCGCTGCTCTATGTCGGTGCGGAGCCGCCGGCACCAGCGGGCGAGGCGATCCTGGTGCCGAAGGGGAGTTCGATCTCGACGCTCGCCCAGCTCAAGGGCAAGCGCGTCGCCTATACGCGCGGGTCAAATGCCAACTACCTGCTGGTCCGGGCACTGGCGGACGCGAAATTGAACTGGACCGACATCACGCCGGTCAACCTTGCACCGGCGGATGGGCCGGCGGCGTTCCAGCAGGGTGCGGTGGACGCCTGGGCGATCTGGGATCCCTATCTCTCGGCGGCACGCGACACGCTGGAGGCGCACGTGCTGCGTGACGGCGCCGGACTGGTGCCGAACCGGGAATATTTCCTGGCATCGCGATCCTTTGCATCCGCAAATCCGGCCATCCTGAAGGCGGTGCTGGCCGAGGTCGCGTCGTGCGACGCCTGGAGCCTCGGGCACCAGGACGAGGTGACCGACCTGCTGACCGCGACGTCGGGATTGCCTCGCCCGGTGGTGCGCGCGGCGGTCTCGCGGCTGGCGTTCGGGATCGGCCCGATGACGGCGGATGTCGTCGCAGGGCAGCAGAAGGTTGCCGACGCGATCGCAGCCATCGGTCTGATCCCCGGGCCGGTCAAGGTCGGTGATGCCGTCATGGTCGCGGGACATTAGGGTCATGCGCACGCTGCGCCGGTTCGGGTCGACGCTGCTGTTGCTGGCGGCGTGGGAGGCGGCGTCTCGGAGCGGCCTGCTCTCGCCGCGGCTGCTGGCGGGACCGGACACGATCCTGACGACGTTCGGCCATCTGATGGCCGACGGGACGCTGGAGCGGAACCTGTTCGTTTCGCTGCTGAGGGTTGTCGTTGGCATGAGCTGCGCGATCATCGTGGCGGTGCCGCTGGCTTTCGCGGCCGGGATGTCACGCGCGGGCGAGAACGTCGTCGATGCGCCGCTGCAGATGATACGCACCCTCCCCCATCTGGCGCTGGTCCCGCTGTTCATTCTCTGGTTCGGGATCGGCGAGACCCCGAAGATCGTCCTGGTGGCGCTCGGCGCCGGCATCCCGATCTATCTCAATCTGTTCGCGGGAATCCGTGGTGCCGATCCGAAATTGATCGAAATGGCGAAGGTGAATGGACTGTCGCCGGCTTCGATCGCGCGCGAGGTGATCCTGCCGTCGGCTGTCCCGTCGCTGCTCGTGGGACTGCGGTATGCCTTCGGGATCGGATGGCTGAGCCTGGTGGTGGGCGAGCAGATCGCGGCCAACAGCGGCATCGGGTTCATGATGATGGACGCCCGCGAGTTCCTCAGGACGGACATCATCGTCGTGGGGCTGCTGGTCTATGCGCTCCTCGGCACGGCGACCGACCAGCTGGTGCGGATGATGGAGCATCGGCTGCTCGCCTGGCGGCCGCAACTCGTGGAGTCCCGCGCTTGAGTGGCGTGCATGTCCGCGGCTTGGCACGGCGGTTCGGCGCGGCGCGGGTGCTGGACGGTGTCGACCTGGAGATCGCGCCGGGCGAGTTCGTGGCGCTGATCGGCAAGAGCGGATCGGGCAAGACGACGCTGCTGCGGATGCTGGCGGGGCTGGACGAACCGAGCGAGGGGACGATCGCCCTGCCGGCATCGCGCGCGGTGGTGTTCCAGGAACCGCGCCTGCTGCCCTGGCGCCGGGTCTGGCAGAACGTGGCGCTTGGCGTGGCGCGGGACGGCAAGCGCCGAGCGATCGAGGCGCTGGAGGAAGTGGCACTCGGGCATCGGGTCGATGCGTGGCCGTTTACATTATCCGGCGGCGAGGCGCAGCGGGCGGGGCTCGCGCGTGCGCTCGTTCGCGAGCCGGACCTGCTCTTGCTCGACGAGCCGCTGGGTGCGCTCGATGCGCTGACGCGGCTCAAGATGCAGCGCCTGGTGGGCGATTTGTGGACGCGCCACCGCTGCGCCGTGCTGCTGGTGACGCATGATGTCGATGAGGCTCTGTTGCTGGCCGACCGGGTGGTGCTGCTCGAGGATGGCCGGATCGCCCAATCCTGGAGCGTGGACCTGCGCCGGCCACGGCATCCGGCGGCGGCGGGCTTCGTGGCGCTGAAGGGATCGCTGCTGGCGGGACTGGGGATGGAGGAGGAGATCTCTCGTCCCCCCGCGCGGCTCGAGCTGGCGGCAGGCCATTCGTCGTAGGTCGTGCATCGCTTCACGGCGGGGCAATCTTGAAATTGGTGGAGTTTGTCGCGGCGGCGTTCGCCTCCGCATTCGGAGAATTTCAGAAGGATTAATCGGCTTCCGAAGGATTTCGGGCGGCTATTTCGGCCAGGACGGTGTGGCAATCGCCTATCCGGCCGCCGCTGGCGGCCTTGCCGCGGAGTCCACCCGATGGAAACCGATTTGAATATCCTGGGCATCGACAAGCGCCATCGGGTGGGCATCGCTTGCGTGCAGCGGGCCGAATTCGCCGCGGGAGCCGTGCTGCTGACCGGCTCGCTGCTCGCCGGCGCCGGCCTGTTCCGACCGGATGCGGCACCGGACTCGCTGGAGACTTTCGCGCGTCTGGCGACCGACGGGCTCGCATCGCTCGCGGGGGCGGTGGCTAGCATTTCGCTGATCGCCGTTCTCCTCGGCCTTTGGCGGCGGGCGGTGGCGTCCGACGCCGAATGACCGTGCGTATCATTTCCTGCGGTAGCGTGAACTCGATCATGCCTGACGATATCGGAGTCTTCGAGTGAGAGATCACGAGGCTCAACGAGCGGCCGGTCGGCCGCGGTGCATCAACCCTTGGCCTACTGGCTGAACTTCCAACTTATCGGGTGTCCGTTAGTAGGGCCAAGCCAAGGGGTTGCCGGTCAGGGCTCCGAACCTGTCGTCGCAGCCTGGCGGCGCCGACCTTCACGGATGCTCCAGCGCACGAGAAGGATTGGAAGAACGACCCAGACGATCTGGGTCGAGGCGATCAGCGCCGGGTTCGGCCAGATCAACGCCACGGCGTCGCTCGAAAAAGCGCAGAGCGAACCCGGAACGCGGTCGGTCGTGCGTGCTGCCGCGCCGGCCGATGTGGCCTTTGCCCGGCTGCATACAGGCTTGTTCCTGTTGATGTTCTGGTCCGAGAGGCTTGACTGGTCGCGTCCGTCGCTGGCCGAAGCGGCGGCAAGATCCGAGCGCGCACTGATGCGAGGCGCGGGGCGCAGCGGCGAACGATCCCACGAACCGATGCGCGGGCTGGAGTGGGGCACGCCCATCGATCGTGCCCTGATGTCGCGCGCGGTCTTTCGCTGGTCGGTCGTGCACGGCTTCGCCATGCTGGTGATCGAGGGGCGGCTCGAGCCGGTGCTGACGCTTTCCGGGCTCGAGGGTCGGGTCGAGCTTCTGCTCGACTCCCTGTTCGAGATTGCCTTCGGGCCCTCAGATCGGTAGGCGGTCAGTCGGCCAGCTTCAGGTGCGGCGCGGCGGCAGTGTTGTGAGGGCTTGCCAGCCGAAGGCCAGGAGCGGCGACGCCGCGACGGCGAGAGCGGCGAGCGCGTCGACGAGGTCGGGGCGGCTGATCTCCTTGATGGTCAGCGTGCGGCTGATGACGAAGGACGTGCAGCGGATGGCGTGGGCGACGTGGCCGGTTGCCTCGGCGTCGAAGCCGCGCGGCAGACGAGTGAGCGTGTGCTCGGTCGAGAGCGGCAGGTCGTGTCGTTCGAGGGTCTTCTCGATGGCGAGCCAGCGCGCGGGATCGGCGGCGATCGCAGTGCGGAGCGCGTGAAGCTGGTCGGGTTCCGGGCCGTAGAAACCGGCGGCGGCGAACGCGCCGTCCATTCCGGCCTGGAAATAGAGCAGCCCCTGTGCCTTGCGAGTGGCGTCGCGAGTCCAGACTGCGCTCGCGTTGGTCTTGTAGGGATGCTTGTCCTTGGAGAAGCGGATGTCGCGGTTGATCCGGAAGATCGATGTCTTGGGATCACCCCGAAGCGGGACGTCGTGCGCGACGAAGGCGAGCGTCAGCGAGCCGACGAGCTCTGCCATGGGCGCGCGAATTTCGGCCTCGTATGTCGGCCTATGCTCCTGGAACCAGTCGCGGTTCTGGTTCCTCGCGAGCTGCTTGAAGAAGGTCTGCAGGCCGGGACCGAAGCCGGTGAAGCCCGAGGTCAATGCCAGCGCCGGACGAAGGTATCGAGGTCATGGATCGGGCGCTGCTCCTCGCGTTCGGAGGTGCCGACCATGAACATGCCGAAGCACCGCTCGGGCGGGCTGAAGCCGAGACCCTCGGCGAAGAACGGGTCGTAGGCGTTCGGGCCGGTGACCCATTTGCCGGCGAAGTCGAGCGCGTGCAGGGCGTTGAGCAGGTTCATGCCGGCGGCACCGATGGAGAGGATCTGCTCGACCTCGGGGATCCTGGCGTGGGCGGCATCGATCCGTCCGCCGAGTGCCACGACCATCGGCGCACGGGTGAGTTTCTCACGGGCCCGGTCGAGGTCGGCATCGGTCGCCGCCGGATCACGCCGCCTCAGCGCGGCCGCGCCGAGGTCGGCAAGGCGGCCAAGGCCGTCCCCCTCGATGACCAGGAAGCGCCAGGGCCGCAGCGCGCCGTGGTCGGGCGCGCGCATGGCGGCGTGCAGGATGTGGTCGAGCTGGTCGCGGGTCGGCACAGGGTGGGCCAGCCTGGAGGTGGAGGCGCGGGTGAGAAGTGTCTTGATCGCGGTCATTGCCATTGCGCCTCGAGTGAGACCAGTCCGCGCAGCGTGGTGGTGTCGCGCCAGGCGGGCTTGTGCCGGTCGGGAAGATGCAGGTTCGGCAGGCGCGCGAACAGGCGGCGGAAGGCGATCTCGGCCTCGGCCCGGCCGAGCTGGGCGCCCATGCAATAATGGATGCCGCCGCCGAAGGAGGCGTGCCTGATGCCGTTGCGGGTGACGTCGAGCCGGCCCGGTTCGTCGTAGATCGTGTCGTCGTGGTTGGCGGATCCGAGCAGGCCCGCGATCTTCTCGCCCTGCTCGATGCGTTCGCCGCAGATCTCGACGGTGACGAGGGCGCGGCGGGCAGCGATCTGCACCGGCGCGTCGTAGCGGAGGAGTTCTTCCAGGGCCGGGGCGATCAGGCCAGGATTTTGCGTAAGGATAGCGAGCTGGTCCGGATTGCGGTGGAGCGCGAGCAGGCCGTTGCCGATCAGGTTGGTGGTGGTCTCGTAGCCGGCGGCGAACAGCAGGACGACGTTGGCGATGATCTCGTCGTCGGTCAGGCCATCCTCACCCGTGCCGACATCGAGCAGGGCGGTCAGCAGGTCCGGCTTGGGATCACGCCTGCGTTCGCCGAGCAGGCGGGTGAGGATGTCGTGCATCACGAGGGTCGCCTCGTTGCAGGCGCGGGTCTGCTTGCGTGTCATCGGCAGCGGATCGATCGAGCGGAGTGCTACCAGCACGCTATCGATGAGCATGTCGCGGTCGGACTCCGGGATGCCGACCATGTCGCAGATGACGATCGAGGGAACGGGGCGGGCAAAGTCGGCGATGACGTCCATCCGTCCCTGCGCCTCGACCTTGTCGATGAGATGGTCGACGGAGGCCTCGATGCGGGGCTTCATGTCCTCGACGCGACGCGCGGTGAACGCCCTGGTGACGGCGCCGCGCAGGCGGGTGTGGGTGGGCGGATCGCGGAACAGCATCCAGCGGCCGATCATCATCGAGATCGGCTCGAGCGAGGGTGCCGCGGTCACGCGCTCGACGTCGAACCCGAAGCGGGGATCCTTCAGCATGGATGTGACATCGGCGTAGCGCGCGAGTGCGAGGATGCCGGACGGCATCAGCGAGAGCGGCGCATCTCGTCGCAGGGCGGCATAGGCGGGATAGGGATCGGCGAGGAAGCCGTCGTCCGTCGGATCGAAGGTCGGGATGGTCATGTCACATCTTCGCATCTTCCGCGTCGAGCGTGCGCCAGAATTCGATGCTGTCGATCGGCTGGCCGTCCTCGGTGCGCTTGTAGCCGGGGAGCTGGCCGGACTGGTGGTAGCCGGCCGAGCGCAGGAAGCGTTCGCCGGTCCCGCCGGCGTCGGCGCGGACGGTCACGAGCACCCGTGCGTGCCCGAGAGCGGTCTGTTCGGCGGTGGCGAGAAGCATGCTGGCGAGGCCGATGCGGCGCGCGCTTGCGTTGACATGGACCAGCGTGAGGTCGGCGCGGTGCCTGGTGTTGGCCATTGCCGGCAGGTCGAGGATGAGCACGCCGGACAGGGTGCCGAGATACCAGGCGGCGCAGACGATCTTCTCGTTCTTGGCGACCGCGCGGGCGACGTTCTGCCAGAAGGTCTCGTCCTCGACGAGATTGGCCAGCGGGCGGATGGCGGAGCGCGCGGCAGCCGGGCTCAGATGCTCGACGGCAAGCGGCCGCATCGGCTTGGCATAGGGGTATTCGAGGGAGTTCGAGAGATCGTCCAGCGCGCGGATCGCGCCTGCGGCAACGAAGCCTTGGCGTTCGTAGAAGCGGTGGGCGCGGGTGAAGCGGGTGTCGGTCCAGATCCGCAGGCGCGGGACGTTGCGATCCCGCGCGATCGTCTCGACGGTGCGCAGGAGCGTCACGGCAAGCCCGGTGCCGCGATGGACCGCGTCGACATAAAGTCCCTTGAGCTCGAGGTCGCCGTTCTGGGACGGGAACGAGGAGACGCAGGCGACCACCCTGCCCGCCTCGTCCTCGGCCACTGTCAGCGTGCCGCCGAGGTTTTCGTAGTGGGTGGCGGGGGCACGGAGGTGGGCGTTCTCGTCGAGATCCATCACGCAGCCGGGGTATTCCGACCAGCAGGCCGCGATCAGTTCGATGATCGCCGCGCTGTCGTCGTCGCGGCCCGGGCGGATCTTCATGAGACGGTCTCGCAGAAGCGGACGATGCGGCGGCAGGCGTCGGTCAGGCTCGTCTCGTCGCAGGCGATGCTGAGGCGGAGGAACGGGCTGGCACCGAAGGCGGCACCGGCGACGACGGCGACATGGACCTCCTCGAGCAGGGCGTCGGCGATGTCGGCGTCGGTGTCGAGCGCCCGCCCGGCCGGGGAGCAACGGCCGATCAGGGCGGCTGCGGAGGGGAACAGGTAGAAGGCGCCGTCGGGGCGCGTGCAGGCGAGACGATCGGTGCGTGCGAATTCGCGAAGGGCGAGATCGCGACGAGCGGTGAAACGGGCGCGCATGTCGAACACGGGACCTTGCGGACCATCGAGCGCGGCGATGGTGGCGGCCTGGGCAATCGAGGACGCGCCCGAGGTGACGTTGCCTTGGACGGATGCCATCGCTTCGATCAGGTCGGCGGGACCGGCTGCCCAGCCGATCCGCCAGCCGGTCATCGCGTAGGATTTGGAGACGCCGCCGATGGTGAGGATTCGGTGGCTTAGATCCGGCGCCACCGCGGCCAGCGTCGCGTGGGGCGAGCCGTCATGGATCAGGTGCTCGTAGATGTCGTCGGACATGACTTTGACATGAGGATGGCGGCCGAGGATCGCGGCGATCGCGGCGAGACCGTCCGGCGTGCAGACGGCACCGGTCGGATTGTTGGGGAAGTTGAGCACGATCCAGCGCGTGCGTGCCGTGATCGCGCGTTCGAGCGCGTCGGGATCGACGCGGAAGCCGACACGCGCCGGGCACTCGACGAAGACGGCGACGCCGCCGAGCATCTCGGCGATCAGCGGGTAGCTCGCCCAGTAGGGGGCCGGCACGATCACCTCGTCACCCGGTTCGAGCGTGGCTGCGAGCGCTCCGTGGATCGCCTGCTTGCTGCCGTTGGTGACGATGATCTGGTCCGGGGTGACGTCGAGGCCGTTCTCGCGGGCGAGCTTGCGGACGACCGCCTGCCGGCAGGCGAGCGTGCCGGTGACCGCGGTGTATTTGGTCTCGCCGCGCAGAGCGGCGCCGTGGGCAGCCTCGATGATGTGGTCCGGGGTGTTGAAATCGGGTTCGCCGATGGCCAGCGAGATCACGTCGTGACCTTCGGCGCGAAGCGCGCGCGCGCGCGCTGCGATTGCGATGGTGGCGGCGACTGGATGCATCATCGGTCGGACTGGCCGGTCAGGTCAGCGACGAGACGAACCTGGCGATCCGCTCACAGGCCTGTTCGAGACTCGCGGTGTCGAGCGCATAGCTGATGCGGAAATGACCCGGGAACATGAAGGCGGTGCCGTGCACGGTCGCGACACCCTCGTTCTCGAGCAGGGCGGATACGAAATCCTCATCCGATCCGACAGCCAGACCATTGGGCGCGGTCTTGCCGAGGCATCCCTGGATGGAGGGATAGACGTAGAAGGCGCCTTCGGGCTTGTGGCAGACGATGCCGTCCATGGCGTTGAGCGCGCCGACGACGATATCGCGCCGTTGCTCGTAGATGCCTGCCATCGTGCTGACGCTGTCCTGAGGTCCGGACAAAGCCTCGAGAGCGGCCGCCTGGCTGATCGAGGACGGGTTGGAGGTCGACTGGCTCTGCAGCTTGTCCATCGCCTTGGTCAGGATCGCCGGCGCGCCGCCATAGCCGATGCGCCAGCCGGTCATGGCATAGGCCTTCGAGACGCCGTTCATCGTCAGAGTGCGGTCGCGCAGGCGCGGCTCGACTTCGGCGACCGTGACCGCGCGGAAGCTGCCATAAACCAGCTTCTCGTAGATGTCGTCGGCGAGGACCCAGACATGCGGGTGGCGCAGAAGGACGTCGCAGAGCGGGCGCAACTCGTCGGCCGAATAGGCGCTGCCGGTCGGATTGTTGGGGCTGTTGACGATCACCCAGCGGGTGCGCGGCGTGATCGCCTCGTCGAGCTGGTCGGGTCGCATCTTGAAGCCTGCGTTCGGGCCGCACGGGACGATGACCGGGGTGCCGTCGGCCAGCGCCACGATATCGGGATAGCTGACCCAGCCGGGGCTCGGGATGATGACCTCGTCGCCCTTCTCGAGCGTGGCGAGCAGCGCGTTGAAGATGATCTGCTTGCCGCCTGTCGAGACGATGATCTCGTCGGGCTTGTAGTCGAGGCCGGAGTCGCGGCGAAACTTGTCGATGATGGCGCGCTTAAGCGCCGGCGTGCCGGAGACGTCGGTGTATTTCGTCTCGCCGCTCTCGATGGCGCGGATCGCGGCCCGTTTGATGTTGTCCGGCGTATCGAAGTCGGGCTCACCCGCCGAGAGGCTGATGATGTCGCGGCCGGCCGCCTTCAGCGCGCGCGCCTTGCTGCTGATGGCGATGGTCTGGCTGGGGCTGATGCGGGAGAGGCGCTCGGCGATGAGCTGCATGGGTTGGTCCTGGTTAAGGCCAGGGGCGCTGCCCCCGGACCCTGCTGGGGGCAACGCCCCCAGACCCGCTCGACTTAAAGTGTTGGTTTCCAAAGGCTAGCCTTTGGTGGGGCTTGGGGCAAAGCCCCAATCTTGAACACGTTGACCCCCCATGGCGGGAGATCGAGGAAGAGATCGGCGCTGTCGCGCTCGTAGCGTTCCGGGCCGAGCTGGTCTTCGAGCGCGACAAGGCCGGCATCGAAGCTGACGCGGCATTGCGCCTGGTGCGCCGAAAAGTTCACGCAGACGAGGAGCGCCTCGCGCCAGAGGAAGACGACGAAAGCATCGTGGCTCGGATTGTCGAGCCAGGCCGGCGTCGGGGAGAGCGGCGTGAACATTCCCTCGTGCGGCAGGAGGGCGAGCAGCGCGCGGTGGAAGGCGACCGACCGGTGATCGACAGGCTCGTCGGGGCCACGCGCGAAATGGACCGAGTTGTGGATGCGTGCGCCTTCGATCTGGCCCTGGTGGAGAAAGCGCAGGCCGGGCGACAGGAAGGCGATCGTGGTGGCGGCGCGGCGTTCGGGCCAGTCTAGGAGCGAGGCGGCTCTCGGCTCGTCGTGGTTTTCGAGGAAGCGGGCCATCCGGGCTTGGTCGCGGGCCGGGGCGCCGAGAAGGGCGCGCAGGCGGGCTGGATCGCACGCGATCAGCGCATCGTAGAAGGTCTTGTCGTAGGTGTAGTCGAAGCCGCGTTCGCGCAGTGCCGCCTCCAGACCCCAATAGACCTCGGCGAGCAGGGTGAAGCCGGGACTGATCCGACGAGCGCCGTCGATGGCTTCGGGCCAGAACTCGGCCGTCTCGCGGCCCCACGTCCGTTGGAAGATGTCGGGCAGTACCAGCATCGCCATGTCGGCGCGGACGCCGTCGCAGCGTGCGGCGACACGGGCGAGTTCGCCCGCCATCCGCGCGCGGGTGAGCGGGTTGGCGTAGTCGAGCTGAAGCGTGTCGGGCCAGCCGTCGAAATATGGGTCGCGGCCGAGGGCGATGATGCGATCGCCTGCTTCCGTCTGGATGCGGCGCCAGTTGCGCGGGTCGGATGCCAGTCTCGCTTCGTCGTCATTGATGAAGAGGTCGGGCGTCGCCCGCGCCCATGGGTGGTCCGGAGCGGTGTGGTTGGTGATGAAGTCGAGCATCAGCTGCAGGCCGCGCGTATTGAGACGCGTCCGCAGGTCGGCGAGTGCCCCGTCGCCGCCGAACGCGGGCGAGACGTCATAGCCGGTGATGGCGAAGCAGCTTCCCGTGATGTCGGCGGGCACGAAGCCCGGCATCGTCGCGCGGCCTTCGGCGAGGAGTGCAGGATCGGCGCGCGAGATGGCAGGTGCTGCTTGCCCGAGCTGCCAGACGCCGAGCAGGTAGACCCAGTCGGCGCCGAGAGCGGTCAAATTGTCGAGCGTGTCGTCGGGGATGTCGCGCAGCGTGGCACGGGCGCCCAGGCGATGGAGCAGCAGGCGCGTGTTGAGCTGGATGAGGAGCGGATGCGCGGTCTTCATGGGAGGCCGAACTGCCGCTTCAGCTCGATGGCCGTCACGCCCCTCTCCCGCATCGCGCGGAGCGATTCGACGCCATTGCGCTTGGCCAGTCGCCGTCCGTCGGGTCCGACAATAAGCGGATGGAAGCGGTAGGCGGGCGTGGGCCAGCCCATCAGCGACTGGAGCAGGCGATGGATGTCGGTTACGGCGCGGAGATCCTCGCCTCGGGTCACGAGGGTGACGCCCTGCAGCGCATCGTCATGGGTGACGCAGAGATGATAGCTCGCCGGGATGTCCTTGCGGCCGAGGACGACGTCGCCGAAGCGCTCGGGACGGCAACCGACACGTTCTTCTCCCTCGCGGTAGGAAAGGTCGTGCGGACAGGAGCGGCGCGCGGCCGCGAGATCAAGACGCCACGCATGTTGATCGCCCCGCGCGAGGCGGTCGGCGCGAAGCGCTGGATCGAGCCTGCGGCAAGTGCCGGGATAGACGGGTTCGCCCGACGGGCCATGCGGCGCGCCGGCGCTGGCCGCGACTTCGGCTCGCGTGCAGAAGCAGGGATAGACCAGGCCACGGGCGCGAAGCGCCGCGAGGCAGGCCGCGTAGTCGGGCATGTGATCGGACTGCCGGCGCGGTTCGGGCCATTGGAGACCGAGCCAGGCAAGGTCTTCCAGAATGCCGTCGACATGGTTCGAGCGGCAACGGCTGCTGTCGATGTCCTCGATCCGAAGCAGGCATCGGCCGCCGACTCGCGCATGTCCGGCGGCGAACAGAGCGGCGTAAGCGTGGCCGAGATGCAGGGAACCGGTCGGGCTCGGGGCGAAGCGGGTAACGATCATGACGCAACGATGTCAATGGGTTGGCGAACGTCGTGATGACAGGATGATGACGATCGGGTGGAAGCTGCTCCTCCGCGGGGCGTCCGGCTTGCGGCAGGGGGGGGCGTCTGCGATAACCCGGACAGGTTGTTGGCGATGCGAACATCCCCGCGTCGCCCGTCAAGGAACGCGCACTTGCCTGATGGCGGCCAGCACTTCCCGGCCCTGGTCCTGAATGCGGATTTCCGTCCGCTGTCGTATTTCCCGCTGTCGGTGTGGTGCTGGCAGGACTCGGTCAAGGCCGTCTTTCTCGACCGTGTGAGCGTGCTGAGCGAATACGATGCGGTCGTTCGTTCACCGTCACAATCGTTCCGGCTGCCGAGTGTGATCGCGCTCAAGGAGTATATCCCGACCTCGCGGCGCCCGGCGTTCACGCGCTTCAACGTGTTCCTGCGCGACAATTTCTCCTGCCAGTATTGCGGCGACATGCTGCCGACGCAGGAGCTGACGTTCGACCATGTGGTGCCTCGCTGCCGCGGCGGCCGGACGACGTGGGAGAACGTCGTGACCGCCTGCGGCGTGTGCAATCTTCGAAAGGGTTCGAAGCTGCCGCGCGAGTGCCAGATGTTTCCCCGCCACCGCGTATCGCAGCCGACAACGTGGGAACTGCAGGAGAACGGACGGGCTTTCCCGCCGAATCACCTGCACGAGAGCTGGCGTGACTATCTCTACTGGGACATCGAGCTGGAGAGCTGAGCGGGCTCATCGCGCGCGCAGTCTCGCCAGACTGTCGAGCGCCCCGCCATTGCCTTGCACGGCAAGACGCTCCTGTCGGGTGAGGCTGCCGGTCGCCTCGCCGAGATCGGTCGCCTCGGCGAGCTTGGCCAGGGCGGTGGAGAGTTCGGGTTCGGTGGTGGCAGCGCGATCAGGCAGCATGGCCCGGTGGGCGGCCGCCAGCTGGCTGGTTCCGAGCAGGTCGTGCAGCGTCGGCACCGGCTGGCTGCGACGTTCGGCCGCCAAGACGTTGGCGCGCGCGAGCACGGGCGGGATGTCGATCTCTTCCGGGATCGAGAGCAGGCCTGCGCGACGCAGCGCGTAGCCGGTGGCGCGCGAGGCGGTAACTGCGACCAGAGGGACCGCGAAGGCGAGGCCGATCAGGACAGGCAGCATCCAGAGCATCAACGGCCATGACACCGCGTAGGCGGCCGCCGCGAGCAGGAGGCCTGCCAGGGTGTGGATACGGTAGCCGCGCCAGATCTCGGCGAGCGGGATGCTGCCATCGTCCCGGCGTTGCGTGTTCCAGCCGGAATCCCGTCCGGCGAGGATGGAGGCGACGGCGCCGGTCTGGAGCAGCATCGCGATCGGTGCGATCAGGCCGCCGATCAGCGTCTCGATCAGCAATGAGACGAATAGGCGCAGCGTCCCGCCGGCGGCGCGGCGCGATCGCCTGTCGACGATGACAGCGGCGAAGGCGAGCAGCTTGGGTGCGAGCAGGACGATGATGGTGCCGAGGAAGACCCATTTGGCCAATACCGGATCGACATGCGGCCAGTTGGGAAACAGACGACGCGTGGTCCCGAAATATTCGGGCTTGATGAAGTGCGACTGCAGCGAGATCAGGATGCCGGCGAGCAGGAAGATCAGCCAGAGCGGCGAGGTCACATAGCTGCCGATGCCCATCATCATGTGCAGGCGGCTGACCCAGTGCAGGCCGCGGGCGCGCACGATCTTGGCGTGCTGGAGGTTGCCCTGGCACCAGCGCCGGTCGCGGATGGCGATGTCGGTGAGCGAGGGCGGGCTTTCCTCGTAGGAGCCGGGCAAGCCGGGCACCATGTGGATCGCCCAGCCGCCACGCCGCATCAGAGCGGCCTCGACGAAGTCGTGGCTGAGGACGTGGCCGCCGAACGGTTTGCGTCCCGGCAGGTGCGGCAGTCCGGCCTGCGCGGCAAAGGCAATGGTGCGGATGATGGCGTTGTGGCCCCAGTAGTTGCCCTCCGAGCCATGCCACCAAGCGATGCCGTGCGCGATCAGGGGGCCGTAGATCCGGCCGGCGAACTGCTGGGTGCGGGCGAACAGCGTGGTGCCGTTGACGATGACGGGGAGCGTCTGGATGAGGCCGACGGTGGGATTGGCTTCCATCGCCGCGGCGAGCCGGACGAGGAGGTCGCCCTGCATGACGCTGTCGGCGTCGAGCGTGATCATGAGCGGATAGGCGCTTCCGAACCGACGGACCCACTCGGCGACGTTGCCCGCCTTGCGTTCGGTGTTCTTCGGCCGCCGGCGATAGAAGATCCGCGCGCCGGGGTCGCCCACGGCGGCACGGAGTGCCAGGAAGGCGGCCTCCTCGGCGATCCACACGTCGGGATCGGTGGTGTCGCTGAGGATGAACACGTCGAAAGCGTCGGAGCGGCCACAGGCGACGAGGCTCTCGACCATCGCCTGCAGGCCCGCGGTGACGCGGACGGGATCCTCGTTGTAGGTTGGCATGAGGAGTGCCGTGCGGGTGTTCAGTATCGGCAGCTTCCCGTCGGATGCGATGCCGAGGTCCCCGCCGCCGGTCAGAATGGATAGAAACCCGCCGAGCGCGCTGGTGAAGGCGAGCGCGATCCACGCGAACAGGCTGACGAACAGGACCACGACCAGCACGCCGAGGGTGGTGACGGACGTGGCGTTGAGCACGCGGTTCATCTCGTAGGTGGCGAAGGCGGCAAGCAGCGTCGCACCGCCGACGACGAACAGACGACGCGCGGCGAGACCGGCGGGAGCGGTCGCCTGACGCCCGCGCGCGACATGCGGCGCCTCGGCGAGCGATTGCACCGCCATCGCGAGCGGCGCCTCGTCGGGCATCGCTCGAAATGCGGTCACGCCGTCCAACGGTAGATCCAGGTCTCGGTCAGCGTCTTGTTGTCGGCGCCGAGGATGCGGGCGTGCATGTCGACCAGCTTCTCGCCGTCGGGCACCAGTTCGAAGACCAGACGCCAGCCGCCGATCTGCGGATTTGCCATGGAGTTGACGTTCCTGACCGTGCCTTTCGAGGCGCCGACGTCGAGATTCAGCTTTGCGTCGGGTGCCAGGGCCTTGATGGCATCGCCCGCGAAATCGACGACGATCTGGCGCGTGTGCGGATCGGCGCCAGCGCCGATCCTGGTGTCGACGGCGCGGCCGAGCGGGGTCGCCGACGGCGCATCGGCACCCCAGTGCATGCGGTAGGTGAAGGCGTATTCGCCGCCCTTGGCGAGCTTGTCCTTGGGACGCCAGAACGCGACCATGTTGTCGTTGACCTCGTTCGGGCTGGGCAGCTCGATCAGGTCGACGGCGCCCCCGTTCCAGGCGCCGACCGGTTCGATGAACAGGCTGGGTCGGTTCTGGTAGTCGAGTGCGAGGTCCTGATAATCGGCGAAGGCGCGCTTGCGCTGCATCATGCCGAAGCCGCGCGGGTTGGTGTCGACGAAGGACGTGTATTGCAGGTCGACCGGGTTGTTGAGCGCGCGCCAGATCTGTTCGCCGCCGCCGGTCCAGAACGAGAGGCCGTCGCTGTCATGCGCGGCCGGGCGCCAGTCGTCGAAGCGGGCGTGGTTGTTGGCGTCGAAATCGAACATGCCGGTCATCGGTGCGATGCCCGATTCCGTGATGTCGACCCTGGGATAGAGCACCCCCTCGGTGTCGAAGATCGTGGTCTGGCCCGGGCGGATGGTGAAGCGGAACGCGCCCGCGGCACTCGGCGTGTCGAGCAGGGCGTGGACGACCACCGCGTCCGAGCCCGGCTGTGGCCGCTCAAGCCAGAAGGCGCGGAAGCGGGCGAATTCCTCGCCCTTCGGATTGCCGGTGCCGATCGCGAGGCCGCGGGCCGAGAGGCCATAGGTCTGGCCGCGCGCGACGGCACGGAAATAGCTCGCACCCTGGAAGACGCAGACCTCGTCGAAATAGTCGGGACGGTTGAGCGGCGTGTGCAGGCGCATGCCGGAGTAGCCGAGCATGTCGGGCACTTTCAGCTTGGGATCGGCATAGTCGAAGATGCCGGGATCGTAGGGGACGGGCTTGGACTGGCCGTCGGCCACTTCGAACATGTCGACCCGCTCCGGGAACAGGAAGCCGCGCGGCAGGAACTCCGCGGTGAAGCGAAGATTCTGGCTGGCCCAGAGGGCGCGGTCTTTTCGGTAGCGGATGCCGCGATAGGCGTCGAAATCGAGATGCGCGATCGGGGCCGGTAGCGAGGCCGCGGGTTTTTCGAACGGATGCTGGGAGACCGCGCGCGCCAGCGTGCGAACGGTCGAGCCATCGAAGGGACCAGGCGCGGGTTCCGGCTTGGAGACCTTGGCGGCCCAGGCGGCAGGCGCGAGCAGGGTCGCGGTGGCCGCGAGAAGTTGGCGTCGATGCAAGCTGGATCCTTCTGGGCGAGCGTATGCCTAAGACGGGCTTATGGCTGTTTTGGGGCGCTGCCCCAAAGTCTGCCAAGGGCCGAGCCTTTGGAACCCATCAAGCAGATGGGCGAATCGTGATCGCAAAAGCGCTCGCTTGTCCAGGTTGTTCGCTTTATGTTCTTCATGTGCTGACTGAGCTGCTGGACAGCAAGAATGCGGCACGAGCGGATAGTTATGTTGAAATGTCAGTGGAATGCAGCACGGGGCTCAGGTTTTTCAGGATGCCGGCGGCTCGCTGGTCGATGGGCTGCGCGCAACGATCGCGCGGATCGAGCGAAGTTGTCCAAAACGCGTGTCGGATGCGCTGCTGCGGTTCGGGATCGCGGCGATCGATCGGTGTCTTCCCTCGGGCGGACTGACGGCCGGACTGCACGAGATCGCCGGGAGTGGGGCGGATCGCCAGCATGCGACGGCACCCTCGCTGCTGGCAGCGTCGCTGCTCGCCCGGAGCCACGGTCCGGTGATGTGGGTGGTCGAGCGGCGTGACCTGTTCGTGCCGGGCTTGCTGGCGGCGGGTCTGTGTCCGGACCGGCTGATCGTCGTCGAAGCGGCCGGCCAGGTGTTCGCGACGATGGAGGAGGCGGCGCGGGTGGCGGGGCTCGCGGGCGTGGTCGGGGAATGCTCGCAGGCGCTCACATCCAAGGCGTCGCGCCGGTTGCAGCTTGCCGCCGAGGCGGCCGGGATGATCGTGCTGGCGATACGGCGGCCGCGCCACGCCGGGTCGATCGAAGCGCCCAACGCGTCTTCGACACGATGGCGGGTGGGATGCCTGCCTTCGGCGCCGGCCGATCCGTTCGAGACCGGACCGTTCTCGCTGACGATGGGCCGTGCGCGCTGGCGGCTCGACCTTGTTCGCGCGCGCGGTGCCGCGCCGGCGTTCTGGATCGTGGAGGCTTTCGATGAGACGGGTCGTCTCGCTCTTCCTGCCGTATATGTCGACCGACCTGCTTCGCCGCCGCGGCAAGCTGCCGCCGGGACCTTTGGTGACGTCGCTGCATGACGGGCGGCAACTGACGATCGGGGCAGCGGATGCGGCGTCGGTTTGGCTCGGATTGCGGCCCGGGCTGCCGATCGGACAGGCGCAGGCGCGCGTGCCGGGCCTGGTGGTGGTGCCGGCCACGCCCGATCGCGATGCGGCCTCGTTGCGACGGATCGCCAAGCTCTGCCTGCGCTATGCGCCGCTGACGGCGCCATGCGCACCCGATGGCGTGTGGATCGATGCAACCGGCAGCGCGCATCTGTTCGGCGGCGAGCGGCGGATGCTGGGCTCCCTGGTCGCGCGCTTCAATGCGGACGGGATCGAGGCGCGGGCGGCGATCGCGGGAACGCCCGGAGCGGCCCATGCGGTCGCGCGCTTCGGCGCGCTCGAGGGGAATGTCGCGGTGGTGGCGCCGGATGGCGAACGCGCGGCGATGACCGGATTGCCGATCGAGGCGCTGCGTCTGGAGGCGGAGACCTGCCGCGACCTGCGGCTGATCGGGCTCGACACGGTCGGGGCGTTGCTGGAGATGCCGCGCGGGCCGCTGGCACGGCGGTTCGGGGCTGCATCGGGGCTCCGGCTCGACCAGGCGATGGGCGACGTTCTCGAGCCGATCCGGCCCGAGCCGCCGCCGCGGCCGATCGCATCAAGGCTGGGTTTTGTCGAGCCGCTGCTGACGGCGGACGCATTCGCGACCGTCATCGAACGCCTGACGGGAGAGTTGTGCACACGGCTGGAGACGGCGGGACTGGGCGCGCGACGGCTCGAACTCGCCTTCGAGCGGGTCGACGGGACGGTGCAGACGGTGCGTGTCGCGACTGCGCGGCCAGTGCGCGACCGGCGGCGGCTCGGGCGGCTGCTGGCGGAGCGGATCGAGACGGTCGATCCCGGGCTGGGGGTGGAGGCGATGCGGCTGTCGGTGCGCAGCGCCGATCCGCTGGACGCGGTGCAATTTGATGCGCCGTTCGGCGTCGTGAGCGGGTTCGGCGAGACCGTGTCGCCGCTGATCGACACGCTGACCAACCGGTTGGGTGTGGGCCGCGTATGGCAGCCGGTGCTGGTGCAGAGCGATGTTCCGGAGCGCAGCGTCGCGCGCGCGGTGCCATTGCAGGGGGGCGGCGATGCGTGGCCGGCGGACCTGCCGCGGCCGGTGCGGCTGTTCGACCCGCCGCAACCGGTCGAGGTGATGGCGCTGATGCCCGACCATCCGCCGGCGAGCTTCACCTGGCGCCGGGTGCGCCACCGGGTGCGCCATGCGGACGGGCCGGAGCGGATCGCGGGCGAATGGTGGCGGCGGCCGGGCGAGGTCAGCGCGCTGCGGGACTATTTCCGGGTCGAGGACGCGGACGGGCGCCGGTTCTGGCTGTTCCGGCGCGGCGACGGGGCCGATCCGGCGACGGGCGACATGCGGTGGTTCCTGCATGGGTTGTTTTGAAGCCGTTTGAGAATGCTCGGATGGTGATGGCTGACAGATGAGCACGTATGTCGAACTGCAGGTGACGACGAACTACTCGTTCCTGCGGGGTGCTAGCCATCCGGAAGAGCTGATGGCGCAGGCGCGCGCGATGGGGCATGCGGCGCTCGCGGTCACCGACCACAATACCCTGGGCGGCATCGCGCGGTCGCATCAAAGGGCGCGCGAGGCGGGGTTGCGGCTGGTGGTGGGGTGCCGGCTGGACCTCGCGGATGGAATGCCGGTGCTGGTCTACCCCGAGAACAAGACGGGATGGTCGGGACTGTGCCGGCTGCTGACGCATGCCAAACGCCATGGGAAGACCTGCTTCGATCTGCGATGGGACGAGCTGCGGGCGGGTGGCGAGGGTCTGCTGGTGGCGATGATCGGCACTCGGGTGGACGAGACGCTGACTTGCCGGCTCGGGGAGTTGCACGAGGCGTTCGGGGATCGGGCGTTCCTGGCGATGTCGCTGCGGCGGGGCCCGGGCGATGCGGCGCGGCTGCGGGCGCTCGGGCAGGCGGCGCGCGAGGCGCGGGTGCTGCTGGTGGCGGTGGGCGACGTGCTCTATCATGCGCCGCCGCGGCGGATCCTGCAGGATGTGATGACCTGCATCCGCGAGGGCTGCACGATCGATGCGGCCGGGTTTCGCCGCGAGCGTTCGGTCGATCGGCATCTGAAGTCGCCGGGCGAGATGGAGCGGCTGTTCGAGCGCCATCCGGAGGCGGTCGAGGCGACGGGGGAACTCGCGTCGCGCGCGCGGTTCTCGCTCGACGAACTGCGTTACCAGTATCCGAGCGAGGCCGAGGACGGGGAGACGGCGCAGGAGACGCTGGTGCGGCTTTGCCGCGTGGGGGTCGGCGGGCGGTACCCGCAGGGCCCGCCTGCCGGTGTCCTGACGCAGCTCGAGCATGAGCTGACGCTGATCGGCAGTCTCGGTTACGCGCCCTATTTCCTGACGGTGCACACGATCGTGCGCGAGGCCGACCGGCGCGGCATCCTGTGCCAGGGACGCGGGTCGGCGGCCAATTCGGTGGTGTGCTTCGTGCTGCGGATCACCGCGATCGACCCGGTGGCGTCGGCGCTGCTGTTCGAGCGGTTCATCTCGGCCGAGCGGCACGAACCGCCCGACATCGACGTCGATTTCGAGCATGAGCGCCGCGAGGAGATGATCCAGTTCGTCTATGACCATTATGGACGGCATCGGGCGGCGTTGTGCGCGACCGTGATGCGGTTCCGATCGCGTGGCGCGGTGCGCGATGTCGGCAAAGTCATGGGGCTGACCGAGGATGTCACCGGCGCGCTCGCATCCCAGGTCTGGGGGTGGTCGGAGGACGGTGTCGACGAGAGCCATGCGGCGGGGCTCAACCTCAATCTCGACGACCGGCGGCTGCGGCTGACGCTCGAGATCGCACGCGAGCTGATCGGATTCCCGCGTCAGCTTGGAACACATCCGGGCGGGTTCGTGCTGACCGAGGACGCGCTCGCCGACCTGGTTCCGATCGAGCCGGCTTCGATGGACAACCGCCAGGTCGTGGTGTGGGACAAGGACGATATCGACACGCTGCGCTGGATGAAGGTCGATGTGCTGGGGCTGGGCATGCTGGGCTGCATGCGCCGTGCGTTCGCGTTGCTGGCGGCGCATCGCGGGTTGGTGCTGGAGATGGCGACGATCCCGCAGGAGGATCCGGCGACCTACCGGATGATCCAGAAGGCGGACACGCTGGGGACGTTCCAGATCGAGAGCCGGGCGCAGATGTCGATGCTGCCGCGGATGAAGCCCAAGACGCTGTACGACCTGGTGATCGAAGTGGCGGTGGTGCGGCCGGGGCCGATCCAGGGCGACATGGTGCACCCGTATCTGCGCCGGCGTGAGGGGCTGGAGCCGGTCACCTATCCCACGCCGGAGCTCGAGCGGGTGCTGGGCAAGACGCTGGGTGTACCGCTGTTCCAGGAGCAGGCGATGCAGGTGGCGATCGTGTGCGCGGGATTCACGCCGGGGGAAGCGGACCAGCTTCGGCGCTCGATGGCGACGTTCAAGATGACCGGCGGGGTCAGCGGATTTCGCGAGAAGATGATCGGCGGGATGGTGCGGCGGGGCTACGAGCTGGCGTTCGCCGAGAAGACCTTCAGCCAGATCGAGGGATTCGGGTCGTACGGCTTTCCCGAAAGCCATGCGGCGTCATTCGCACTGATCGCCTACGCCAGCGCCTGGCTGAAATGCCACCATCCGGACGTGTTCTGCGCCGCCTTGCTGAATGCGCAGCCGATGGGGTTCTATGCACCGGCGCAGATCGTGCGGGACGCGCGCGAGCATGAGGTGCCGATCCGGGCGGTGTCGGTCAATGACAGCGATTGGGACTGCACGCTTGAGGATGCGGGCGTGGACGGGGGCGGCAAATGGCTCGCGGTGAGGCTCGGGTTGCGGATGGCGCGCGGGATGTCGGAGGCGCATGCGGGCCATGTTCTCGCCGCGCGGGGCGCCCTGCCCTACCGGTCGATCGAGGAGTTGTGGCGGCGGTCCGGGGTGCCGGCGTCGGCACTCGCGCATCTGGCGCAGGCGGACGCGTTCGCGGCATTCGGGCTGTCGCGACGCCAGGCGCTGTGGGAGGTCGAGGGGCTGACGGACACAGCGCTGCCGTTGTTCGCGGCCGCCGACCGCGCGTGCGCGCCGCGGCCGGAGATCGTGGAGGCGCCGGTGGCGCTGCCGGCGATGACCGAAGGCGGCGAGGTGGTGGCCGATTATCGCAGCGTGGGACTGAGCCTCCGGCGGCATCCGCTGTCGTTCCTGCGGCGCGAGTTGCGGGCGCGCGGGATGATGCGCTGCGCCGATCTCGAGACGACGAAGGACGGCAGGCGGGTGATCGTGCCGGGGATCGTGCTGATCAGGCAGAAGCCTGGTTCGGCCAAGGGGGTGATGTTCATCACGCTCGAGGATGAGACCGGGATCGCCAACATCATCGTCTGGCCCTCGATCTTCGAGCGTCAGCGAAGGCTGATCCTGTCGGCGAGCACGATCGGGGTGCGCGGGCGGGTGCAGCGCGAGGGCGGCGTGATCCATGTGGTGGCGGAGACGCTGATCGATCTGTCCGACCTGCTGCGCAGCGTCGGCGAGCGCGGCGACGCGGACTTCAACTGGCCGACTGGGCGGGGCGACGAGGCACGGCATGGCGGCGCGCCGGACCAGCGCGAGAAGAAGACGGTGCGGCCGCGGGATATCTACTGCCCGGAGGTGGACACGCGCGGCATTCGTGTGCCCACCCGGGATTTTCGATGAAGTCGAGGTGGGCACGGGCTCGCTGATCGGCATCACTCAGTCGTTCGCGACGCGCGGGTTTTCGCGCGTCCGAGGAACGGCTCCATGAGGGTCACGAGCCCGGTTACGGGGTCTTGACGTCGAGTGCGACGACGTTCGGGCCGTAGCCTGTCGGGTTGGCGAAGGTGATGCTGTTGCTCCCGGCATTGAGCGTCACGACGAGAGGGAAGATCCCGACCGTGTCGAAGTCCTTCCCGGCGATCGGGAAGCTGGCGCTGGTGGGAGTGCCCCCGTTGATGCTCACGTCGGCGGCCCGGGGCGCGCCGTCCGCGTTGGAATAGGCGATCAGCAGGGTGTACTGGCCGGACGTCGGCACCGTCACGTTGTTGACGGTGAGCGTGCCGCTGCTGCCCGATCCGCTCCCGATGAAGCCGACATCCGTGCCGTCATAGCAGGCTGCACAAGACTGGATGACGGCGGTTCCGGTGAGTGTGTTGGCGGACGCGTCCGCCTCGTAGAGGGCGGAGAATACGGGAACTGGTCCGGCGACCAGGGCGACCGTTTGGATGGTCGGCGCCGTCCCTGTCGGAGTCGAGAAGACGAGGTCGTTGTAGCCTTGTGTCGTCAACGGTGCCGCCAGGGTGACCGTGCCGGCGGCAGCCCCGGTGGGTGGGAACGCGACCGTCGTCGCGGGCTGGCCGGAGACCGAAAGCGAGGAGTAGCGTGTCGATTTGCCCGCATTACGATAGGCGATGTCGAGGTGGTTGATGCCGTCCTGCATCTGGAACGTATTCGCGGCAGTGCTCACCGATGTCGTCGCGATCTGGAATTCGTTTCGCCCCGGTCCCGAGGCGGCGTTCGGTTGGAAGGTGGTCGCCGCGAGATCGGTCCCGCTCACACGGAGCATCCGCGCGGCCTGCGACGGGACGGTCAGGGTGATCGAGGACGCGGCGGCTGGCGTCACCGCCGAATGTGACCAGAGATCGAACCAGGACGCTCCGGCGGCGGGATCGAGTCCGAGCTTGGAGAGATCCGACGCGGACAGGGTGACGGTCGCGCTCGATGCCGTCTCGTTCAGCACGACCAGCGCGCGCTGCCCGGATCCGGCGAGAAGTTTTGCCCAGACTTCGACGCCGGGTGCCGGCGCCTCGACCTCGATCCCCTGCAATCCGCGCGGATCCTGATCGACCTTGATCACGTCCTCGTTGGTCAGCGTGCCGACGACAGGACTGTGCTCGGCCTCGATGGTGACGAGGTTCGCGCCCTGGATCATCGGTGCGCCGGAGATCGCCCACAGGCTCATATGGGCCTGGCTTTGCAACGGATCGGCAGGGTCGGCGTCGACGCCGGGGAGGCCGGCCACCATCATGTCCGGATCGTTGTCGTAGCCGGTGTGCTCGGCTTGCGGGTGGTATGCCGAGTGGAAGTTGTTGAGCACGTCCTGGAAAGTCGCGTGCGGCGACAGGCCACCGCCGCCGGTGATGTCGTCGCTGGTGCGCCAGATGACGCGCGGCAGGTCGCCGACACCGGGGGCCCAGGACCAGGGCCCCTCGCCGCTGTCCGGATATCCGGCTGTCGCATAGACCTGCCCTGGATTGCAGACAGAGAACACGAACTTTCGCCCGGTCTGGTATTCGGCGTAGGCGATCGCCTGGGCGATATTGGTGAAGGTCTCCAGCGGGTCGAGATTTTCCGCGCGGCCTCCGCAGTAATCGACCTTGACGTAGTCGAAGCCCCACTCGGCGAATTGAAGCATGTCGGGAATATAGTAGCCTTCGCTGCCGTTCTGACCGCCGCAACCGGTCTTGCCCGCATCGGTGTAGATGCCGGCCAGCAACCCGTCCTTGTGGATGTGCGCGACCGTGTCGGCGAGACTGCCGTTGTCCCACTGGGCCGGATTGAGCGCGAAACCGCCGGACGCGGTCCGGTTGCCGTTGGCACTCAGCCACCAGCCGCCGTCCGTGTTGACGTAACGGTAGCGATAGGTATTGTCGCCGATGCCCTTGTTGAGCTGGACCAGCGCGTCCGCCTGCTGCTCGATCGCTTGCTGGTCGACGTCGTTGCCGAGCGGGTTCCACGACGACCAGCCGAGAGGCGGGGGTGGAACCGCGATCTGCGGCGCGCTGCCGGCGGCGCTCGCGCTTGCGAGGGCGGTGCACGCCATCGCGAATACGAGAACGCCGGCTCCGAGCGGAACGGTCATGTCACGCATCTTTTTCGTCCCTGTTGGGCCCTGGGCGCTGAGCCGGTTTCAACCGGTGTAGACAGACGGATCGTAGCCGGGGCTCGCGACGAGGGGGACCTCGACGCCGCCGAGGACGTTGCCGAGCACCACGAACGAGATCGCGCCGAGGCCGCCCGTGCCATCGGCGCCGTCGAGCACGGCGATGGCGAGCGTGTTCTGGCCATTCAGATTGAGGATGCCGTTCGGCACCACGAATTGCGTCTGCGGACCGACCTTGTTGATGTAGATCCCCATGTGCCAGCCATTGACGAAGATGCGGGCCCGATAGTCGCGCGTGTTGTGGTCGGTGATCCGCAGCGCGAGCGACACGTCCTGGCCGGACGGCACGGCGAGCGTCACGGTGGTCCGGTACCAGGCGACACCCGGCGTCGGTTGGCTGGCCGGCAGCGCGACCTTCGCCCAGCTGCCGTCCGGATAGTGCGGCAGGTGGTAGCCGGCGCGTTCGCCGTGGAGACCGCCGTTGTTGTAGGGGCCGCGCACGGTGTCGACCTGGTTCTCGCCGCCGAGCACGCCCTGGATCCTCCAGGTGATCGCGGCGCTCGAACCGACCAGTTCATAAGCGGTCAGGCCGCGCGGTTCCTTGTAGCCTTCGGTGTGACCGAGATTCTCGACCAGCACCGAGACGACGTTTGCCGCGCCCGATTTGAGCGCGCTCACGGGAAAGGCGAACGTCGTGGTGGCGTTGTCGTCGGTCAGGCCGACCTCGGTCTGGCCGAGGAAGGTGCCGTTCAGCCAGACGAAGAAGCTGCCGGGGCGGCCGGTGTAGGCGGTCAGCGTGATGCCGGTTTCGGTGCCGGTCGCGGTGAAGTGGGCGCGATACCAGGTGTCGCCGTGGTGATAGCCGTAATCGTCGGCATAGAGGACGACCTGGCCGGCGGGTTGCGGGAACGCGTCGTTGGTCGTGGTGTGGTTGGCGACGATCCACCTCGAGTCATCGAAACCCGATGCCGCCTCGGGGATGTCGGCGATCGTGCGCCAGCCGGTAATCGAGGGCGGCGCGTAGGACGCGGGGCCCGGCAGTGTTCCGAGCAGAGATCCGTAGGTGGTTCGCACGAGGCTCAGTGTCGCGCCGTTCCAGGTCACGACGGTCGATTTCGTCGCGGCGTTGGCGAAGAGCTCGATCGGCGTCGCGGCACTGGTGTCGCCGGTCAGTGCAACAATGTTGCCACCGAACGTTACCGTCCGGACCAGCGACGGACCGCGGATGAACACGACCTCGTTGGCGACCTCGAAGCGCCAGAAAGTCGCAGCCGCCGCATCGTCGGCGAGGGCCAGGACCAAGGGCGCCTTGCCACCGGTGATGCGCAGCAGCGTCAGGCCGTCGTGGATGTAATTGAGGCGCAGATCGCCCGAACTCGGATCGTAGGCGCTGCTGACGCTGCCCGCGAAAACATCGATCACGGGTGCCGTGGCGAAACGGAGTACCGTCTCGCCGTCCTCGCCGATGCGGCCATAGAACACCGCGACGTCGTTCGCACCGAGGCGGGCGTGCGTCATGATCTCTGATGTGGAGTACATCAGTGACTGGCGGTCCATCGTATAGCCGGCGACGAGCAGCTTACAGTCGCGCCCATTGATGACCAGCGCGCCCTGCTGGGGAACGGTCTGATAGGCGGCGTCGGCGAGCGAGATCGGGAACGTCACCTGCTGGAATGCGGTCGAGGTCGAGTCGTTCTGGATCAGGGTGAAGAACTGGGTGAGGTTCGACGGATTGACGAGCGAGCGGACACGCAGGTTGGTGTTCGACGAGGCGACATCGGGAACGGTCTCCGTCTGGAGCAGCGGCGTGACCGAGTTGACGAAGTAGCCGATCTTCTTGTCTTCGTCGTACTTGCCGGTGAGCTGGCGTCCTTCGGTTATCGCGGCGCCGTAGTCGTAGGATGTGTAGAGGTCCTCGGAGGGCAGCCATCCCCAGCTCGTTCCGCCGAACGTCATGTAGAAGCTCTGCATGGTGACGCCGCCGGCGATGTTGTTCTTGTAGAAGATGCGATTGAAGTTCGGGCCGGTCAGCGTGTAGCAGTTGGCGAAACCGGCGCCGGCCCAAGGGTCGAACGAGCCGCCCTGGGTCTCGGGGAGGAACTCCGGATTGAGCTCCGCGCCTTCCTGCCGCAGGTAGAAATAATCCGGCACCTGGTGCCAGTCCTGCGGATTGGTGGCGTTGAAACCTTGCGGGTAGGAGTCGGTGCCGTAGATGTCGACGCCGCCCGGCGTGCCGGGACGCCACAGTCCGGCAGCACCGATGTTGTTGACGAACAGCGGCACGGTGATGCCGTTCGCGCGCGCCTTCGCCTCCAGCGCCTGCATGTAGGCGATGGCGGAGGCGTCGCTGGATGAATACTCGTTCTCGATCTGATAGAGAATGATCGGGCCGCCGGTGTCGATCTGGTATTTGGCCAGGATCGCGTTGATCGTGTCGTACCATTCGAGCGCGGGTTCGAGGTAGCCGGGATCGGACGTCCGCAGGTTCCCAGGCTGTGGGATGAGCCATGCCGGAAAGCCGCCGAAATCGGTTTCGGCGTTGATGTATGGGCCTGGCCTGGCGGCGATGTAGATGCCAACTTCGGCCGCGATGTCGAGCAGGGTTGCCACGTCCCGAATGCCGGTGAAATCGTATTTTCCGGGTGCCGACGAATGAAAACCCCAGTGGAAATAGACCGACGCCGCGGTGAAGCCGGCGGCGCGGTATTTCTGCAGCGCATCGCGCCACAGTCCGGGGCTTGGCAGACGCCAGTAATGGAACTCACCGCACCAGTGGTAGAGCCGCCGGCCGTGTATCTTGAGCGAAAAGAGGTCGTAGGTGACGGGAGAGTTGGGCGTGGTCGCAGCCAACACCCGGATCGGCCCCAGCGCATGCGCAGCCATGGCAAAGCCCGGAACGGCCAGCAGGCCGCGGCGTGTGATCGACATGACGTCCTCCCCGTCCGCGACTTGGTGTCGCGCGTTCTCCAATTCGCTAACGGTGATGCGGCGCCTTTGTCACGTCAACTTCCAGTGACCGCTTCGAGGCAGTCGCACGCGAGTGCGAGCGAAAGCTTCGGTTGAATACCGTCCGGTCCTTATTGCGGGATGAAAAGGCCGCCGGCCGTTGGCAGGTGAAGGACGATGTCTCCGCCTTCCTATGCCTTGCCGAGGAAGTCGAGCAGCGCCGCGTTGACCGCGTCGGGCGCTTCCTGCTGGATCCAGTGGCCGGCGCCGTCGACGATGACGCTGCGCACGAGGCCCGGGGCGTTGTGCGGCAGGTCGCGGGCGAAGGTGCGGGAGAAGTCGAGCACGGCGTCCCTGGCGCCGGCGATGAACAGCGACGGTTGCATGACGCGCGCAGCCTTGAAGGGCGCCATCAGTTCGAACGTGCGGTCGATGGCGCGGTACCAGTTCAGGCCGCCGCGGAAACCAGTCCGCGTGAAGGTCTCGATCGCGTGGGCGAGATCATCCGGATCGAGCCAGGCGGGCATCGGGTCGGGCGGAGGTGCGGCTCGGGTTCCGGGTGCCGCGAAGGGGTTCCAGCGATCGGCGTCGGGAGCGCTCCCGGAGGCGGCATAATAGCCGGAGCGCAGGGTCATGGAGACATCGAGGCCGAGGACGAGGTCGGCGGCGGGATGCTGGAACTGGAGCATGTAGAAATCGGGCGCGCTGACGCGGCATTGATCGAGCAGGCTGATGTCGCCGCGCGGCACATAGGGAACGCTGAGTGCGGCGATGCGGCTGAAGCGGTCGGGACGCATCAGGGCCGCGTTCCAGGCGGCGATCGCGCCCCAGTCGTGGCCGACGATCGCGGCGGTCTCGCAACCGAGCGCGTCCAGCAGGCCCACGAGGTCGCCCACAATGTGGAGCAGGGTGTAGAGCGCCGGGTCGTCGGGGGCGGAGGAGCCGCCGTAGCCGCGCATGTCGGGCGCGATGACACGGTAGCCGGCGGAGGCGAGGGCCGTGATCTGCCGGCGCCAGCTCCGGGAGGTTTCGGGAAAGCCATGGCAGAGCAGGACGGCCGCGCCCTCCCCTTCCTCGGTGACGTGCAGCTCGATGCCGTTGGTCGGGATCGTGGAATGCTTCATCGGCTATCCGATCGCCATCAGGGATGCGTTGCCGCCCGCGGCGGCGGTGTTGGTGGTGACGACGCGTTCGGCGAGCAGGAGTTCGGGCGCGTAGGGCGGCGCGAAGAGCGGGACGACCGGCCCTTCGCGCGCGGCGAGGCGGCGAGCCAGGGCACCGGTCGCTTCGGCGTCGGTATCGATCAGGGCGGCTTGCAGGTCGCCCGTGAACGGCTCGACGAAGGGCTCGAAGCCGGGCGGACAGGGAAAGCCCGCCTCGGCGGCGGCACGGTTGCCGCTCGCGAGCACGCAGGCGAGCTGTTCGAGTGCTGCCGCCTCGGTGCCGGCGACGCACAGGATCGTGCCACGGGGATGGAGCGTGTAGAGGTTGCGCTCGCCGACCGGGCCGGAAAGCTCGATGCTTGCGCCGGACGCGGTGGTGTCGATCCGGATGCGGAGCGCGCCATCGGGATCGAGGCCCGATGCGTCGAGCAGGGCCGCGAAGGCTTGGGCGCGGGCTGTGGGAGCGCCGTTCAGCGACGGATCGAGCGGCCCGGATCGGATGCGCAGGCGGCGCAGCGTCAGCGGGCCGCCGGCCTTGGGACCGGTGCCGGACAGGCGGTGACCGCCGAAGGGTTGGACGCCGACGACCGCGCCGACCATATTTCGATTGACGTAGACATTGCCGGCGGTCTGGCCGGCTTCGGCGCGCGCAATGGTCTCGTCGAGGCGGGTGTGGACGCCGAACGTGAGGCCGTAGCCGGTGGCCTCGATATCCGCGAGCAGCCTGTCGAGGCCGGACCGGCTCCAGCGCACGACGTGCAGGACGGGCCCGAAGATCTCGCCGGTGAGGCGGCCGATGCGGTCCAGCTCGATCAAGGCGGGGCGGACGAGGCGCGCGTCGGTGCCCTCGACGCGGCCGCCGCGATGGACAGGCAGGCCCGCCGCGCGCATCGCAGCGATGTGCGCCTCGATCGCGGTTGCGGCGTCCCGCGTAATGACGGGGCCGATGTCGGTCTCCAGACGGGTGGGATCACCCAGCACGCGCTCGTCGATCGCGCCGTTGAGCAGGGCGATGATGCGCGGCGCGATCTCGTCCTGCAGGCAGAGGATGCGCAGCGCCGAGCAGCGCTGGCCGGCGCTGTCGAAAGCGGAGGCCAGGACGTCGGTCACGACCTGTTCGGGCAGCGCCGAGCTGTCGACGATCATCGCGTTCTGGCCGCCGGTCTCGGCGACGAACGGAATCGGGCGCCCATGCGCGGCGGTGCGATCGGCGAGCGCGCGGGCGATCGATCGGGCGGCATCGATGGAGCCGGTGAACATCACGCCGTCGATCCCGGGATGTGCCACGAGTTCCGCGCCCGTCGTGCCGTCGCCGGGGAGGAGCTGGAGCGCGCCGGGCGGGACGCCGGCCTCGTGCAGCAGGCGGACGCCGAAGCCGGCGAGAGCGGGCGTCTCCTCGGCGGGCTTGGCGAGGACGACGTTGCCGGCGGCGAGTGCTGCCGCGACCTGGCCCACGAAGATGGCGAGCGGGAAGTTCCAGGGGCTGATGCAGGCGACGGTGCCGAGCGGCCGGTCGTCATGGTCGCCGGGGAACGATGCGTAGTAGCGGAGGAAGTCGATCGACTCGCGGATCTCGGCGATGGCGTTGGCGATGGTCTTGCCGGCTTCGTCGGCGAAGGGACGGAGCAGGCCTTCGATGCGGGTCTCGAGCGTGTCGGCGGCGCGGTCGAGAATGGTGCGGCGGGCGGCGGGCGGAAGGGAGGACCAGGCGGGCATGGCGGCGCGCGCGGCGCCGACGGCGTCGTCGAGGTGCCGCGGGTCGAAGGCGGGCGGCGGATCGAGCGGCGGCGTGTTGGCGATGGTGTCGGCCAATCCGGCGAGCGTGCGTTCGCAGGCGAGGTCGATGCCGCGCGAATTGGCGCGCGACGCGCCGAACAGGTCGCCCGGACGCCGGATGGCGGGATGCACGGCGCCAGGCGGTTCGTGGGCGAGCACGACCGCGCGCGGATCCTCGGCGAGACGCCCGGGCGGGATGGCGGGGTCGGCGATCTGGTTGACGAAGGAGGTGTTGGCCCCGTTCTCGAGCAGGCGGCGGACGAGGTAGGGCAGCAGGGTCTCGTGGGTGCCAACGGGCGCGTAGATGCGGCAGGGGGCACCGAGCTTGCCGGGACCCACGACCTCCTCGTAGAGCGCCTCGGCCATGCCGTGCAGGCCCTGGAACTCGTAGGCGCGGTCGCCTGCCATCCGGTGGATGGTGGCGACGGTGCGGGCGTTGTGGGTGGCGAATTGCGGATAGATCGCGTCGGGTGACGCGAGCATGCGGCGGGCGCAGGCGATGTAGGCGAGGTCGGTGTGCGCCTTGCGGGTGAAGACCGGAAATTCGCGCAGGCCGGTCTCCTGGGCGCGCTTGATCTCGCTGTCCCAGTAGGCGCCCTTGACGAGGCGGATCATCAGGCGCCGGCCCGAGCGCCGGCCGAGATCGGCGAGATGGTCGATGAGGGCGGTGGCGCGCTTGCCGTAGGCCTGGACGACGAAGCCGATCCCGTCGCCGACCGAGCGGTCCAAGCAGAGCGTCTCGAAGATGTCGAGCGAGAGATCGAGGCGGTCGGCCTCCTCGGCGTCGATGTTCAGTCCGATCCGGTGGCCGGCGGCGCTGCGGGCGAGGCCGGCGAGTACGGGTCCGAGTGCCGCGCGCACGCGATCGCGCTGGCCGCGAACGTAGCGCGGGTGGAGTGCGGACAGCTTGACCGAGATGCCGGGTCGAGTGACGTGGTCACTGCCGGTCGCGGCGCGGCCGATGGCGTCGATCGCGTCCTGGTAATCACGGTGGTAGCGGGCGGCGTCATCGGCGGTGACGGCGCCCTCGCCCAGCATGTCATAGGAGTAGCGGAAACCGCGCGCTTCCCACCGGCGAGCGCGTTCGATCGCCTGCTCGATCGTTTCGCCGAGGACGAAATGCTCGCCCATCAGGCGCATGGCGAGGTCGAGCGCGCGCCGGATCACCGGCTGGCCGCCGCGGGCGAGGATGCCGCTCAGCGCGCGGGCGAGGCCGGTTTCGCTGGTGGTCGCGGTGAGTGCGCCGGTGACCAGAAGACCCCAGGAGGCGGCGTTGACGAACAGGGATGGGCTGCGGCCGAGATGGGCACGCCAGTCCCCGGCGCCGACGCGGTCGCGGATCAGGGCATCGCGGGTGGCGGGGTCGGGGGTGCGGAGCAGCGCCTCGGCGAGGCACATCAGCGCGATGCCCTCGGCGCTGGAGAGCGCGTATTGGCGCATCAGCGCCTCGACCGGACCGCGCGTGCCGCGGGCACGCAGCGCCGTGATCAGCTGCGCGGCAAGCGCTTGAATTTCGCGGTTCTCGACCGGAGCCAGTTCGGTCTCGGCGAGCAGGCACGCGACGGCGTCGGGTTCGGGCAACATGGCCGCATCGGTGATGGCGCGGCGGAAAGGATCGGTCTGGAGAGGGATCGGGCGCAGGAGGTTCATCGGGGGAGCCTACACGAGCTTGCGCCGCCGCTTGAAATTCGTGGTGGTCAAGGCCTGTCGATGCACGGCCGATGACACGGGATCCAGGGAGAGATCCTTGGCCCTCTACCCGATGTCGCGGCGGGAGAACGGCGCGAGGGGTGCCGCGAGCTGGTCGCGGCCGGCTTTGCGAACGCGCTGGAACGAGACGACGGAGGCCTTGTCCGCGGGCATGGTGGGGTCGTCATCGTCGAGCAACATCGTCGGCAGAAGCTCGGCGAGCTGGGCGCCGCGGAAGGGCTTCTGGAGCGTGGCGAAGCGGCCTTCCACGCCGGGCAGGTGGTCGGCGTCGGCGTAGCCGGTGATCAGCAGGATCGGCAGCTTGGGCCGGATCGCGCGGATCCGCTCGGCGGCGTCGGCACCGGTGAGGCCAGGCATGGCGAAGTCGATCAGGACCATGTCGATCCGCTCGGCGCCGGCGACGCGAGCGACGGCGGCACGGCCGTCGGCCTCCTCAATGACGATGCAGCCGAAATGCGCCAGCAACGCGCGGGCCGCCGTGCGGACATCCTGGTCGTCGTCGACGAGAAGGACGATCTTTCCGTCGAGCACGGACGTGCGGTCGGGGCCGGCGCTGGCCAGCGGCCGGCTCTGGACCTGTGCCAGGCTGCGCGGCATGAACAACTGGACCGTGGTTCCGTGGCCGGCGTCCGAGAATATGCGCACACCGCCGCCGAGCTGCTGGGCGATGCCAAGCACCTGAGACAGGCCGAGGCCGGAGCCGCGGCCCGGCCCCTTGGTGGTGAAGAAGGGTTCGAAGGCGCGCGCGAGGGTCGCCTGGTCCATGCCGGTGCCGCTGTCGCGGACCGATAGCATGACGTATTCGCCGGGCGGCGGATCGGTCGGACCGAGCGGGTCGGCCAATACCATGTTTTCGGTGCCGACATGGATCGCGCCGCCCGCCGGCATGGCATCGCGCGCGTTGATCGACAGGTTGAGCAGGACGAGCTCGAGCTGGGTCGGGTCGGCGAAGGCGGGCCAGAGATCGGCTTTCAGCGTGCACTCGATCCGGATGGTGCCCCCGAGCGTGCTGGTGAGCAGCGGATGCATCTCGGCGACCGCCTGGTTGACGTTGACCGGGCACGGCATGAGGGACTGTCGGCGGGAGAAGCCAAGCAACTGGCTGGTGAGTTTGGCGCCGCGCTCGGTGGCCGAGAGCGCGTTGCGCAGGAGGACGCGCTGCTGGTCGTCCGCGAGGCGTGGCTCGAGCAGATCGAGGTTGCCGAGGATGGCGGTCAGCAGGTTGTTGGTGTCGTGCGCGATGCCGCCGGTGAGCTGGCCGAGCGCGTCCATCTTCTGCGCCTGGCGCAGGTCGGCCTCGGCGCGCACACGGTTGGAGACGTCCTGGAAGGCGGCGATCGCGGTGACGAGACGACGCTGCTCGTCGTAGATCGGCGAGGCGCTGATCTCCAGGGTGACGGCGGTCCCGTCCGGGCGCCGGAAGAACTGCAGTTCGCGGTGGACGGTTTCCTCGTCGCGCAGCGCGCGCTCGAGGGGATCTCCGATCGCCTCGCCGGTCGGGAAGAAGCCGTGGCCGTGGACGCCGGGCCTGTCGAGATCGTGCAGCACGCGATCGGCCTCGCGGTTGGAGAAGACCACGGCCTTGGTCGCCACGTCGGCCACGACGATGCCGAACGGCAACTGGCGGAGGATGTCCTGCAGACGCTTCTCGTTCTGGCGGACCAGGCGGGTGGAACGTTCGGCGAGCTGTTCGAGCCGGCGATCGAACGAGGCCGCGAGCCAGCCGATGGCCGACAGCAAGGCCGAGCAGAGGGCGGCGCCGGCGGCGAGGGATGCGGCGGGCAACGTGAAGGCATGCGAGAGGGGGATATGCGGCGCGAGTGACGTCGCCTCGACCGAGATCCAGATCATCGCGGTCGCGAGACTCGCGACGAGGGCGAGGCAGGCGGCATTGCCGAGGCCGCCACTGCCTCGCCGGCCGAGCCAGGATGCGGTCGCGGAGGCGGCGGCGCCGAGGATGATGGCGAGCACGACCAGTCCTGCGTCGACGACGCTGGCCTCGACGCCCGCCAGACCTGTCGCGTCGATGAAGAAGACGCTGCAGAAGCCGACACCCGTCACGGTGGCGACGAGCGCGCAACGGCGTCGGTCGTGCGCGCGTCCGGCGAGGGCGAGGCTGAGCCAGGCGGTCAGCACGGCCATCAGCAGGGAGACGATGGTGCAGCCCGCATCCCAGCCGACCAGAGGCGGCGGGGCGCGCATGAAAGCCACCAGATGCATCGACCAGGTCGCGAACCCGATCGGGACGGCGGACGCCGACAGCCACGCGAGGCGGCGCAAGCCGCTCCTGGAAGAGGCCCGGCGGACGAGGGACATGGACGCATGCCAGCCGAGAAACGCAATCAGGAAGCCAAGGCCGACGAGCGCCGGATCGATAGCTTCTTGCATGCTGGGAGGACCTGTTCAGGTAGCGCGCTTGAATCGACTAATCTTGATCGTTTCGGTTCCGTTTTACAACAGGATTCCGGCCACGCGTGAAAGACATTGCAGCAGTCTCAAAAACGCACTTTCGACCGGTTTTGTATCAGAAGTGACTGAACCCGTGCGTGTTGAAATCCATCGCTCGACCGTTCCGATCACGCACTATGACGCATGGCGGACCGGGATGAAAATGTCCAATCGGTGTCAATTCGCAACCGTGACGGCTCGCGGCGGCCGCCAGATCGGTTTGCGCCTCTTGGGGAGCAGCGATCAGTAGTTCGTAGTCGTCGCCGCCGGCAAGGCAGGTTTCGAGAGGAATATCGCCGAGCGCGCGGGCCGCTTCCGACAACGGAATGCGAGCGGCCTCGATCTCGAGCGAGACGTTGCTCGCGCGGCAGACATGCATGGCGTCCTGCAGCAGGCCGTCCGAGATGTCGATCGCGGCTGTCGCGATGCCGCGGATGGCGAGTCCGACACGCGGTCGCGGCAGATGATAGCGATCGGCGAGGATGCCCTGTGGATCGGCGACTTCTCCCCTGAGGGCGAGCAGACCGAGCGCGCCGTCGCCGATCGTACCGGTGACCCACAGCGTATCGCCCGGGCGCGCGCCCGATCGCCGGATGGCGGTGCCGGCCGGGAGCTGGCCCACGATCATAAGCGACATCGACAGCGGACCCGCGGTCGCGGTGGTGTCACCGCCGAGCAGGCCGATGCCGTAGAAGCGCTGGTCGGTGGCGAGGCCGCGGGTGAACTCCGCGAAGAAACGATCATCGCGATGCGCGGGAACGCAGAGCGTGAGGAGGTAGCCGAGCGGGTCGGCTCCCATCGCCGCGAGATCGGACAGGTTGACCCGGAGCAGCTTGCGGCCGAGATCGTGCGGCGGATCGTCGGCGAGGAAATGCACGCCCTCGACCATCGCGTCGGCGGCCAGCACGAGCTCGAGACCCGGCTGGGGCGAAAGAAGAGCGGCATCGTCGTCGAGGCCAAGGCTGCCCGGGCCGGCGAGCGGGCGGAAATGGCGGTCGATGAACGCGAATTCGGCCGGTAGCGCGGTCACCGCGAGGCTCTGCCGAAGGTGGATCCGGGGAACCCCGCGCTCAGCGGAGTCCGGGCAGCGCCGCTGGGCTTGTTCGATGTCACAGCTTTTCGGCGGCGAACTCGGCGGCGCGCAGCGTGCGGGCAAGGCGGTCGAGCAGGCCGTTGATCAGGCGGGGCTCGTCGCCGTCGAAGAAGCCGTGCGCGACGTCGAGATACTCGTTGATCACCACGCGCGCGGGCGGCCCATCCTCGAGCGATAGCTCGGCGCAGGCGGCGCGCAGCACGGCGCGCAGCACCGGATCGAGTCGCGTGAACGGCCAGTCCGCCGGAAGCGCCTCGGCGACCAGGGCGTCGAGCTGGTCCTGCTTGAGGGATGCGGTGCGGACGATGCGGCTGAACAGACGGACATCGGCATCGGGCACGCGGCCTTCCTCGAAACCGTTCCCGCCCGGCAGGCGTCCGAGCCGGTGGCGGACGAACTGGTCGATGACGGTCTCGGCGGTCTCGCCCGCCTGTTCGGACTGGAACAGGGCCTGGACGGCACCGACCCGCGAGGCCGTGCGCGGGCGCGCGGCGGGAATCATCGAAGCACGCGCTGTTGGTCGCCATGGGCGCGGGCGACCGCGATCTGGCCGAGGCAGGCGCGCGCCGCCTCCTCGCCCTTGTTCGCACCGCCGTCGAGGCGGGCGCGTGCGAGCGCCTGGTCGATCGTCTCGACGGTCAAGAGGCCTGTTCCGAGCGCGATGCCGTAGGTCAGGGCCACGTTCATCAGGCCGGCCATGGTGGCGTCGCAGATATGGTCATAGTGCGAGGTCTCGCCGCGGACGACGCACCCGAGCGCCACGAACCCATCGAAACGGTCCGTGCCTCGCAGTGCCAGCCGGATCGCTTGGGGCAGTTCGAAGGCGCCCGTGACGTTGGCGGTGGTGACGGTGGCACCGGCGGCGGCGAGGATGCGCGCGGCTCCGTCCGAGAGAGCGTCGACGATGTCGCGATAGTAGGGCGCGCGGACGATGAGGACCGAAGCGGGCGGCCCTTCGAGAGGGGCTATGGCCGCGCGGACCGCGTCCCGGGTGCTCATGAGGCGATCATGCGGCGTCGACGTCCGGGATCGGCCGCTGCTCGACGACCCGCAGGCCGTAGCCGTCGAGCCCCACGATGGTGCGTTTGTGGCTGGTGAGCAGGATCATGTTGGAGACGCCGAGATCCGTCAGGATCTGAGCGCCGATGCCGTAATCGCGGAGGAAGGCGAACGGCCGGGCGCCGAGCGAGAGGTTGCCGACGCGCTTGGAGAGCGCATCACGGCCGGTGTCGCGGATCATGACGACCGCACCGCGCCCGGCCCGCTCGATCGCGTGCATCGCGAGGGGCAGGACGGCATTGTCGGAGGCGTTGATCATGTCGGTGACGAGGTCGACCGCGTGCATCCTGACCAGCACGGGTTCCTCGGTGCGGATGTCGCCGTGGATCATCACGGCATGCTCGGACCCGTCGATCGTGTTGGCGTAGACCGACAGGGTCCAGAGCCTGCCGCCCGGGCGGGTCAGGGTGTTGTGCGCGACGTGTCTGACGAGCTTCTCGGTGCGCCGGCGATGACCGATCAGGTCGGCGATGGTGCCGATCTTGATGTTGTGGAACTGGGCGAATGCGACCAGCTCGGGCAGCCGGGCCATGCGTCCGTCGTCGCTCATGATCTCGCAGATCACGCCGGCGGGTGCGAGGCCCGCGAGGCGGGCGATGTCGACGGCGGCCTCGGTGTGGCCGGCGCGGATCAGGGTGCCGCCGTCGCGCGCGAGCAGCGGGAAGACGTGGCCTGGGGTGGTGATGTCCTCGCGCCTGCTTTCCGGATTGATCGCGACCGCGATCGTGTGCGCGCGGTCGTGGGCGGAGATGCCGGTGGTGACCCCTTCCGCGGCCTCGATCGACACGGTGAAAGCGGTCTGGTGGCGGGTGCCGTTGGCCTGGCTCATCAGCGGCAGGCCCAATTGCTCGACCCGGTTGCGGGTCATGGCGAGGCAGATCAGGCCGCGGCAATGGCGAGCCATGAAGTTGATCGCGTCCGGTGTGGCGAACTGGGCCGGGACGACGAGGTCGCCTTCGTTCTCGCGGTCCTCGTCGTCGACGAGGATGAACATGCGGCCCGCGCGCGCCTCCTCGATGAGGTCGGCGGGACCGCTCAGGTAGTTCGACAGGTCGGCACGGGCGAGGTCGTCGAGGTCGCTCATCGGCGTGTTCATGGCGAATTACCGGCCCATGGTCCAGAGACCGGGACGGTGGCCTCGGGCACGGCCATGGTCTCGGCCAGGCGGGCGACATAGCGCGCGAGCATGTCGATTTCGAGATGGACCGGGTCGCCCGGGGAGAGGGCGCCGAGGGTGGTGTGGCTGGCGGTGTGAGGGATGATGTTGACCTCGAAGCCGTCGGCCGCGACCGCGTTGACGGTGAGCGAAACGCCGTCGACGGCGATCGAGCCCTTGCGCGCGATGAAGGAGGCGAGCGCGCGAGGTGCGTTGAAGCCGAGGCGCAGCGAGCCCGCGTCGGGACGAGCCGCGGTGAGCGTCCCGAGACCGTCGACATGGCCCGAGACGAGGTGGCCGCCAAGTTCGTCCCCCATCCGCAGCGATCGCTCCAGGTTGACGCGCGCGCCCGGCCGCCAGCCTCCGATGGTCGTCAGTGACAGGGTTTCGGCGGAGACGTCGACGGTGAGAAGGTCGGCCTCGATGGTCACGGCGGTCAGGCAGCAGCCGGCGCAGGCGACGGACGCGCCGATGGCGGCGCCGTCCAGGAAGCCGGCGGGTGCGCGGATCGTGATTCTGGCATCGGTGCCGCCGATCAGCTCGACCGCGACGACCTCGCCGATGCCGGCGACCAGCCCGGTGAACATTCAGTCTCTCCTGACGAAGGTTGCACGGATGTCGGGATCGATCCGCGCGGTGTGAAGCAGGGAGAAGCGTTTCGCGTCCGCGAGCGCCCCGCCGGCCAGCGGTCCGACGGCCGGCAAGCCTTCGGCACCGATGATGGCGGGCGCCGCGAACCAGGCCAGCCGATCGACGAGGTCGGCGTGGAGCAGCCAGGCCGCAATGGTGGCGCCGCCCTCGACGAGGACACGGTTGAGGCCCGTGCTGCCGAGGGTGGTGAGGATGTCGGCGTCAGTGGATTCCAGCAGGCGGACTCCGAGCGCGGTAAGTGCGGCGCCCCGCTCGGGATCGGCGCCGGGGCCGTGGACGAGCCAGACCGGGGCTTCGCGGGCGGTCTGCGCGAGGCGTGCGGACGGCGGCAGGCGCACCTTGCGGTCGAGGACGATGCGGACCAGGGGCCGCGCACGCGCACCGGCGAGGCGGCAGGTGAGTTCGGGATCATCGGCGAGGACGGTGCCGATGCCCACGAGGATCGCGTCATGCTCGGCCCGGAGGCGATGGGCGTGACGGCGAGCGGCTTGCCCGGTGATCCAGCGGCTCTCGCCCGTGCTGGTCGCGATCCTGGCGTCGAGGGTGGCCGCGAGCTTGAGGGTGATTTCGGGGCGGGCGCGTTCAAGGCGGGAGACGAAGCCGGCGGCCAGGCTGGTGCCCTCGTTCGCGAGCAGGCCGATATCGACGGCCACACCGGCGTCGCGGAGGCGAGTGAAGCCGCGGCCGCTGACGCGCGGGTCGGGATCGCCGACGCTGGCGACGACGCGCGCGATTCCGGCGGCGATCAGGGCGTCGGCGCACGGGCCGGTGACGCCGACATGCGAGCAGGGCTCGAGAGTGACGTAAGCCGTGGCCCCGGCAGCCTCGGCACCCGCCATGGCGAGAGCGACGGTCTCGGCGTGCGGGCGCCCCGTCGGGGCGGTGCTGCCGCGGCCGACGACGCGGCCGTCGGGTGCGACGATGACGCAGCCGACCGAAGGGTTGGGCCAGGTCTCCCCCAGATGGCGGCGGCCAAGCGAGAAGGCCGCGCGCATGTGGGCGATATCGGTCAACGAGGGGGGCGCTGCCTGATGTCGAGCGCGTCGAGGAACTGCTCGAAATCCTTCGTCTCGCGGAAGTCGCGGTAGACGCTGGCGAAACGGACATAGGCCACGTCGTCGAGTCCCTTGAGCGTCTCCATGACGAGTTCGCCGACCTGGCTGCTGGTGACGTCGTTGTCGCCGGAGGCCTCGAGGCGGCGGACGATGGTGTTGAGCAGGCGCTCGATCTGCTCCTCCTGGATCGGGCGTTTGCGGAGCGCGATGCGGATGGAACGGGCGAGCTTGTCGCGGTCGAACGGGACGCGGCGCGCATCGGATTTGATGACGGTCAGTTCGCGGAGCTGGACCCGCTCGATGGTGGTGAAGCGCTGGTTGCAGTGGCCGCAGGAGCGGCGTCGTCGGATGGCGCCCCCATCGTCGGCGGGGCGGCTGTCTTTCACCTGGGTGTCTTCATGGCCGCAAAACGGGCAGCGCATCGTCTGGGGTTCCGGTGACCGAATGTGGCAGATGGAGGTGCGGGACGCGGGCGCGCAAGTCCAGCCCTGGGTGAGCATCGATGCCGCGCGTTTGGAACAATGACCATGATGCAGGCTGTTCAGGCGAGCGCGGATCGGTAACCTGATGCCACATGCGCAGGGACGGCATCATGGCGTCGCAGAAAGCCGCGAAAATCGATCTTTTCAGCCTGGCGACGCCGCAGATGCGGGCATTTCACTTGGCCTGGCTTGCCTTTTTCGTGTGCTTCTTCGCGTGGTTCGCGATCGCGCCGCTGATGCCGGTGATCAAGGGCGAGTTCCATCTGACGGCAGCCCAGATCGCGAACATCAACATCGCAGCGGTCAGCGTGACGATCCTGGTCCGCTTCCTGATCGGGCCGCTGTGCGACCGGTTCGGGCCGCGGATCACCTACACGTCGCTGCTGACGCTCGGCGCGATCCCGGTGATCGGGATCGCCTTGGCGACGAGCTACGAGATGTTCCTGGTGTTCCGCCTGGCGATCGGGGCGATCGGGGCGAGCTTCGTGATCACGCAATATCAGACGTCGGTGATGTTCGCGCCCAATGTGGCGGGCACCGCCAACGCGACCGTCGGCGGCTGGGGGAATGCCGGTGGCGGCGCGACCCAGACGGTGATGCCGCTGATCCTGGCGGCACTGCTCGGCCTGGGGATCCAGCATGCGCTGGGCTGGCGCCTGGCGATGTTGGTGCCGGGCGTGCTGATGCTGATCGTGGCGGTGCTGTACTGGCGGTTCGGGCAGGACATGCCGGAGGGGAACATTCCGGAGCTGCGACGGCGCGGGATCTTGGTCGATGCCGGGAAGAAGGGCGGCCTCGCGGTGTTCAGGGCAGCGATGGCGAATTACCGGGTCTGGCTGCTGGCGGTCTGCTATGGGGCGGCCTTCGGCGTGGAGATCTTCATCCACGGGGTGGCCGCGAGCTACTACGTGGAACGGTTCGGGTTGTCGTTGACGAGTGCCGGTTACGCGGCCGGGAGCTTCGGGCTGCTGGCGCTGTTTGCCCGCGCGCTGGGCGGCTACGTGTCGGATCGAACCGCGCGGCGGTTCGGGCTCGACGGACGCACGCTCCTGCTGGTGGGACTGCTGATCGGCGAAGGTCTCGGGCTGATCGCGTTCTCGTGCATGGGCACGCTGGGCCTGGCGCTGACGGCGATGCTCGGGTTCGGGCTGTTCACGCACATGTCGTGCGGCGCGATCTATGCGCTGGTGCCGTTCGTCGACCGCCGCGCGCTGGGCGGGGTGACGGGGATCGTGGGTGCCGGGGGCAATATCGGCGCGGTGGCGGCGGGATTGCTGCTCAAGGGAGTGGGCGGCCTGCCGGCGACGCTGTTCGATCTGGGCGCGATCGTTCTCGTATGTTCGGTGTGTGCGGGGCTGGTGCGGTTCAGCCCGCAGCACAAGGCAGCGGAGCAGCGTCTGTACGAGGAGGCGGTGGCGCAACGCTTCGACGGCGCGCCGGCGGTGGCTTGAGCGTCATGGCCAGGGGCGCGAAGGCAAAATCAGCTTGGAAGCGGGGCTCTCCGCCGCGCCCCGAGGCTCCGCAGATAGGTTCACAATCTTGGCGCCCTGGCCTTGCCTATCCGGCGGTGACGAGAAGCGTGCCGTCGGGGGCGATGCGGACCGGATAGATCCGGATGGAGCAGTCGTTGCCGAGGCCGCGGCCGGTGCGGAACTCGAAATGGCGGTCGTGCAGCGGGCAGACGACGGTGGCGCCGTCGACGAGACCGTCGCGGAGCGGGCCGCCCTGGTGGGGGCAGTCGGGCTGGGTGGCGAAGACCTCGCCCTCGCGGGTGCGGAAGATCGCGATCGTGGCGTGGCCGGCGGCGAACTCGCGGCCCTCGCCCGGCGGGATCTGCTCGAGGTGGCCCACGGCGATTTCGGCCGTCCGCGGCATCACGCCTCCTCGGTGACGCGCGAGGCGAACTGGTTGGGCGTCGCGGGCTCGTTGCGCTCGAGCCAAGGATCGTGGACGGCGGAACGGGACGCCGCCATCGCGGCGTCGAGGCCGGCCGCGATGCCCTCGCTGTCGTCGACGATGATCGACTTGATCCGGGCGAGGCCGAAGCGTTCCATGAAGGTGTAGGTGCGCTCCTTCCATTTCGCGTTCTCGCGATAGAACTGGAAGAAGCGGTCGCTGATGGTCAGTGCCTCCGCCTCGCTGGTGGCGGTGGCGAGCACGTCGCCCTTGCGGACATGGGCGCCGGCGGCGCCGCCGACATAGATCTCCCATTTGCCGTCGCCGATCGCGACCATGCCGAGATCCTTGACCATGGCCTCGGAGCAGTTGCGCGGGCAGCCGGCGGTGGCAAGCTTCATCTTGGCGGGGCTGTCGAGGCCGCGGTAGCGGGCCTCGACCTTCCGGGCGAGACCCATGCTGTCGCCGAGGCCGAAACGGCAGAATTCGGTACCGATGCAGCTCTTGCAGGTGCGGTAGCTCTTGCCCCACGCCCAGCCTGCCGGCATGCCGAGATCGGCCCAGATCGCGGGCAGGTTCTCCTTGGGGATGCCGACGAGGTCGATGCGCTGGCCGCCGGTGAGTTTGATCAATGGCACGTCGTGCTTTCTTGCGACTTCGCCGATGCGGATCAGCTCGTCGGCGGTGGTGATGCCACCCGGCATTTCGGGAACGACCGAGAAGGTTCCGTCCTTCTGGATGTTGCCGTGCACGCGGTCGTTGATGAAGCGGGCGTCGCGCTCGTCGACATAGTCGCCTGCCCAGACGGTGATGAGCAGCGAGGCCAGCGCCGGCTTGCTGGCGGCATCCTCGCGTCCGTCGACCGAGAGGGCATGGAAGACCTGGCTGACGGAGCGGAGATGCTGCTGGCCGATGGCGGCGGTGAGCTCCGGCTTGGCCATCGGGATGGTGGGCACGTAGTAATGGACCGACGGGTCGTCCTCGGCCTCGCCGCCGCAGAAATGGGCGACGAGCTCGCCGACCAGGCTCTTGCAGGAGCCGCAGCCCATGCCGGCGCGGGTCGCGGTCATCACCGCCTTGGCGGTGCGGGCGCCGGTCGCGACGCAGGCGCCGATCTGGCCCTTGCTGACGCCGTTGCAGTTGCAGACCTGCTGGTCGTTGGGCATCTCGTCGAGAGTGACCCCGGCCGCGGGCGTGCCGAGATCGAACAGCAGCGAGAGACGTTCCTCGGGCAGCGGACTGTCGCGGTCGAAGACCTGCATCAGGTAGGCGGCCTTGCTGATGTCGCCCATCAGGATGCCGCCGACGAGGCGGCCGTCGCGGACGATCAGTTTCTTGTAGGTGCCGCGACGCGGCTCGATGAACTGGATGATCTCGTCGCGGTCTTCCTCGGGCTCGGTGATGCCCATCGACGCAAGTTCGACGCCCATCACCTTGAGCTTGGTGGCGAGTTTGGAACCGTGATAGGCGGCATCGATGTTGGCGGCGGTGAGATGGTCGGCCACGACCTTGGCCTGCTCCCAGAGCGGCGCGACCAGGCCGTAGACGCGGTCGCGGTGCTGGACACATTCGCCGACGGCGAAGATGTTGCGGTCCGAGGCGCGCATGTCGTTGCCGACGACGATGGCGCGTTCGACGGTCAGGCCCGCCTCGCGCGCGATCTCGGCGTTGGGGCGGATGCCGGCGGAGATGACGACCATGTCGCAGTCGAGCGTGCTGCCGTCCTTGAAGGCGAGGCCGGCGACATGGCCGTCGCCGCCCACGAGGATTTCGGCGGTGTTTTTTTCGAGATGGATGCCCACACCCATGCGCTCCATCGTGGTGCGCAGCATGCTCGCGGCCTGCGCGTCGAGCTGAGCGGGCATCAGCTGGCGGCCGATATGGACGACGTGGACCTCGCAGCCATGGTTGAGCAGGCCGCGGGCGGCTTCGAGACCGAGCAGTCCGCCGCCGATGACGACCGCGCGCCTGGAGCGGGACGCGCGTTCGACGATCGCGTTGCAGTCATCGAGCGTGCGGAAGCCGAAGACGCCGTCGCGCATGTCGCCATGCTCGTCGATCGCGCCCTTCATCGGGGGGATGAAGGCGCGGCTGCCGGTCGCGATCAGCAGGCGGTCGTAATGGACGACCAGGCCCCGGTGCGAGCGGACGCATCTGGCGGCACGGTCTATCGCGGTGACGCGATGGCCGGCATGCAGGGTGATGCCGTTGTCGTCGTACCAGGCGAGCGGGTTGAGGAAGATCTCGCTGGCGTCCGACACCCCGCTCAGCATGTTGGACAGCATGATGCGGTTGTAATTGCCGTAGGGCTCGTCGCCGAAGACGGTGATGTCGAACATCGCGGCACCGCCACGGGCGATGATCTCCTCGATGGTCCGGGCACCGGCCATGCCGTTGCCGATGACGACGAGCTTTTCCTTCGACGGCGCGTGCATGTCCATGGACGTATCCTGGTCAGATCTCGATGAGGCCGATATCGACGATGATGGTGCCGGCAAGACCGGCGGGTGCCGCGAGCGTCACCTCGATGCGCTGGTCGGGCTGCAGGTCCTCGACGACGGCGAGCTGGACGTGCGAGGCGGCTTTGGCGCCGATCGGGAAGTGGCGGATCGCCGCGCCGTTGCGGGTGAGTGCGAGCGAGACGAGCTCCGGGCTGGAATTGCCGGCACGCATGTAGATGAGTTGCGCGCGCCGGTCGCGCGGCACCGTATAGGCGAGCGTCGGCAGCTTTTGCGGGCGGTCGAGGCCGGTGCCTTCGAACGGGAGCACCGCCTGCAGGAAGCGCGGCTTGCTTTCGATCATGTCAGGCAGGCTCCTTGACGCGGCTGGTTCGGGACTGCCGGGTGTCGGGCTCGACCCGCGCGAGGGCGACGGCGCAGACCTTGAATTCCGGGATGCGCGAGATCGGGTCGACGGCTGAATTGGTCAGCAGGTTGGCGCAGCCGTCGCCGGCGTAGTGGAACGGCACGAACAGCGTGTCGAGCCGGATCGATGGCGTCAGGCGGGCGCGGAAGAGGGCGGTGCCGCGCCGGTTGGTCAGCCGGACCATGTCGCCGGGTGCCACGCGGTGGCTGCGCGCGGTGGCGGGGTGGATCTCGACGAAGGCTTCCGGCTCGGCGTCGTTGAGCGAGCGGACGCGCCGGGTCTGGGTGCCGCTCTGATACTGGACCAGAACGCGGCCGGTGGTGAGGTAGAACGGGAATTCGCGACTGGGAAGTTCGGCCGGATCACGGTGCTCGACGGCGTGGAAACGGGCACGGCCGTCGTCGTGGGCGAAGCGGGTGAGAAACAGGCGCGGGCTGCCCGGATGGTTCTCGTCCGGACATGGCCAGCATATGCCGTCCGGCTCGGCGCGGTCCCAGGTGATGCCGGCATAGTCGGCGAGGCCGCCGGCGCTGGCGGCGCGCAGATCGTCGAACACCGCGCGCGGGTCGGACGGAAACGACGAGGGTGCCGCGAGCCGGCGGGCGAGTTCGGCGATGATGTCGAGATCGCTGCGCACGCCCTCGGGCGGCTCGAGCGCCTTGCGGCGGCGGATGACGCGGCCTTCGAGGTTGGTCATGGTGCCGTCCTCCTCGGCCCACTGGGTGATGGGCAGGACGATGTCGGCGATCGAAGCGGTATCGGAGAGGAAGATGTCGGCGACGACGAGAAGATCGAGCGCGCGCAGCCGCTCGGCGATCACGTTGGCGGATGGCGCGGAGACGACCGGGTTGGCGGCGAAGACGAACAGGCCGGCGACGCCGTGGCCGAGAGCGGCGAACAGTTCGACGGCGGGAAGCCCCGGTCCGGGAAGAGTGCCGGGATCGATCCCCCAGACGGCGGCGACCGCGTGGCGCGCGGCGGGATCGTCGATCTTGCGGTAGCCGGGCAGCTGGTCGGCCTTCTGGCCATGCTCGCGGCCGCCCTGCCCGTTCCCCTGCCCGGTCATGCAGCCGAAGCCGCAATGGATGCGGCCGGCGTGGCCAGTGGCAAGCATGACGTTGATGAAGGCGAGCACATTGTCGACGCCGCTCGATTGCTGCTCGGTGCCGCGGCCGGTGAGCAGCATCGCGGTGGCGGCCTCGCCGATCATGTGCGCGGCCTGGGTGATTTTCGCCGACGGCACGCCGGTGATGCGTTCGACCCGATCGAGCCAGTAGGACGCGGCGATGCGGCGGATCTGCTCGAAGCCGGACGTGCGGCGATCGATGAAGCCGCGGTCGATCAGGCCGTGCTGCAGGACGACGTGCAGGATGCCGTTGGCGAGTGCTGCGTCGGTGCCCGGGGTGAGCTGGAGATGGAGGCTGGCCTGCAGGGCGGTGGGGGTGGCGCGCGGGTCGACGACGATCAGCTTGCCGCCGCGACGCTTCTGCGCGTCGAAATATTGCATGACGGGCGGCATCGTCTCGGCGGGGTTGCCGCCGGTCAGCAGGATGGCCTTGGCGCCGGGGATATCGTCGAGGGGAAACGGCAGGCCGCGGTCGATGCCGAACGCCTTGATGCCGGCGGCCGCGGCGGACGCCATGCAGAAGCGGCCATTGTAGTCGATGTTGGCGGTGCGGAGTGCCACGCGGGCGAACTTGCCGAGAAGATAGGCCTTCTCGTTGGTCAGGCCGCCACCGCCGAAGACGCCGATGGCGTTCCGGCCATGCTCGGCCTGGATGTTGCGGACCTGCGAGACGATACGGCCGAGCGCTTCGTCCCAGGTGGCCGGGCGCAACGGTCCGGCGCGGGTGTCGCGGACGAGCGGGGTGGTGAGGCGGTCGGGGTGGGAGAGCAGCTCGGCGGCGGTATAGCCCTTGCGGCAAAGCGCGCCCTTGTTGGCGGGAAAGTCGCGGGGGATGGTATCCCATCCGGTGCCAACCGGGCTGAGGGTCATGCCGCATTGCAGGGCGCAATAGGGGCAGTGGGTGTCGATCGGCCGACGATCCAAATGGCAGCGCCCTGCTTTGATGCCTGTCGCGTGAGCATACTCGGCGGACGGGACCGCGACAACGTCGGTCTATCCGGCGTGTTAGCAGGCTTTTGCTTGTTTTGTGGTCAGTATCATGAAAGCGGGGCTCTGCCCCGCGCCCCGCCAGGGGGCCGGGCCCCCTGGACCGCCAATGAACGCCCCGGCCTTTCTTGCTCAGTGGCCGTAGATCGGGAAGCGGGCGCACAGCGCGAGCGCGCGCTCGGCGACGCGGGCTTCGGCGGCGTTGTTGGTGCCGTCGTTCGAAGCCGACAGACCTTCGACGACCTCGTCGATCATCAGGGCGACCTCGCGGAACTCGGCCGGGCCGAAGCCGCGCGTTGTCGCGGCCGGCGTCCCGAGACGCACGCCCGAGGTGATCGCCGGCTTCTCCGGGTCGAACGGGATCGCGTTCTTGTTGGCGGTGATGCGGGCGCGCTCGAGGCTGCGCTCGGCGTCCCGGCCGGTGACCCGCTTGGGGCGGAGGTCGACGAGGACGAGGTGGGTGTCGGTGCCGCCGGTGACGAGGTCGAGGCCGCGCTCGACGAGGGTCTCGCCGAGCACGCGGGCGTTGGCGGCGAGTGCAGACTGGTAGGTGCGGAAGGAAGGGGTCAGCGCCTCGCCGAACGCGGCGGCCTTGGCGGCGATGACATGCATCAGCGGGCCGCCCTGCAGGCCGGGGAAGACGGCGCTGTTGATCTTTTTGCCGAGTTCCTCGTCGTTGCTGAGGATCATGCCGCCGCGCGGTCCTCGCAGCGTCTTGTGGGTGGTGGTGGTCACCACGTGTGCGTGCTCGAGCGGGTTCGGGTAGAGGCCGGCGGCGACGAGGCCGGCGAAATGGGCCATGTCGACCATGAACAGGGCGCCCACTTCGTCCGCGACCGCGCGGATCCGGGCGAAATCGATGATGCGCGGATAGGCCGAGCCGCCGGCGATGATGAGCTTGGGGCGGTGCTCGCGGGCGAGCGTCTGGAGCTGGTCGTGGTCGAGGATTCCGTCGTCGCGGCGGACGCCGTACTGGACGGCGTCGAACCACTTGCCCGAGAGGTTGGGGGCGGCGCCGTGGGTGAGGTGGCCGCCGGCGGCGAGCGACATGCCGAGCGTGGTGTCGCCGGGCTTGAGCAAAGCGAGGTAGACGGCCTGGTTGGCCTGCGCGCCGGAATGCGGCTGGACGTTGGCGAAGGCGCAGCCGAACAAGCGACGGGCACGGTCGATGGCGAGCGTCTCGGCGCGGTCGACTTCGGCACACCCGCCATAATAGCGGCGTCCCGGGTAGCCCTCGGCGTATTTGTTGGTCAGCACCGAGCCCTGCGCCTCGAGCACCGCGGCCGAAACGATGTTCTCGCTCGCGATCAGCTCGATGCCGTCCTGCTGGCGGTGCAGCTCGGCGCCGATGGCCTCGGCGAGCTCCGGATCGGTCTCGGCAAGCGGGGCGGTGAAGAAGCGCGGGAGGCTCACGCCGGTCGTTTGTTCGTTCATTCCGAGACCTCCTGATTGCCGCCTGTAGCTGGGCCGTGCTGGCCGGGGTGGCAAGCGCGTTGCCTACTCGGCCGGATTGGTGTGAACAATCCGGGCATCGCACGGCCGAAGCCGAACGAAAGGGATGATACAGATGTCAGAGGCGACCGCGCCGGGTCCGCTCATGCGCCGCAAGCCGATCGAGGCGCTCGTGACGCAGAGCGCCGGCGGCGAGCTCAAGCGCACCCTGGGGCCGCTTGGGGTGATCGCGCTCGGGATCGGGTGCATTATCGGCGCGGGCCTGTTCTCGCTGACCGGCATCGCGGCGGCGCAGTATGCCGGGCCGGGGGTGACGCTGAGCTACGTGATCGCGGCCGTCGGATGCGGCTTCGCCGGGCTGTGCTACTCGGAACTCGCCAGCATGATCCCGGTCGCCGGCAGCGCCTACACCTATGCGTATGCGACGATGGGCGAGCTGGTGGCGTGGATCATCGGCTGGGATCTGGTGCTGGAGTATGCGGTGGGTGCGGCGACGGTGGCGACGAGCTGGTCACGCTACCTCAACTCGCTGCTGCTGGATTTCGGAGTGACGCTGCCGCCGCGGCTGATCACGGCGCCGTTCGAGACGGTCAAGCTCGCGGACGGGACGATCACGAGCGGGCTGATCAACCTGCCGGCGATCTTCGTCATCGTGATGGTGTCGTTGCTGCTGATCCGCGGGATCTCGGAGAGTTCGAAGGTCAACAACACGATCGTGGTGATCAAGGTCGCCATCGTGCTGTCGGTGATCGGCTTCGGGGCCGCCTACGTGAACACCGCGAACTTCAGGCCGTTCGTGCCGGCCAACACGGGAACGTTCGGGCATTTCGGGTTCTCGGGGGTGATGCGCGCGGCAGGTGTGATCTTCTTTGCCTATATCGGCTTCGATGCGGTCTCGACCGCCGCGCAGGAGACGGTCAAGCCGCAGCGCGACATGCCGATCGGGATCCTGGGCAGTCTTGCGATCTGCACGGTCCTGTATGTGCTGTTCTCGCTGGTGCTGACGGGGATCGTGAATTATCGCGACATGGCGGGAGACGCCGCACCGGTGGCAACCGCCATCAACCACACGCCCTACCACTGGTTGCGCTACGCGGTAAAGATCGGGATCATCCTCGGCTACACCTCGGTGATTTTGGTGCTGCTGCTCGGGCAGAGCCGCGTGTTCTACGCGATGAGCAAGGACGGGCTGCTGCCGAAGATGTTCTCGCAGGTGCATTCGGTGTGGCGGACGCCGTGGCGGTGCAACGCGCTGTTCATGGTGCTGGCGGGCGCGCTGGCCGGATTTCTGCCGATCAGCACGCTGGGTGAGATGACCTCGATCGGAACGCTGCTCGCCTTCTGCATCGTGTGCGGGGGCGTGATGTTGCTGCGCCGGTCGCAGCCGGGGATCACGCGCGCGTTCCGCACGCCGTTGAGCCCGGCGATTCCGATCCTCGGCATCGTGTCGTGCTTCGCGTTGATGGTGTCGCTCGATGCGCTGACGTGGATACGGCTCGCGATCTGGATGGCGATCGGGCTGGTGGTGTATTTCCTGTACGGACGCTTCCACGCTCGCCGCGTGTGGGACGTTTGAGATGAGCGTCGGTCGTTATCCGGCGACACGGCTGCGCCGCAACCGGTTCGACGAGGCGACGAGGCGCCTGGTGGCGGAGAACCGGCTTTCGGTCGACGACTTGATCTGGCCGATCTTCATCGTCGAGGGACAGGGCGTCGAGCAGCCGGTCGCGTCGATGCCGGGGGTGGTCCGGGTGAGCATCGACCGGGTCGCGAGCCATGTCGCGGAAGCGGCGTCGATGGGGATCCCGGCCATCGCGCTGTTTCCGGCGACGCCGCACGAACTGCGCGACCCGGACGGGACGCAGTCGGCCAATCCGGAGAACTTGATCTGCAAGGCGGCGCGCGTGCTCAAGGGTGAATATCCGCAGGTCTTGCTGGTGGGCGACGTGGCACTCGATCCGTACACCGATCACGGGCATGACGGGCTGCTCCGCGACGGGCGGATCGTCAATGATGCGACGATCGAGGCGCTGGTTCGGCAGGCGGTCAACCAGACCGAGGCGGGGATCGATATCGTCGCTCCATCGGACATGATGGACGGACGGATCGGCGCGATCAGGACGGCGCTCGACGCGCAAGGCTTCATCGACACGCGGATCATGAGCTACGCGGCGAAGTATGCGTCGGCGTTCTATGGGCCGTTCCGGGATGCGGTCGGATCGGGAAGCACCTTGAAGGGAGACAAGAAGACCTACCAGATGGATCCCGCGAACACGGACGAGGCATTGCGCGAGGTGAAGCTCGACCTGCTCGAGGGTGCGGACATGGTGATGGTCAAGCCGGGCATGCCGTATCTGGATATCGTGCGGCGCGTGCGCGAGCGTTTCGCGGTGCCGACGTTCGCGTATCAGGTGTCGGGCGAGTATTCGATGATCGCGGGGGCGGCCGAGCGCGGCTGGATGGATCGGGATCGGGCGGTTCTGGAGTCGCTGCTCTGTTTCAAGCGGGCGGGGGCGAACGGGGTGTTGACGTATTTCGCGGTCGAGGCGGCGCGGCTGATGAGGGGCGGGTCGGTGTAGGGGATCGCCAGGCGGCCCTGTCGCGTCAGGCGGCGCGGACTCCGTCGAGGAAGGTTTCGACTTCAACCGTGAGGGTGGTCGCTTGGCGGGACAGGGCGTCGGCCGCGCCGAGAACGTCTTCAGCGGCGGCACCGGTGTCGTCGGCGGCATCGGTGACATCGGTCATGCTGACGGTGATCTCGCTTGTGCTCTCGGCGGTCTTCTGGACGTTGCGGGCGATCTCGGCGGTGGCTGTGCCCTGCTGCTCGACGGCGACGGCGATCGTGGTCGTGATCGAGCCGACTTCCTCCATGATCGCTGTCAGGCCGCCGATGGCGGCGATGGCGTCGCCGGTGGCTGCGCCGACGTCGCCGATCCGGGCTCCGATCTCGGCAGCCGCCTGGGCGGTCTGTGCGGCGAGGTTCTTCACCTCGGCGGCAACGACCGCGAAACCGCGCCCGGCCTCACCAGCCCTCGCCGCTTCGATGGTCGCGTTGAGCGCGAGAAGATTGATCTGCCTTGTGATGGCCGCGATCAATCCGACGACGTCGCCGATCCGCTCGGCGCTGCTGGCAAGGTTACGGACGATCTCGTCGCCCCGGCGCGCCTCGACGGCGCCGTCGTTGGCGATGCGGGCCGAATGGGCGATCTGTCGGCTGATCTCACCGATCGAGGCGGTGAGCTGATCGGCGGCCGCGGCGACGGTCTGGACGCTGGCGGTCGCCTGTCCGGCGGCTTGCGACACGGCCGACGCCTGCTGATTGGTGCGTCTGGCGGTCGCGGACATGGTGGTCGCGGTCGAGATCATGCTTCGCGAGGACTGGGAGAGATAGCCGACCTGCTGGCTCACGCTCGCCTCGAAGGCCGCGATGAGGTCGCGAAGCCGCGCCGTGCTCGCGGCCCTCTCCTTCTGCTCGGCGTGCCTGGCGCCGGAAAGCTCGGCTTCACGTTCGATGCTGTCGCGGAAGATCGAAAGCGAGTCCGCCATCATGCCGACCTCGTCGCGCCGGCCGAGGAACGGGATCGGGCCCGTATAGTCGCGCGCGGCCAGGCGGCGCATGATCGTGGCCATCACGGTCAGCGGCATGGCGACCGTGCGGATCATCAGCGCGCCGAGCACAGCGCTGAGCGTAAGCCCAAGGGCGATCGCGAGCATCGTCAGCAGTCTGGCGCTGGCGTAAGTGGCGTTGGCGTTGCGGGCGACCTCGAGGCCGCGCGCCTGGTTCTGGTCCATATCGGCGGCCAGGATCGCGCGCATGCGGCCATAGGAGCCCTGCATCCTTCCCCAGAAGAAGGCGGCCACCGCGTCGGCATCGGAATTCTGCTGCAAGGCGGCGAGGCCGGCGTGGTCGGTCTGGTAGCCGGACCAGAGCGCGTCGAATTGCCGAAGGTGGGCCACTTGCGCGTCCGCGCGGAGCAGAGCCTGGACGCGTCGCCGCGCATCGGCCAATTGGCTGGCAAGACTGGTCAGACGCCGTCCGCTCGCGCGGGCGTCGTCGGGGTTGGGAGCGTCGAGCTGCTGGCCCTCGGCGAGGCGGTAATCCTGCAGCAGCAGGGTGAGCCGGTCGAGAGCGACCGTGCTTTCGAGGGTTCGGGTCCGGAAGGTCGTGGCGGCTGCGTTCAGGATGCTCATCCGGTCGAGCGCGAAGACGCCGAGCATCAGCAGGATCATGGACAGAACTGCCGAGAAGCCGATCGTCCGGTTGCGTATGGTGATGTCTGACACTGAAACGCCGCCAAGCCTGGGCATTCCGGAGCTCCCGATCGTCCGGTGGGATGAGGGCTCGATGCTAACCGGTCCGGGTTAACGCAGGATTGAGGCGGCGCCACCGAGCCGGGATCCGGCGACGTCGCCGAGTGCCACAGCGCCGAGGCACAGGACCACGGAGAGGGCGACGTTCAGGGCGGCGCGCGTCACGTCGCCGCTTCGGATCAGGTCGAAGGTCTGCAGGCTGAACGAGGAGAACGTGGTGAAGCCGCCGCAGAAGCCGACCATGACGAAGAGGCGGGTGCTGTCCGAGAAGGCCGCGCGGCCGTGCGAGAGACTGAACGCCGCCCAGAAACCGATCACGAACGAGCCCGCGACATTGATCCCGACCGTGCTCCAGGGAAAGTGGCGGCTGATCGGCAAGGCGGCGACCGTGACGAGGTAACGCGCGAGGGTGCCGATGGCACCGCCGACGGTGACGAACAGGCAAGCGGTCAGGGACGTCATGACACCGTGACGGCGACACGGTGCCAGGCAGTGCAGAGATAGCCCTTGAAGTTCCAGACATCGACGGGATCGGAGGGCTGGGTCTGCCCGGCGCTGTCCCAGGCGCGAACGGCGAGTTCATGCGCGCCCGACGCCAGATCCATCGCGCAGTCCCAGAAGGTCCAACTCCAGGGCGACGCGCCTCGCTCGATTCGGGCCTGGCGCCATTGGCCGCCGCCGTTGGCGGAGACGTCGACCCGAACGATCGGACGCCCGCTCGCGGTGGCGTAGCCGCGGATCGCGGTCCTGCCGGGCGGGAGGACGGCGCCGGTCGCGGGCTCGCAGATGGCGGCGTTGATCGGCATCTCGTCGATGACGAGGCCCTGGTCCCAGTCGACGGTGCCGGGCGTGACATCAGGCGGGACCAGACGGTAATCGCGCGCCTGCATGTGGTTGCCCGACGGCCTGTCCTGGACAGTGATGCGCTTGAGCCATTTGGGACTGCGCACGCCGGCATAGCCGGGGACGACCAGGCGAAGCGGATGGCCGTGTTCCGGGAGAAGCGGCTCGCCGTTCATCGCCCAGGCGAGAAGAACATCGTCCGAGAGCGCCTTGGCCATCGGGATCGACACGCCGAAAGGAGACCGGACGTTCTCGTTCTCGGACTGGTCGGCGGCCTCGAAGGCGACATATGACCGGGCGGTGTCGGCGCCGGCTTCGTGCAGGATGCGCGACAGCGGGATGCCGGTCCATCGCGCATGGCCGATCGCGCCGGGCGCCCAGGGGTCGCCGGTCGTGGGAGCGACCGGTTGGAGGTCGGCGCGGCGGTTGCCCGCGCATTGGAGAACGGCATGGATGTCGGTCGCGGGCGCCAGTTCGCGAAGTGCTGCCAGAGACAAAAGGAGCGGGCTGGCGACGAAGCCGTCGACGGCGAGACGATGGCCGCTCTCGTCGAGGCGGGGGATGTCGCCGTGGCAGCGGACGTAGAAATCGCGCGCGCCGGTGATGTAGGCGGCTCGCAGGCGGCCGAGTGTGGGTTCGGCGTTGTAGGGGTCGAGGCCGTGAACGATGAGCGCGGTCATGCCTCGGCTTGGATGTCGCGCCGGGTCGTGATTTCGGTGCGCAGACGGTCGAGGATCTGATCGACGGTCATCGTGCCGAGGTCGCGGCCGCCGCGAAGGCGGACGGACGCGGTGCCGTTCTCGGCTTCACGGTCGCCCACGACGAGGACAGTCGGGATCTTCATCGCCTGCGCGTTGCGGATTTTCTTCTGCATGCGTTCCGATGAGGCGTCGACCGCGACACGCACGCCGGCGGTGGCGGTGCGGATGTCGGACCCGGTCAGCCGGGCGCGCAGGCGTTCGGCATAGTCGATGTGACGATCGGCGATCGGCACGATGGTGACCTGGGTGGGCGCGAGCCAAGTCGGGAAGTTGCCCGCGTAGTGCTCGAGCAGGAAGCCGATGAAACGTTCGTGGCTGCCGAGCGGGGCGCGGTGGATGACGTAGACCGGCTGGTCGGTGCCGTCGGCGGCCCGGTATGTCAGGTCGAATCGCGACGTCGCGAGGAAATCGAGCTGGTTCGTCGAGATGGCGTATTCGGTTCCGATCGCGCTGCGGATCATGAAATCGATCTTGGGACCGTAGAAGGCGGCCTCGCCTTCGGCCTCGACGTAGGGATAGCCGCCGTCGCGGATGGCGGCGCGGATGATGTCCAGCGCCCGGGTCCACTGGGCGGGCTCGCCCATGTATTTCTCGAGCTTGGAGAGGTCGGGCAGCGAGAGGCGCATGTAGAAGTCGTCGATGTCGAACAGACGGTAATATTCGGCGTGCAGGTTCATGACGCCGACGAACTCGTCCTTGGCCTGGCCCTCCGTGCAGTAGAGGTGGGCGTCGTTCTGGCAGAAGCCGCGCGTGCGCATCAGGCCGGAGAGCGCGCCATGCGCCTCGTAGCGGAAGACCTTGCCGTATTCCGCGATCCTGACCGGCATCTCGCGATAGGAATGCGGCCGGGCGAGGAAGACGTGATGGTGATGCGGACAGTTCATCGGCCGGAGGTAGAATTCCTCCTCGTCCAGCTTCATCGGCGGATACATGTCGTCGGTGTAGTAAGGCAGGTGGCCGGATTGCCGGTAGAGCGCGCCGCGGGCGATCTCTGGCGTGATCACCTGCTGGTAGCCGTGGCGGGTCTCGTATTCGCGCGCGAGCTGCTCGAGCTCCCGGCGCAGGACGGCGCCGTTGGGCAGCCAGAGCGGCAGGCCGATGCCGACCTCCTCGGCGAAGGCGAAGATGTCGAGCTCGCGGCCGAGCTTGCGGTGGTCGCGCTGGCGCATCTGCTCCTGGCGCCATAGTTCCTGCTCGATCTCGGCCTCGGTGTCGAAGCAGAGGCCGTAGATGCGCTGCATCTGCGGGTTGTGTTCGTTGCCGCGCCAGTAGGCGCCGGCGATCGAGGTCAGCCTGAAGGCGCCGATGGCGCTGGTGTCGGGAACGTGCGGGCCGCGGCACAGGTCGACGAAATCGCTGACGGTATAGAAGGAGACGCTGTCGACGCCGGCGCCGCTGCCGGCGTGGTCCGTATCGCCGGCGGCGCTGGAGTCGCCGGTTTCCTTGGCCACCGCGGTGCTGCCCTTGGTGCGCAGGAGCTCGAGGAGTTCGACCTTGAAGTCCTGGTGGGTGCGACGCATGAAATCGGTGGCGGCCGCGATGCCGATCTCCTCGCGGACGAAGCCGGCGTTCCCGGCGCGGATCTCGCGCATGCGCGCCTCGATCCGGGGGAAATCCGTCTCGCTGATCGGGTCGGGGAACAGGATGTCGTAATAGAAGCCCTGGACGGTGGCCGGGCCGACGCCGAAGCGCGCCTCGGGCCAGATGTCCTGGACGGCGGCGGCAAGCAGGTGCGCGCAAGAGTGGCGCATGAGTGCGAGATGCCGGCGCGTGGCGTCGTCGACCGGGCCGGGCCGGCCGGGGCTCGGCGCCGGTCCGGCGGTGCTGGGTTTCGGTGCGGACACGGTTTCGGCCATCCGGATGTCCTACACGTGGGGGCATCTTGTGTCACCGCGCGGACGGCACGAAATTCCTGTCGTGGCGGGTCCGGAGTGGCTACGCTTGAACGGCCGAGCCGGCGGATACCCGGGGAAAGCATTCCGCAAGCGAGACGGGTGTGATGATCGACGCGGCGCATGACGAATGGCTGACCGAAGGCGTGATGGCAAGGCGGGTGCTGGCCTGGCTGATCGATGCGGTCGTGGTCACGGTGCTGTTCGTGATCCTGAAGATCGCCTTTATCACGGTCGGGATCATGACACTGGGGCTGGGGCTGCCGCTGCTCGGGCTGCTGCCCGTGGTGCCGTTTGTCTACATGATCGGGTTCGTGGCGGTGCGCAGTGCGACACCCGGCCAGCAGGCGATGGGGCTGTTGATCCGGGACAACGAGGTGCTGTCGCCGCCGAGCTGGTTCCAGGCGCTGGTGTGGACGGTCGGGCTGTTCGTGACGATGGCGGCGGGCGCGGTCTGGGTGCTGGTGGCGCTGATCACGGTGCGGCATCGGACGCTGCATGATCTGGCATCGGGGCTGGTGGTGACGCGGGCGCGGTCGCTGGCGCCGCGGACCGGTATCTGGACAATGCCGGGCCGAGCGGGGCCGAGCCGGTCGGGGCGGCCGTTTGCATGAGCTACAACGGGCCGCGGCGGCCGCAATTCTTCTACACCACGGCTCCCCTGCCCTGCCCCTATGTCGAGGGCAGGGTCGAGCGGAAGGTGGTGACCGAGATCACCGGTTCGGACGCGGAGGAGCTGCACGACCGGCTGTCGCGGGCGGGTTTCCGCCGGAGCCACAACATCGCCTATGCGCCGGTCTGTCCGAGCTGCAATGCATGCGTTCCGATCAGGATCCCGGTCGAGCGTTTCCGGCCGGGCCGTAGCTTGCGCAAATGCGCGCGCGCCAACGAGGGCGTCGAGGGTTTCGAGGTGCCGGCGCATGCGACGACGGAGCAGTATGCCCTGTTCCAGCGATACCAGACCGCGCGGCATGTCGAGGGCGACATGGCCGGGATGACGTTCTACGACTATCGAGCGATGATCGAGGATACGCCAATCGACACCTTCATGGTCGAGTTCCGTGAAGAGGACGACAGGCTGGTGGGCGCTTGCCTGACGGATCGTCTTGGAGACGGGCTTTCGGCTGTCTACAGTTTTTTCGATCCGGAACTGGATCGACGCTCGCTGGGCAGCTTCTCGGTGCTCTGGCTGGTCGAGCGGGCACGGCTGCTCGAACTGCCCTACATCTATCTCGGCTACTGGGTCGCCGACAGCCGGAAGATGGCCTACAAGGCGCGCTTCCGGCCGAGCGAGATCCTGGCGGGCGGCGTCTGGCGCGAGCTGCTCGACGAGTTCGACGTGGCGCCCGACGGTCAGGCGGGATTGAGCGAGCCAGGGTTCTAATCGCCGGGTGTCTGGGCGCCGGCTCCCAAATTCTTCCTGAATCGCTGCGCGTTGGCCACGTAGTGGCGGGCGCCGGCCCGCGCGGCTTCGATCTGCTCCGGGCGCACCTCCCCGGTGACGCGGCCAGGGACGCCGAGGACGACCGCATTGTCCTGGATGATCTTGCCCTCGGAGACCAGCGCCTTGGCGCCGATCAGGCAGTTGCGGCCGATGACCGCGCCGTTGAGTACGCAGGCGCCCATGCCGATCAGCGCGCCGTCGCCGACGGTGCAGCCATGCAGGATGGCGCCGTGGCCGACGGTCACGCCGGCGCCGATCGTGAGCGGGAAGCCGATGTCGGTGTGCAGGACCGCGTTGTCCTGCACGTTGCTGCCGGGGCCAACGGCGATGCGCTCGTTGTCGCCGCGCAGCACCGCACCCCACCAGACCGAGGCGTCGGCGGCGAGCGTGACGGCGCCGACGATGGTGGCGTTCGGGGCAATCCAGACGGTCGGGTCGATGTCGGGGACGATGTCGTCGAGCGCGTATTGCATCAGGCTTCCTTGCGCAGGGTCAGGCCGATCATGACCGGCATCGCGAGCAGCACCAGGGGGAATTGCAGCAGCAGGCCGCAGACGATGGCGATCGCGAGCGGCTGCTGGATGCCGGAGCCGGCGCCGACGGCGAGTGCCAGCGGCAGCAGGGTGAGGATGGCGGTGACCGTGGTCATGGTGATCGGGCGGAGGCGGTTGCGGGCGGCTTCGCGGATGGCGGCGCGTGGCGTCAGGCGATGTTCGAGCTCGGCGAATTCGGAGACGAGGAAGATCGCCATCTCGGTGCCGATGCCGATGATCATGGTCATGCCCATCAGCGCGGTGATGTTGAGCGCGATGCCGCTGGCCCACAGGCCGGTGAAGACGGCGATCGTGGAGAACAGCGAGCACGCGATGATGATCGCAGGCAGCCAGATGCGCTCATAGAGGAACAGCAGCAGGATGAACTCGACGATCAGGGCGGCGACGAAGACCTTCGCCAGGCCCACGAACGCGATCTGCTGCTGCTGATAGAGACCGCCCAGTTCGTAGCGTGTTCCGATGGGCAGCATGCCCGGTTGGGCGAGGACGCGCCTGATGTCGGCGATGGCCGCACCGACGCCGCGGCCCTCGATGCGGCCGGTGACGGCGAGCATCGGTTCGAGGTTGTCGGTCGAGATCTCCGGCTCGCCGGTGACGGGATGGACGGTGGCGACGCGGTCGAGCGGGACGACGTGGCCGTCCGGGGCGCGGATCGGCAGGCGGGCGAGGTCGGTGCCGCTCAAGCTCAGAGCGTCGGGCAGACGCACGCGGACGGCGACCGTCTTGGTGGCCTGCAGGAGCTGGGTCGGGATGGTGCCGGTGAGCGCGCTGCCCAGGGCCTGGCTGATGTCGTTCGGGGTGAGGCCCTCGATCGCGGCGCGCGCGGGATCGATGCGCAGATCGAGCGAGTCGCCGGCGAGCTTGACGCCGCTCTTGACCTCGACGACGCCGCGTATCTTGCCGATCGCGTCGGCGACCCGGGTCGCGATCGGGATGAGATGCGGCTCGTCGGCGCCGTAGAGCTGGATTTCGATCGGCTCGGGGACGGCGGTGAGGTCGCCGATCCGGTCCTCCATCAGCTGGCTGACCTCGACGTCCATGCCGGGGACGTTGGCCTGCACCCAGGCCAGCGTGTCGGCCATCGTCTGCTGGGTAGAGACCGTGTGGTCCGGCTTCATCCGGACGAAATAGTCGCCGTGGTAGCTCTCGCCGAGATCGTTGCCGAGCAAGGTGCCGAGGCGGCGGGAGAAGGTGGCGACCTGGCGGTCGGCGTGCAGGTGGGCGTCGACTTCGGCCGCCTGGCGGCTGGTCTCGGTCAGCGAGGTGCCGGCGGGCGTGTAGTAGTCCATCGTGAAGCCGCCCTGGTCGACGTCGGGCAGGAAGCCGGTGGGAACACGCTGATAGGCGAGGACGCCCACGGCGAGCAGCGGCAGCGCAAGCAGCGCGAGCAGGAGGGGGCGGCGGATCAGGCGATCGAGCAGCCGGCCGTGGCGGCGTTCGAGCCAGCCGCCGCCGGCGGCCGCCGGGTCCCGCCAGCGGTCGAAATCGACGAGGCGGCGCATGATCACCGGCACGGCGAAGGTGACCATCAGGTAGGAGACGATGAGCGCCACCGCCATGGTGATCGATAGCGCCTTGGAGAAGGCGCCGGTCACCCCGGTGAGCAGACTGAGAGGGACGAAGACGATGATGGTGGCGAGGCTGGAGCCGGTCTGCGGCTGCATGAATTCGCGGCCCGCGGGGAGGACGGCCGCGGCTCCTGCCCCCGCGGCACCGGCGCGCCGGGCCAGATGCTCGACCATGGTGATGACATCGTCGATGAGCAGGCCGACAGCGGCGGCGATACCGCCGAGCGTCATGATGTTGAAGCTCAGGCCGAGCAGGCTGAGGACGAGCACGGTGACGGCGAGCGTCGCGGGGACGACGAGGAGTGCGATCAGGGTGACGCGCAGGCTGCGGAGGAAGGCGAACATGACCAGGCCCGACAGGACGAGGCCGATCAGGACGGCGTCGCGCACGCTGCCGGCGGAGGCGAGGACGAGTTCGCTCTGGTCGTACCAGTTTCGGAGCGAGACACCCTTGGGCAGGGCGAAGCCGGCCAGCCTGGCGCGGACGGCGGACGCGATCCGCACCATGTTGCCGTCGGGCTGCTCGTAGATGTTGAACAGCACCGCAGGATGGCCGTCCTCGACGACCCGGATATAGGTGGGCTGGACGCCGTTGCGGACGGTCGCGACATCGCGGACGCGGACAAGGCCCGCTGGATCGGCGCGCAGCACGATGTCGCCGATCGCTCGGGCGGCGTCGAGCGACCGGTCGGCCACGACGAGGTAGAGTTTGTGGTTGTCCTGCAGGCGGCCGACGGCCTGGAGCTGGTTGCCGTTGCCGATGGAAGTCGCGAGGTCGGGCAGGCCGATGCCGTAGAAGGCGAGGCGATTGGGATCGGCGAGCACTTCGACCTCGCCGGTGTCGCCGCCTTGGATGTCGGTATGGCTCAGGCCGGGAATGGCGGCGAGCAGCGGGGCGATCTGGTAGCGGGCGAGATCCTGCAGGACGACGGGTGAGGCCGTGTCGGAGACCAGCGCGTAGGAAATGATCGGGTAGACGGTCGGGCTCATGCGCTGGACGTCGTAGGCGGTGCCGGACGGCAGGTCGGGCAGGATGGCGGCGATGGCGGCGTCGACCTCGAGCGTGCTGGTGATCATGTCGGTGCCCCAGTCGAAGTCGATCGCGAGCTGGGCCTGGCCGCGCGTGGTCGCCGAGCGGACGTCGCGCACGCCGGGAACCGCGCGCACGGCAAGCTCGGCCGGCCGGGTGACGAGGAGCGCGGTCTGGCTGGCGGGGCGGCTGCCGGCCTGCAGGCCCACCAGGATGCGAGGGAAGGTGGTCTGCGGGAACAGGCTCACGGGCAGTGCGATCGCGGCGAGCATGCCGGCGAGCGTGAGCGATGCCGCGATCAGCAGGATGGAGCGCGTGTGGCGGGCGACGAATTCCGTGAAGCTCACGGCGAGGTCCTGACCTGGGCGCCGTCGTCGAGTTGGGGCGCGCCATCGACGACGACCGGCCGCCTCGGGTCGATCGGGCCTGTGACGATGTCGGTGTCGCCGGCACGAAGCGTGACCTGAATGGTCACCTTGACGGCCTTCGCGCCGTCGAGCTGGAAGAGCCACGCGGACTGGTCATCGGCGACGACCGATCCGTGCGGCACCAGCCAGCCCGGCACCTGGCGGATGGTGATGTCGGCGCGGAAGGCCTCGCCGGAGAGGACCGCATCAGGCGGCACGGAGACATCGCTGTCGACCATCCGGGTGCGCGGGTTGAGCACGCCGTCGATCCGGATGATCCTGCCGTCGAGCGGGGCGCCGCCGGCAAGACGGGACAGGCGGACGGAGTCTCCCGGATGCACGCTGCCGGCGCGAGCCGGATCGAGGCCGACAGTCACGACGAGGCCGTTGCGGGCGGTCAAGGTCAGGAGCGGCGTGCCCGGCGCGATGCGGGCGCCGAGTGCGACCGGCACGGTGTCGACGATGCCATCGAAGGGGGCGGTGACGATGACGCTGGACTGGCCGCCGCCTTGCCGCCGGAGCGCCTCGAAGGCGCTCTGCGCGTCAGTGAGCGCCTTGTCGGCCTGGGCGAGCTGGTCACGGGTGGCGAGACGCTCGACGAGAAGCTGGGCCGTGTGGATGCGGCTGTTGCGCGCGGTCGACAGCGTGGTGACCGCCTGCCGGTAGAGGCTGACCGCGGCGGGAGACGGATGGAATTCGAGCAGGCGCTGGCCCTGACGCACGATCTCGCCGGGTGTGACGGCGATGCCGGCGACCTGGCCATCGAGCTGCTGGCTGATGGTGGAAGCGGCGTCGATGGCCGGACGGGCGGAGCCGTAGGCTTCGAGCTGCTCGGGGAGTGTGCCCTGCCGGGGCGCGGTGGTGCTGACCAACGTGGTCGTGGGCGGATCCGCGCGGGCGCAACCCGCGGCGAACGCCAGGGCGGCGGCGAAGAGACGGGTTCTCATGGGCGCGCGTCCTCGCGGGCGGTGAGCGGCGGCAGGCCGGCGCCGGTCAGGGTGGCGATCGCGGCCTGCTGATCGAGGATCGATTGTTCGAGATCGAGGATCTGGGTCTCGGTCGACAGGCGGGCGGAGACGAGATCGGTGTAGGTCAGTTCGTCGAGATCGCCGGCGCGCCAGGCGCGAGCGGCGGTCTCGGCGGCATCGCGGGTGGCTGCGATACCGGCGCGGTCGGTATCGAGCTGGCGCTGCTGCAGGGCGATCGTGTCGAGCATGGCGCGAACCTGACCGTCGGCGGTGGCCAGCGCTGCCACGTACTGGTCATGCAGCAGCGCGCGGGTGGCGCGTTCGATCGCGATCTGGCCCTGGTTGTGGTTGAAGATCGGCAGGTCGAGCGTCGGAGACGGACCGACGCTGTAGTCGCGCGTGTTGTCGATGCCGCCGACGAGGCTGAGCACGAAGGTCGGGAACTGGCCGATGATGGCGGAGCGGACTTTCGCGTCCTGCGACCGATAGCCCATCTGGAGCGCCACCAGGTCCGGGCGGAAGGATGTGAGATGCGCGAGGCGCTGACGGACGAAAGCCGCGTCGATCGGCGGCAGATCGGGCGTGCTCGCGAGCGTGAACGCGGCCGACGGAGACAGGCCAAGGAGATCGGCGAGCTGCTGGCGGCGGGTCTGCTGCAGGCGGTCGAGCGTCTGGACGGCGGCGGTGGCGGATTGCAGTGCCGACAGGTCGGGGATGACGGTGGTCAGCGTGGCGTTGCCGTCGGTCAATGCCCGCGACGTGTGGCCGTAGCGGTTGGCGAGCAGGCGCCTGGTGCGCTCGAGGATGTCGCGCTGGTGGGCGCCCTCGATCAGGTCGAGGGCGAGCAGTCGCGCCTGGCCTTCGGTCTGCCATTCCTGCCAGAGGATCTGGGCGTCGACCTGCCGCTCGGTGAAGCGCGCGGCGCACTCCTGGGTGGGCAGCAGGATGAGCGCCCGCAGATCGTACGAGAGTGCGATCGACCAGGCGTTGTCGACCGCATTCGGCGCGTAGGTGTTGAACTGGTAGATCGGCCCGAGGGAGGGGTTCGGCAGGAGGCCGGCCTGGAGCAGTTGCGCCTTGGCGAGGCCATGCTGGCGCCGTTCCGCGACGAGGGCAGGCGCGTTCAGGACGGCGAGCGTCGCGACCGCGTCCACTGTCAGCGGCCGGCCGATGGGGATGCCTTGATGGTCGAGGGATGCAAGGTCCGGGGCGAGCGTCGCTTTTGTGGGCAGCGGAAGCGGATGGTAGGACGCGCAGCCGGCAAGCAGCAGGACGACTGCCAAGCGTGCGGTTTTCATGCGCTCCGCGTCACGGAATTCGACTGGACATCAGGCCCTCTTGGCGCATCGAGGCTTGCCCGCGCGTGGGGCGGACATTCGCAATCGACAACTTGACGGGACGGAAGGCACGGATGCGGATTCTGGTCATCGAGGACGATCTCGCGGCGGCCTGCTTCGTCCGCGAAGGACTGGTCGCCGCGCACCATGTCGTGGATGTCGAGGGCGAGGGGCGGCGCGGGCTGCTCCGCGCGGCGGCGGAGGAATGGGACCTGCTGATCGTGGACCGGATGCTGCCGGGGTTGGACGGGCTCGGCCTGGTGAGGACCTTGCGTGGCGGCGGGATCTCGGTTCCGGTGCTGTTCCTGACCGCGCTGGACGGGATCGACGACCGCGTTTCAGGACTGAATTCGGGCGGGGACGATTATCTGGTCAAGCCCTTCGCTCTGGCGGAGCTGACCGCACGGGTGGTGGCACTCGGGCGGCGTCCGCGCCGGCCGGCGCCCGGGACGAGCCTGCGGATCGCGGACCTGGAGATCGAGTTGCTGACGCGGACGGTTCGCCGCGGTGGCCGGATGGTCCCGTTGCAGCCACGCGAGTTCGCGCTGCTGGAGTTCCTCGCGCGTCACGCGGGCCATGTGGTGACGCGAACGATGCTGCTCGAGAACGTGTGGCACTTCCATTTCGACCCGAAGACGAACCTGGTGGAAAGCCATGTGAGCCGGCTGCGGGGCAAGCTGGATGATGCGGGCGGCGATCTGATCCAGACGGTGCGCGGCGCGGGGTATCGGCTCGGTGCGTCCGCCTAGGCTGATCCGCACGTCGGCGTTCCGGCTGGGGCTCGCAACGGCGCTCGCGTTCGCCGTGTCGGTGGTCGTGCTGTTCGGGATCGTCGAATGGTCGGCGTCGGGTTTCATGCTGCACCAGATCGACCGGACGGTCGACAACGAGCTCGACGAGGTCAGGGCCGACGCGGCCTCCCCCGGCAGCGACCTGGTCGGCGTGGTGTCGGCGCTGACGCGGAACTCGCCGGGCCTGGCATATTCGCTGTCGGACGCGAACGGCATGACGCTGGCTGGCAATCTGCCGCCGGTGGCGCAGGTGCCGGGGGTCCAGGTGCTGCGGAGCCGCAACGGGCGTATCCGGGGACATGGCGTGGTGCTGCCGTCCGGCCTGTTCCTGTTCGTGGGCATGAGTGATCTGGAGGCTCGCGCGATGCGCGAGGCGATCGGGCGTGCGTTCGGGGTCGGCTTCCTCGTCGTGCTCGGGATTTCGACCCTCGGCGGACTGGTCGGTGGCCTGGGGATCCTGCGGCGGGTCGAGGCGATCAGCCGGACCAGCCGCGACATCATGGCGGGCGATCTGGCAAGGCGAATCGCGCTGGGCGACAGCGATGACGAGTTCGATCATCTGGCGGCGAGCCTGAATGCGATGCTCGATCGGATCGAGGCGTTGATGGCGGGGCTCAAGCAGGTGTCGAGCGACATCGCGCACGATCTGCGCACGCCGCTGAGCCGGCTGCGTCAGCGGCTGGAGCGCGCGCGGGAGATCGGAACGGTCGATGGCCTGCGGGATGCGCTCGACCGATCGATCGAGGAGACCGACGGGATCCTCGCGACGTTCGGGGCCCTGCTGCGGATCGTGCAGATCGAGTCCGGCTCGCGACGGTCGGGCTTCGCCGACGTCGATCTGTCGTTGCTCCTCGACGAGCTGGCGGATGCCTATGCGCCGGTTGCCGACGAGCGTTCGCAGCCGGTCGCGCGCGCAGTGGAGACGGATCTCGTGGTGTTCGGGGATCGGGAGCTGCTGACGCAACTGTTCGTCAACCTCATCGAGAATGCGATCCGTCACACGCCGGTGGGCACGAGGCTGTCGATCGAGGCGCGACGAGTGGCCGGCGACGTGCAGGCCGTGGTGGCGGACAGCGGCCCCGGGATCCCGGTGGCCAGTCGCGGTCCGGTGCTGACGCGGTTCGTCCGGCTCGATGCGAGCCGGACGACCGCCGGGAACGGGTTGGGGCTCGGACTTGTCTCGGCGATCGCGGCACTGCACGAGGCGACGCTGACGCTGGAAGACAACGAGCCCGGGCTGCGCTGCCTGGTGCGGTTGCGGGCGCCGGCGCCGAGCGTTCATGGGCGGGCGATCTCGCGGACGGTGGAGCTGCGCGCGACGGCTTCCGGTCGCTTGTAGGTGTGCATCAGCAGGTCGATTCCCGGATGGGTGACACCAAACCAGTAATGTTCATTGCGGAAATGATGCCAGAGGTGGCTGTTCTTGAGGCGGCGCCCCCAGGCGGTGCGCGGCCGGTAGGAGCTGTGCGCGACGTAATGCGTCCATTCGTAGTTCAGGGTCGCGATGACGATACCCGCCGCGATCGACGCGAGGCGGCCCGGGTCATGCCAATGGGAGGATGCGAGAAGCAGGGCGAGCAGGAGACAAGGGAGGAACAGCCAGGGGGGGAGGAACAGGCGATCCAGACGGTCGGGTTCCGCATGGTGGTCGTAATGGAGCCGGTGCTGCAGACGGTGGATGACCGAGCCGGCTCGCGCGGACGGGGCATGCAGGACGAAGCGGTGGAAGCCGTCCTCGCCGATCGTCAAGGCGCCGAAGCCGAGCAAAAGGAGGCTCGTGTGGATGCCGCAGAGGCCGGCCGCTGTTGCGGCGAGCCATGCGACGACAAGCAGGACGAGGACGGCGTTGGAGCCATGGGCGAGAAAGGTCCGGATCATGGTCAGCTCGAGCGGCGGTTCCAATCTAGACGAGTATGGCCCCAGATTTCGACCAGATCGCCGGCATAGGGGTCTGGCATTCTGAAGGCACGGCGGCGGGTAGAGCCGAGCCGCTCGGCGAGGCGGATCGAGGCTGTGTTTTCGGGATCGATCAGGTGGATCACATCTTCCCAGCCGAGAGTCGCGAACACGTAGTCCATGGACGCGACGACAGCTTCGAACGCGTAGCCCTTGCCGTGGGCGGAGCGGACGAGGGCCCAGCCGACCTCCCGGCCCGGCCAGCCCTCCGGAAACCAGGGACCGATCCGGCCGATGCAGGCGCCGGTGGATTGCTCGATGACGGAGAACATCCCGAAGCCGCGCAACGACCAGGAGCCGGCCATTGTCGCGAGACTGCGCCACGCCATCGGCCGTGAGCGGACGCCGCCGATGTAGCGGGCGGTCGGTTCGTCGGCGGTCAGCATGTGCCAGCCGTCGAGGTCGGCTTCGATCGGCGGCCGCAGCAGCAGGCGCGCGGTCGCGAGTTCGGTCATGCGAAGCGGCCGTTGTCGAGCAGGTTGCGCGGCGCCAAGCGGCCGGCGTCGCCGCGGTTGCCGAGCCACTCGCGCAGCTCCGCGGCGGGGCGGGTCTTGCCGGAGCCGGTCGGCATGCCCTCCGAGAGCGTGAAGAGGCGGATGTCGGCGAGGTCGCCGTCCTTGTATTTCTGCAAGGCGACGCCGCTGCCGCGGGTGAACTCGGGGATCTCGGCGAGCGGGAAGATCAGCAGCTTGCGGTTCTCGCCCACGGACGCGACGTGGTCGGCGTTGCCGGTGGCGAGGCAGGCGCGCAATTGCGCCCCTTCACGGACGTTGAGGATCTGCTTGCCGGTGCGCTTCTCCGCGAGCAGCTCCGCACCTGGCACGATGAAGCCGCGGCCATCGGTGGTGGCGAGCAGGCGCCGCGCGTTGGCGTCGTGGATGAACAGCGTCAGGACGGCGTCGTCGCCGAGCTCGATCAGGGTGCGAATCGGCTGGCCATCGCCGCGGCCGCGCGGCAGTTCGGACGCGCGCAGCGTGTAGACGCGGCCGTTGGCGGCAAAGAGGCAGATGCGGTCGGTGGTCTCGCACGGCAGTGCCAGGTGCGGCTCGTCGCCCTCCTTGAAGCGCTGGGCGGCGGGATCGACGTCGTGGCCGCGGGCGGCGCGGATCCAGCCCTGCCTGGAGAGGATGATCGTCAGCTTCTCGCGTTCGACATGCTCGTTCGGATCGATCTCGATCGGCGCGGGGGGCGTGCCGACGTCGGTGCGGCGATCGCCGAGGGCGCCGGTTGCGAATGACTTCTCCGTGCCCTCGATCTCGACGCGGATGCGTCTCCAGCGGAGGCGTGCGTTGTCCGGCTCGAGCAGGCGCTCGAGATCGACACGTTCGCGGTCGAGCGTCTTGTGCTCGCGGCCGATCTCGATCTCCTCGAGCCGGCGCAGGCTGCGCAGGCGCATGTCGAGGATGGCGGTCGCCTGCAGGTCGGTCAGGTCGAAGGCGGCGATCAGGCCCGCCTTCGCGTCGTCCTCCTCGCGGATGATGCGGATGACCTCGTCGAGATTGAGATAGACGCGGATGAAGCCGGCGAGGATTTCGAGACGGCGCAGGATGGCGTCGAGGCGGTGGCGCGAGCGTCGGATCAGCACGTCGTGACGATGGTCGAGCCAGTGGCGGAGCACCTCGCGCAGGCCCATCACGCGCGGCGTGCGGTCGGGGCCGAGCACGTTCATGTTCAGGCCGAAGCGGGTCTCGAGGGCGGTGGCGCGGAACATCGTCTCCATCAGCACGCCGGCATCGACGGTCCGGCTGCGCGGCTCGAGAACGAGGCGGACCCGCTCGTCGCTTTCGTCGCGGATATCGGCCAGCAGCGGCAGCTTCTTGGCTTCGAGCAGCTCGGCGACCTGCTCGATCAGGCGTGATTTCTGGATCTGGTAGGGGATCTCGGTGACGATGATGACCCAGGTGCCGAATTTCCCTTCCTCCACCGTCCAGCGGGCGCGCAGGCGGAAGCCGCCGCGACCGGTCTCGTAGGCGGCGACGATGGAGGATTGCTCCTCGACGAGGATGCCGCCGGTGGGGAAGTCTGGACCCCTGACATGGGTCAACAGGGCGGCGGTGGTGGCTTGCGGGTCGTCGATCAAAGCGACCGCGGCGCGGCAGAGCTCGCCCGCGTTGTGGGGCGGGATCGAGGTCGCCATGCCGACCGCGATACCGGCGGCGCCGTTGGCGAGCAGGTTGGGGAAGCCCGCGGGCAGGACGACCGGTTCTTGGTCCTCGCCGGAATAGGTGGGGCGGAAATCGACCGCGTCGTCATCGAGGCCGGTGAGCAGCGCTCCGGCGACCGCCGTCAGGCGGGCTTCGGTGTAGCGCATGGCGGCCGCGTTATCGCCGTCGATGTTGCCGAAATTGCCCTGGCCCTCGACGAGCGGGTAGCGGACGGCGAAGTCCTGGGCGAGACGGACGAGCGCCTCGTAGACGGCGACGTCGCCGTGCGGATGGTATTTGCCGATGACGTCGCCGACCACGCGGGCGCATTTCTTGAACCCCGCGGCGGGGTCGAGGCGCAATTGCTGCATTGCGTAGATTAGGCGGCGGTGGACGGGCTTGAGGCCGTCGCGCACGTCGGGCAGCGAGCGCGACATGATGGTCGACATCGCATAGGCGAGATAACGCTCGCTCAGCGCGTCGGTGAGTTGTGTCGGCTCGATGTGGCCGGCCAGGTCGTCAGGCACGCTCGCCGCTCCGTGGATGCTTGATCAGGGCGGGGCCGCGGCGGTCCGAATGCGTCCGGCCCTGATCGCGTCGTTGAAGGTCTGGAAGTCGCGTTCGGTCTGGTCAGCGTAATGTTCGCCGAACCGGGCGATCGCCTCCGCAAAGCCATGGCCGCGGCCTAGATAGCCGGCGAGCGTGGCCGCGTCGACGGAGCGGGCGTGGGCGCGGCCGAGGGTGCGGCCGCAGAGGCTGGCGTAGGCGGGAAGATCGATCGCCTGCAATTCGGTCGCGATGGCGGCGAGGCGGGCGTTCTTGAGCTGACGGACGTAGAGCTGCTTGCCGTCCGGCATCACGGTCGCGCCGAGGAATGGATCGGATGCGGCCTGCATCAGGCGCTGGCCGCTGACGACGCGCTCGCCCTGGTCGAGGAAGATCGACGGTCCGGCGTGGGGTGCCAGGACCGAATGCCGCGCCTCCTTGATCTGGAGCAGCAGGATGTCGTTGTCGGCGGTGGTGAAGAGGCCGATCGCGCAGAACGTGCCGACGCTGCCGATGCCGACAACCTTGAAGGCGACGTCGCCGAGGCGGTAGCGCTCGAGCAGCACGCGCCGCTCGACGGGGAGGGCCGCGATGTAGAGGCCGAAGGCGGCGCGCACCTGATCCTCGTGCTCGGGGATGTGGAAGACGAGCGGCGGGTGATCGCGCAGGCGGCTGCCGTCGACGAGTTTGAGCTGGAGCGCGCCGTCGGCACCCTCGTGGAGCATGCGCCGCGCGCGCGTCCTCGCCTTGTGCGCGTCGATCGCGTGGATGGCCTGCTCAACATCGATGCGGACCGACCAGGCATCGACGGGCGCAAGACGGGCGGCCGCGGCGATCTCGTGGCGATAGGCCTGCACGGCGCGGGACACGATCGAGCGGGCGGCGTTGCCCGACAGCGCGTTCTGGCGCGCCGCGAGGACGAGACTGGCGGCGAGGCGTTTGACGTCCCATTCGAACGGCGCGGGCAGCGTCTCGTCGAAGTCGTTGATGTCGAAGATGACGCCGGCCGGCGTCGGATAGCTGCCGAAATTGGCGAGATGGCAGTCGCCGCCGCTTTGCGCGCGCAGGCCGGTCGCCGGCGTGCGTGCGAGGTCGGCCGCCATGATGGCGGCGGCTCCGCGCAGGAACGCGAGCGGGGACGCGCTCATCCGGGCGTAGCGGATCGGCAGGAGGGCGGCGAGGCGCGAGGCGCCCTGCGCCTCGATGATGCCGACCGGATCGGGCCGGTCCGGCGGAGGATCGAAGCTTGCGTGCGCGCGCCGGGGCGTGGCGGCGCGCAGCGCGGCGCCGGCAGCGCTCCGGTCCGAGCGCGGCTGCTCGGCGCTGCTGGGCCGCTCGGGTCCTGTCATGGTTCGGAGGGTAGGGCCGATCGACCCGGTTGTCGCGCGATTGTCATACGGGCGGCGCATCCGGATCCGCGAAGGCTCCGTAATAACGGAGCGGCCGGGATGAGCCGCCCGCCGTGGGATTTCGCGCGCGGATCGTCGGGAAAGGAAATCTCCATATGACAGACATGACCGGCCAGAATTCAGCCGGATTGGGCAAGTCGTCGCGCCGGACACTGATCGAGCGTGCCGGCCTGGGTGCGGTCGCGATAGGCGCGATGGCGGCGGGCGCGGCGCGGATCTCGCCCGCGGCCGCGCAGAGTGCCGACATCGACGTCGGGATCCTGAATTTCGCGCTGAACCTCGAATATCTGGAGGGCGAGTTCTACAGCCTGGGCGCATTCGGCCATCGGCTGTCGAACATCGGCACGCCGGGCAGCGTGAAGGGCGGCAGCCAGGTGCCTTGGACAGTCGCGGGCGTGGGACAGTTGATCCGCGAGATCGCGACCGACGAGGGCAACCACGTCAAGTTCCTGCGCGGCGCCCTGGGTGCGTCGGCGGTGGCGGAGCCGAACATCGACTTCACCGATACGTTCGCGGCGCTCGGGCAGGCGATCGGGCTGCCGGGCTTCAACCCTTTCCACGATCAGCTCAGCTTCCTGCTCGGCGCGTATATCTTCGAGGACGTGGGTGTCACGGCCTATCACGGGGCGGCGCCGCTGGTGACGAACAAGACGTATCTCGGTGCCGCGGCGGGCATCCTGGCGGTCGAGGCGTATCATGCGTCGGCGATCCGCTCGCTGCTGCTCGAGTTCGGCGGCGGCGAATACACCGACCGGATCTCGGCGATCCGTGCGGCGGCGTCGGGGACGGGGCCGGGCACGAGCCTGCCCGCGGACGACCAGGGGACCTTGGTCAACGGCGTGGTCAACATCGTGCCGACCGACACGAATTCGCTCGCGTTCGCGCGCACGCCGCAGCAGGTGCTGGCGATCGTGTTCAACGGCGGGGCGACGAGCGGCGGGTTCTTCCCGAACGGCGTGAAGGGGTTGTTCACCTCCTCGGCGGCATAGTCGGGTCTGAGGCGGGGGTTGCAGTGCCCCCGCCTCAGCCGGCGTAAGCGAGGAAAGGCAGCACGCGGACGCGCAGGCGCGGATCGATCAGGCGCTTGCCGTTGACGAAGAGGTTGAGAAGGCGCTCGGCGAAGTAGCCGAGATAGCGCTCGCGCAACGGGATCCGGTGCTCGAGCATCCGCATGCATTCCGACCAGAACTCCATGTATTCGCGGAACAACGCCGTGCGCGCGACGTACATGTTGCAGAAGAAGGTGCTGCGGAGCGAGAAGTCGATCAGGCCGCCGGTGCGATGGAAGAAGCGGGTTTCGCGGACGGTCGACGTGAAGATGTCCCAATGTTCGGCCGGATGGCATTGCTTGAACTGGTCGTCGAGCTTGATCGGCTGGAGGCGGTGGGTGACGATGTCGCTGCCGGCCATGATGAAGTCCATGTGCGACATCATCTCGCCCGCGCAGATCTCGCGAAGGTCGAGATAGGCGTTGAAGAGACGCTCGTCGAGCACGGCGCCGACGCAGAGCTGGTCGGAGACGAGCTGGTTGACGATGTCGAGCAGCCACGGGTTGAAGCGGCGCATGCGCTTGGCGTCGAGCGGGTTGACGAGGAAGACCCGGCGGTAATGCTCGAAGCCGACATAGTCGAGGCCGTCGAGGCGGTCGTGCCAGACATGGTGCTGGTGGCGCATCTCGGAATGCCAGTTGGGATCGGCGATGTTGTGGCCGCCGAGATCGCCGAGCAGTCCGGTGCGCTCGTCGTCGTGGGCGCCCGACATCAGGGTCGCGAACAGGCCGCCGGTCGTCACCCGCTCAGGCGTGGTGTGGTGGCAGGTGAAGATGCGGCCTTGCAACGTGTCAGGTCCGGGCGCCGTCGATGGTCAGGATGGTGCCGTTGGTGTAGCCGGAGCGCGGTGACGCGAGGAAGGCCGCAGCGCTCGCGATCTCGTCGGGTTTGGCGGGACGGCCGAACGGCATGGCCCGATGATATTCCTGCCAGCGGGCCTCGTCGCCGAGTTCGCGTGCGGCACGGGCGCGCAGCAGCATCTCGATCCGGCCGGTGGCGACGGAACCAGGATTGATGCCGACGACGCGCATGTTGTCGCGTGCGGCCTGCTTGCCGAGGCTCCTGGTGAGCGCCATCAGGGCGGCATTGCCGGCGCTGCCGGCGATGTAGTGGGGATCGAACCATTCGCCGGCGGCGCCGATGACGTTGACGACGACGCCGGCGCGTTCCTTCAGGCGCGGATAGAGGGCGCGGATCAGGCCGATATAGCCGAACACCTTGAGGTCCCAGGCGGCGCGCCAGCGGTCGTTGTCGACACCGAGGATGTCGCCGGGCGGGATGGCGCCGGCGTTGTTGACGAGGATCTCGATCGGGCCGGCCTCGGCGGCGACGCGCTCGACCTCGGACTGGCGGGAGAGGTCGGCCGGGATGGTCTGGATCGCGGTCCGGCGGCGGTCGCGGGCGAGGCCGGCGGCGGCCCGCAGCGCGTCGGGGTCGCGGGAGACGAGGACGAGGTCGCAGCCTTCCTCGGCGAAGGTGAGTGCGGTGGCGCGGCCGATGCCCTGGGAGGCGCCGGTGATGAGGACGCGTTTGCCGGCGAGGTGGAGGTCCATCAGACCGAGGCTACGCCAGTGGACAAAATCCGACGGAAGAGACCGTCAGATTTGCCCACAGCCCATTGTCTTGGTGGGCCGATTCACCTGACGCTCGGGTAGGGAGCGTCATGATCGGACCACTAGTGCAGGCAGCATTTCTTGTATTTCCGGCCGCTGCCGCAAGGACAGGGCTCGTTGCGGCCGATCTTGTGGCTGTGGATCGGGGCCGGGAACGGCGCGCTCTCGGGAAGATGATTGTAGAAAGGCTTTGGCGTGGCGCGGTGCAGTCGCAGGCCGAGTGCGATTTCGGCGTCCTCCTCGTCACCGGGGATCGAGATGTCGACCCGGTCCTCGCGATAGGCGTCGCGGATGGCGTCGATCGCCTCGACCGCGTGCAGGTCCAGCAGCGAGGCGATCGCGAAGCCGTTGACGCTCGGTTGGGCTGGCCGGCGCTCGAGGATGCCGCGGAGGATGTCGACGCAGCGTCCGCGGGACTTGGGGTGCCCTGTCGCGATCTTGTCGAGCGCGGTCATGGCGGTGACGACCGGCATGACCGGGGTGGATCGATCGGCCACGAAATCGGCGAGCAGCGGGATCGCCGGCGGTCCGATCATGCCGAGGACGGCGGGGATTTCGAGGTCGACCGCTTCGTCCTCTTCCATCGTGAGCAGAAGATCGAGCAGGGGGGCGACGGCCTCGGCGGCGCGCAACTGGCCGAGCGCGCGCCAGGCATGAACGGGCGCCCAGATCGCGTCCGATCCGGGATCGGCTCCGTGCAGCGCAGGATCGCAGGCGAGCCTGATCAGGGCGTCGACATGTTCGGGACCGAGGCCGAACTCGGCGCGGTAGTCGGGCCAGTTCTCGGGCGGCGCGTATGACCCGGCCACGCTCAAGCGTGTGTCGAGAGGGTCCGCGTGGCGTTCGCTGATGCTGTCCATTGTCGACACCTGTGGCCGGTCGAGTCGCGCTCCGATTGTGGGGGATGGGCGGGGGTCCAGGCAAACGCGATCGGTCACGTCCGCAGGTCCGACAGGCGGGATTGGAGCCGCAGGATCCTCCGCTCACGCGTCCGGCCAGCGGAGTGCGGGTGCATCACGGCGAGGATGTCCACGTTCGGCTCGTTGATGCGGTTGACCGCGATGAAGGGCGTTCGGGGGACAACCAGTTCGCGCGTCCCGGCAAGGCGACCGATCCTGCCGCGGTTAGGGAATGTGGCTGTTTGCCTGAGGGTGCTGGCGCAGGTGCGGTGAGCGTGGTTCAGCCTCCTGTCAGTCGTATTGACTTAAGCGGGTCGACGATGCAACGGGCCTGCTGGATCCGGAAAACGAATTTTGAACCAAATCAAGCATAGCAAAATGACGAGCACCGCAGGAATAGAAGCTATCGCAGAATGAAGGGCCGCGATGGTCCAGACTATGGCAACGGCACCGAATGCCATGATGATTCGAACGAGATATTCTTCTTTCTTTTGCATCTAGAATTTGACTTGCCAGTCGGTATGGATAGTTGATTGGACTGTTACTCACCGGTCGCCTTCGCAAGATGGCGTAGAAACAAAATCATAGCCAATAAGACGGAGAAACCGGCTATCGAAGTGTTCAAGTACAACGGCCTTTTGAACAACGGCCCCGTTTCGTCCACAAGACGGAGTCTCAGCCAGATAAGGCAACTGAGGAATATGCATAATGCGGGTAGAATTAAGTTAAGCGACTGTTTGATAAAGAGGGCCCATACAACTTCAACCCAGCAGAGCGTTATGACTGCGCGGACGACGTACTCTTCGTTCTTTCGCATCTAAAAGGCGACTGCTTTTGGCGGGGTGCAGGGGTCGGACCCCTGCCCATCTTTCGCTGTCCGGGCATCGACTTCCTGACCGCGGCGCACGCCACTCGGTGAACATGAGCGGAGCTGGATGGTCGCGGATGCTGACTGCGTCATGCGAGCGCGTGTCTGATCCGGCCGTCGCAGGTATGGAGGCTGTGTATCTTGGGGTGCTGGCAAGGATGCAGGCGACGTAGGCGTGGTTCAGCCTCCTGTCACACGCGCGAGGACGAGAAGAATACACTCGATGCTCAGCAGTCCCGACAGAATCAGTATTGAAATATTCAGGTAACTAGGGCGCCGATACAAAGGACCGGTCGGATCTGGAAGTCTCAACCTCAACCACACGAGGGATAGAAGAATGAGGACTGCCCCTGGAATTGCAGAGAACACATCTTGACGAAAGCCAAACGCCCAAATGATCTCGACAAAACAGAGAGTTATAATGAACCGAACAACATAAACTTCATTCTCGCGCATCTATTTCAAGCTTCGCCTCTCGAAATCCAAACTGTAGCGTTTCCACAAGCGGTCCTTTTTTGCTGCATCCCAAGAGCCGCCCGGAAGGACGTGGGCGAGGCCATAACCGGCGGCGGTGCCCGCCGCAGTCCGGGCGAAAGACACGCCAGTAGCCGCCACCTCACCTGCGCCGGCCCAGAGCGGGATCAGCGCCGGGAGGGCAATCGCGACCGCAGAGCCGACGAAGACAACCGCGACATCCTGGGCGAATGCTGCATAAAAACTCGGCGGCTTGTAAATCTCTTGGATGTCGCTGATCTGGCCGCCAAAGTTCTGCTGGGCGTAGTAGGCGAATTCCTTTTCGTTCAGTGCGAAGGGAAACGCGCTCGGGTCGTCTTCGATCTGGAATTTCAGGCTGGTCAGCCAGGCAATGAAGGGCGTGTAGTTCAGTTTGTTGCGGTAGGCGGTCAACTCGTCTTCGAGCGCTGACTTCACGCGCGGGTCGGCGCGGAAGAAGTTCAACCAGACGAAGAGGCGGCGCGCCTGGCTGGGATCGGGCGTCGTGTTCAGGACGCCGATGTTCATGTTGACTTCCTGCAATTGCAGGTCGACCGCGCGGTCGGACAGCCAGGGCGTTGCCGGTTGTGCCATCTGTCGAACTCTTCGTTGTCTGTTCGAGCCAACCCTAACAAAGTTTTCTGATGGTTTCCAAAGGCTAGCCTTTGGCGGGGTGCAGGGGGGGCGCCCCTGCCCTTTGCTTGCCTGGCGGTCAGTGGGTGGCCATGACTTCCTTGCGGACGTGGGGGCGGCGTTTGTCCCAGAGGCGCAAACCTGAAGCGGCCATGTCGGCGATCGAGGGGAGCAGGCGGGGCTGCAGCAGGTCGGGGTCGAAGGCTTCCATGCGGCGCGCGTTCTCGCGGTAGCAGTCCTCGACGAAATCGCGGAAAGAGAAGCCGTCGAGGAACATGTTCGCTTGCGTGACGGCGAAGTTGCGGCCGTCGTTCTGCTCCTTGCCGCGGCCGACCATGCCGGTCAGGCGGCGGGCGGCGCGTGCGTAGAAGTAGGCGTTGGTGATGCTGCGGATCGGCACCAGGCCCCTGCCCTGCTGCACCTGGCGCCAGGCCATGTAGTTGATGAAGAAGACGATGTGACGGGTCTCCTCGAGCATGAGCATGTCGAAGATCTCGAACATGCCTTCGGGGAGGAATTTGCTTTCGCGCGCGGTCTTGAAAGCGCCGAAGCCGAGGAAGGCGTCGAGGCACTCGCCGAAGCCGAAATCGATGAACGCGATCTCGAGTTTGGCGGGAAATGTCTCGAGCGGCTGCTCGGTGGCGTCGATGCCGTAGCGCTCGATCATGGTGGCGAGCAGCTTGGCGTGGCGGGTCTCCTCCTTGCCCTGGAGGGCCACGGCCTCGCGGACGAGCGGGTCCTTCACGTGCGGGGTGAAGGCCTTGACGATGGCACCGGCGCGACGCTCGGTGTGGTAGACCTCTTGCCAGAACGGGACGCCGCGCAGGCGGGCGAGCTCCTCGGGCGTGAGGTCGGGCCAAGGCAGCGACGGCGGATCGAACTCGATGTAGCTCTCGATGAACTGGCGGCAGAACAGTTCCTTGTGGGCCTCGGACCCGACCTTGATCTTCACGCTTGAGCTCCTGCGATGGGACGGCGATAGCGGCGGGGGATGTTCTTCAGGCTGGTCCAGGCGCGCAACGCGGCGAGTGTGGTCCGGACCAGGGTTGGCATGGTGGTGGGGCGGACGAGGCGCTCGTCGTAGCCGGCGAAGCGGCGGTCGTTCTCGTCGAGACACAGCTGCATGAGGTCGGGGACGCTGAGCTCGATGTCGGTGACCGCCTTGCTGCCGGTGACGGTGAAGTTGTTGTCTTGGGGGTTGGTCGAGCGCGGGTTGCCGCCGTCGAGGCCCTTGGACATGTTGATCCGTTCGAGGCCGAGAAAGACCCAGACGGCGGCGACGCGGACCTCGAAGGCGATGCGCCTGAGCGGGTCGAGGTGGCGGCGCTGCCAGGCGACCCAGTTGGCGAAGAGGAGGATGTGGCGGCACTCCTCCTGCATGACGGGCTCGAAGGTGTCGACGAGCTCCTGCGGGAAGAGGCCGGAGCGGCGGGCGGTCTCGAACAGGCCGAAGGCGAAGAAGCTGTCGATGCACTCGGAGAAGCCGGTGACCATGTAGGCCCACTCGGCATCGCGGGGTTCGAGGTAGGGCGGCTCGGGTTCGAGCTCGATGCCGTAGAAGGCCACCATGTTGTGGAGGACCTCCTTGTGGCGGCCTTCCTCCCAGCCGTTGTGGGCGACGGCCTTGGCCCAGTCGGGGTCGCGGGCGGTGTTCGCGTAGGAGAGCATGCGCAGGCGCGCCTTGCCCTCGGTCTGCACGGCGATGTCCCAGATCGGCAGGCTGGTGATGCGCCGGCGCGCCTCGTCCTCGAGGACGGGCCAGTCGATCACCGACGGCTTGTACGGATTGAAGGTCTCGTGGAACATCGTGCAGGCGGCCAGCTTCTGGCGATCGCTGCCGCGGCCGAACGCGCCCGGCTCGGGGCTCGTCCAGTGGCGGGCGTTGCGATCCGCTTCCTGAACGGTGGCTGCATCCATGACGTTACACCTCGTGGTTGGCGCGAACATGGCGTCGGCGGCCGGGCTCGTCCAGCGGGCCGGTCCAGGAACGGGAGCCGATCGGGAGGATGCGGATGAAGGTCGCGGTGGTGGGATTGGGGCCGATGGGCGCGCGGATGGCGATGCGGCTGCTCGACGGGGGCAACGAGGTGGCGGTGTGGAACCGGTCCGCGGGACGCGCGGACGCGCTGGTCGAGCGCGGTGCGCGGGAGGCGGATACGCCGGCGGAGGCCGCCGACGGGGCGGCGCTGGTGCTGAGCATGGTGGCGAACGACGAGGCGGTCCGCGCGGTGGTGCTGGGCGAGGACGGGGTAGCGGCGGGGATGGCGCGCGGGGCGGTGCATGCGTCGTGCAGCACGATCTCGGTGGCGCTGGCGAAGACGCTCGAGGAGGCGCATGGCGCGCGGGGGCAGGGGTTCGTGTCGGCGACGGTGCTGGGGCGGCCGCCGTCGATCGAGGCGGGGCAGCTGTTCGTGATGCTGGCGGGGCCGGAGGCGGCGCGGGCGCGCGCGATGCCGGCGCTGGCGCAACTGGGGCAGCGCGTGTTCGTGGTGGGGGACGCGCCGTGGCACGCGAACCTGGTGAAGCTGTCGGCGAACTTCATGATCTTCTCGACGATCGAGCAGTTCTCGGAGTTGTTTGCCCTCAATGAGAAGGCGGGGGTGTCGCCGGAGACGTTGTTCGAGGTGCTGAGCGGGAGCTTCTGTTCGGCGCCGGTGCACAAGAATTACGGGCGGCTGGTGCTGGACCGGGCGTTCTCGCCGCCGGGCGGCGCGATGGGGCTCGGGATGAAGGACAATTCGCTGATCCTGGAGGCCGGGGACGGGTTCGGCGTCCCGCTGCCGATGGCGTCGCTGTTGCGGGACCGGTTCCTGGCGAGCATGGCGCGCGGGGACGGCGCGCTCGATTTCGCGGCGCTGAGCAATCGGGCGCGGGAGGATGCGGGGCTGGCCTGAGCCAGCCCCGCGCCGTGGCGAATGGTTACTCGGCGGCCTGGGCGGGGGTCGGGTGCTCCGTCGCCTGCCTGGGGGCCGAATTGTCGGATGCGACGTGCACGGTCTTGAGCGCCGACTCGACGCCGGCGCCATAGGCCGGATCGGCCGCGCGAAAATGCGCGAGCTGGCGCTCGACGATCTCCGCGGGCACGCCCTGCATGGCGGCGGCGATGTTGGCGAACAGGCGGTGGCGCTGACCCTCGTCGAACAGGCGGAAGAGGTCGCCGGCCTGGGTGGTGTCGTCGTTGCCGGTCCGGTGGTCGTAGCGGCTGGCGTCGCCCTCGAGCGGCAGCGGCGGCTCGCCCTGGGTGTTGTCCTGCACCGGGCCGTTGAAGGAGTTGGGCTCGTAATAGGCGTCGGCGCCGCGCGGGCTGTCGAACCGCATCGAGCCGTCCATGTGGTAGGTGTTGACGGGCGATAGCGGGCGATTGACGGGCAGCATCTCGTAGTGGGTGCCGACGCGATAGCGATGGGCGTCGGCGTAGGCGAAGAGCCGGCCCTGGAGCATCTTGTCAGGAGAGAAGCCGACGCCGGGGACGATGTTGCTTGGCGAGAACGAGGACTGCTCGATCTCGGCGAAGTAGTTCTCGGCGTTCTCGTTGAGCTCGAGCACGCCTACCTCGATGAGCGGGAAATCCTTGTGTCCCCACACCTTGGTCAGGTCGAAAGGGTTGTATTTGAAGGATTTCGCCTGCTCGTCGGTCATCACCTGGATGCAGAAGCGCCACTTCGGGAACTCGCCCTTCTCGATGCTGTCGAAGAGGTCGCGCTGGGCGCTCTCGCGGTCCGTGGCGATGATGGCGTTGGCTTCATCGTTCGTCCAATGCTTGTGGCCCTGCATGGACTTGAAGTGCAGCTTGACCCAGGTGCGCTGGTTGGCGGCATTGATGAAGCTGAAAGTGTGGCTGCCGTAGCCGTTCATGAAGCGGTAGCCCTGCGGCAGGCCGCGATCGGACATCAAGATGGTGACCTGATGCAGGCTCTCGGGGCTGAGCGACCAGAAATCCCACATGGCGGTTGCCGAGCGCATGTTGGTCTTGGGGTGGCGCTTCTGGGTGCGGATGAAGTCGGGGAACTTGACCGGATCGCGGACGAAGAAGACTGGCGTGTTGTTGCCGACGATGTCCCAGTTGCCCTCCTCGGTGTAGAGCTTGATCGAGAAGCCGCGGACGTCGCGCTCGGCGTCGGCGGCACCGCGCTCGCCGGCGACGGTCGAGAAGCGCATCAGGGCGCGCGTCTGCTTGCCGATCGCGTCGAAGAGCTTGGCCCGCGTGTAGCGCGTGACGTCGTTGGTGATGGTGAGCGTGCCGTAGGCGCCGGAGCCCTTGGCGTGGACGACACGCTCGGGAATGCGCTCCCGGTTCTGGTGGGCGAGCTTCTCGATCAACTGATAGTCCTGCAGCAGCAGCGGGCCGTGAGGACCGGCGGAGATGCTGTTCTGGTTGTCGGCGACCGGATTGCCGGCGGTTGTCGTCAGGCGGGTCGTGTCGGACATAGTCCCTCCTCGTGAGGTCGTTGGACGGCGAACCATACCGAGGTGGGTTGATAGGGGAAGTCGATATTCCCTATCTTGCCGATCGGCGGAGGTTATCGCGTGGCATCACTCGGCGGGTTGTCGCTCCGTGACCTGGAGTATGCGCTGGCGGTGGCGGAGCATCGGCATTTCGGCCGGGCGGCCGGCGCCTGCGGGGTGAGCCAGCCGGCGCTGAGCGAGCAGGTCCGCAAACTCGAGAGTCTGCTGGGGGTGACGCTGTTCGAGCGGGCGCGCGGGCGGGTGGCGCCGACGGTCGAGGGCGAGCATCTGCTGCGGCAGGCGGGCACGGTGGTGCGGCACGCGCGCACGCTGCTGGAGATGGGGCTCGGGCAGAGCGAGACGCCGCTCGGCGCGCTGCGGCTGGGGGTGATCCCGACATTGGGGCCGTATTATCTGCCGTTCCTGCTGCGGTCGGTGCGCGAGGCGTTTCCGGCGCTCGACATGGAGCTGGCGGAGGCGAAGACGCCGGCGCTGGTGGACGGGCTGCGGGCGGGCCGGCTCGATGTGGTGCTGGCGGCGCTGCCGCTCGGCGAGGAGGGCCTGACGACGCTCGCCCTGTTCGACGAGCCGTTCCACCTGGCGTTCCCGTCGGGACATGCGCTCGAGGGGCGCGAACGGCTGGCGCTGGACGACCTGGTGGGAGAGGATCTGCTGCTGCTCGAGGAAGGCCACTGCCTGCGCGACCAGACGATCTCACTGTGCCGAACGGGGGAGCGAGCGGTCCGGAGCGGGCGAGCGCGGCAGGCGAGCAGCTTGGAGATGCTGCGGCACATGATCGCGGCAGGCGAAGGGTTCTCGCTGCTGCCACTGCTGGCGGTGCGCGACGGGCGCGACTGGGAGGGGCTGGTCACGACGCGGACGATCCAGGATGCGCGGGCGCGGCGCACGGTGGGGGTCGGTTGGCGGAGCTCGGACCCGCGGGACGGGCAGTTCCGGCAGTTCGCCGGGTTCCTGCGGGAGAGCGCCCCGCCGGGGACCGAGGCGGCACGCTGAGGGGAATGCCGCCACCGTGGGGTCGAGGCGCGGCGGTCGAATTCAAGTAGACTGGCGATTTCAAGTAGACTGGCGACTTCAAGCAGACCGCGGCCACTGCCGGGAGAAAGCGATGCGGATCGAGAGCGCGTTCCTGTTCGACCTCGATGGGACGCTGGTCGACAGCGTCTATCAGCATGTCCTGGCATGGAAGGACGCGCTGGACGCGGAGGGGATCGAGCTGTCGGTGTGGCGGATCCACCGGCGGATCGGGATGAGCGGCGGGTTGTTCATGAACCAGTTGCTGCGCGAGACCGGGCGGACGTTCAGCCAGGAGCAGGTGGATCGGCTGCGGGCGGGGCATCGGGCGGCTTACGAGAAGCACGGGGCCGCGATCAGACCGCTGCCGGGGGCACGGGAGCTATTGGACACCCTGACCGCGGGCGGCATTCCGTGGGCGATCGCGACGAGCGGGCGGATGGAGACGGCGTCGGTGAACCTGGCGGCGCTGGGGGTGGACGTGAGCGCGGTGCCGGTGGTGACGCGCGACCAGGTCAAGTACGCCAAGCCCGATCCGGACCTGTTCGTGGAGGCGGCGCGCCGGCTGGGGGCGGATGTCGAGCACTGCGTGATCGTGGGCGACGCGATCTGGGACATGCTGGCGGCGCGCCGCTGCCGCGGACTTGGGGTGGGGCTGCAGTCGGGCGGCTACGGGGTGGACGAGCTGGAGCGGGCGGGGGCGGCGCGGGTGTACGAGGATCCGGCGGACCTGCTGGAGCATCTCGACGAGGTGGGCGGGCGGCGGTAGGGCACCCGACGTTCGCGATGGCCGCGGGAAGAGCGGCTAGTGGGCGATGGTCACGGTTTTTTCCCGCTTCTCCTCGATGCGGATGATCTCGCGGAGCGCCTTGCCGGCGTTCCGGTAGTCTCCCTCGTGGAGCAGGTTGACGGCGCAGATGCGCAGCAATTCGAGCGCGGAATACTGTCCGAAGAGGACCTGCTGGCGGAAACGCTGGGCGGCGGCCCGCAGCCTGAGGAGTTCCGCGCGCTCGGCGGCGTTGAGCGGATCGGGACCGGACCGCCCGCCCCAGCGGGCGCGGGCGAGTTCGTGGAACTCGGCGATGAGATCCTGATGCGATTCGCCGTCGGGGTCGGGGTGCTTTTCCATGCGGCGAGATTGGCGCTGTCTTCAGACTGGGGTGACGGGTTTTGCGGGGGTGCCGGTTCCGGGTCTTCGGCCGCGAGCTCGTGGTCCGGGTCGGGCGCCGGCGGCGGCTCGGGCATGCCGAGCATGGCCAGCTGGTAGCGGGTCACCTGGTTGAAGAGCCGACCGGCTGCCTTGAATTCCTGCGCCTCCATCAGAGGCATCGCGCAGATGCGCACCAGGGTCAGGGCGCGTCCATGTGGGTGCCGTTGTGGGTGGAGATCTGCGCGCGCCCGAAGGCCCAGCCCTGGCCTTCAGGGAGATCCTCCGGACGCAGGCGGGGAAAGACATCGGCGAGGTGGACGGCCCCCTCGGCGTGGTCGTGGTAGCTCAAGAAGGGGCCGTAGCCGGGCGGATCGGCGGGGACGTCGTTCTCGAGCGGGACCGACAGATCGATGGATTGCCTCGGCATGTGCTGCTCCCTGCGCGTGTGCTTGGATGGATGTCAGAATGACGGAGGCAGGCGATGAGCGAAACCGGACAGGTCGTCTGGATCACCGGGGCGTCGTCGGGGATCGGGGCGGCGCTGGCGCGGGCGCTGGGCGCGGCGGGATGGGGATTGGTCCTGTCGGGGCGGCGGATGGCGGCGCTGGAGGACGTGGCGGCGTCGATCGCGGCGCCGACGCTGGTGCTGCCGTTCGAGGCGACGGACCTCGCGTCGCTGCCGGGGGTAGCGGCGCAGGCGCTGGCGTGGCGGGGGCGGATCGACATGCTGGTCAACAACGCGGGGGTGAGCCAGCGCAGCCTGGCGCTGGACACGGAATTCGCGACGTATCGGGCGATCATGGAGACGGATTTCTTTGCGCCGCTGCGGCTGACGCAGCTGGTGGCGCCGCACATGGTCGAGCGGCGGTCGGGGCGGATCGTCGCGATCAGCTCGCTGGCGGGACGGACCGGGACGGCGCTGCGGACGGGATACTGTGCCGCCAAGCACGCGATGGTGGGATACTTCGAAGCGCTGCGGGCGGAGTTCGAGCTGGCCTACGGGGTGGCGGTCACGATCGTGCTGCCGGGATCGGTGCGGACGCCGATCGCGGTCAACGCGCTGCAGGGTGATGGGTCGGTGCGCGGGGTGTCGGACGAGAATATCGAGGCGGGGATGGACGTGGACGAGGTGGCACGGCTGATCGTGGACGGGATCGAGGCGAACGCGCGCGAGATCGTGGTGGCGCAGGGGGCGGAGCTGGCGGGCATCGGGCTGCGGGCGACGGATCCGGATCGGCTGTTCGACTATCTGGCGCAGGAGGGGGCGCGGCTGGCGCGGGCGCGGGAGGCCGCGGGCGGGGGGTTCCGGCCGGAGCCGGCGCGGGTGGTGCAGCCGATGGAGTGAAGGCCGCTGTGATCCGAGCGTCAGGAGATCGCCTCTGCGAAGGGCAGGTCGAGACCGATGGCCAGGGGGATCTGGCGACGGATGGCAGCGAGCTGGCCGGCGGTGATGCGGGAGCCGGTCTGACGGAGGCGTGATTTCGATGTCGTGGTGACGAGATGGGAGGCGGCCCAGCAAGGCTTGGCGCAGCCGTTCTCGAAACTGGGCATGATCGGAGGCGAGAGGGCGGCAATGACGAGCTGTTCGTCCTCGGTCAGGAGGACGAGCAGAGCGTTGGGGTAGGCCGGGACGAAAAGGTGGTCGTCCTCGACGACGATGGCGGGGCGGCGCTTGTTGGGTTCCTTGGGTTTTGCGTCGCCGCGCCAGTCGGCGAGCACGATCTGGCCGGCGACGAGGGGAAGCGGCTGGTCAGCCGGCATCGGCATTGGGGGTGCCGACATCGTCGTAGAGCGCCCTGCCCTGCAGGTAGCGGGCGACCTGCTCGCTCTGAGCGCGGATCCGGGCGCGCTAGGCTTCGCGGGCGGCTCTGGTGGCGACGTCGCGGAGGAAGGTGGCAAGGCCGGCGCCGCGCGCGCGGGCTTCGGATGCGAGGATGTCTCGGATCTCATCGTCGAGGCGGATGGAGAGCGGGACGCCCATGATGACCTCCGTCGTTGCACAGAGAATACACGAATGTAGTGTTTCGGCGCGATCGGTTCGACCTAACGAGTTGTGGCAAAGGTTTGCGGCTCAGGTCCGCTTCATCGTGTTATCGATTGGCGGTCGTCGTTGTCTTCGCTCACAGCTGGGCTTGGATGAGCCGATGCTGACCGGTCGGATCCTCAACCAGATCGACCGGATGCGTAACGGTTATTGGTCTCGTCATTGGTTTGGAGGAATAGATTGAAGCACGGGCCATTCGTTGCGGACTTGAAAGCGGCGCGGGGCTTGCTCGGGACGCTTGTCGGCGACGGGCAATGTGTCACCTTCATTCACGCAGCGGTATCAACGCCGCCCGCGTCACTTTGGAGCGAGGGCCCGCTTGTGCGTGGGTCACAGGCGATTGCGCCGGGAACGGTGATCGCGACCTTCGATGCGGATGGCCGGTATGGCAATCATCTGGATCGACGCAGCCACGCGGCCCTCTATCTCGGCCAGAACGCCGTCGGCATCCAAGTTCTCGATCAATGGAATGGGCACACGCGGCAGCCGGTCCACGAGCGGACGATCCGGTTCAAGGACGGGCATGGCTCGAAAGACAACGACGGGGACGCGTTCCATGTCGCGCAATAGATGGCTCCCCGGACTGCTCGTGGTCGCTATCGCGTGCGGTGGGGCCGGGCCGGTCACGTGTCCTCCTTTGATCAAGGATGCGGCGGGGCCTCACCGTCTTGACAACGCGTCGCTCTTCGACGGGCCACCGAACCAGATGGCGGATCTCGAGCCGGTGTCGGCGGGTGTGCTCGATCGGTGGAATCTTGACGGGGTCGACCCCTACCTCGTGTGCAAGTTTGCCGGGACGACGCGGATGGTCACCTTGCACGCCGCCGGCGCGAAGGAATGCGACGCGGGCGGGTCGCCGTTTCGGGCGTATTGCCGGGGCTGATCAGCTGGCGGGCACCAGCCGTTCGGGCAGGCCGGGTTTCGCAAGGGAGGGCGATCGCTCGATCTCGACGGTGAGCCGGTGGCCGAGCGCGTGCCGGGCGGCTTCGAGTTGGGCGATGTGGCTGCGGTGGAGCGGGTCGCGGAGGCGGCGGACGGCTTTCTCGTCGATGCCGAGATGGCGGGCCAGCTCGAGATTGGAGAGGGGCCGCCGCGGTGCGGGGGTTGGGGAGGAGTGTCCGTCGGCGGACCGGACACTTGCTTATTACTTAACGGTGTGATTCAGGGAGCGCATGGAAAAGGGCGACATGATCCTCAGATTCTACGATCCAAGACAGCCTGACGTCCACACGGCGCCGGCGAGCGCGCTGGCGCAATCGCTCGAGGCGATCCAACGCCTGGTCTATCTGATGGCGATGCGGCAAGAGGGACGTGTTCCCGGCCGGCGTCTGCGACCGTCAATCGATCTGCAAGAGCGTTACCGGCTGGTGTGCGAGTTGCCGGTTCAGGGAAGCTATCTCTCGCCCGTGCGGATCGAGAGTTCCGGATTGTTGGGCTTACAGGACGCTGCCTCGACAATGGACGAGGTGGACCGGCTGCTCGACGGGGTCCGCGCTGGTGACAGTTCCCGCTTCGGCGTCCCGACACTGGACGAGACCTGGCGAGGGTTCGTTGTTGAGGCTCTGGAGCGCGTCATTCCGTCAGCTCATTCGGGTGTCGAGCTCGAAGTCCGTCGGCATAGCCGCGTGCTGTTGGACAGCGTTTCGGCGCGTCCGTTCGTGGAACGTCTCGCACGTCAGACGACGCATAGATCCGCACGGGGTTCGGTCGTCGGTGAATTCAAGCGCATCGATTTCGCGAAGCACGGGCTCACGATTCGTCATCTGGGAACGGATCGCGATCTCAGTTGCGTCTATGAGGCGCATGTCGAGGCAAGCCTGCTCGATCATCCACGCGAGCAGCTGCTGGTGTTCGGCTCTGTTACGCGGGATGCGGACGGACGGCCGATCTCGATCGACGATGTCGACCACATCGAGCCGATCGACCTGTCGGCGATTTCGATCGGCCCGGTCGTCCGCGGAAACGCTACCATCATGCCGATCGAAGCGATTTCTGCGGCAGTTGCGTACGATGAGGCCGAGGCGGTCTGTTCCGCTGCCGTGCCGTCCCTGACGATTTCGGTGTTCGCGGAAACGCGCGAGATGCTGGTGTCCGCATTGGAAGACGACATCGCCGTGTTGTGGAAGCGATATGTGATGGCACCGGACGACAAGCTGACCAGGGCTTCTATAGTCCTCAAGCAACGTGTCCTGGCCGCCTTTCAGACTTTGCCGAATGCCGCGTAAGCATCGGGACGTTCGATCCGGGCTCCAGGCCAAGGGGTTCTCGGTCAAGGAGGGACGAAAGCATATCCGCTTCATCTAGGAGGATTTGACGGGTCGAACGACCACGGCGCGAACGATGCCGAGTCATGCGGCGGGAGGCGAGGACGTCAGTGACAATCTGCTTAGCCAAATGGCCAGACAGGTCGGGCTCAAGAGGGCGGAGTTGCTGAATGTTATCGATTGCCCGATGTCCCGGGAGGAACTTGACGCGCGAGTGCTGGGTGAGGATGAGGCGGAAGCGGTGTGACATTCGTTGGGTGACGGTGCGCACGCGCCGCCATGGATGGGCCAACGTTGTTCCCGACCGGTGTCCTCGAGCAATTGCCGCCCGCTCGTGGACAAAATCCGGCGGAAGAAACCGTCAGATTTGCCCACAGCCCATTGTTTTGGTGGGCCGATTCACCTGACGCTCGGGCAGGGAGCATCAGGATCGGACCACTAGGAGCTTGTCCTGGTAACGGTTGAATGAGCTCGACGCGACGTTGGCTTGGTGATTCTCTTGGTGGATGAGCAAAGTGTTTCGCCCCTGGAAGACGGACGAGGTTTGGCTTCTGCCGCCGTCGGTTGCCGACTTCGTCCCGGCTGGCCATCCGGCCCACCTGATCCGCGACTTGGTGAGCGAGGAGCTTGATCTCTCCGCGATCATGGCCGCCTACACTGAGCTGAAGGGCTATCCGCCCTATCATCCGGCGATGATGGTGGCGCTGTTGCTCTACGCTTATCGCAGCGGCGTCTATTCTTCGCGGCGGATCGCGCGTGGCTGCGAGGAGCGGCTGGACTTCCAGGCGGTCACCGCATTGAACCGGCCGGATTTCCGCACGATCAGCGAGTTCCGGCGGCGTCACCTCGATGCCCTGGCGGACCTGTTCGTGCAGGTGCTGGCTGTCTGTCGCAAGGCTGGTCTGGCCGGCCTCGGTCATGTCGCCGTCGACGGCACGAAGATCAAAGCCAACGCGTCCAAGCACAAGGCGATGAGCTACGCCCGGATGGTCGAGGCCGAGGCTGAACTCGTCCGCGAAGTGGCCGAGTGGCTGGACCGCGCGCAAGCCGAGGATGCGGCCGAGGATGCCGAGCATGGCAGCACCCGGCGCGGCGACGAGCCGCCCGACTGGATGCGCGACAAGCAGGCTCGGCTCGCGCGCATCCGCGCCGCCAAGGCCGCGCTTGAAGCCGAGGCCCGACTGGCGGAGGCGGCCAGACCGCCGCCTCGGCGCGACGCCGATGAGGCCCCCAAGCCACGCCCAGGCAGACCTCCCGCGCACCCGCCAGGACAGCCGAAACCCAGCGCCCAGCGCAACTTCACCGATCCCGACAGCCGGATCATGAAGGGTCGCGATGGCTTCGTTCAGGCCTACAATGCACAGGCCGCGGTCGATGCCGACGCGCAGATCATCGTGGCGCACTGCCTGACCAACAACGGCTCCGACCAGGACGCCTTGTTGCCGCTGATCGATGCCGTGCAGGACAACACCGGCGCCATGCCCGACGAGGCATCCGCCGACAATGGCTTCTGTTCAGAGGCCAACCTGGCCGGCCTCGTCGAACGCACGGTGCGCGGCTACGTCGCGACCGGCCGCGCCAGCAAGCCGGGGTACGGCAAGAAGGGCGGTCCGCTGGTTCAGGCCATGCGCGCCAGGATCCGGCAAGGCGGACATCGAAGTCGATACCGAATGCGGAAATACGTCGTCGAACCCGTCTTCGGACAGATCAAACAAGCCAGAAACTTCCGCCAGTTCCTTCTCCGCGGCATCGACAAGGTCCGAGCAGAATGGGCACTGATCTGCATAGCCCACAACCTCGCAAAGCTCACCGCATGAGCACCAGCACCAATCCGCCCTCACACCCACAGCGCCAATCAAACCTTACCAAAGCCGTTACCAGGACAAGCTCCTAGCCTTGCTCGACCCGATCTTGCAGGGCCCGATCGGGCGGCGACGCGCTATCCATCCGGAGGTTGCGTCCGCCCACGCAACGCAGGAGTATGACACGAACGAACTAACACCTGGCGGACTGGAACGTTCGGAATGCTGACCGGCGAGATACGCAACCAGATCGACCAGATCTGGAACAGTTTCTGGACCGGGGGGATTTCGAACCCGCTGGAGGTGATCGAGCAGATCACCTATCTCCTGTTCATCCGGCGGCTCGACGACCTGCACACGGTCGAGGAGCGGAAGGCGGCGCGATTCGGCAAGGCGATGGCGCGGCGCACGTTCCCCGAAGGGAACGATGCGCGCGGGCGGCCTTACCAGGATCTGCGGTGGTCGCGGCTGCGCAACATGGCGCCGAGCGAGATGCATGAGGTGGTCGGGGAGCATGTGTTCCCGTTCCTGCGGACGCTGGGCGGGGACGGCTCGACCTATTCGCATCACATGCGCGACGCGCGGTTCACCATTCCGACCCCTGCCCTGCTGGCGCGGGTGGTGGACATGCTCGACCACGTGCCGATGGAAGATCGCGACACCAAGGGCGACCTCTATGAATACATGCTCGGCAAGATCGCGACGGCGGGGCAGAACGGGCAGTTCCGAACGCCGCGGCACATCATCGGTCTGATGGTGGCGATGACGGCGCCGACGCCCACGGATTTGATCGTCGATCCGGCGTGCGGCACGGCGGGGTTCCTGGTGGCGGCGGGGGAACATCTGCGGGCGGCGCATCCGGAAATGTTGCGAGACGAGACGATGCGCCGGCATTTCCATCACGGGATGTTCCATGGGTTCGATTTCGACGGGACGATGCTCAGGATCGGCAGCATGAACATGCTGCTGCACGGGGTGGAGAACCCGGACATCCGCTATCGGGACAGCCTGGCGCAGGACCATTCGGAGGATGCGGAGCGCTATACGCTGGTGCTGGCCAATCCGCCGTTCGCGGGCGCGCTGGACGCGGAGACGGTGGCGAAAGACCTCGTGCAGATCGTCAAGACGCGCAAGACGGAGCTGCTGTTCCTGGCGCTGTTCCTGCGGCTGCTGAAGCCGGGCGGCAGGGCGGCGGTGATCGTGCCGGACGGGGTGCTGTTCGGGTCCTCGAAGGCGCACAAGGAGCTGCGGCGAATGCTGGTGGAGGACCAGAAGCTGGACGGGGTGGTGTCGCTGCCGTCGGGGGTGTTCCGGCCGTATGCCGGCGTGTCGTGCGCGATCCTGCTGTTCACCCGGACGGACAGCGGCGGGACGGACGGCGTATGGTTCTATGACATGCGGGCGGATGGACGGAGCCTGGACGACAAGCGGCAGCCGCTGCTGCCGGAGGCGAAGCTGGGGGCGGTGCCTGTTGAGGCGCTGGACGAGGCGGAACACGCGAAGAACAATCTGCCGGATGCGCTGGCGCGGTGGCGGGAGCGGGACGGGGCGGAAAGCGAGCGAGCGCGGACGGCGCAGAGCTTTGTGGTCCCGAAAGCGGAGATCGCGGCGACGGGGTGGGATTTGTCGCTGAACCGCTACAAGGAAGTGGTGCGGGAAGAAATGGCGCACCGACCGCCGCAAGAGATCCTGGCAGAGTTGGTGAGCCTGGAGGACGAGATTCGAGAGGGGATGAAGGCGCTGGAGGACATGCTGTCTTGAACGCTTGGCATACCATGCGTCTTGATGAGTGCTGTCAGATTGTTTCTGGCTCGACGCCGAGCACATCTGTAGCGGCTTACTGGGACGGAGAGATCTGCTGGGCAACCCCGAAGGATCTGAGCGATCTGGATGGTCCGGTCATTGGAGATACTCCCAGGAAGATTACGAGAGGCGGCCTCGAGTCTTGCGGTGCAAGCATCTTGCCGCCCGGCAGCGTCCTCTTCAGCTCACGCGCGCCCATAGGGCATGTTGCAATCAATACGACGCCTATGTCCACGAACCAGGGCTTCAAGAGCATGGTTCCAAACCGCGAGCTTCTCGAACCGTCATACCTCTATCACTGGCTACGTTCGAAACGCTCATACCTTGAGGGACTCGGGAACGGGGCGACTTTTAAGGAAGTATCGAAAGCGGTAGTTGCCCGTGTGAAAATCCCCGTGCCGCCTCTGAGCGAGCAGCGCCGGATTGCTGCCATTCTTGATCAGGCTGATGCGCTGCGGGTGAAGCGGCAGGCGGCGCTGGCGCGGCTCGACGAGATGGGGAGGGCAATTTTTGTGGGAATGTTCGGAAACCCGGGAGCGAAACACGAGAGGTGGCCCATGGGGTTGATTGGTGATCTTCTCTCCTCGGCGAGTTACGGATCTAGCGAGAAAGCTGGGCTTAACGGTAGGCTCCCGATGCTACGTATGAACAACATTCGTGCCGATGGCAGTCTGGACCTGCGGGATCTCAAATATATCGACCTACAGAAGAGCGACGCGTCGCGTTATATGGTCGAGCGCGGCGACATCCTCTTCAATCGAACCAACAGCGCAGAGCTGGTGGGCAAAACCGCTGTGTTCAACATCAGCGAGCCGTATGCTTTCGCGGGCTACCTTGTCCGATTGCGCGTCAATGCGAGAGCTGCTCCTGAGTACATCGCCGGCTTCCTGAATTCGGCGCATGGCAAAGCCGTTTTGCGGGGAATGTGCAAGAGCATTATTGGGATGGCAAATATCAATGCGAAAGAAGTCCAATCAATACGCATTCCTGTGCCGCCCCGCGATCTACAGAGTGAGTATGCGAACAAGCTAGAAAGGATAGCATCCGCAAGAGTGGTGCGGGAGCGATCACTCAGCCAAATCGCCTGTCTCGCCTCCTCTCTTCAACATCGCGCCTTCAGAGGGGGCCTCTGATCCGTGTCCCAGTTTGGCTTCCTTTCTCTCGAGTGGCCGGACATCGCCGGCGACGCCAATCGTGCGGAAGCACTTGCGTCGTCGGACCCACGGGCCGCCGCGTTCTACACCCGTCGCGCGCTAGAACTCGCAATGGCGTGGCTTTACAAGTTCGATGGGCGTCTCAAGCTGCCTTACCAGGACAACCTCAGCGCGCTGATCCATGAGCCGAGCTTTCGAACCGTGGCCGGGGACGCGATCTTCTACAAGGCGCGGTTCCTGAAGGAGTGCGGCAACAAGGCGGTGCATGGAGAGAAACCGGTCAGCGAGGCCGATGCGCGGACCGCGGTCGGAGAACTGTTTCATTTCGCCTTCTGGCTGGCTCGAACCTACACGCGGGGAGAAAAGCCGGCGGATTCGCAGAAATTCGATCCGGGGAAGCTGCCGCGGCCGATGGCGCAGATCGCGAAACTCACGCTCGATCAGCTTCGCAAGCGCGAGGCGGAGTTGCGGGAGCGGGACGAGAAGCTGGCCGAGGTGCTGGCGGACCGGGCGAAGCTGAGCGCGGAACTGCAGCAGGCGCGCGAGGCGGTGGCGGCGGCGCTGGCGGCCAATGCGAAGACGCCGGATACGCACGACTACAACGAGGCCGCGACGCGCGACCGTTTCATCGATCTGCTGTTGCGCGAGGCGGGATGGAACCCGGACGGTCTCGATGTCGCCGAGTATCCGGTCACCGACATGCCGTACGGGACCGGCCAGGGGTTCGTGGATTACGTGCTGTGGGGAGATGACGGCAAGCCGCTCGCTTTGGTGGAGGCGAAGCGGACGCGACACTCGGCGCTGAAGGGACAGGAGCAGGCAAAGCTTTATGCCGACTGCCTGGAGGCGATGCACGGGCAGCGGCCGGTGATCTTCTGCTCGAACGGTTACGAGCACTGGATCTGGGACGATGCGCGGTATCCGCCGCGCGAGGTGCAGGGCTTCTACAAGAAATCCGAGCTGGCACTGCTGATCCAGCGGCGCACGACACGGCGACGGCTGGCGGACGCGGCGCCGGACGAGCGGATCGTCGAGCGCCCTTATCAGCATCGGGCGATCCGGCGGATCGCCGAGGCGTTCGAGGTGGACCAGCGCAAGGCGCTGGTGGTGATGGCGACGGGGGCCGGCAAGACGCGAACGGTGATCGCGCTGGTCGAGTTGCTGATGCGGTGCAGTTGGGCCAAGCGCGTCCTGTTCCTGGCCGACCGGACGGCGCTGGTGAACCAGGCGGTGGGCGCGTTCAAGGCGCATCTGCCGTCGGGGGCGCCGGTCAACCTGCTGACGGACAAGACGGCCGAGGGGCGGGTGTTCGTCTCGACCTATCCCACGATGATGACGCTGATCGACGAGCAGGACGGGGCGGCGCGCCGGTTCGGGCCGGGACATTTCGACCTGGTGATCGTCGACGAGGCGCACCGGTCGATCTACCGCAAGTATCGCGCGATCTTCGACTGGTTCGACAGTCTGCTGGTCGGGCTGACGGCGACGCCGAAGGACGAGATCGACCGGAACACGTACGGGCTGTTCGATCTGGAGACGGGCGTGCCGACGGACGCCTACTCGCTCGAGGAGGCGGTGCGGGACGGGTATCTGGTGCCGATGCGGGCGGTGTCGGTCCCGCTGCGGTTCCCGACCCGGGGGATCAGCTACGACCAGCTCTCGGAGGAAGAGAAGGAGGATTGGGACGACAAGGAATGGGGCGAGGACGGCGCGCCGGACCGGGTCGAGGCGCAGGCGGTCAACAAATGGCTGTTCAATGCCGACACGGTCGACAAGGCGCTCGCCCACCTGATGACGAATGGGCAGCATGTCGAGGGGGGCGACCGGCTCGGCAAGAGCATCGTGTTCGCGCGCAACCATGCGCATGCCGCGTTCATCCAGGAACGATTCGACGTTCATTATCCGCATCTGAAGGGCAGCTTCGCGCGGGTGATCGACTTCCAGGTGGACTACGCGCAAAGCCTGATCGACGGGCTCTCACAGCCGAGCAAGACCCCGCATCTCGCGATCAGCGTCGACATGCTCGACACCGGCATCGACGTGCCGGAGGTGGTCAATCTGGTGTTCTTCAAGCCGGTACGCTCGAAGACGAAGTTCTGGCAGATGATCGGGCGGGGCACGCGGCTGCGGCCGGACCTGTTCGGGCCGGGGCGGGACAAGCAGTTCTTCTCGGTGTTCGATTTCTGCCAGAATCTCGAGTATTTCAGCCATGACGCGCCGGCGGCCGAGGGCGCGGTGGCGGAGAGCCTCACCGCAAGGCTGTTCAGGACGCGGCTGGATGTCGTGGGCGCCATCGACGAACGGCGGCGGGCCGCGGTCGGGCGCGACGCGGATGCGGAGACGATGCTCCGCGATGAGCTGGCGGAAACGCTGCGGGCGGAAGTTGCGGCGATGAACGTCGACAACTTCATCGTCCGGCCGAAGCGGCGGCTGGTGGAGGGGTTTGCCGAGGCGGCGCCCTGGCTGGACCTCGGCGAGGAGGTCCGGCACGAGCTTGCCGAGCATGTCGCGGGGCTGCCGTCGGAGCGCGATCCGGAGCGGCAGGAGGCGAAGCGGTTCGATCTGCTGATGCTCAATCTGCAGCTTTGCGTGCTCGGACCCGGCGTCGGGTTCCGGTCGTTGAAGGAGCAGGTGGTCGGGCTGGCCGCGGCACTCGAGGAGCAGGCGAGCATTCCGACGATCCGCGAACAGCTCGCGTTCCTGGCCGAGTTGCAGACCGACGAATGGTGGCAGGACGTCACGCTCGGCATGCTGGAGAACGCGCGCAAGCGATTGCGCGGCCTGGTGCACCTGATCGAGAAGGCCAAGCGCGCACTGATCTTCACCGATTTCGCCGACGAGATCGAGGAGGCGGTCACGGTGGCGTTAGAGCGGTTCGGCGCGCCGGACGAGTTCGCGAAGTTCCGGGCGAAAGTGCGGCATTTCCTGCTTGCGCACCGCGACCATGTCACGCTGGTCAAGCTGCGGACCAACCGGCAACTGACGGCGAGCGATCTGGAGGAGTTGGAGCGGATGCTTGCCGAGAGCGGCGCCGGGACGGCCGAGGATATCGCGCAGGCCAAGGCGGTGTCGGCGGGGCTCGGGCTGTTCGTGCGGTCGCTTGTGGGGCTCGATCGGGCGGCGGCCAAGGAGGCGTTCGCCGCGTTCTTGGCCGGCGGGACGTGGACCGCCAACCAGATCCAGCTGGTCGAGACGATCATCGACCACCTGACGGAGAACGGGATCATGGATGCCGAACGGTTGTATGATTCGCCCTATACCGACTTCAGTCCGCGTGGGGTGGAAGGGGTTTTTGCGGACGCGGCGATCGACGCACTCTGTATCGTTCTGGATGATGTCAAACGGCGGGCGGCAGCATGATCGACTCAATGAAGGACGAGAACACAATGTCGGAAGTAGAGGAGGAACCTGGCTCGACGGAGCTGAGTCTTCCGGTCAAGACTATGATGGAAGGTCTTGAGTGGGCCTACAGCCAGGCCAGCGCGCATATTCCGGGTCTTGGCTCGGCGGAGGACCTGGGGGAAAGCCACCTCAAGAGTTGTGGGAACTCGGTCGAGGCGGCCATCGACGATCTGATCATGTGGCAGACTGGTTACGCGGCGACCGCCGGGTTTGTCACCAATCTTGGCGGGTTGATTACCCTTCCCGTCGCAGTTCCGGTAAACCTTGCCTCGGTCTTGCTGATTCAGCTCCGCATGATTGCCGCGATCGCTCACCTACGCGGCTACAACATCAAAGACCCGCAAGTACGAACGCTTGCGTTCCTGTCCCTGACTGGAAGTGCAGCGGCCACAATTCTGCAGGATTTTGGGGTAAAGCTCGGAACAAAGCTGACAACGAGCCTCATCATGCAGATCTCTGGCAAGACCCTGACCAGGATCAATCAGGCGGTGGGCTTTCGACTTGTCACGAAGGCAGGCAGCACCGGTCTGGTGAACCTCACGAAGATGGTCCCGTTTGTTGGCGGTTTCGTTGGCGGAGGCTTCGATGCTGTCGTGACACGTGGCATCGGCGAGGCGGCGCGACGAACATTCACCACGATTGTCGACGAGCCCGATCCTGAGGGCGAGGCAAGCACAAGTGACACTCACGAGCGCCCGACAAGCGACGAAGCAAACGGGTTCGAAACAGACTAGGCTTTTTTGCGGGGGCGTCCACCCTTGGCGCCGTTTGCACGGGCTGCCCTCGCCTTGGCGGGAGATCTAGACCGGCCTGCGTGCTGAGCGGCGAAGGCCCTCGGTCCGAAAAGACCGGACAGCAGACCCGGAATCGACAGGTCGGCGTCCAGTTCTTTCCAGTCCAGACCATAATTAGCGTCGAGAATCTCGATCTGGGTAAGCTGAACCTTGGTCGCGGCGTGCAGTGCCTGTCCAAGACGGGGCGGGAAGGCGAAGGTGCAGCCGTTGGTCAGCTCGACAACGATCCGGTCGAGCTGGCGGTCGTAACGGGCCGAGACCGCGCGCGGTTCATGCAGGCGCTCGGGTCGGCCGCGCTCCAGAGCGGCATCGATCTGCACGTCAGTCAGTTCGGCCATGGATGTCCTCCCAGCGTGCCAGCAGGAATGCTTGCTGTTCAATCACGATTCGCATGGACCCTGCCCTTCGTCGGCACGCAGGCGGGGCTCCGCGCCATCATACGCCGTCATACAGCGACCAGGTCTCGGGTTGGCTGTCAGCGCTCGGGGATCCCGTTGGCGTCGATCGAGAAGGCGCCGGCACCGGGGAGCTCGAGGGTGTGGCCGACGATGGTCGATGCACCGTTGAAGAAGGGGCTGGTCCAACGGATCGCGCAGTCGCGAGCGTCGACGACGTAGAGGCGGTTTTCGCTGCCGGAGTAGGTGCTGACGTAGAGCAGGTGGTGGCGGGTCAGGCGGATCGGCGGCTCGATGATGGAGACGTCATCGCTGACAGTGCAGGCGGGATGGTTGGCCCGGGTAATGCGGATCGGGCCCTGCCATGAGCGTGGGTTGGCGGGATCGTCGGCGTCGCCGAGGTCGAGGTGATACGTTCCGGCGGCGATAGCGGTCTTTCCGGGGTGGATGGTCTGGAAGGTAGCCGTCGCTTCGCCGAGGGCGGGGGGCGCGACCGCAAGAAGGAAGAAGACGAGGCCGACAGCCTTCATGAGTTTGGTTTTGCCGTGATGGGTATGGCGAAGTATTGGACCGTCGAAAGGTCGGATCGTTTCCAGGCGAAGCCGAGGCCTTTATGCTTCTCACCGATGCCGCCAAGCCTGCCCCAGTAGCCGACAGCGTCACCATGCGCCGAGGTGCCAGGAACGATGATGACGACGTGACCGTGAGCTGTCTCCTTGCGGCCTGCGACAACAAGATAGCCTTGCGCGGCTAGCAAACTTGCTCGCTGGTGGTCATGACCTAGCTTGATCCAGCCGGGATCGCTGTTCCACATGTCGACCAGATGATTGGCGAGGCCGCCAAGAGGAATGCCAAGATCCTGAGCGACGGCCCGGACGAAACCGCTGCAATCGCTCCTGTGGGACGACCACTCGCGTTCGGCCGCCGCGATGACGGGGTCGGGGACTTGATCGGCCTGTGCACTCGCCACGGCTATGGTCTCGCGATGGTTGGAAGTGGGGCAATCCTAAATCAAATTTGGAGGGGCGGGCCAGGGTCACGCGGATGTGGCAGTTGGGCGAATGCTTGAATCCCACCGGTCCACGCTTCCCAAGACCTTGCGAACCTCACGGCGCCATGCCGCGAAACCGGTCTCGTCGAGCTTTCCGGTGACAAGTCGGACCATCCGGTCGACGATGTCGGCGGCGGCCGCATCGAGTTCGATGCGGTTCACCTTGAGGAACGGAACGCAACTGCTCCATGCCGTTCGCTTGTTGCCATCGTGGAAGGGATGATTGCCGGCGAGACCGTAGGCGTAGGCGGCGGCGAGCTCGAACAGGTCCACGAGTTGCGGGTCAGCGTGAGCGTGCCTGTCGATCGGCCTGTCAAGAGCGCTTTGCAGCAGGTCTTCGTGCTTGATTGCCTGGATGCCGCCATATTCCCGAAGGGCGCGGTCGTGCAGGAACAGGACGACGTCGGCTTCGAGGAACTCCGGGTCGTTCAACGATGGGCGAGTTCCTGAAGGGCATCGGCCTGCTCGCGGAGCACGTCATGGGCGAGCTCCATCTGGCGCCCGAGCACGAGGTTGCGCTTGACCAGCTTCACGCCGTCGGCCAGCTCGACCAGGGTCAGGTCCTGGCCGACCTCGAAGCCCATGCGGATCCGTGTCTCTGCCGGGAATGTCACGCCGACCGAATTGCCTTGCCTGCGGACCGTGACGGTCGTCATCCACTCTCTCCGTATTACAGAGCGTATTACAGACAGACGCATCTCCGCTCAGCCTTCTGTGGGCAAGTGTCGGGTTCTTTTGTGTCACGTGACCAGCCGAACCAGATCCGAATAGCGCGGCAGGAGCGGGTCGGCGGTGTAGAGCCACATCGGGTCTGCCATCGCCTGGGCGATGAGCAGCCGGTCGAACGGGTCGCGGTGATGGGGCGGCAGGTCGACCACGCGGGCGGCGGTGTCGGCGCCGATTGCGAGTTCGACGAAGCCGGTCTCGCGTGCCGCCTGGGCGATCCGGCCGGGACGAACGGCGAAGCCGATGCGGCCGAGGCTGGCCTTGATGGCGATCTCCCAGATGCTGGCCGCACTGAATGCCACCTCGTTGGCCGGATCCTCCAGGAGGGATCGGGTTCCGGCGGTCAGGCGGGCGGGCTCGACGAGCGCCCAAAGCAGGATGTGGGTGTCGAGCAGCAGGCGCATCAGCGCCCCTCGAACGCCTCGATCACGTCGTCGGGCAGGGGTTCGTCGAAGTCCGCGGGAATGGTGACCTGACCGGCCAGGCGACCGAGGACGCGATGGCGTGCCGCCGGCGGCTGGGCGAGCGGCAGCAGCCGGGCCACAGGCTTGCCGGCGCGGGCGAGGATGATTTCGTCGCCGGCAGCGGCCTCGTCGACGAGGCGGGACAGGTGGGTCTTGGCGGCGTGGATGTTGATGGTCCGCATGATGGATGCCCACGGGTCTAGTCCAACGTAGTCTTGTCCGGATTGTGGATGCAACGGTTGTGGGCTGGGGTGCGATGGTGGGCCGGGTGGGGTTCGAACCCACGACCATTCGATTAAAAGTCGAATGCTCTACCACTGAGCTACCGGCCCAAGTCGTGCGGGTCCGGGGGCGCCGCCCCCGGCGGGGTGCGGGGCTGGCCCCGCCCTTCCCTGCCCTTCGCTACTTCGCGGCGTCGCTTTCGACGCGCATGTGGGTGATGCGGGTGGGGTCGGTGACGGTGCCGCTGCCGCCGCTGCCGCGTTTGACCTTGTCGATCACGTCCATGCCGCTGATCACCTGGCCCACGATGGTGTACTGGCCGTCCAGGCTCGGGGCGGGGGCGAACATGATAAAGAACTGGCTATTGGCGCTGTTCGGATCACTGGTTCGTGCCATGCCGACGGTGCCGCGCAGGAAGTTCGCGTTGCGGGTGAACTCGGCCGGCAGGTCGGGCAACTGGCTGCCGCCGGTGCCGGTGCCGGTCGGGTCGCCGCCCTGGGCCATGAAGCCCTCGATGACGCGGTGGAACGGGGTGTTGTCGTAAAAGCCCTGGCGGCAGAGGACTTTGAGGCGTTCGGCGGCCTTCGGCGCGAGGTCGGGACGCAGCCTGATGACGACGGTGCCGCCCGGCAGGGTGAGGTCGATGAGGTCGGACTTGTCCTCGGTGGCGTCGGCGGCGGCAGCTCGGTCAGACATGATGGTTCCCAGGATCAGAGCGGCGCCGAACGCGGCGCGGCGGGTCAGGATGGTGGTCATCGATACTCCGGGCGGTCGGATCAGGTCAGGCGGGCCAGGGTCGCGCGCAAGGTGTGGGGCGGGACGAAGGCGGAGACGTCGCCGCCGAGGCGGGCGATCTCCTTGACCAGGCGCGAGGAGACGAAGCGGTTGTCACCGGTGGCGACGAGGAAGACCGTGTCGATGGAGGGGTCGAGGCGGGAATTCATGCCGAACATCTGGACCTCGTAGTCGAAGTCGGCAACCGCGCGAAGGCCCCGGAAAAAGGTGCGCGCGCCGATCTCGCGGGCGAAATCGACCAGGAGGCCATCGAAGGGACGGACGAGGACGTCGCAGCCGTCGAGTTCGTCGCGGTCGCGCAGCGTGTCGATTTCGGTCTCGACGAGCCGGGTGCGCTCGTCGTGGGTGAACATCGGACCCTTGCCGGCGTTGGCGGCGACGCCGACGACGAGGCGGTCGAGCAGGCGGCTCGCGCGCCGGACGACGTCGAGATGGCCGAAGGTGGGTGGATCGAAGGTGCCCGGGTAGAGGCCGCAGCGGAGCGCGCGGGACGCGTCAGGCATCCTCTGGGCCCGGATCGGGATCGGGTTCGATGTCGGTCTCCGGGTCGATCGCGTCGGGTGCGAGGGCGCCGGCGCCGAGCGTGTCGGTCGGGTCCTCGGGGCCTTCCAGCGGGTCCTCGCGCACGGTGAAAGCGCTGCCGACGCGCTCGTTGTTGTCGAGGCGGAGCAGGGTCACGCCCATGGCCTGGCGGGCGGTGATGCGGACCTGGTCGGCGGGGACGCGGATCAGGCGGCCGTTGTCGGTGACCAGCATGACGTCGACGCCGGGCTGGACCGGCAGGGTGGCGACCGATTCGGTGCCGGTGCGCTTGCTGAGTGCGACGTTGGCGATGCCCTGGCCGCCGCGGCCGGTGGTCCGGTATTCGTAGGCGGAGCTGCGCTTGCCGAAGCCGCCGTCGGTGACGGTGAGCAGGATCTCCTCGCGCAGCGCGAGCTCGGCCTCGCGTTCCTGGCTGAGGTCCTGCTCGCCGTTGGTGTCGTTGGCGGGTTCTCCGGGCGCAAGTTCGTCGGGTTCGGCCTCGATCTCGGCGGCGGCCGCGGCGATGTCGGTGTCATCGATCGCGTCCTGGCCGCGGCGGCGGGCGGTGGCGGAGCGGAGATACGCGGCACGCTCGGCGACGGTCGCGTCGACATGCTCGAGCACGCACAGCGAGTTGACCTCGTCGCCGCCGATGAGGCGGATCCCCCGCACGCCGGAACTGTCGCGGCCGGCGAAGACGCGCAACGCGTCGTCGGTGATGTGGAAGCGGATGCAGCGGCCACGCCGGGTGGCGAGGAGGACGTCCTGGCCGTCGCGCGCGGTGGCGACGCCGATCAGGCGGTCGTTGTCGTCGAGCTTCATCGCGATCAGGCCCGACGAGCGAACGTTGCGGAAGTCGCTGAGGCGGTTGCGGCGGACGTTGCCGGTGGCGGTGGCGAAGATCAGGAAGAGGTTCTCCCAGAGGCTCTCGTCCTGGGGGAGCGGCAGGACGGTGGTGATCTGGTCGGCGCCGAGCTCGGGCAGCAGGTTGACCAGGGCGCGGCCCTTGGCGGTGGGGGCGGCCTCGGGGAGGCGCCAGACCTTCTCGCGGTAGGCCTTGCCGCCGGAGGAGAAGAACAGGACCCACTGGTGGGTGTGGGCGATGAAGGAGCGGGTGATGATGTCGTCGCCACGCCGGCCGGCGGCGGTGCGGCCGCGGCCGCCGCGGTTCTGCTGGCGGAAGATGTCGAGCCCGGTGCGCTTGATGAAGCCGTCGCGGGTGATGGTGACGACCATGCGGCCGGGCTCAACAAGGGATTCCTCGTCCTGGTCGGCGACGGCGTCGACGATGTCGGTCAGGCGCGGGGTGGCGATCTCGTCGCGGACGGCGGCGAGTTCGTCGCGGATGACCTCGAGCCGGCGCGGGCGGCTGCCGATGATGTCGAGCAGGTCGGTGATTTTCAGGGCCAGCTCGTTCAGATCGGCGGTGATGCGGTCGCGCTCGAGGCCGGTGAGGCGCTGCAGGCGGAGGTCGAGGATGGCGCGCGCCTGGGCCTCGGTGAGCTTGACGCGGCCGCCGGTGACGGTGTTGGCGACGTCATCGATCAGGGCGAGCAGCGGCTCGACGCCGGCGGACGGGAAGTCGCGGCCCATCAGGGCCGTGCGCGCGGCGGCGGCGTCGGGCGAGGCGCGGATGAGGCGGATGACCTCGTCGATGTCGTCGACGGCGATGGCGAGGCCCACGAGGACGTGCGCGCGCTCGCGGGCCTTCGCGAGGTCGAAGCGGGAGCGGCGTAGGACGACCTCCTCGCGGAACTCGAGGAAGAGCTCGAGGCACTGCTTGAGGCCGAGCAGGCGGGGCTGGCCGCGGTCCAGCGCCAGCATGTTCACGCCGAACGAGGTCTGCAGGCTGGTGAAGCGGTAGAGGTGGTTGAGGACGATCTCGGGGGTGGCGTCGCGCTTGAGCTCGATGACGATGCGCATACCCGACCGGTCGCTTTCGTCGCGGATGTCGGAGATGCCCTCGATGGTCTTGGCGCGGACCAGCTCGGCCATGCGCTCGAGGAGGGTGGATTTGTTGACCTGATAGGGGATCTCGCTGACGACGATGGCGGTGCGGTCGCGACGGATCTCCTCGATCTCGGCGCGGGCACGGATGACGACGGAGCCGCGGCCGGTCTCGAAGGCGGAGCGGATGCCGGCGCGGCCGAGAATGAGGCCGCCGGTGGGGAAGTCGGGGCCGGGGACGATCGCGATGAGCGCATCGAGCGTCATGTCGGGATCGGCGATGAGCGCCAGCGTGGCGTCGATGATCTCGGCCGGGTTGTGGGTCGGGATGTTGGTCGCCATGCCGACGGCGATGCCCTGGCCGCCGTTGATCAGCAGGTTGGGATAGGCGGCCGGCAGGACGATGGGTTCCTGCTCGTTCTCGTCGTAGTTCGGCTGGAAACCGACGGTGTCGCGGTCGATGTCGTCGAGAAGGAACATCGCGCTGCGGGCGAGACGCGCCTCGGTGTAGCGCTGGGCTGCGGGACTGTCGCCGTCGATGGAGCCGAAATTGCCCTGGCCGTCGATCAGGCGGACGCGCATCGACCAGGACTGCGCGAGGCGTACGAGGGCGTCGTAGATCGAGGCGTCGCCGTGCGGATGGTATTTGCCCATCACGTCGCCGACGATTCGGGCCGACTTGCGGTAGGGCTTGTCCGGGGTGAAGCCGCCCTCGCGGGCGCCATAGAGGATGCGGCGATGGACCGGCTTGAGGCCGTCGCGGGCGTCGGGCAGGGCGCGGCTGACGATCACCGACATCGCGTAGGCGAGGTAGGAGGAGCGCATCTCCTCCTCGATGGTGACGGGCAGTCTGTCGGAGGGCGGCTGGCCGGGGGTCTGGGCGTCGCTCACGGGCGGCGCCGCGTGGCTGGGGCGGTGGTCTGGGGCACTCGATACCTTCGCGGCGCGGTTCGTCTCGTGGCAACGGTGTAGCATAGGTGCGTCAGGCTTGCGAAACGGCGGGGCCGGTTAGCGGCGCTGACGGTATCGGCGCGACAGTTTTGTTACGTTCAAAATAGAGATCGGCGTTGACGACGCGGCAACGCGCAAATGCTCTATTTTGATCTGGCTACGACAGCGTACGAAGTGTCGTGAGGCCGGCAAAATGATCGGTTAACGGAACAAATAGTGCGAAAGGTTAGAAATGTATTATTCGCGAACGTCGTTCTCGCCCGATGAGACAGGCGTGGACATGCCCGCGGCGCGCGATCCGCGGGTGGCGATGGCGGAGCGGCTGCCGGGTTTCGTCCAGCCGCTGCTGACCTGGATCACGGCCAAACCCGCACCGGGAGAGGCGCCGGTGGTCAAATCGCCGCTGGCCTATGTGGGCGAGGCGCTGGGGCTGACGATCGGAGGCATCGCCGCTGGAGCCGCCGGGGCGCTCGTGCTGGGCGGGATGACGCCTGGCGCGGCCGCGTGGGCGATCGGCGGATTGCTGCTGGCGGCGGGATGGCTGGCGGCCACGTCGGGGCTCGGATTGTTCCAGGTGGTGGTGTTCCATCATTGCTCGCACGGGACGGTGTTCTCGACCCGCGAACGCAACCGGCAGGTGGGGCGGCTGGTCTCGGCGATCCTGCTGTTCAAGCATTTCGACCTCTACCAGCGCGAGCACATGGTGCATCACAACGCCAACAAGCTGTTCACAGACGACGACGAGTTCACCGACTTCGTGGTGGGGATCTGCGATCTCGCGCCGGCGTCGAGCCGGGAGACGCTCTGGCGGCGGCTGCTGGTCGACCTGGTCTCGCCGTGGTTCCATGGACGGTTCCTGTACAAGCGGGTTCGCGGCGGGCTGTTCTCGCACGACCGGGCGCACAACTGGATCGGGCGGGCGTTCTGGGGCGGGCTGCTGACGGCAGCCTTGGCTGCGCATCTGCTGTGGGTGTTCGTGGTGGCGGTGGTGGTGCCGGTCACGGTGCTGCTGCAGGTGGCGACCGTGTTCCGGATCCTGTGCGAGCACCGGTTTCCGCCGATCGAGGTGATCGAGGGGCGCGGCAAGCGGCTGGTGTGCGAGGCGACGGCCGGCGTGTTCCCGGGGGTGCAACCGCCGGACCGGTCCGCCGCGAGCGTGCGGGGCGTGCTCGCCTGGGCGGTGTGGTGGACGGACATGCTGACGGTGCAGGCGCTGGTGCGGGCATTCGTGCTGGTGGGCGACGCGCCATGCCACGATTTCCACCATCGCCGGCCGGCCAACAAGCGCTGGACCGATTACGCGCATGCGCGCCAGGCAGACCTGGAGGCCGGGTGCCCGGGGTTTCCCAGCAACTATATCGACACGTGGGGGCTGTTCCGGGCGCTGGACCAGAACTTCCATGCGATGGCGCGGGTCCCGGCGGACCTGCTGGGGTAGCGGGCTCTCAGGCGGGGATGCTGGTGACCATCTGGCGGGTGCTGCCGCGCGGCAGCGTCACGATCACCTCGGTGCCCTCGCCGTGGGTGCTGGAGATCGTCAGCGCGCCGCCATGCGCCTCGGCGAGCTGCTTGGCGATGGGCAGGCCGAGGCCGGTGCCGCGGAAGCGGCGGCGGAGCATGTTCTCGAGCTGGACGAAGGGCTCGAGCGCGCGGGGGATGTCGTCGGGCCGCATGCCGATGCCGCTGTCGCGGACGACGATGCGCGCGGCGTCGTCGTGGCCGAGTTCGGCGGTGACGACGACACGGCCGCCGGGCTGGGTGAACTTCACCGCGTTGCCGATGAGGTTGTTGAGGATCTGGCGGAAGCGGTCGTAGTCGATCAGCAGCTCGATGTCGGGGCCGCCCGGCTTGAGCCCGACGTCGAGCGCGCGGGCGGCGCTGTCGGCGGCGAAGGCACGGACGGCGGCCTGCAGCAATTGCGCGGCGGGCACCCAGCCGAGGCGCAGCTTGGGGGCGGCGTGGCTGAGGCTCGAATAGTCGAGGATGTCGTTGACGAGCAGCAGCAGGCGCTGGCCGGCGTCGAGGATCTCGCCTGCGAACTCGTGCCGCTGGTCGTGGTCGGGCGCGCGCGGTCCGCTGTCGAGCAGCAGCTCGGAAAAGCCGATGACGGCGTTGAGCGGGGTGCGCAGCTCGTGGGTGAGGGTCGCAAGGAAACGGGCGCGCGCGTCGTTGGCTTCCTCGGCGGCGGTCTTGGCCTGGCGCAGCGTGGTCTCGGCGAGCTTGCGGAGCAGGACGTCGACATAGACCGAGAGCGCGCCCTGGACGAGCTCCTGGTCGCCCGGCTCGAAGGCGCGGTGGAGGTTGCTCTCGGAATGGCTGCCGAGCAGGAGCGCCCGCCTGCTGGCGGGATCGTAGGCCCAGAGCAGGTAAGGCACGCCGAGCAGGGCGGTCAGGGCCTCGGCGGTCTGGCCGGACGCGAGGCCGGAGGCGGTGTAGAGGAAGGCGGGCGGATGGCCGATCGTCACGCCCGCGCCGCGGGCGACGCCGATCGCGTGCTCGACCTGGAAGCGGCCGGGTTCGTGCGCGTCCTCGAGGAGGAAGGCGGCGCGGTCGCAGACGGAGATGTCGGCGATGGCCGAGAGGATGGGCTCGCCGATGTGGTCGGCGGCGATGTCGCGGTTGGCGAGCTGATAGGCCTCGCGGATCAGGTGGGCGACGGTGCGCGCGCGCCTGGCCTCGCGCGCGGTGCGGCTCTGCTCCTCCTGCAGCCGGAGCAGGCGGCCGCCGATGTCGTTGCATTCTCGCCGGTAGTAGGCGAGCTCGCGCTCGAGGAGCTGGAGGTCGGGATCGGTCATGCCGCGGTGCGTCGCAGGGTCATGCCGCCGGGGTGCGTCGCAGCACGGTGAGCACGCCGGTCCAGTCGAGCGGCCGGCTGTAGTCGCCGGCGAACGGGGCGATCTCGACGCCGGAATAGAAGCCCATGAAGGGAAAGGCGGGCTGGAGCGTGCGCAGGACCAGTTCCGCCTCCTCGATGGCCGCACCGGTCATGACGCTGGCGCGTCCGGCGCAGTCGATATAGAGGCCGAGCAGGCAATCCTCGCCTTCGATCTCGGCGCGCAGCCGGGCGACGCCACGCTCGACCGACTCGAGCATCAGGTCGTTGTCGCGGCTCATGATCTGCACGCGCGTGCCGATGGTGAAGTCGGGCTCGAACAGGGTGATCGAGCCGGCGTCGGGATCGGCGCGCAGGATGAGGCGATTGACGTAGTTGTTCTCGTCGTAGGGGGCGAACGGATCGCCCTGCTTCTGGCCCAGGGTGGCGACGAGGGAAAGCTGCTGACCGCTGGTGGTGCCCAGGGCGAGACCCAGCATCCGCTCGACGACGGCCAGCGCGGGGGCGCCGTCGAGCTCGAAGACCTCGGCGCCGTCGACACGGGTGATCTCGAGAAAGGTGCTGACCGGGCGGCAGCCATGCAGGATGGCGGTCGAGGCGGTGATGCCGGCCGGGAAGACGAGGGCGACGGCGGCGTGGGCGCAGACGCGCGCGCCGTCGAACACCCACGCGTTGCCGAGATTGATGTCGGTCAGCAGGCCGCCGCCGACGAGGTGGAGCACGCGGTCGTGGAGGCCCTCGCTGAACCCCTCGACGAGCAGGCTGGCCGGATGCAGGCGGAGCGGTGCGGTCTCGGCGACGCTGTCGAACAGGAGGAGGACGGCCGCGCCATCATGGGAGGCGGCGCGGGTGGCCTGGCCGAGGGCGATGCCGGCTTGGCGCTCGCCGGCGAGCAGGTCGTGGTTGACGATGACCCGCGGGACGATGTCGGCGCCGGCGAGACCGATCAGGCCGAGCTCGAAGCCCGTGTAGCCAAAGCCGGCGGTCGCGATGATGCCGGCGGCCGAGCCGCCGACGACGGGGATGTCGCCGAAGGCGGCGCGCAACGCCGCCAGGACGCCTTCGGGCGGATGCTTGCCGCCGACGAGTGCGATGAGGAGGTCGGAAGGCTGGGAGGCGAGCTGGGTGGCGCAGGCTTGGACGGCGGCCTGGGCGCCGACGTCGCGGGCGAAGGCGGTGCGGACGAGGCCGGTCACGTGCCGAAAGCGGCGGTGGGGCGGAAGGCGGGCGCCGCCTCGTGCGACGGCGCGGCCGACGGACGCACCAGGACCAGGTCGCCGGCTTCGGCCAGCGCCACGCGGTTGCGCCCCGCCCGCTTGGCCCGATAGAGGGCGCGATCGGCGGTGTCCATCAGCGAGGCGGGGTCGCGGTCGGGCGAGGCGGCGACGCCGATGCTGACGGTGACGGGGAGGTCGGCCGCACGGCTGGCGCGCTCGACAGCGTCGCGCAGCCGCTCGGCGAGGGCCTCGGGCCGCTCGTCGGACGAGAGGGTGGCGACGACGACGAATTCCTCGCCGCCGTAGCGGGCGATCAGGTCGGTCTCGCGCAGGTTGAGGCGCAGGATATGGCCGATCTCGGCCAGCACGGCGTCACCGGTCGCGTGGCCGTGGCGGTCGTTGATGGTCTTGAAGTGGTCGATGTCGATCATGAGGATCGCGTGTCTCGGGCGATCCGGCGCGTCGGGTTCCTCGCAGATGCGGGCCAGATGGTTGACCAGCGTGCGCCGGTTGTAGAGGCCGGTGAGCGGGTCGATCGCGGCGAGCTGGATTGCGTGGCCGACATCCTGGCGGAGCTGGTCCTGGTAGCGCTTGCGCCGGACGTGGTTGCCGACGCGCAAGCTGAGCTCGGTCTCGTCGAGCGGCATCATCAGGCAGTCGCTGGCGCCGAGATCGAGCCCGGCGATCAGCATCGAACGCTGGTCGGGCTCGGCGATGAGCAGCATCGGGGTGTCGCGGGTGCTGTCGGCGGCGCGCAGCTTGGCGATGGTGCGCAGCGGATCGCCGGCGTAGGGCCCGAGGTTGATCGTGAGCAGGTCGAAGCTGTCGTTCTCGATCGCGCGCAGCGCGTCCGCCTCGTCGCGCGCGAGGCAGGTGGTGACCGCGCCGCGATGGAGGATGTTGCGGATGCGCTGGGCGCGCACGTCGAGGTCGTCGACGACGAGGACGCGGCCGGAGCCGGACAGGGCGTCGGCGGCGAGACCGAGGGCGCGCGCGGTCAGGCCGCGGGCGCGCCACTCGTCGAGCAGGCGCTTGAGGCGGAGCACGCTGCGCAGCCGGGCGAGCAGGATGCCATGCTCGATGGGCTTGGTGAGGAATTCGTCGGCGCCGGCGGCGAGCGCCTGCAGCCGGTCGGGCGTGCCGCGCAGCGCGGTCACCATGATGACCGGGATGTGCGCGGTCCGGGGCTCGGCCTTGAGCGAGCGGCAGAGCTGGATGCCGTCGATGTCGGGCATCATGATGTCGAGCAGGATGGCGTCGGGTTGCCAGTCGATGGCGAAGGCGAGCGCGCCGCGGCTCTCGCAGAGCGAGGCGACGTCGTAATATTCCGCGGCCAGGCGGGCTTCGAGCAGGCGGACGTTGGCGGGCACGTCGTCGACGACCAGGACTCGCGCGGTCACGAACCTCTCCCCCTGCTGACGGCGCGGGTCCGCCGATGTTCGTCTGCGGACGATAGCGGCGCCGTCGTTGTCGCGACGATAACAACACGCCCTCGGCAGGACGATAACGCATGTCACGCCGAGCGGAAACGTGCCGCTCGCGCGAGCGGATGCGAGGGGCCGCAAACTCGTTCTGTAACCGTTCCAGATCAGCAAGAGCATGACAGATTTGTGCAGCGCGCCAAAACGCTTGACTCGGAGGCGGGACGGCTTATTTTTGCACTGCACCATTCGCCGATCTGAAAGGATCATCCCATGTCTCTCTCCCAGGCTTATGCTTCCACCACCGGCGGATCCGCTTCAGGCTTCGTCGTCGCAATGCGCTCGCTTCGGTCGACAGTCGGCAAGACGCTCGAGCAGCGCCGCGTCAGGGCTCGCGCCCGCCACGAGCTCGAGGCCTACAGCGACCGCCAGCTCATGGATCTCGGCGTCAGCCGCTCGGACATCCCGTCGATCGTGGATGGCACCTTCGCGCGCTGACGGGATCGCGTGAGACGACACGGCCGCCTGGCGGCCGCGGTCCGACCACGGCATGCCGCCCGATGACAATCGTCCGTCAGGGGCAATCTCCATCGACAGGTCAGATCTGCAGCCCGCCCGCGACGGCGGTGGTGCGACTGGCCGTCAACGGGAGTGTGCCATGAGTGCGTCCAAGACAGCGATGGACATCTATCTGACCGGCCTGCGCAACCAGCACGCGGTCGAAACGCAGGCGATCGGGACGGTCAAGAACGAACTGGGCCGGATGACACCATATCCGGACCTACACGCGAGGATGCTGGCGGAGATGGAGCGATCGACGGCCCAGGCCGCGCGGCTCGATGATCTCCTCGCCAGGCACGGCACAAGCAAGTCAGTGGCCAAGGAAGCGGTGGTTGGCACCGTCGCGACCGTATCCGGCTTCGCGCATGCCGCGGCGGCGGACGACGTGTTGAAGAACGTCCTCGCGGCCGTCGGCTACAAAGCTTACGAAATCGGCTCCTACAAGGTGCTGCTCACGCTGGCCGAAGCGGCGGGTGCCGCGGAGGATGTCGCGGTGCTGGCGCTGTCGATGAAGGAGGAGCAGGAGATGGGCGACTGGCTCGGCAGTCATCTTCCAAACTTCGTGCATGCGTTCGTCGCACGGCAGGCGGCTTGACGAGACAGGACAAGCACGAAACCGCGACCGTCGTTGTGATGCGGGCACGCGACGCCAGGTTCCGCTCGGGGGATCAACACCAAGTCCATGAGGTCGTCCGATGAACGTGATCTGGATTCTGGCCGCGTTCACGATCGTCGCGGTGGCGGCGTTCGGCGGGTATTCGCTGTTGTCTCACCGCCGTCTCGAGAAGCATGACGGCAAGGCGGCTGGCATCGGCGGCCCGAACGATCCAATGGCGGGTGCCCGCCCGCTGGATCGTAGTCCTCGCGAGATGACCGAGAGCCTGCGCGACAAGAAGCGGTAGCGCCGGGCGCGCCGTCCCTGCCCTGCTCGAATGCGACACCACCTTTCGGACCGGATTGGTTCCCGATGCCCCGCGCGCGTCGGGGTGAAAGCGTCGCTTATTGGGCAGCCATCAGACCAGGCTCACCCACCGGCGTCGCGTCGAGAAACGCCTTCATATGCAGCCGCTCGCTCCGCCGCGCGCCAGATCGAGCCCGCCTCGGCGACGGCCAGGAACACCGCGAGATCGTCGCTCTGCATGCCGCCCATGCCCGGACCTCGCCAGGCATCTAAAGTCAGTGGGCTTCGACACGCGATCGATCTTGTTTGGACATGCCTGCGATCGCGAAAAACATTGAGTGCGTCTGCCGATCAGGTCCCAGATCGGCGGCATGATCGAGCGCCGGCATGATCTTGTCGAGCATGTCGACGATGTGGTGGCGGTGGGCGCGGGCGAAGCAGGGCTGAGCGCCGCCCTGGGGATGGCAGCGGCCGGATTGTGAACGGCCTGCGTCACAGGGGTCCGGTAGCTGCGGACCCAAAAATTCAGTTCAGACTGTCAGGTTACAGGGATTGCCGCTCCACGACCTGGTTAGGCTGCAAGCCGGGTGTTTCTTCCTGCTCGGGCCTACACCAAGCCGTAACGAACAAAGCTCTCGCCGGCGGTGACCACCGCCTCCTCCAGCGGCCGTAGCGGGCGACCGAGAATCGTTTGGACTTTCGTCGAGGCATAGGTGCGCCGCTTGCCGAGATCAGCCGCCAGGAAGCGTGCGTCGGGGTTGAACAAGCCTGCCGCCCGGATCAGCCAGTCAGGCGCCTCGCGTGTCGACACCTTGGACGCCTTCGCGCCCAAATGTTGCTTCAGCGTTGCGGCGATTTCGCGGAACCAGAGTGGCGCCCCGGCTGCGATGATCCGCTCGCCCATGGCGCGATCGTCGGTCAGCGCCTTGACGTGGAGTTCGGCCGCGTCACGCGTGTCCACGCCGCAGAAGCTCACGCGAGGCACAAGCGGAAGACGGCCAGTAAGCATGCGCAACGGAAGCTCCAGCGAGCCTGAAACAGCCGGTCCGAGCGCCGGACCCTGCACGAAGCCGGGCAGGATGGTGGTGAGCGTGAGCTCGTCCCCCGCAGCCCGAGCCAGTGCCCAGGCATCTTGTTCGGCCAGCGTCTTGGATCGCGCGTAGAGGCCGACGCTCTTGTCCGACAGGTCCGTCCAGACGGTCTCATCCGTTGGCGTCGCTCCGAACACGCGCGGGCTCGCAGCGGCCGTGGACGAGGTCATCACGACGCGGCGGACCCCGGCGCGCCGCGCCGCCTCCATGACGCGCCGCACGCCTTCACGCGCCGGCTTTTCGAGATCCTGGTTCCGGTACTCCCGCACGGGCATGGGCGAGGCGACGTGGATGACTTGTCCGGCCCCCTCCATCGCTTCGTCCCAACCTGCATCGGACAGCAGGTTGGCAACGTGGAAACTCAGCCGCTGCGTCGGCACGTGGCGCTCCAGCGTGGCACGGACCTCATCGGCGCGGAGGAGGTCGCGAATCGTCGTCCGGACGGCTCGGCCCGCCTCGATAAGCTGGATGATGACGAAGCCGGCCAGGTAGCCGGAGCCGCCTGTCACCAGCACCGGGGCTTGTTCCACGCTTGCATTCATCTGGCGTCCAGCTCCACTGCGATTGCGGTATCCTTTGGTGACTGGAACTAGACTGAGGCTCGGCTGCGCTTCAAGGAGGCACCTTGACGAAACCATGCACGACCGATCTGCCGGCCGAAACCTGCCGCATGCTCGTCGCGACGCTCGCCCGGGTGGGAGACAAGTGGTCGATGCTGATCATCGTCTCACTCGAAGATGGCGGTGTGCGGTTCAACGCCCTGCGCCGCCGCATCGGAATCTCGCAGAAGGTGCTCACCAGCACGCTCCGTGGCCTGGAGCGCGATGGCTACGTCACACGCACGGTGACGCCGACCAGGCCGCCCCAGGTCGATTACAATTTGACCGACATAGGCCGCGAGGTTCTAGGACCCACGCGGGCGCTTGCTGGATGGGCGCTCGGTCAAGCGGAACGCATTAAGGAGGCCAGGAGGCGCTACGACGAATATACCGTGGATCAGCCGGCGTCCGGTAAGCGATCGGCGTCACCAAGTTGACCTGCGATCGCTGGATTTGACCTTTGCGAACTCTCGTACCGACGGTGTCGAAGGTGAAAATGCGCTCCCGACGCCCCCCAAGCCCAGACCCCACCTCAGGGCCAACCCCGCGCGCCTGATCAGACAGGTGCGTCGTGGCCGCGCGTCAGAAGCGGCTTGGGTTGTGGCTGCCCCTCGTCCGTTGTCCGGACAGGTGCAGACATCTCCGGGCGGCTCGGCGCCGATCGCGAGATAAACCAGATCGCCCGTGCCGTCCGGCGTCGCAGGGTTGGCGCAGTCTCTAGGCCGGATCTCATACACGCGATCGCCGTAGCGGAACTGGGATTAGGATTGGAATTGGAATTGGGATTGCCCCGTTTTCGTGGACACCGATGATGCTTTCCGGCGAGGTGTCCCGCCATGCCCAAGACCCGTCCTCCGTATGCCCCTGAGTTCCGTCGCCAGATGATCGAGCTGGTCCGAGCGAGTCGTGACCCGACGGACTTGGCGCGTGAGTTTGAAACGTCGTCGCAGGCGATCCGCAACTGGGTCGCCAACTCCGGGTAGGGTCCAACGCGACCCGCCCAAGGCGCTAACGCCAGTCCAGGCCATCCACAGGACCTGCAAGCCCAAGCGCGAGATGCCTGACAGAACCGATCGCATATGTTAGAACATGCGCATGGAGAAGATGCCACCATGAGCATTGCACAGTCCGATATCCGAGCTGCGATCGAACAGGCCGTCGAGCGAGGCTCGTGGGAATATGCCCGGGCTCTGCTCGCGCGCGGCGTCCGCCATCCGGGCCCATCCAAGATTGGTCCGGATGATATCGAACGGTTGCGTCACACCATCGAGATGGCGCTCGTCAACGAGAGCGACTGGCCACAAGCGACGATACGCTGGCGCGAAACGTTGGCCGAGTTTCCGGATGAGCCGGCGATCTGGCCGTTTGCCGCGAGCTGTTTCATCCAGTCGAGCGCGTTCGCGGACGCCGAGAACGTCCTCCGACTGATGTGTGACCAGCAGCCCGACAATGTCGAGAACTGGATGTATTTCGCGATCAACGCGGAGCACCAGCATCGGTGGACGGACGCCGTCGAGAGATGGAACCGCGTGGTCGCCCTCAGGCCGGACGATGCGCGGATGAAGACGTTGCGGGGCGACGCGATCTGGAACAGCGAGATGCTGGCAACGGACTCCATGGAGGAGGACGCGGCCTGATCTCGTCGGTCACGCCGCGCGGTCGTCACATAGCGATCTCGACCGTCGCCCGCTCCAACTGACGCTGCCGTTCCTGGTAGACCTTCCTCAGCACGATCCCCCAGGATTGACTGTTCGTCGGGCGATCCTCTTCGCCATGCAACTGGGTCGTGTAGCCGACGAAGACGTTCTCATCGAGCCGCTCGACGGAACCCGCCGGATGGTGCTCGTCGGCGCGTCTTCCACCGAGGAGGATGTTGTCGCCGTGTTTTCTCAGGCATCTCGACAGCCGGGACAAGGTGTCGTCGCTGATCTGGCTCGTGCTGTGCTTGCAGACGTATATCTTTTCGCCGGTCTTGATGTCGGCGAGGAAGTTGCGCTTCAGGTATGCGATGCGCGGCACCTGTTGCTTGACGTAACGTTCCGGATCGACCTGCTTGATCTTGACGAAGGTGTGCATGTAATAGTAGCCGCGATCATCCTTGATGTAGTATTCATCCATCATCTCGTAGACATGCGTGTGTGCGGGATCTCCCAGCGGTTCCAGGTCTCGCTCCAGCAGCTCGATCATCTTGTCCGGTTCGATCGCCGCGAAGCGGAACAGCGTGATCGGCTCGGCACCGAAGTGGCGTTGCACGACTCCGAATTCGCAGTTGTCTCCGATGCTCTCGAATTGCTTGACGATCTGGGTCATCGGTGGGAGCTCGACATCCTCGTCGAGCAGGATTTCGCATGGGCCGGGGATCGGTCGCTCGCCCAGCGCCAGGCTCCGACGTCCGGCGTCGAGACGTGCCCGCGCCTCGTCCTGGAGGATTCTGAAGCCGGGGTCGTCGGGAGCGCGCGCGATGACGGCACCCCATCGATCGACGGCCGTGTCCCAGCGACCCGCGGTCTGTGCCACGACGGCATACGTGGCCCACAGGCCGATCGAGCGAGGGTCGCGGTCGAGAGCGCGGCGGATCATGTCGTCGGCCGCATCGACGTCGCCGGCCGACGCGATCGCGGGTGCCGCCATCGTGACCAGGGCGGTCATGTCCGGAAACCTGTCGACGACCTCCCGCCAGCGTCTGGCGGCTTCGGACCAATCACCCGCCGCCGCGGGCACCTGCGCGAGATTGGCCTCGATCTCGGCGTCCGGTCCGACATGCGCGGCTGCCTCTGCGAACGCCCGTTCCGCCTGGCCGAAGGCTGCGAGTTCACGGCTGGACCGGCCGATGCCGAGCAGATTGTCTCGTCCGGGGCCGGCGATGGAATTGTGCGTCCGCCAGGCCTGCAGTGCCGTCTCGAAATCCCGTTTCGCCTCGGCGTCCGCACCTCGCTGCCGCAGGAGTTCAGCATAACCGGTCGCGATCGGGACTTCGAATTTCTCGGCTTGCATCCGGACCGCGTGACCGGTCGGGAACTTCCTGCTCACGCGGTCGAGTTCGGCCGCCGCCATCTGCCAATCGCGCCGGGCGACGGAGACATGGATGGAGGGCAGCATCAAGCTGCTCTCATCCGGAAAGCGCTCCCTGCCCTTCGAGAGGATGTCGCAACCTTCATCGTGCCGGCCCGCCGCGGTGAGCAGCATCGCGGCAAAGCCGTAGCCATGGGAAACCTCAGGGAACCGCTCGACGATGATCAGGCTGCGTGCGATGGCGTCATCGAGGTCGGAACGCAATTGTGCATTGAGCGCGAAGCTCATCGCGTAGTCGGCATGGTCGGCGTGGTGGGAGACGGCATTGGCGAACATGAGTTCAGCGGCCTCGAAGCGGCCGAGACCCTGCATGGCGGCGATCAGTCCAAGCAGCGCTTCGCGATCGTCTCGGTCCCGAAGATAGAGGAGGCCCCAGCAGCGCTCCGCCTCCGCCCAATCTCCGGACTGTGTTGCCCTCGCGGCGCGGATGCGGATCAGAAGGCCATCCTGTTCATGCGATGGCATGCGGGCAGCGGCCGTCGCGGCGGTGTCCGGGTGATCGCTTGCACCAACCCCGTTCAACCGACGCGACATTGGATCGAACGAGACAGATGTGACCAATGTTAAGGCTCCTGGAGCGTGTCCCGCGGTATACCGACCCGGCCGCGCATCGTGTTTGTGCCATTCCTGAGTTTCTAACAAAAGCGCTTTTTGAGCAGGGTCTCGTCGCAGATCAGGGACTAACACGAGATGACCGATCCTTGGTCCGGCGCGGCGGCAACCCACAACGTTATTACATCGGCTGGCTGTCCTTCGGACTTGGACGGCGGCAATGTTTGCAACTATGTTAGAATGACGCCAGCGCCTTTGGAGAGAGAGACGCCTTGGATTTCCTCGATGAGACATCAATCCGTGAAGACGTGTCAGTCCTGCTCTTCGAGACTATTCGGCGCTATGCCCGGGACTATCTGCTGTCCAAGGATATCAGCGATGCCGTCCGCTCGATCGACTTCCCACACATCAGGGATGTCGTGTCCAGTCTGGATGTCCTGCGGCAGGACGAGTCCGACGACCAGCACGTCCTCGAGCTTTTCCTGGCCGACGATCGCGCATTGCGGGTGGGTCCCAATCCGCATTTCGACGAGGCCTTCTACCGGCTCGAGTATCCCGACGTCCGGATCTCGATCAAGGAGAACCACCTCCATTGCGGCTTCTTCCATTATATCAAATATGGCTTGAAGGAAGGGCGATGGCCGAACCGGCCGACCAAGCACATCGCGCTCCACCGCGGTTCCCCGCTGCCGCCGGTCGACTCTTTGCGGGAGGCGTCGTATCTCCAGGCCAACCCGACGTCGGCCGCGTTCATAAAGTCGTTCCCGTTCGTATCGGCGCTGACGCATTACAACACGCTCGGCCGCAAGCTCCACCTGCATATCCAGGCAGAAGAGAAGCCGCAGCCCGGCGTCAACCGGCTCGACGTGATCTTCGCGACGATCCGGACCCATTTCGATCCCGCCTACTACCGCTCCGAATACATGCCCGACACCGACAAATCCGACGAGGAGCTGCTGTCGCACTATATCCAGAATGCGGGATCGGCTGGCTATTCGCCGAACCCGTTCTTTGACGAGAAGTTCTACTGCGCGTTCTATCCGGAGGTTCAGGAAGCCGTCGAGACCGGGAAGGTCATGTCCGGTTATTATCATTACGTCGTGACCGGCAGCGGCGAAGGCCGCCTGCCCAGGTTCAACCTCCAGCGCGTGCTCGATCTGCGCATGCCGGGAGTCACGGTGCCCACGCTCCTGCACCGTGCGGACGACATCAATCGCCGCGGCGAACCGATCGGCGCGCGGGGACGCTTCAAGAGCGTCGACGCAAGGATCGGCAATCCAAGGGTCTGGCTGCTGCTGCCGTCGATCAACCCCGATATCTGTTTCGGCGGCTACAAGGCAGCGTTCGAGTTGCTGATCGCCCTGCGCGAGCAGGGCTATACGATCTCGATCCTCGTCACCGAGGATACGCTGGCGAACAAGCGCTATTTCATCCACCAGCAGTCGTCGAGGAAGCTGCGGGACGTCTTCGCCGACATCAACGTCTTCACGAGAGCGACGCTCCAGAACCAGGACATTGCCGCGAACGACATCGTTCTGGCCTATTCCGTCTGGGACCTGCACCTGGCCGCCGAGATCGGAGCACTAACGAGGCGTCCGTTTCCCTACCTGCTCGCGCAGGAGTACGAGCCGGTCTTCTACGACAATTCGTCGATACGCGCTGTCTGTGAAAGCCGGTACGAAATCCCGCACTATCCCATCATCAACAGCAAGATGCTCGAGCGGTATTTCCGCGAGCGATCGATCGGTGTCTTCGGGCGTCAGGCGTTTTCGAAGAATCACTACAGCGTGTTCAATCACAAGGTCAATCGTCTCCGGCCCGGCACCGTGACGTCGATGCGCGAGCGTCCGGAGCGCCTGCTGGCCCTCTACGCGAGGCCGGAGGGACATGCCGCCCGGAACCTGTTCGAACTCGCTCTCCTCGCACTTCGCGGCGCCTGCGGAGCGAACGAGTTCGGGCCGGAATGGAAGTTCATCGGCCTGGGCGCCCTGAGCGACATGCCGCCGATTTCGCTGGGAGGTGGCCACAGTCTGTATATCGAGCAAAAGATGAGCGAGGACGAATATGTCCGGCGGATGAGTTCGCTGGACATCGGCATCAGCCTGATGTTCGCGCCGCACCCGAGCGTTGTGCCGTTCGAGTTCGCCACCACCGGCGCCCTCGTGATCACCAATACATACGAGAACCGCTCCCGCCAGGATCTCATCGACATCTGTGGCAATTTCGTCCCCTGCGAGCCGTCGGTCGAAGGGCTGCGGCGGGCACTGCGCGAGGCGATCGCCCGGGTCGACAATTTCGAGCGCCGCTGCGCCAATATCTACGAGCCTCCGCATGCGAGCTGGGACGAGATCTTCACGCCCGCCTTCATCCACGAGGTGTTCGCCGAGCCGCGCGAGACAGCGATCGGGAAGGCAGCCCAGGTGTTCGAGCGAAGAATGAAGATCAAGCAGGCTCTCATCAAGGCCGGCTAGAGCACGGTCAGGCTGACCGGCTTCGGTCAGCCTGACCGTCGTGCTCTAGAAACATGGGAACTGGAGCGACTCGGGTTGCTCTAGTTCGGCTGTCCGATGCCGGACGCTGGTGATCGGGTTCGTGCCAGCGCCGCCCGGATTGCCCGCAGGTCGATGGACGCCAGCCGTGCGTAGCCACGATCCGTCGGGTGGGCGCCGTCGGTGCTGTAGCGGCGATCGAGGTGCGGCCGGATCGTCCGTGGGTCGCCCATGATCCGGTCCGACGCACGATCGATGACGAAGTCGGCACCGGCTCCTCCCCGCCTGAGCAACGCATTGTAGGCGTCGAATCGGGGTGCGAGACCCGAGTCGATCCCGGAGGCGAGCGGGATGATCGTGGTCACGCCGACGAGCAGCCCCGGAATTCGGGCGTGCGCACCGGCGACGTAGTTCGCTGTCTGCTGGTAGACGACCGATGCGGGAACGCCGCGCGCCAGCGAGTTGGCCCCTGCACCCGACACCAGGATTTTCCGGCCGGTCGCCCGCTCCAGCGGAGCGAGCGTCGAAGCGAGCGCCGACCAGCGATCCGCGGTGGTCGCGCCACCGACGGCGACGTTGTAGATCCGTGCGTCCGGCAGCCCGTCCTCGTAAAGCCGGGTGAGGTTCCGCAAGTCGGTGCACCCGACGCCGGCTTCGACACTGCTGCCGTCGAGAACGAGCGTCAGCGCGGGACGAGGGGCAGGTTCACCGTGGAGCCTCGCCATCTCCTCGGCGATGAGCGTCACCGGCAGACGCCGGTCGAACAACAGGAGCGCCTCGAGTTCCCAACCCTCGCCGGCGCCGTTGCCTCGCGTGCCGAGCGACACGCCACGCCACGTCACATTGTCGGGCAAGGTGGTCGTGACCGTGTGGACATCATCCGCGGTGCCCGCCGAGAAGCCGCGTGCATCCATCGCGAGGGCGAACATCGAGGCGGTCGATGGAAGCGGCGGCGCAATCGGGATCGGGCGCCCGAACAGGACGGACATGTCGATCGCGTCGCGGGCAGGCCGGTCCGGATCCGGATCTCCCGCGAGCAGCAGCATCGGATACGGTCCGTCACGTCCGAATGCGAGCAGCTCGCCGCCGGCGATGGAGGCCTCGTGACCGACGCGAAGCCTGGCGATGATCGTGACGCCACGCTTCAGATCCAGCGACGGTCGCGCGGCGTCGAGGTCGACTGCGTAGTCGGGGCGGCCGTAGGCGTGCGGATTGCCCTCGAAGGCGCCTCCATTATCGAAGATGAGGTTGGTGTCACCGGTCGGGATGTCCGGCGCGATGATCGGTCCTCGCGTCCCCGGCCGCGGCGTCAGATCGGCATGACCGGCCTGATCGAAGACCTCGGCGACACGGCCGGACGAGTTGCGCAGGAACCTGGCCATCGCAGCCGTATCGCGGCGACCATCGGGCTGGAAGTCGAAGCGCCGACGCGCGCCGTCACGATCGCGCTCGATTACGACATCATGAGAGACACCGCCGAAGCCCGCGAGGCGCCGGCTCGCGTAGGCCGCGACCGGCGAGGGCAGGTCATTGCTGCGTGCTGCCGACTGTGCCGGCGCTGTCACGAACAGCAGCAGGCACGCGGCCCGGAAGGGCAGGTGACGTCGCGCCGCACGTGCTGTTAGGATGCTGGTTAACATCCAATAAGGAAACGCGCTCATGGAATTCGCGCGGACGGCCGAGATGACGCGGCAGCAAACCCGGGACGCGCCGAGGAGCCTGTCACATGACGACATCGCGTCCCGTGTCTGGACGTTCGGATTCGCGAACGGCGAGGTGTATACGCGCAACGTGGTCCTCGCGGCGAACGGCCGTTTCCTGCATCACGGCGGTCCGAACGAGCACAGCTGGACGCTCGAGGATGATCGCGTTGTCGTCCGTGCCCAATCGGGACGCGTTTCCGCTGTCTTCGAGATGGTTCCGTCGCCGGACCATCATCTCTGGCTCGAAGGCGAGCATGTCCTGGGTGGCCCATCGGGAATCTACCTGGCACTTCGCGAGATCGACCTGATCTATCCGGTCCATCTGACGTGGTCGAAAGCGATGGAGGATTTCGCTGCCTCGGTCCCGTTCTATCTGTCTCCCGGCAGCCAGATACGCGGCGTCTATGCGGAAGGTCAGATCGTCAGCGTTCCCGCGCCCGCACTCGTCGAACCGTACGCGACGCAACCCAGGAATCATCTTCTCGGCGTCGGCGCCTACTCCTATTCGTGGGGCCAGTTCTCGACCTCCCCGGTGTCGATGGGACGCTACTGCAGCATCGCCGCCGGCAGCCGGGTGCTCGGTCCGTCGCATCCGATGGAACGCGTCTCGACATCTCCATTCAGCTATGATCCCCATTACATCGAGATCGCGCGAAACTTTGGTGTCGAGGACTACGAGACCGTGCCCTACGATCAGACGCCGCCGTTGACGACGATCGGGCATGATGTCTGGATCGGCGAGGACGTCCTGATCAAGGGTGGTATCACGATCGGGACCGGCGCGGTGCTGGCGGCGCGTGCCATCGTGACCAGGGACGTGCCGCCGTATGCGATCGTCGCCGGGATGCCGGCGAGGGTGCAGCGCACCCGCTTTCCACCTTCCATCGTCGATGCACTGCTCGAGAGCCGCTGGTGGCAATACAATTTCTGTGATCTGCCTCGCTCCCTTGCCGACCCGGTCGCCTTCGTCGAGGAGCTTGCGCGCCGGCGGGAGGAGGGAACCATTCATCCCTACGAGCCTCAGGCCGTGGACGTGGCGCTCGGACTGCTGCGCGCCTCGTCGCCGCTCTGACGGACGCGGCCCTCGACCCGGCGAACGACGGCGGCCATCACGCTCTCCGCCGACCCGACATCCTGCGGGACCATCGAGGCGGTCTGGTCGGTCGGCAGCCGCGGCAGCCGCTCGGACACCACCTCGAAGCGTGGATCGAAGCGCGACAGGTAGGCGCACAACGCCTCTCCGGCGGCCTTCGACATGGCATATTCGGCCATGTGCTGTGTCGGCTCGCCGACGAAGATCGTCGACGGATAGAAAGCCTGCAGCGTCACCTGGCTTCCGGCGGAGAGAGCTGTCACGAGGTCGTGGAAGCCATCGACGTAGACGGCATTGAACTGGTTGAAGCGCTCGGCCGAGAAGCCGCTCGCCAGCCGACCGGAGATGCGCGGTGTCGCGAAATAGTAGACCGAGGTCGGCGCCCCCTCCAGGCCGCCGAGCTGCGGCGCAGCAGGATGCATGCAGTCGTATCGGCGGCTGCTCGCACGGCCACCCTCCGACCGGATCTGGTCCACCACGGAGGCGGCATCGGCCGCGCCCGAAACATAGGTGATCGTGACGGCCGCCCCGCCCGCCGCGAGCAGTTTCGCGGTCACTTCGCCCAATCCGCGCGATCCGCCGACGACGAGCGCGTGATGACCGGTGAACCCGCCGGCAGCGATAAGGGACCGCATCGCGGCCATCGGCTTCTGCCCCACGGGTTCCTGCCGGCGTGACGCCTTGACGGTGCCGAGGATCCCGTCCGCCTGCACATTCATCACGACGATCCCGAATCGCGGGTCGGACAGCCGGGTCGAGAAGATCAGGCGGCCGATCTCGGCGCGATCGACCGTCAGATCGATCGTCAGCCGGTGGAACGTCGAATGCAGCCCCGGTGAGACCATGCCGACCAGCCGGGTCAGCGACAGGATGGACGTGACGCGTCCAACACCGATCCATGCGGACAGGGCGGGAAACAGCCGGTCCGCCATGTCGTCGGCGGCGGCATAGGAGACCGTGCCGGCGGCCTCCGCCATCCCCGCCTGATCGGGCGACATCGGGATGGTGGCTCCGTCGCCGTACTCGATCCCGGCGGGATCGATGACCGGATCGGACGCGGCTCGCGCCTGGCCGAGTTTCAGCACGTAATGGGCGACACGCACGCCTGATGCCCGCAGTTCGACGCGCCATTCTGTGTCGTTGCGGCGGGTGACGATGGTCCTGGCGGTCTCGCCCACGCAAAGGAACTGGGCGAAGTCCGCGTCGATCGCGCGCAACGGCCCGGGATTTTCGTGGCTGACGAGCTGGTCCAGCGTCCAGAGAAGCCCATGCACGCCATGAACGACCGGTGCACCCGCGGGCGTCCGGCGCGCCGCGACAGGATCGACATGCATCGGATTGTAGTCACCCGAGAGGGCGGCGAAGCTGTCCTGGTCGAGAGCCGAGAAGGACCGCTCCGCGAGGATCGGCTCGTCAGGCATCGACGCTTCTGGCCGACTTGATCAGGTCGACGAGGTCGCCGACTTTCTCCAGGCTGTCGAGCTTCTTCGACGGCACCTTGATGGCGAAGTGACTCTCGACCGCCATCACGATCTCGATCATCTTGAAACTGTCCCAGCCCTGGACTTCCTTGGCGGTCAGTCCGGGTGACAGATGCACGTCCTCGTGCATCAGGACGTCACGGATGATCAGGGTCAAATCCTCGTAGATCTGTGCTTCGTTCATGGATCAACTCTCTCGATGGTCATCGGCAGGTCGGGTGTCTCGTACTGGTCAAGCGGGAGTGAACTCAGGATCGCATCGTCCGTGCCCTCCCCGATCGTGGTGAAGCCGAGTCGCTGGTAATGGTCCGCGACCATCGCGTTCTTCGCGGTGGGACGGTACTGGCCGATCAGGCGCCGGGCGCCGCGCGCCTTGGCCAGGTGCGCCACGACATCGAGAGTCGCTCTCTCGACCTGGCGTCCGAGAACCCGGCAGCTCATCAGCCAGGTCCCGATGACCATGTCTTGGCCGATCGCGGTCGCGATGACGATCGCAATGATGCCGTTGTCGCCGAACCTGTCGGTCAACCTGAACTGCAGGCCGATTGACCGATCGTCGGCCATGACAGCGAGAACCGCCTCCTCGGTCATTCGGCGCGTGGTCAGGTTGAACTGGTTGGTCTTGTTGATCAGCTGGGCAACGCGCTTGAGGCCGACATGATCGAAGCGGCTCCAGGTCAGGGTCATGTCCAGATTGCGGAGATAGCTCTCCATATCCGTGGCGGAGGCCTGGATCTCGTGACGTTGCCGATTGAGCTGGTATTGCCGGGTGCGCTCCCGGTCATCCTCGGTGATCGCGACGCTCTCGAAGTAGCCGGCATCTCCGAGGATGCGCGGTATGCTGGCCGGATCGTCGGGCCACTCCGGAACGGAGACCATCGGCAGTTCCCGGCGAACGAGATTGCGCTCGAAGGGATTGTCATCGAGGAAGACGATCGAATCGAGACCGATGTTGAGCTCGCCAGCGATCCGGCGAAGGTTGGTTGCCTTGTCGTCCCAGTTGGCGACGAAGCTCGCGATCCGTTCCCGCCTCAGGACCATTTCCGGATGCTCATCGAAGGCACGCATGGCGACATGCTCGTCGTTCTTCGAACACACGGCGAGGATGACGCCACGTTCCGACAACGCGACCGCGAGCTGCTGGACCGCGAGGAAGGCTTCGCCTTCGGCGCTTCCCTGGCCCAGCACGATCCCCTCGAGACCGTCATCGCCGATCACGCCGCCCCAAAGGGTATTGTCCAGATCGAGTGCCAGGCACTTGGCGGAGCGACCGGCCAGTGCGCCGATCAGGCGGCCGACGAGTTCCCCATAGGCAGGCGTCGCTCCGAGTGCGACTTCCTGCTTGCCACGATGCCAGAGCGCCTCGTCGTGGCACGCCTCGATCCCGTATCGCGCCGCCATGCCGTCGACGGCGGCGATGTGGCACCCGTGCCGGTCGGCGGCCTGGCGCAGATGTTCGTTGAGCCGCGACAGGAATCGTGCGCGCCCGCCCGCGAGCCGGTGCTCGTTGTTGCCAAGCAGGGTCGGGAACACGGGCATCGCGGTCTGCTGGATGACCGTGGCACGGAAGGACGAACGCGCGTGGTGCCAGCACTCCTCGATGCCGGACAGCGTGCGGCCGACCGCCTGTTCGGCCTGCTGATCGGTCATCATCGGATCCGACAGCATCGTCAGATGCCGCGCATCGAGGGCGAACAGGACGATGTCGGGCTTGAACCGGTGCAATGAAGACGCACTGTCGAACAGTTCCTGCCGGTACATGCCGAAGTCGGCTTCGTAGATCACCAGGCGCAAGCCGCGGCGCATGGCGGCCACGCGTATTGCGGGATGCAGGTGAGTGACGGTCGCACTGCCGAGCACCGCCAGACGAAGCGTGCGCAGGGATCCCGGGGCGTCGTCGTCGGGAAAGATCTCCCGGGTGACCTGGTCGAGCGCGTTCGTCTGGACGAAATCCAGTCGCGACCGGGCCAACTGCGTGAGCACCGGCCACGCGCCGCGGCTGCCCTCGGTGCGGATCGCCTTGAGGCGGCTCCGGAAGTCCTCGATGTCGGGAAACCAGTCGAGCACGGGAGCGGTCAACCCTGGACGAGCTCCGCGGCGCCCTGGGTTTCCTTCAGCGCACCGTTGCGATGCCTGACGGCACCGATGAGGACGCGCCGCCATGACGCGAAGTCGATCGGCATCTGCTCGCCCCGATATTCGGTATCGAGGTAACCGACGAGAACCCGCGGTGTCAGGATCTCGAGACTGCCGGCCGGATGGTTCTCTTCGGCTCGACGCAGGCCGAGGATCATGCCGTCGCCGTAGCGTGCGATCGAGGACTGCAATCGGCAAAGCGTCGTGTCCGAAATACGGGCGAGCGAGGACTTGAAGACGAAGATCTTCTCGGCGGCCTGCAGATCCTCGATCAGCTTGCGCTTGAGGTAGCCAAGCCTGCGGACCTGCTGCGACAGGAAGAGATCGGGATCGACGGTGTCTTTCTGCACGAAGCTGTGCATGTGGTAGAGGTGACGCGCGTCGCGGACCAGGTATTCGCCACCTTCGGTGACGCCCAGTTCCGTGAAATCGGGATCGCCGAGCCGCTCGAACTCCTCGTCGAGGAGGGCCGCCAGATTGTCGGCCGAGATGGCGGCGAAGCGGAACAACCCGATCGGATCGGCGCCGAGCCGCCTCTGCACGATACCGAACTCGCATTGATCGCCGAGTCCTTCGAACGATAGCGCGAGCGCGCGCAGACTGTCGGTCTCGGCTTGAGTGCTCGGCACCGCACCCGCGGTCGGGTCCGGTGTCTCCACCGCTTCGCCCTTCTCGAGACGCGCGATCTGCTGTTCCCAGATGGCGTTGCCGCGGGCATCCTTGATCACGAGATCGGCGGGACGAAGCCGGGACGCTCGATCCCAGTGATGGATGGCGCGAGGCCAGTCGGAAGCCTTCTCCGCGGTCAGTGCGATTTGGACCGACAGATCCGCATTCTCGGGATCCTCGGCCGCCGCGCGAGCGAGCAGTTCCTCAGCTTCGGCGAGCCGGCCGGTTTCGCGATACGCGGTGGCCGCCATGGACCAGAACGCGGCGACATCGGGGAATTGCGCGAGGATGGCTGCCCAGCGCCGGGCGGCCTCCTGCCAGTCCTTCCGACTGGCGGCGACCTCGGCGTAATTGGCGCGAAATTCCGTGTCGCCCGCATGGATGTCGTAGTCGGCCGCGAAGGTCGCATCGGCTTGATCGAACTGGCCGGCGCGCCGCAAGACGCGACCGACGCCGGTCGCGAAGTCCGGCCGGTCCGGAAAGCGCTGTCGCCCCTCACGCCAGAAGAACAACGCGGCCTGCCAATGCTGGTCGGCCTCGGCGTCGGCCGCCGATCGTTTGAAGGCGGCGGCGTCGAACTGCGCCAATCCCGCATCGATGGCCAGCCTGATCGGCTCTTCCGTCGTTTTCGTGTATGAAGCATCCGGGAAGGTCCCGGCGAGGACCTGCCAGCGTCGTTGCGCTTCGAACCAGTCCTTGCCGGTGACAGCCACCTGAACGCGAGCCGCCAGGATCTCGATCGTACAGAGCCCGAGACCGACGGCCTCATTGAGGATGGCATCGGCCTCCACCAGATGGCCGAGGATCGATTGCGTGGTCGCTTCGGCCGCCCAGGCGTAGGGGAGCTGAGGAAAACTCGCGCGGGCCGCCTGCCAGCGTGTGGCGGCCGCCTGGAAGTCGCTCGCCTTCTCCGCATTCAGGGCGTGACTGAAAGCAAGTTCCGCCGACCGGTGAAGCTGGTCGCGAAACGGCATCAGCGCGGCTTCGGCACCGTCGAGGTCACCAAGTTCGCGCGATCCTTCCGCGACCAGGAGAGCCGCCTGGATATCGCCGGCGTCCAGCACGGTCATTTGCCTTGCTTGCTCGACCAGATCCACCCAGCGACCCTCCGCCTGGGCCGCGAGGGCCTGATCATGATGGTGCGCGCGTGACAAGGCGGGATCGCCGCTTGCACCGCTGATCGCCGGCTGTTCCTGCCGGGCATCGGCATCGGCATCGGCATCGACGATGTCGTGGAGTAGCACCGGGTCGCTCACGTCGTGGATTTCGTGTTCCTCCATCTGATGATGATCGACGCAGGGATCGGTCCCGGAGATCCCGGATGCCTCGTCTCGTTCCGGCTCAATGTCGTCCCAGGTCGACTGCGCCAGCGTCCTGTCAGGCAACCGGTTCGCGCGCCACGCTCTCAGCATGTTCCGCAAAGGCTTCGGTCCTCCTCAGTCTTCATGACGACCAACATCCATCACGCCTGACATTTCCGCCCACCTCGTTGCGAGGCACGCGACCCTACCATCCATCCTAACAAGGTTTCACGCATTTCTGTTAGGGTCCGCAAGGCCAAAACCCAAGCGAAAACCAGAAGAATGTTATAACCCATGAATCCCCTGGACCCGACTTGCCGGCCAGACCGTTTGCGATCATCTTCTAACAATGCTGCACCGCAACGCAGGGACGCTGGGGAGCTAACGGCGTGCAGAAGTTTGTCGGGTTCGCAAGCGAAGCGCTCACCTACAACAAGTCGTACACGATCTCGGATCGAAGTCTCGGCACTGGACGTTTCGAGCACGCCACGGTCGGTCCGGTCAGGCCGACGATTGAAGGCAACTTCCTCGAGGAATTGGCCGGTGGTGGCTTCGACGCGGAGGGAGAACTGATCGCAGCGTGCCTGCAGCCGCGGTCGGAGGACCGCAATGCGATCCAGATCCGGCAAGCATCGTTGACGACGCCGCACGTTTCCAGCCACCTCGACGAGGCTGTGTTCGGAGGGGTGGCGTTCGACCATTTCGGCCATTTCCTGCTCGAAACCACCGCGAGGCTCTGGGCACTCGATGAACATCGCGACAAGCCATGGCTGTTCCTGACGAGCGGCCGTCCGGAACTTCGTTCCTACCAGCGGGACTTTCTCGAGCTGCTCGGGTTGCGGCGTGATCAGATCGTGGTGGTCAACGACTGGACCGGCGTCGACCGGCTCGTGGTTCCGGAACCGGCCTTCGTGTATCATCACTGGGCGGCAAAAGCTTATCTCGATGCCTTTCGACGGGCCAAGACGCAGTCCGGGGCTGGTCGGCGTATTTTCCTGTCGCGCAGTGACACGACGATGGCGCTCACGGTCGGCGAGCGCGAGCTCGAGGAGGTGTTGCGCGCCGAGGGCTGGGTCATCGAGATCCCGGAGCGCCTGCCTGCACCGGAGCAGGCGGCGCTGTTTCGCGACGACAACATCGTCATGGGCCTTCAAGGCAGTGCGATGCATCTCGGATTGTTCGGGTTGCCGAAACGACGCGTCGTTCACCTCTGCCGCGGGCAAGCCTATCGAGGCTACTACATCCTCGACGACCTGACGCAGGCGCGGGCGACCTACTTCTACGCGATGCGCTCCACCGCCCTTCCCCCGAAGGCGATCACCGGCCCTTTCCATCTCGATCTCGAGGCGACGATCGAGTTCCTCCGCGGCGAGGAGCTGATCTCAAACTCGGGCGTGGCGGTCTCATGGTTCGACGCGGGGACGATGACGCGCCTGGATGCGGACTACGAGGCCTGGTGGTACTTCACCGAGAGCCAGACCAGATTTCACCGCCAGCTCGCGCATGACGGGAGTTTCGCGGACCGGCAATCCGCGCTCGAGTTCGCGCTCAAGGCGGCGTCACTCCGGCCTGACGAGGCGAAGATCATCTGCCACGCGCTGGCCCTGACTCTCAAGCTGGACGGACCGGACGCGGCATCCGCTTTTCTCGATCGGTCGTTGCCGGCCGGATCGTTCGGTGAGATCGACGATCCGCAGCTTCTGTACATGATCAGCCTGATCAGCGAATCCCGCGGGGACATGGCGGCATCCATCGAGACTGCATCCCGCTGCGTCGGGAACAGTCCGGCCAACCCGACCTACGTCAACCAGTTGGCGACCGCACTGTTTCGCTGTGACCGTCTCGAGGAGTCGGAGGCCGCGTTGCGGGATCTGGTCGCGAACGGACATGCGGCCGCCGAAAACCTTTTCCTGCTGAGCTTGATCGCGTGCAAGCGAGGCGACATCGAAGGCGCCACCGAGTGGGCGATGCGGGCGGTGTCGACGGACCGCTGGAGCGAGCCGATCATGATCCATGCCGCGGACCTGCTGACGCAGCAGGACCGGATGGACGAGGCGGTCCAACTTCATGTCGATTTCGTCGAGCGCTGTCCGGACAACGCGGCGATCCTTCGCCGTCTGTCCGCGCTCCTGGCCGGCCGCGGCCGGATGGGCGAGGCGCGACGGTATCTGCTGGAGGCCTATCGCCACTCCTTGTCTGACGAAACGTTGCGCCGGCAGTGCATGGACCTTCTCCAGCTGGACGGGTGGGTTCCCGATCCCGGTCGCCTGGGCCGGGATCCGACGCCCGCGGAATGCGAGCAGGGGGTCATGCTCTACATGCAAAGCAGATCGCTTCGAGCGATCGGAGCGTCGGACGACGCGATCAAGACGGCGATCCGCGCGCTCGAATTGTATCCCAGCAATTCCACCATCATCGAGCACGCCATCGGTACGATCATCCTGGGGCGACGGCTCGTCGAAGCGCATGTACTGTCATACGCCCTTCTCGAAGCCGGCCATCGTGGCGGCAACGTCTATTACCTCATCAGCCTGATCGAGAGCGAGCTCGGTCGACGGGATGCCGCCCAACGGGCGGCGGCGCAGGCGGCAGAGCTCGAACCGGCGAACGACCTGATCCGCGAGCACTACGAGAGGCTGCGTGTCTCGTAGTGCATGGATCGTGACGATGGCCGCGCTGGGGTTGCTGGCGGTCGGGCCGGCTCCGTCACCGGCCGCGCCCGCGCGGACCAGCAGTCCGATGCTCGTCGTGGAGTCATGCGACTTCTGGTCCGGTCCGAGCATGTGGCAGGCGATCATCGCCAAACGGCCAAGCTGGCGTCCGCTGCTCGGATTCTATGATTCGAGCCAGGATCACGTGACCGACGAACATATCTCGATGCTGCAGAGCCATGGCGTGGGCGCCATCCAGTCGTGCTGGTATCGCTCGAAGACCGATCCGGATGATGGCGCCGATGACGGGTTCATCCGCTCGCTGACGGAGCAGCCAGACAGGCGAAGCGCCATTCGATGGTTCCTGCTGTGGGACAACGTCAATCCGGTCGGCGCACCGGCCCGGTCGTCCGGTGATTTCCTTCGGCATGTGGGCAAGGCCTGGCTGCGAAAGGACTTCCTGCGTTCCGACTATTTCAAGATCGACGGCAAGCCGCTTGTCACAATCGCGAACGCCGCCGCCTTCGCCGATCAGCTCGGCGGCACGGCCGCCGCCAGGATCGCACTTCTGGCCTTGAGGCGGATGGCTGCCGCGGCCGGCCTGCCCGGCCTGATCATCCTGACGACGAACAACGCACGGCAGACGGATGACGAGAGTTTGCCGCGCGACATCGGCTTCGACGCGGTCTCGATGTATGCGACACCGACATTCACGGGTCTGCTGCGCTCGACATCGCCCTCGGATGCCGCCGTGATGCGAGCGGAACGGCTGTCATGGCGCCTGGCCACGGACCATTCCCGCTTGCCAACGGTGGTCACGGCCTCGGTGGGCTTCGATGCACGTCTCTGGAGCGACAGCCCGATGCACTTCCTGCTGAGTACGAGGGATTGGCGGTCGCTGCTCCACAGCGCGGTGGGGACCGCCCGACAGCGGCCGGCCGACAGTCTCGGCAGGCGTATCGTGCTGCTCGACGCACTGAACGAATTCGGTGAAGGTCATTTCATCGAGCCGACCGTGGCGTTCGGAACCGCCTATCTCGACGCGGTGCGGATGGTCGCTATCGAGGAGGGGATCAGTCGCTGACGCCGCCGGCAAGGCTTTCGCCCGCATGCGCCGGACCGAATTCGAGCTCGGCAGCCGTGAGGAAGTCGGCGATGTCGGAGCCGATCAGGAGCGGGATGTAGCGGCTGACGACGGCGTCCGGCCAGTCCCACCAGCGGATCGCGAGCAGACGCTCGATGATGCCAGGCGGGAAACGGTATCTTTGCACCTCGCCGGGATTGCCGAGGCAGATCCCGTAGGGTGGCACATCCCCGCGTACGACAGCGCCGGCGCCGACCAGCGCGCCGTCGCCGACGACCGCGCCGGGAAGGATCACGGCACCGACACCGATCCAGACATCGTTGCCGACCACCACGTCGCGTGCGATGTGGTCGGTCAGCCCGAGACGGCTGCCCGGCCACTCCGCCCAGAGATCCATGAACGGGTAGGTCGAGGCCGCGCGGACCCGGTGATTGGCGAGCACGATGGTGGGATCGGCCATGGCACAGAAACGGCCGATGCTGAGCATGCCTCGGCCTGCCTCGATGACGAGCGGACGTCCGTAGGTTCGCGTGCCGATCGACCAGCCATGCTTGTCGATGTCGGCCTGCAGAAGGTCCCTGGTGTAGCCGCCGAAGGAGCCGAGTTCGGCGCGCGTCCGATGCTGGACGATCGGGAACAGCTCGTCGTGAAAGGCGGCGTCGGTGACGGACTGCCAGGCCTCCCGCATCTCGGCGAACGGCATGGCCTGCAACTGGGCGGCGGCGAAAGGAATGGTCGCCGGATCGGCCGCACCGAGCATGTCGGCGGCGCGCGACAGGTCGAGCGGCGGCGGGACCGTGGCAGGCGTCGTGTACGGATGCCGGCGAAACACGCTGCCCGGCCGACCGGCGAAGACGGCGCCCGGTTGCTGCCCGTCGAACGAGGCGGCGACGATCTCCTTGCCGCCGGACGGCAGACCGAGCCGCAGGCCCGACGGATCCTCGACCGCGATCATCGGCAAGACCACGCCGTGTGCGTGATCGGCCCCTTCGATCGTCAGGGCATCGTTTTCCTCCGAGCGTAGCCGCCAGACATTGTCGGTGATGTCGGCGATCTCGGCGATCACCGGCAAGAGCCCGAACTGACCGGGCGGACAATGCACGACAAGCCCGTCGGGCCGGACGTGAAGCAATGTTCCGAATGCGGTTTGCACGTTGAAGGACTGCGACACGCGAGCTCCGGCACCGGGTGACGGGAGGTTGCGTTAGTGATGTTAGGGTCTGCGTCGGGCGATGTCGAGCCTGGCATGAGCCGGCGGGTCAGGCTGGATCGATCATCCGCGCCGGAACGAACTGTTCCTGCATCCGGCGGCGATAGGATGCCATGCTCGGCAACACGAGCAGGGCGCCGGCGACAGCCGTGGACAGGAACGTGGCCAAGAGCGAAAAGCGGATGCCTGCGACCGACGGGAAAGCCCGGTCATTCAGCATGCCGACCATGAGCGGTCCGAGCGTGTTGGTGATCAGACCAAGTGCCAGGGTCTGCAGGCCGGCGAAGCGTCCGCGTGCGGTGGCAGGCAGCAGATCGCCCATGGCCGCGAAGATGCTCACGGCAGGCATGTAGCCGCAGAAGCTTGCAAGCGTGAGCAAGGCCATTGCGACCGGCGCGGTCGGCGCCACGACGCCGATGCTTCCCATGACCGCGAAGACAACGCCCGAGATCATGCCGACCCAGAACGGCGCACTGACCACGCCGCGACGGCGCACGGCCTCGATGATGCGTCCGCAGGCCAGGCATCCGAGCAGCGAGGACACGGCGGTGGTGCCACTGAGCGCGAACGCGCTCTGCGACAGGCTCCACCCATACACCCGGCCGAGAAACACGACGCCCCACGTGGCCCAGGTGAAGGATCCCAACTGGCAAGCCGAGAGTCCGATGAACATCGACGCGAGCAACGTCCAGTGGCGCCTGACAAAGAGGCCGATGTCGTCGTGTGCGGCGACCACGGGCGAGCGGGCGAGTGTTCGAGGCGGCTCGCGAAGGCGTAGCAGCACGGCGAGTGCCAGGACGAACCCGGGCAGGGCCGCGACGAGGAAGACGGCTCGCCAGGGCGCGACCACGCCGACGCCGGGGACGAACAGGCCGCCTCGGGGCGCGCCCGAGAACAGGTGGACGACGCCGGCGCCGAGGACGAAGGCCAGGATCGTGCCGATCGTGCCGGCGCTGAGATAGAAGCCGAAAACCCTGGCGCGGTCCTCACGGCGCACGCTGTCGCCGATGAGCGAGACGGCGAGCGGCCCGAGGAGGGACTCGCCCATGCCGACGCAAGCACGCACGACTGCGAAGGCCAGGAACGAACTGACGAGCCCGGTGACGAACGTCATCGTGCTCCAGAATACGATCGCAACGACCATCACCGCCTTGCGGTTGACCTTGTCGACGATGAGGCCGCCAATCGGACAGAAGAGGGCGTAGCTCAAGGCGAACGCGGCGCCGGCCAGGAGGCCGAGCTGGCCGTCGGAGAACCCGAGCGCCGCCTTGGCGGGTTTCATGACGATGCCGAACACGACCCGATCGGCGAAGCTCAGCATGTAGCCGAAATAGAGGAAGATGACGATGCCGCGTCCGTTTGCAGCGGCTGCAACATGAACCGGCTGATGACGCTCAAGCATGTCGCCTCGGGCAGGTCGTTTCTTGGATCATGGACGTCCTGGATGTGGAAGGATGATGGTCCCGCCACGTCGACGACGTTGGTTGCCGGCACGCCGCTCTGTCAACCTTGATAAAATCGGTCATCTTTCGGTTCAGGCCGTAGTTGTCGCTCGCATGGATTACAATCGTCAAGATTGATCGGCGCCGCCAGCGCTGTCATCATCCGACCGACAAGACCGGCGTTCACGGCGCCGGCGCGTCCATTCGGGCAGGGAGAGCGGACATGGCAGTCATCATCGAGGATCTCGCTGACTGGCGCGCAGCGGACATGGAAGATCAGGGCGAGTGGGTGATCCACCTCACGTCCGACCAGATCGATGGCCTGGATCGCGCGCTGACGGCGGCGAAAGCGTCCGGCGCCACCCTGGATGGCCTGTCCAAGGCGAACTTTCCGCTCGACGGATTCGATGACTTGTTCGCCGACATCCTCAAGCGGCTCGAGGAGGGACGCGGGATCGCCGTGGTCCGCGGCCTGCCCGCGATGAGATACAGCAAGGACGATCTTCGCCTGATGTACTGGGGCATCGGCCGCCATGTCGGCGTCGCCGTGTCGCAGAGCAGCAAGGGCGACTTGCTCGGTGACGTGATGGATTTCGGCAGCGACGTGAACAGCTCCACCGGTCGCGGCTACATGTCGCGACAGCATCTGGGCTTTCACACGGATACGAGCGACGTCGTCGCCCTGATGGTTCTGCGTCCGGCGATGAGCGGCGGTCTCAGCATGATCTGCAGCTCGCTGGCGATCCGCAACGAGATTGCGCGCACGCGTCCCGACCTTCTCGAACTTCTCTACCAGCCGTTCTACTGGACCTGGAAGGGTCAGCAGGCGCCCGGCGAGGCGCCCTATTACCAGCAACCGATCTATTCGGAGCGGGACGGCAAGTTCTCGTCGCGCTACATCAAGACCCACATCCTGTCGGCGCACGAGGATCACCCGGAATTGCCAGAGCTGACCGATCTCCAGCACGAGGCGATGTCGGCGATCGATCACATGGCGCTCGATCCGAAGTTCCACTTCAGCATGATGTTCGAACCGGGCGACATCCAGTTCCTGAACAACCACGTCACCATGCATTCGAGGTCGGCGTTCCAGGATCATCCGGAACCGGATCGCCGCCGTCATCTGCTGCGCATGTGGTTGTCGGTGCCGAACAGCCGGACGCTCGATCCCGCCATGGCGCCGATCTACCGTGACCAGAGGTCAGGCGCGGTCCGCGGCGGGTTTCCGTCCAGGACCGGCAGCCACAGCTTCGAGACCGTGCAGGCGCGCGACTGAGCGGGGCTGATCGTGGGCGATCAGTCTCTCGCACCGGCGCTCGCAGCCAGCCTGGCCGCGGTCGGGATCGAGCGAGCGACCCAGGCGGGGGTCCGGATGGCGATGCTCGCCATCACCGACACGGTCGGCGTCACGCTCGCCGGCTCCGCCGAGCCGGCGGTCGCCATCCTTCGCACGGCGTTGGTCGATCGCGATGCCGCGGGCCCCGCGCTGATCCTCGGAGACCGCCGCCGGGTTGGCGTGCTCGATGCGGCACTGCTGAACGGCACCGCCTCGCATGCGATCGACTACGACGACATGGCGGAGGCGATGGGAGGGCATCCGTCGGTTCCGATCGTGCCGGTCGTCATCGCTCTCGGCGAGTTGCTCGATGTCTCGGGCCGGGCACTGATCGACGCGTATATCGTCGGGTTCGAGGCGGAGTGCAGGCTCGGCCGCGTCGTCCATCCGCATCACTATGACAAGGGCTGGCATCCGACCTCGACCCTGGGCGTCTTCGGAGCCGCCGCCGCGGCCGCGCGCCTGCTCAAGCTGGACCAGGCGCGGACCGCGACGGCGCTCGCGCTCTGCGCCTCGCTCGCGTCCGGCGTGAAGGCCAATTTCGGCACGATGACCAAGCCGCTGCACGTCGGTCACTGCGCCCGCAACGGCCTGATGGCGGCCTTGCTGGCGCGCGACGGCTTCACCGCCAATCCGGACGCGCTCGACCATAAGCAGGGCTTCTTCGCCGCCTATGACGGCCTGGAGAATGTCCATCCCGAACAGATGATGCGGGGCGAGACGGAGCCGCTGGAGATCGAGCGCGCGGAGATCGGCCTCAAGCAGTTCCCGTGCTGCGGCAGCACCCATCCGGCGATCCTCGCGATGCTCGAACTCGCCGGCCGCGAAGGCCTGACCGCCGGCGAGGTCGATGCGATCGACATCAGGGTCCATCGGCAGCGTCTGCCTCACACCGACAATCCGGCGCCCACGACGGCGCTGGGTGCGAAGTTCAGCATCCAGTATGCCGCCGTGCGGGCGCTGCTCGACGGCCCGCCGCGACTGCATCACTTCGAAGGAACCGCCTATCTCGAGCCGGAGGTGCGAAGGCTCCTGGCCAGAACGACGGCCTTGGCCTTGCCGGAGGCCTCGCGCGACGTGTCGGATGGGTTCGCCGCCGAGGTGAGTGTCACGACACGCGACGGCCGGAGGCTGACCGGCAGGGTCATTGGCGCGCTCGGACGCGGCCCGACCAACCCGATGTCGGACGGCGAGATGTGGGCGAAGTTCCGGGATTGCGCGGGCCTGGTGCTACCGGAGGCGTCCGTGCCGAGCGCCTACGAAGCGCTCACGCGGCTCGACCGTCTGGATCGCCTGGCGCCGTTGACGCGCGCGCTGGAGCAGGTGTCCGAGCCCTCGCCTTCGCCGCGCCACCGGTGACGAGACGATGAGCGCTGAACAGACCCGGGTCGTCGTGCCGCTTGGCGTCCTCGGATCCGGTGCCCGGACGGAGGAGCTGGAGGCCGGGCTGGCCTTCCGGCCGCACGCGATCGCACTCGACGCCGGCTCGACCGACAGCGGGCCGGCTTCGCTGGCGACCGGCGTCTCGAAATACAGCCGGCATTCGATCAGGCGCGACCTGTCGATTCTGATGGCAGCGCGCGAGCGGGCCGGCATCCCGTTGCTGGTGGGCTCGTGCGGGACGTCCGGATGCGACCAGGCGGTGGACTGGACGGCGGAGATCGTGCGCGAGGTGGCGCGGGAACAGGGCACCACGCCGCGGATCGCGGTGCTGTATTCCGAGCAGGACCGCGCGGTGATCAAGGCCAAGATGCGGGCGGGAGCGGTCAGGCCGCTGCCTCCCGCGGGCGAGCTCGACGAGGCAACGATCGATGCCTGCGACCACATCGTGGCCCTGCTCGGACCGGAGCCCTATGTCGCGGCACTCCAGGCCGGCGCCGACATCGTGCTCGGCGGCCGCACGACAGACACCGCAATCCTGGCCGCCGTGCCGCTTGCCCGTGGCGCCCATGCCGGCGCCGCCTGGCACGCGGCCAAGATCGCCGAGTGCGGCGGCCTGTGCACGGTCAATCCAGGCAGCACCGGCGTCATGATCTCTGTCGACGCCGAGGGCTTCACGCTTGCCCCGCTCGATCCCGCGAACCGCTGCACTCCCGAGACCGTCTCGGCGCACATGCTGTACGAGAACGGTGACCCGTTCCGGCTGACCGAGCCTGGCGGCGTGCTCGACGTGACCGACGCGCGCTACGCGCCCGTCGACCACAGGACAGTCCGGGTGACCGGTTCGCGCTTCGAGCGCGCGCCCTACACCATGAAGCTCGAAGGAGCAGGCGGCGGCCCCTATCAGACCATCATGCTGGTGGGCATCGAGGATCCGGCGGTGCTGGCGGACGTCGATGGCTTCCTGGCGCGGATGTCCGACGCGCTGCATCAACGCGTGCGGCGCATGATGGGCGAGGCCGCGGGACGTTACGAGATCTCGCTTCGGCCGTATGGCTGGAATGCGGTGTCTGGGCTGCCCCCCGCGGCCGGCGCTGCGCCGCCGCGCGAGGTCGGCCTCCTGTTCGTGGCGACCGCGGCGACCCAGGCGCTGGCGACCGAGATTGCCAAGGTCTGCAACCCCTACTTCTTCCATTTCCCGGTCCGCGTGGGCAAGGAGCTGCCCAGCTATGCCTTCCCGTTCTCGCCGGCCGAGATCGAGCGCGGGCAGGTTTTCGAATTCCACCTCAACCACGTCGTCCAGACCACGCCGTCGGAGCTCGTTCGGATCCGGTGGGTCGGCAGCGCCGACCCTGCGGGGCCCGATGCCTAGGCTCGTCGACGTCTGCCGCCATGTCAGGTCGAAGAACGCCGGCCCGTTCTGGGTGACCATCGATCTGTTCTTCGACGGCGAAGACGCGTTCCGGCGCCATCACGAGGATGCCGCCATCAGCGGCGATGCGATCGCCGCGATCTACGGCGTCGACCCCGGGCTGGTCAGGCGGTTCATCGTCGAGACACTGCACGTGGTCAAGATCACGATGCCGCGGGCCGCGCCGCAAGGCGGCGTGCACGAGCGCGACATGCACAGCGGCCAGCACTACGTCCGGCTGCTCGAGCTCGCGCTGTCGTAGGGTCGTCAGCAACGGCGCGTCCCGGACGTTCACGTTGACGAAGAGCGTCAAGCTGTTCTAGGACGACTGCGTCAGGCCGTCGACTTCGAGGAATGCGCATGTATCTCACGGCCGAAGAGGCTGCTCGATCGCTGGGCGTCAGCGTCTCGACGCTGTACGCCTATGTGAGCCGCAAGAAGATCCGGTCGCAGGCGATTCCCGGTTCCAAACGGCGGACCTACTGGAAGGACGACATCCTTCATCTGGGCCGCGAGACCGATCCGCCTTCGCGTGACCTGTTGATGCCGACCACACAGATCACCCTGATCAACGAGGCGGGCCCCTTCTACCGCGGCCAGAGTGCGCTGCGGCTGGCCTCGTCGGCGACGATCGAGGAGGTCGCAAGCCTCCTCTGGGAGGTCGACCCGGCGGAGGTGTTTTCGCAGCGTCCGTTCGTCGTTACCGACACCTACACCCGCATACGCCAGGCGCTCGAAGGCGTGACGGTCATGGAGCGGGTCATGACGCTGCTGCCGGTGCTCGAGCGCGGCAATCCCCGGGCCTACGACCTCTCACGCAGCGGCTATGTCCGGACCGCGGCGGACATCATGCGCTGGCTCGCGGCCATGCTCGTCGGATCCGCGGCGCCGGCACCGGCGGACAGACCGCTGCACGTCTTCCTCGCCGAGCAATTGAACAAGTCGGTCGCCTATGCCGACCTGATCCGTCGCCTGCTCGTCCTCGCGGCGGATCACGAATTCGATCCGACCACCTATGCGGTCCGTTCGGTCGCCAATACCGGGGTCACGGCCTACCAGATCACGCTCGCGGGTCTGGCCTGCTCGGAAGGACGGCGGCTCATCTTCGGGCGGGCGCAATCATTGTCCAGGATGCTCGACGAGGTGGCGACCGCCGCCGATCCGAGCGCGCCGGTGATCCGTCGTCTGCGCGAGGGCGAGACGCTCCCTGGGTTCAGCCAGTCGCTCTACGGGGACGGGGATCCACGCGCGGCTTGCCTGATGGAAAGCATCATTGACATCCTGGGCGAGGAGCCTCAGGTGAAACGCCTCAGGACGGCCATATCAGTCGCTCGGGACGCCATCGGCCGGTCCCCCGATTTTGCGCTTCCCGTGATTTTTCTCAGCAGGCAACTCGAACTCGGCAGCGCGGAAAGCCTGCTGTTCCGGCTCGGCCGCTTCGTCGGCTGGATCGCCCATGCGATGGAGCAGTACCACACCTGCGAGCTGGTCCGTCCTCGCGCGCTCTACCGCGGGGTTCTGCCGGAGCGTCATCCATCACAGGGATGAGGAAAACGACCATTGATGAAAACCGTCAAGATTGACGGTGTTGGCTCCGGAACGTAGCGTCATCCCAAGAACGCTCAGTCGTGCAGCCGCCCGCCGGCTGCTGCGCATGACAGAGAATAAACGATACTTGGGAAGTAACGACTTATGTGTAGAGGGCTACGATCGGCAATCGGATCGGCAATCGTCGCCTGCATCGTGAGCCATTCCGCATGCGGATCCGAAAGCGACGTTCAAGGCGGACCGATCGGCGGGACCGACATCCGCAATGCATTGCTTCCCGCGGTTCCTGGATTGTATATCGGTCTCGCCGACGTCCCCGCCTACTACAGGCAAGTCAATGGCGACAACGGGCAGAAGCTGCCGGGCATTCATGATGTCGATGTCGAAGCCAACATCATCGGCGGCGCGGCCCAGTACGTCTATCCGTTCAAGCTGTTCGGCGGCACCGTCGCCTCGTTGGTCCAGTTCGACTATGCACCGACATCCACCCTCAAGATCGGCAATGTCGGTATCCATCAGACGTCGGTCGGCTGGGGCGATCCCTATCTGGATGTCCTCAAATGGAGCCGGAACTTCGGCAGCTTCGGTGGGCCGCCCAAGCACACGCGCTACAAGTTTCCCTACGGACTGACCGTGCTTGCGGCGTACTCGATGGAGATCCCGATCGGGACGTACGAGCCGCAGAAACTGGCTCCCGACGGTCACAACGTCGTCTTCATCATCCCGAACATCGCCGTGACCTACATGACGGCGCCGAACTTCCTCGGCGACGGAGCCGAGTTCGACGCTCACCTGTTCTTCGACTTCTCGGCGGAAAATCACGAGACGGACTACCAGAGCGGCGCGCCGATCGACGTCGACTTCGCCCTTACGGAGAGAAACAAGATCTTCCAGTTCGGCGTTGCCGGCTTCTACGCCAGGCAAATCCAGAACGATTACCAGGCCGGCTTTCTGGTGGCTCCAAATGGCAAGCACTTCGAGGCGCTCAAGCTTGGGCCGATCGTGGCCGTCGACTTTCCCAAGCAGCACCTGACCCTGAAATTCAAGGCGTCACTGGGCGTGGAGTCGCGCAATACCCTGGATGGCACCAACTTCGTACTTTCGGCCGGGTTCCGGTTTTGAACCGTGCCCTGACATGGCGGCTTCAAGGCCGCGTGGAGCGACATGCGAGGCGCCGCCTTCCGCTTGTGCTGTGGGTGGCGGCGGGATTGAGTGTGACGGCTCTGGGTGGTTGCGCCGGAGACGTCAAACCGGTGACCCCGGTCACTCCAGCGACAGCCAAACCGAACGGAGCCCGGCCTCCACCGCTCGCGGCGCCGAACGTGCTTCTTTGAGGCCGCGTCACGGAAGTCGTGCGCGCCGGCAATGAGCTTTGATCGATGAATGCCAGGGACCCCATGAGCCGAACAAGCGTCGTCCTGATCCATGGCCTGGGTTGCAGTCGCGAGGACTGGTCGGCTCAGGTGGGACACCTGTCCGAGATTGCGGACGTGACGGCTCCGGATCTGCCGGGCCATGGTCGTGCCTTCGTCGATGGTCAACATTCGATCGATGCGATGGCCATGTTCGTCAACCGCGGGAGGGCTGGTCCTTCGCGAGCCCGTACGGTTCTGGTCGGGCACAGCATGGGCTGCCGCATCGCACTCGAGGCTGCACGACGCGAACCGGACGGGCTCGTCGGGTTGGTGCTCATCGAGGGCAGTCAGCGAGCGGTCGGCTCGGCGAAGGACGCCGGCCGTGACGGTCAAGCGATGATCGGTGGCAGGGCGGCGCTGCTGCAAGGCTTTCTCGACATGTTCAGCGACGCCACGCCGGAGGCCTTTCGGGAATTGGCGCTTCGCCGCATGGAAGCCATGGATCCAGGCGTCATCGCAAGGTCGGTGGTCGAGATGACACGATGGGACGCCGAGGATGCGGTCGACGCCCTGCGGCGCGTTCGCGTGCCCGTCCTGGTGATCCAGTCGACGTTCAAGTCGCCGAGTGAAAGGAGAAGGCCGATCGAGCCGAACGAGATGTCACCATGGCTTGACCTGGTCAGCGAGCACGTGTCGAGCGCGGAAATCGTATGGCTGAAAGGCCTTGGTCATTTTCCGCAGGTCGAAGCGCCGCATGTGATCAACGCGCTCCTGGGTAACTTCATCAGCCGTTTCGAGTGAGAGCCGGCGGTTCGGGAAACGGGGTCTGGGGCCGAACGGCCCCGTCACGCCGAAGGCGCGCCGACCACGACGGGTCGAGGGCGGCGCCCTTGCCTTCCTTTTTATCCAACCGGCTCATCATCGGGGGCGAGGTCGACGGACACGCGGAGTGTATGGCGGCCGCCGCCGAGGATGACGCCGAACAGCGGGCTCACGTCCGAGTAGTCGCGGCCCCAGCCGAGGGCGACGTGCTGGTCGAAGACCACGAGGTCGTTGGTGGGGTCGAAGCCGAGCCAGCCATGCTGGCTGCCGAGCCAGACGCCGACCCAGGCGTGGCTGACGTCCGATCCGGGGCGCTTCTCGGCGCCCGGCGCCGGACGGGTGCGGATGTAGCCCGACATGTAGCGCGCCGGCAGGCCGAGGCCGCGCAGGCCCGCGATCATCACGTGGGAAAAATCCTGGCAGACGCCGGCGCGCAGCCGAAGGATGTCGCTCACGCTCGAGCGCAGCGTCGTGACGCCGGTCTGGAACCGGAAATCGCGATGAATGCGGCGGGTCAGGTCGCGTACGCCGGCCAGGATCGTGCGGCCGGCGGGAAAGCTGTCGCGCGCGTAGTCCGCCGCCGCCCGGTTCGCCGGCAGCAGCGGACTCGGCATCGCGAACTCGGCGGCCCGCCAGGCGTGCGGCGCACCGCTGCCGACCTCGGTGGCCAGCGTGGACCAGTCCGGCGTGTCGTCGTCCGGCGCTGATGCCGGACGGAATGGCTCCGGAAAGATCTCGACGCGGGAGACGGCCTCGACCTCGAAGCGGGTGTGCGGCTGCTCGATGGTGAGCCAGGCGATCCGGTTGCCGAAATGATCGAGCTCGTCGCGCCGGAAGCTCGCCGCCGGCTCGGTCGAGAGTTGGCTCGCGAGCACGCGCTGGACGCCCGGGATCGGGCGCGGCAGCAGGTGGGCGAGATGCGATCCTAGCTCGACCTTGCGGGCGTATTCATAGGTCGTGGTGTGGCGGACGCGGTAGATCATCCAGGCTCGAGGGTCTGCATCTCGGGCAGCAGGTCGATATAGCGCCTGGCGATGGCGCGTCGCAGGGTGACGACGCCGGCCTCGAGGGCTGCCAGGCGCCCGGGCACGGCGCGAAGGGCGCGCTCGCCGCCGGTGAGGACGGCGGCGACGTGGTCGCGGTTCTCGGCGACCAGACGTTCGGCGGCATCGAGCAGTTCGCCGCCGCCGACATCGCCGAGCCGGACGAGAAGATTGCAGACCGCGTCGAGCTGGCTGCCGAGCGCGCGTGGGTTGGCGGGATCGGCGAGGATGAGATCGAGCACCGGTGCTGCCTCCAGGCGGGTGAAATAGCGGCCGCGGTAGGTGATCGCGCTGTCGCGCAGCTCGAGTGCGAGCGCGAGGCCGGTGTCGAGGTCGGGTCCGGTCTGCATCGGCAAGGTGGCGGCGGGTCCGAGGCAGGCGCGCAGCTCGGTGGTCACGGTCTCGGCACGGGTCAGGCGCATGCCGAGCTCGAGAAACAGGCGGCCGCCGCCCCTGACCATCGTCTCCGACACCAGGCCCGCGAGGGTGGCGGCGAAACCGAGCATGCGGCCGGTAACGTGGGCGAGTCGTCCAGGCTCGCCCCCTGCCGCCTCGACGAGGCCGGCGAGGCCGGTGTTGGCGCCGGCGAAGGAGCCGAGCACGTCGCCGAGATTCTGGGTGAGGATGAAATGCATCTCGGCGGTCAGGCGATCGCGGAGCTGGTTGATCTGGCCGAACAGGGCGAGCGCCTGCTCGGCGAGCGGGCTGCCGGCGTGCGCGAGACGGACCAGGGCGGCGGCGAGGCCCGGGGCGGCCGGATCGATCAGGAGATCGGACGGGACGAGCTTGAGCGGCGTGAGGCAGGCGGCGAGCACGCGAAGCTCGACGAGCTCGCGCGGACGGTGGACGAAGCGGGTCAGGCGGACGGCGAGCACGCGGACCAAGCGGGCGCCGGTCTCGAGCAGCTCGAGCTGGCGGCCGAGCCGGAAGAACTCCTCGGCGACGCGGGCGGGCAGGTCGCCCTCGGTGCGCCTGATGACGAGCGGTGCCACCGTCGCGAGCGGCAGTACCGGCTGCGACCAGGGGCGCGCGCGGCCGAATTCGTGGTCGGCGAGCACGAAGACGTCCTTGGCGATGCCTTCGCGCGGCAGCGACGAGGAGGCGGGCGCCTCGCCCGGCACGATCCTGGCGAGGCCGCCGCGCATCGTCACCCAGCGCTCGCCGTCATGGATCAGGAACAGCCGCAGGACGACGCGCCTCGGCTCGAGCCGGGCGGGCTCGACGGTCGGGACGACGGAGCCGGTGATGGCGGCGACAGCGGCAAACCGGTCCCCGTCGCGGTCGATCTCGCCGAGCAGGCGCGCGCGTGCGCGAGACGACAGCATCGCGCCCGCGACGGGCGGCACGTCGGCATCGTAGGCGGATCGGAACAGCCAGCGTTCCGGCTCGGTCCGGACGCGTGCACGTGCCAGCGAATGGCCGAGCCAAAGCGTTTCGGCCGACGGGAGCAGCAGCGTCTCGCCGCGCAGTGCGCCGGCGATCGAGGGCAGGAAGGCGGCCAGGCCCGGCTGCTCGGCCAGCGGGGCGCCAGGATCGTTGAGGATGGCGACGCGGCCACCGCGCCAAGCCGACAGCAGGCCGGGAACACCCGCGGTGTCGTGCCAGTCGAGTTCGAGCGGATCGAGCAGCGGGACGTGCTGGCGGTTGAGCAGGATTTCGATCGGTTTGAGGCCGCGCAGCGTCTTGAGCAGCAGGACGCCGCCGCGCAGCGTGAGGTCGCCGCCGCGCACGAGGTCGATGCCGAGTTCGCGGGCGAGCAGCACATGCTCGAACCAGGCGGGATCGCGATGGCCCTCGGTCAGCAGCGCGATACCCGGACTGGCATCGGGTGGCGCGGGTGCGGCGGCGCGCAGGGTGTCGCGCCAGAGCTCGAAGAACGGGTCGAGGCTTTCGATGTCCTGGCGGAACAGCTCCGGGATGACGCGCCAGAGCAGGCGCCGGTTCTCCAGGGCCGCCGCCATGCCGCCCGGCTTGGCGCAGCGATCGGCGAGCACGCGCCAGCCGCCATCGGGCGCGCGGACGAGGTCGGCGGCGTAGAGGTGAAGGCGCTGTCCGCTGCGGCCGGGCGGGTGGCCGTCGTGCGGGATGTGTGCGGCGCGCAGGAAGCGGCTGAACACCATCGATGGCGGCAGCAGGCCGCGCTCGAGCAGCGTCTGGCTGCCGTAGAGGTCGCGCAGCATGGCGTCGATGACGGTGGCGCGCTGGGCAAGGCCGCGCGCGAGGAACGCGAACTCCTCGGCGGCGAGCGGCAGCGGGATCGGATCGCAGCGCCAGGACTGGATCTCGATGCCGGCGAGGAGGCTGGCCGCGCCCTCCTCGATGGCGGCGCGCTCGAGCAGGCGGGCGCGCTCGCGCAGCGCCTCGGCACCGAGGGTGAAGCCACGTTCGACGATCCCGCGCCAGTGCGGCCGGGTGCGGCCGGCGCCGTCGACCATCTCGTCCAGCGGGATTTCCGCGCCGAGCATGTCGATGCCGTGCATCGTTCAGTCGCGGCGGCGCAGGTCGAGGGTTCGCGGGTATTCGGGCGAGACAGATGCACGCGGCGCCGGGCGCGGGCCCGCGCCATGGCCGAACGGGAAGAAGCGCGCGCGGCGGCGGCCCTCGGCCTCGGCCGCGTTGACCGGGAAGGTCTCGTGGTTGCGGCCGCCCGGATGGGCCGCATGGTGGCTGATGCCGCCGAGCGAGCGGCCGGTCCAGCCGTCATGCAGCTCGACGACGACCGGGGTTTGGGCAGGGATGGCGGGATGCAGCGACATCGACGGCGACCAGGCCTTGAAGCGGATGCCGCCGACGAATTCGCCTTGGCGGCCGGTGGCGGCGAGCGGGACCGCGCGGCCGTTGCAGGCGAGGGTGTAGCGGTCGGGGTTGAAGCCGGTCACACGGGCCTGGAGCCGTTCGACGGAGCTGTCGACATGGCGGACGGTGCTGCCGATGCCGGGGACTTCGCCGAGCACGTGCCAGGGTTCGAGCGCATGGCGGAGCTCGAGGCCGATGCCGCGGAACTCCTGGGTGCCGATGACGGGGAAGCGGAATGCCATCTGCGGGGCGAACCATTCGGGATCGAGCGCGAAGCCGAGCGAGGCGAGTTCGTCGAGCGCATCGCGGAAATCCTGGTCCACGAAATACGGCAGCATGAAGTCGTCGTGCAGGCTGGTGCCCCAGCGGACGAGGCGGCGCTCGTAGGGGCACAGCCAGAAGGCGGCGACGGCGGCGCGGACGAGCAGCATCTGCGCCGCCGACATGCGGGCGTCGGGCGGCATCTCGAAGGAGCGGCATTCGACGAGGCCGAGGCGGCCGCTGCTGCTTTCGGGGGCGTAGAGCTTGTCGATGCAGAACTCGGTGCGGTGGGTGTTGCCGGTCATGTCGGCGAGGATGTTGCGGAGCAGCCGGTCGACCAGCCAGGGCGGCGTCGTCTTGCCGGGGTGGATCTGGCTGAAGGCGATCTCGAGCTCGGCGAGCGCGTCGTCGCGGGCCTCGTCGATGCGCGGATGCTGGCTCATCGGGCCGATGAAGAGGCCGCTGAACAGGAAGGACAGGCTCGGATGGTTGTGCCAGAAGCCGAGCATCGATTTGAGCAGGTCGGGACGGCGCAGGAACGGACTGTCGGCCGGATCGGCGGCGCCGAGCACGACGTGATTGCCGCCGCCGGTGCCGACATGGCGGCCGTCGAGCATGAATTTCTCCGCGGCGAGGCCGACGGCGCGGGCTTCGTCGTAGAGTCGTTCGGTGCGCTCGACGAGCTCGGCCCAGGTGCGGGCCGGGTGGATGTTGACCTCGATCACACCGGGATCGGGGGTGACGGAGAAGGTCTCGAGGCGCGGGTCGCGTGGCGGCAGGTAGCCTTCGAGGATCACCTTGCGACCGAGTGAAGCGGCGGTCGCCTCGACCACGGCCGCGAGGTCGAGCCAGTCCTCGGCGTGGGTAAGCGGCGGGAAGAAGATGTGCAGCTTGCCGTCGCGTGCCTCGACGGTGAGTGCGGTGCGGACCAGGCCGGGCTCGCCGCGTCCGATCGCGAGCGCCTGCTCCTGGCTCGCGGGACGGAACGCCTCGATGCCCGGACCGGGAGAGACGTGAGAGAGGGTCGGCTGGCCCCGGAGCATGTGCGGGCCGAATGGCGGGCGGGACGCGAACGGGTCGCGTTCGATCGCGGGCTCGATGCTGTCCCGCGCCGCCCAGGGCAGGCTTTCGAGCGGCAGGCGGAAGCCGATCGAACTGTCGCCGGGCACGAGGAACAGGAGGTCCGAGCGCAGCAGCCAGCGTCCGCTGACCCAATGCTCGCCTCGCGGGCCGCGATCGCGCCGCAGCGGCAGCACGCTGCCGACCGGCCGGTCCAGTCCGTGGGCGAAGGTCCGGGCGAGGCGCGCACGGGCGAGCGGATCGCTCAGATGAGAGTCCTCGGCGAGCACGTTGGCCGGGAGGCGGTTCTCGCGCCACAGGTTGTAGTGGACGTCCTCGTAGGCGGGCAGGACGTGGCCGGACGCGACGCCGAGGCGTTCGGCGAGGGCGTGCGCGAATGCGGTCGCGTGGGTGTCGTCGATCGCCTCGCGGTCCTCGTCGCCGGCGAGCAGTCCGGGGTCGAGCCAGACCGGCACGCCGTCGCGCCGCCAATGGGCATGCAGCGCCCAGCGCGGCAGCTGTTCACCGGGATAATGCTTGCCGGCCGCGTATTGCAGGGCGGCCCCTGGCGCCCAAAGCGCGGCGAGACGGCGGATCAGGCGGCCCGAGAGCGATCGCTTGGTGGGACCGAGCGCGTCGGCGTTCCATTCGCCGGCTTCGTTGTCGGCGCGCGAGACGAAGGTGGGCTCGCCGCCCATCGTGAGCCGGACGTCGGCGGCGGTGAGGGCTGCGTCGACATGCTCGCCCGCCATCATGATCGCGCGCCAGGCGGCGTCCGTATACGGCCTAGTGACGCGCGGAGTCTCGCGGATGCGGGCGACGGACATGGCGACGTCGAACTCGGTCTCGGCGGGACCGACGAGGCCGGAGATCGCGGCGGCGGACGCAGGCTCGGGCGAGGCCGCGAGCGGGATGTGGCCCTCGCCGGTCAGCAGGCCCGAGGTGGCGTCCAGACCGATCCAGCCGGCGCCGGGGAGATAGGCCTCGGCCCAGGCGTGCAGGTCGGTGAAGTCGGCGGATGGGCCTGGGGCGGCGGGGTCGGCGATGTCGGGCTTGAGCTGGATCAGGTAGCCGGAGACGAAGCGCGCGGCGAGGCCGAGATGACGCAGCGCCTGGACCAGCAGCCAGGCGCTGTCGCGGCAGGAGCCGCGGCCAAAATCGAGCGTCTGCTCGGGGGTGAATACGCCGGGCTCGAGGCGGACGATGTAGGCGACGCGGTCGAGGACGCGCCGGTTGAGGTCGACGAGCATGTCGATCGTACGCCGCTCGTTGCGGGGGACGGCGTCGAGGAAGGCGGCGAGACGGGGACCGGCCGGTTCGCGGACGCGGAAGGGTGCAAGCTCGGAATCGAGCACGTGGTCGTAGATGAACGGCCAGGTCTCGGCCTCGGGTTCGAGGAAGAAGTCGAACGGGTTGATGGTCGCCATGTCGGCGACGAGGTCGACGGTCACCTCGAAGCGGTCGACGGGCGCCTCGAAGACGATGCGGGCGAGGAAGTTGCCCTGCGGATCCTGCTGCCAATTGATGAAATGGCCGGCGGGTTCGATTTTCAGCGCATAGGAGACGACCGGTGTGCGCGCGTGGGGAGCGGGACGGAGGCGGATGGTCTGCGGGCCCAGGGTGACGGCGCGGTCGTAGCGGTAGGAGGTCCGGTGGGTCAGGGCCACGTGGAGCGTCATCGGTGGTGAATGTCCATCAGGAGCGGCTCACCGTAGGAACAAGAAAGCCATGCGAGCATGGCGGGCGTAGCAACAAAAGCGCCAGGCGGGCACGGCTGGTGGATCACGGTCATGGCGCGGCCGCGCGGCGGATCAGGTCGGCGAGCTCGGAGGGGCGGAACGGCTTGAGCAGGACGTGCTCGTGCGGATGTGGCGCGCGGCCCTCGCGGTCGACCGGCCGGCCGGAGATGAAGATGAGCTCGATGTCGGGATGGCGCGTGCGCGCGACGGCGGCCACGTCCATGCCGGTCAGGCCGTCGCCGAGATCGATGTCGGTGACGAGCACGTCGACCGGTTCGCCGCTGCCGAGGAGGACGAGCGCGTCCTCGGCGAAGGCGATGCCGGTCACGTCGAAGCCCTTTTCGGCGAGCCCCTCGGCCACGAGTTCGCGGACCAGCATGTCGTCCTCGATCAGCAGGACGCGCAATTAGCGGAACCGGCGCGGGGCCGCGTTGGCGTCCGGATCGCGCATGTCGGGACCCCGCTCGCCCTCCTCGAGATCGTCGTCGAGGAGCGTCTCGCCGCCGGTCATGCGGTCGCCGCCGTGGGCGATGACGGCGCGCTCGCGCGGGCCACTGGTGCGGTCGATGGTCCAGATGCGATGGAGGCCCTCGGCCTCTGCGCGGGCCCGGGCGGCCGCGAGGGCGGTGTCCCAATCGAGGGGCGCGCCCGACGCATCGGTCGGGACGGACGTCTCCTCGCTGCGATCGGGGTTGGTCACGATCATCTCGATCATGAGCCGGTCGGGCGCGTCCTCGGCGAAGCGCCGCATCAGGACCACCGAATGGCCTCCTGGAAGTGGGTCATGCGGGGCGAGTTCGCGCGTGTCGGTCATGCTGGTCTCCTTCTTCGAGGGCGAGAACGGACGGCGGGCGATCGGGTTGTGTCGTGCCACTGGCAGGCAAGGCGATCAGGGCGACATTGGCCCCATGGCTCGAGACTGGATCCCGCGGCGCGTGCTGGTCACGCCGTCCGCCCTTGGCTGGGAGGCCGGGCAGGCGATGGTGGAGCGCGCGCGTCACCTCGGATCCGACGTGATCCATCTCGGATCCGACCGGCTGACCGGGCTGCCGGACGCATACCGGGACGCGAAGACGACGCTGGCGGTGGTGACCGCGAGCGCGAGCCGGCGGCGGCTGCAGGCGATCCCGCCGAGTGCTGACTGGCGGTTCGACCTGGCCGAGGGTTGTCCCGCGCACTGCAGCTACTGCTACCTGGCGGGATCGCTGGCGGGGCCGCCGATCGTGCGCGCCTATGCCAACCTGCCCGAGATCCTGGGTGAGTTGCCGGCGGCGGTGGGGTCGGGGCGGGTGACGTCGGCGTCGGCCGCGCGCGCGGCCGAGGGGACAACGTTCGAGTGCTCCTGCTACACCGACCCGTTGGCGATCGAGCATCTGACGGGGCATCTGGCGGCGAGCATCGCGTTCTTCGGGGCGTGGGACGCGCCGGTGCAGTTGCGGTTCACGACCAAGTTCGATGCGGTGGCGCCGCTGCTGGATCTGGCGCATGGCGGCCGCACGCGGGTCCGGTTCTCGGTCAACGCGCATGGCGCTGAGCGGCACGAGGGCGGGGCGCCGCGGATGACGCGGCGGCTGGCCGCACTGCGGGCGATGGCGGAGGCCGGCTATCCGGTCGGGCTGACGGTGGCGCCGATCATGCGGCTGGCGGATTGGGAGGCGGCCTATGACCGGCTGTTCGCCGACGTGGCGGCGGCACTCGACGGGATCGACGTGGACCTGACGGCGGAGCTGATCACCCATCGGTTCACGCCGAAGTCGAAGTCAGTGCTGACCGGGTGGTATCCGGGCAGCGCGCTCGAGATGGACGAGGCGGCGCGGTCGAGAAAGACGACGAAGTTCGGATCGGTGAAATGGGTGTTCCCGAAGGAACAGATGGCGGAGATGCGGGCTTCTCTGGAAGGATCGTTGCGGGCGCATCTTCCTGGGGCGCGGCTGCTGTATTGGACGTGACGGGCGAGGTTGGGATGGACGGGATCGAACGAGCGGGCAGCGTCTGGACCCGTCGCAAGCGCCATATCGAGGATCTGTCGGACCCTGAGGTGCTGGCGCTCGCGATCACGAACGAGGAAGAGGCGGCGCGGACCTACATGGGCTTCGCCGAGCAGCTTCGCGACGACTATCCGGACAGCTCGCGCATGTTCAACGAGATGGCCGAGGAGGAGACCGAACACCGGCACCTGCTGCTCGACCTGTTCAGGAAGAAGTTCGGCGAGACGATTCCGGCGATCAGGGCGGCCGATGTGCGCGGGCTCGCGCAGGAGAAGCCCGCCGCGACGCTGACGCCGCTTGGTGCGGAGGGGATGCGGCGGCAGGCGCGGCAGATGGAGACGAACGCGAGCCGGTTCTATCATCAGGCGGCGAGCCGGACGCTGGACGCCTCGATCCGCAAGGTGTTCGGCGACCTGGCGTTCGCGGAGGCCGCGCACGAGAAGACGGCCGACGAGATCGACGAGGAGACCGCCCCCACCGATGCGCGGGTGAAGGAGACGGACGACGCCAAGCGGCGGTTCGTGCTGCAGATCGTGCAGCCCGGGCTGGTCGGGCTGATGGACGGGTCGGTGTCGACGCTGGCGCCGGTGTTTGCCGCGGCCTTTGCCACGCATTCGTCGTGGAACGCGTTCGTGGTCGGTCTCGCGGCCTCGATCGGGGCGGGCATCTCGATGGGGTTTGCCGAGGCGCTGGCTGACGACGGGCGGATCTCGGGGCGGGGGACGCCCTATCTGCGCGGGCTGGTGTGTGGGCTGATGACGATCGCGGGCGGGATCGGGCACACGCTGCCGTTCCTGATCCCGGCGTTCTGGACCGCGACCGGGATCGCGGCGGTGGTGGTGGTGATCGAGCTGCTGGTGATCGCGTGGATCCAGTGGCGTTACATGGACACGCCGCCGGTGTCGGCGGCGGCGAAGGTGATGCTGGGCGGCGCGCTGGTGCTGGCGGCGGGGATCGCGATCGGGAGCAGTTGAGGCGGGAGGGGAAGAACCGGGGGCCGAGGCCGGCCCCCGGACCCCCGGCTTGGTATGCGGGTCCGGGGGCGCGTGCCCCCGGGCGGGGTCGAGGGGCTGGCCCCTCGCCTTGCCGGTGGTCAGAACGGGATTTCGTCGTCGAGGTCGCCGGCGGGTGGGGCGTCCCAGGCGCCGCGGCCGCCGGCGGGTGCGGGAGCGCGTTTGGGAGCGGTGGCCGGGCGGGGGGCATAGTCCTGGTCACCGCCACCGTCGTAGTCGTCGCTCGACCCGCCGCCGCGGTTGCTGTCGATCAGGACGAGCTCACCGCGGAAGCGGTCAATAACGATTTCGGTGCTGTATTTCTCGGCGCCCGATTGGTCGGTCCATTTGCGGGTCTGTAGGCTGCCCTCGATGTAGACCTTGCGGCCCTTCTTGAGGAAGCGTTCGGCGACGTCGGCGATGCGCTCGTTGAAGACGACGACGCGGTGCCATTCGGTGCGCTCGCGCTTCTCGCCGGAGGCCTTGTCGTTCCAGGTCTCGCTGGTGGCGAGGCTGAAGCTGACGATCTTCTGGCCGGCCTGACTGTTGCGGACCTCGGGATCCTTTCCGAGGTTGCCGACCAGGATCACCTTGTTGACGCTTCCGGCCATCTGCCGCTTCCTTTCCGTTGCACTATCGTTACGCCTTATGGCGTGGTGGTCAACCTAGACCGGTGTAGGATGGAAGTCATGCGGTCCGGGGTCTGCTCGAGGAGGCGCGCGAACGCCTGACGAGCTTCGGCATGAGCGGCGCGGTGCCGGCGACGAGCCGGATCGCCTCGCACTGTCGTGGAGCCGATCTGGCGGACGCGTAGGCGATCCGGCTTCCGTCAAGCGCCACGCGCGGCTTGTCATCGGGCAGCCGCCGCGCTGGCTGCGGGCGATGATCCGGATACGCGACGTTCTGGTCGCGCCAATCGGCATCAGGACCTCTCGCCAACTGACGGAAGCCTCGGATATTCGTGGCGTGAATTGTGCGCATGAATCCCCGGCGAGCTGCACGGAACGATTGTCCTGATCCATGCGGGTCCGGGGGCGCCTGCCCCCGGCGGGGTCGCAGGGGTAGAACCCCTGCCCTTCCCTTGTGACGATCCGGGTGCCACATGGCGTGCGATCATCGGCAGGGGAGCACGGCGCTGGCGGGCAACATCCATGTGCGCGGCGCACGCGAGCATAATCTCAAGAACATCGATGTCGAGATCCCGCGCGACGCGCTGACGGTGATCACGGGACTGTCGGGGTCGGGGAAGTCGTCGCTGGCGTTCGACACCATCTACGCCGAGGGGCAGCGGCGCTACGTCGAGAGCCTGTCGGCCTATGCGCGGCAGTTCCTCGAACTGGCCGGCAAGCCGGATGTGGATTCGATCGAGGGGCTGTCGCCGGCGATCTCGATCGAGCAGAAGACGACGAGCCGCAACCCGCGCTCGACCGTGGGAACGGTGACCGAGGTGCACGACTACATGCGCCTGCTATGGGCGCGGGCCGGGGTGCCGTATTCGCCGGCGACGGGGCTGCCGATCGAGGCGCAGACGGTCAGCCAGATGGTGGACCGGGTGCTGGCGATGCCGGAGGGGACGCGGCTGATGCTGCTGGCCCCGGTGGTGCGGGAGCGGAAGGGGGAATACCGCAAGGAGCTGGCCGAGCTGCAGCGGCGCGGCTTCACGCGGGTGAAAGTCGACGGGACGCTGCACGAGGTGGGCGAGGTGCCGAACCTCAACCGCAAGCTCAAGCATATGATCGAGGCGGTGGTGGACCGGGTCGTGGTCAAGGCCGACGGGCTAGCGGTCCGGCTGGCGGAGAGTTTCGAGAGCGCGTTGGCGCTCGCCGACGGGGTGGTCTACGCGGAAGAGGTGGTGCGCGGCGCGACGCCGGATGCGGAGGGGCCGCGGACGGTGTTCTCGTCACGGTTCGCGTGCCCGGTGTCGGGCTTCACGATCGAGGAGATCGAGCCGCGGCTGTTCTCGTTCAACTCGCCGCAGGGGGCGTGCCCGGTGTGCGACGGGCTGGGCGTGGAGCTGTTCTTCGACCCGAACCTGGTGGTGCCGGACGAGCGCGTGTCGCTCAACGGAGGGGCGGTGGCACCTTGGCGCGGGACGCAGAGCCCGTATTACGACCAGACGCTCGCCTCGATCGCGCGCCACTTCAAGGTGCCGATGGCGACGATCTGGTCGGAGCTGCCGGCGCGGATGCGCGACGTGCTGCTGGAGGGGTCGGGGACGGAGGAGATCTCGTTCGTCTACAAGGACGATGTGCGGTCCTATACGGTGAAGAAACCTTTCGAAGGAATACTTCGGAACCTCAAGAGGAGGGTGGCCGAAACGGACAGCGCCTGGGTGCGCGAGGAGCTGTCGCGCTACCAGGCCGAGAAGGCGTGTGACGTGTGCGGCGGCAAGCGGCTCAAGCCGGAGGCGCTGGCGGTCAAGATCGGCGGCCTCGACATCGCCGAGGTGTCGGAGATGCCGATCCGGCGGGCGCTGGAATGGTTCTCGGGGGCGGAGGCGACGCTGACGCCGCAGCAGGCGGCGATCGCGGGGCGGATCCTGCGCGAGATCAACGACCGGCTGCGGTTCCTCGACGATGTGGGGCTCGATTACCTCACGCTGTCGCGCGGATCGACGACGCTGTCGGGCGGGGAGAGCCAGCGGATCAGGCTGGCGAGCCAGATCGGGTCGGGGCTGACGGGGGTCCTGTATGTGCTCGACGAGCCTTCGATCGGGCTGCACCAGCGCGACAACGAGCGGCTGCTGGGGACGCTGCGACGGCTGAAGGCGCTCGGCAACACGGTGCTGGTGGTCGAGCACGACGAGGACGCGATCAGGGCGGCGGATCATCTGATCGACATGGGGCCGGCGGCCGGCGTGCATGGCGGGCATGTCGTGGCGGAAGGGACACCCGCCGAGGTGGCGGCGAACCCGGCGTCGCTGACGGGGGATTACCTGTCGGGACGCAAGCGGATCGCGCTGCCGGGCAAGCGGCGGACGCCGGACCGGCGCCGGATGCTGACGGTGGTGGGAGCGACGGGGAACAACCTGAAGTCGGTCACCGCGCATTTCCCGCTCGGGACGTTCACCTGCGTGACGGGGGTGTCGGGCGGGGGGAAGTCGTCGCTGGTGGTCGACACGCTGTACAAGGCGGTGTCGCGGCGGCTGATGGGGTCCGGCGAGGTGCCCTCCCCGTTCGAGCGGCTCGACGGGCTGGAGCAGCTCGACAAGATCATCGATATCGACCAGTCGCCGATCGGGCGGACGCCGCGGTCCAATCCGGCGACGTATACGGATCTGTTCGCGCCAATTCGCGACTGGTTCGCGGAACTGCCGGAGAGCCGGGCGCGCGGCTACAAGTCGGGGCGGTTCTCGTTCAACGTAAAGGGCGGCCGCTGCGAGGCGTGTCAGGGCGACGGGCTGATCAAGATCGAGATGCACTTCCTGCCGGACGTGTTCGTGACGTGCGATACGTGCAAAGGGCATCGGTATAATCGGGAGACTTTGGAGATCAAGTTCCGCGGGCTGTCGATCGCGGACGTGCTGGAGCTGACGGTCGACGAGGCGGTGCCGCTGTTCTCGGCGCAGACAAGGATCGGCGACCGGCTGGCGGTGCTGAGCCGGGTGGGGCTCGGCTACGTCAAGCTCGGACAGCAGGCGACGACGCTGTCGGGTGGCGAGGCGCAGCGGATCAAGCTCGCCAAGGAGCTGGCGAAGCGGGCGACGGGACGGACGCTGTATATCCTGGACGAGCCGACGACGGGGCTGCATTTCGAGGATGTGCGCAAGTTGCTGGAGTTGCTGCACGCGCTGGTCGACACCGGCAACACGGTCGTGGTGATCGAGCACAATCTCGAGGTGATCAAGACGGCGGACTGGCTGCTGGATCTGGGACCGGAGGGTGGCGAGGGCGGCGGGCGGATCGTGGCGGAGGGGACGCCCGAGCAGATCGCGGCCGATCCGTCGAGCCATACGGGGCGGTTCCTGCGGCCGCTGCTGGCGCGGCCGCTGCCGGCGGGGCGGGCGCGCAAGCGGGCGTAACCGGTGGGTTGGGACGACGGAGCCTACGAGGGTGATCGGCGACGCGAGGCGCTGTCGGACCGATTAGAGTCTTTGCGGTTCGAGGATCATCCCGGCAAACGTTACCGATGGGTCTCGAGTTGGTGTCGGGTAAGATCGCCGACCTCGACGCCGTTCTGGAACTCCAGCGAGGCCGGCCTACGTCAGCGCCGGTTTCGCCGCCACATCGATTTGGAGCGATCTCATGCGTGTTTTTCTCACCGGTGCAACCGGCTTCATCGGTTCTCGCGTTTTGCAGGAACTTCTTGGCGCCGGTCATCAGGTGCTGGGGCTGACCCGTTCCGACACCGGTGAACGCTGGCTGGAGGAGGCGGGGGCAGAAGCCCATTGCGGCACTCTCGAAGATATCGACAGCCTCGCGCGCGGAGCGGCGCAGACGGACGCCGTGATCCACACGGCTTTCGATCACGATTTCTCACGCTTCGCGGAGAACTGCGAGAAGGACCGCCGGGTCATCGGTGCGATGGCAGAAGTGCTGGTGGGCTCGGATCGGCCGCTTATCATGACCTCGAGCACCGGCATCGGCAACACCAGCCCGGGACAGCCGGCGGTCGAGCAGGCGGTCGACTGGAGCCATGCGCTCCCGCGCATCGCAGGTGAACGGGCAGGCGTCGAGGCCGCGAACAAGGGCGTGTCGGTCGCGGTGGTTCGCCTTCCCCAGGTGCACAACACCGAGAGGCAGGGTCTCATCTCGCTGTTCATCGAGGTCAGCCGAGCCAAGGGCCTGTCGGCCTATGTGGGTGACGGAACCAATCGATGGCCAGCGGTCCATGTCGACGATGCCGCGCGGCTGTATCGACTTGCCCTCGAGCATCACGAAGCCGGCGCCCGATACCATGCCGTCGCGGAGGAGGGCGTTCACTTGCGTCACATCGCCGAAATCGTTGGGGCTGGCCTCGGCGTACCTGTTGTGTCGTTGACGCCCGAGAAAGCCGCTGAACATTTCGGCTGGCTTGCGATGTTCGTGGGAATGGACATGCCGGCATCGAGCAGCTGGACCCAAGCCAGCTTGCATTGGACGCCGACGGGCCCTGATCTTGTCACCGATTTGAAGGCCATGGATTACTGAACCGCCGGCATGGACAGCCCAAAGGCAGGGCCGGTTCTTTGGCCCGTGCGGCTCTCTACGGTGCGCCGGAGCCGGGGGCGCCGATGTAGCTGCCCTGGTCGACCCGATTGGGCGGGATCTGCGTGTTGTGGTCGACGCAGGCGGCGGTCGCGAGGAGGGCGCACAGGCAGAGCGCGCTTGCGAGCAGCTTCATGATCGTGTCTCCCGAAGGGCGGCCAAGGCACACGACTTCGGCGGTCCGGTCAACAGCGCCGGCCTCGCGCGGCCGCCGGTTCGAACCAGGCTCGGCCGTTCGCGAGGTCCAGCGTGATGTCCCATCGACGGAGCACGCTCCGGCCGATGTCGCCGTCCATGATCAAGCGGCCCACGCGGGCGGGGCCTCGCACGGGAATGCCATCGGCCAAGGCGAAGTCCGCCGGTTGTCGATCGGTCTCGGTCGCGGACAAGCCGAGCGATGCCGCGACGTGCTCACCGACCAGGATCGACCCGAGATTGCCGATGTCGACTTCCATCCAGGCGCGGCCGGCTGGCGTGTCGACCGCGCCGTCGACACTCAGCGCGACGCCTCCGTCGCGCACGAGGCGGACGGGAACGCGCGCGCCTTTCGTGGTCGAGATGATCAGGGGTTGGGTCGTGGTGCTGTGGGCAACGGCGGGGACGACCCGCGGCGCCGACAGACCGATGATCCATCCAAGCAGCAGAAGCCTCGTGCAGATCGTCAACCGTCGTCTCCCTTGGTCTTTCTTGGAAAGGGTTTCTCACGCGCAAGCATGCTGCTTCTATCGTGCAGCTCGATGGCTGCCGCATGCTCGTCGGATCGCGGTCAGGTCTCCCGTGGCTGGTCTTTCGATACCGGCGGAGGGAGCGAAAGGTCCGCGAGCAGACCGCGGTGCATGTTGTCCGTGAGGAGCCCGTCTGCGTCGGGCCCGGGTATCGTCGATGTGGGGCTGGTTGGAAAAACCATGACGATCATCGTACTTCAGCAGCGCACGATCTATCCGGAGGGCGCGAACATTTTCTACAAGCTCGTGTGGACGGCTCCGCGCAGAACGCTGGAGGTATCACTCCGACCGATCGCACACGCGTTCCTGCTAGCGAGCATTGATTTTGACAATGATCCGACGGGGGCGCTTGTGCATCTGCTGCAGACAACCTCGACGCTCTCCGTCGCTTCCACAGCATTCCCGACTGTGTTCTCGCTCCAAATTCCGGCGGTTCCGAAGTTGTTGGGCCGTCAGCAGGCTGCCTGCATAGATCGGGCGTAGCCGCGCACCGACGTCCGGCGCGACCCTCTCCATCCTGAATGGCTATAATGATCGGTTTCCAAAGGCGACCGCCTTTGGCGGGGTGCGGGGTCGCGCCCCGCTCTGTCTTTGTCTTACGGCCACTACCGGCGCCGGTAGACCGGACGGGGCCTGGGACCCGGATCGTTGGCAGGCGCGAAGCGGACTTCGTTCTTTTCGCGGATCGTGATCGCGTCGGCGAAGTCGTTGGCTTTCTGGCCGCGGATCTCGAACAGCGTCTCGCTCTCGAAGATGCGGATCGCACCGATGTCGGGCTTGCGGACAGGGCCCGCGCGGCAGATCAGCGGGATCAGCCATTTGGGATCGGCCTTGTCGCGGCGGCCGACGGCGACGCTGAACCAGGTGACCTCGCCGTCGGCGAGCGCATGCCGCGGCTCGCGGCCGGGGACGCTGCCGGGGATGGTGACTTCCTCGGGCTCGGGCAGGCTCTGGCGATGCAGGCGGAGCAGGGCGACCGCGACGCGCTGGGCGTCGAGGGTCTGCAGCAGGCCAGCGGCGGCGGCGGTCTCCTCGTCGGTCGGCTCGGTGGTGAACATCGGCGCCTGCAGCAGGCGTTCTGCATCGCCGGCGCGGACCTGGTCGGCGTCAGGGACGGCGGTCCATCTGGCGTCGATGCGGGCGGCGGCGAGCAGCTGGGAGGCCCGGCGGCGGCGCATCTCGGGGACGATGAGGACGCTGACGCCCTTGCGCCCTGCCCTGCCCGTGCGGCCGCTGCGATGGAGCAGGATCTCGGGGTTCTGCGGCAGGTCGGCGTGGATGACGAGGCCGAGGTCGGGCAGGTCGAGGCCGCGGGCGGCGACGTCGGTCGCCACACAGACGCGGGCGCGGCCGGTGCGCAGCTCGTGGACGGCGCGCGAGCGCTCGGCCTGGCTGAGCTCGCCCGACAGCGCGACGGAACTGAAGCCGCGCTCGATCAGGCTGGCGTGGAGATGGCGGACGGCCTCGCGGGTGCCGCAGAAGACCATGCTGGCCGGGGCGCCGACGAAGCGGAGCACGTTGACGACAGCGCGTTCGCCCTCGTTCTGGGCGACGCGGACGGCGCGATACTCGATGTCGGTGTGCTGGCGGCCGGGCCCGGCGGTCTCGATGCGCACGGCGTCGCGCTGGTAGGTGCGGGCGAGCTGGGCGATGCCGTGCGGGATGGTGGCGGAAAAGAGCAGCGTGCGGCGCTGATCGGTGGTGGCGTCGAGCAGGCGCTCGAGCTCGTCGCGGAAGCCGAGGTCGAGCATCTCGTCGGCCTCGTCGAGGACGACCACCTTGATCGCGGCGAGCGTAAGCCGGCCGCGTTCGAGATGGTCGCAGAGGCGGCCGGGGGTGCCCACGACGATGTGGGCGCCGGCGGCGAGTGCCTGGGCCTCGCTTCTCGCGTCCATGCCGCCGATGCAGGAGACGACGCGGGCACGGGCCGTCGCGTAGAGCCAGGCGAGCTCGGCGTGGACCTGGACGGCGAGCTCGCGCGTGGGCGCGACCACTAGGGCGAGCGGCGACGTGGCCCGGCCGAAGGCGGAGGCCTCGCCAAGCAGAGTGCGGGCGAAGGCGAGGCCGTAGGCCACCGTCTTGCCGGAGCCGGTCTGGGCGGAGACCAGCAGGTCTGCCTCGGGTGGCGCCTGGAGCACCGCCTCCTGGACCGGGGTGAGCGTCGCGTAGCCGCGCGCGTCGAGCGCCGCCCGGAGGGCGGGATGGATGTCGTCTGACAAGGTCGTTCCGATGGTTGGGGCAGACGTAATGTAAGGCTGGCTTCGACGCCGCCAAAGCTTATCGTGCGTCCGCGCCAGTGATCGGTCGATCGAGGAAGGCGAGGACGGGCTCGATCGCACGTTCCGGCTGCTCCTCGAACGGGACGTGGCCCAGGTCCGGCAGGGCGGCGAGCGTCGCGTGCGGGATTTCGCGCAGGTAGTCGCTCGCGTTGCCGAAGGGGATCATCGCGTCCTGCTCGCCCCACAGAAGCAGGGTGGGAGCGGTGATCCGGCGCAAGCACGGACGCGGATCCTCGATCATGGTCTGACCGGTGCGAGCGACGATGGCGGCGCGGGTGCCAGGCGCCAGCATCAGGTCGCGGTAGCGGGTGATGGTGACTGGGGTGAGCCTGGACGGGTCGGCGTAGGCCGGTGCCAGACTCGATTTCAACAGGGACCGCGGCAGCACGTAGGGCAGGAGGCGCACGATGAGGGGGACATTCGGCGTGCGGCCGTAGTCGACGCCGGGGCTCGCGAACCCGTCGGGCGAGACGAGCACGAGGCGGTCGACACGGTCGGGATGGCTGGCCGCGAACAGCCAAGCCATGCGGCCGCCCATCGAGTTGCCGATCAGGGTGGCGCGGGCGAGACCGAGACGGTCCATCAGGGCGCCGATGACGACGAGGGAGCGGCGGTCGGAATAATCGCCGGTTGGATCGGGACCGGTCAGACCGAAGCCGGGCAGGTCGAAGCGGACGACGCGGTAGCGGTTCGACAGGATGTCGGACCAGGCGTCCCAGGTCTGCAGGCTGGCGCCGAAGCCGTGCAGCAGGATCAGGGCGGCCGCGTCGCGCGGACCGGTGTCACGGACGCGGAGCCTGATGCCGGCGGCGTCGATATATTGCGCGGGATAACGCGCCTCGAGGACCGCGCGCGGCAGGTCCGGGGTGTAGAGCCACGCTCCGGCGCCGAGCAGGATGGCCGAAAGCGACAAGGCCAGGGTTGCCGAGAGCTTCATCGATGCGCTTTCGTAAGGTTAACTTGTCGGTGACAGTCGGAGGATGCGGTGCGAGTGACGGGCAACACGATACTGGTGACGGGCGGGACGAGCGGCATCGGCCTTGCGCTGGCACGATCGCTGATGGACGGCAATACGGTGATCGTGTGCGGACGCGACGCGGCGCGACTGGAGGCGGCGCGCGCGGCGTTGCCCGGACTGGTGGCGATCAGCGCGGACGTGGCCGATCCCGCCGGGCGCGCCGCACTGGTGGCGCGTATCGAGGCCGACCATCCGGGCCTGGACGTGCTGGTCAACAATGCGGGGCGGATGTCGCCCTGCGATCCGGCGAGCCCCGGGATCGCCGGGACGCTGGAGCTGGAACTGGCGAGCAACGTGATCGCGCCGGTCGCCCTCACCGCGATGCTGCTGCCGACGCTGCGGCGCGTACCGGCGGCGACGATCGTCAATGTCACGTCGGGCTACGTCCATCTGCCGAGCGTCAGGGTGGCGTCGTATAGCGCGTCGAAGGCGGCGCTGCGGGTGATGACGCGAACGCTGCGATTCGCGCTCGAGGGGACCGGGATCCGCGTGGTGGAGGTGATGCCGCCGGCGGTCGACACGCCGCTGGCGCGCGATTATCCCGGTGCGAAGATGTCGGCCGAGGCGGTGGCGGCCGCGATCGTCCGCGGCCTGGTCGGGGAGGCGAGCGAGATCGTGATCGGCATGTCGCGCGCGGCCGGCGTGCTTGCGCGGGTCGCCCCCGGGATCGCCTTCACCGCGATGAACCGGACGGAGGCGCGAGGCGCGCGGGATGCGCGGTGATTGATGATGCGTCACGCGGAGTATGCGGGGTTCGACGCGGTCGGGCTCGCGGAGCTGGTCGCGCGCGGTGAGGTCTCGGCGGGCGAGCTGCTCGATGCGGCGCTGAGGCGACTGGAGGAGGTCGACCGGACGATCAATCCGATCGCGGTGCGGATGATCGAGGTCGCCCGGGCGCGAGTCCGGGAGAGATTGTCGGGTCCGTTCGCCGGGGTGCCGTTCCTGCTGAAGGACTGGCACCAGGATTATGCCGGACAGCCCAACACCGGCGGCTGCCGGGGCCGGGTGCGATGGGTGAGCGAGGCGCACAGCACCTATACGCGGCGCTGCCTCGATGCGGGGCTGGTGGTGTTCGGCCGGACGACGACGCCGGAATTCTCGCTGATGGCGACGACGGAGAGCGCGCTGTACGGCCCGACGCGCAACCCGTGGGCCACGGCGCGGACGCCGGGCGGATCGTCGGGCGGTTCGGCGGCCGCGGTCGCATCCGAGATCGTCCCGATGGCGGGCGCGTCCGACGGAGGCGGATCGATCCGGATTCCGGCCGGCTATTGCGGCCTGTTCGGGTTCCGGCCCGGCCGTGGCGTGGTGCCGGAGGGGCCGGAGGCGGCGGAAGGCTGGGAGGGCGCGAACAGCAACTTCGTGCTGACGCGCAGCGTGCGGGACGCGGCGTCGATGCTGACGGTGCTGGCGGGGAGCGACGAGGGCGCGCCATTCGCGCTGGCGCGGGCGCCGGCAGGCGGGATCGGGGCTTGCCCGCGATTGCGGGTGGGTTTCGACACCAGCTCGGCGCTCGGCGCGGTGCATCCGGCGGCGATCGACGCGGTGCGGGACGCGGCACGGTTGCTCGAGCAGCTGGGTCACGAGGTCGAGGAGGCGGCACCCGCGGTGGACGGAGGGGAGGTGGCGCGCTGCTTCTTCGATCTGTATCTCGGCCAGGTGCCGGCGCATGTCGCGGCGGCGCGCGCGCGGACCGGATCGGGACCGGGCGATTTCGAACCGGTGACGCGGAGCCTGGTGCGTCTCGGGGGCGCGATGAGTGCCGGCGAATACGTGACCTCGCATCGGCAATGGAACGTGTTCGGACGGGCACTCGGCCGGTTTTTCTCGCGGTTCGATCTGTTCATGTCGCCGACCGCCGCCGGACCGCCGCCGCTGATCGGCGAGCTTGCCCCGTCGTGGACCGATCACCTGATGATGGGCGCGCTGGGCATGCCGGGTGGAGCGAGGATCGCGCGGCGGCTGGGCGTGCTGGAAGGCTTCGCGCGCACGTCGCTGTCGCGGACGCCGTTCACCCAGTTGTCGAACCTGACGGGCACGCCGAGCATGTCGGTGCCGCTGCATTGGGCGCCGCCGACGGCAGGGGAGCCGGAGGTGCCGTTCGGCGTGCAGTTCGTGGCGCCGGTGGGCGGCGAGGCTCGTCTGCTGGGTCTGGCGGCCGAGCTCGAGACCGCGCGGCCGTGGGCGGGACGGCGGCCTTTATCCGGATCCGGTCTCGCGATCGAAAAGTCGGCCGACCAACTTCCAGGGTCCTAGCCAGACCGTCTCAGGACGCCGGTTCCCGTGCCGGGAGCCAGGTGAGCGCTGGCCCCAAGGGAACGATGCCGCTCGGGTTCGCGGCGCGGTTGGAGTAGTAGTTTCGCTTGATGTGATCGACGTCGACCGTTTCTCGCACTCCGGGGATGGCGGCGACACGTTCCAGGAAAGCATTCAATCCGGCGTAGTCGACGATGCGCCGTCGATTGCACTTGAACAGGCCGTGGTAGACGACGTCGAAGCGGACGAGGGTCACGAAGACGCGGATGTCGGCTTCCGTGAATCGCGCGCCGAACAGGAAAGGTCCCAACGAGACCGCCAGCTGTCCTTCGAGCCTGTCCAACGCGTCGAAGACGTCGGCGAATGCCTCTTCGTAGGCCTGTTGCGTGGAGGCGAGTCCTGCTCGATAAACTCCGTTGTTCAGCGATGGATAAACCCAGGCGTTGAGATCGTCGATTGCTCCCTGCAGATCCGCCGGATAGAGATCCACCCGATCGTCCGCCAGATCGCCGAAGCCCGCGTTGATCATGCGCAAGATGTCGGCGGACTCGTCGTTGACAATCGTCATGCGCCGTCTGTCCCACAGAACCGGCACGCTCGCCCGCCCGGACACGTGCGGATCGGTACGCGAGTAGATCTCGTGGACGAACTCGACGTCGAGGCCGATCTTGGCGAGTCTTGGTCGTTCATAATCGGCGATGCGCCAGCCTCGCCGGCTCCACTCCGGCTGCGTGAAGACGATGCCAACGATCTCCGTCAGGTTCTTGATCTCGCGCGCGACGAGGGTTCGGGACGCCCAAGGACAAGCATAGGAGACGACGAGTGTGTAGCGGTCCGGCTCCGCTTGAAAACCCGCGCCGCCGCTCGGGCCGGGGCGTCCGTCTGGTGTGATCCAGTTGCGGAACCCGGCATGCCAGCGCTCGAAGCGGCCGTTCTCGTTCGCGCCCGTCGTCGCATCCCAATCGCCCGACCATTCCCCGTCGAGAAGCATACGTGGTTCCTATGATGCCGGAGTGTCCGGAGCCGGAAGCAAGGTGCTCGCGTCGGATGATCAGGCGGCGCGAGTGAGCCAGACCGGCGAGATCTGGACGCCCAATCCGAGGGCGTAGGCGAATTGGATGTTCTGACCCGCCAGAGGCTCCAAATAGCGGGCATTCCTGAGCGGTCCGGCGTCGATCGGCTCAAAGCCGATCCGTTGCACGATCTCGCATACGGCCGTCTTCGCTCCGGCGTCATCGGAGGCCACGAAGACCTGGGCGCGTTGGGTGCTGAAGCTCGGACCTTCCGCCATGACCTGCGCGAGCACGGTGTTGAACGCCTTCACCAGGCGCACGCCCGGCGCGTGCGAGGCGATGGATTCGGCGGCCGAGGTCGTGTGACCGATCGTCAGGCCCATGAAGTCGGGAGTCAGCGGATTGGTGATGTCCACCACCACCTTGCCGGCAACATCATCCAGAGAGGCGAGCACCGCGGCGGCCTCTTCATAAGGCACGGCCAGCACGATGACGTCGGCCTTGGCAGCGGCGGTCTTGACGTCGGATGCTGTCACCCGAGGACCGAGGCTCGACGCGAGCTGGCGCGCCTTGTCGAGGTCGCGACCGGCGACTGCCACGTCGTAGCCGGCTCGGACCAACTGCTTGGCCAGGCCGGAGCCCATGTTCCCGATGCCGATGACTGTGATGTTCATGGTCCCATACTCCGTAACGGTTCGGCGCGAGGCCGTTGTCGAACGACGATGGTGCACCGTCGGTCCTTCTCGACGGTTTCGAGCCTTCAAGATGGATCGGTTGTGCCTTCGCGAACACCGGAATAATCTAGGCCGATGCCTTCAAGAATCTGGAAATGACATCTGGCCCTGCGAGCCCGACCTTGGACCAGTTGCGCGTATTGGTTGAGGTCGTGGACACCGGCAGCTTCACGGCGGCGGCGCGGAAGATGAACCGCGCGATCTCGGTGATCAGCTACGCGATCAGCAATCTCGAAGCCCAGCTCGGCATTGCGTTGTTCGACCGGGCAGCGACCCGCAAGCCGCGGCTGACCGAGGCCGGACGCGTCATCCTTGCCGAGGCGCGTTCGATCGTCGGCGGGGTCAGCCATCTCCAATCCACGGTCAAGGGGATGCTGCAGGGGCTCGAGGGCGAGCTGAGCGTGGTGTTGGACTCGCTGCTTCCCGCCGAGCGCGTGATCGATGCGCTCGCCGGCTTCTCCGTCGAGTTTCCGAACGTTGTGCTCCATGTCCACGTCGAGACGCTCGGGGCGGTGGCAAGCCTTGTCCTCGACAAGGTCGCCACGATCGGGATCAGCGGTCCGTTTGCCGCGAACCATGCGGAACTCGATCGCGTGAGCGTCGGAAGCTTGCGGATGGTTCCGGTCGCGGGCCGTCATCATCCGCTCGCCTCGGTGCCGTCAGGCGGTCATCGCGCCAAAGAAGGACGCGACCATGTCCAACTCGTTGTCTATGACCGTTCGCCGTTGACCTTCGGGCGCGATTTCAGCGTGAGCGCGAGCGTGACTTGGCGCATCGCCGACTTGTCCGCCAAGCACATCCTGCTCAAAGCCGGGATCGGTTGGGGAATGATGCCGCTCGCGATGGTAGCCGGCGATCTGGAGACGGGGGCACTTGTCGCACTCGAGCTACCGGACGTGACCGCGTTCGACTATCTTGTCGACGCCATCTATCGCAGCGATACGCCGCCGGGTCCCGCGGCAACCTGGCTCGTCGAACGGTTCCGTCGGCAGGCTGCAGCGATGCCGCGGCCGGCTTGACGCTGAAAGCTGCGCGCGGGCGCTGATGGTCGCACTCGAGATGCCTCGGTTTCGAATGTGTAGAACAAAAGCTTCGACCGTTTCTTCCTGTCCGTGATGTGGTGCGATCCATAATATTAATTTCGGGCGGCACGCCAGGCATGTGACCGAGGTTGCACGATGAAAGATCTTATCTCCTTTCTAGTCGGGTTCATGGTCGGTCTCGGCTACGCGCTGCTCGGCGTCAAATCACCGGCTCCACCGATCATGGCGTTGTTCGGCCTGTTCGGCATGGTGATCGGAGAACAGGGTGTTCCGTGGATGCGTTATCAGTATCATCGCTTCGCTGTCGTCGATGCGCCGGTCTCGCGGTCGGCCGACATCGACGTGAAGTGAGGTGATGACAGCGCCAGAGACCGGAACCTCGTCCTCGCGCATCATCCCGACGGCAATGATCAAGCCGCCCACCCTATCGGCGCATCGCGACTTCGCGCGGACCTTGATGCTGCTTTGGCTCTCGGGCGCCGCGCTCAGGGTGACGATCCTGGCGGTGCCGCCGGTGCTGCCGCGCATCGCCGCAGAGCTCGACCTGAGTGCAACCGACATCGGCGTGCTCAGCGGCCTGCCGTCGCTCCTCTTCGCCCTGGTTGCCCTCCCCAGCGCGGTGCTGATCGGCCGTTTCGGCGCGTTGTCGGCCCTGGTCGCGGGATTGATTGTCAATGCGGTCGGCGCGGCCGCGCGCGGCTTCGCCGGCAACGTCGCGGAGTTGGACGCGACGACCGCGTTGATGTGCTCGGGCATCGCGTTGATGCAGCCGGCGCTGCCGTCGCTGGTGCGAGAACGGGCGCCGACGCGCATCGGTCTCGCGACCGCGATCTATACCAATGGTCTGCTGTTGGGTGAGCTGATCCCGGTCAGTTGGGTGCCGCGACCGGTGCTGCCCTTGATCGGCGACGGCTGGCGCGCGTCGCTGGCGGTGTGGGCCCTGCCGGTGCTGGCGACGGCCTTGCTGGTGGCCATTTTTTGAGCCGCTCGCCGATGTCAACAGCAGGTGCCACGCCGCGCCGCTTATGGCTGGCTTGGCGGGACCCGCGGGTCTGGCGGATGGGCCTGATGCTGGGCGGCGCGAACGCCACGTATTTCGGACTGAACGGTTTTCTGTCGGCATGGCTGACCGCATCCGATGTGCCTGGCCTGGTCCGGCCGGCGTTGACGGCACTCAATCTCACGCAGATGCCGGCCTCGCTGCTGATGCTAGCCCTGACCGGACGGCTGGTGCGACGGCGTGCGGCTTATGGCATTGCAGGAGCAATGATGCTGGCGGGAGTGCTGGGTTGCGTCGCGATGCCCGGTCCCGCCGCGGTCGGATGGGCCGGCCTGGCGGGCTTTGCGGCGGCGGTGCTGCTAACCCTGGCCCTGGCGCTCCCTTCGCTGCTCGGGACGAACGCGGATTCTCCTCGCCTGGCCGCCGCCATGTTCACGATCAGCTATGGGCTCGCGGTGGCCGCCGCGGTGATGGCCGGGCAGCTGTGGGACGAGAGCGGCGCGGCTTCTTTGGCTTTCCTGCCTTTTGCGCTGGCGGGTTTGGTCGCGACGTTGCTGGGCGCCACGCTGCCGCTGCGGCCGACCAGGTCTAGCAATCGGGGCGATCACGCGCGGGCGCGCCGCGCATCCAGTACCGCCACTTCCGGGCAACTTGGTCCGATGGGAACGTGCCGCGGCATTCGGCTCGCATTGGCTGCTCTACGTTATCCTGATCGGCATGCCGGTCAGTGGCTATGTTCTATCCACCGCCGGTGGGCACACGGTGTTCTACTTCGAGCGGTTCAGCGTTTTGGCGCTCCCTGAAGATGCGATGCTGGCTGGTGTGGCGAAATGGGTCCACGTCGTGACTGGCCAGTGGCTCGTCTATGGCCTGATCGTTCGCCACCTCCTCGCAACCGCCTGGTACGTGGCAATGCGTCGCGACGGCGTTCTGAACCGCATGCTTCCGGTGCAGGACGAGGGAGTTCGAACGTTCTAGACCGTTTCATTCATCAATCAGGATGCGAAGTGAACGATCTTGACAGCTGCCACGCATACCAGCCGTCGCCGGCAAGGATGCCCGTCATCATACGCGCACCGCAAGACCGCGATGAGGTTGCTTGGCATGAGCTCTGGGCGGCCTATCTCGACTTCTACGCGGCGACGGTCTCCCTGGAGGCGACCCGGCACACCTGGCGGCGCATTGTCGCTCCTGCCGGTCCCATGTTCGGCAGGGTCGCGTTACTCGGGGGCACCGTGGTCGGCTTTACGATTTGCGTCGTTCACGATGGCAGCTGGAGCGTCAACCCGACATGCTACCTGGAGGATTTTTTTTCGTGGATCTCGCCGCACGAGGCAACGGCGTCGGGCGGCGCTGCTCGATGCCCTCGTCGCGCTCGGCGTTGAGCGGGGTTGGCATTCCGTTTATTGGCACACCGACGCCGACAACGTGCGGGCTCGCAGCCTCTATGATCAATACGTGCAGGCCGATGCCGTCGTACGCTACAGGTTTTCGGTCCAACCCTAGTTGCTGATCGCAACCGCTATGAAGTTCCGCACCAGGGTCGAGGTGCTGCCCTTGCGATGCGCGAGAGCGAGGGAGGCGGGCGGCGTCTGACCGCTGATCGCCCGGAAGACGATACCGGCAATCCGCAACTGGCCGATCGAGGCGGGCACGATCGAGACGCCGAGGTCGGCCGCGACGAGATTGACGATCGAGGAAAGCTGCGGCGCGAACTGGTCCACGCGCGGCTCGAAGCCGGACCGGCGGCACGCATCGATGATGGTGTCGTGCAGCGCAGGCCCGATCGCCCGCGGGAAGAGGATGAACGGATCGGCCGCCAGCCTGCACAGGTCGATCTCGTCGTCGCCGGCGGCGGCGGCGTGGCTCGATGGCAGGGCGACGAGCAGGGGCTCCTCGGAGAGGATGCGAAACTGAAAGTCCTCTCCGGCGGCCGTCGGACGGATGAAGACGACGTCGACGGTTCCATTGTCCAGGGCCGCGATGAGCCGCGTCGTATTGGATTCCTCCAGCGTCAAGCGGACGCCGGGCCATTTGCGGCGGAACGCTCGCACGGTGCCGGGCACGACGGCGTTGAATGCCGACGAGGCGGTGAAGCCGACGCGCAGATGGCCGATCTCGCCGCGCGCCGCGCGCTGGGCCGACCTGATGCCCTGCTCGGCCAGTGCAGGCATGCCGCCGACCACGTCTAGGAACGCGTGGCCGGCTTCGGTCAGCTCCGCGCCGTGCGCGACGCGGCGGAACAGGAGAGCGCCGACCTCCCGCTCGAGATCCTTGATCTGCAAGCTCAGGGGCGGCTGTCCGATCCCGAGACCGGCAGCCGCGCGGGTGAAATTTCCCTCCCTGGCGACCGCCAGGAAGTAGCGGACATGACGAAGCTCCATGCCATTCATCAAACATATCGCAGGCGGTGGTGCCAAGTGTTGGAAACCGGCCGATGCCGGTCTTACGTGCTGCGTGATCAAGGATCGAGGCTTTGGAAAACATGCCCGGACATCCGAGGCCGACTCGCAGCTGGTTGTTCACGCCGGGCAACAGGCGCGACCGCTTTGCCAAGGGCCCGCTTCATCCAAGGAGAATGACATGGACAAGGAACAGGTAGCGACGCTTTTTGGTCATCTCGCGCATGGTGATGGCGCTGCTTTCTTCGAGCGAGTTGCCGAGGACGTCGATTGGACTGTCAAGGGCACGCATCCGCTCGCCGGCCACTACCGCAGCAAGCGAGCATTTCTAAACGGCACATTCGATAAGCTAGGCAAAGTGCTTCCAGATGGTGCCGAGCTGACAGTACAAAATATCCTGGTTGATGATGATCGGGCAGTCGTCGAGCTTCGCTCGAACGCTACCGCCAGCGACGGACTGCGCTTTGACAACCATTATTGTTGGGTCTGCCGCTTTGCGGCCGACGAGATCGTTGAAGTCCGAGCATATCTCGACAGTTGGCTCGTTGGCGAACTCTTCCGGCGCAACCCGATCTGAACTCCGGGCGATAACCGTCACCGTCATTGCTGGCGAAATGCCCGTGGGGACAGATGAATGCTTTATGAGATCGCAACTCTCGGAGGCTCGGTTTTTGCGAGCAAGGACGCCTTGCCGGGCGTACGTGCCTGGGTGAACGAAGCAGTGGCGGGGACACTGCTCGGCATCTGGCACACGGATATCGGGAGGATCGGCGAGTTGTTTGTCCTGCGCAGTTTCGAGGACGAGGAGGCGCTACGAGCGGAGCGTCAACGGGCCCTTCTGAGCGATGATCCGTTCGAAAGCTCCTCGGCCAAGGTTCGGCTGACAATGGAAAGCTTTGCGCTTTTCCCATTTCTGAAAGACCCGATTCCAAAGACTTACGGCGGCATTTTCGAGTTTCGCACCTATCATCTGATGCCGGGCGGCTTGCCGGGCACGATGGCTAGCTGGAAGGCTGCGATCGGACCGGCGCACGGCTATACCGACCACCTCGTTGCCACCATGTACGCGCTCGACGGCGCTCCTCGGATCTCGCACATCTGGGGCTTCGAGAGCGTCGAAGAACGAAACCGGCTGCGCCGCGAGCACTACGCAGCAGGCTTATGGCCGCCCAAAGGTGGACCCGAGCGGATCGCTCATGCGACCTCAACGATCGCGCTCGCCGAACCGGGCCTGCCGATTTGTTAGAGGCTTCGTGCCGATTTCCTCGGTGGTGTACGCCAAGCGGTTTTGGCGCCGCGAGGAATAACCGCGAACAGATGTTCTCCGCATCCTCAGCGGAGCCGTCGCAAACAGGCACTTTGAACGCACGGTCTGTCGGCCAAGCGGCGGCGCCGTCTGGATGCCCTGGTGCAAGGCCGGGAGAACAGCGGACAAGACTGGTCAACCTGCCTGCGGCGGATGCCGCAAGCCGCCGAGCCGTCCGCCATGCTGGGCCCCATCGCGGGTGTGCCGGGAGCTTCGAAGCGCAACGAGCTCGGGATGCATTCCGAGGCGCTTCGCCCGCGTTCCGCGAGGGGTTGATGGCTTCGGCCAGGGAACTGCATCTTGTCTGACGGGATCGGCACCATCGAGCGGGATCAACGACATGGGCAAGACGGTGGCCGACCAGATGGTCGAGACGCTCGCGGCCGCCGGCGTCCGGCGGATCTACGGCATCGTGGGCGACAGCCTGAATGGCTTCACCGACTCACTGCGGCGGCATGGCGGGATCCAATGGCTGCATATGCGCCACGAGGAGGTCGCGGCGTTTGCCGCCGGCGGCGACGCGCATGTGACGGGCGAGGTCGCCGTCTGCGCCGGGAGCTGCGGGCCCGGCAACCTGCATCTGATCAACGGGCTGTTCGACTGTCACCGCTCGCGCCTGCCGGTGGTGGCGATCGCGGCGCACATCCCATCGCCCGAGATCGGGTCGGGCTATTTCCAGGAGACGCATCCGGAGCAGTTGTTCCTCGAATGCAGTTCCTACTGCGAGCTCGTCTCGAGCCCGGCGCAGATGCCGCGCGTGCTGGAGATCGCGATCCGGCGCGCGGTCGCGGAACGCTGCGTCTGCGTGGTGGTGATCCCGGGCGACGTGGCGTTGCAGGCGGCGGCCGACGGGCCGGCGCCGCATCCGAGGGGGATCGTGCTCGACGCGCCGACCGTCACGCCGCCGGCGCGGACGCTGGACCGGCTGAGCGCCCTCTTGAATCAATCGAGCCGGGTGACGCTGCTGTGCGGGCGCGGCTGCGAGGGCGCGCATGACGAGGTGATCGCTCTTGCCTCGGCGCTGCAGGCTCCCGTGGTGCATGCGCTGCGCGGCAAGGAGCATGTCGAGTGGGACAACCCGTACGACGTCGGGATGACGGGACTGATCGGGTTCTCGTCGGGCTACTATGCGATGGGCAGCTGCGACGCGCTGCTGATGCTGGGGACGGATGTCCCCTACACGCAGTTCTATCCGAAGGGCGCGCGGGTGGCGCAGGTGGATGTCCGGCCCGAGGCGATCGGGCGGCGGACGCCGGTCGAATTGGGGGTGATCGGCGATGTCCGCTCGACGATCGAGGCGCTGCTGCCGCGCCTCGCCGGCGCGAAGGACGGCACGCATCTACGAACCTGCGTGGCGCACTACCAGGATGCGCGGGAGGGACTCGACGAGCTCGCCGACGGGCGTCCCGGAGGGCGGGTGCATCCGCAGCACGTCGCGCGCGTGCTGAGCGAGCGCGCGTCCGAGGATGCGATCTTCACCTGCGATGTCGGCCTGCCGACGGTGTGGGCGGCGCGCTATCTCGCGATGAACGGCAAGCGACGGCTGATCGGCTCGTTCTGGCATGGCTCGATGGCCAACGCGATGCCGCAGGCGCTCGGCGCGCAGGCGGCGTATCCGGGGCGCCAGGTGGTGTCGCTATCGGGCGACGGCGGGTTCACGATGCTGATGGGCGACCTGCTGTCGGCCAAGCAGCTCGGCCTGCCGGTCAAGATCGTGGTGTTCAACAACGGCTCGCTGGGCTTCATCGAGCTCGAGCAGAAATCGTCGGGCTTCATCGACACCGGGACCGCGCTCGAAAACCCGGATTTCGCGGCGATGGCGTGCAGCGTGGGCATCCATGGCGTGCGGATCGACGATCCGGCCGACGTCGAGACGAAGATCGCCGAGGCGCTGGCGCATCCGGGTCCGGTACTGATCGATGCGGTGGTCAACCGGATGGAGCTCGCGATGCCGCCCAAGGTGACGGCAGGCATGGCGAAGGGCTTCACGCTCTACATGCTCAAGGCGGTGATGAGCGGACGGGGCGACGAGGTGGTGGAACTCGCGCGGTCGAACCTGCTGCGGTAGCGACCGGCAGCGCTTTTCCACGGGACCGGAAGAAGGTTCTAGCTAGACAACGTTTTCGGATCGTGGAACTCATGCCGGCCCAATCGATGATGTGACACGGGGTTCGCATGAGGGCTCGACGCGCCATTCCGGTTCATGTCGTCGCCTGCTGCCTCCTGGCGTGCGGCGCCGCGAGCGCGCGGGCGGAGACACTGCTCAACGTGTCGTACGATCCGACGCGCGAGCTCTACAAGGACGTCGATGCGGCGTTCGCGTCGCTGTGGAAACAGCGGACGGGCGAGACCGTCACCATCCAGACCAGCCATGGCGGGTCCGGCGCGCAGGCGCGGTCGGTGCTCGACGGGCTTCGCGCCGATGTGGTGACCCTCGGACTCGCGCACGACATCGATGTGCTGGCCGCACACAAGCTGCTGTCGGCGGGCTGGGCGGAGCGGCTGCCGAACCACTCGGTGCCCTACACCAGCACGGTCGTCTTCCTGGTCAGGCACGGCAACCCGAAGCATCTGCGGGACTGGCCCGACCTGGTCGCGAGCGGCGTCGAGGTGGTGACGCCGAACCCGAAGACCAGCAGCGGCGGGCGCTGGAGCTATCTCGCGGCCTATACCTGGGCGCTGCACCGGCCGGGTGCGACGGAAGCGACTGCCGAGGCGTATCTGCGGCAGCTCTACGCGCATGTGCCGGTCCTGGACACCGGTGCGCGCGGTTCGACGAACACGTTCGTCCAGCGCGGCGAAGGCGACGTGCTGCTGGCCTGGGAGGACGAGGCGCTACTCGCGAGCCGGGACCTGGCCGCGGGCGGGTTCGATGTCGTCTATCCGTCGAGCAGCATTCTCGCCGAACCCGTGGTCGCCTGGGTCGACAGCACAGTGGGGCCAAAGGGCGACGAGAAGCTGGCCGAGGCCTATCTGCGGTTCCTGTTCTCGCCCGACGGCCAGGAACTGGCGGCGCGGCATCATTACCGAGCGATCGATCCGGCGGTGGCGGCGCGCCACGCCGGCGACTTCCCGGTCGAGCGGACCTACGATGTCACGGGGCTGGGCGGGTGGAGCGCGGTGCACGCGAAGCATTTCGCCGACGGAGGCGTGTTCGACCGGATCAGCGCGCCGCACGGGTGAGGGCCGCGCGACGGGGGGCCGGCTCGGCGATCCCGGGGTCGGCGATCTCGCTGGGTGTGGCGACGGTCTGGGTGTCGCTGATCGTGCTGATCCCGCTGGTGTCGCTGGCGATCCGGCCGTTCGCGGAGGGTCCGCGCGTGTTCCTGCATCTGTTCGATGATCCGCGCGTGTTCGCGGCACTTCGGCTGAGCTTCTCGAGCGCGCTTCTGGCGGCGCTGATCTGCATGCCGCTCGGGCTGCTGCTGGCCTGGGTGCTGGAGCGGATCAGGCCGCGCGGCTGGCCGCTGCTCGACATGGTGATCGACCTGCCGTTCGCGTTGCCGACCGCGGTCGCGGGGATCACGCTGACCGCGCTGTATGCGAGGCAAGGTTGGGTCGGCGCGGCACTGGCGCCGCTCGGCGTGCGGGTCGCCTATGCGCCGGCGGGGATCGTGATGGCGCTGATTTTTGTGGGGTTGCCGTTCGCGGTGCGGAGCGTCGCCCCGGTGGTGCGCGCGCTGCCGGCGGAACTCGAGGAGGCGGCCGCGACGCTCGGCGCACGGCCGGTGCAGATCGCCCGGCGCGTACTGCTGCCTGCCATCGCCCCTGCCCTGCTGACCGGGTTCGGCCTGGCCTTCGCGCGGGGGGTCGGCGAATATGGCAGCGTCATCTTCATCGCCGGCAACCGGCCGGGCGTGTCGGAGATCGCGCCGCTGCTGATCGTGATCCGGTTGCAGGAATTCGACTATGCGGGTGCGGCGTCGATCGGGCTGGTGATGCTGGCCCTGTCGGCGATCTGCCTGCTGGCGGTGTCGCTGCTGCGGCGCGGGATGCCGGCCTCGCGGGCGCTGCCTTGATCCGGCTGGGACTGGTCGCGGCCGGCTGGCTGGTGGCGCTGCTGCTGCTGGTGCTGCCGCTCGCCTCGCTTGCGACCGAGGCGCTGCGCGGAGGGCTCGGCGGCCTGTCGGGGGCGCTGGCCGATCCCGAGGCGCGGGCGGCGATCGGACTGTCGGCGCTGGTGACGGCGATCGTGGTGCCGGCGAACGGGGTCGCGGGACTTTTCGCGGCCTATGCGCTGACGAAGTTCACCTTCCCCGGGCGGCAGGCGCTGCTGGTCGCGATCGAGCTGCCGCTGTCGGTCTCGCCGGTGATCGCGGGCCTGGTCTGGGTGCTGCTGTTCGGGCGCACCGGCTGGCTGGGGCCCTGGCTCGCGGGGCACGGGGTGCAGGTCGTCTTCGCGCTGCCCGGAATCGTGCTCGCGACGCTGTTCGTGACGTTCCCGTTCGTGGCACGGACCGCGATGCCGGCGATGGAAGCGGCGGGGCGGTCGCAGGAGGAGGCGGCGACGATGCTGGGCGCGGGGTTTTGCGACGTGCTGTTCCGGGTGACGATCCCCTCGGTGGGCTGGGCGCTCGCCTCGGGCGTGCTGCTGACGGCGGCGCGCGCGCTGGGCGAGTTCGGCGCGGTCTCGGTGGTATCGGGGCACATCCCGGGCCTGACGGAGACGGTGCCGTTGCGGATCGAGACGCTGTACGACGACTACGCGACGGTGGCTGCGTTCTCGCTGGCGGCGCTGCTGGCGTGCGTCTCGATCTTGGCCGTGGGAGTTCGCTCGATGCTGGAATGGCGCCATCGTCGCGCGGACGCTTTCGCGGCATGAACGCGCTCGGCGCGCGACCGCGCGTGCTCGCGGCAGGCGTCTCGCTCGAGGGAATCGAGGCCTCGTTCAGCGACGTGCCGGCGGTGCGGGGGATCGACCTCGGGATGGCGCCGGGCGAGTTCCTGGCCCTCGTCGGGCCCTCGGGCGCGGGCAAGACCACGCTGCTGCGGATCGTGGCGGGACTGCAGCCGGGCCATGCCGGCACGGTCGCGATCGGCGGCCGCGACGTCACGCGGCTGCCGGCGCGCGCGCGCAATATCGGGTTCGTGTTCCAGAACTACGCGCTGTTCGGCCATATGTCAGTGGCCGAGAACGTGGCGTTCGGACTGCGGGTGCGGCCACGGACGACGCGCCCGGAGCGGGCTGCGATCATGCGGCGGGTCGGCGAATTGCTGGAGCTGGTGCAGGTCGGCGGTCTGGCGGGGCGTCGTCCGGGTCAGCTTTCGGGTGGGCAGCGGCAGCGGGTGGCGCTGGCGCGCGCGCTTGCGACCGAACCGGCGTTGCTGCTGCTCGACGAGCCGTTCGGGGCGCTCGATCCGCTGGTGCGCAAGGAGATCAGGACCTGGCTGCGCGGCTTGCACGACCAGCTCGGGCTGACGAGCATCCTGGTGACGCACGACCAGGGCGAGGCGGTGGAGATCGCCGACCGGATCGCGGTACTGCGGGATGGCAGGCTGGAGCAGGTCGGACGGCCGGACGAGCTGGAAGACCATCCCGCGAACGCGTTCGTGCACCGGTTCCTGGGCGAGTGCGTCGTGTTCGAGGGAACGTGCCGCTCGGGGACGATTACGCTCGATAGCGCGCTGGGCCTGCTGCGGACGCGGCCGACGGTGGCTGACGGGCGGGTGCTGGTGTCGATCAGGCCGTGGCAAATCGGGCTGTCGCGTGGCGAAGGAGAACCGGGGGGCACGATCGTCGGGGTGCACCGGGCCGGGATTTATCTCCGTTCCGAGGTCCGGATGGGGGAGCGGACCATCGAGGTGCTGGCGCCCGCGTCGGGAGAGGCGTTCAGGATCGGCGAGCGGGTGGCGCTCGATCTCCGGGCCGCGCAGGTGTTCGCGGGCGGGGACGCCGATCAGTCGTAGTGATAGCGGCAGGCAGCGATCTCGAGCCGCTGGTCGTGACCGAGTTTGCCAGCGGCGCGATAGACGAGGCGGTGGTCGCCGGTGATGCGGCGCGACCACCATCCGGCGAGATCGCCCTTGAGCGGTTCGGGCTTGCCGAGGCCCTTGAACGGGCTGCGGCGGGAATCCTCGATGAGCAGATTGAGGCGCTTGAGCGTGTCGAGGTCGGTCCGGATCCAGGCCTGGTAGTCGTCCCAGCCGTCGTCGGTGAAGTGAACCTTCACGCCGTGTGGTCAGTCGCGGGAGACGAGTTCCCGTTCCTCGGTGCGGCCCGCGTCGGCGGCGCGGACCGAGCGCAGGAGGCGCTGCGCATTGGCGGGACTGCGCAGAAGGTGCACGGTCTCCTGCCAGCCGAGGAACTCGTCCTCGGAGATCAGCACCACGTTGCCTTTCCCGGCCTGGCGGGTGACGAGGATCGGGGCGCGGCCGTCGACCGCCTCGTCCATCGTGCGAGCGAGGTTCTGGCGAAGGTCGGTGTAGGACAGTGTTGGCATAAGGGTGGACTCCTGAAGTACAGAAATATGTACTGAATGGCGTGTGGCGTCAACGTGTCAGGCGACGATGGTGAGGCCGGGCACGTGACGGGAGGTCTCGACACAGAGCGTGACCGCCTCGCGCAGCGTGGAGACATAGTGGTCGGCGCCGGTCATGCCGCGCAGATCGTCGTCGGCGAGGAACGGATCGTCGGCCGGCCAGAGGCCGACCAGGATCGAGGCGTTCGGAACCCGCGCGCGCAGGCGGCGCAGCAGGTAGCGCAGGTGGGTCTGCTTGCCGGTGATCTCGAGATAGGACACGCAGACCATGGCCACACCGTCGGTCGGCATCGCGTCGATGCCGACACGCGAGACAGCCTCGTGGGAGACGATTCGCGCGCCGACGCCGTGCTTGCGGATGAGCTGCGCCATCATGAGTGCTGCGGCTTCGTCGAGCTCGCCGCGGCCGGCGACGCAGAGGACGGGACAGTCGCCCTGCCAAGCGGGTGCGAGGGGCGCGTTCTGGTCGATCTCGGGCATGGGCGCCGGCTCGACAACGACGCGCCGCTCGGGCCGGTCGTTGCCGGCGACGCCCGGGTCGATGCGGCCAGGCGCCGGATCGGTGTCGTCGTGACCGTCGAGCTCGAGGACCAGCTCGGCGACCGCGCTGCGGATGACCGTCACGCGGTCGCCCGGCAGCGTGCCGCGCCGCATGTCCCCGGCCGCGAGCTGGAGCGCCTTGAGCGCCACGTCGTCGTAGTAGGAGGAGAGTGAGCGGGTCCGGAGCAGGGTCTCGGCCTGCTCGAGCACCTCGTCGGCATCGCCCGCGAGCATGCGCTGGTAGAAGCTCTCGATCGGGGTGAGCGCCGGACGGTCGCCGAGCAGGACGTCGAGGAACTCGAGCCGTTTGACGTGACGGCCCAGGACCACGAGGCAGAGCGTCAGCGGCGTCGACAGGATCAGGCCGATCGGGCCCCAGAGCCAGCTCCAGAAAATCGCGACGATGATGACGGCCGCCGGCGAGAGGCCGGTGCTGTGGCCGTAGAGAAGCGGCTCGACGATCTGGCCGAGCACGCCTTCGAGCAGGACGAACAGGGCGAGCGTCCAGAGCGCCATCGACCAGCCGGGATCGACGGCGGCGGCCAGCGCGATGGGCAGGATGGCCGCGATGTAGGAACCGATATAGGGGACGAAGCGGAGCATCATGCCGATGACGCCCCACAGCACCGGACTGGGCACACCGATGATGGCGAGGCCGATGCCGATCAGGAGGCCGAACGAGGCATTGACCGCGAGCTGGGAGAGGAAATAGCGCGACAGGCGGCGCGCCGCGTCGTCGATAGCGATGGTGGTGCGGTGCAGGTCGCGCGAACCGAACAGGCGGATCAAACGGTCGCGGAGATCCTCCTGCTGGACGAGGATGAAGATCGCGACGACGAAGACGATGCCGATCGTCTCGATCGGGGCGAGGATCGGCGCGAGGAAGCGGCTGGCGAGTGCGACCGGTGACGGTGCGTCCTGGACGATGGTGACCGGGGTGGGTGCATGACTGCCGCGCTGGAGCGCGCCCAGGGATGGCGGCGCGGCGCCGGGGGCCGCGTGATGGTGGCCGATATGGTGGAGGTCGGCCACGAGCCGGTCGGTCGCGTCGACCGCGAGGCCCTGGATGCCCTCGATCTTGGCGCCGATGGTGGCCTGGTAGGCGCGCGCATTCTGGGCGAGGTCGGCGAGCTGGGTTCCGATCAGGGCGCCGAGGAGGAGGATCACGGCGAGGGCCAGCACGACCGAGACAAGCACGGCCGGCACCTTGGGCAGCCGCAGGATGCGGAGCAGGCGGACGAGCGGCGCGAGGACGAAGCTCAGCAGAATCGACAGCGTGATCGGGATGAGGACTTCGCGGCCGAGATAAAGGGCGGCGATGGCGACGACGCCCACGGCCAGACCGAGGAGGTCGCCGGCGCGCGGGGTCTGCGCCGCGGGGATTTCGGCTTTCGGCAGCGGCAGGACATTCTCGACCATGGACAGGCTCCGGCCGGGCCGACGGGCCCTCCCCTACGCGGTCATCGATGAGATCAAAAGGCCGGGAAGCCGTTCAGGTTGCAGGCGGAACGGATGGGCGGCTCACGTGAGGAGTTGCCGGGCGAGTGTCACGAGATCGGGCGCGGTCAAGTCGGTGCCCTTCGGCGCGGTCGCGGTATTCGGCGTGTCGGGACCGAATTCGAGCGGACGCTCGAGGAAAGCGGTTTGCATCCCGCGCAGCCGGGCCGCATCGAGATCGTACGGGTGGGAAGCGACCATCACGACGCGCTCCGGCGGAAAGCCGAGGCTGTCGAGCGCGAGGCGATAGGTCTTCGGGGCGGGCTTGAAGCTGCGGACGAGCTCGGTCGCCAGGATCGCGTGGAAGACGAGGTCGTGACGGGCCGCCAAGGCCACGGTCGCCGCCATCGAGCCGTTGGTCAGGGTGGCGAGCGTGAAGCGCGGGCGGAGCAGCCTGAGGCCGTCGGCGGTGTCGGGCCAGGGGAGGAGCCGCGTCCAGCTGTCGGTGAGGCTGTCGCGGTCGGCGTCCGTGAAGTGCCGGGCGAGGCCGGCGTCTGCGAGGATCGCGTCGAGGCCTTCGCGGTAGATGGTCCGGGTGGGCACGAAGGGACGATGGTCCTCGGTGACGCCCGCCATCCCGGTGAAATAGGAGCGCCGCCATTCGTTGGTCAGCGCGGACGGATCGGCGTCAAGGTGGCGTTCGGCGAGTGCTGCCGCGAGTGCCGCGCGAACGGGGGTGAAGAAGTCGAGCAGCGTGCCCTGGACATCGAACAGGAGGGCGTCGATGGCGCCGATCATGGAGTGGGCGGGTTGGTCGCAAGACGGCCGAGACTGGCGACGAGATCGGTGGGGATGAGCACGGTCGCTCCCTTGTCCTTGTTCATCTCGTAAAGCAGGTTCATTTGGCGCAGGACGAGCGCGTTCGGGTTCGAGCCATAGATCGCCGCGGCCTCGACCACCTGGCGCGCGATGGCCTGCTCGGCGGAGGCCAGAGTGACGCGAGCGTCGCGCTCGCGCTCGGCCTGGGCCTGCCGGCTCATGGCGTCCTGCAGGCTGGCGGGAATGATGACGTCGCGGATCTCGACCGAGCGGATCGCGACACCCCAACCGGCGATCTTGCCGCCGATGGTCTGGCGGAGCTGTTCGTCGGCGGCGCGCCGGTCGGACAGCAGCTTGCCGAGGTCGGACGCGCCGATCATCTCGCGCAGGGACGTCTGGCTGACGCTCTCGATGGCCCGGCGGTAGTCGGCGATGGCGAGTGCCGCCTGCTTGGCGTCCTCGACCTGCCAGAAGACGATCGCGTCGACGCCTACCGCGACGGTGTCATGGGTGAGCGCCTGTTCGGCGACGATGCCCGCGGTCTGGATGCGCAGATCGATCGTTGCCGCGACCCGGTCGACGAAGGGGATCAGGGTGTAGAGGCCCGGCCCGCGAACCGCGCGGAAGCGGCCGAGCCGAAGAACGACGGCCCGCTGCCATTCGGCGGCGATCTTGACCGTCATGGCGGCGAGAGCCGCGCATGCGATCAGGAGGAAGATCGCGATCTGGAGGGGGACAAGCATGGGCGTCAAGGTGGGCTCGCGCGGCGCCCTCACAATGGAGATCCGCCGGTCAGGGCGGCGGCGGTGACGGCCAGCCGATCGAATAGGGATCTCGGATGGTCCTGGTCGATGCCGGACGCGGCGCGCGCGAGGTCGCGTCCGGCGAGGATGGCGGGGAGCAAAGCGGCGCGCTGGGATCGGGGCAGACGGACGGAACGCGCGGACGCGAGCAGGCTGCGGGCGACGGTGATGGCGGAGGTCGATGTCTCATCGGGCGGCATCGGCTGACGGCCGAGCCGGTCCAGTGCCGGGCGATGGCGCAGCATCTTGCCGATGGCGTAGGCGGCGCCGAGATCGGCGAGTGGCGCACGCGCGGGTTCGGGAACGGCGAGGAGTTCGGCGGTGGGAACGGCGATGCCGGCGCGCAGGGCTGCGATCCAGGCGTCACGGTCCGCTACGCCGTCGAGTTCCACCTCGCGAGCATCGATCATGGCGAGAAGGGAGGAGCGGGTGACCACGCCCTGTCCAAGCAGGGCGGCGAGCGGGGTCGCGACCTCGTGCGCCTTGGGGTCGCCTTCGACCACCTCGCGCCACCATTGCAGGCGGATGTGGCCGCCCATGGCGCCGTATTCGCCGCGCGCGCCGGCCGCGACATCGAGCGCCCGGGCGAGTTCATGGTTAAAGGCGATCAAGGTGAAGAGCGCCTCGCGTCGGTCGGTCGGGGCGAATAGCGCGCATAGGAATCGGTCGGGATCGTGGTTACGGGCGATCAGGCCCGGGGGTGACAGGTTCGTGGCGGCGTGTTGTCCGGAGCGTGGCGCCATTACATGGTCAGGCGCATCGCTGCCACTTCGGTGGCGCCGGCGCGTTCAAGCTGGGGACTCAATTCAACGGAGACGCATGTCATGGCTTTCGAATTGCCTTCGCTGCCCTATTCGCACAACGCGCTCGCGGGACGCGGCATGAGCCAGGAGACGCTCGAGCTTCACCACGACAAGCATCACCAGGCCTACGTGACGGCGCTGAACGGTTTCGTCGAGAAGGACCCGGCCCTGTCCGGCAAGTCGCTCGAGGAGATCATCGCGATGACACACGGGAAGGCGGACCACGCGCCGGTGTTCAACAATGCCGGACAGCATTGGAACCACATCCTGTTCTGGCAGGCGATGTCGCCGACGGGCGGCGGGATGCCCGGCGCGCTGGAGAGCAAGATCGTCGAGGATTTCGGCTCGGTCGAGACATTCAAGGAGCAGTTCAAGCAGGCCGCGACGACGCAGTTCGGGTCGGGCTGGGCGTGGCTGGTGCTGGCGGCGGACGGCAAGCTGAAGGTGACGAAGACGCCGAACGGGTCGAACCCGGTCGCCACCGGCGAGGGCAAGCCGCTGCTCGGGATCGATGTGTGGGAGCACTCCTACTATGTCGATTTCCGCAATCGGCGCCCGGACTACATCCAGAACTGGATGGACAAGATCGCGAACTACGAGTTTGCCGAAGCAGTGTTGCACGCGGCTTAGGTCGGGCGGGGCCTTCCAGGTCGGGCAAGGCTGGGGCCGCCTGGCCCCAGCCTCAGTTCTTGACCGGCGCCGCGTCGTTGGCGGGCTTCGGCTTGAGGACGGTGCTGATCGTGTCGCGCAAGACGGTGACGCGGACATTGGGCGCGATGTCGACCTCGACCTCGTTGGTGCCATCCTTGACGCGGTTGACGGTGGCCAGGATGCCGCCCGCGGTCACGACCCGGTCGCCCCGGCGGAGTGCGGAGAGCATCGCCTTGGTTTCCTTCTGCTTCTGCTGCTGAGGGCGGAAAAAAAGGAAGTAGAAGACGATGAAGATCAGGATGATCGGAGCGAACTGCAGCAGTTGCGCCGACATGCCAGCGGCGCCCGCGGCCTGCGCGTAGGCGGGTTCGATCAGCCAGTTCATGGAACGCTCCGGGTTGCTCTCGTCGGCGCGGCGGACCATAGGCTGCGGCCCCTGCCCGTCAAGCGTATCGAGAAACCACGGATCGCCGCATGGATCGCCTGATGCCCCTGCTGGATCGGATCGCCGCCGCGCTCGAGCGGCTGGCGCCGGCGCCGCCCGGTCCGGCATCGCTAGCGGGTTCGAACGCTTTCGTGTGGCATGGGGAGACGCGATCGCTGTCGGCGGTGGCGACCGTGAGCCGGGTCGACATCGGGCTGTTGCGCGGGATCGATCGGCAGCGCGATCTGGTGTTGGGCAACACGCTGCGCTTCGCGCGCGGGCGGCGTGCGAACAATGTGCTGCTGTGGGGCGCGCGCGGAATGGGCAAGTCTTCGCTGGTGAAGGCGGCACATGCGGCAGCGCTTGCCGAGCGGGCGGACGCGCTGGCGCTGGTGGAGATCTCGCGTGACGAGCTGCCGACGTTGCCGTCGCTGCTGGGCATGCTGCGGGAGGCGGCGCGGCGTGTGCTGGTGTTCTGCGACGATCTGTCGTTCGACGGCGGTCCGACCGACAGGGCGGATTACAAGGCGCTGAAGTCGGTGCTCGACGGCGGCATCGAGGGGCGGCCGGAGAACGTGCTGTTCTACGCGACAAGCAACCGGCGGCACCTGTTGTCGCGCGAGATGATCGAGAACGAGAGAGGGACGGCGATCAATCCTGGCGAGGCGGTCGAGGAGAAGGTGTCGCTGTCGGACCGGTTCGGCCTGTCGATCGGGTTCCACCATTGCGACCAGGCGACGTATCTTGCGATGGTGGAGGGCTACGCTTTGTCGTACGGTCTGGCGACGGATCGGGATCGGCTGCACGCGGAGGCGATGGAATGGGCGATCACGCGTGGCGCCCGTTCGGGGCGCGTGGCGTCTCAGTTCATCGAGGACCTGGCTGGACGCCTGGAGGCCTGAGATGAGACGGATCGTCCGGTTCCACGAGACGGGTGCGGCTGACGTGCTTCGGATCGAGGCGGTGGCCGAAGCGGCCCCTGGGGCGGGCGAGGTGCGGATCGGAGTCCGCGCCGTCGGGCTGAACCGGGCGGAGGTTGCGTTTCGCGAAGGACGGTATCTGGAGAGGCCGGTGCTGCCGTCGCGGCTCGGCTACGAGGCGGCCGGCGTGATCGAGGCGGTCGGCGACGAGGTTGCCGGCATCGCCGTTGGAGACAGGGTCGCGGTGGTGCCGCTGCTGTCGATGAGCCGGCATGGAACCATCGGCGAGTTCGCGGTGGTGCCGGCGGCGATGGTGCGGCCGATCCCGGCCCACGTCTCGTTCGAGGTCGCGGCGGCGGCCTGGATGCCGTTCCTGACGGCCTACGGCGCGCTGGTCGACTATGCCCGGATCGAGGCGGGGGATGCGGTGGTGATCACGGCAGCCTCGTCATCGGTCGGGCTCGCGGCGATCGGACTGGTGCGGTCGGCGGGCGGCATCGCGATCGCGACCACCCGCGGCACGGCCAAGTGCCAGGCGCTGCTGGCGGCCGGCGCCTCGCATGTGATCGTGACCGGAGACGAGGATGTCGGACCGGCGGTGGCGCGGATCACCGGCGGGCAAAGGGCGCGGGTGGTGTTCGATGCGGTTGCGGGCGGCGGCCTCGCGTCACTGGCCGGGGCGGCGGCGGAGGGCGGGACGATCATCGTCTATGGCGCGCTGTCGCAGCAATTCACGCCGCTGCCGGTGCTGGCGGGCCTCGGCAAGGGACTGACGGTTCGCTGCTGGACGATCAAGGATCTGACGCGTGGCGATGGCGCGCTTGCGCGGGCGTGCGGGTTCGTGTCGGACGGCTTGGCGTCGGGGCGGCTCGCGCCGGTGATCGCCCGGACGTTTCCGTTTGCGGAGATCGTGGACGCCTACCGGTTCCTCGAGGGCAATACCCAGGTGGGAAAAGTGGTCGTCACGGTGCCGTAGGAGAGCAGCGCGGCACCCCTCGCGATCAAGCGAAGATGGTCTGATAGGTCGGACTGTCGACGAGGGACACCGGCACGCCACCGAGGACATTGCCGAGGAGGGTGAGCGACAGCGCACCGAGACCGCCGGTGCCGTCGGCGAAGCTGATCGACGCGATGGTGATCGTGTTCGGGCCGTCGGTGTTCAGGATGCCGTTCGGAACCACGTAGTTCGTCTGCGGGCCGACATTGTTGACATAGAGGCCCATGTGCCAGCCGTTGACGTAGATGCGAAGATGGTAGTCGCGCGCCCTGTCGTCGGTAATCTGGATACCGATCGAGACGTCCTGGCCGGCTGGCGTGGCGAGATCGACCTCGGTCGAATACCAAGTGACCCCGGGCGCGCTGTTGGTGGCCGGGAGCGAGACCGGACGCCAGCTTGCCGTCGGGTAGCCGGGCAGATACCAGCCGTTGCGCTCGCCGAACAGGCCGCCGTTGTTCAACGGACCGCGGACGGGATCGATCAGCGTCTGACCGCCCTGGTTGCCCTGGATCTTCCAAGTCAGCGCAGCGGACGAGCCCTGGAGCGCGTAGCCGATCAGGCCGCGCGGTTGCTTGTGCTTGTCATTCGAAGAGCCGTCCTCGCTGTGGCCGTAGTTCATCGTGAGGACGGAGATCAGGTTAGACTGCCCGGCGACGATGCTGCCCGGCGGGAAGTCGAAGACGGCGCTCCCTGTCGAGTCGCCGGCAAATCGGCCGTTGATCCAGACCAGGGCGCGGCACGGAGTGGTGAAGCCCGGGGTCAGCTGGATGCCGGTCTCGCTGCCGGTCGCGGTGAAGCGGGCGCGATACCACACGTCGCCGTAATGGAACCCGTAATCGTCCGAGAAAAGGACGACGTTCCCGGCCGGCGGCTTGGTCGGATTGTTGGTCGTGGTGTTGGCGGCGACCGTCCATGCGCTGTCGTCGAAGGCCGGCTGTGCCTCGAGCGTTTCGCCATGCGACACCCAGTTCGTCAGCGGAGGCAGGCTCACCGGCTTCGGGCCGGGGATGCCGCCGACGACGCTGCCGAACGGGAAGACGAAGCTCGCGATGGCAGCGCCGTTCCAGGTGATCTTGTGGACCGAGGGTGTGGTGAACACCGCGATGTTGCCGGCCGTCGCGGTGTCGCCGGTGATGTCGATGGTGTCGCCCGAGATCGCGACGCTGCGGACCAGCGCCGGCCCCTGGATCAGCACCGGCGTGGTGCCGACGTCGAAGCGCCAGAAGGCGGCGGCGGCGGCGTCGTCGGCGATCGCCAGCAGCAGCGGCACGTCCGGGCCGATGATGGTGACGATGGCGAGGCCGTTGTGGGTGTAGTTGAGGCGGAGGTCGCCGGTGGCTGCGTCGTAGGTGCTGCCGACACTGCCGATCAGGCTGGCGACGAACGGCGCGCGGGCGTAGCGCAGCACGGTCTCGCCGGCCTCGCCGGCGCGGCCGTAGAACACCGCCGCATCCTGCTGCCCGGCGTGGAAATGCGTCATGATCTCGGACGTCGAATACATCAGATACTGGCTGTTCATCCTGTAGCCGGCGACCAGAAGCTTGGCGTCGCGGCCATTGATGATCAGCGAGCCGGACTGCGGCACGCTCTGATAGTCCTGGTCGGCCAGCGAGAGCTCGAAATTGACGGTGTCGTATCCGGTCGAGGTCGAGTCGGCATGCAGGATGGTGAAGAACTGGGTCAGCGTCGCCGGGTTCGCCATGTGGCGGACCCGGAGGTTCTTGTTGGTCGATGGTGCGTCCGGAAGCTGGGCGGTCTGCAGCACGTCGCGGACGGAGCCGACGAAGTAGCCGAGCTTCTTGTCCTCGTCGTACTTGTCGTTGAGCTGGCGCCCCTCGGTGATCGCGGCACCGTAATCATATGAAGTGTAGACCGTCGGTTCGAGCAGATAGCCCCAGCTGGTGCCGCCGAACAGCATGTAGAAGTTCTGCATGGTCACGCCGGCGGCGATGTTGTTCTTGTAGAAGATGCGGTTGAAGTTGGCGCCTGTCAGCTCGCGGCACGCGAGATAGCCCGGGCCACCCCAGGGATCGAACGAGCCGCCCTGCCCTTCCGACAGGAACAACGGGTTGAGCGCGCTGCCTTCGGTCCGCTGGACGATGTAGTCGGGGACCTGCAGCCAGACGGTCGGGTGGCTCGCGTTGAAGTTCTGCGGATAGCTGTCGAAGCCGTAGATGTCGGCGCCGCCCGGCGTTCCCGGCGCCCACTTCCTGCTCTCGTTGGTGAATGTCGGCACGACGATGCCGTCGGCGCGCGCCTTCGCTTCGAGCGCCTCCATGTAGGTGGCATCGCGGCCGCCATATTCGTTCTCGATCTGGTAGAGGATGATCGGGCCGCCGCTGGTGATCTGGTATCTGGACAGGATCGCGTCGACGGCGGTGAGCCACTCATAGCAGGCGGCGAGATAGTCGGGTGCCGCGGTGCGTGCGATGCCCGCCTCGGTGTCGACCCATCCCGGGAAGCCGCCCGAATCCGTCTCGGCGTTGATGTAGGGGCCCGGACGCGCGGCGATGTAGATCCCGACCTCGGACGCGATGTCGAGCAGTCGGGCGATGTCGCGGACGCCGGTGAAGTCGTAGACGCCAGGCGCCGGGGAGTGATAGGCCCAACTGAAGTAGACCGAGGCAGCGGTGAAGCCGGCGGCCTTGTATTTCTGCAGGACGTCGCGCCAGAGATCGGGACTGGGCAGGCGCCAGTAGTGGAACTCGCCGCACCAATGATAGGTACGCTTGCCGTTGATCTTGAGCGAGAACGTATCGAAGGTGACGGGCGCGCGTGCCGCCGGGGCGGCGCGTGCCCCGTGCATGAAGCCGAGACGGCCGGAGCCGATCAGGCCAGAAGCGGCGGCCAGCCCAGGGGCCGCCAGTATCGACCGTCGCGTAACGGTCATCGTTCCATCCTTCCCTTGTCGGTGCGTCGTTCGTCGCGCGCCATGCCGGGCAAGAAGATGACACCAATACCGCCGATAATTGCTCTGACAAGTTCGTGAGTGGTTCCGAACCGAGGCCGCTCCGTTGCCGGGGCGGACATTCGCGCGGATGAAAGGGGAGGTCTATCGTGGTTAAGTCTCGGCCGAGAGGGGGTGGCGATGCGTCTGGGTGGAAAACGAGCCTTGGTGACCGCGGCGGCACAGGGCATCGGGCGGGCGGCGGCGGAGATGTTCGCGCGCGAGGGCGCGGAGGTGTTCGCGACCGACGTGCGGGTGGCGGGGCTCGCGGGTGCGGCTGGGCTGCAGGTCCGGGCATTGGACGTGACCGATGCGGCCTCGATCGAGGCGTTGGCGGTGGAGATCGGGACCGTCGACGTGCTGTTCAACTGCGCCGGCACGGTGCAGCACGGGTCGTTACTGGAGTGCGACGATGTGGCGTGGGAGTTCTCGTTCAGGCTTAACGCGACGGCGATGTTTCACACCATCCGGGCATTCTTGCCGGGCATGCTGTCGGCGGGACGCGGGTCGATCATCAACATGTCGTCCGTGGCGTCGAGCGTGAAGGGCGTTCCGGTGCGGTTCGCCTACAGCGCCTCGAAGGCGGCGGTGATCGGACTGACGAAGTCGGTGGCGGCCGATTATATCGGCCAGGGCATACGCTGCAACGCGATCTGCCCGGGCACGGTTGAGACGCCGTCGATGCGGGAGCGCGCGGCGACGGCGGCGGCATCGGGCGGAATCAGCGAGGCGGAGTCGCTGGCGGCGTTCCGGGCGCGTCAGCCGATGGGGCGGTTGGGGACGGCGGACGAAGTCGCGGCGGTCGCACTCTACCTGGCGTCCGACGAGTCGAGCTTCACGACGGGAACCACGCAGATCGTGGACGGCGGATGGTCGATGTGACGCGATCGCGGACGCGTGCGCAAGCAGGTCGATTTGCATGACCATTGCGTCGACCCATGCGCGGCCGAGGGCGCCGCTTGACCGGCGCCTTTGGTTCCGGGTCGCGATGCGTGAGGGTTGCGGCGGCGGATTGACACGTGTCCGAACCGCTTTAGGGTCTGGGGCAACCAAGAAGCGCGTCGGTCCGCACACGTAACGTTGCCAAATCGGAGCGAATCCTTGATCGTTTTCTCACCGTGTGTCAGGCGGGCACTGCTGCTTGCCTCCGCCTCCTTCGCCGTGACCGCGCTCGGCGGTCCGCCATCCCGGGGCGCCAGTTTCGCGAGGCCGGTCCAGGATCTGGGGCCGGTCGACGGCTCGGCGCCGGTCAGTGCGACGCTGTGGCTCCGGCCGCATGACGAGGCCGGCTTCGAGGCCGCGGTCGCGGACCGGATGGACCCGGCCTCGGCCGATTATCATCGATGGATGACGCCGTCCGAGGTAGCAGCGCTGGGCGCCGGCGCCGGCGAGGTCCGCGCGCTGGTGGCCTCGCTGAGGGCGGCGGGTCTGACGGTGACGGCGCGCGGCGAAGCGGGCGACGCGCTGAGGGTGACGGGCAGTGCCGACGCGATCGGGCGCACGCTCGGCACGACGTTGCACGGCTACGCGGTGGGGGAGACACGGTATCGCGCGCCGGCGTCCGAGCCGCACGTGACGGTGGCGGGTGGCGGACTTGTCACCGGGATCACGGGCCTCGATACGGCCCCGATGGTGCCCTACGTGGTGGCCCAGACCAGCCCTGTGACGGGCGAGCCGTTGCAATTCCCGCTGGCGACGGCGGCCAATCCAGCCAGCGTGTTCACGACGCAATGCTTCAAGGCGACGGGCACCTCCACGCTGGCGCATTTCGTGCCCAACGGAGGGACCGAGCATGCGAGCCTGACCGGCCCGCAATATGTGTCGACCGGGGTTGCACCGGCCACGAACACCTGCGGCTACACGGCGGCCGCGGTCAGCGCGCATTATGGGCTGCCGGCCGTCTACCGGACGGGCGACGAGGGCCAGGGACAGACGATCGTGCTGGTGGACGCCTACGGCTCGCCCACGATCATGTCGGACGCGAACGCGTTCTCGACGATGATGGGGTTGCCGGCACTGACCGCGTCCACGCTGAAGATCGTCTATCCGGATGGGCCGCCGATCGCCAATCCGTATCCGACCGGATGGCCGGTGGAGATCTCGCTCGACGTCGAGTGGGCGCACGCGATCGCGCCGAAGGCGAAGCTGGTGCTGGTGGTGGCGCCAAGCGATGATGCCGAGGAGCTGTCGTATGCGCTGAACTACGCGGTCGGTCACCGGCTCGGCGAGGTGATCTCGAACAGCTACGGCTATCCGGAGTCGGGCTTCGGGCCGGCGACGGCGCGCGCGTTCAACATGGTGATCGCGAAGGCAGCGGCGGCGGGGATCGCGGTGAACGTCTCGACCGGGGACAGCGGCGATTTCGGGCTGGGCACGCCTTTGGGCGCGGCCTCGATCCCGGCGGATTCGCCGTTCGCGACCGGCCTGGGCGGCACCAGCCTCGATGTGCCGAGCGACAGCGGGCCGGTCGAGAGCAGCTGGGGGACGACGGAGACGTTCATCGGCGACATCAACGGCATCAGCGTGCCCCCTTCTCCCGGGAGCTTCACCCAGGGCGGCGGCGGGGGCGAGAGCGCGTATCTGGAGAAGCCGCGCTGGCAAGCGGGGCTGACGGGCGCCGGGCGGAAGCTGCCGGACATCTCGGCGGTCGCGGACCCGTTCACCGGCGGGATCATCGTCACGCCGAACGGTGACGGCACGCAGAGCGTGGTCGAGGTCATCGGCGGGACCAGCCTGTCGAGCCCGGTGTTCTCGGGCATCTGGGCGCTGGCGAACCAGGCGGCCGGGGCAAGATTGGGGCAGGCCGCGCCGATCATCGCGCGGATGCCGGCGGCCGCGGTCACGGACATCGTGCCGGTCCAGGCGAGCCGGTCGAACCTGTCCGGGACGATCGGCGCCGGCACGTCGTCGACGTTCTACACACCGGCAGGACTGTTGAGCCTGACCCAGACCCAGCCGAACGGGTTCGTGGGAACGGCGGTGCAGATCACCTCGCCGACCGTGGGGATCGGGGCGCTGCTGGATGTGAGCTTCGGGGCGGACTCGTCGCTGATGGCGTTGCCGGGCTGGGACGACGCGACGGGATACGGCGTTCCGAACGGGCTCGCGTTCGTTCGGGCGGCGGCGCTGGCGAAGTGACATCAATGTTCAGCGCAAGGAGGTTGCCATCGTCCCGCCGTCGACAGTGATCACGGCGGCGTTCACCTTGTCCATCAGGGCGAGGTGGACGAAGGTCGCGGCCACGTCGGCCGCGGTGACTTCCGCGCCCAGCAGATTGCCGGCCATGTAGCGCTCCGGGGTCAGGCCACGCGCCTCGGCGCGTTCGCGGATCGTGGCCTCGTCCAGAAGACCGGTGCGGATCCGCCCGGCATTGACGCCGTTGGCGCGGATGCCCTCGGCGCCGTGATCGAGCGCATATTGCTTCATCAACGCGAGCAGGGCAGCCTTGGGGACGCCATAGGGTCCGAAATTCACACCCGGATTGACCGATTGGTTGGAGATGTTGAACAGCAGCAGCCCGCCGCGTCCCGATGCGCGGAACATGGCGAGCGCGGCCTGCGCGACACGCTGGTGGCCGAACAGGTTGAGTTCGAAGCTTGTCCGCAGCGCGTCGATGTCGACGTCACCGATCGGCGCTTGCACGGCCGATCCGGCGTTGGAGACCAGGATGTCGAGACCGCCCAGTCCAGCCTGGATCTCGCCAAACGCAGCCTGCACCGAGGGCGCATCGGTCACGTCGCATCGGATCGATCGGGAACCGGTTTCCCGGGCGATCTCGTCGAGCCCGACGCGATTGACGTCGAGCGCCGCAACGTCCGCGCCACACGCGCGGAAGGCCCTGACGATCTCCCGGCCGATCCCGCTCGCGGCCCCGGTCACGGCGAGACGCCGGCCACGAAGCTCGTCGATCGTCATCGCAGGCACCGGCTCCGATCAGGCGCGCGCGTCGTCATCGAGAAACATGGCGTGTGCCCGGCCGCCGGTCTCGCCGCCGTGAACCACGGCCGCGAGCGCGCGCAGCATCCCTCGCGGATTGGTGGACTGGAAGACGTTCCGACCCATGTCGACGCCGGCCGCACCCGCGTCGATGGCACGGTATGCCATCTCGAGCGCGTCGCGTTCGGCGAGCTTCTTGCCACCGGCGATGACGATCGGGACCGGACAGCCGAGCACGACCCGCTCGAAGCCCGACTCCGTATAGTACGATTTGACGAACTGAGCGCCGAGTTCGGCGGCGATGCGGGTCGCCAGGCCGAAATAGCGAGCGTCGCAGACCATGTCCTTACCCACCCCGGTGACCGCCATCGTCGGAATGCCGTAGCGCAAGCCGGCATCGACGAGCTTGACGACGTTGCCGATCGATTTGTGCTCGTGCTCGGCGCCGATGTAGATTTGGGCTGCCATCGCGGATGCGTCGAGCCGGATGGCGTCCTCGATCTCCACCGACACAAGTTCGTTGGAAAGCTCGGTCAGGATGCTGTTGCCGCCGCTGCAGCGCAGAACGACCGGCTTTGTCGTCTCCGGCGGGATCGTGGCACGCAGCGCACCGCGTGTGCACATGAGCACGTCGGTGTATGGGATCAGCGGAGCGATGGTCAGGTCCAACCGCTCAAGGCCGGTCGTCGGTCCCTGGAAATAGCCGTGGTCGAACGCCAGCATCACCGTCCGGCCGGTCTTGGAGTTGAAGATCCGGCTCAGCCGGTTCTTCATACCCCACTCATGATGGGCGCTTCCCTTGAGAAAGAAGCGGCCTGTATCGGGGTGACGATCCTCGCCGAAGTTCTTGCCGTCCCTGATGTCGTCAAGATCCGCCACGATCGACCTCTTCGTGCTGACCAGCGTACTGGGGGGATGGCCAACGCCGTCAGCACACGGTCCTGGTGGGTCATGCATCGATAGACCGGAGGGAACGGGATGACAAGAAGATCGGGTTTCGATGTCACGTCGATTGCCGGCGTTCCATGATTGCGGGGGCACGAGCCTGTGATATGTCACCTTCTGAATGGTTCCCCGCATGGTGCCGTTCGGGCGTTCGACCACGGCTATGACCGGTGATCTCGACTTGCTCGACGACTTTGTCACAACCTCACCGCTCGACGCCGATCGTGCCGCCCGCTTACGCAACGAGCGGGTGAACCTGTTGCTGCCGCCGTTTCCCGAGAAACTCAATGACGGTATCCGCCGAGAGGCCTGACAAGAGAGACGACAATAAGACGAGGAGACGTCTGAATGATCAAGAAGGTCATCAACGACCCCGACAGCATCGTCGATCAGGTGATCGACGGCATGGTGCTCGCCGCCGACGGCCGGCTGGCGCGGATCGCGAACGCGAACTCGGTGATGCGCACCGATATGGCGGACGACAAGGTGGCCCTGCTGATCGGCGGCGGCAGCGGTCACGAACCGATGTATTCGGCGTTCGTCGGGGAGAACTTCGCGGACGCCGCGGTCTGCGGCAACATCTTCGCGTCCCCGACCCCGGACCTGATCCTGAACGCCACGCGGGCGATCCATCGCGGCAAGGGCGTGCTCTACGTTTATGGCAACTATGCCGGCGACAACATGAACTTCGACATCGCCGCCGAGATGGCGGCTGACGAAGGGATCGAGGTCGAGACGGTGCGTGTCCGGGACGACGTCGCCGCGAGCCCGCCCGAGCAGGCCGACGAGCGCCGCGGCATCGGCGGTGCCTTCTTCCAGGTCAAGATCGCGGGCGCCGTTTGCGGGACGGCGGCGACGCTTGCGGACGCCGCCGCCGTGGTCCGGTCGGCGCAGGGGAGCATCCGATCGATCGGCGTCGCGCTGAGCGCGGGTTCATTGCCGCAAACCGGTGAGCCGACCTTCGTCATCGGGCCGGACGAGATCGAGATCGGCCTCGGCGTGCACGGCGAAGCCGGCGTCGAGCGCCGTGCCGCGATGCCGGCCGATGCGCTCGCCGAGACGATGGTCGAGCGCCTTGTCCGGGATCTTCCGTTCCATGCGGGCGAACGGGTCGGGCTGCTGCTGAACAGCCTGGGCGCGACGACGATGATGGAGCTGATGATCGTCAATCGTCGTGTGCGCGCGCTGCTCGACGACGCCGGGCTGACGATCGCCGCGACCTTCTCCGGCCCGTATTTCACCTGCCAGGAAATGGCGGGCTTCTCGATCTCGCTGATGCGGCTCGACGAGGATGCGGAACGTCTGCTTCGCGCGCCCGCCTGGTCGCTCGGCTACCGGTGCTAGGGGGCGTGCGCGTGCTCGACGGCGCCGCGACAGTGACGATGCTGCGCGCCGGGGCGGCACGCGTGATCGAGAACGAGCAGGCGCTCACGCGCGCCGACCAGACGATCGGCGACGGTGATCATGGGGTCGGGATGGCGCGCGGTTTCCGATCCGCGCTGGCCGCACTGGATGGGCTCGGCAGCGGCGCCGGACCGGGGTCTGCGTTCTCGGCAGTGGGGAAGGCGGTGCTGATGAACGCCGGTGGCGCGTCGGGTGCCGTGTTCGGGACCTTCTTCACCGCCGTCGGCAAGGCGCTTGCGGGCGCGGAGGTCGATACGCGAGCGCTCGCCGCGGCATTCGGCGACGGTGCGCGGGCGGTCATTGCGCGCGGCAAGGCCCGTGCGGGCGACAAGACCATGCTGGATGCGCTGCTGCCGGCGATCGAAGCATTCGACGGTGCCGGGCCCGGGGGGGATCTTGCGGGTGCGATGGCCGCCGCCGCTGCCGCCGCGCGAAACGGGATGGAGGCGACTGCGAACATGGTGGCCCGCACCGGACGCGCGAAGACGCTCGGGCCGCGGTCGCTTGGCCATGTCGACCCGGGCGCTCTGTCGATGACCCTGTTGCTCGAGGGGATGGCGAGCGTGCTGGCTGGTGAGGAGAAGACGCCATAGGAGACCAGACCAGCCACACGATCGCCGCCGAACGATCGACCGTCGCGAGACGAGGAGCGTTGCGCTTGGCGTCACGGCAATCGTCTTCATTGCGATATCGCCTGGCGCGATGAGGGATCCCGTGTGCCGGCATCACGCGGTCAGGATGAGACAGAATAGATCGTTGTAAATGCCGCTGTTTTCCACAAGACGCCCGCGCAAATTGCGCTGGGCCCGAGCCCTATGACCCGGCACCGCCTTCGTGACCACCTTGGCGAACGTCCGGTTCAATTCAGTGGGGGAGACTGCCGTGCCTGGCTTCATCACGCGCGCGAGATGATTTCGCCGGCGTGTTCAGCCAGCGTGCGGCCGCATGACGCGGCACTGCCTTTATGATCATGAACTGGAGGGCCGACATGGATGAGAATGAGGTTCGTCAGGCGCTTGACCGCCACTGGGCCGCAGCGGACACGGATCAATTCGATGTCGAACACGATATATACCGAGACGACGCAGTGCTCGAGTATCCGCAGTCAGGCGAGCGCATCAGGGGCCGGCACAATATACGGGCTTCACGCGTTGCGCAGCCGAGCTCCAAGCGCTTCACGGTGCGCCGCATCATCGGCAGGCGTGACGTCTGGGTCACGGAATTCATCCTCACGTATGACGGTCGGCCGTCATACTCGGTGAGCGTCATGGAGTTCCTGGAAGACCGGGTCGCCCGGGAGACCCAGTATTTTGCCGAGGCGTTCGAGCCCGGAGCTTCGCGTGCCGATCTCGTTGAGCGAATGGAATGAGGTCGACACGATGGCGCGCCCGCGCGCATTGAAGCGGGCAGAGATCCCTGTCCGGATCGCCCAACCCCCGGTCATGCGCCCCTGCCCTTCCTCGGCGCCGCTTGATAGGGCGTAGCAGTCTGCTACGGTCGCGCACCGAGACGGCGCCGGACGAGCGCTTCCGGGGGGATGAACGCGTGTCGCTGTTGAAGCTCGACCATATCGGCAAGTCGTTCGGGGCGATCCAGGCGCTGACGGACGTGAACCTGACGATTGCGCCGGGCGAGATCGTGGGCTTGATGGGCGACAACGGTGCCGGCAAGTCGACGCTGGTGAAGGTGATCGCCGGCAATTTTCCGGCGACCTCGGGCGAGATGATGTTCGACGACAAGCCGGCGCGGTTCACGCGGCCGGTGGATGCACGGTCGGCGGGCATCGAGGTCGTCTACCAGGACCTCGCCTTGGCCGACAATCTGAGTGCGGCGGCGAACGTGTTCCTGGGACGAGAGATCAAGCGCGGGGTCTGGCCGGTGCGGCTGCTGGATCACGCGGCGATGGCCAAGCGGGCGAGCGCACTGTTCGCCGAGCTCAAGAGCGAGACGCGTTCGGGCGATCTGGTGCGGCAGATGTCGGGCGGCCAGCGGCAGGCGGTGGCGATCGCGCGCACGCGCCTCGCGGACGCCAAGCTGATCATCATGGACGAACCGACCGCTGCGATTTCGGTGCGGCAGATCGCGGAGGTGCTGGCGCTGATCGGACGGCTGCGGGATGCGGGGATCGCGGTGATGCTGATCTCGCACCGGATGCCGGACGTCTTCGATGTGTGCGACCGGGTGGTGGTGATGCGGCGGGGACGGAAGGTCGCCGACAAGGCGATCGCCGCGTCGTCGCCGCACGAAGTGACGAGCCTGATCACGGGCGCGTTGGAGGCGGCATGAGCACGATCAAGCAGATCGCGGTCAGCGAGTTCACCAATGTCGGGCGGGTGGCGTGGCACCGGCGTGGCTTCTTTGCGAGCCAGACCGCGTATGTGACCGGGGCGCTGCTGCTGCTGGTGATCGCGATCACGGCGATCGCGCCCGAGTTCCTGACCGTCGGCAACCTGACCAACGTCTTCACCAACTTCTCCTATGTCGCGATCGTGTCGCTCGGTTCGACGCTGGTGATCCTGACCGCCGGCATCGATCTGTCGGTCGGGTCGACGATGGCGTTGACCGCGATCATCACCGCGCTGCTGTTCCGGGTGCTGGGTGCCACGGCGCTCGCGCATGTGCCGGGACTGGTGCTGATCGGCGCGTGTCTCGGCGGGATGGCGACCGCGGTCACGGTGGGCGGGATCAACGGGTTCCTGATCGCGAAGATCGGGCTGACGCCGTTCGTGACCACGCTCGGCATGCTCTCGGTGGCGCGCGGACTTTGCTATGCGATCACGCGCGGACAGGGCGTGGCGATCGACGGGCCGGATTCGGACCTGTTCTTCCGGCTGACGGACGGGACGATCCTCGGCGTGCCGATGCCGCTGATCTATCTGCTGGTGCTGGCGGGGCTGATGGGGGTGTTCCTGCACCACACGGCGACGGGCCGGCACGTGTTCGCGCTCGGCGGCAACGAGCGGGCAGCGGCGTTGACCGGCGTGCCGGTCGCGAAGATCAAGGCGGGGCTCTACATCGCGTCGGCCGTCTCGGCGGGGCTCGCGGGGATCCTGATGGCGGGCTGGCTCGGTTCGGTACCGGCCAATCTTGCGACCGGCTATGAGCTGCGGATCATCGCGGCAGCGGTCATCGGTGGCGCCAACCTCAATGGCGGCATCGGCGGACCGGTGGGAGCGGTGGTGGGTGCCGCCTTGATCGAGGTGATCCGCAACGGGCTGGTGCTGGCGAAGGTGGACACCTACTGGCAGGACACTTTCGTGGGTGTCATCATCGTGGCCGCGGTGTTCGTCGATCGGCTTCGGTCGCGGCGGGCGGGCCAATAGAGAAGATCATCGCTACCAAGGGGGAAATGAGACCATGAAGACGATGTTGCTGGCGTGCGTCGCGGCGGTGGGGCTGCTGGCGCGGGCGGAGGCGGCGGACCTGAAGTTCGCGATCATTCCGAAATCGATGAACAACCCGTATTTCGACCTGTCGCGCGACGGCTGCCAGACGGAGGCGGCGAAGATCGGCGCCACCTGCATCTATCAGGGTCCCGTGGAGCAGGAGCCGGCGACGCAGGTGCAGATCATCCAGGACATGATCTCGCGGCATGTCGACGGGATCGCGATCTCGGTCGCGGACGCGGCGTCGGTCAGCCGGGTGATCAGGCAGGCGCGGGCTGCCGGCATCGCGGTGATCACGTTCGACGCGGACGCGCCGACGAGCAAGCGGCAGGCCTATGTCGGCACCAACAACGCCGACCTCGGCAAGCAGCTCGGCGAGGCGCTGATCAAGGTGCATTCGACGCCGGGGACGTTCGCGCTGGTGTCGGGCGGTCCGGCGGCGCGCAATCTCGCCGAACGGGTCGACGGCGTGCGCAGCGTGCTGAAGGCGGCCGGCTGGACGGAGGTGGGCGGCTCGCCCACGTTCTGCAACGACGATGCGGCGCTCGCGGTGCAGCAGATGACGGACCTGCTGACGGCGAACCCGAACCTCAGCGCGATCGTGCCGGTGGGCGGTTGGCCGCTGTTCACGGGCGAGGCCTACAAGCGGTTCGTGTCGCGGGTAAAATCGCAGATGACATCGGGCAAGTTCGCGATCGTGTCGGCGGACACGCTTCCGGTCGAGCTCGATCTGCTGAAGGACGGGGACGTCAATACGCTGGTGGGCCAGCGCCCGCGCGAGATGGGGGCTAAGGCGATGGATCTGCTGCTTGCCCTGCACGAGCACAAGTCCGTTCCGGCGATCACGTATGTCGGGCTCGATACGGTGACGCCGGCCACCGCGGCGACGTTCGGCAAGTAGAAGACGGACGATAGGAAAGCGCGGGGGCGACGGAGACGGCGCCCCCGCCGGAGTTCGACGATGGATGCGTTCAAGCCCGCCCGCTGGTTCTCGATGAGGGATGGCAGCACGCTGATCGCGCTGCATGACGGGTTCTTCGCGGCCAAGGCCGAGATGATCATGGATCTGGCGGGCGACGCGGAGACGGCTTCGTTACGTGGCTCGGTGGGCGACCCGAAGATCGACGTGACCGCCTACGTGTTGCGGCGTGACGGACGGATGATCCTGATCGACACGGGCACCGGAAACGCCTGGGGGCCGGCGCTCGGGAATGCCGCACGGGCTCTGACCGGACTGGGCGTCAAGCCGGACAGCATCGACACGATCCTGCTGACGCATCCGCACGGCGATCACGCGATGGGGCTCCTGTGCGACGACGGCTCGCTTCGGTATCCGAATGCAGAGGTGTTCTGTCCAGGCATCGACATCGATTTCTTCCAGAGCGACCGGGAGCGGGATGCGCGCGGGCCGGCGGCGGCGCAGTCGTTCGAGTTGGCGCGGACCGTTTTCGCCGCACTCGGCGCCCGGTTGCGGCCGTTCTCGGCGGGCGAGGTGATGCCCGGGATCGAGGCGATCAGCCTGCCGGGGCACACGATGGGCCACAGCGGCTTCATGGTCGCGGGCGAGACGCTGATCTGCGGCGACGTGCTGCACCTGCTGGTGTTGCAGGCACGCCGGCCGACGATCTGCACGGTGTTCGATCTCGATCCCCCGCTGGCGCTGCAGACGCGGCGGACAATGCTGGCGATGGCGGCCGAGCGGCGGCTGACGCTGCTTGGGATGCACACGCCGTTCGGCCGGGAGGCTCGGGTGACGAGCGACGGCGAAGGGTTCGCGGTGACGTTCGGCCAGGCCTGATCATCCGATGCGTTCGAGGCCGCCCATGTAGGGGCGCAGGACGGACGGGATGGCGATGGAGCCGTCATGCGCCTGGTTGTTCTCGAGTACGGCGATGAGGGCGCGGCCGACGGCGACGCCGGAGCCGTTGAGCGTGTGGACGGGCTGGACGCCGCCCGCGCTGCGATAGCGCCCGTTCATGCGGCGGGCCTGGAAGGCGCGAGTGTTGGAGCAGGACGAGATCTCGCGCCAGGCGTTCTGGCCGGGAAGCCAGACCTCGAGGTCATGGGTGCGGGCGGCGCCGAAGCCGGTGTCGCCGGCGCAAAGCAGCATGCGGCGATAGGGTAGTTCCAGGCGTTCGAGCACGGTCTCGGCGGCGCGGGTCATGCGCTCGTGCTCGGCGGCGCTGGCCTCTGGCGTGACGATGGAGACCAGCTCGCATTTCTGGAACTGGTGCTGGCGGAGCATGCCGCGGGTGTCGCGGCCGGCGGATCCGGCCTCGCTGCGGAAGCACTGGGTGAGTGCGGTCATGCGCAGCGGGAGCGAGGCTTCCGGGATGATCTGGCCGGCGACGAGGTTGGTGAGGGCGACTTCGGCAGTGGGGATGAGCCAGCGGCCGTCGGTGGTGACGAAGGCGTCGCCGGCAAACTTGGGAAGCTGGTTGGTGCCGAACATGGCGGCTTCGTTGACGAGCAGGGGGACGGCGGTTTCGGTGTAGCCGTGCTCGGTGGTGTGCAGGTCGAGCATGAACTGGCCGAGCGCGCGTTCGAGGCGAGCGAGCGCGCCACGCAGGACGACGAAGCGGCTGCCGGAGAGACGGGCGGCGTCGTCGAAGCTCATCAGGCCGAGGGCCTCGCCCAGCTCGAAATGCTGGCGCGGGGTGAAGTCGAGCGCGGCTGGCGAACCATGCTGGTGGAGGACGACGTTGGCGGACTCGTCGATGCCGGGCGGCACGTCGGTGTCGAGGATGTTGGGGAGCTCGGCCAAGCGGGCACGGAGTTCGGCGTCGAGGATCGAGGCGTCGGCTTCGAGACGTTCCATGTCGCGCTTGAGGGTCGCGACCTCGGCTTCGAGGGCGGTGGTGTCGAGGGATTGGCGCCGCCCCTGCCCTATGTCGCGCGATGCCGCGTTGCGCCGCGCCTGCTTGTCCTGGAGTTGCGTGAGCGCGTCGCGCCGGCGGGCGTCGAGCGCCAAGATCGCGTCGGCCTCGGCCGGAAGGGCACGCCGCGCAAGCGCCGCATCGAAGGCGCCAGGATCGTCACGCAACTGTCGAATGTCGTGCATCGGAGCCTTACGAATGGGTTCCAAGGGCGCCTGCCCTTGGCGGGGGCTCGGGGCAGCGCCCTGAACTCAAACGTCGACCGGCTTGGGTTCGACGAAGCGGGCGCAGATGATCGAGATTTCGTAGAGCGCCATCAGCGGCACGGCGAGGCCGGTCTGGGTAATGACGTCGGGCGGGGTGAGGATGGCGGCGACGATGAAGGCGCCGACATAGGCGTAGCGGCGCGCCTTCCTGAGGCCGTTTGACGAGACGATGCCGACCTTGGCCAGCAGGGTCAGTGCCACGGGAAGCTGGAAGGCGATGCCGAACGCCATGATGAGCTTCATCACCAGCGCGAGGTATTCGCTCACCTTCGCCTGGAGCTGGATTTGCAAGCCGTCGGCGCCGTTGGTTGTCTGGAAGCTGAGGAAGAAGCGCCAAGCCACGGGAAAGACGAAATAGTACGCGAGCGCGGCACCGGCGAGGAACAGGACGGGGGTCGCGATCAGGAAAGGCAGGAAGGCCCGCTTCTCGCTGCGGTAGAGGCCGGGAGCGACGAACATGTAGCCCTGGGTGGCGATCAGCGGGAAGGACAGGAAGAAGGCGCCGAACATCGCCACCTTGATGTAGGTGAAGAAGGCCTCGTAGAGCGCGGTATAGATCAGGTGCGGCTGCTCGCCGCGTGCCTTCATGATGCGGGCGAGCGGCTGGGCGAGGAAGAAGTAGATCTGGCTCGAGAAGTGGAAGCACAGGAAGAAGGCCGCGGCGAAGCCGACGGCGGTGTAGATCAGGCGGCGGCGCAGCTCGATGAGGTGCTCGAGCAAGGGCATCGGCTTGTCGTGGATGGGATCATGATCGGCGGGACCCGCGCCTGGGACGTCGCGTGGTGACATGGGCTTGGTTCAGGTGGGCACGCCGGCGGGAGGCGCGGGACGCGCGGCGGCCGGTGGGATGAAGGCGGGCGCGGGCGACGCGGGCTCGTGCTCGACGGTCACGGGAGAGCGTGCGCTGCTGGGCGGCACGAAGGCGGGCGGTCCGCCGGCCTCGGGCGCTGGCGGCGGGATCAGGCGCGCAGGACCGGTGCGGGTGAAGGTGCCGGCGGACGTGTTTGCCATGATGTTGGTGTCCGCAAGCGGCTTCTCGGTCAGCGTGCGACGGAGCGCGCCGTCGCTGTCGATCGCGCGCATGACCTGGCCGCGGATGTTCATGCCGCGAAGGTCACGGAACGTGTCGCGCGCATCCTGCAGGTCGGCGTCGCGAACCATGTCGTCGACATGGGTCTGAAGTTCGCCGGCCATGCGGCGCATCTTCTTGATGGAGTCGGTGACGGCGCGGATCGCGACCGGAAGGTCCTTGGGCCCGATCAGCACGAGGGCCACGACGCCGATCAGGGCGATCTCGGACCAGTTGAAGTCGAACATGGGTTCCTCTTCCGTGAGCGCCCGGCCGGGAGCCGGTCGGGTCAGCCGTCGGGAAGGGCCGCGTGTAGCACGGGCTCGGAGGAAGCGGAATTGCGGGCGGCGTGATCGGTGGCGACGGCGGGGCGGTCGGCGAGGATGTCGTCACGCCGGGGCAGGTCGGCGAGCGAGCGGAGGCCGAAGCGGACGAGGAATTCCGCCGAGGTCGCCCACAGCGATGGCCGGCCGGGGGCTTCGCGGGTGCCGGCGGGACGGATCAGCCCGGCCTCGAGCAGGAGCTCGAGGGTCGTGTGGGCGAGGGCCACGCCGCGCCGGTCCTCGATGTCGGCCCTGGTGCAGGGCTGGTGGTAGGCGATCACGGCCAGCGTCTCCATCGCCGCGCGCGGGAGACGTCGCGGCTTCTCGACGGTGCGGGCGAGGATGGGTGCGAGATCGGGTGCGGTGCGAAACATCCAGCCGCCGGCCGCCGCGACGAGATGGACGCCGCGGGTGCTGGTTCGCGCGGCGAGGATCGCGAGGACTTCGCCCGCGTCGGGCGCGTCGGGGCCGAGCAAACTGGCGAGCTGGCGGGTGGGCACCGGGTCGGCGGAGGCGAAGACCAGCGCCTCGGCGAGGCGGAGCGCATGTTCGAGAGGGTCGGTCATCGTGCGTGACGCAGCATGACGGGAGCGAAGGGAGCGGCCTGGTCGAGCTCGCAGGCGCCGCGGCGGGCGAGTTCGAGCGCGGCGAGCAGCGTGCTGGCGACCGCGGCGGTGCGAGCGACGGGGTCGGATGGATCATCGGGCAGGAGGGCGGAGAGGTCGGTCCATCCGGGCTCGAGGCCCAGCATGCGCTCGAGACGATCGAGCGCGGCGGCGACGGTCCAGAACTCGCGCCGCGCGGGACGCCATGCACGGCTGGCGGCGACGCGGCGAGCGGCGGAGAGGTAGCCCCCGAGCAGGCCGGGGAGATCGAGGCGGAAGCCGGAGCGGTCGGCGACGACGAAGCTTTCCGGGGTGGCGCGACGGAAGACGTCGCGGCCGAGGACCGGACGCGCGTCGAGCCATTGGGAGAGGGCGCGGATCCGTTCGAGCTCGGCGAGACGCTGGGCGAGACGGTCGGTCGCGTCCTCGACCTGCTCGCCGGGCTCGTGGTCGTCGGGCAAGAGAAGGCGAGACTTTAGCCATGCGAGCCAGGCGGCCATGACGAGCCAGTCGGCGGCGAGCTCGAGACGGATGCGTCGCGCGCCCTCGATCACGGCGAGGAACTGCTCGACGAGGGCGAGGATGGAGATGCGGGAGAGATCGACCTTCTGGGCGCGGGCGAGATCGAGCAGGAGGTCGAGCGGGCCCTCGAAGCCGTCGAGGCTGAGGACGAGCTGTTCGGCGCGGGCGGCGCGGTCCGGGGCCAGGATGTTCATGCCGGCAAGCTCTTCGACCGCCGGGCGAGATCGGCGGCTTGGTGGAGGCGGGTCAGCGAGACGTCGGTCATGGCCGGGAGAGCGTCGAGGATGGAGGCGCTGGTGGCGAGATCGCCGTCGCAGGAGAGGGCGAGGTCGCAGCCTGCCTCGATCGCGGCACGGGCGAGGCTGGCCTGGTCGCCGGTGAGCGCGCGCATGGTCAGGTCGTCCGAGACGAGCACCCCGTCGAAGCCGAGGGTGCCGCGGATCAGCCGGCCGATGATGGCGGCGGACAGGGTGGCGGGATGGACGGGGTCCAGATCCCGGTAGCGGATATGGGCGGTCATCAGCCACGGCAGGCGGCCGGCGAGTGCGGCGAACGGGGCCAGGTCGTTGCTGTTGGGAGCGTCGAGCTCGGGGAGTGCGAGATGGCTGTCGGTGGTCGCGCGTCCGTGGCCGGGCACGTGCTTGCCGACGGGCTGGATGCCAGCCGCGAGCAGGCCGGCGGCGAACGCCCCTCCGAGCGTGGTGACGAGCGCAGGGTCGGAGCCGAAGGCGCGGTCGCCGATGAACGGGTCGGCGTCCGCGGCGCGGACATCGAGGACGGGAGCCGCGACGACGTCGATGCCGGCCGCGGCGCATTCGAGACCGATCAGGGCGCCGCTGTCGTAGGCGGCGCGTTCGGGCTGCGCGGCCTCGGCGATGGCAGCGGCGGACGGATGCGCGCGCCAGTGGGGCGGACGCAGCCGGGCCACGCGGCCGCCCTCCTGGTCGATCATGATGACGGCACCGCTCGGCAGCGTCGCATGCAGATCGTCCGTCAGCGATCGGAGCTGGCGTCCGGTCTCGATATTGCGCCTGAACAGGATGATGCCCGCGGGTGGACGGGCCTGGAGCAGGGCGCGCTCGTCGGGATCGAGTGCCACGCCGGACAGGCCGATGATGGCCGGTCGCATGTCAGAAGGCGGCGATGGTGCAGGCGGCGCCCGCGGCGCGCGAGCGGGCGCAAAAGCCGGTGGCGGCGGCGACCGTCTCGAAGCCGCCGGTCCGCAGCCGGTAGAAGGTCCTGCCGTCGCGGGAGGCGGGCACGATCACGGGCGCGCGGTCGGCGAAGAGGCTCGGATCCTTGCGCGACAGGCGGGCCCACTCGGCCTCGGCCTGGGCTTGAGTGTCCATCGCGGCGAGCTGCACCTCGACGCGGCCGGTCGCGGGAGGTGCCGCTTCGGCCGCTTTCGGCGGCGGCGCGACTGGTGCGGGCGCCGGTGGGGGGGCGGGCTTCGTGGCAACGGGCGATTTTGTCGCGGGTTCGCTCGCCGCGTCGTCCTTGCGGGCACGGTCGAGCTCGGCCGCGAGCGCCTGTGGATCCGGCTTCTCGGGACCGGGGGCGAGGCTGGTGGTGCCGCCGTCGGCGGTCGAGGGCGGCGGTTCGGCGCCCATGAGCTGCATGCCGCCCGGGTCGGCGGGCTTGACGCGCATCGGGCCGGTGGGTGCCTCGATGACGGGAATGCCGCCGGCGCGATGGCCGGTCAGGGACCAGCCGCCGACGAGGGCCACAAGGACGGCGCCGATGCCGCAGGCGATGATCGAGAGACGCTTGGTGGCGGGATCCATACCGCCGCGGCTCGGGCGATAGACGGGCTGCTCGGGGCGGTTCAGGTCGGACATCGGGCCACTCCGTTCTCAGCGCATCTCCTCGACAGGGGCGACGCCGAGAACGGCGAGCCCGGACCGGATGGTGATCGCGGTCGCGCCCACGAGGGCGAGACGGGCGAAGGTCGGACCGGGCCGATCGGCCTGGAGGAACCGCAGGGTCGCATCGGCGCTGCCGCGATTCCAGAGGCCGTGAAAATCCGCAGCAAGATCAGCGAGATAGAAAGCCACGCGATGCGCCTCGCGGGCGATGGCGGCGCCGGCGACGAGTCGCGGCCAGCCTGCCAGGCGCCGGATCAGGGCCAGTTCGCCCTCGTCGGTGAGGGTGGAAAGGTCAGTGGTTTGAAGATGGTCGAGGGCATCGGCGCCGAACATCCCGGCCGCGGCGCGCAGGACGGAGCGGCAGCGGGCATGCGCGTACTGGACGTAGAAGACGGGATTCTCGCGGGTCTGGGCCACGACCTCATCGAGATCGAACTCCATCTGGGCGTCGGGCTTGCGGGTGAGCATGGTGAAGCGGACGGCGTCGCGGCCGACCTCGTCGATCAGATCGCGCATGGCGACGTAGGTGCCGGCCCGTTTGCTCATGCGCACCGGCTCGCCGCCGCGGACGATATGGACGATCTGGCAGAGCAGGACCTCGAAGCTGACCGCGTCGCCGGCGAGCGCGCGGACGGCGGCCTTCATGCGCGGGGCGTAGCCGCCATGGTCGGCGCCGAGGACGTCGACCATGATCTCGGCGCCGCGGGCGATCTTGTCGGCGTGATAGCCGATGTCGTTGGCGAAATAGGTGTTGGTGCCGTCACTCTTGCGTAATGGACGGTCGACGTCGTCACCGAAATCGGAGGCGCGGAACAGCGTCTGCGGGCGCGGTTCCCAATCCTCGGGGAGCTTGCCCTTGGGGGGTTCGAGCACGCCCTCGTAGAGCAGGCCCTTCTCGTCGAGGCGGGCGATGGCGGCGCCGACCGCGCCGGAGGCGAGCACGGCGCGCTCGGAGCTGAAGACGTCGTGGTGAACGCCGAGGGCTGCGAGGTCGTCGCGGATCTGGGACATCATCGCGTCGAGGGCCTCGTCGCGGACGGTGTCGAGCCACAGGGCCGGGTCGGCGACGGTCAGGCCGGGACCGGCGAGTGCCGCGCCGTGCGTGGCCGCGAGCCGTGCGCCGAGATCGACGAGGTAGTCACCGCGATATTGCAGGCCGCCAGGGACGACGGCATCGAACTGGGCCTCGGTCAGTGTCGTGCCCAGCGCCTGCAGCATGCGCCAGTAGGCGGCCCAGGCGAGGGCCACGACCTGGTTGCCGGCGTCGTTGACGTAGTATTCGCGGGTGACGGCGAATCCGACCTTGGTGAGGAGGTTGGCGAGTGCGTCGCCGACGACCGCGCCCCGGCAATGGCCGACATGGACCGGGCCGGTGGGATTGGTGGAGACGTACTCGACGTTGGCGCGCTTGCCGGCGCCGATGCCGGCGTCGCCGTAGGCCTCGCGTGCCGCGAGGATCGGCGGCAGGCAGGCTTGCAGGGCGGCCGGGTCGAGACGGATGTTGACGAAGCCGGGACCGGCGGGCTCAGCGGCGACGCCGTGGCGTTCGGCGAGGATCGCGGCGAGGGATGCGGCCAGGTCGCGAGGTTTGGCGCCAGCGATCTTGGCGGTGACCATGGCGGCGTTGGTGACGAGGTCGCCATGCTGGGCGTCGCGCGCCGGCGTCACCTCGACGCGGACGAGAGCGTCGCCGGGCAATATTGCGATGGTGGCGAGAGCATCGAGGACGCGGGCGCGCCAGACGGTGAAGAGGTCGTTCATCCGGCAGGCATAGAGCAGCGATGAGACGCTAGGCCAGAGGGCGTGTGCCTGACAAAGCTTCAGCTGGCGTCGTGGGCCAGGAGGTGCGTCTCGTTCCCCTTCGGCGCCTCGGAATCGCGGACGAGCCAGTAGACGATCCCGAGTGCGAGAACCGAGATCGCGATGGCGACCGTTTCCGGAACGTCGGTCTTGCGGAGGTCGTCGATGATGACCTTCCGGACGGTGGCGAGCATGCCGATCAGGATGATCGAGCGGATGCGGATGACGCTGGTCTGGGTCGCGGTCGCGTTGAGGAACGAGTGCTTGAACTCGAAGCCGATCAGGATGGTGAAGATCAGCGAGAAAATGTCGGGATAGATCTTGGGGTCGTTCGGATCGAGATTGCCGCCGACGACGAGGTGGAAGACCGCCATGATGAGGTTGAAGGTCGCGAAGGCGATCATCAGCACAAGCAGGATGGTGAGGATGAACATCACCCACTGCTCGAACTTCTCGTAGAGCGTGTCGCTGATGAAGGTGCGGAGATTGACGCGCATCAGCCGGCGATCGACAGGTCGGTCAGGCGACGGTGCTCGTCGACGGCGAAACGGTCGGTCATGCCGGCGATGTAGTCGGCAACCGCGCGGGCGGAGCGTTCCGTGGTCCCCTCCCCGGCCGACGCCGACCATTCCGGCGGAAGCAGCCTTGGATCCCGATGGAGGATCGAGAAGAGCGAGGCGGTGACATGGCGCGCCTTTTCGGTCATGCGGTTGACCCGCCAGTGACGATACATCCGCGCGTGCAGGAATGCGCGGATCGTTTGATTGGCGTGCGCGGTGATCTCATCGTAGGCGACGACCGGGCGGCCGGCACGGCGGATCGCGTCGGCGTCGGCGGGTGCCAGGGCGGTGAGACGTCGCCGGGTTTCGTCGGTCAGTGCGGTGCAGAGGATGTTGATCACGCGCCGTATGGTCTCGTGACGCAGCTTGGCCGGTGAGAGGCCGGCCCGCAGGGCGCGGGCGTCCTCGAGCGCGCCGTCGAGGATCGGCAAGCCGGCGATGTCGTCGAAGGTGAACAGGCCGGCACGCAAGCCGTCGTCGAGATCGTGGCTGTGATAGGCGATGTCGTCGGCGAGCGAGGCGACCTGGGCCTCGGCGGAGGGGTGGGTGTCGAGCTCGAGCGGATGCCGCCGGTCGTAGTTGGTGACATAGGACGACGGCGCGCGCAGCGGGCCGTTGTGCTTGGCGATGCCCTCGAGCGTGTTCCAGGTAAGGTTAAGCCCGTCGAAATCGGCGTAGCGGTTCTCGAGCAGGGTGACGATGCGCAGCGCCTGGGTGTTGTGATCGAAGCCGCCGAAATCGCGCATGCCGTCGCGCAGCGCGTCTTCGCCGGCGTGGCCGAAGGGGGTGTGGCCGAGGTCGTGGGCGAGGGCCAGCGCCTCGGTCAGGTCCTCGTCGAGTGCCAGTTCGCGGGCAATGGAGCGGGCGATCTGGGCGACCTCGATGGTGTGGGTCAGCCGGGTGCGGAAGAAATCGCCCTCGTGGTTGACGAAAACCTGGGTCTTGTACTGCAGCTTGCGGAAGGCGGCGGAGTGGATGATGCGGTCGCGGTCGCGTTGGAACGGGCTGCGGGTGGCCGCCTCGTCCTCCGGATGGAGGCGGGTGCGGCCGGCGACGGGAGTCGTGGCATAAGGCGCTTTGTTCATCGGTCCCCGGCGTAGCACCGGCCGGGGCATGGCAGAAGGCGGCGCTGAAGCGCTTCAATTGCGGGGCGGCGCGCGCTACATGGACGTCATGGATCAGATAGCTGTCAGGCCGTTTTCCGTCTCGCCCCGTGCCGCAACGCGGATCAACGAGATCGTGGCGGGCGCCGGGAGCGGGCCGGACAAGCTGCGAGTGGCCGTTCTGGCGGGCGGCTGTTCCGGGTTCCAATACAAGTTCGAACTCGACGGGGAGAGCGCGCCCGATGATGTGCTGATCGAGCGGGACGGCGCACGGGTGCTGGTCGATCCCGCCAGTCTGGACCTGCTGGCCGGGGCGGAACTCGATTTCGTCGACAAGCTGATGGGGGCGCATTTCACCGTGCGAAACCCGAACGCGACGTCGGCCTGCGGCTGCGGGACGTCGTTCTCGATCGAGTGAGAGGCGTGCCGGGGCGGTGAAGATCGCGACCTGGAACGTCAATTCGGTGCGCGCGCGCGAGGCGCATGTCGGACGGTATCTGGCGCGTGCCCAGCCCGATCTGCTGCTGATGCAGGAGATCAAGTGCGAGGCGGCGCATTTCCCGCCGAGCTTTGCCGCGCTCGGTTACCGGGCGGCGATCGTCGGCCAGAAGAGCTATAACGGGGTCGCAATCCTGGCGCGGGTGCCGTTCGAGGTTTCGTCCGAGTTCCTGCCGGGGCTCGGCGAGTCGGCGCCGACGGCCCGCTACGTCGAGGTGCGGGCGGACGGCCTGACGGTGGGGAACCTTTATCTGCCGAACGGCAATTCGGGGGGCGCGGACGGGTATGGCGCGAAGCTGCGCTGGATGGATGCGCTTGTCGCGCACGCCGCGGCGCTGCTCGAGGCGGATGCGCCGCTCGTCCTGGCGGGCGACTACAATGTCTGCCCGGCCGACGAGGACTACGCCCCGGGCACGCTGCCGCCCGATGACGCGCTGGTCCGGCCGGAGACGCGGGCACGGTTCCGGGCGCTGCTGTATGGCGGCCTGACGGACGCGGTTCGGGCGCTTCAGCCGCGTGGGGCCGCCTACACGTTCTGGGACTACCAGGCGGGGTGCTGGCAGCGTGACCGGGGCCTGCGGATCGATCACGCGCTGCTGTCGGCCGAGGTCGCCGAGCGGCTGGTGTCGTGCACGATCGACCGGGTGCCGCGCGGCGAGGAGCAGCCGTCGGACCATACGCCGGTGATGATCGAGCTGGCGGCTTGAGGGCAGCGGCGGGTCGGCGCCGGCGAAGACGTATATCATCCCGCGGAATGGACACGCGGTGCCTGCGCAAACGCAGCCACAGAGCTGAGGCGGCACAGGCCGCCGACCGTGACGAAAGTAGAAGAGGCTGCCGGGGGTGTCGATCGGAAGCGGGCCAGGCGGCCGTCGAGATCGGACGCAGGCAGCGGCAGGTCGGTGTGCCCGCCGTGCGAGATGAGGTAGACGATCTCTCGAGACGGCGGCGCGACAGCGAAAATGGGACGCGGAGCGGCGCAGCCACTCAAAGCGAGCAGTATCGATAACCACTGATTGAGGGTTTCCAACGGCCCGGCCTTTGGCGGGGTTTGGGGCAGAGCCCCGCCTGTTCTGAGCGAGGGACAAGACATGCCGGTCTATCGGTCACGCACCAGCACACACGGCCGCAACATGGCGGGAGCGCGGAGCCTGTGGCGGGCGACGGGCATGACGGATGGGGATTTCGGCAAGCCGATCGTCGCCGTGGCCAATTCGTTCACGCAGTTCGTGCCCGGGCATGTGCATCTGAAGGATCTTGGGCAGCTCGTGGCGGGCGAGGTGCACGCCGCCGGCGGGATCGCGCGCGAATTCAACACGATCGCGGTCGATGACGGGATCGCGATGGGACATGGCGGGATGCTGTATTCGCTGCCCTCGCGCGAACTGATCGCGGACGCGGTCGAATACATGGTCGAGGCGCATTGCGCGGACGCGCTGGTCTGCATCTCGAACTGCGACAAGATCACGCCGGGCATGCTGATGGCGGCGATGCGCCTGAACATCCCGACGGTGTTCGTCTCGGGCGGTCCGATGGAAGCCGGGAAGGTCGTCCGCGGTGGCGTGTCCAAGCGGGCCGACCTGATCACGGCGATGGTGGCCGCAGCCGACGAGACGGTGACGGAGGCAGAGAGCGAGGAGATGGAGCGCTCGGCGTGCCCGACCTGCGGCTCGTGCTCCGGGATGTTCACGGCCAACTCGATGAATTGCCTGACCGAGGCGCTCGGGCTCGCCTTGCCCGGGAACGGCTCGACGCTGGCGACGCATGCCGACCGCAAGCGCCTGTTCGTGGAAGCGGGCTGGCTGATCGTGGATCTGGCACGGCGCTGGTATGAACAGGACGATGCGTCCGCGCTGCCCCGTTCGATCGCGACGCGGGCGGCGTTCGAGAACGCGATGAGCCTCGATATCGCGATGGGCGGATCGACCAACACGGTTCTGCATCTGCTGGCGGCGGCGCACGAGGGCTGCGTCGAATTCAGCATGGCCGACATCGATGCGCTGTCGCGCCGGGTGCCGAACCTCTGCAAGGTGGCGCCGTCGAAGGCGGACGTGCACATGGAGGACGTCCATCGGGCGGGCGGGATCATGGCGATCCTGGGTGAGCTCGACCGGGCCGGGCTGATCCACGCCGGGCTGCCGACGGTGCATGCGCCGACACTCGCGGACGCGCTGGCGCGATGGGATGTGTCGCGGGTGGGTCCCGAGAGCGAGGCGGGGCGGTTCTTCCGGGCCGCACCCGGCGGGGTCCGGACGATCAGGGCGTTCAGCCAGGAGGAGCGCTACGACACGCTCGACCTCGATCGGGCGGAGGGAGTGATACGCGATGCCGGGCACGCGTTCTCGCGCGATGGCGGGCTCGCGGTGCTGTACGGCAACATCGCGGTCGATGGCGCGATCGTGAAGACGGCGGGCGTCGATCCGGGCAGCCTGGTGTTCCGCGGGCCGGCGCGGATCTTCGAGAGCCAGGAGGATGCGGTCTCGGGCATCCTGGGCGGCCGGATCGTGCGCGGCGACGTGGTGCTGATCCGCTACGAGGGACCGAAAGGCGGCCCCGGCATGCAGGAGATGCTGTATCCGACGAGCTACCTGAAATCGAAGGGGCTCGGGCCGCACTGCGCGCTGATCACCGACGGACGGTTCTCGGGCGGCAGTGCCGGCTTGTCGATCGGGCATATCTCGCCCGAAGCGGCGGAGGGGGGTGCCATCGGCCTGGTCGAGGAGGGCGACATCATCGAGATCGACATCCCGGCGCGTGTGCTGCGGGTCGATGTGGATGACGCGACGCTGGCCGCGCGACGGTCGGCGATCGGCGCGTTCCGGCCGGTCTCGCGCGAGCGGAAGGTGAGCCAGGCATTGCTCGCCTACGCCGCGCTGACGACGAGCGCCGCGCGCGGGGCGGTGCGCGATGTCGGGCAGTTGAGTTGAGGGAAATCGGCCGGGGCTGTTGAGCCCGGGAGCCGGGCGGGCTACCGCCATGGGATGGATGTCCGACACACGCTGATCGCCGGGGCTTCGCACGGCATCGGCCGGGCGGTCGCGGTCGCCTGCTCCCGTCCCGGGGCGGTCCTGCATCTGTGCGATCGGGAGACAGACGCGCTCGACGAGACGGCCGGCGCCTGCGCGGCGCTTGGCGCGCGGGTGGTGGCGCAGGTCATCGACGTCTGCGATCGGCGGGGGATGCAGGACTGGATCGGGCGTGCCGGCCGGCTCGACCTGGTGGTCGCGAACGCAGGCGTCGCGGCGGGCAACCCGATGGTGGGCCCGGAGACGGACGTCGACGTAAGAGCGATCTTCGAGACCAACCTGTTCGGCATGCTCAACACGGTGCTGCCGGCGATCGGGGTGATGCGGACGCAGGCGCTGCGGGACGGCAGGCGGGGACGGATCGCGGCGCTGGCGTCGACGGCGGGTTTCGTGGCCGTGCCGGCGGCGGCCGCATACTGCGCGTCGAAATCCGCGGTCGATGCCTGGATCGTGGGTCAGGCGCATGTGGCCCGGCGGCAGGGCATCCAGCTCACCAGCGTCTGCCCCGGCTACGTGCGGACACGGATGACGGCGGGGAACGACTTCCCGATGCCCGGCTTGATGGAGCCGGACGAAGCGGCGCGGCGGATCCTGCGGGCGGTGGCGCGCGGGCGGGTGCGGGTCGTGTTCCCGTGGTGGATGGGAGTGGCGGCGCGGCTTGGGGCGCTGCTGCCGGCGGGAAGCATGGGACGCCTGCTGGGCGGCTCTTGCATCGTGCCGGACCTCGTTCCGGCAGAGATGGTGCTCGGAGACGCGGCGTGAGTGGCAGCACTCGGCCGGTGGCGGTGGTCACGGGTGCCACCGGCGGGATCGGGCGATGGATCGCGCTGCATCTGGCGCGGGCGGGCGTGCATACCGTGCTGGTGGGACGGGACGCCGCACGCCTGGAGGCGGCGCGCGGCTTCATCGGGACCCGGATCGCGGGCGCGTCGCTCGAGCTCGCGCTGGCCGATCTTTCGCGGCTGGACGAGACACGCAGGCTCGGAGAGACGATCGCGGGACGGCACGAGCGGGTCGACGTACTGGTCAACAACGCGGGCGTGTTTTGCGCGACGCGCGAATGGACCAGCGAGGGGCGCGAGATGGTGCTGGCGGTGAACCATCTGTCGCCGTTTGTGCTGACGCGCGCTCTCAGGGGCGCGTTGCGGGCAAGCGGGCAGGCACGGGTGGTCAATGTGGGGTCGCGCATGTCCGAGCGGGTCGGGATGGATGCGGACGATCTGGAACTGGACCGGCACTGGGGTCCGGTGCGTGCCTACGGGCGCTCGAAGCTCGCGATGACGATGGCGACGTTCGAGTGGGCAGCGCGCCTCGGGGCGGACGGCGTCCTGATCAATGTGGTCCATCCGGGGGATGTCGCGACCGGCCTGATGGTCTCGAGAGGGATCGGCGGGGTCGTGTGGCGGCTGCTGACGCGATTCCTGATGACGCCGGAACAGGGGGCGGCTTGCCCGTTGCACGCGGCACTGTCGCCCGCGCTCGCAGGCGTCAGTGGCTGCTACCTGAAGGACAAGCGGATCGCGCTGCCGAATCCGCTGGCGCTCGATCCGGTGCTGCGGCGTGCGGTGTGGGACGCGACCGAGCGGCTCACCCATCGCGCATAGAGAGATCGGACCGATCGAAACGGATCGCAGGGGAGGTCGACGATGAGTCTGGCTGGCAAGACCATGTTCATGACGGGAGGCAGCCGCGGGATCGGGCTGGCGATCGCACTGCGGGCGGCCCGCGACGGTGCCAACATCACGATCGCCGCGAAGACGTCCGACCCGCATCCGAAATTGCCAGGCACGATCCATACGGCCGCTTCCTCCATCGAGGCGGCGGGCGGCCGGGCGCTTGCGGTGGTGTGCGACATCCGTGACGAGATGCAGGTGCAGGCGGCGGTCGATCGGACGGTGGAGGCGTTCGGCGGCATCGATATCTGCGTGAACAACGCGAGCGCCATCGCGCTGACCGGCACGCTGCAGACGGACATGAAGCGCTACGACCTGATGAACGGGATCAACGCGCGGGGGACGTTCCTGTGTTCGAAGCTGACGCTGCCGCACCTGCTGCGGGCGACGAACCCGCACATCCTCAATCTCGCGCCGCCGCTCGACTTCGATGTGCGCTGGTTCAAGGGGCACGTCGCCTACAGCATGGCGAAGTACGGGATGAGCCTGTGCACGCTCGGCATGGCCGAGGAGTTCAGGGCGCAAGGCGTCGCCGTGAACTCGTTGTGGCCGTTGACGGCGATCGACACGGCGGCGGTGCGGTTCGCGCTGGGCGGCGACGCGATGGCGCGTCTGAGCCGCGGTCCGGAGATCATGGCGGACGCGGCGCACGCGGTGCTGACGCGTCCCTCGCGTGCGTGCACCGGCCAGTTCCTGATCGACGAGGAGGTGCTGCGTGCGGCGGGGGTGACGGATTTCTCGATCTATGCGCCGCAGGCGGGCGACGAGGCGCTGTTCGCGGACTTCTTCGTGCCTGAGGCGGTGTTCGAGCGCTCGCCCACGAAGGTCGCGCGCGGCGACTGAGGCAGGCGGACGCGGCGCGTCAGTTCGAGACGAGGGTCGACCGATCCTGCCAGGAGCCATGAAAGCCGAACGGGATTCGGCGCGGCAGGACAACGGCAGCGATCGGACCATGCTCGATGGACGCGGCGTCGAGGATGAGGAGTGCGCTGTCGTTGCCGGCCGGACGGTGGACGATCGTGAGCAGCCAGCCCACGCCTTCCGGCGATCCGGCGGACGCGGGCACGAAGACCGCCTCCGACGGGCGCTGGCCATCGGGCGGGGCGTAGCGGGTGACCGTGCGAGCTTGCAGATCGTGGCGGACGATCTCGTCGCCGGGCGCGTCGGGTCGTGGGCAGATCCGGAAGCCGTAGCGGTAGGAGAGGCCCGAGCGGCGCTCGTCGATGCGCGGGAACTCGCCCGCTTCATCGTGAAGGATCTCGCGTCGAAGCGGTGCGGCGCCGGACGGATCGACATGCCAGCGGCACAGTCGCGCGCGGACCGGATCGGCGGGCGGGCTGCCGTCGGCGCGCGGGAACAGCGGCGCCTCGTCGTATTCGACGACGTCGATGACGATCTCGCCGCCAGCGTCATGGGCGTTCATGACGTGAAAGACGAAGCAGGTCTCGCAGGGCTGCCAGCGCAGGCCCGGCACGCCCTCATCCCGCCGCATCACGCCGAGAAAGGCACCGCGCGACGGCTCCCACGCGAAGGCCGGACGGCCGGACATCGCGCGCCGGAGATCGCCGGTCAGCGGCAGGACCGGAAAGACGACGTGGCGCGCGGTGACCGCGAAGTCGTGCACCATGCTGCAATAGGGCGCGTCGAAGATCTCGCGCCTTGAGAGACGGCCGTCGGCATCGATCGTGCCCCAGGACATGCCGGGCGTCAGCGGGCCGGTCGCCGAGTAACTGAAGAAGACGAGCTGGCCGGTCGCCGGATCGGTCTTGGGATGGGCGGTGAAGCGGCCGGTGAGGCCACCGAAATCCTCCGTGCCGAGGGTCGCGAGGTCGCCCGGATCGAGCCGGACCGGGAGATGGGCCTCCTCGAGGGCGAGCAGGCGGCCCCCATGGTCGAGGATGTGCGTGTTGGCGACCCCGTTGTCGAGCGAACGGGCGGCCTCGGTGAGCGGCTGGCCGAAGCCCGCGAAAAGGGCGCGGCCGGCCCGCGCCTCGGCCTCGAAACGCGCGGTCCTGATCCAGCGGTTGCGATAGGTGGCCGTTCCCTCGCCGAGGGTGATCGCATGGACCATCCCGTCGCCGGTGAACCAATGATAGGGCTCGGCGGGCGGGAGCTGCGGGTTGGGGCCGTTGCGGAACAGCGTGCCGCGCAGGCCATCGGGAACGCGGCCCTCGATCGGAAGACCGACCGTGACGCGCTCGTCGTCGACGGGGGCGTAGTTTCCGTCGAGGAACGGCGAGGCCAACGCTCAGGCGCTCAGGCGCGCGAGGGCTGCGTCGATGCGTGCGGCATCGTGGCGGAGCGAGGTCAGGCGATCACGGGTCTCCTCGACGATCTCGGGCTTCGCGCGGTCGACGAAATCCGGTCGGGACAGTTTCAGCGCGAGCCGGTCGGCGTCGGCATCGGCACGGTCGCGCTCCTTGGCGAGGCGGGCGCGCTCGACGTCGAGATCGATCACGCCGGCGAGCGGGACGACCAGCAGCGCCTCGCCCACGACGAGCTGCGCGCTTTGCGGCGGGATGTCGCCGTCGAGCGTCTCGGTGCTGGCGACGCGGGCCATGCGGGCGATCGGCTCATGCCAGGCGGCGAGGCGTTCGAGGGTGCGGGGCGACGCGTCGCGGACCTTGACCGAGATGCGCGCCCCCGCCGGCACGTTGAGCGAGACGCGCATGGCGCGCAGATCGCCGATCAGGCTCGTGACCCAGCCCAGCTCAGCGGACGCCGCTTCGCGTTCCGGGACATGCAGCGGCATCGGCCACGGCGCCCGGATCAGTCCCGCGTCCGGCACGTGACCGAGTTGTTCGGCAAGGGTCTCGGTCACGAACGGCATCACCGGATGGCAAAGCCGGAGGATGATCCCGAGAATGTGGCCGGCGGTGGCGCGAAGCTCCACCTGTTCGCTGGTGCCGTTGTCGAGGAGACCCGGTTTGGCGAGCTCGAGGAACCAGTCGCAAAAAATGTTCCAGGTAAAGCGATAGCAGGCGGCGGCGTAGTCGTCGAACCGGAAGGCGTCGAGCGCGCCGGTGGCGGCGACGATGGCGTCGCTGGCCTCGGCCACGATCCAGCGGGCGAGTGGTGAGACGAGTGTGGCGGAGTCGAGGCCATTGTCCGCGGCGGCGTCGTTGAGCTCGCAAAAGCGAGCGGCGTTCCAGAGCTTGGTGACGAAGCTGCGCTGATCCTCGACACGGCGGGCGGAGAGCTTGATGTCGCGGCCGGGACCGGTCAGGGCGCAGACGGCGAAGCGCAGCGCGTCCGCACCGTATTGATCGATCATTGCAATAGGATCGACGCCGTTCCCCTTGGATTTGCTCATTTTCTGGCCGCGTTCATCGCGGACCAGGCCGTGAATGACGACGTGACGGAACGGGACGTCGTGCATGAAGTGCAGGCCCATCATCATCATGCGGGCCACCCAGAAGAAGATGATGTCGAAGCCGGTGACGAGCACGTCGGTGGGATAGTAGCGGGCGAGTTCGTCGGTCGGATCGGGCCAGCCGAGGGTCGAGAACGGCCACAGCCCGGACGAGAACCAGGTATCGAGGACATCGGGATCCTGTTCGAGCGGCTCGGAGCGGCCGTAGTGGGCATCCGCTTGGCGCTGGGCGCCCTCGGCGTCGGAGGCCACGAAGATGTGGCCGTCGGGTCCGTACCAGGCCGGGATGCGATGGCCCCACCAGAGCTGCCGGCTGATGCACCAGGGTTGGATGTCGCGCAGCCAGGCGAAGAAGGTGTTCTGCCATTGGCGCGGATGGAAGACGGTGCGGCCCTGCTCGACCGCCTCGATCGCCGGCCTCGCGAGCGTGGCGGCGTCGCAATACCACTGCTCGGTCAGGCGCGGCTCGACGACCGCGCCGCCGCGATCGGCATGCGGGACCTGGTGGACGTGGGGTTCGGCCGCGATGAGCAGGCCGAGCCGCGCTAGTTCGGCGACGATCGCCGCCCGCGCCTGCTCGCGCGGCAGGCCCGAGAGGCCGCGCACGAAGACGGGATCGGCCAGGCCGTCGACATGCCGGAGATCGGCGTCGATTTCGCCGAGCGCGATCGCGGCACCTTCGTCGAGGATGCTCGGCATCGCGAGTCCGTGACGTTGACCGACCAGGAAGTCGTTGAAATCGTGGGCCGGCGTGATCTTGACCGCGCCAGTTCCCTTCTCGGGGTCGGAGTGGGCGTCGGCGATGATCGGGATGCGTCGGCCAGTGAGCGGCAGCACGGCGTGGCGTCCGACGAGGGCGGCATAGCGCGAATCGTCGGGGTGGACGGCGACCGCGGTGTCGCCGAGCAGGGTCTCGGGGCGGGTGGTGGCGACGATGATCGTGCTGTCGGTGCCCTCGACGGGATAGGCGATCTGCCAGAGGTGGCCGCGCACCTCGCGGTTTTCGACCTCGAGATCCGAGATGGCGGACCGGAACACCGGATCCCAGTTCACCAGACGGCGGGCGCGATAGATCAGGCCTTGCTTATGGAGGGTGACGAAGACCTGGCGGACGGCTTTCGAGAGGCCGTCATCCATCGTGAAACGCTCCCGCTGCCAGTCGAGCGATGCGCCGAGGCGGCGCAACTGCTCGGTGATCTGGCCGCCATGCGCGCGTTTCCAGTCCCAGACGCGGCCGAGGAAGGCGTCACGGCCGATGGCGCGGCTGCTGCTTCCCTCGGCGGCGAGCTGACGTTCGACCATCAGTTGCGTCGAGATGCCGGCATGATCGGTGCCTGGCTGCCACAGTGCATCGCGGCCGCGCATCCGCGCGCTGCGGATCAGCACGTCCTGGAGCGTCATGTCGAGCGCATGACCGACATGAAGGCTGCCGGTGACGTTCGGCGGCGGGATCATGATGGTGAACGGATCGGCCGACGACGCGACGTCGGCGGCGAACGCACCCGAACGTTCCCAGCGCGAATAGAGCGAGCGCTCGATCGTTTCGGGCGTGAACAGCTTGTCGAGCATTGGCATCTTTACGTTCACGAAATATTGATGAAGACAGGCTCAAGGTGACGCGGTCGGGATTGAGCTGGAGATGGGGTGCCGGTCATGCACGGAACAAACCGGGACAGGATCGAGGAGCTTGCCGATCGGCTCGAGAGCGATCTCGACGCGCTGGAGACCTGCTGGCGTGCCGTTCCGCACGATCAACGTGCGATCGTGATCGGACGCATCAATACGAGTGCGCCCGGTGTCGCCCGGCTGCTCTGCCCGCACTACCAGCGTTTCGGCGGGACCGCGTGACGGGCGGGACCGAACCCTAGGATCCTTCCCTCTCTACGATACGGGAGATCTCGGACCGGACCATCTGTTCGACCAGGCCTGGGAGGTTGGCGTCAAGCCATTCACGCAGGAGGGGCCTGATCTCCTCGCGTATGATGTCCTCGATGCTCGGGCCGCCACGGTGGGTCAGCAGCGCGCGCTGCTCGCGCATGACGGCGCGCAGCGAACCAAGGGATTGCCGGGCGGTTTGCTCCGCCTGATCGCCGACGAGCTGGCGGTCGGTCTCCAGCGTCCGCGCGGACGGTGTCTCGATCATCATCGTCGGCTCCAGCTCGAGCACATCGTCATCGATGGGTCCTGGTGTGGTGGCTTGGGCAGCAGGCCGGGCGAACGGCTGGCGGCCCTCGGCCGGAGGCTCGGTGGTCCGGACCTGGTCCTCATGGAGGATGCGGCGGACGGTGTCGAGGATGCCCTTGTCGTCCTGATCGGGTCGGCCGCGCTCGTCCATGTCTTCCTCCTCGTGATCAGCGTCCCGGCTGTTTGACGGCGTAGTCGTTGGTCCCCCACAGCCGATCCTTGACCGCGTTGTAGTAGGCGGTCTCGTCGTAGAGGGGGGTATCGAGATGCAGGTCGGTGGCCGTCAGCCGGCCCAGCGCCTGTGCGACCTGGTAGGAGGCCGTTACCAGGGTGGTGAGGTTCTGGACCAGGGCGGTCTGGGCGTTCAGCAGGGTCTGCTGCTGCTGGAGCACCTCGAGCGTGGTGCTGGTGCCGACGATCGCCTGACGCTCGACGCCGTCGAGGGCGACGAAGCCGGCGCGGATCGCCGCATGGTCGCTGGTAACGGCCGCACGGGTGGAGATCAGCGTCTCCCATGACGAGACGGAGGCCTGGAGCGCGGTGCGGCGCGCTTCGTCGACGGTCCGGTGCTGCTGCTGCTCGGTCTGCCGTGCCTGGCGGATGGCGGCGTATTCGGAGCCGCCCTGGTAGAGTGGGAAGGTGAGGTTGAGCAGGCCCTCGGCGCCCTCGGTCTGGAAGCCGCTCGAGCCCTGGTTGACCTGCTTGAAATACTCGCCCTGCAGGGAGAGCTTCGGCATGACGGCGGAGAACGCGACGTCGACCGCGTCACGCGCCGCCGCCTCCTGGAACAGCTGGTAGACGACGTTGGGGTTGTTCTCGGCGGCCTGGACCATCGCCTCCTGTTCGGTGCGGACCGGCAGCTTGAGCGGCTGCGGATCGACCAGGGTGTCAGGTGGCGGCGAGCCGACCTGCTGCAGATAGGTCGCGTCCGCGGTCAGCAGCGTGCCCTCGGCGCTCTGCCGTTGCGCGCGCGCGCTTTCGAGCGCGGATTCGGCCTGGGCCACGTCGGTGCGGGTGATCTCGCCGACCTTGAAGCGATCCTGGGTGGCGCGCAGCTGCTCGGCGAGCACCTGCTCGTTGTTGATCTGCAGCTGCAGGAGCTGCTTGTCTTCGATCACGCCGACATAGGCCTGCACGACATTGAAGAGGACGGTTTCCTCGGTCGCGATCAGGTTGGCGCGCTCGGCGAGCACCCTGTTGACCGCCTGGTGGGTGCTCGCGGAGGTGCGGCCACCGTTGTAGAGCGGCTGGGTCACCTGGGCGGTGAGCTGGTAGCCGAGCGGCTTGAGGAAGGTTCGGCTGGCACCGGGCTCGGAGCCGCCGGGCAGCGGTAATCTGCCGAAGCCAGGCTGGCCCGGACCTGCGGTCCCAGCGGTTTGCGTTCCCGTCCCGAAGGACGTGATCCCACCCGCCTGCTCGGTGAAGGTCTCACCGTAACGCGTACCCGCGCCCGAGAGCTGGACGGTCGGGCGCCAGCCGGCGAGAGCCGTGGGCACGCCCTCGTCGATCGAGCGGAGGTTGGCGCGCTCGGCCTGCAATTGCGGGTTGGTCAGATAGGCCTGCGCGAGCGCCTGCTGCAGCGTGTGCGGCACGAGAAGCGGCGGGTCGGACGCCGGATCGGCGTAGGCGGCTGCCGCCATCGCTGTCGTGCCGAGAAGGGCGGTGGCAAAGCCGAACCCCGCCTGAGACCTTTTCATTGCCGGACCCCCAATGCCCCAGGAGTTTCTGCCATAGAGCGAGGGCGGCTGCCAATGAGGTCGGGGCTGGCGGCCGCGTCTAGAAGCGAAAGGCGGCGGGCCTGGCGAAACCAGGCAACAGTCGCGCGGCGGCGTCGAAATGAGGCCGAGCGCGTAGTCCGTCCTGCGAGCGTTCGGCGACCATCCCTTGCCAGACGCCGCCTTCGCGCATGACGGCGACGAGCCGGCCGCGTCCCAGGGTCACGAGCCGCTCGACGGCTGGCGGGATGATCTCAACGCCGCCTTCGACAAGCACGACGTCGAAAGGCCGCTCGTCCGGCAGTCCTTCGGCCGGACGGCCCTGATGGAAGACGACAGGAAGATGGGACGACGCGCAGGCCGCGGTCGCGATCGCGAGAAGGGCGGCGTCCTCCTCGACGGCGACCACATCGAGATCGAGGAAGGCGAGCAGGGCGGCACCGTAGCCGGTGTTGGCACCGAGAACCAGCGCGCGCTCCCCCCGGCGCGGGGCCGCGAGCTGGACGAGGCGGGCGAGGACGCGTGGTTCCATGACGGTGCGGCCGCCGCCGAGCTCGAGCGGAGTATCGATATAGGCGAGGCCGGCGAGCGACGGCGGTACAAAGCGCTCGCGCGGGAGGGAGCGCATGGCGAGGATGATGCGCGGATCGTTGACCCGGACCGGCCTGATCTGACCGTCGACCATCTTGTTGCGGGCAAGCACGAAGTCGGACATGTGGGCGAGGATCCCTTTCGGCGGCGCGCCCCGGCTTTAGAGCAGATTTCCCCGCGCGTGTATCACCGACGGCTCCGGCGGCCAGGCGTGGGAGGGTCTTGACCGGGTGCGCGGCGATGGCCGATATCGATCCGCCCACGCCGGTCCGGTGGCAGAGTGGTGATGCAGCGGACTGCAAATCCGCGAATGTGGGTTCGATTCCCGCCCGGACCTCCAAAGGCAACGGCGGCATGCTTCGTTTCGGTCGCGGAAAAATGGCCGCGGCTCCGGCTGGAGACACCCCGATAATGGGGCACCCTCCGATGGAGACGAGATTGATCCGCCCTTTCCTTGCGACTGCCTTTTTGGCGGCGCTCATGCTCGGCGCCTGCGCCGTGACCAGCTCGACCACCCCCACAGATGCGCAGCTCGCGCTGACCGACGGCGAGGCGATCCTGACGGCGCTCGAAGCTGCCGGAAAGCTGCCGCCCACCGTGCGGACCGATGCGGGACTCGTGATCGCCGGGCTGCAGGCGATCCTCGCGGCTTACGACAGTCCTGGCGGAGGAACGGAGCAGCAGACGCTGGCCACCACGGCGGCCGCCGTGCAGCAGGTGGTCCAGGACTCGAGCGACGCGCGGGTCAAGCAGGCGGGACAGCTCGCGCTGGCGGCGATCGAGGCGGCGGCCGTCAATACGAGCGCCAATGCGCGGGTCCAGGTGGAGTCCGCACTGGGCGCCGTGCTGCTGGACTACCTGGCGACCGCCCAGGCGACCCAGACCCTCGCGCGACGCTGAGAACGCTGATGACCTGGCTCGTCGAACTTCCCGACGCGAACGGGCGGCCGATGCTGCTCAACCTGGACGAGCCGGTGCTCGTGCAGGGAGACACGGTGCAGTCGTCGATCGTGACGGCGCTCGGAACCTTGCCCATCGGATTGGGCTACGAGGATCTGTGCTGCAGGCTGCGGCTGAACCCGGCCGATCGGATGGCGGACGAGGTGCGCCGGCCCCGCCGCGGGCTCGGCAGGCTCCCGGCGAAGCGGGACGCACGCGTGCCGCGACTGTCAATGGTGGCACCGGACCTGCCGCCGGCGCCGGGCGGATACACCGCCTACGCTGACGCCGTCTCGCACTGGATCCTGGGCGAGAACGACCGGATTGGCGACTGCACCTGCGTGGGTCCGGCCAACGTGATTCTGGCGCTCACGACCTTGTCGGGGCGCGCGCGGCGGATGCCGGACGCGGACATCGTCGCCTTCTACGCCGGCATCTCCGGCTACAGCGCGGCCGATCCGGACAGCGATACCGGGGCGATGATCGAGGATGTCCTGGCGGCATGGCACGCGCGCGGGATCGATACCGACCGGCTCGACGGGTACGCGACGATCGAGGTCGGCGATCACGAGCGGATCAGGCAGGCGATCGCGCTGCTCGGTCCGGTCGATCTTGGCATCAACCTGCCCGCCGGCTGGCTGCGGGCGGCCGAATGGGACGTGTCGACGGCCGGCGACGAGATCGCCGGCGGTCATTGCGTCACGGCCATCGGCTACACCGACAGGGGACCGCTCGTCGTGTCGTGGGGCGAGGTCTTCCCGCTGACCTGGGCCGGTTATGACGCCCATGTCGACGAGGCGCACGCGCTCTTGTCGCGCGATGCGCTGACGCAGGCGGGCAAGGATGCGGGTGGCGTCGACTGGATGGCGCTCGAGCAGTTCATGGCGGTCATCAGGGGGATGGCATGACGATCACGCGCGCATTCATCATGGGCTGGCTGCGGCAGCCGACGACCATTGCCGGCGTCGCGGCCCTGGTCGGGGACGCGGTCATGGTCGCGACCGGCGCGGTCACCTGGCGGGTCGAATTGCCGATCGCGGCAGGCTCCTTGATCGCGATCCTGCTGCCCGACAACAGCGAGGCGGCCGGGCTGCTGATCAAGACGATGCGCGATGTCCTCGCAGCCATCGCCACCCGGGACGGAACCACGATCATGGCGGCAGTGACCGACGCGGAGCAGCTCCTGGTCAGTCTTGACGGAGCATCCGGCCCGGTCGGGACCCCGACCTCCGGCTGAAGGCAGGCATGGGCCTCACGGCGGATTTCGGGCAGGCGGGATTCGAACCCACGACCCCCAGTCCCCCAGACTGATGCGCTACCAGGCTGCGCTACTGCCCGTCAGTCCGCCGGTCGCGTTGGCTTGGTCACGACGCGGAACCGGATAACAGGGCGGCGCAGGCACGGCAAGCGGATCAGTCGGGAATGAGGGCGCGCAGGGCCTCGAGATCGGCAAGCAGCGCGCGCAACGCGGCCCTGGTGGCGTCCTCGTGCGGGCCCGTCGCCGATAGGCTCGATGGCCCGGGCGGTTCCGGCGCATGGAGGTCGAGCTCGTCGGACATCTCGCCCTCCCGCCGCTCGGCTTCGCTGGCCGGCGGAATGTCCTCGGAGAGCGCGCCGCCTCCCTCCCGCAACAGGCGCTGCACACCCTTGATCGTGTAGCCCTGGATGTAGAGCAGGTGGGCGATGCTCCGGAGCAACGCGATGTCATCCGGCCGGTAGTAGCGTCGGCCACCGCCACGCTTGAGCGGCTTGACCTGCGGAAAGCGGGTTTCCCAGAAGCGCAGGACATGCTGCGGAATATGAAGCTCATCGGCGACTTCGCTGATCGTGCGGAAAGCCGATGGGGATTTGCGAAGCCGTCCGCCGCCGGCCGAGCGAGCGACGGCCGCCAGCGGCTCGAGATCGACCGGCTCGTCGCCCGGTTCGTCCTTCAATCGAGTTCTCCGAGATCGTCCTCGAGCGGCGGCTTCTCGCCGTTGACGAGCGCGCGCATCACCTGGCTCGGCCGGAACACCAGAACGGAGCGCGGCATGATCGGCACCTCGATGCCGGTCTTCGGGTTGCGGCCGACGCGACGGCCCTTCTGCCTGACGGAAAAGGTTCCGAACCCGCTGATCTTGACGGATTCCCCGGCCTCCAGAACGGTCGCCAGACGGTCGAGCACGTTCTCGAGAAGATCCGCCGACTCGTTTCGCGACAGGCCGACCTGCATGTAGATCTGCTCGGCCAGGTGGGCGCGCGTCACGGTATTCATGGCGAAACCTAGGCAGGCGCATCCGGCAGCGTCAACGAATCGGCGCGCGTTGACGGACTTATGGCAATGACCTGTGGCGCTACATCCGCACCAGCGCCGAGCCCCATGTCAGACCACCCCCCAGAGCCTCCATGACGACGAGATCGCCGCGTCTTATGCGGCCATCCTTCACTGCTTCATCAAGAGCGAGAGGGATCGAGGCGGCCGAGGTGTTCGCGTGCCGTTCCACCGTGATGACCACCCGATCGGCGGCGAGCTGGAGCTTGCGGCCCATCGCGTCGATGATGCGCCGGTTGGCCTGATGCGGAACCAGCCAATCGACCGCGGAATGATCGAGGCCGTTGGCGGCGAGAGCCTCGTCGACGACGGCGGCGAGCTTGGCGACGGCATGGCGGAACACCTCGCGGCCCTGCATGACGAGGTGACCAGGGCGGTCGGCACGGCCGACGGAGCCGTCGACATAAAGAAGGCTGGCGAAGCGGCCGTCGGAATGCAGATGGGTCGACAGGATCCCGTCGCCGTCGCTGGCGCCGCCGCGCAGGACGACCGCGCCGGCACCGTCGCCGAACAGGACGCAGGTCGTGCGGTCCTGCCAGTTCATGATCCGCGAATAGACCTCGCTGCCGATGACCAGCGCGGTGTTGGCCTGGCCGGTCCGGATGAAGCTGTCGGCGGTGCTGAGCGCGAAGATGAAGCCCGAGCACGCGGCGGACAGGTCGAAGGCGAACGCGCTCGCGGCCCCGAGCGACGCCTGCACGCCGACCGCGCTCGCCGGAAAGGCCTGATCGGGGGTAGCGGTCGCGACGATGATGAGGTCGATCTCGGCCGCCGTCAGGCCGCTGTCGTCGAGGGCGGCCTGTGCGGCCCGCGTCGCCATCGAGGTGGTGGTCTCGTCGCCGTCCGCGATGTGCCGCTGGCCGATGCCGGTCCGCTCCCGGATCCAGGCGTCCGAGGTATCGACCGTCCTGGCGAGTTCCTCGTTGCTGACGCTCCGCGCCGGCAGATACGAACCGACGCCGACGATACGTGAACGACCCATCAGGCGTGCTCCCGAATCATCATTTCGCCGCTGCCACGCGCGGACCGTCGCCGTCACCGGCCTCGATCGTGCCGTCGCCGCTGCGGTCGCCGATGCGGCCGAGTCCGTCACGTATCCGCTCGTTGAAGCCGTAGGTCACCATGTCCATCGCGACATCGACGGCGTGCGCGAAGCCCTCCGCGTCCGTCCCGCCATGCGACTTCACCACGACCCCGTTCAGCCCGAGCAGTACCGCACCGTTGTAGCGTCGCGGGTCCAGCCATTCGCGCAGTCGCTCAAGACCCGGACGGGCCAGCACGTAGCCGAGTTTCGATGTCAGGCTGCTGGAGAAGATCTGGCGCAGCAGGTCACTGACCATGCGCATGGCGCCCTCCCCGGTCTTGAGCGCGACGTTGCCCGTGAAGCCGTCGGTGACGACGATGTCGGTGCGGCCGGCGGTGATGTCGTGGCCTTCGACAAAGCCCTGGAACTGGTCGGCGATGTGGCTGCGCCTGAGAACCTCGGCCGCGCGGCGGAGCTTGTCATCGCCCTTGCCCTCTTCGGAGCCGACATTGAGCAAGCCGATCGTGGGCTCGGTCAGTCCGAGAACCGCACGGGCGAAGGCGTCGCCCATGACGGCGAACTCGACAAGATTGCGGGTATCGCAGGCGAGGTTGGCGCCGAGGTCGAGCATGACCACGTCGCCGCGCGCCGAGGGCGACAGGGCCGCCATGGCGGGACGATCGATGCCGGCCATGGTCTTGATGACGATCTTGGCCAGGGCGAGCATCGCGCCGGTGTTGCCGGCGGAGACCACGCCCTTCGCCTCCCCGCTCGCGACCGCATCGAACGCGAGACGCATCGAACTGTCGCGCAGGCGGAGCGCCGCCGTCGGCTTGAGTTCATTGGCAATCGCCTCGGACGCGTGTCGGACGGTGCAGGACAGCCTGGCGCGCCTGGTCTCGGCCAACAACGGGGCGATGACAGCCTCGTCGCCGATGAGAAGGAAGCGCGCCGATGGATGCCGCTCCGAGGAGATATCCAGGCCGGAGACGATGATGGCGGGCGCGTGATCGCCGCCCATTCCGTCGATCGCGAGTGTGAAGGCCTCGGTCACGCCGGCGCGCCGACCCGCGTCAGCGGTCTCGGTGCCCTCCGCCTCAGACCCTGACAGTGCCCTTCAACGCCTTGCCGGCGCCCACGACTTCGCGGCCGTCATAGTGACCGCATTGCGGGCAGACGTGATGCGGGCGCTTGAGTTCACCGCAATTGCCGCACTCGTTGAACGCTTCGATGCGCAACGCTTCGTGGCTGCGTCGCATGCCGCGCCGGGAAGGTGAGGTCTTCCGCTTCGGAACTGCCATGGTGACCGGCCCCTCCATGAGCCTGGCCGTCGCAGTGGATGCGGACGGACCTGAATTGCGTGCTGCATGCACGACCCCCGCGGATCGCTGGGCGGACAAGATTGTTGTCCAGCCGGGGGCGTCTACCAGAGGGCGGCAGCCGTCGCAAGCGATGAACGAGCGACCGGTCAGGCCTTGCCTTCCTTACGGCCGAGGTCCGCGAACGGGTGGATGGTGGCGGTCACGGCGTCGGCCGGCTCATCCTCCGACAAGCCGGGCGGCAGCGCCACGCCCGGCTTGCGCGGAAAAGGATCGAGTGCGAGCGCCAATTGTTCGACGGCCGCCTCACCGAGATCGATCCGGTCGCCCTCATACGGGATCTCATCGATCGCGTCGGGGTCGATATCGTTGGAGGGCTCCGCGGGGACGAAGCGGACGGTGAAGCGTTCGACGACCGGCTGCTCGAAAGGCTCCAGCGAGATCACGCAGGCCTGGCTGACGCGGGCCTCGAGCACGGCATCCGCCTCGACGATTCCGGCGCCGAGCGAGCGGAGCGAGAACCGTGCTTCGAGACAGCCGACGGCCTCGATCCGAAGCCGACGTGCCACACGTGCCAGTTCGTCGGGATCGGCGCGAAGATCGAACGTGATGCCCTGTCCGGTCAGGCGGGAGAGCGGGAACGGCCGGGTCAGTTCTGGGATGGTGGTCATGTCCTGTCCTGCCTTCTGTTGACACCATCAGGTCGATGCGGCACCGGACGAGCAACCGAAGGAACATAAGCGTGCGCCTGACCCGGCTGGTTCCAGTTGCTGCCCTTTTGATCGCGTCGACCGGCGTGACCGGTTGCCAGTATTTCCAGCCGAACCGTCAGACCCGCGGCAATATGGTGGACGCGGTCGACTACAAACAGCTCATTCCCGGCACCAGCACGCGCGCGGACGTGACCTCGCTGCTCGGATCGCCGACGACCCGTGCGACGTTCGACGACAACACCTGGATCTATGTCGGCGAGCAGACCCAGCCGACGATCGCGGGCTTTCCGTCCATCGACCACCAGCAGACGCTGGTGCTGAATTTCGACGCCAACGGTACGCTCACCGGAATCCGGCGCGCGACCGCGAAGGACGCGGTCCGCGTGGCGATGGACCAGAGCACGACACCGTCGCCGGGAAGCGAGGCCAGCATCCTGCAGCAGGTGATCGGGAATGTCGGACGCTACAACCCCGCCGGTCTGCTGGGTGGGGCCGGAACCAATCCGAATGGCAGCGCGGGCGGTGGCGGGGGCGCAGGCAACACGCTCCCATAATCAGAACAGGAACGGGATCAGGCGCCAGGTCCTCGTGATGTACGCACGGTAGGGAACGCCGAGAGCCGCGCACAGGGCTGTCTCCTCGACACCGATCCGGTTGGCGAAGCCGATGCTCGTCGAGATGACGACAAGCAGCAAGCCGAGCCAGGAGCCGAGAGCCAGGCCGACGCCGACAAAGGTGAGCAGGCTGCCGGTGTAGGCGGGATGGCGGATGATCCGGTAGGGACCCCGATCGACGACCGGCTGGGCCTGGTGGATGGCGACGTCGATGGTGAAGAAGCGTCCGAGCACGCGGACCGCCCACCAGCGCAGCGCCAGGCCGGCCACCATCAGCGTGACGCCGAGATAAAACAGGATGTGCAGGCCGACCGGAAAGACGGTCGAGGGTGCTGCGGTCGCGCACATGAAGGCGGACATCAGGCCCAGGAAGATGGCGAGCTGGAGCAGCCTGACGGAGCCGCGATCCCTCGGATCGGCGTGCGCGCTGGCCGCTCGCCGGCGCGACAGCACGAGGATCTCGGTGCCGAGCCAGATGACGTAGACCGGCCAGAACAGACCGCCATAGAGGTTGCTGCCCGACAGCGGCAGCGACGTCGGCACCAGCATCGATCCGGTCACAGCGGCAGCCAGATGCGGGCGCGCAGGCCGCCGAGCGGACTCGCCTCGAGGACGATGTCGCCGCCATGCGCGCGCACGATATCGCGCGCAATGGTCAGCCCAAGCCCGGTTCCGCCATGGGCCCCGGTCTCGAACGGCCGGAACACGGTCTCGCGCCGCTCGATGGGGATGCCGGGACCGTCGTCGTCGACCACCACCTGCACCTGCCGGCGCTGAGCCTGCAGGGCGACGGCGACCCGCCTGGCGTGACGCTGGGCGTTGTCGACGAGGTTGGTGATCGCGCGCCGCATCGCGTCCGGCCGAAGCGGCAGGTCGATGCGCTGGCCTGGCGCGAGCTCGATCGCATGGCCGGAACGGCGGGCGCTGCTGCAGACGTCGTCGACGATGGCGGAGAGGTCGGTCGCGCGCATCCGCTCGGCGCCCTCGCCACGGGCGAAGGCGATGTAGCCGTCGATCATGCGCTCCATCTCGTCGACATCGGCGACCATGCCGGCGATATCGGCCGACAGTTCGGCCGTCTCGGTGCGCGGCAGCATCGCCAGTGTCAGACGGATCCGGGTGAGCGGCGTGCGCAGGTCGTGGCTGACGCCGGCCAGCATCTCGGTCCGCTGGGTGACGAAGCGGCCGATGCGCTCCTGCATGCGGTTGAAGGCGGAGGCAGCGCGCCGGACCTCCTGCGCGCCCTCGGGCTTGATCGGACCGGTGTCGCGGCCGGTGCCGAGGGTTTCGGCGGCGCGCGAGAGGCGGCGGATGGCACGAACCTGGTTGCGCATGAACAGCGCGGCGATGGTGAACAGGAGCAGCGAGCTTCCGGTCAGCCAGAGCATGAAGAGGTAGATCGCACCGGTATCGAGGCGCTTTCGCGGGGCTTCGATCGCGAGCACGCCGTCATCGACCGCGACGCGAAGCAGGACCTGCTGCGGGTCGGTGGTCCAGTCCATGGTAAAGGGAAGCCGCACGACCTCGCGCATGGCCGCGGCGAGATCATCGTCGGCGGGACCGATGATGTTGGTGCGATGACCGAAACGCAGATGGGCGCCGGGCTCGATGGTCATGGCCAGACCGTAATGCCGTCGGGCGGAGGCGATGATCCAGTCGCGATCGGCAGGCAGCGGATAGCGCTTCAGGAGTTCGAGCGTCTCGGTGACCTCGCCGGCGACCGAAGCCGAGAGGCGGCGCGAGACGATGTTGAGATGGCTGCCGTAGAAGATCTGCAGCGCGATGGCTTCGGTCGCGATCAGCGGAATGAGGATGATCAGCAGCGAGCGCCCGAGCAGGCTGCGGGGCAGGAAGCGGCGGAGCGGGCGTTCGAGGCGGATGCGCACCCGCTAGCTGCCGGGCTTGAGGACATAGCCGCGGCTGCGAACAGTGTGCAGGAAGCGCGGCTCGCGCGGATCGGGCTCGATCTTGCGGCGCAGGCGGGTGACCTGGACGTCGATCGCCCGCTCGCCGATCTCGTCCATCTCGAGAATGCGCGCGAGGTCTTCGCGCGAGAACACCTCGTTGGGCTTGCGGGCGAGGACGGTCAGAAGCGCCACCTCGCCGCCGGTCAGGTGGATCGGGCCGTCATCGTGGGCGAGCAGGCCGCGAACGGGGTCGAACTCGAGGGATCCCAGCCGGACCGGCCGGTCGTTCTCGGTCGAGGCAGGAGGTGCGATCCGCCGCAGGAGCGCGCGCAGCCGAAGGAGCAGGACGCGCGGCTCGAACGGCTTGCCGAGATAGTCGTCCGCGCCAGCCTCGAAACCCTCGATCTGGTCCTCCGGCGCTCCGCGCGCAGTGAGCAGCAGGATCGGGACGTCCGAGCGGTTGGCGCGAAGCGCGCGGGTGAGCGTCACGCCATCCTCGCCCGGCATCGTGACGTCGAGCACGATCGCGTCGGGCTGGATCGAGCCGAGGCGCGCGCGCGCGTCCGCGGCGTCGGTCGCGGTGGTGACGCGGAAGCCCTGCTCGGTCAGGTAGCGTTGGAGCAAGGTGCGCAGGCGCTGGTCGTCGTCGACGACCAGGACGTGCGCTTCGCTCACCGTTCGAGGACCTGCTCGTCGGACATGCCGGCGAGGACACGCCGGAAGCCCTCCACCGCCGCCACGCCGGCCTCGCTGAAGGCCGTGACGAGAAGCTCGCGCTGACGGTCGAACAGGCGGCGTTCCAGGACGCGGCCGGTCTCGGTCAATGCCAGATGCTTCTGGCGGCGGTCCGCGGCGCCGCGTGTGTGCTCGACATAGGCTTCCGCCACGAGCTGGCTCAGCACCCGCGCCAGGCTCTGCTTGGTGATCCGCAGGAGTGCGAGAAGCTCGGTGACGGTGACGCCGGGCCGGGCACCCACGAAGTAGAGCACGCGGTGATGGGCACGGCCGAGACCGAGCTCGTCGAGGACCGGATCGGCGCTGCCGGTGAAGTCGCGGTAGGCGAAGAACAGCAGCTCCTGCGCCTGCCTGAGCTGCTCCTCGCGCAGAAACAGCAGGCTCTGTCCGGCGGGCGGATGCGGCTGGGCCGATGGTTGGCGGACCACGAGTCGGGTTGGCATGGGCGGAGAATATGTCAGCTTCGTTGACTTATCAAAGGCTGATCCATAGTCTTCGGCTCATTGCGACTGAGAGAGGGTGGGCGATGGCGCTGGTTCCGTTCGACGATCGCGACGGGCAGATCTGGTTCGATGGGAAGCTCATCCCCTGGCGTGACGCCCGGATCCACGTGTTGAGCCACGGCCTGCACTACGCGAGCGCGGTGTTCGAGGGCGCGCGGGCCTACGGCGGCAACATCTTCCGGCTGCGCGAGCACACCGAGCGCTTCATCAATTCGGGGCGTATCCTCGGTTTCGAGTTGCCGCTCGGCGCGGAGCAGATCGACCGGGCCTGCGCCGAGACGCTGACGGCGAACGGACTGACGAATGCGTATGTGCGCCCGCTGGCGTGGCGCGGGCCCGAGCAGCTCTCGGTGTCGGCCCGGCTGACGAAGATTCACATGATGGTGGCGGTCTGGGAGTGGCCCAACCTGTTCGGCTCCGATCGGACGAGCGGGATCTCGCTGCACGTGTCGCAGTGGAAGCGGCCGCATCCCGAGACGTATCCGATCAAGGCCAAGGCGGCGGGCGGCTACATGACCGGCACGATGGCCAAGGACACGGCCGAGTGCCAGGGCTTCAACGACGCGCTGATGCTCGACTGGCGCGGGCATGTGTCGGAGGCGACGGGCGCGAACATCTTCTTCGTCCAATCCGGCGTGCTGCACACGCCGACCCCGGACTGCGCGCTGGACGGGATCACCCGCCGGACGGTGATCCGCCTGGCCAGGAAGCGTGGGCTGGACGTGATCGAGCGGACGATCTGGCCCGAGGAGATGGCGTCGGCCGACGAGGTGTTCGTCACCGGAACGGCGGCCGAGGTCACGCCAGTTCGCCAGATCGGCGATCTGCGTTTCGAGAGCGGCCCGATCACGGCGGCACTTCACAGCGACTACGAGGCGCTGGTGTTCATGCGTCCCGAGGAGGTCTCGCTCCGCCTGGCGGCCTGACCGGTGGCGGCGCTCGCCTTGCTGCGGGCGATCCGCCAGGCGGGCGAGGCCGCGTTTCTGCGCGTGCTGATCCAGAGCGTCGCGCTGGCGGCCGCGAGTTTCGTGGCCCTGGCGCTCCTGGCGGGCTGGGGGTTGCACCACCTGCTGCGCCGCGGCGTGTTCGCCGATGCGGCCGCTGTGCTGGGGGGCGCCGGATCGTTGCTGCTGGCGCTTTGGCTGTTCCTGCCGGTCGCGGCCGCGATCGCGTCGCTGTTCCTCGAGCCGATCTGCCGCGCGGTAGAGCGCCGATGGTATCCTGGACTGCCGCCCGCGATGGGTGGGAATTTGGGTTGGCAGGCGCTCGACAGTCTCGTCCTGGGCGGCCGCCTGCTGGTGGTGACGCTGCTCGGGCTGCTGGCCGCGCTGGCACTTCCCGGCGCCGGTCTCGTCCTCGGCTGGGCGATCGACGGCTGGGCGATCGGACGCGGATTGTTCGTGGCGGTGGCAATGCGGCGGATGTCACGCCGCGACGCGCTGTCCCTCTACAGGGTGACCCGGCTGTCGGTGCTGCCGAACGGCGTGGTGCTGGCGGTGGCGGGAAGCCTGCCGTTGCTCAATCTGCTGGTGCCGGTGATCGGGACAGCTTCCATGGTGCATCTCGTGGAGCGGGCGCGAGCGTCGGCCCGCCCGGTTCTCGAGGTCGTTCGATGAAGTTTCCTTCGATATGCGTCGCGCTGTCGCTCGTGCCCGGTGTGGCGTTTGCGCAGGCGCTGCCGGTGTCGTCCGCCATGCAGGCGCCCGCGACGATGCAGGGTCATGCGCCTGCCTATATCGATCCCGCCGCGATGCCGGCGGCACTGACGATCCTTGCCGCACCGCCGGCGCCGGGTTCGCCGCAGCAGGCCGCGGACGCGGCGACTTTCAAGGCGACACGGGCGCTCAAGGGTAGCACACGCTGGGATCTCGCGACGCGCGACGCGGAGCTCGCGGCGGGCGCGCTCGCGGACGATTTCTCGTGCGCGGTCGGCGTCCGCCTGACCCGCGAGACGGTCCCGTCCTTGTTCCGGATCATGGATCGGGCGAAGGCGGATGTGGCGATCACGTATCGGCTGCCGAAGGAGCATTACGACCGCCAGCGGCCGTTCGTGGGCAATGACGAGCCGATCTGCGTGGCACGCGATCCGAAGCTGGCGGGCAACGGATCGTATCCGTCGGGTCACGCGACGATCGGCGACAGCCTGGCTCTGATCCTGACTGAGGCGGCTCCGAATCACGCGACGCAGATCCTGGCGCGCGGGCGGGTGTTCGGCGAAAGCCGGATCGTGTGCGGCGTGCACTGGGCAAGCGACGTCGAGGCGGGCTTCCTGGCGGCGTCCTCGGTGGTCTCAGCGTTGAACGGGAACGCGGATTTTCGTGCCGATGTCGCGATGCTGCGGAGCGAGATCGCGGCGGCCTCGCCGGGGGGCCTCGATCAGTCCGAATGCCGCGCGGAGTCCGACGCGGTCGCGCATTCGGTTCTGTTCCAGTAGGCGATCAAGGAGCGGGTGCTCCCTGCCCCTCGCCGGTCGGGAACTGGTTGATGCCGCGCCAGGCACGGCGGCCCTCCAGCGCCTGCCAGGTCGCCAGCGCGGGAAGCCCGAGCGTGAGATCGCGCGCGCGGCGCAGCAGCGACAGCGCAAGGCAGGTGTGTGGTGCGAGGCCGAACAGGCCGCCGAGCAGGACATAGCCGGCTTCCTGGACGCCGAGGGCGTTCGGGACGACGAAGGCGAAACTGCGCAGCCCGTAGAGCAGGCTGTCGATGACGAGAGCGGCTTCGATCCGCACCGAATGGCCCATCAGAGCCAGCGTGAGCCAGGCCTCGAAGCCGTTGGCCAGCCAGCACAGGAGATGAAGGAACACCCCCGCGAGCACGGCGCCGCGCCTGGCATGGATCAGGGCAAGCTCGGCCATGATCGCGCGGGTGCCTGCCTTCGCGCCCGACCAGTTGCTCAACAGCCGCGCCGAGACGCGCTCGATGAAGCCGGCGCCGCGCGACTGGAGCGCGAGGAAGACGAGCGCGCCGGCGGTCAGCGCGGCGAGGCCGAACAGCAGCGGACGAAGGAGGGCGAGATCGGGATGGAGCCGCCAGAGCAGGAAGACCCCGAGCAGCAGGTAGAAGAGCTGGGCGATGAGCTCCAGCGTCACGTCGACGACGGTGGAGGCGGCGGCGAACATGCCGTTGACGCCGGTGACGGCCAGAGCGCGCGCGCCGAGGACGAAGCCGCCGATCTGAGACAATGGGAGGCACTCTGACGCGCTGTCACGGATCAGACGGGCCCAGGCAAAGCGTGCCAGGCGGCCGCCTCGGCGGGATGAGCCGGTCGGGCGATGCTCCAGGACCCACCACGAAGCACCCATCAGCAGGACGAGACCGAGGCGGTAAGCGAGCAGCACGGCGAAGCCCCAGCCGACCGCCGCCATCGCGACCAGGACGGGGCCAACGCCGACACGCCAGACGATCAGGCACAGCGCCGCCATGCCGAGAACCAGGGCGGCAATCGCGAGCTTCCTGCCGCCTGGCATGGGCCGCTCAGGCGGCCCTGGGCTTGAAGAGACGTCGCCTGGCGCGGCCGAGGCGGCCGAGGCCGGCGAGCCGCCGATCGATGAACGCCAGCATGTCGTCATGCGAACGGTCGGCCGCGACCCAGTAGAGGAGCGTCGCGCCGTAGATTGCGGCGAGGCTGGCCCGCTTGGTGTACCAGGAGATGCCGACGGCGTCGTCGCCGGTGGCACGCCAGATCGCATCGACGGTGCGAGCGGTCATCCGGGCGGCGGTCGGCGCGTTGCCCGGCAGCGCGAGCTGGGCCAATGCACGCCGGACCTGGACGCGGTTCGGGAAAGCGGCGTCCAGCCGGAGCATGATGACGGTCCGGACGCGCTTGCTCAGACTCGGGATGGCGTGGATCTCGTCCCGCGCGGCCAGCTCGATCATGCGCCGGTCGGCGAGGTCCGCCCACGCCTCGACGAGCTCGATGATGCCGCCGGGAAAAAGGAGATCGGCGTCGGGGCCGGCGTCGCGACGAAGCGTCTCGATCGTCCAGGGCTCGGTGGTGCCGGCGGTGCCCGCGGCGAGGCGTTCGAGGGCCTCGTCTCGCTCGGACGTGACGTAGAGGGTCATGGAAGGCCTTCGGGCGGGAAGCGGGCAAGCTCCTCGACGAAGCCGAGCTTGCCGAGATCGGTCATCCGCGTCGGGTAGAGGACGCCGTCGAGGTGGTCATATTCGTGCTGGAGCACGACGGCGTGGAACCCGGAGGCGAGGCCCTCGACCTCCCTGCCCTCGCGGTCGACGCCGCGAAAACGCACCTGGGCCGGACGCGGGACGGCACCACGCAGGCCAGGGATCGACAGGCAGCCCTCCCAGGCGATCGCCGTCTCATCGCCGACGGGCTCGATCGTTGGATTGATGAGCACCGCCGTGTCACGCGGCGGGTCGTCCGGGCCGGCACGAAGCTCGGGAACGCGATAGACGAACAGGCGAAGCGGCACGTGCACCTGCGGTGCGGCGAGACCGGCGCCCTGCGCGTCTTCCATGGTCTCGACCATGTCGGCGATGAGGCGCGTGATCGCGGGATCGCACGGATCGGCGACAGGTTCGGCCCGCTGAAGGAGAACAGGGTGCCCCATGCGGGCGATCTTGAGGATGGCCATGGCGTGAAAGATGTCAGCGGGACCGATGGCTGCCAAGGCGTGAGACGCGTCGACGTTGCGGCACGGCGGCCCACGGTGATATAAGCCGCGCTCCCCAAGGCCGCGAGTCGCGCTGGCCCTTACGATCTCGATCAAACCCAGAGGAGAGAGCGGCCCCGTGCAGGTCCTCGTTCGTGACAACAATGTTGATCAGGCGCTCAAGGCGCTCAAGAAGAAGATGCAGCGTGAGGGCGTCTTTCGTGAGATGAAGCTCCGCCGGCACTATGAGAAGCCGTCAGAGCGGCGCGCGCGCGAGGCGGCCGAGGCGGTGCGCCGCGCCCGCAAGGTGGAGCGTAAGCGCCTGGAGCGCGAAGGGTTCTGATCGTATCGGCAGGTTATTCCTGCCGGTAATCGGCCACGAACGATGCAAGCCGGTCGGACGCTGCCGATAGCAGGTCCGGGCTTTTCGCGTAGCACAGGCGCGTCAGGCGCTCGGCGCCGCGGCCAAAGCTGGTGCCGGGCGCCATCCCGATCCTGGCCCTGTGGATGGCGCGACGACAGAACTGCAGGGTGTCGGTGACGCCTTCCACCTCGAACATGGCGTAGAACGCACCCTGGGCCGGAATTGGGCGGATACGCGGAATCGCGGCGAGGCGCTCAGCGATCAGATCATGACCGGTGCGGCAGCGTGCGACAAACGTTGCCACGAAGTCCTCGCCGCCTTCGATCGCGGCAATGCCGGCCGCCTGCATGAATTCGAGACCGCCGCTGGTGTTGAACTGGATCAGCTTCTCGAAGCTGCCGGTACAACCTTCGGGGAAGATCAGCCAGCCCATGCGCCAGCCCGTCATCGCCCAGGATTTGGAGAAGCTGTTGACGACGAACAGCGGGTCGTCCGGACGGGCGATTTCGAGGAAGCTGAAGGCGACCGGCCGGTCATAGACGATGCGGTGGTAGACCTCGTCGGACAGCAGCGCGATGCCGCGGTCGCGGCAAACGGCGAGGAGCTGCACGGCCTCGGCGCGTTCGATCATCCAGCCGGTCGGGTTGCCGGGGCTCGCGAGATAGATCAGGCGCGTGTCTGCATCGATGGCAGCCATGACATCCTCGAGCAGGAGGTGCCAGCCGTCATCGTCGTGGCTCAGCGGAACCTCACGGACGGCGGCGCCATTGATCTGCATGGCGCGGAGCGCGTTCGGCCATGAGGGCGTGATCGCGACGGCGTTGTCGCCGGGGGCGAGCGTCGCCTGGGTGACCTGCATGACGGCGTTCATGCCCGAATAGGTGAAGGCGATCCGGTCGTCGGCGAGATCGACGCCGTAGAGGCGCCGATGATAGCCGGCGAGCGCCGCGCGCAACCGGGGTGTGCCGCGATTGTCGGAATAGAAGGTCCTGCCTTCAAAGAGCGCCTGGCTGGCGGCTTGGCAGATGAAGCGTGGTGTGGGGACGTCGGGCTCGCCGGCCCACATCGCAATGAGGCCGGGAACGCGGAAGCCCTCGCGGAAGATCTCAAGGATCGGGCTGTCCTCGAGAGCCTCGATCCCGGGCCGGATGACGCTCATCGAGACCTCGTCAGCCGCCGAGCGCCCGCGATCGCGACGGCGTCCTCGATGAGTGCCGCCGGGGTGCGGCCGACTACCTTAGTGAGCGTTGTCCGTGCGGCGTGTCCGGCGAAGGCGCCTGCGGCGGCACCCGCGGCGCCAAAGATGAGTCCGCGCATCGGCCTGCGTCGCGGTGCGCCGATCGAGGCACCGCACAGGGCCCCGCTGAGCAGGCGGGCGCCGAGCTGGAAAGGGGTCAGCCGGCTGGGCGTGGCCGGAAGCTTGTCGGTGACGAGCTCCCCGAGCGCCAGCGCCGCGAAGACGTAAGCTGAGACCGGCTCGCCGAGAAAAAACAGTCTGGTGCCGCGCAAGGGCCGGTTTCCGGCCGAGGCCGCCCAACTGACAGCGGCAGGTGCGACGACGGTGCGGAGGCCGGCGACGGCGCCGATCAGGGAAGCTCGGAGGATGATGGACATGCGCGGAAGGTGCTCCGCCTGCCGTCCCGTCGCAAGGCGAGCTCAGGGTCGGCGGAGTGCGAGATGCTGGAGCAGGATGACGGTCTTGGCGTCGTGGATGAGGCCGGTGCGAACCATGTCGAGGGCGGCGCCGAGCGTCATCTCGAGGATTTCAATATCCTCGCCCTCCTCGGCGAGGCCCCCGCCCCGCTGCTTGCGGTCATCGGCACCATAGGTCGCGGTGAAGAAGGTCAGCCGCTCGGTGAAGACGCCCGGGCTCATGAACAACGAGAAGATCCGGGTGACGCCGTGCAGCGTCACGCCGGCCTCCTCCTCGGCCTCGCGACGAACGGTGGCCTCCGGCTCGCCGCCATCGAGCAGGCCGGCGATGGCCTCGATCAGGGTGCCGTCATGGTCCGGTCGGGCGGCGGCGAACCGGAACTGGCGGACGAGCAGGACCGTGCCGCGGACAGGGTCGTGGGGCAGCACGGCGGCCGCGTCGCCGCGCTCGTAGGTCTCGCGCCTGAGGGTCTGCCAGGTGCCATCGCAGCGGTGATAGTCGAAGATCGTCTCGCGCAGGACGCCGTAATGGTCGGACAGCGTGGCGGTGTCGCGGACGCGGATGCGATCATTCATATGATCGGTTTATCCTGCCCGCTTGAACCAGCCTAGGCATCCCATGCGCAAACTCACGCTGATCCTTCCGCTCCTGCTCCTGGCTTCGCTCGGCCGTGCCGCCGTTCCAGGCGACGCGCCGCCCGCGTTCCTGACCGACATCGAGGGGAAACCGGCGCTGGCGTGGGTGCAGGCGCAGAACAAGCGCTCGCTCGCCGTGCTGCAGGGTGATCCGCGCTATGCGGACTTTCATGCCGAGGCGCTGGCGCTGGCGGAGGCCCGCGACCGGATCCCGATGCCGGAGTTCCTCGGCGGCGCGGTCTATAATTTCTGGCAGGACCCGTCGCATGTGCGCGGCATCTGGCGGAGCACGAGCCTTGCAAGCTACCGGACGGACCATCCGGCGTGGACGACCGTGCTCGATCTCGATGCGCTGGCGGCGCACGACCACGCAAACTGGGTGTGGAAGGGCGACGATTGCGAGGCGCCCGCCTATCGGCGCTGCCTGATCTCACTGTCGGACGGCGGCGAGGACGCGACCACGGTCCGCGAGTTCGACTTGCCGACGAAGGCGTTCGTGCCGGCGGGCTTTTCGTTGCCGCACTCCAAGCAGCAGGTGGACTGGGCGGGCGACGACGCGGTCCTGGTGGCGCGTGATTGGGGACCGGGCACGATGACGGCGTCCGGATACCCGTTCGTGCTGAAGCGTCTGGCGCGCGGCGCGCCGGTCGATGGAGCGATGGTGTATTATCGCGGCCGGTCAAGCGACGTCGGTGTCGGCGGCGGGACGATGGTGGACGGGGATGGGAACCGCGCGACCGTAGTGACGCAGGAACTCGGCATCCTCGACAGCAGGTTCCTGATCGAAACCGGGCACGGACTCACGCCGATCGATGTGCCGCATCGGTCCACGCTGCTCGGGTTCGTCAAGAACCGGCTGGTGTTCAAGATCGACGAGGACTGGCGGCCGGCGCACGGCAAGGCGGTCGCGAAGGGCAGCCTGGTGTCGCTGGCGATGAACCGGCTGGATACGCCGGTTCCGATCTTCGCGCCGGGACCGCGGCAGTCGCTGGAGGAAGCCGGCAGCACGCGCGGCCGGATCGTGGCCGCGATCTTCGACAATGTGCGTGGACAGGGCTGGGTGTTCAGTCCGAGCGGCGACGGCTGGAGCGCCAGGCGCCTTGCCTTGCCCGAAGACGTCTCGGTGGGCGTCGTGTCGGCTTCGGACAAGAGCGATCAGGCATTCCTCAGCGTGACCGGGTTCCTGGACCCGACGCAAGTGTGGCTGGCGGACACGGACGGCGTGTCGATGATCAAGTCGCTGCCGCCGAAATTCGATGCATCGAGGCTCGTTGTCGAACAGAACGAGGCCGTGTCGAGCGACGGGACGCGGATCCCGTATTTCGTGGTGCACGAGAAAGGGATGGCGCTGGACGGCCGTCATCCGACCGAGCTCTATGCGTATGGTGGTTTCCAGGTCTCGATGACGCCTCGCTACGACGCGACCCTCGGGCGGCTGTGGCTGTCGCACGGGGGCGTGTATGTGCTGGCCAATATCCGTGGCGGCGGGGAGTTCGGGCCCGCCTGGCACGATGTCGCGACCAGGACGCACAGGCAGGTGGCGTTCGACGATTTCGCGGCCGTGGGGCGGGACCTGATCGCGCGCAAGGTGACCGACGCGCCGCATCTCGGGATCCGCGGCGGGTCGAATGGCGGCCTGCTGATGGGCGTCGAATTCATCCAGCACCCGGAGCTGTGGCGAGCGGTTGTGATCGAGGTTCCTTTGCTGGACATGTTGAATTTCGAGACGATGTCGGCGGGCGCGTCCTGGGTCGACGAGTATGGCAGTGTCTCCAGGCCCGAGGAGAGGGCGTTTCTCGCGAAGATCTCGCCGTTGCAGAATGTCCGGGCCGGGGTCGCCTACCCGGAACCGTTCATTTTCACCACGACCAAGGACGATCGGGTGGGTCCTGTGCATGCGCGACGCTTCGCCTGGCGGATGGACGAACTGAAACTCCCTTTCCTGTACTATGAAGAGACGGAAGGCGGCCATGCGGCGGGAGCCAATCTGCGCGAGACCGCGACCGAGCGCGCGCTCGAATACACCTATCTGGCGCGCAAGCTGATGGAGTGACGGGCGCGCGCCATCCGGCCGGCAAGCAGGATCGGGACCGCGAGCAGATAGAGGCCGGCCGCGATCAGCCAGACCAGGCCGGGTGTCGCCGCCGGGCTGTGGGCGAAGATCGCGGTGACGAGCAGCGGCCCGGGGATGCCGATCAGGCTGGCGAGACTGACGAGCGCGCCCTGCAGGCGTCCCTGGCGGTCGGTTGGAACATCGCTGGAGATCATGGACTGGAGTGCCGGGATCGCGATGCCGCCGACGCACCAGAGCGGCATCAGGGCGAAGGCGATCCAGCCGTGGGTCGCCACACCGAGGCCGACGTAGGCGGCGCCGTCGGCAAGCGCGCCCAAGATGACGCTGCCGCGCTCGCCAAGGCGTCGCGTGGCGGGCGCGATCAGGAACCATTGCGCACCGGCGTGGAGCAGACCGTAGAGGGCGAGCGACAGGCCCACGACGCGCTCGTCCCAGCCGAAACGGCTCTGGCCGTAGAGAATCCAGAGGGACATCGGAAACTGGGCGGCGATCATGAGGAGGACGTAGAGGGCGACCAGTTTGGGCATGTCCGGCTGGAGGCGGAACACCGCGAAGTTCGGGATCAGGGTCCGCGTCGAGAAGGTGAAGCGGGTCCTGTGCCCGGTCCTGGTCTCGGGCAGGAGGAAAAAGACGACGAGGGCATTGGCGGCGTTCAGGGCGGCCGCGAGCAGATAGGGCGCGCGAAGCGAGATGGCGCCGAGCAGGCCGCCGAGCACCGGTCCGGCGATCAGGCCCACGCCCATGAGTGCGCTGAGTTCGCCGAAGCGCCTGGCGCGCCCCTCGGGCGGGGTGATGTCGGCGATGGCGGACGTGGCGACCGCGATGTTGGCACCCGTGACGCCGGCCAGGATACGGCCGGCGCCCAGGATCCAGAGCGTGGGGGCGGCCGCGGTGACGAGGTAGTCAATGGCGGCACCGGCGAGCGAGAACAGCAGGATGGGCCGGCGGCCGAAACGATCGCTGAGCGCTCCAAGGAGGGGCGAGAAGAGGAACTGCATGGCGGCGTAGGCGGCCATCAGCGTGCCGTAGATGATCGCAATGTGGGCGGTGTGACCGAGCTGGCGGAGCAGCGACGGCAGCACGGGCATGACGAGGCCAACGCCGATCGTGTCGATGGCGACGACGGACAGGACGACGATCCGGGCTCGGGTCACGACCGTTCCGGCAGCTCCGGGGCTGGCGCCGGCTGTTCCCAATCGGCGAGCACGCTGTCGGATCCGAGCGCCTCGATGTCGGCGTTCAGCACGCGCTGGAACATCTCGTAGCTCTGGCGGCTGGCAAGAATGAACGTCTGGCGATCCTCGCCCCAGCGGGCGCGCATCTTCTCGAGCTGCTTGATGTCGTAGGTCCGGAACAGCGACGCGGCGCGGTGGGCGCGGTGGGCGCGCATGCCGAGCGCGCGCAGAGCGGCACGGCCAAGGGAGAGGCTGCTCTCGAAGGTTTCGCGCTCGACATGGTGGGCGCCGGCCGCCTGGAGCTGGTAGGTGTCGCGCCGGTCCCAGGCGCGCGCGAGCACCTTGAGATGGGGGAAGTTCTGACGGGCGATCGTGACGAGCTCGGCCGCGCGTTCGCGGTCGTCGATGGCGACGACAAGGATCTTGGCGGACCCGGCACCGGCGGCATGAAGCAGGTCGAGCCGGGTGGCGTCGCCGTAGTTCACTCGCCGGCCGAACGTTCGCATCGTGTCGATCTGCGCCATGCTGATGTCCATCACCGACAGGGTGTAGCCGGTGGTCTCGAGGAGACGGCCGATGACCTGGCCGAAGCGGCCATACCCGGCGATGATCGCGTCCACGCCTGGTGTGAAGAGAGGGGTCTCGTCGGGATCGGTGGTCTTCTTTCTGGTCGAGAGACGCTCCCAGGCCAGGAACACCAGGGGAGTCGCCATCATCGAGACGGCGACGACACTGTTCAGGAACTGGGCGAACGGCAACTCGAGCGCACCCGAGGCGGTGGCGAGGCCGGTCAGGACGAAGGCGAACTCGCCGCCCTGGCTGAGGGCGACCGCGACGCTGCCGGCGTCGCGGTTCGGGAGGCCGGCGAGACGGGCGATCGGGAACATCACCGCGGCCTTGAGCGCCATCAGGCCGAGGACGGCGAATGCGAGCAGGAGCGGTTCGCGGATGAAGAGGCGGATGTCGAGGCCGGCGCCGACCGTCATGAAGAACAGGCCGAGCAGGAGACCGCGGAACGGCTCGATGTCGGCCTCGAGCTCGCGCCGGAACTCGCTTTCGGCGAGCACGACGCCGGCGAGGAAGGCGCCGAGCGCCTCGGAGAGGCCGACGAACTGCATCAGGGTGGCGACGCCGAGGACGAGCAGCAGGGCGGTGGCGGTGAAGATCTCGCGAACGTTGGCGGACGCGATGTAGCGGAAAGCAGGACGGGTGAGGTAGCGGCCGCCGATGACGATGACGCCGACCGCCGCGAGGACGGCAAGCGCGCGCTCCCAGCCGGGCAGACCCGCGAGCATCGGGTCGCCGGGACGTGGCGGCGCCGGGGCGCCCGCGGGTGCGAGCAGCGGCAGGACGGCGAAGAGCGGGATGACGGCCAGATCCTGGAACAGCAGGACACCGAAGCTCGCCGAGCCGACGGCGCCCCGTCGCGCGCCGCGTTCGTCGAGGACGCCGAGGACGATGGCGGTGGACGACATCGCGAGTAATGCACCGGTGATGATGGCGGCGCGCCAGGGCAGGCCCGCCGACCAGGCGGCCACGAAAACGGTGGCAGCGCACGCGGCGAGCTGGGTCGCGCCGAGGCCGAAGATGCTGCCGCGCAATTGCCAGAGCAGGGCGGGCCGCAGTTCGAGACCGATCAGGAACAGCAGGATGACGACGCCGAGGCTGGCGAGATCACTCACCTCGGCGCGGGTGCCGACCAGGTGGAGGACGTGCGGGCCGATGAGGATCCCGGCCACGAGATATCCGAGCAGCGCGCCGAGGCCGGCGCGCTTGGCGAGCGGCACCGAGAGGATGCCGGCGGCGAGATAGATCAGGGCGGGCATCATGGCGCGCGGCCGAGCAGGGTCTGGAGTCGCTCGAGATAGATTCCGGCGGCGTTGTCGAGCAGGTCGGCGTGCACGACGAGCGGGGGTTCCCAAACCATTCGGCAGAGATGGGCGGTCCGTTCGAGCGGACGGAGGAATTCGGCCATGGTGTGACCGTGGTCGCCGCCGGGTCCGTAGGAGGCGGTGTCGCCGCCGGTGGTGATGACGCAGAACAGCGTCTTGCCCGCGAGGCGCGCGCCTTCCGTGCCGTAGGCGAACCCGTGCAGCCAGACGAGGTCGAACCATTCCTTGAGCAACGCGGGCATCGCATACCAGTAGAGCGGAAATTGCAGCGTGATGGTGTGATGCGCGGCGAGGAGCGCCTGCTCACGCCGGACGCTGATCGTGAAGTCCGGATAGGTCTCGTAGAGATCGTGCAGGGTGACGCCGCCGGGGGTGCCGACGCTGTCGAACAGGAGCCGGTTCGCGCGCGAACGCTCGTAGGAGGGGTGGGCCAGGATGAGGAGCAGCCCGCCGGTCGGTTCGTCTGGCATGATGGTTTGTCGCCTGCCGAGGAGATCGACGCCATGGCCGGACGGACGCATTTTGCCATTCGCCGAGGTCGGCGTCATGGCGTCTGACGCGGGCCATGCTTCCAGAGGGTCGAGACGGGAGCCGCGAACATCCGCTCCGCGAACGGCACGGTGCTCCCGCTGTCGAAGAGCACCAGGCCGAGCACGAAGCGGTCGCCGCATTGGTCGGCGAGCAGGCGCATGCCCCTGAAGTCGGCGGCATTGACGGTCGCGGAGGCCTTCACCTCGATGCCGACGACGCGGCCGCTCGGGTCCTCGAGGACGATGTCGACCTCGTGCCGCTCCTTGTCGCGGTAGTGGAAGAAGCGGAGCCCGGCCTCGGCCCAGCTTGCGAGCTTGAGCAGTTCGGCATGGACGAGACTTTCCAGGACCGGCCCGAAGAGGGTGCGGTCGGCGCGTAGCCGGGCAGGCGTGAGCTCGCGGAGAGAGGCCAGCAGGCCGGTGTCGAGGAGATGAAGCTTGGGTGTGCGGGTGAGGCGCTTGCGCTCGTTGTCGTGCCAGGCGGGAAGCGTGCGGACGAGGAAAAGCTGCTCGAGAATGCCGGCGTAACAAGCGGTGGTGACGTGGTTGAGGCCGAGCGGGGCGCCGAGCAAGGAGTAGTTGGCGAGCTGGGCGGTGTGCAGGGCGAGCATGCGGAGCAGGCGGGGCATCTCGGAGAGATGCTGCACGTCGGCGACGTCGCGGACGTCGCGCCGGACGATCGCGTCGACATAGTCGAGATGCCAGCGCTGACGGCGGCGGGGCGTCGCGCGGGCGATCGCCTCGGGATAGCCACCGGCCAGCACGGTCTCGACGAGGGTTTCGCCCAGAACGGCGTCGTTCGCGATTGGCGGCTCGCCGGCAAAGACGCGGTCGAGGAAGTCGGATGGATGTCGGTCGATCTCGCATCGGGCGAGTGGCAGCAGACGAGCCATCTCCATGCGGCCGGCGAGCGAGTCGGCGACGCGCGGCAAGGTCAGGAGGTCGGCCGAGCCGGTCAGCAAGAAGCGGCCGGGCCGCGGATCGGCATCCACGCTCTGCTTGATCGCAAGCAGCAGCGACGGCACGCGCTGGATTTCGTCGATGGCGGCGCGGTCGAGGCCGCGGATGAAACCGGCCGGGTCGGTTGTCGCGGCGGTGAGCGTCGTCTGATCATCGAGGGTGAAGGCGAGCATGTCGGCACCGGCAAGCTCGCGGAACAAGGTGCTCTTGCCGGCCTGGCGAGGACCGGCGAGGACGACGACACGGGTGTCGGAGAGTGCTTCACGGACGCGGGCAGCGATGAAGCGGGGATAAATTCGGGTCCCGTCGGCGACGACGCATCGAAGCTAGGAATTTGGCTGATTGAAAGTCAAGGGTTGGCTGATTGTAAGTTTGTGATTGGCTGATTGTGAGAAAACAGAATCTTCGGGATCAGGCGGCGAGCTTGTCGAGTTCGCGCAGGACGCTTTCACCCATGAGCTGGGTCGAGACGCGGGCCTGGCCCGGTTGCATGATGTCGGCCGTGCGCATGCCGCTCGCCAGCACGTTCAGGACGGCGCGCTCGATCATATCGGCGTCTTCGTCCATGTCGAAGGAATAGCGAAGCAGCATCGCGAAGCTCAGGATCTGGGCGAGCGGGTTCGCGATCCCCTGTCCCGCGATGTCCGGTGCGGAGCCGTGGATGGGCTCGTAGAGCGCCGGGCGGCGGCCAGTGGCGTCAGGTCGGCCGAGAGTGGCGGAGGGAAGCATGCCGAGGCTTCCGGTGAGCTGAGCGGCGAGATCGGACAGGATGTCGCCGAACAAGTTGCCGGTGACGATGACGTCGAACTGCTTCGGCGCGCGAACGAGCTGCATGGCGCAGTTGTCGGCGTACATGTGGCCGAGCTCGACCTCGGGGTATTCGGACCTGCCGAGGGCGGCGACCGTCTCGCGCCAGAGCAGGCCGGATTCCATGACGTTGGCTTTTTCGACGCTGGTGACGCGACGCTCGCGCTTGCGTGCGAGCTCGAAGGCAACGCGGGCGACCCGTTCGATCTCCGGCGTGGTGTAGATTTCGGTGTTGATCCCGCGGCGGGTGCCGTCCGGGAGGGTTTCGATGCCGCGCGGTTCGCCGAAATAGATGCCGCCGGTGCTTTCGCGGACGATCATCAGGTCGAGATTTTCGACGAGTTGCGGCTTAAGCGAGCTTGCGGCGACAAGCGGGGCGAGAACGGTCGCGGGTCGCAGGTTGGCGAACAGGCCCAACTCGGAACGGAGCTTGAGGATGGCGATTTCCGGGCGGTTGTCGAACGGCTCGCTGACCCATTTCGGGCCGCCGACGGCGCCGAACAGGATCGCGTCGGCCGTTCTGGCGCGATCGAGCACGGCATCGGTGATCGGGGTGCCGTTGGCGTCGATCGAGGCGCCGCCGACCAGGTCCTCGGTAACGGAGAAGGTGACGGCCCGGCGGCGTTCGAGCCAGTTCACCACGCGGCCGACTTCGCGGATGACTTCGGGACCGATGCCGTCGCCGGCGAGGACGAGCAGGTTCCTGTTCGGCGCCATGGGTCAGCCGAGGCTGACACTGGGAAACCAGGACTGGTTCGCCGCGCGGGTCGTTTCGAACGCGTCGATCGCGTCGGTGTGGCGCAGGGTCTGACCGATGTCGTCCAGACCTTCGAGCAGGAGGTGGCGGCGGAACGCGTCGATCGCGAACGGGATCTCCTCGCCGTTGGGACGGACGACGAGGTTGCGTTCGAGGTCGACGGTCAGACGCGCGTTCTCGCCCAGTGACGCGTCCTCCATCAGCGTGTCGCAGATGCCGCGCGGCAGACGGATCGGCAAGATCCCGTTCTTGAAGCAGTTGTTGTGGAAGATGTCGGCGAACGAGGGCGCGATCACGCAGCGAATACCGAAATCGAGCAGTGCCCAGGGGGCGTGCTCGCGCGAGGAACCGCAGCCGAAATTGTCGTGCGCGATGAGGATGTTGGCCCGGCGGTAGGGCTCGCGGTTGAGCACGAAGTCGGGACGTTCGGCACCATCGGCGTCGAAGCGGAGCGGGTCGAACAGGTGGGCGCCGAGGCCGGTGCGATGGATGGTTTTGAGGAAGCGCGCGGGGATGATCTTGTCGGTGTCGACATTGGCGAACGGCAAGGGTGCGGCGATCGCGGTCAGGACGCGGAACGGTTCCATCAGGCGAACTGCCTGGCATCGGCGAGATGGCCGCTGACGGCGGCGGCGGCGGCCATCGCGGGCGACAGGAGATGGGTGCGTCCGCCAGGGCCCTGCCGGCCCTCGAAATTGCGGTTCGACGTCGAGGCGCAGCGCTGGCCGGGGGTGAGCTTGTCGGGATTCATGCCGAGGCACATCGAGCAACCCGGCTCGCGCCATTCGAAGCCGGCCTCGAGGAAGACGCGGTCGAGGCCTTCGCGCTCGGCCTGCTGGCGGACGAGCCCCGAACCGGGCACGACCATGGCGCGGACGTGGTCCGCGACCTGCCGGCCGCGGACGATGGTGGCGGCCGCCCGCAGATCCTCGATGCGGCTGTTGGTGCAGGAGCCGATGAAGACGACGTCGACGGGAAGGTCGGTCACGGCCTGCCCGGCGGTGAGGCCCATATAGTCGAGTCGCCGCTGGAGCTGGGCGCGGCGCGTCGCGTCGGGCTCCTGGGCGGGATCGGGCACGTAGCCGGTGATCGGGACGACGTCCTCGGGGCTGGTGCCCCAGGTGACGAGCGGCGCGATCGCGTCGGCGTCGAGGATGACGGTCCGGGCGTATTCGGCGCCCTCGTCGGCGGCGAGCGTGCGCCAGTATTCGACCGCCCGCGTGAAGGCTTCGCCTTTCGGCGTGAAGGGTCGGCCCTCGACATAGGTGAAAGTGGTGTCGTCGGGGGCGACGAGGCCCGCGCGTGCGCCGGCCTCGATCGACATGTTGCAGATCGTCATGCGGCCGGCGAGATCGAGACGACGAATCGCCCCGCCGGCGAATTCGAGCACGTGGCCGGTGCCCCCGGCGGTGCCGATGCGGCCGATGATGGCGAGCATGACGTCCTTGGCGGAGACGCCGGCGCCGAGGGTTCCGTCGACGCGGATCAGCATGTCGGGCGACGGCTTCTGGAGCAGCGTTTGCGTTGCCAGCACATGCTCGACCTCGGAGGTGCCGATGCCGAAGGCGAGCGCGCCGAGCGCACCATGGGTGGAGGTGTGGCTGTCGCCGCAGACGATGGTCATGCCGGGCAGCGAAAGGCCCTGCTCGGGACCGACGATATGCACGATGCCCTGCTCGGGCGAGAGCAGCGGAAAGTAGGGCACGCCGAATTCGGCGACGTTGCGCTCGAGCGTCTCGACCTGCAGCCGGCTTTCGGGCTCGGCGATGCCGGCACGACGGTCGGAAGTGGGCACGTTGTGGTCGGTGACCGCGATCGTGGCATCCGGCCGCCGCACTTTTCGCCCGGCAAGTCGAAGCCCCTCGAACGCCTGCGGCGAGGTCACCTCATGGATAAGATGCCGATCGATGTAGAGGACGCAAGTCCCGTCGGGCAGCGTCTCGACAACGTGGGCGTCGAAGATCTTGCGGGCGGTCGTCTTGAGCATCGGTGATGTCCATGCGGGTCTGGGGGCGCCTGCCCCAGCGGGGTCCAGGGGTGGAACCCCTGGGACTTACTCGGCGGCTGCCGGAACCTCGCGCGCCTTTTCGGCGATACGCGCGGACTTCCCCCGGCGGCCGCGCAGATAATAGAGCTTGGCGCGACGGACGTCACCGCGGCGGACGACGGCGATCTCGGCGATGGTCGGTGCGTAGAGCGGGAAGACGCGCTCGACGCCTTCGCCATAGCTGATCTTGCGGACGGTGAAGTTCGAGTTCAGGCCCTTGTTGGAGCGCGCGATGACGACACCCTCGTAGGCCTGGAGGCGGGAGCGTTCACCTTCGACGACGCGGACGGAGACGCGAACGGTATCGCCCGGGGCGAAGACGGGGACCGGCCGCGTCGCGGTGAGGCGGTCGATCTGTTCGGCCTCGTATTGCTGGATGATGTTCACGGGGTATGTCCTTCCAGGAGATCGGGGCGGCGGGTGCGGGTGGCGTCGAGCGCGCGCTCATGACGCCAGGCGTCGATGGCGGCGTGGTGGCCGGATAGCAGCGTTTCGGGGACGAGACGGCCGCACCAGTCGGCGGGGCGGGTGTAGTGCGGGTGTTCGAGCAGGCCGTTGGCGAAGCTCTCGGAGGCGGCACTTTCGGCCTTGCCCATCACGCCCGGCAGCAGCCTGACGCAGGCGTCGAGCAGGACGAGCGCCGGGAGCTCGCCACCCGAAAGAACGTAGTCGCCGATGCTGATCTCGATGGCGCCGTCGGCTTCGAGGACGCGCTCGTCGACGCCTTCGTAGCGGCCGCAGAGCAGCATCAGACCGGGTCCGCCGGCGAAGGCCGCGACATCGCGCTGGGTGAGCGGCCGACCGCGAGGCGTGAGGTAGACGAGCGGCAGCGCCGTTGCCGCGGCGGCGCGGGCGGCCTCGATAGCGGCGTGCGCGATATCGGGGCGCATGACCATGCCGACGCCTCCGCCGAAGGGCACATCGTCGACCGCGCGATGCTTGCCTTGCCCGTGCGTGCGGATGTCGTGGGTGGCGAGCGACCAGGCGCCGCGCTCGAGGGCCCGTCCGGCGAGCGAGTGGGCGAGCGGGCCGGGGAACATCCCGGGGAAAAGGGTGAGGATCGAGGCGTGCCAGGTCATGGCGTGACCTCGCCGTGGATCTCGACCTCGTCGGGGACGACGACCGTGAGGTGGCCAGCGGCGAGGTCGATGCGGGGGATCGCCGCCTCGGTAAACGGCACGATGAGGTCGCTATCGAGCTCAAGGCTGATGCCGGCGCCGTAGTCATGGATGGTCGCGACGCGTCCGATGGCGTGGCCGGCCTCGTCGCGGGCCTCGAGGCCGACGAGGTCGGCGAGGTAGAACTCGTCCGGCTCGGGTTCGGGCAGATCGGCGCGGTCGATGGTGAGGCGCAGATTGGTCAGCGTCTCGGCTTCGTTGCGGTCGGTAACCGGGCGGCCGGCGGCGTCCGAAAGCTGCGCGATCCCGTCGCCGCGCCAGGTGACATGCCAAATGCGGCCACGATCATCGTGCAGCGGGCGGCCGCTCAGCATGGCGGGCGCGCTCGCACGGCTCGCCAGATGCACCAGGCCGCGCACACCGTGCGGTCTGCCGATCACGCCCATCAGGATCCGCCGCTCGCCCACGCGTCGATCAGGCGGCCGCGTTGGCGGCGGCGCGGGCCTGCGCTTTCTTCTTCGGCGCGGACTGATGCGGCTGTTCATTGTAGGCGGGCTTGGGGGCAAGGCCGGCATTACCGAGGAAGCGCGCGACACGATCGGTCGCGAGCGCGCCTTCGCCGAGCCAATGGACGATGCGCTCGCCCGACAGGATCACGCGCTCGGCGTGATCGGCGGGCAGCATCGGGTTGTAGCTGCCGACCTTCTCGATGAAGCGGCCGTCGCGCGGAGAGCGGCTGTCGGCGACGACGATGTGGTAGTAGGGGCGCTTCTTGGCGCCGGCGCGTGCGAGGCGGATCTTCAAACCCATTGCTCTGTCCTTCTAGTGTCGTGTCATCGGGGGACGGCCGCCATGGCGGCCGGGCTGGCTGGTGCCCTGCATGAGGGCGGCAAGGCCGCCGCGCATCATGCCTTTCTGGCCGAGCTTGCCCATTCGTTTCATCATCGTGGACATGTCGTCGAACTGCTTGAGGAGGCGGTTGACCTCCTGGACCGAGCACCCGGCGCCGCCGGCGATGCGCTTCTTGCGGGACGCCTTGATGATGTCGGGCGCGCGGCGCTCGGCCCTGGTCATGGAGCCGATGATGGCGGCCTGTTTCTTGAAGACGGTGGTGTCGAGATTGGCGCCCTCGATCTGTTCCTTCATCTTGCCCATGCCGGGCAGCATGCCGAGGATGCCGCTGATCGAGCCCATGCGGGTGATCTGCTTGAGTTGGCTCGCGTAGTCCTCGAGGTCGAACTTGCCGCGCATCATGCGGGTGGCGACACGCTCGGCCTCGGCCTCGTCGACGGTCTCGGAGGCGCGCTCGACGAGGCCGGCGATGTCGCCGAGGCCGAGGATGCGGCCGGCGACGCGTTCAGGGTGGAATTCCTCCAGCGCGTCGAGCTTCTCGCCCGAGCCGGTGAGCTTGATCGGGGCGCCGGTGACGTGGCGCATCGACAGCGCGGCGCCGCCTCGGGCGTCGCCGTCCATGCGGGTGAGCACGATTCCGGTCACCTGGAGGGCCTCGTTGAAGGCCTGGGCGGTGTTGACCGCGTCCTGGCCGGTCATGGCGTCGACGACGAGAAGGGTTTCGGCCGGATTGGTGGCGGCGCGGACGGCGCGGACCTCGTCCATCAGAGCCTCGTCGATCGACAGCCGCCCGGCGGTGTCGAGAATGACGACGTCGAACCCCTCCCGCCTGCCGGCGTCCATCGCCCGGCGGGCGATCTCGACGGGGCCCTGGCCGTTGACGATGGGGAGGCTCGCGACTCCTGCCCGCTCGGCGAGTTGCGCGAGCTGGAGCTGGGCGGCGGGGCGCTGGACGTCGAGGCTGGCGAGGAGGACGCGCTTGCGTTCGCGGGTCAGCAGGCGGAGCGCGATCTTGCCCGACGTGGTGGTCTTGCCCGAGCCCTGCAGGCCCACCATCAGGATCGGGACTGGCGGAGCGCGGTTGAGGTTGAGCGGGACCGCGCCGGCGCCGCCGAGGGCTTCGACGAGCGCATCGTTGACGATCTTGGCGACCTGTTGACCGGGCGAGATAGAATCGAGCACTTCGGCGCCGAGCGCGCGCTCGCGCACTTTGCCAATGAAGTCGCGCACGACCGGGAGTGCCACGTCGGCGTCGAGCATGGCCAGGCGGACCTCGCGCAGCGCCTCGGAGACGTCGCCCTCGCTCAGTGCGCCGCGCTTGCCGAGCCGGTCGAAGACCCCGGTGAGCTTGCCCGAAAGGGCGTCGAACATGGGTGGGTTTGCTCCATGGCTTGACGCGCCGCTGCGCGAGCCTTCGCGGAGCGGCGTGTGGAAGCGCTGGGGCTTACGCGCGGCAACGGGCCGACGTCAAGCCGGTGGGGCGATGCCGCCTGGAATTCGATCGCGGAAACGTGAGAACGCCTCGGCTGCAGGCCCTCCTTTACACTTCTGCAAGAATTCAGAAAGGTCACGGCAAAGGGAGAACGCCCAATGCGGCAAAAACAACGTTTCCGGTCCTCGCTGCTTGCGGCGACCGCCGCGGGTCTCGGCCTGTGCTCGGCGGCTCGCGCGCAGACGGTCGGCCAGGATTACCCTGTCCCGCCCTCGATCGAATACGGCGCGCTTTATGGCGCGGTCGAACTCGCCCCGGTGTTCACCGACAGCAAGACGTTCCCCGACCTCGTGCCGAACGGGAGTCCGGTATCGATCGTCGCCGCTTACAGCGCGATGAAGGGGCAGCCGGACTTCAACCTCGACGTCTTCGTGGCCGCGAATTTTACCGGACCGACCCCGCCTGGCCCGAGCGTCGCCAAGGCGGCCGCCGGGACCGGCCTTCTCGCCTACATCTCGAGCCTGTGGCCGGTGCTGACACAGACAACGACGACGGTGCCGCCCTTCTCGACGTTGCTGCCCCTGCCCTATCCATATGTCGTCCCGGGAGGACGGTTCCGGGAGGACTACTACTGGGATTCCTACTTCACGATCCTGGGCCTGGAGGGCGACGGCCAAGCGGCACTCGCCGATGACCTGATCGGGGACTTCGCTTATCAGATCGACAAGTACGGGTTCATCCCGAACGGCAACCGCAGCTACTATCTGAGCCGCTCGCAGCCGCCGTTCTTTTCGCTGATGGTCGACCTCGTCGCGCGGACGGACGGGATCGGCACGTACGGCAAGTATCTGCCGGAGATGCTGGCCGAATATCGCTACTGGATGCAGGGGGCCGACACGCTGGCACCGGGAACGGCGGTCCGGAACGTGGTCAAGCTCGCCGACGGGACGGTGCTCAATCGCTACTGGGACGCACGTGACGCGCCGCGCGACGAGAGTTACCTCGAGGACGTGACGACGGCGGCGAGCGCGAGCCGTCCGGCCACGGTGGTGTATCGGAATCTGCGGGCGACCGCGGAATCGGGCTGGGATTTCAGCTCCCGCTGGCTCGGCGACCACATGACGCTTGCGACCGACCGGGCGCTCGACATCGTGCCGCCGGACCTGAACAGCCTGCTCGCGCATCTGGAGGCCACGATCGGGTTCGCGTATCTGCTGCAAGGCGACGGAATCGACGCGGAGGCGTATTTCGGCAAGGCGGTGACGCGCGGGATCGCGATCGACACGAAGCTGTACGACAGCAAGCTCGGCGCGTTCAGCGACTATCTGTGGAAGGAGGGAACGACCACGGGCGAGCTGAGTGCGGCGACGCTCTACCCGCTCTATCTCGGGATCGCATCGATCCCGCAGGCGCTGGCGGTCGGCAACAATGTCCGGACCCGGTTGCTCGATGTGGGCGGCATGGAGGCCACGCTGATCGACAGCGGACAGCAATGGGACATGCCGAACGGCTGGGCGCCGCTGCAATGGATCGCGGTGCAGGGACTTCGCAACTACGGGATGGCGGATCTGGCGCATACGCTCGCGTCGCGCTGGGTCGCCAAGAACATCGCCGGCTACGAGCAGTTCGGCGAACTGGTCGAGAAGTACAACGTCACGACGACGAACGGGGATTCTGGCGCCGGCGGCGAGTATGCGACCCAGGTCGGGTTCGGCTGGACGAACGGCGTGCTGGTCGCGCTGACCAACGAATATCCCGACCTGAAGACGAAGGCGGCGGCGGCAGCCGCCCCGTGATCGCTCGCGTCAGAATTGCGGGCTGTCGAGCAGGTAGAACAGGCCGCCCGCGATCAGGATGGTGGCGGGCAAGGTAAAGAGCCAGGCGAGCCCGATCCGGACGAGCATCGTGCGCTGCACGCCCTGGCCGCCGGCGACCATTGTGCCGGCGATTCCCGAGGTGATGATGTGGGTGGTGCTGACGGGCAGGCCGGTGAAGCCCGCGGTGCCGATCAGGATCGAGCCCACGAGCTCGGCGCTACCGCCCTGGCCCGGGGTCATGTGCGCGTTGCCGAGCTTCTCGCCCAGCGTTTTGACGATCCGCCTGTAGCCGATCATCGTTCCGGCGCCGAGGCAGAACGCACTGAGCACGCGGACCCAGAGCGGCGCGTAGTGGACCGGGGCGCCCATGCTCTTGCGCAGCTTCTTGGCCTCGGCCTTGTCGGCGGCGCTCGCGGCCGGGTTGTCGGTGACGTGCTTGAGCTCGGCCATCACCGAGAAGATCTCGCCGCGGCGCTTGGTTCGCAGGCGAACCTGGTCGCGGGCTTCGCTCGAGGTGGGCACCGCCGTCTCGGGGTTGAAGGCCTGCAGGTCGGTGGCGGCCTGAACGCCCTGGTCCTTCCGGTCGTCGCCGTATTTTTGGATCAGCGGGAGGGCGGCGGCGGCGTTGGCGCCGAGGCGACTGAGTTGGGCGCCGGCATCCGGATTGAGAGCGTAGGTCGCCGGCAGCAGGCCGATGATGGTGAGCATGATCAGGCCGATGCTTTTCTGACCGTCATTGGTGCCGTGGCCGAAGCTGACGGACGTGCAGGTAAGGATGAGCAGGCCACGGAGCCACCAGGCGGGCGCCTGGTCGCCCTCGGGCGGCTCGAAGAGATGGCCGCGCCGGACGATGAGCTTGAGCAGGAAATAGAGGCCGCCGGCGATGACCAGGCCGAGCAGGGGGGAGACGGCGAGAGCTTCGAGGACGCGGACGATCTGATGCCAGTCGACGCCGTCGGCGAGGCTGCGGGCCTGGATGAGGGAGTCGGCGATGGCGACTCCGACGAGAGCGCCGATGATGCAGTGCGACGAGGAGTTCGGGATGCCGAAGAACCAGGTCAGCACGTTCCAGAACAGGGCGGCGATGAAGAGGGAGACGAGCATCGGCAGGGCCGGGGCGCCGTCGGGTGGGGTGAGCACATCGGGCGGCAGGATCTCGACCAGCGCGTAGGCGACCGCGATGCCGCCGACGAGCACGCCCACGAAGTTCATGATGCCGGACCAGACGACGGCGGGGACCGGCTTGAGGCTGTTGGTGTAGATCACGGTCGCGACGGCATTCGAGGTGTCGTGAAAGCCGTTGGTGGCCTCGAAGGCGAGGACCAGGATGAAGCAGGTGATCAGGAGGGCGATCACCAGGCCGGATGCCGGCGCGATGTGGAGCAGCATGAAGCCTCCGCGTGCGGGGCTTCGGCTTTAACAGCCTGCGCGCGATCCGGACCGCGACCGTTTTGTTACAGCATGCGTCCGGGGCTCATCAGGCCGGCGGGATCGATGGTGGTCTTGATGGCCCGCATCAGGTCGGCCTCGACCGGAGAGAGGCGCTCGAGGAAATGCGCCCGCTTGAGGCGGCCGATGCCGTGCTCGGCGCTGATCGAGCCGCCGAAGCGGTCGATGATGGCGAACAGCGTCTCTTCGGCGCGTTCGACGAAGGCTTGGGCGGCTGCCCGGTCGAGCCCGGGTGGCGGGATGACGTTGTAGTGCAGGTTGCCGTCGCCGACATGGCCGTAATCGAGGATGCAGGCCGCGGGCGAGAGCGTGTGCATGGCGGCGTCGGCGGCCTCGACGAAGGCGGCGAGGTCGGAGATCCGGACGGAGACGTCGGAACGGAGATGCACCCCCTGGCGATGCTGGGCCTCGACGAGATCCTCGCGCAGACGCCACAGCGCGCGAGCCTGAGCTGTGGACTGGGCGACGACGCCGTCCTCGACGTCGCCGGCTTCGACGCGGTCGGCGAGGAAACGCTCGAACAAGGCCGCGAGATCGACGAGGCCGCTGGCTGAGGCCTCCATCAAGACGGCGAATGGCGCGGGCCGATCGAGCGGGTCGCGCAGGTCGGGACTGTGGGCCAGCGTGAGGTCGAGGCAGGGACGGCCGATGAGCTCGAAGGCGGTCAGCAGGTCCGACAGGTCGCGTCGCGCGGTGGCATACAGGCGCAGGGCGGCATCGACGGAGGCGACGCCGAGGAAGGCGGTGCGGATCTGGGTCGGGCGGGGGAACAGCTTGAGCGCCACCGCGGTGACGATGCCGAGCGTGCCCTCGGCGCCGATGAAGAGCTGCTTGAGGTCGTAGCCGGCGTTGTTCTTGCGCAAGCACCGCAAGCCATGCCAGATCCGGCCGTCGGGGAGGACGGCTTCGAGGCCGAGGACAAGGTCGCGGGTCATGCCGTAGCGAAGCACGTTGATGCCGCCCGCGTTGGTGGCGACGTTGCCGCCGATCCGGCAACTTCCCTGCGCGCCGAGACTGAGGGGGAAGAGCCGGTCGGCGCTTTCGGCGGCGCGGTGGAGGTCGGAGAGGATGCAGCCGGCCTCCGCGACCATGCTGAAGTTCGCGGCATCGATCTCGCGCACGCGGTCGAGGCGCTCGAGGCTGAGCAGGATCTCGTTGCCGGTGTCGGACGGGACGCCACCAGCGACGAGGCCGGTGTTGCCGCCCTGCGGAACCACGGGCACGCCTGCTTCGTGGCAGAGCCGGAGCGCGGACGCGACCTGCTCGGTGCTGGCGGGGCGGATGATGGCAAGCGGGCGCCCCTGATGCTCGCCCGACCAGTCGCTGGTGTAGCGGGCCTGGTCGGGATCACGGACGACGCCGCGCTCGCCGAGGATATCGGACAGCTGGTCGAGTGGGTTCGGCGGCACGATCGAGTGTGGCATGCGAGCGTTGACTACCCGTCCTGGGCGATGGCGAGCAAATCGCGCAGATGGCGTTCGGAGGCCGCGAGCTCGACACGCTCGGCGTCGCTGAAGGCGACGTTGAGGATGCGCTCGACACCGAAGCGGCCGATGACGCAGGGGACGCTCATGACGAGATCGTCGATGCCGTATTCGCCTTCGAGAAGGGTGCCGACGGGAAGGACGGATTTCTCGTCGGCGATGATGGCGCGGATCAGACGGCAGACGCTGGCGCTGATGCCGTGGTTGGTGTTGCCCTTGAGACGGACGATGCCGAAGCCGGCCTCGGTGACGGCGCGCCTGACGGCGGCCCGGTCGATCGGCGGGACATCGTTGAGACGACAATAGGCGCCGATGTCCATGCCGCTGACGTTGCAAAGGCTCCAGGGGATGAAGCCGGTTTCGCTGTGGTCGCCGAGCACGTAGCCGAAGATGTTCTTGGGGTCGATCGCGATCCGCTCGCTGACGATGCGCATCAGGCGGGCGGTGTCGACGATGGTGCCGAGGCTGATGACGCGCCGCTTGGGGAAGCGAGACTGGCGCAGCATGAGTTGGGTTATGGTCTCGACCGGGTTGGTGACGACGAGGATGATGGCGTCGGGCGCGTATCGCTCGAGATCGGGCATCATCGCCTCGACGATCCTCCGGTTGGGGATCAACCATTCGTCGCGCGAGGTGGAGCCGGGGATGTTGGCGCCGGTGGTCAGCACGATGATGTCGCTGCCGGCGAGGTCGGGAGGATCGCCGGCGCGGAGCTTCGGGTTGCGCGCGGTGTTGAAGGCGGTGGTGTGCAGGAGGTCGAGCACCTCGCCTTCCGCTTTCGCACGGGTGCGGTTGACGGCGACGATCTCGTTGATCTCGGGCATCACGATCAGGGAGGCGACGATCTCGGTGCCGACGGCGCCCATGCCGATGACGGAGATCTTCATCGCGTGGTCGTCAGGTGGATGCCTGGGGAGTGGCTTCGTGCGAGGCGTGGCCGATCATCCATTGTGGTTCCTTCCGGCCGGCGCGGTGCCGGCGTGCTTGCGGTGCCGGGGTGCTTGCGGTGCCGTGCAATCGGCTTGCCGGGTTCGGTTCTCGAGACGTCCGGCCCGCGCGGAGTTTGAAATTCGGTGCCTTCGCGATCAAGTCGGCCTCCCCGCTTTAGGGCGCGTTTACGGCGCGCGCCGATCGGACGAATGGCCCTTTTATGGGGTGCTCGCCATGTTCGCATGATGGAGCGGGAGCAGGCGTCGATGATCGGGTTTCTTCGCATCCTGCGGAGCTGGCGTTGGCTCCGGCCGGCGCGAGGCGCAGGGTCTGCCTCTCGCGCCGCCGGGCGGCCGAGCGCCTCCTGGCCGCGGGATCTGTGCTTTCATTCCGAGGACGGCCGGCGCGGCTGAAAGGATATGCTCGGCGGTTCGGCAGGGCACCACCGGTTGTCGAACTGAAACAACAGGTCAGCCAGCTCGGGGTCATTGACCAAGGAAGAGCCTGCGCGGCGGGGGATTACACAGTCAAATTCGGCCTCACCGACACGTGAGACACGGTTCCAATCCGAAGCGGTAGCAATGCCGTGGGCCGGCAAAGATCGGCAACCGGGGAGGAGAGACCCATGGGGCGTGGCAACGGGTTCGGCCGCCGGCGGGCTTTGCAGCTTGCGGCCGGGACCACGGCGGCGGCAGTCGCTGGGTCCGGCGCGGGGCATGCAGCGGCAGGAACCGTCGCCGGCGTCGCGCGGGACGCCTCGTTCGACGCGGACTGGCGGTTTTTTCGCGGCGATCCCGCTGGCGCCGAGAGCACGGATTTCGACGACGGCGACTGGCGGCACCTCGATGTTCCGCATGACTGGAGCATCGAGGATCTGGGGGGATCGACCGGCAGCGGTGCCGAGACGAGCAATCCGGCGCTGTGGACGGTATACGATTCGCCGCCCGCGCAGATCGGGCCGTTCCTGGATGTGCCGGCCGACAAGGGACAGGCCAACTACGACACGCCGGCGGCGACGGCCTGGACGGTGGGTGGCGTCGGCTGGTATCGCAAGCACTTCGCGCTCGACGGGCTCGCGTCGGACCGGCAGATCGAGGTCCGGTTCGATGGGGTCTATGAGGCGGTCGATGTCTATCTCAACGGCGTTCATCTCGGGTTCCATCCCTACGGATACACGAGTTTCGCGTTCGAGCTGGGCGCCGTCATCGATCGCAACGGCACCAACGTCATCGCGGTGCGGGTGGCCAATGTCGGGCGGACGAGCCGGTGGTATTCGGGATCGGGCATCTACCGGCATGTCTGGCTGACGACGACGGGACCGGCTCGGATCCCGCTCTGGGGGGTCTCGGTGACGACCCCGAACGTGTCGACGAGTGCGGCGACCGTGAACCTGGCGGTCGAACTCGAGAGCCGGCTGCAGCCGGTCAGCGGGGCGATGATCGAGGCGAGCGTGCAGGATCCACTTGGCCGGGCGGTGGCGAGCACATCGACGGATTTGAGCGTGGCGCGGGGTGCGACAGGGACCGCGTCGCTCTCGCTGTCACTGCCGTCGCCGGATCTGTGGTCGCCGGACACGCCGTTTCTCTACACCGCCGACATCGTGGTCCTGGTCGGTGGCGTGGTGGTCGATGCGGTGCGGCAGACATTCGGCGTGCGACGCGTCGTGATCGACGCGGCGCAGGGCTTCTCCCTGAACGGCCGGCCGGTGAAGATGAAGGGGGCGTGCGTTCACCATACGAATGGCGCGCTGGGCGCGAAGGCGATCGATCGCGCGGAGGTGCGCCGGGTCGAACAGCTCAAGCTCAATGGCTTCAACGCGGTGCGGAGTTCGCACAATCCGCCGTCACCGGCGTTCCTGGATGCTTGCGACCGGCTGGGTCTGCTGGTCTACGACGAGGCGTTCGATTGCTGGGACGCAGGCAAGAACCCGCAGGACTACAGCCTCTATTTCGATCGATATTGGCCGTCCGACATCACCAGCATGGTGCTGCGGGATCGGAACCATCCGAGCGTGGTGCTGTGGAGCGTCGGCAACGAGATTCCGGACGGGCAGACGCAGCAGGGCGGCGTGATCGGGCGGAACATCCACAACCTGATCAGCACACTCGACCCGACGCGGATGGTGACGGGCGGGGGCCTCATGACCTATCCGACGCTCGAGTATCAGGGGCCGGAATACGATTACCTAGATTTGTCGGATATTCATTACCAGCCCGGCATCTACGCGGAGGTGCACCGTTTGCATCCGACGAAGGCGATCATCTCGTCGGAAAGCCTGCCGTATTTCGCCTATGACAGCTGGATGGCCGTCGAGCAGGCGCCGTACGTGATCGGGGACTTCGTCTGGACGGGGATCGACTATCTCGGCGAGTCGGGTCTGGGGAACGTGTTTCTCGAGCCGGTGGGCGGCGAGACGATCGAACCGTTCTCGAAATGCTGCACGTATGATTTCGACCGGCCGTATCCGATGTTCAATTCCTATTGCGGCGACATCGACCTGGCCGGCGAGAAGAAACCCCAGTCGTACTACCGGGACGTGTTGTGGGGGCGGAGCCCGCTCGAGGTGTTCGTCCAGCGGCCGACGCCGGCGGGACAGATGCAGGGGCTGAGCGCGTGGGGATGGCCGGACGAGCTGAAGAGCTGGAGCTGGCCGGTGGCGGCCGGACAGGAGTTGATCGTCAATGTCTACACGTCGGGCGACGTGGTGGCGCTGTTGCTGAACGGGCATGAGGTAGGCCGGCAGACGCTGGCGGGTGCCGACAAGCTGCGGGCCCGATTCATGGTGGGATATGCACCCGGATTGCTGCTGGCGGTGGCGTATCGAAACGGACAAGTCATCGGCGTGCAGGCGCTCGAGACGGTGGGGCCGGCGCATCGGTTGCTGCTGCTGCCGGACCAGTTGCTGCTGGCGGCAAGCCGGAACGACCTCGCCCATGTGCTGGCGGTGGTGGCGGACGAGTTCGGGCGGCGGGTGCCGGACGCGGTCGTGGAGGTGATGTTCGCGGTCGACGGACAGGGCGAACTGGCCGCGGTCGGGAACGCGAACCCGCAGAATGTCGACAGCTTCCAGGGACCTGGGCGACAGACCTATCATGGGTCGGCGCTGGCGGTGGTGCGTCCGTCGGGGTCGACCGGTTCGGTGACCCTCCGTGCGCAAGCGGCTGGGCTGGCTGCGGCGAGCTTGACGCTTCCCATCGTGTGAGATCGGCAGGCCGCGGGGTCCGTGTGGCGGATATCACGCCCATCATGGACGATCACCGCGCCCATCATATTTCTGTCGTAACGGCGCGTTTCTCCGCATAGCGTTGCTCTACGCGGAAGAGGGTGCTTCGATGGACGTACGAACCGACACGACGTCCCGCACGTCCGGCCTCGCCGACAGTGCCACCGACAAGGCGATCCTGCACTCGATGGGCTACGCGCAGGAACTGCTGCGGGGCATGAAGACGTTCCAGAACTTCGCGATCTCGTTTTCGATCATCTGCATCCTCTCGGGCGGTATCAATTCGTTCAGCCAGGGCCTGAGTTCGGTGGGAGGCGCCTCGATCGGCCTCGGCTGGCCTGTCGCCTGCCTGTTCTCGCTGTTCTTCGCCCTCGCCATGGGCCAGATCGGGTCGGCGTATCCCACCGCCGGCGGCCTCTACCACTGGGGCTCGATCCTTGGCGGGCGCGGCCTCGGATGGCTGACGGCCTGGTTCAACCTGGTGGGCCTGGTCACGGTGCTGGCCGCGATCAATGTCGGCACCTACCTCTTCCTGGTCGGCGCGATCTTTCCTTATCTCGGCATCGACACGGCCGCGCTGACGCCGGCGTCGCCGACGATGCATTCCATCCTTGTCCAGTCCATCGTGGTGGGCGCCATCACCATCTCGCAGGCGACGTGCAACCATCTCGGCATCCGCCTCACGACCAGGCTGACGGACTTGTCGGGCATCATCATCTTCGCCGTCGTGATCGCGCTGACGCTCGCCCTGCTTGCCTTCGCTCCGCACCTGCAGCCGAGCCGGCTCTGGACGTTCCACAACTATTCCGGCGATCCCGGCGGCGGCGTCTGGCCCGCGACCCACAACGTCGCCTATCTGTTCCTGCTCGGCCTGCTGCTGCCGGCATACACGATCACCGGTTTCGACGCCTCCGCGCACACCGCCGAGGAGACGATCGGCGCGCCTCGCGCGATTCCGCGCGGGATGATCCATTCGGTGCTGTGGTCGGGCCTGTTCGGCTGGGCCATGCTGGCCGCCATCGTACTCGCGGCACCCGATCTGGGCAAAGCGGCCGGCCAGGGCGGCAGCTCCTTCTTCGCGATCATGGACGGCGTGCTGCCCGGCGGCGTGAAACTCCTGTTGTATGTCGGGATCGGCATCTCGCAGTATCTGTGCGGACTGGCCTGCGTGACGTCGGCGAGCCGGATGATCTTCGCCTTCGCGCGCGACGGCGGGCTTCCCGCGTCGGCGACCCTGCGCCGGGTCAGCCCGCGATATCGCACGCCGGTGGCCAGCATCTGGGCCGCCTCCGTCCTTGCGGTCGCGTTCACGATCTATGCACCCGTCTACACGACGATCGCCGCGGTCTGCACGATGTTCCTCTACATCTCCTATCTCCTGCCAGTGGCAGCTGGCCTGTTCGCGCACGGCCGGTCCTGGGTCCACATGGGTCCGTTCCAGTTGGGTACGCTGTATCGTCCGATCGCGGTGCTCTGCATCATCGGCTGCGCGACGCTGATCTTCATCGGCATCCAGCCGCCGAACGGACAAGCGCTGACCGTCACGATCGCGGCGCTCGTTGTGGCAATGGTCGTCTGGTTCGGCTTCGAGCGGCGGCGTTTCGCGGGGCCGCCGATCGGGGACGTGGCGAACCGACGCCGGGCCGAGATCGAAGCGGCCGAGCGGGCGGTCGGCGAGGCATGACCGGACGGCTCGCCGGCAGGGTGGCGCTCGTCTCGGGTGGCGCGGCCGGCTGCGGGGCGGCGGCCGCGCGCCTGTTCGCGTCCGAAGGGGCCAAGGTCGGCATCGTCGATCGGGACGCGGACGCGGGCGAGACGCTCGCGCACGAACTCCGTGATCGCGGCCACCAGGCCGTCTTCGCACACGCCGAATTGTCGCGCGCGGATGAGGTCGCGCACGCCGTCGCCACCGTCCATTCGGCACTCGGCGCCGTGACCGCACTGTTCAACCATGCGGGCACGCTGGTCGTGAAGCCCTTCCTCGAGACGACGGAGGAGGATTGGGACTGGCTGATGGCGGTCAACGTCAAGAGCATGTTCCTGATGACGCGCGCCGTGCTGCCACGGATGATCGAGGCCGGTGGCGGCGCGATCGTCTGCACCTCGTCGATCTCGGCCCGGCTCGCGACGCCGGGAGAGGTCCTGTATGACACCACCAAGGGTGCGTGCCACATGTTCGCGCGCGCCATCGCCGTGGAGTATCGGGACCGCAACATCCGCTGCAATGCGGTCTGCCCGGGCTTCATCCGGACGGCGCACGGGATGCGCGAGATCGAGGCGCTGGCACGCCTCGGCGTGGACGTGTCGGACGCCGCGATCGCGGCACAGCAAGGCCGGCTGTGCGAACCAGAGGAGGTGGCGCGCGCGGCCCTGTTCCTGCTGTCGGACGAGGCGTCGTTCGTGACCGGAACGCATCTCTTCGTCGACAACGGCTTCAGCGCGGTCTGAGCCGTGGCCTGGAACAGCGATCTTGCCGGCACCCGATACGTGTTCGAGGACCTCGCGAGCCTGCTGGCCCGCGCCTCGCCCAGACGATCGGGCGACGAGCTGGCCGGGTTGGCCGCGAGTTCCGATGCCGAGCGTGTGGCCGCACGTTACGCGATCGCGGAGATGAAGCTGAGCGTCTTTCTCGAGCAGACGCTGATCCCCTACGAGCAGGACGAAGTCACCCGCCTGATCATCGACACGCACGATCGGTCGTCGTTTGCGCCTGTCTCCACCTTTACGGTCGGGGAGTTCCGCGACTGGCTGCTGACCGACGACGCGGATGCGGCGGCGCTCGCGGCACTTGCTCCGGGTCTGACGCCGGAGATGGTCGCGGCGGTGTCGAAGTTGATGCGCAACCAGGACCTCGTCCATGTCGCGCGGAAATGCCGCGTGGTCACCGCGTTTCGCAACACGATCGGCCTGGCGGGATGCCTCGCCACCCGCCTGCAGCCCAACCACAACACCGACGACCCGCGCGGCATCGCGGCCTCCACCCTGGATGGGCTGCTGCTCGGCGCGGGCGATGCCGTGATCGGGATCAATCCCGCGAGCGACAATGCGGACAACTGCATGGCGCTGCTCAGGATGCTCGACGAACTCAGGCAACTCTACGACATCCCGACGCAGACATGCGTGCTCACGCACGTCACCAACACGATGGCGATCCTCGAGCGAGGCGGTCCGGTGGACCTGGTGTTCCAGTCCGTCGCCGGCACCGAGGCGGCCAACACCAGCTTCGGCGTCAACCTCGCCGTGCTCGACGAGGCGCACGAGGCCGCGCGCGGACTGCGGCGCGGCAGCGTCGGCGATCATTGCACGTATTTCGAGACCGGCCAGGGATCGGCGCTGTCGGCCGACGCGCACTGGGGGTGCGACCAGCAGACGCTCGAGGCGAGGGCCTACGCCGTGGCGCGCCGCTACCGGCCGCTGCTAGTTAACACCGTGGTCGGCTTCATCGGTCCCGAATATCTCTATGACGGCAAGCAGATCGTGCGCGCGGGCCTCGAGGACCATTTCACCGGCAAGCTGCTGGGCCTGCCGATGGGCGTGGATGTCTGCTACACCAATCACGCCGAGGCCGATGGCGACGACATGGACACCCTGATGATGCTGCTCGGCATCGCGGGGACGAATTTCCTGATCACCGTGCCCGGCGCCGACGACATCATGCTGAACTACCAGAGCCTGTCGTTCCATGACGTGCTCGGTCTGCGCCATGCGCTAGGCTTGCAGCCGGCGCCGGAATTCGCGGATTGGCTCGCGCGCGTGGGCCTGGCGGACGCCACCGGCCGGCTCCGGCCGCGCGCGCTGACCGAGCAGGCGCTGCTCGCCCGCCTGTCCGCCGATGCCGCGTGAGCCGGCGCTCGACCCTTGGGCGGCGCTTCGCGGCACGACGGGCGCGCGCATCGGGCTGCGGCGCAGCGGCGACGCCCTGGCGCTCGATCATGTGCTGGAGCTGCAGCGCGCCCACGCCGCTGCCCGTGACGCCGTCCACACAGTGCTCGACATGGCACGGCTGGAGGCCGGTCTCCACCCGCTGAGGACGCTCAGGGTGCAAAGCCGTGCCGGCGACCGCTCGACCTATCTGCGGCGGCCGGACCTTGGGCGGCGGCTCGATCCGCTGTCGCTCGGCACCCTCGAGCCGGGCGATCACGACGTCGTCTTCGTGCTCGGCGACGGATTGTCCGCTGCCGCCGTGCAGTCTCATGCTGTCCCGCTGCTGCGCGCGTGCGTCGACCGTCTGCCGCGGTGGCGCATTGCACCGGTGGTGCTGGCCGAGCAGGCGCGTGTGGCGCTCGGCGACGAGATCGGCGAACGAGTTGGGGCCCGCCTCTGCGTGATGCTGTTGGGCGAGCGGCCGGGCTTGTCGGTCGCCGACAGCCTGGGTGTCTATCTGACCTGGGCGCCACGTGTCGGGCGGCGTGATCACGAGCGCAACTGCGTCTCGAACATCCATGACAAAGGCCTGACCACGATGCAGGCGGCCGGCACGCTCGCGTGGCTGATGCACGAAGCCCGCCGGGGCCAGATGACCGGGGTGGGACTGAAAGAGAACGCGGCGCTGGAGCTATCCGGGAGCGTTCCGCTCGCGTGACCTGTCCGTGCGAGATCAGCGTGCCGACTCGTCGAGGGGCGACGTGAGCGGCGGATATTGCATGATCAGCCGGCCGGACGAATTCGAGATCCAGAGATGGATCCGGCCGATGAAGTTCAGTCCGAGGATCATCGCATCGTCGCGCAACGAGGTCTGGTCGGCGATGTCGATCGGCATGTTCTCGATGGTGATGTCGCCGATTTTCACCGTCTGCAGGACGTGACGGTAGGCGACGACCGGGTCCGGCCCGATGCCACCGATCTTGCCGACGCGATCCGCTTTCAAGGCGGCTATCCCCAAGCCGAGGCGGTCAGCCGCCGATCGGAACATGACCGTCACCGGCGAGCCGGTGTCGAGGAGCGCCGTGAACATCTTGCCCTCGATGGAGATCTGAATCCTCGGCCTGGGATCATCGTCGTCGCTGATCAGCCTGGTTGCGAAAACGTCGCCGTTCAGCGCGACGGTCGGGTGGTCACAGTTGCCCGAGGAGGTGAAGAAGTCGATGCGACGGCCGGGAACATCGAGGTCGACATCGTATCGCGAGAGGAAGTCGGTGCTGAGCAATCCGTCGGCCGCATTGGCCTGGCCGAGCACGTTGCCGGCGATGAAGTGGAAGTCGTGCGCCTTGAGATTGCGGATGCTGAATGTGTCCGCGTCGACGAGAGACACCAGTCGCATGCCGCCGATGCCGTTGACGGTGCCGACATGCTCGTTCTCGGTCCGCAGGCCGAGCCGTTGGACAGCGTCGCCGGTCAACACGCTCGTCTGGGCGCCGGTGTCGAAGATGAGCTTGCTCGGCTGGCCGTTCAGCTCGGCATCGACGATCAGATGACCGCGAGCCACGTGGAACGGAACGGATGCAAGGATGCTGAGCTTGCACGTGCCGGACGGCGCTTGGCATGCGGTGAGCGCCATGAGCGCAACGATCGGGCATAGACAGTTCATAACGTTAGGATAAGGAGCGGTGGTGCCGTGGGTCAACGCCGACAAGGGCCGAGCGAGTCCACGGGGTTTGGGCGACTTCGCGTGTCCAAGTGGATGCGATGAGGCTCGGTTGCTGATAGCTGACGCGTTGGCTGGCGCTGCACGTGTCGAAGGTCATTGGTTGACGAGCCAATGATCTGCCGTTGTATTGGGAGGCATCCGGAACATTTGCCATGGCAATTCCATTCATTCGCGAAAAAGGACTGACGTTCGATCTAACCGGCTTGACCGTGCCTGACTTCTCGGCGCGCGTGGCCTGGGCGATCCGCACCGGGCTTGCGGCTTCGACAAAGGGCCACGCGATCGCCAGACTGATCAGTGTGCTGGTGGCGGGCAGGACGCGGACGGTCGCGTTTTACACCTCGCTGCAGACGATGGGCGCCAGCCTGCCACCCGAAACCTCCGCGGCCGGGCTGGCAATCTGGACCGACGGCAGGTCGGGACAAATCTGCGGCTTCGAAGGGCCACCGGAGCAGCGCATTGGCCTGAAGATCTACCTGGCGCCGAGCCCCTATCTACAATCCGCGCTGGAGTATACTTGGCACGAATTGCTGCATCTCACCGTTCCGTTCACCCATACGCAATCGGCATCCGTGGGTGTGGGAGCCGTGCCAGGCGGTGACAACGGGCGCTGGTATCCGCTCATCGCACAAATCGGGCACGAACTGCCGCCGGAGGGTGTCGACCCGATCACCGGCCAGCACGTGCGGTTCCAGCAACCTTTTGCAACTCTCGGATGCCAGTGCGGCACGCCGGTTTGAAGCTGGCGACAAAGTGGGCTGTCTTCGTGGCGTCGGCATTCGGGTTGGCCGCGACCTGCCGCGCGGAATTCGCACACGGCACCCCTGCCCTTCGCGGCGCTCTCTTGAGCGTCGACGTGGCGGCGCGTTCGCTGAGCGTGCGCGATCGCAACGGCCACGATGCGAGGGTCGTGCTTGCGCCGGATGCCCTGATCGTCGTTGGACGTCCGCTCGCGCGATCAGATCTTCGGGTCGGCGACATCGTTGCTGTCACGGCGATCGATATCAAGCTTCCGGACGAGCGTTTGCTGGTCGGGGGTGCCTATATGCAAGCAGATCGCTCCGTTCCGACGCGGGAGAAGGAACGGCTCGCGCGCGAGTTCCTGCCTGCCTCGGGCCTGGACGCTGAACAGCCGCAACCGACCCGCACCGCGCTCATATCAGGCCGTCTTGAGGCCAATGATCCGACGTCGATCCTGATCAGAAGCGGCACGGATGACGTGACAGTGAAGATGTCCCCGGAAGCAACGGGCGAAGCCCTTCATCCCGGCAGCCTTTCGGATCTTCGTCCCGGCGTCACTGTCGCCATGGCGCTTTCGCTCGGCGGCGTGAGGTCAGTGCTCGTGACCGACGCTCGCGACCCCTGAGGTCCAGGAGCCGCTGGCTCCTGGTGGGGTGCAGGGGCAACGCCCCTGCCCTTCTCCTGCTCGCCTACGCGGTGGCGGGGTCCTCGGCGAGGCGGTGGAGGTTCTGGGCGACGTCGCGGGCGATGCGGATGCGTTGGGCGGTGGTCATTTCACGGATGATCGCGAGCTTGTGGTCGGGGCGCAGGCGCATCTCGCCCAGGTCCTTGTTCGGGTCCTTCGAGCGCTTGCTCGCCATCCACCCGATGAGGCCGGGAGGATTGCGGAACTTGTTGCGGCGGAATTGCACGACCATGCCTTTGGGACCGGCCTCGAGCTTCTCCACACCCGCCTGTTTGCAGAGGCGCTTGAGGGTGACGACATCGAGCAGGTTCTGGGCCTCGTCGGGCAGTTCGCCGAAGCGGTCGACGAGTTCGGCGGCCATCGCACCGGTCTCCTCGTCGTTGGTGAGGTTGCCGATGCGGCGGTAGAGGCCGAGGCGGACGGGGAGGTCGCGAACGTAGGTGTCGGGGATGAGGACGGGCAGGCCGAGGGCGATCTGCGGGGTCCAGTCGGTGTCCTCGGCCTTGCGGCGGCCCTTGGCCATGCGGAGCTCGGCGACCGCGTCCTCGAGCATCTGCTGATAGAGCTCGATGCCGACTTCGCGGATATGGCCTGACTGCTCGTCGCCGAGCAGGTTGCCGGCGCCGCGCAGGTCGAGGTCGTGGCTGGCGAGCGTGAAGCCGGCGCCGAGATTGTCGAGCGTCTGCATGATGTCGAGGCGCTTCTCGGCCGCGGCACTGAGGCGATGGCTCTGCGGCCAGGTGAGGTAGGCGTAGCCGCGCTGCTTGCCGCGGCCGACGCGGCCGCGGAGCTGGTAGAGCTGGCCGAGACCGAACATGTCGGCGCGGTGGATGATGAGCGTGTTGACGGCTGGCATGTCGAGGCCGGATTCGACGATGTTGGTGGACAGCAGGATGTCGAACTTGCCTTCGCCGAACTCGGTCATGACGCGTTCGAGCTCGGTGGGGGCGAGGCGGCCGTGGGCGACGGCAAACTTGGCCTCGGGGACGATCTCGCGCAGGCGCTCGCCCATGCGCTCGATGTCCTCGAGGCGCGGGACGACGCAGAAGATCTGGCCGCCGCGGAAGCGCTCGCGCTGGACGGCCTCGCGGATGACCACGCCGTCGTACGGCATGATGAAGGTGCGCACGGCGAGACGGTCGACGGGCGGGGTGGCGATCAGGCTCATCTCGCGCACGCCGGTGAGTGCGAGCTGGAGCGTGCGCGGGATGGGGGTGGCGCTCAGCGTGAGCACATGGACGTCGTCGCGCAGGGATTTGAGTTTTTCCTTATGGGCGACGCCGAAATGCTGCTCCTCGTCGACGATGAGCAGTCCCAATTCGGTGAACTCGATGCCCTTGGAGAGCAGCGCGTGGGTGCCGATGACGATGTTGACGGTGCCGTCGGCGAGGCCGGCCTTGACCTTTACGGCATCCTTGGCGTTGACCATGCGCGAGAGCTGCTCGACGCGGATGTCGAGGCCCTGGAAGCGGGCGGAGAAGGTGCGGTGGTGCTGGCGCGCGAGGAGGGTGGTGGGGACCACGACGGCGACCTGGACGCCCGACATGGCGGCCACGAACGCGGCGCGCAGCGCCACCTCGGTCTTGCCGAAGCCCACGTCGCCGCAGACCAGGCGGTCCATCGGGCGGCCGGAGGCGAGGTCCTCGAGGACGTCGGCAATGGCGCGGAGCTGGTCCTCGGTCTCGGCAAAGGGGAAGCGGGCGCAGAACTCGTCCCAGGTTCCTTCGGCGGGGGCGAGGCTGGGGGCTTCGCGGATGCGGCGCGCGGCGGCGGTTTTTATCAGCTCGCCCGCCATGTCGCGGATGCGCTGCTTCATCCGCGCCTTGCGGTTCTGCCAGGCGGTGCCGCCGAGCCGGTCGAGCTGACCTTGCTGTTCGGAACCGAAACGGCTCAGGAGCTCGATGTTCTCGACCGGGAGATAGAGCTTCTCGGATCCGTCGTAGACCAGGCGCAGGCAGTCGTGCGGGGCGGTGCCGATGGTGAGCGTCTCGAGGCCGTCGTAGCGGCCGATGCCGTAATCCTGATGGACGACAAGGTCGCCCTCGGCGATCTCGGTCGCTTCGGCGATGAACTCGTCGGCGCGGCGGCGGCGGCGCGGCGGGCGGGAGATGCGTTCGCCGAGCAGGTCCTGCTCGGAGACGAGGGCGAAATCCTCGGCGACGATGCCGCGCTCGATGCCGAGCGTCGCGATGGCGATGCCGCGCTTGGGGTCGAGCGCGATCGCTTCGGCCCAGGTGTCGGTCTGGTGGGCGGCGAGGTCGTGCTCGCGCATCAGGGCAGCGAGACGCTCGCGCGAGCCTCGGCTCCAGGCGGTGACGATGGTGCGTCGCGGGCGGCGGGCGTTGGCCCATTCGCGGGCCTGGGCTGCGAGCAGGTCGAAGACGTTGCGGGCCCCGTCGGTGGAGCGGAGCGTGCCTTGCGAGGCGAAGATGGCGCCGGGGCGGCCGCCGGCATCGATGCCGGCGGCCCCGTCCGGCTTGGTGAAGGGGCTGAAGCTGGTGACCTCGAGATGGGCGAAGGCCTGATCCAGCGTTTCGCGGTCGAGGTAGAGCAGGCCGGGCGGGATCGGGCGGTAGGGCAACTCGCCTTCGCGAGCGGGAAGTTTCCTCGCCTCGAAATGGTCGGCGATCATCTCGAGGCGGCCCTCAAAGACCTCCTCGCACTGGTGGTCGAGGCTGATGGTGGGGTTCGGCAGGTAATCCAGCAGGGTCTCTAGCACGTCATGGAAGAGCGGCATGAAGTGCTCGAGGCCGGGATAGCGGCGGCCGTCGGAGACCGACTGGTAGATGCCGTCGGCGGCGGCCTCCTGGCCGAACAGCTCGCGCCAGTTGGAGCGGAAGCGCGAGATGGATTGAGAATCTAGGGCGAGTTCGGCGACGGGATGAAGGACGAGGCGGGGCAGCCTGTCGGTGGAGCGCTGGGTGGACGGGTCGAACCGCCGTATGTTCTCAACCTCGTCGCCGAACAGGTCGAGGCGGACGGGTTCGCCCTCGCCGGCCGGATAGATGTCGACGATGCCGCCGCGGACCGCGAACTCGCCCGGCTCGCGCACGGTCTCGGCGCGGTTGTAACCGCGGCCGATGAGGAACTCGGTCAGCAGCTCGGTGTCGAGCGCGCTGCCCTCCTCGATTTCGAGGCTGGCGTCGCGAAAGGCGCTCCGCGGCGGGACCCGCTGGAGGATGGCGTTGGCGGTGGTGAGGACGATGCGGGGTCTGGTGGCCGGCTGGACCAATCTTGCGAGGGCGGCGGCGCGTTCGGCGACGAGGGCGGCGTTGGGCGAGACGCGGTCGTAGGGCAGGCAGTCCCAGGCCGGGAACCGGACGATCTCGATCGTGGGATCGAAGAAGGCGATGGCCTCCGCGAGCCGGGCGAGACGGGTGTCGTCGCGCGCGACATGCAGCAGGGAGCCGGCATGTTCGGCGCGGCGGCGCGTCAGGAGGCGCGCGTCGTAGCCCTCGGGGGCGCCGTGGATGGTGGCGCCGAGCCCGGTGCGGCTCTCTGGGCGGGGCTGGTCGATGATGGCGCTCAGGGTTCTTGACCTCGCTGGTGGGCGGCGTCGAGCATGGCGCGCAGCATCGGCGAGCGGCGGCCGTCGGGCACGGCGGCGCGGCCGAGCAGCCAGTCGACGAGATCGGCGTCGACGAATTCCATGATCTCCTCGAGGGCGTCGAGTTCGGCGTCGGTGAAGCCGGCGATCCTCGGCGAAACATAGCCGCCGATCAGGAGGTCGGCCTCGTGCATGCCGCGATGAGTGGCGCGAAACAGGATACGGCGCCGCCTGGCGTCGAGCGGCGCGGGTGTGTTGGCTGCTTCATTCATTCGCTGGCGTCATATAGCGACCGTGCGAGACGACGCCAGTCCGGGATGGCATGAGGAAATGGACGCTGCGCGGATGATGGCGGAGGACGAGGCGCTGCTGCGGCCGATCGCGTCGCTGCCCGGCGTGTCGAAGCGGGAGGCGGGTCTGCTGCCGAGACTGGTGGGAGGGCCGGCGGTGCTCGATCTGCTGTTCCACCTCCCCGTGCAGTTGGTGGACCGGCGGGCAGCGCCGCTCCTGGCCGAGGCGGTGCCGGGCTCGATGGTGACGCTGGTCGTCGAGGTGATGCGGCACGCCAGGCCCGCGAACGCGCGTCAGCCGTGGCGGGTGGTGGTGAGCGACGGGACGGGCGAGCTGGAGCTGACGCTGTTCAAGCCGCAGCGGCTGGCGCAGCTGCCGGTGGGGGCGCGGGTGGCGGTGTCGGGCCGGCTCGATATCTATGCGGGGCGGCTGCGGATGACGCATCCGGATTTCGTGGTGCCGGCGGAGCGCCGGGCGGAGATCCCCCCGCTGGAGCCGGTGTGGCCGCTGTGCGCGGGATTAGGACCGTCGTCGCTGCGCCGGGCGGTGGGTGCGGCACTGTCGGCGCTGCCGGCGCTGCCGGAGTGGCTGTCGGGCTCATTGCTGGCGCGCGAGGGTTGGCCCGGATTCGGGCCGGCGGTCCGGATGCTGCAGGCGCCGGTCGAGGACGATGCGGCGCGGCGGGGGCGGGCGCATGCGCGGCTCGCTTACGACGAGCTGCTGGCGGGGCAGGTCGCGGTGCGCGTGGTTCGCGCGCGGGTCCGGTGCGAACCGGGGCGGCCAGTGCGGGGGGATGGCGGGTTGCGAGCGGAGGCGCTGCGCCGATTCGGGTTCGCGCCGACGCCGTCGCAGGCCGAGGCGCTGCGCGAGATCGACGCGGATCTCGCGGCGCCGCGGCGGATGCTGCGGCTGCTGCAGGGGGACGTGGGCGCGGGCAAGACACTGGTGGCGCTGCTGGCAATGCTGCGCGCGGCGGAGGCCGGCGTGCAGGCGGCATTGATGGCGCCGACGGAGCTGCTGGCACGTCAGCATGCGCGCACGTTCGCGCGGCTGGCGCCGGTGCCGGTCGTGATGGTGACGGGCGGGATGGGAAAGAAGGCGCGGCGCGAGGCGCTCGGGCGGCTCGCGCGCGGGGACGCCGCACTCGCGGTCGGGACCCACGCGCTTTTCAGCGAGGACGTGGTGTTCCGCGATCTCGGCCTGGCGGTGATCGACGAACAGCATCGGTTCGGGGTGGGGCAGCGGCTGATGCTGGGGGCCAAGGGGGACGCGGTGGACGTGCTGGTGATGACGGCGACGCCGATCCCGCGCACGCTGCTGCTGGCGAAGTGGGGCGAGATGGACGTGAGCCGGATCGAGGGCAAGCCCGCAGGGCGCAAGCCGATCCGCACGACGGTCCATTCGCTCGACACGCTCGACGAGGTGATCGCGGGGGTGGGGCGCGCAGTGGCCGCCGGCGCGCAGGTGTTCTGGGTGTGTCCGCTGGTGAGCGAGAGCGAGACGACCGACGTTGCCGCGGCCGAGGCGCGATGGGTTTCGCTGCGCGAGCGGTTCGGTGAGGCGGTGGGGCTCGCGCATGGGCGTCAGGAGAGTGCGGTTCGCGAGGCAGCACTCGGTGCGTTCGCGTCGGGAACGATTCGGGTGCTGGTGGCGACGACGGTGATCGAGGTGGGGGTCGACGTGCCGCGGGCGACCGTGATGGTGGTGGAGCACGCGGAGCGGTTCGGCCTGGCGCAACTGCATCAATTGCGCGGGCGGGTCGGACGGGGGGCGGCGCAATCGTTCTGCCTGCTGCTGCATGACGAGCGTGCGGGCAAGACGGCAGGCGCACGGCTCGCGATGCTGCGGTCGACGGAGGACGGGTTCCTGATCGCGGACGAGGATTTCCGCCTGCGCGGGGCGGGCGACGCGCTGGGGTTGCGCCAGTCGGGCCATCCCGGGTTCCGGCTGGCGCTGGAGGACGGGTTGGAGCGGCTGCTGGAGATCGCGCGGCGGGATGCGGAGGCGTTGATGACGCGCGACCCGGGGCTCGGATCGGCGCGCGGACTGGCGGTGCGGCGCCTGCTTGCGCTGTTCGGCTACGAGGACGGGGCACGGCTGCTGGGGGCGGGTTGATGGCGCGTGGGCGGGCTTATCCGGAACGGCCCCTGGTGGGGGTGGGCGTCGTCGTGCTGCGCGGGGCGTCGGTGCTGCTGGTGCGCAGGGGGAGGCCGCCGTTGCTGGGCGGATTGTCGTTTCCGGGTGGCGGCCAGAGGCTCGGGGAGACGGTCGAGGAGACAGCAAGGCGCGAGCTGATGGAGGAGACGGGCGTGGAGGCCGGACCGTTGATGCTGGCGGCCCATGCCGACGTGATCGACCGCGACGAGGACGGCGCGATCCGGTTCCACTACACGGTGCTCGACATGGCGGGGATGTGGGTCGCCGGCGAGCCGAGGCCCGGCGGGGACGTGTCGGAGGCGATGTTCATGGCGGTCGAGCGTCTGGGACTGGCTGGGCTGGACCAGGCGCACCGGGCGGTGGTCAGGACGGCGATCGGGTTCCAGCGCCGCCCCGCCTGAGAGGCTAGAGCACGTTCAGGCTGACCGGAGTAGGGCGTTCCAGTCAGGCTGGGGTTGCTCTAGCCCTAGTTGCTGCGGCGGCGCTTCTGGGTGGCGCGCTTGGGCCGGGTGGTCAACGCCAGGCCGCCCAGGACGATGCCGAGCATGGCGGGGAGCAGCCAAGCGGGACGCTCGAGGCACGGGGCGGCGATGTCGGTCCAGGCACCAGCGGAGATGTGGGTCACGATCGCCGCGTGAAGCGTTGCCATCGCGTCATGGTCGAGCTGGAGCAGGACTTGCCCCAGCGGTTCGAGAGGCGGCACCAGGGTCGCGATGGCGAAGGAACCGACCAGGGTCGCGGCGGCGAGGATGGTCAGGATGCGCGATGCGATCACCGGAACGAGCTTTCGAGGTCAGGACGAAGGCGGGGTCAGAATTTGAACGAGAGGGCCGCGGAGCCGAAATTGAAGAGGCCGCTCCGGGCTCCGACGAACTCCTGCGTCTGCCAGGTCTGCGAGTAGGACAGCTTGACACCCCGGTAGATGATGGCGGCGCCGGCCTCGATCTCGCCCACGTCCCAGATACGATCGGCGTGCCGGCTTGCGCTGCGGAAAGTGCTGCCGTCGATGGTCTCGTCGAAGGCGACGGCCTGCCCGTCGGCGCCGGCAAAGAAGTACCAGGTGACCGGACGCCTCCGCACATAGGCATCGAGGCCGTCCATGCCAGGACCGATCCGGGCGACGCCGTAATCGGCGTCGAGCCCCTGGCCGAGACGGACCTGGCCGCCGAGCAGGATCTCGTCGCGCAGGCTGCCGGCCTCGGCGTTGGCCTGCGGCAGGACGTCGGCGGAGATGCCGTAGAACTCCGCCACCGGGAAGCGCCAGATCCGGCCGGCCTCGAGCTGGAAGACCGGCGAGTTGGGGAGCTGGTAGTCCCAACCCTTGTTGCGGCTGTCGCCGATCAGGTCGTGAAAGCCGTTCTGCACCTCCTCGCCCTGGGCGTAGGGACCGAGCACGCCGAAATCGAAGCCGACATAGCTTCGGCTGGTGTCCTTGTCGGTCAGCAGCCGGATGGTCGCGATCAGGTCGGCGGCGTATGGCCGGTCGTGCGGGTTGGGCGGCGAGATCTGGGTGTTGTGCGGAGTGAAGATCGACTGGTCGAGATCGATGCTGACGCGCTGGACGCCGTCGCCCCAGATGAAGTGGCCGAGATCCTGGATCGGTCTGGCCACGCCGAAATCGTCGGTGCCGGTGGTGAAGCCGAGCCGCTGGCCGGCGGTGTAGTACTGGTCGGAGGTGCCCTTCAGCGTCGAGACGGCGTCGTTCTCGCCCTGGATGGTGAAGATGGCGGTCGGGTCCTGCGGCGGCGTGGCCATCGCGGCGAAGGGAACGCACAGGCTCGGGACGAGAAAAGCCGCGGCCGGGATCAAGGCCTTGCGTCGATCACGTCGTCCCATCGATTCGCTTCCTCTCGGTGCACCGCGTCCGGGGCGGCCCGCGTCTTCATAGGCGTTAGTCAAATCGCAGGCAAAGCGCGGTTGTGCGGGACGGCACGGCGGCCGCTCCGGCGCATGAATTTGACGCTGATTTGTCGCACTCGTGCGAAACCGCTATGGTAAGGATGCGGAAACGGACGCTACGACGGCCATTTCGAAAGCCAGGGTTTTGCCAGGACCAGCAGATTTCCGATCGAGCGCCGCCCTTACCATCTAATACTCGGGATTGACCACGTTGAGAAACAGCAGGACCGACCGCAGCGCCCGTTCCCCCCGCCGCGGCGGCTTCGATGACGACAATTTTTCGCCGCCGCCTTCATTCGGCGACAGGCCACCTCTGGGAGGACCGCCGCGCGCCGGTCCGGGCGGCTTCGGGGCACCGCGGTCGCAGGTGATCGCATCCGGGCCCGATGTCGACGCCAGCGTGAAGTGGTTCAATCCGGAAAAGGGGTTCGGCTTCGTCGAGCTGGCCGATGGTTCCGGCGACGTATTCCTGCACGCGAACGCGCTGTCGCAGTCAGGGCACGACACGGTCAGCCAAGGTGCGACGCTGCGGGTCCGTATCGGGCAAGGTCCGAAGGGGCGGCAAGTGGCGGAAGTCCTGTCGGTCGACGAGAGCACCGCGCAGGCGCGGCCCGCACCGCGTGGGCCGCGACCGGGCGGCTTCGGGGCGCCACCGCCCGGAGGCGCAGGCGGGTTCCGCTCGGGGCCGGGACGGCGCGCGCCTGACCTCAGCTCGGCCGAGGAAATGGTCGGGACGGTGAAATGGTACAACGCGACCAAGGGGTTCGGCTTCATCACGCCGCAGAACGGCGGCAAGGACATTTTCGTGCACGCCTCCGCCCTGGAGCGGTCGGGTCTGACGACGCTGGCCGAGGGTCAGGTCGCGCGGGTCCAGGTGGTGCAAGGCATGAAGGGACCGGAGGCGGCGGCGATCAGCGTCGACTGACCGGTCCCGCCCATGATGTCGAAAAAGGCCGCTCCGCGATCCGGGCGGCCTTTTTTGTGCCCATCCGCTTGGAGTTTCTCAATCAGGCGGCGCGCTTGATCAGCATGGCCTGGGTCGTGGGAAACTCGATCATGGTTTCGGGCTTGTCGCGGAGGAACCGCTCGAAGGCGCGCGCGACGCCCGGGATGATCGAGTAGTCGTGCGTGACGATGATGCCGCCGGGGAGCATCCGCTGGTAGAAGAAGTCGAGGCCGGCCATGGTGCTCGCCTCGAGATCGACGTCGAGATGGAGGAGCGCAAAGCGGCGATCCTCCAGGCCGCAGGCGGTCGCCGGAAACAATCCCGGGTGGAAGTGGACGTTGTGATAGCCTTCAAGGCTGCGCCTGACATGGGCGAGGGTTGCGCTGAAATGTCCGGGGGCGAAGACCCTGCCCTCGTCGTCGTTGGGGATCGGCAGGCCGCCGAACGTGTCGAAGAGGTGGAGCGGCCGGTCGCCCTTGACCTCGCACAACAGACGCGCCGAGCAGCCCTGGTAGACGCCGAACTCGGCGAAGTCGCCGTCGAGCGCGCTTTGCGCGCGGCCCAACTCGTGCAGGACGAACATCTCGTCATGACTGAGGAGCGGCTCAGCGCCGCGCCGCGCGTCCTTCAATGCCGTGAGGGTCAGTGGCGACTTGTGTCCCGACAGGAGCATCATCTGCAGGCGGTTGGACGTGCCCATGAAGACCCGCCGGAGGGTGCGGCTGCGGGCCATCGCGCCGCGCATGCGCTCGTTTCTCATCCACATGTCGGGTTCCTCCGCGCGCGGCGAGGGCGCCCGGTCAAGCCGACGACCAATCGTGCGTGCCGCCCCGGGCCTCTACAGTCTCCGACGCGCAAGGTTGCACGGCCGAGAGGCTGATCTCGTTTTGGATGGCTGGCATGGTGTCGGCAAGCGCCGCGGCGAGCTGACGGCCGATGCGCGCCGCGTCGGGTGACGCGGTCTGGACGGCGCGCTCGAACCGCCTTGCAATCTCGGAGGCGCGCGAGAAGCCGAACATGCCCGCGCTGCCGGCGAATTCATGGGCGGCGGACGCCAATGCGATGTCATCGATTCTCGATCCGAGACCAAGCAGCAGGGTCTCGCCACGCTCGGCGATCGTCTGCAGGTAGGGCTCGATCGCTCCCGTATCGAGAAAACAGGCCGTGTGTCCGAAGGCGATCTGGTCGAAGACCGGCAGGCTCGCGAATTCCGTGTCGAGCCGGGTGGCGTCGGCGAGCGACGCCGGGTCCATCGCGACCGCGCGTTCGATGGCAAGCAGCAGCGCGTCCGGTGCGAACGGCTTGGACAAATGTCCGTTCATGCCCGCGGCCCGGCATTCCTCGACCTGTTCGCTGAAGGCCTGCGCGGTGAGCGCCACGATCGGAACGGAGCCGGCAGGAAATGGCAGGGCTCTGATCCGCCGCGCGGCCTCGAGCCCGTCGATGTCGGGCATGCGCACGTCCATCAGGATCGCATCGAACCCGCCGGCTTGCGCGGCGTCGATCGCGGCGCCGCCACCGTCGACGACGATCGTGTCGTGGCCGGCGGCACGCAGGAAGGCCTGGGCGATGTCGCGGTTCATCGCGACATCGTCGGCGATCAGGATCCGCAACCGGCGTTTGGAGAAGCCGGCCGGCTCGGCCGCGCGCCCGTCGGCCGCCTCGCCGAGTTCACCGATCGGCAACTCGATCCAGAAGACGCTGCCGCCAGGCCGATGGTCGCCATGGCCGATGGTCCCGCCCATCAGCGAGACGAGGCGCCCGGAGATGGCAAGGCCGAGCCCCGCGCCCTCGATGTCGTGTGCGGCATCGAGCCGGTCGAACTCGGCGAACAGGCGATGGCTCTGATCGGCCGGAATCCCGGGGCCGGTGTCGGCGACCTCGATCCGAAGCATGCCGTTGGCACCCGCGAGCAGCCGCATCTCGACCGAGCCCGTCCGGGTGAACTTCACGGCGTTGCCGAGCAGGTTGAGCAGGATCTGACGCAGGCGGGCGGCGTCGGCGACAATGGCCCGGGGTGCGGCCTCGTCGATGACGAGACGCAGCTCGAGATCCTTGGCCGAAGCGGCCGGCCTGACCAGGGCAAGGCAGTCGCGGGCACTGGCCGCGGCATCCATGCGCGTCGTCTGCAGATCGACATGCTCGGCCTCGATCTCGGTGAGGTCGAGCACATGGTTGATCATGCCGAGCAGATGCTCGCCCGCCGCGAGCATGCTGGAGACGCGTTCCTCCTGCGGCGCGGACAGGCCACCCTCGAGGCGCAGCAGATGCGCGTAGCCGATGATGCCGTTCAGCGGCGTGCGCAGCTCGTGACTCATGCCGGCCAGGAACCGGGTCTTGGCGGAACTCGCCCGCTCGGCGCGATCGCGCGCCTTGGCGAGATGGCGCGCGAGACGCTCGAGTTCGAGATTGACCACGCGCAGCTCGTCGGACTGGACCTTGCGGCTCGAGATGTCGCGGATCGACGAGATGATCGACACGGGCCTGCCACTGTCGTCGCGAACCAGGCTGAGTGCCGTCTCGACCCAGAGGAGGTGACCGTCCTTGTGACGCATCCGGAAGGTCAGCAGCTCGGTCTCGGTGCGGCCGTTGGAGAGACGCTCGAGCTGACGCTCGATAGCCCCGACATCGTCGGCATCCGCGAGCTCGATCCAGCGCCGCCCGATCAGCTCGCCCGGCACGTAGCCGCAGACCGATGCCGAGGACGGCGAGACATAGGTCTGACGCAGATCGAGGTCGATACGAACGACCATGTCGCTGACGTTATGGGCGAGCAGGCGGTAACGCTCCTCGCCATCGCGCGTGCGCCTCGAGGCGCGGCGGAGCAGCAAGCCGCCGAGAATGATGAAGAGCGAGGCGAGCACAGCACCGCCGTTGGTCAGGGAGGCCGACAAGGCGAGATTGCGCGCGATCCTGGCGTTGCCGGCGGCCAGGATGCGATCCTCCTCAACCTGCATCTGGTCGAGGAGGGCCAGCATCTGCTCGGTCAGGTGCCGGCCGAGATCGGTGCCCACGATCCGCAGCGACGCGGCGCTGCCGGCACGAGCGTGCGCATCGAGTGTCGCGTTCATCTCGGCCATCTTGCGGTCGATGATCGGCAGCAATCGCTCCAGCAGCGCGCGCTGCGCCGGACTGTCGGCCAGGAGCGACGACAAGGTCGCTTCGAGCGGGTGCAGCCGCCCCGTCGCCTCGCGGTAGGGCCGCAGATAATCGGGCTTGCCCGTGAGCAGGAAGCCGCGCTGACCGGTTTCGGCGCTGAGCACGGCGATCTTGAGATCGGATTCGCGCTCCATCACGTCGCGCGTGTGGCGGATCATGCCGACCATCGCGGCCTGGGTGTGGGCCTGGTGGATGGTGAGGCCCACGATGATGGCGAGCAGGGCCGCGAGGCCGCCCAGCACGGCGCCGGTCGAGAGGGATCGGCGGATCTGCAGAAGCGTCATGCTCGCACGGGTTCCGTTTCAGGACCCGATTGTGCACCGATTTTATTGCGGTGTCGTTAAGATCGTGCGCGGTCGGCGTAGGGGTTGGTGGTGCCGCGGGTGAGCAGACGGACGGGAACGCCGGGCAGATCGAAGCTCTCGCGCAGGCCGTTGACCAAGTAGCGCCGGTAATCCTCGGGCAACTGCTCGGCACGGGTGCCGAACAGGATGAAGGTGGGCGGACGCGCCTTGGCTTGGGTCATGTAGCGGAGCTTGAGCCGCTTGCCGTCGACGAGCGGGGGCTGGTGGCGCTCGAGGGCGGCCTCGAACCAGCGATTGAGCTCGCCGGTCGCGACGCGCTGGTTCCAGTGCGCGTGGGCGCGGCGGACGGCGGGGAACAGCCGCGCGACGCCGTCGCCGGTTAGCGCGGAGAGCTGAACGGTCTCGATCCCCTTCATCTGGGCGAGGCTGGTCTCGAGCCGGTCGGAGATGGCGCGCCTGGTGGCGGCGCGGTCCTCGACGGCGTCCCACTTGTTGAGTGCGAGCACGCAGCCGCGGCCCTCGCGCTCGATCAGGCGGGCGATCTGCAGATCCTGCTCATGGATGCCGAGGACGGCGTCGATGACGAGGACGACGATCTCGGCCATCTTGAGCGCCTCGATGGTGGCGCTGACGGACATGCGCTCGAGGGCTGCCTCGACACGGGCCCGCTTGCGCATCCCTGCCGTGTCGACGAGCGCGATCGGGCCCAATCCGTCGGCGATCTCGACGGTGACGGCGTCTCGCGTCAGGCCGGGCTCGGGGCCGGTGATCATGCGCTCCTCGCCGAGCAGGCGGTTGAGCAGGCTCGACTTGCCGGCGTTCGGCCGCCCGACGATGGCGAGGTGGAGCAGGCCCGCCGGGCGCTCGCCATCGTCGAGTGTTTCGGCGGGATCTCCCGTGGCGGGCAGCTCGGGCAGGTGCTCGGCGATCTCACGCATCAGGTCGGCGATGCCCTCGCCGTGCTCGGCCGATACAGCCAGCGGGGTGCCGAGACCGAGCGAGAAGGCGTCCATCGCGGCGGCGAGACCCTGGCGCCCCTCGGCCTTGTTGGCGACGAGAAGCACCGGGATGTTCTGGCGTCGCAGCCAGGACGCGAAATGGGCGTCGGACGCGGTAATGCCGGCGCGCGCGTCGACGACGAAGACGACGATGGCGGCCTGCGCCACCGCCGCCTCGGACGAGGCGCGCATGCGGCCGAACAGGGTTTCGGGTGCTGCTTCCTCGAGGCCGGCGGTGTCGACGAGGCGCACGTCACGGCCACGCAGGCGGGCCTCGGCCTCCTTGCGATCGCGGGTGACGCCGGGCTCGTCGGAGACAAGGGCGGAACGGCGGCCGGCGAGACGGTTGAAGAGCGTCGACTTGCCCACATTCGGGCGACCCGCGATCACGACGATCGGGAGCGGCAGGGTCGGCGCGGAGGGATGTTCGGTCAGCGAAAGGCTGTCAGCCTCCCGTCGTCGGTCAGCACGAGGAGAGCGCCGTTCGCGGCGATGGGCGCCTGGCTGGCGGGACTGCGGAGCTGGCGCTGATCCTCGATGGTGCCCTCCGAGGGAGAGAGCAGCAGCATCTGGCCATAGGTGCTGGTGAAGACGAGATGGTTGCCGGCCAGCAACGGGCCGGACCAGCCGATCGGCTGCTTCTCGGCATTCGGCTTGTGGTAGCGCGGCAGCACGCTGTTCCAGCGCACATGGCCCGTCGCCTTGGATACGCAGGTGACGGTGTCGTCCTCGGTCAGCAGGAACAGCCAGTCGCCGGCGAGCACGGGCGTATGGCTGCCCGCAATCGCAGTCTCCCAGATGCGTCGGCCGGTGCGCATGTCGGTGGCCGTCAGCAGGCCGCCGACGCTGATCGTGTAGGTGGTGTCGCCGTCGATGATTGGCTCGGCATGGACGGAGGCGAATTCGAGCGGACTTGCGCCGACGGTGCTGCCGAGCGTGTCGCTCCAGACCAGGGCGCCATCGAGGACGCCGAGGGCGGCGACTTCGCCGGAGCCGAAGCCGGCGACGATGACGTTGCCGGAGACCGCGGGCGCGGGCTGGCCGAGGACCGCATTGAAGGACTGTGACGCCTGGTAGTTCCACAACGCATGACCGTCGGAGGCGTCGAGCGCGCGGAGCTTCTGGTCGATGGTGCCGAAGAACAGCTTTCCGGCGGCGACCGTCGGGAGCGAGCGGACCGGCACGGTGGTGCCGACGCGCCAGCGGACATGGCCGTTGACGGCGTCGATAGCGAGCGCCTCGGCAAGACCGGTTGCCGCATAGATCGTGCCGTCGGCATAGGTGATGCCGCCGCCGACGTTGGTGCTCTTCTGCTTCTTCGGCCTGGTCGCGAGACGCCAGACCGTGTGGCCGGTGGCGAGATCGAACGCCTCGATCACGGCATCGGCGTCCATGGTATAGACCCGTCCGTCCGCCACGAGGGGCGGGGCGGTGAGCTGCGAGCGATATCCCTGGCCGGTCCCGATCCTGGCTTGCCAAGCGACCTTGTCGCCGCCGCTCCACGCCACGCTGCCCTTGATATGTGTGGGTATGCGTCCTGGCTGCGGCCAGTCGTCGTTGGCATCGGGCGCCGGCAGGACGACCGGCGTCGAAGCCAGCGCGGGATCGACCTCCAACCCGTAAGCGGGCGGAAGGATGTCGATCCGGTGGCCGGGCGTGATCGGCTTGACGTCATCCTCGAACAGGCCGCAGGCAGCGAGCGGCGCGAAGGCCGAGGCGCTGACGGCGCCAAGCAGGCGGCGCCTGCCGAGATGGCAAGGCAGGTGGTGCCTGCCGACACGGGTTGTCATTTGCCGGCCGCCTCGGGCCGGGTCGCTTGCAGAAGCGTGTTGGCGCGTTCGCGGATGGCGTCGGTGGCGTCCTCGTCGGCGAGCAGCAATTGCAGGGTGCGGCGGCCTTGGGCGGTCCTGCCCCGCGCAAGATCGATCATCGCGCCGGTCTCGAGCGCGAGCGCGCGGAAGGGCGCGCCCGGCTGCTCGATCCCATGCAGGCGGAGCGCCATCTCGGCCGGACTGCCGGTGGCAAGCTGGCGCTGGACGGACGCGAGGGTCGCGAGATCGCGCAGCGGAGACGCGGCATGCGGGTCGTCGGCGACCTGATCGAGATCGGCGATCGCGGCCTTCGCGTCGCCGGCATCGCCTCGAAGCTGCGCCAGGCGCAAGCGCGACAGGGTGCGGATGCCGGAGGCGTCCGCGTCCGCTAGCGGGGCAAATATCCTGATAGCCTCGCGGGACGCGGCATCGGACGGGCTGGGCTGATCTGCGCTGTGCATGGCCGCGAAATAGGCGGCCGACAGCTTGGTGTCGGCACGGGCGCGCTGCCATGCGAGCAACTGCCAGACGCCAACGGCGACGACCGCCGCCAGCACGAGCCCGATGATCAGCAGCCCGTATTTCCGGGCGATGGCGCGCGCCTGCTCGGCGCGCAGATCCTCGTCAACCTCCGCGAACAAATCCACCACGTCGTCACTGCACCCCAGGCAAGCCGGGCGGACCATAGCGACGACGGACTGAGCTATCAAACCGGCGTGGCGGCGGTCCGGGTGCGGAAAGGAACGGTTAAGATGGTTCTGTCAGCTTCACCGGGTGAGAAGTGGCCTGACCCTGATGATGCTCGCGTTCGGTCTGGCGGGCTGCGCCGCGGGGACGGTCGTGCCGGTCGTCGGCGGCCTCGGTGCGAGCATCGCGATCTTCCACCGGGACCTGTTCGACGTGCTGTATTCGGGGCTCACCGGGCGGGATTGCTCGGTGGTGCGTCTCGACGAGGGCCGCAGCTACTGCCGGACGCCCGATCCCCCGGTTCCCCCGCAACCGTACTGCACACGCAGCCTCGGCGTCGTCGATTGCTGGGCGGCGCCTGAGCGGATGGACCCGCTGCCGCCGCAGGTGGCCGACGGGGTTGCGGGCCCGACGCCCGAGCAGGAGCGCTACCGGCTGCGGCGATGGCCGGATCTCTGAGGGCTCTCAGAAACGCTCGGACCACGGCCGGAGATCGATCTCGTGGGTCCAGGCGCTGCGATGCTGGCGGAGCAGGTCGAGATAGGTCCGCGCGATCGCGTCGGGATCGAGAGTGGAATCTCCGTCGTCAGGGCGGTCGGCGCTGCGGACGGCGCCGTCGATGTTGATGTGCGCGACATGGATGCCGCGCGGACCGAGTTCGCGCGCGGCACTCTGGGCGAGCCCACGCAGGGCGAACTTGCCCATCGCGAAGGAAGCCGAGAGCGGGAATCCCTTGAGGCCGGCGGTGGCGCCGGTCAGCAGGATCGTGCCGCGCTCCTCGCGCAGCATGCGCCGGGCGGCCTGCTGGACGACGAGGAAGGCGCCGAACGCGGTCACGTCGAGCGCATGACGGACCTGCCCGGGATCGAGCTCGGCGAGCGGGCCGCGGATGCGGGCGCCGGCGTTGTAGACGACGAGACCGGGAGGACCGATCGCGCGGTCGACCTGGTCGAACAGGCTCGCGACCGCGGCCGGATCGGTGGCATCGGCGGCGAACGCATGGCCACTGATCTCGCGCGCGAGCGGCGCGAGCTTGACGGCGTCCCTGGCCGCGAGGGCGACGATGATGCCCTCGCTCGACAGCAGACGGGCGATCGAGGCGCTGATGCCGGGTCCGGCGCCGACGATCAGGGCGCGATTGCCGGCGATGGACGTCGTCATGGATGGCTCCTGCCCGCCTCGATCAGCATGTCCCGCGTGATGCCGTCCGCCGTGCGCAGACCCAGAAGCCCAAGATCGAGGTCGATCTCGCGTTGCAGGATGGACACGGCATGCCGGATGCCCGGCTCGCCCGCCAGCGTCGCCGCGAACAGGAACGGCCGGCCGATCATGACGGCGTCGGCACCGAGCGCGAGCGCCTTGAGGACATCGGTGCCGCGGCGAAAGCCGCTGTCGACAAGGATGGTCATGCTGCCGCTGCGCTGCTTGACCGCGCCGAGGACCTCGATGGCGGACGCGGAGAAATCGAGCTGGCGGCCACCATGGTTGGAGACGACGATGCCGTCGACACCGTGGCCGGCGGCGATGTGGGCATCCTCGGGAGAGAGCAGGCCCTTGAGCACCAGCGGGCCGGGCCAGCGTTTGCGGATGAGCGAGACGTGGTCCCAGTCGAACCGGCTATTGCCGCCGACGCGCCCGATGCCGCGCGAGAAGATGTGCGGGCCGCCGGTGGGCCGGACATTGGCGATGACCGGCAGGCCGCGCTTGAGAACGGTGCGGGCGAAGGTGCCGCCGAGCCAGCGCGGATGCGACAGGACGTTGGCGACGAGGCCGGGGCGTGGCCGGAACGGCATCGTGTAGCCGGTGCGTCGTTCGGCGGGGCGGTTGGACGGGACCGAGACATCGACGGTGACCATGAGGACGGGAAAACCGGCGCGGCCGACGCGGTCCACCATGCCCTCGATGACGCCGCGATCGTCCGGAAGATAGGCCGCGAACCAGGCGTCGGGATTGGCGCGAATCACTTCCTCCATCGGCGTGATGGAGTTGGCGCTCAGCACGTATGGGATCGAGGCGGCGCGGGCCGCGCGCGCCATGCGGTTGTCGGCGTCGTAGGCGACGAGTGCCGACGCCCCCATCGGCGCGATGGCGAAGGGAGACGCCCAACGACGGCCGAAGAGGCTGGTGGCCTGGTCGCGGCTGGAGACGTCGCGCAGGATACGGGTGACGAAGCGGTAGTCGTCGAAGCGTGCGCGGTTGTTGCGCAACGCGGCGCCGCTTTCCGCGCCGTTGACGACGTAGGCACGGGTGGAGCGCGGCAGCATCGGTGCCGCCGCGCGTTCGAAATCGTCGAGCTCGAGCACGCGACGCAGGCGGCGCCAGTTGCGCGGGCTCATCGGCGCGTCAGGATGGATCCGGGAAGTCGGTGGCGAGGCCGGTCCCGCGCCATGCCTCGATCTCGGCGAGACGCTCGCGAAGCTTGGCGGTGACATTGTCGATGCCGAACTTGCCGAGGACCAGATGGCGGGGCGGGTTCGGACTTTCGGCGATGCGGATCATCGCCTCGGCGGCCCGGATCGGGTCTCCCGGCTGCTTGCCGCTGTAGCCGGCGGTGGCTTGCATGCGTGCATCCGCGGTCTCGGCGTAGTCGGCGATCCGGCTTCTGGTCTGCTTGAGCGAACGGCCGGCCCAGTCGGTGCGGAACGGGCCGGGCTCGACGCAGGTGACGTCGATGCCGAGCGGCTTGGCCTCGGCGGCGAGCGCATCCGACCAGCCTTCGACGGCGTGCTTGCTGGCGGCGTAGTAGCCGGAACCCGGGAAGCCGATGAAGCCCGCGACCGAGGTGATGTTGATGACATGGCCCCGGCGCCGGGCGCGCATGCCCGGGAGAATGGCGCGGGTCAGGGCGAACAGGCCGAAGACGTTGGCATCGAACTGGGCACGGATCTCGGCGTCCACGCCCTCCTCGGCGGAGGACTGGTAGCCGTAGCCGGCATTGTTGACGAGGACGTCGATCTGCCCGAAGCGGGCCTCGGCCTCGTGCACGGCGGCGTCGATGGCGGACTGGTCGGTGACGTCGAGCGAAAGCGCGAGCGCGCGGTCCTCCGCGCCCTGCGTCAGGGTTTGCACGCGCGACGCGTCGCGCGCGGTGACGACGGCCCGTCCGCCGCGGTCGAGCACGAGACGCGCGAGCTCGAGCCCGAAGCCCGTTGAGCATCCGGTGATGAACCAGACCTGGGTGGTGGCTGACATGAGCGTCTCCTCGGCATCGGTCGCGGCGCTGACCGCCGATGATGAATGCAGCCTGGCGCGAGAGGTTGCGCGGCTGGTGATCGAGGCGTTGACGCTGCCGGACATATGTAGTCAAACTACATGAAAGAGGCTGATCGAAACGGTCCGGCCCGGGAGAGGAACAGGCATGATGGATCGAAGCGCGGGAAATCGAGGCGCACTGCTGGCGGCGAGCGCGGCGATGCTGGCTGTCGCGACAAGCGGCGCGCACGCGGCCTGCGTGATCGGAATGTCGAACTACACGTTGGCCGCGCCGTATTTCGCGGCGCAGGACGCCGAAGCGCACAAGCACGGAGCGGCCGTCGGTTGCACGGTGGTGTCGGCCAACGGCCAGAACGACATGAACAAGCAGATCGCCGACATCGAGGACATGGTCTCGCGTCATGTGAACATGCTGATCGTCAACGCGCGCGATCCGGAGGGACTGGTGCCTGCGGTACGGGCCGCTGCTGCCGCGGGCGTCAAGGTGGTGGCGGTGGACAGCGGCCTGGATCCGAAGGCGAATTATCTCACGCTGGTGCAGTCGTCGAACTTGAAGAACGGCCAGGAGGTCGGCCGCTGGCTTGCCGGCACGATGAGCGGCAAGCCGATGAAGATCGCGCTGATCAGCGGCGACAAGGGCAACATCGTGGGCCAGGAGCGACGCGACGGCGTGTTCGCCGGGATCATGGAGGGCCAGCTCGCGAGCGGCAGTCATGCCGGCTTCACCGTCGTTGGCCAGGGCTGGGGCGCGTGGACGCAGGAAGGCGGGCTGAATGCGATGGAGGATCTGCTGACAGCGCATCCGGACATCAACATCGTGCTCGGCGAGAACGACAGCATGGTGCTGGGCGCGAGACGCGCGCTCGAGCAGCACAAGCGTCTGGACGGCGTGACGTTGGTGGCGGCGGCCGACGGGCAGAAGGAGGCGCTCAAGCTGATCGAGGACGGCCAGTACGGCGCGACGGGACGCAACGATCCAGTCCTGGTCATCGACACCGCGATCGACATCGGCATGAAGGCATTGCACGGGTCGCTGCCGGCGGATTTTCCGAAGACCGACTACACGCAGCCGATCGCGATCACCAAGGCGAACGCCGCGACCTACTACAAGCCGGACGCGGTGTTCTAGAACGCCTCGTGACGCCGCTCATCGAACTCAGGGGCATCAGCAAGCGCTTCGGCGGCGTGGCCGCCTTGAAGTCGGTCGATTTCTCTCTCCGTCCGGGCGAGGTGCACGCGCTGCTCGGCGAGAACGGCGCGGGGAAATCAACGCTGATGCGCGTGCTGGGAGGCGAGATCGCGAGTAGCGCGGGCGAGATCCTGATCGACGGCACACTCGAGGCGATGTCCGGACCGAAGCGAGCGGCGGCGCTCGGGATCGCGATCATCCATCAGGAGATGGCGCTGGCGCCGGATCTGTCGGTGGCGGAGAACATTTTCCTGGGCGAACTGCCGTCGGCGATCTCGTGGGCCGCTCTGCGGCGGCGTGCCAGCGCCCTGACGACGCGCCTCGGATTCACGATCGATCCGGCCGCGGTCGTCGGCGATCTGAGCGTCGCGCATCAGCAGGTCGTCGAGATCGCCAAGGTGCTGTCGCGGCGTGCGCGGATCATCGTGTTCGACGAACCGACCGCGGTGCTCTCGGTCCGGGATGCCGAGCGCCTGCTCGGCATCATCGACGGGCTGCGGCGCGACGGGGTCGGCGTGGTCTACATCTCGCACCGGCTCGACGAAGTGTTCCGGATCGCCGACCGGATGACGATCATGAAGGACGGCGCGCGTGTCGACACGGTGAGCCCGCGCGAGGTCGCGGTCGACGACGTCATCCGGCTGATGGTCGGGCGCACGCTGTCGACCCTGTTCGGCGAGCGAGGGGAGCGCGCGCGCGGCGAGGAGGTGCTGCGGGTCGAGGACTTGTCGGACGGCAAGAGGATCAGCGTGAGCTTCGGCGTGCATGCCGGCGAAATCGTCGGACTGGGCGGCCTGGTCGGCGCCGGCAGGACCGAGGTCGCGCGGATGATCTTCGGCGCGGATCGGAAGCGAAGCGGGCGCGTGACCCTGCGCGGCCGCGAGATCCGGATCGGACAGCCGCGGGATGCGGTCCGGCACGGCATCGCGCTCGTGCCCGAGGATCGCAAGACGCAGGGGGCGGTGCTCGCCCTGCCGATCCGCGTCAACGCGACGATGGCGCGGCTGGCGCCGCTGACGAATGCGGCAGGGTTCATCCGCCGCCGCGGCGAGAGACGCACTGTCCAGAAGCTGGCGTCCGACCTGCGGATCCGGATGTCAAGCATGGATGCTTCGGTGTCGTCGTTGTCGGGCGGCAACCAGCAGAAGGTGGTGCTGGCGAAATGGTTCCATAATGACGGCGAGGTCGTGATCCTCGACGAGCCGACGCGCGGGGTGGATGTCGGCGCCAAGGCCGAGATCTACACGCTCGTCCACCGGATGGCCGCAGAAGGAAAGGCGGTGATCGTGATCTCGTCGGAGCATCTCGAACTGTTCGGATTGTGCGATCGCGTGCTGGTGATGAGCGAGGGCCGTCTACGCGGCGAACTCCGCCCCGCGGCCTATTCCGAGGAAAACCTGCTTTCGCTGGCGATGCGCAACGAGGGCGAACGCATGGTGGATGGCTGATGGCGAACGGGTCGTTGGTTTCGGCGGCACCGCTGGACGGTGCGGCCGCACGTCCGCGCTTCGACGCGGGCGCCGCATTCAGACGCTACGGCACGTTCGTGATCTTCGTGCTGATCATGTCCGGCGCCACCTGGCAGTCGGGGGATTTCCTGACGGTCGGCAACCTGATGAACGTGCTTCGCCAGGTCTCGGGGACCGGGATCATGGCGATCGGGATGCTGTTCGTGATCCTGACGGGCGGGATCGACCTGTCGGTGGGCTCGGTGGCGGCCCTCGGCAGCGTCTGCGGGGCTCTGATGCTGCAGACGCACGGGACCACGCTCTCGCTCGGAGTGGCGGTTCTGGCGGGGGCGGGTTGCGGCCTGGTGTCGGGCGTGACGGTCGCCTATCTGCGGCTGCCGCCGTTCGTCATGACGCTCGCGGTGATGACGATCGCGCGCGGGGTGGCCCTGATCCTGTCCGACGGCCAGCCGATCATGGTCGGCGACAACGGGGACGCGCTGACGGACTTCGCCAACGGGTTCTTCGGCGGCGTGCCGTATCCGGTGCTGCTCATGCTCGCCGTCTTCGTGCTGGCCGGCATCGTGCTTGCGCTGACCCGCTTCGGACGGCTGGTGCTGGCGACGGGTTCGAACATCGAGGCGGTGCGGCTGTCCGGGATCGCGGTGCCGCGCTACGTCCTCGCGGTCTACGTCATCTCCGGCGCGCTGGCGGCGGCGGCCGGCATCATCACGACGGGACGGTCGGGGGTGGGATCGGCGACGGTGGGCGTGGGCGCCGAGCTGCAGGTGATCGCGGCGGTGGTGATCGGCGGTGCCAGTCTGACGGGCGGCCGTGGCGGTGTGTTCAACACGCTGCTCGGCGTGCTGGTGCTCGGCGTGATCGGCAACATCATGAACCTGGCGGGGGTGCCGGGCTACAGCCAGGATGTCTGCATGGGCGTGATCATCATGCTCGCGGTGCTCCTGCAGCAGGGATCGCAGTGGATGCGACGCTGAGCGTGGGACCCGATCGTCGGTGACGGAGGGCAAGACGCTCGCGATCGATATCGGAACCGGCAGCGTCCGCGCGGCGCTGGTCGACCGTTCGGGACGCATACGGCGGATCGAGAGTCACGAGCACGAACAGATCGTGCCGCGCTACGGGTGGTCCGAGCAGCGGCCGGACGATTGGTGGGATGGCGTGATCCGCGTCGTGCGCCGCCTGATCGACGCGATCGGCGAGGAGGCGCGCGCGCTCGAGGCCGTTTGTGCGTGCGGCCAGATGCACGCCACCGTCCTGCTCGATGATGACGGACAGCCGGCGCGGGCGACAGCGCCGTTGTGGAACGACAAGCGTACGCTCGGCCTGGTCGAGGCATTCGAGCGGTGTCACGCGCCGGCCGACTATCTGGCGGACTGCGCGAACACGCCGACGCCGGCCTGGCCCGGTTTCAAGCTGCAATGGCTGCGCGATCACGAGACGCACGCCTACGGGCGCGCGACGACCGTGCTGATGCCGAAGGATTTCATCAATTTCCGGCTGACCGGGGAGCGTGCGACGGATTGGACGGAAGCGTCGTGCTCGTTCCTGATGGATCCGCGCACCAACGACTGGTCGGAGACGATGATCGCCCGGATGGGGCTCGATCGGCGCAAGCTCGCGCCGATCCGCATGCCGCACGAGATCCTCGGGCACGTGACGGCGGACGCGGCCCGCACGACGGGCCTGCCGGCCGGGCTGCCGGTGCTGGTCGGAGGCGGCGATTATCCGGTGGCGCTGATCGGCTCGGGCGCGAGCCGGCCAGGATTGGGATCTGACGTGACGGGGACGTCGTGCATCGTCACGCAGATGCTGGACCGGCCGGTGCTGGACCCGGAGATGTCGAACGTGGCGATCGCGGACGGTGTCTGGGGTGCGTTCGTGCTGCTCGATTCGGGCGGCGACGCGATGCGCTGGGCGCGCCGCGCGTTCCACGACAACGCGATCGGCTATGACGAGATCGTCCGGCGCGCGGCGGACGCACCGGCCGGCTCGGACGGCCTGGTGTTCCTGCCCTATTTGTCGGGCGAGCGGCTCGGCGCGCATCGCAATGCGCGCGCGCAGTTCTTCGGCATCACGCCGCGGCATGGCTTGGCGCATCTGCATCGGGCGGTGATGGAGGGCGTCGCCTTGTCGGTCGCCCGTCATCTCCGGATCATGCGGGAAGCGTCCGGCCAGCGGATGGAGCGGGTGATCGCCTCCGGCGGCGGGGCCAAGACGCGTCTCTGGCTGGAGATCAAGGCGAGCATCTACAACATGCCGCTGGTGGTGCCGGCGGAGGCGGAATGCGGTGTGGTCGGCTGTGCGGTGCTGGCGTCGGTCGCGACCGGACGCTTCTCCCGGCTCGACGATGCGGTCGGCCGCCTCGTCGGCCATGGCGAGGAGGTGGCGCCCAATCCCGCCTGGGCGGAGCGCTACGCGCGCCTGCTGCCGGTGTTCGACTCGATCTACCGCAACAGCCAGAGCCAGTACGGCCTGCTCGACGCGCTCGAGGGCCTTGGGGAACCACGATGAGGACCGACGCTCGGGTTGATCCGATCATCACCCGGTAGTAAAACTACAAGCTTCTTGGGGACCTTTCGCATGTTTGCTCCGATGCCCGGCACCTCGATCGTGCGACCCGAGACCGGCACGCTAGAGGGGGCGACCGGACGCTACGAGAAGCGGTTCTCGGCGCTGCGCGGGCTGTTCCTCGACAAGGACGCGTTCGAGCGCATGGTGGATGAGACCGGGGACGCGGTCGCCTATGCCGTCGAGGATTTTCGGCCGTCGGCCAATAATGGCGACCTGATCTTCGGCGTCAGCACGCTGCAGCCGGGGATCGTGGGACGCGAGTTCATGATGACGCGCGGTCACATTCATGCGCGAAGCGATCGGCCGGAAATCTACTACTGCCAGTCGGGACATGGGGTGATGCTGATGGAGCTCGAGGACGGGACGGTCGAGACCGCCGAGATGCGGCCGCACACGATCGTCTACGTGGCGCCGCACTGGATCCATCGCAGCGTCAATGTCGGTCAGGAGAAGCTGGTGACCGTGTTCTGCTATCCCGCCGACGCCGGGCAGGATTACGAGATCATCGAGCGCGCGGGAGGCATGCGCGTGCTGATCACGCCGGACGGCCAGGGCGGATGGCGGCAGGAGGACAATCCGCGCTACCGGCCGCGCTCGCGCGCGGCATGAGCGCGGTGGACACGATCGAGGCGGCGACGCGCTTCGGGGTCATCCCGGTCGTCGAGATCGAGGATCCGGCACGGGCCGACGCGCTGGCGGAGACGCTGCTGGAGGCGGGCCTCGGCGTGGTTGAGATCACGTTCCGGACGGCGGCCGCGGCGGAGGTGATCGCGCGGATCGCCGCTCGCCATCCCGACATGCTGGTCGGTGCCGGGACGGTGGTGCGCATCTCCGACCTCGATCGGGCGCAGGCGGCGGGTGCGCGGTTTGCGCTGGCGCCAGGGCTGAGCCGGCCGGTGGTGGCGCATGCGATGTCGTGCGGCCTGCCCTACGTGCCGGGCGTGATGACGCCGTCCGATCTGCAGGCGGGTCTCGAGCTTGGCCTGACGACCTTCAAGTTCTTTCCCGCGGTGCCGGCAGGCGGGATCGGCTTCCTGCGTTCGGTCGCCGCACCGTTCGCGCTGCACGGAGTCCGGTTCATCCCCACGGGCGGCGTCTCTCCGGCGACGCTCGGCGACTGGCTGCGGGAGCGGGCGGTCGCCGCCGTCGGCGGAAGCTGGATCGCGACCCGGCAGGCGATCGCCGACGGCGACTGGCCGGGGATCAGGACTGCGGCGCGGGCGGCGCTCGACACGGTCGAAGCGGTCAGGGCGGAGTCTTGAGGTCGTATCGCCCCGCAGGGCGGCCGACGCTGTATTTCATCGGTGTTTCCACGGCGCGATCGTCGATCATGCGGATCTTCCCGCGCTGGGCGGACGCGCTGGATCTGGGCGACTGCGCGATCGAGGGACTCGATTTCGCGCTGCACGACCGGCCCGAGGCGTATCGGGATGCGGTCGCGTTCATCAAGCACGACGCTTTGTCGCTCGGTGCGCTGGTGACGACGCACAAGATAGACCTGCTGGCGGCGAGTGCCGACCTGTTCGACGAGCTCGACCCCTTCGCGGCTTCCCAGGCCGAGGTGAGCTGCCTGTCCAAGCGCGGCGCGCGGCTCGTCGGGCACGCCAAGGATCCGGTCTCGGCGGCGCTGGCGCTGCGGGCGATCGTGCCGGAGGGTCACTTCGCCTCGACGGGCGCGGCGGTGCTGGCGATGGGAGCGGGGGGCGCCACGACGGCCATCACCTGGAACCTGATGCGGCGGGAGCGCGGCGCGGACCGGCCAGGGCGCATCGTGGTGTCCGACATCTCGGCCGAACGGCTCGAGGCGCTGCGGCGGTTCCATGACGGCCTCGAGACGGGGGTCGCGGTCGCGTATGTCCAGGCACAATCGGCCGCCGACAATAACGCGCTGCTGTCGGAACTTCCGCCCGGATCGCTGGCGATCAACGCGACAGGACTGGGGAAGGATCGCCCGGGTTCGCCGCTGACGGACAATGCGTCGTTTCCGCGCGGCGGGTTGGTGTGGGATCTGAATTATCGCGGCGACCTGATCTTTCTCGACCAGGCGGACGCGCAGGCCGATCGACGCGGCCTGCGGGTCGTGGACGGCTGGCACTACTTCCTGCACGGCTGGACCCAGGTGATCGCGGAGGTGTTCGCGGTCGACGTTCCGTCCGGACCGGCCTTCGAGCGCCTGTCCGCGCTCGCCGGCGGCTCGCCGCGGTCGAACGCGAGACACCGTTGAACCGGGTTCTGGTGACGCCGCGGTCGCTGACCCGGACGCCCGATCCGGCGCTGCGCCGGCTCGAGGAGGCGGGACTGGCCCTCGTGTTCAGCACGGCGGGCGAGACACCGGACGAGGACGAGTTGCTCAGGCTGCTGCCTGGATGCGTGGGTTGGATCGCCGGGGTGGAGCCGGTCTCGGCGCATGTGCTGCGCCAGGCGCGCGGGCTGCGCGCCATCAGCCGGAACGGCAGCGGCGTGGACAACCTGCCGCTGGCGACGGCCGCCGAGCTCGGGATCGCCGTCCTGCGCGCTGACGGCGCGAATGCGCGCGGCGTAGCGGAACTCGCGGTCGGCTTGATGCTGGCCTCGCTGCGGTCGATCCCGTCGTCGGACGCGTCGCTCAAGGCGGGCCGATGGGCACGCCGCGTGGGCGGGGAGATCGGCGGCCGGACGGTCGGCGTGGTGGGGTGCGGCGCGGTCGGACGGCTCGTCGTGCGCGCGGTGCGCGGTCTTGGGGCTCGCGTGCTCGGCTTCGACCCGATCGAGCATCCGTCGCTGGTGCCGGGCGACGGGTTCGGCTGGTCGACGCTCGAGGAACTGCTGCTGGAGGCGGACATCGTCAGCCTGCATTGCCCGCTGCCGGCGGATGGGTGTCTGTTGGACGCCGAGCGGATCGGCCGGCTCCGGCCGGGATGCCATGTGGTCAACACGGCACGCGCCGGGCTGGTGGACGAGGCGGCGCTGGAGGCCGCCTTGCGCGCGGGGCGGATCGGCGGTTACGCCACGGACGTCTTCGCGGTCGAACCGCCGTCGTCGAACGCTCTGCTCCTTGACGACAGGGTGATCGCGACACCGCATGTGGGCGGGCTGACGGCGGAAAGCGTGCGCGCGGCGACGGCGGTCGCGGTGGACAACCTGCTGCGCGCGCTCGCGGACTGAAGCATGGAGGAGGAGAGCCTGCGCGGAAGCGTGGCCGAGGCCCTGCGGCGGCCGCATCGGGGCGCGTCGTTGATCTGGCTTGGGCAGGCGGGGTTCCTGTTGCGCGTGGACGACGACATCGTGTTGATCGACCCCTACCTGTCGGACAGCCTGGCGGCGAAACATCGTGGCGGACGCTTCGACCACCGACGCGCGATGGCGGTCCCGATCGCGCCGGACGCATTCGAGCGGGTCGATCTGGTGCTGTGCACGCACCGGCACGGCGATCACATGGATCCGGGGACGCTGCCGGTGCTGGCGCGCGGACATCCGGGCTGCCGCTTCGTCGTGCCGGCCGCCGAGATCGGCCATGCGTCGAGCCTGGTGCCGGCGAGCCGTCTGATCGGAGCGTCGGCCGGCCGGGCGTTGCGGATCGGGACCCTGACGCTGACGCCGATTGCCGCCGCGCACGAGCGGATGGAGACCGATGCGGCAGGCCAGCATCGGTTCCTCGGGTTCGGGATCACCGGTCCGGGCACGGCACTCTACCACGGCGGCGATTGCATTCCGTACGAAGGGCTGGCGGATCGCGTGGCCTCGCTTGGTGCCACGGTGGCATTGCTGCCGGTCAATGGCCGCGATCCGGAGCGGGCGGCGGCGGGGGTGCCGGGAAACTTCACGCTCGACGAAGCGGTTGCGTTGTGCGGGCAGGCTGGCGTGCAGGAGATGATCGCGCATCATTGGGGAATGTTCGATTTCAACACGTGCGACCCGGCCTCGATCGACAGGGTGGCGAATGCGGCGGGACCGCCCGCCGTGACCCGCCCGAGCGTGGACCGGTTGTACCGGCTGGATTAGCTCGCATGGCACGAAGAGCGGCCGCAACCCGGACGCCCAGGCCCAGCGCGCGCAACGTGCTGGAGCTCATCGTCGTGAGCCTGCCGACATTGCGCCGGTCGGACCGGCGCGTCGCGGAGCACATCCTGTCCGACCCGCAGGCGGCGCTCGGTGCGACGATGGCCGAGACGGCGCGCGACGCGGAGGTGAGCGAGCCCACCGTGATGCGGTTCTGCACGGCCCTGGGGTTCGACGGCTATCAGGACTTCAAGTTGCGGCTGGCACAGAGCGTCGCACTCGGCATGCCGGCGACGCAGTCGGTGCTGGACATGACCGATACGCCGCAGGCGCTGACCGACAAGGTGTTCGACTACACGATGAACAGTCTCGACTGGGCGCGAAAGCAGATCGACCACGCGGCGGTGGCGCGCGCGATCGAGATCCTCGCGGCCGCGGACCGGATCGAATTCTTCGGCTTCGGCGCGTCATGGATCGTCGCCGCCGACGCCCAGCAGAAATTCCCGCTGTTCGGTGTGCCTTGCCTGGTGCATCTCGACGACCATCAGCAATTCATCGCGGCGTCGATGATGCGGCCCGGGAACGTCGCGGTCGCGATTTCCAACACCGGACAGACGACCGGGCTGCTGGAGATCGCGCAGGCGGCACGCGATGCGGGAGCGTGCGTGATCGCGCTGTCCGGCAACCGCGACGGAACATTGGCGCGGCATTGCGACCTGATGCTGCTGGTGGAGACCCTGGAGAACACGAACGTCTACACCCCGACGATCTCACGACTCGCGGCGCTGACGGTGATCGACGTGCTGGCGGTGGGGGTGGCGATGCGGCGCGGCGCGGGTCACCAGCTTCGGATCTCTCGCATGAAGAAGCGGCTGGCCAGGATGCGCAGCGGCCAGGGCGCGCGCGGGCCGGTGGGCGAGGATTAGAGCAACCCCAGCGTGACTGAAACGCCCTGCGTTCCTGTCACGCTGAGGTAAGTTGCTCTACCTCATATGTTTCTTGAGCACGTTTAGGCTGACCGGCTTCGGTCAGCCTGAACGTGCTTTAGTCGAATTCGGCGAGGCGACCGGAGGGCACGCCGAGGACGGCGCCGTCGCGCATGACGATCTGACCTCGGACGATGGTGGCGATCGGCCAGCCGGTCACGCGCGTGCCCTCGAATGGGGACCATCCGCAGGGACTGGCGAGCCAGGAGGCCTCGATGATGCGGCGAGCCTTGAGATCGACCAGCGTCAGGTCGGCATCGTTGCCGCGCACCAGACGCCCCTTCGCGCGCAGGCCATAGACCCGGGCCGGACCGGCGGACATCAGGTCGGCCAGGCGCGCGAGCGTGAGACGCCCGGCGTCGACGTGGTCGAGCATGATCGGCAGCAGCGTCTGGGTGCCGGTCAATCCGGCGGCGGTGGCGGGCCAGAGGCGTTCCTTGGCGGCGCGCGGGTGCGGCGCGTGATCGGAACCGATCGTGTCGACGCGACCGTCGACGACGGCCCGCCAGGCTGCCGCGAGATGGCGCTCGTCGCGGATGGGCGGGTTCATCACGGCGTAGCCGCCGAGGCGCTCGTAGCAATCCGGACCGGATTGAGTCAGATGATTGACGAGCACCTCGATGGTGACGCGGGCGCGGTGGGCGTCGAGCCAGTCGAGCTCCTCCTCGGTCGAGACATGCAGGATGTGGATCGGACGGTCATGGCGCTCGGCGAGGTTGACGATGCGCCGCGTGCCGAGGAAGGCGCACTCCTCGTCGCGCCAGCGCGCGTGGTCGGCGTAGGTGCCGGTCTCGAAAAGCGTCTTGCGTTCGCGCAGGCGCGGTTCGTCCTCGCTGTGGAAGGCGACACGCCGCGAGCCGGCGGCGAGAACACTTGCGATGCTGTCGTCGTCATCGACGAGAAGGTCGCCGGTCGAGCTGCCGGCGAACACCTTCACGGCGCAAACCCCCCTGCCCCGCTCCAGCCTGGCCAACGTCTCGGCGTTGGCCCTGGTGGCGCCGACATAGAGACCGACGTCGCACCAGGCGGACCGTTCCGCGTGGATCTGCTTGATCGACAGCGTCGCATCGTCGGTCAGCGCGGGCGCTGTATTGGGCATGTCGAAGATGGTGGTGACGCCGCCGAGGACGGCGCCGCGGGTGCCGGACTCGAGCGTCTCCCCGGAGGGATCGAGCGGGCCCCGGCCGGAATCGCGGAAATGGACGTGCGGATCGATGATGCCGGGGAGAACGTGCAGTCCGGTGGCGTCGACGGTCTGGCGCCCCTCGGCGCCGGGCTCGACGCCGATCGCGGCGATCCGGCCGCCGACAATGCCGAGATCGGCTTTTGCCTCCCCCCACGGAAGGACGAGGCTGCCGTTGCGGACGATCAGATCGAACTGGGGCACGAGCACACTCCTGGCGGGCGGAACCGCGTCGATCGGGCCTGGCGTGGCGCCAAGTCCGATCGATGCCGCCCGTTCAGGACGCGATCGCAGCCTTGGCGAGGAAGGCGCCTCCGATGAAGATGGGCAGCACGCGGCCGCCCGGAAGATGGTCGAAGCCGAGGAGCCACCGCCAGCACGGCACGACATGTTCGGCGGCCATACGCGGCGACTTACGGCCGCATCGAGGCGCGCCTTTGTTACTTCGCCGACAGGGTCGCAAAGACGTCGCCCTCGGGGGCGCGGCCGAGGATGTGGGTGCGGTGCCAGAGCGCATAGAACAGCAGCGTCCAGGCGGCGTGGCGCTCGTGGCGGCCGTTGGCGGCGCGAAACAACGCCTCCACGCGGTCCGGGCGGGCGATCTCGGCCACGCCGTCTTGGCTGGCGACGAGACGGCCCAGGCGGGTGCCCTCGGCCGCGATCCAGGTGCCGACGGGGACGGTGAAGCCGCGCTTGCGGTCGAAGGGCCGGGATTGCGGCAGGTTTTTCGCGAGCCACGCGCGAAGCAGGTATTTGCCGCGCCCGTCGCGCACCTTGAGATGGTCGGGAAGCAGGAAAGCGGCGGCGGCGACGCCGGGATCGAGAAAAGGCGTCCGTCCCTCGACGCCATGCGCCATCAGGCAACGATCGAGCTTGAGCAGCAGATCGTGCGGCAGCCAGTCGGCGATGTCGGCGGCCTGGGCGGCGGCAAGACGGGTGCGCCCGGCGGTCGCCGCCGCACCCTGCGAGGCGCGCGTCGAGTCGCGCCAGTTGCCGGCCTCGCTGCGGAGCACGCCGAGGCCGTCGAAACTGCCGCGCGCGCGCATCGGCCGGCCGCCGAGATACCAGGGACGCATCGCGCGCCGGTAGCGGCCGTAGCCGGCGAGGATCTCGTCGCCGCCTTCGCCCGACAGGATCACCTTGACGTCGCGCGAGGCACGATGCGCGAGCAGCCAGGTCGGGATGATGGCGTAGTCGGCGACCGGATCATCCATGCAGGCGACGATCTCGGGGAGATGACGCCAGACGGTCGCCTCGTCGATGGTCAGCGTCTCGTGCCGCGCCCCGCAGGCCTTGGCCATTTCGGCGGCGGCCTCGGATTCGTCGGCCGAGCCGGGCGCGTCGAAACGGGCGGTGTAGCTGCGGACCGGGCCGCCGATGCGCGTCGCCATCGCGAGGATGGCGGCGCTGTCGATGCCACCCGACAGGAACAGGCCGTAGCCGACGTCGCTGCGCAGGTGGAGGCGGACGCTGTCCTCGAGAGCGGCATCGAGGCGTGCCATGGCGGCGGGTTCGTCGATGGTCTCGGTCGGACCATGGGGGAGCGGGCTGCGCCGCGAGCGTTCGAGGATATGGCCGTCTACCGCGCGCAGGGTCTCGCCCGGCAGGACGCGCTCGATGCCGGGAAAGATGGTCTCCATGCCGGTGGTGAACTGGAGCTGGAGGAGTTCGTCGCGCGCCTCCCGACGGATCCTCCGCCCGACGAGGTTGCTCTTGAGCAGGGCCTGTGGTTCGGAGGCGAAGGCGAGACCGTTGGGGAGCTGGGCGACGTAGAGCGGCTTGATGCCGAACGGGTCGCGGCTGAGCGTGATGGAACGCGCGGCACGGTCGTGGATCGCGATCGAGAACATGCCGCGCAGATGCTCGGCGTAGGCGTCGCCGTGGGCGAGCCATAGATGGAGCGGGGTCTCGCAGTCGCTGCCGGTGGCGAAGCTGGTGTCGGTCATGCGGGCGCGGAGCTCGAGGTCGTTGTAGATCTCGCCGACCGCGATCAACGCGGCATTGCCCGCGAACAGCGGCTGGTCGCCGCCGGCAACATCGATGATGGCGAGACGGCGGTGCAGGAGCGCAATGCGGCCGATGGTCGACGAACCGACGCCGTCGGGTCCGCGATGCGCGAGAGCCGCCGACATCGCTGCCAGAATGGCGGCGTCCGGCGGAGGGACGCCCTGGGCGTAGGCGAGGCCTGCGATGCCGCACATCAGGCGGTCCTTCCGGAGACGATGCGGGCGAGTCCGTCGCGCCAGGCGGCGAGGACGGGTGCCGCGGCATGGCGGCGTTCGTAGTCCAGGCGACCGGCGGACGCCAATCGGGCGCCGAGCGATGGCGTGTCGAGCAGGGCCGCGATGGCGCGCGCGAGGGCGCCGGGATCGTCGATCGGGACGAGGATGCCGTTGCGGTCCGGATCGATCAGCTCCACCGGGCCCGCCGAAGCGGCGGCGATGACGGGACGCGAGGCGGAGAACGCTTCGAGGATGACGTTGCCGAGCGGTTCGTGGCGCGACGGACAGACGAGGATCGAGGCGGCGGCGAGGAGCGAGGCCGTGTCGGCGCGCCACCCGAGGAGGTGGACGCGGTCCTGGACGCGCTCCGCGCGCGCGAGGGACTGCAGGGCCGACCGCTCGGGGCCGTCGCCGGCGATGACGAGGTGGGCGCGCGGCACGTGCGCCATGCCGCGGACCAGGATGTCGAAGGCCTTGTTACGGTGGAGGCGCCCGAGTGCCAGGATCGTCGGGGTGCCCGGCGGCACCGGGAGCCCGGCGGGGCGGCCGCCGGCGAGATCGGGTGCGAAGTTCGGCAGGTGATGGACCCGAGCGGCGGGCCAGCCCTGGGTCACGATCCAGTCCGCGAGGCTTTGCGTGTTGGCGATCAGGTCGCTGCAGCGCCGGTAGTAGGAGAGATCGTAGTAGCCGCCGAGGCGGCCTGCGAGCGCCCAGTCGCCGGCGGGGGCCAAGCGGGCGGCGCGGTTCATCCAGGCGATGGCGATCGCGGGCTGGAAGCGGCGGAGGGTTCGGCGCAGCCTCGGCGTGGTCAGCAGGTCGAGGCGGCCGCCGAAGGTGAGCTGGGCCGGGGGCACGCCGCCGCCGGCCAGGCGCGCGGCGCGCGCCGGATCGCGCCGGATGACCGGCAGGACGTGCTCGCCGGCGCCGTGCAGCGCGATGCAGAGGCGCTCGAAGAACAGCTCGGCGCCGCCGGCCGGGGCGCCGGCCATGAGGTGGGCGATCCTCACGGCAGGAGGGCCCGTGCCTGGACGAGCGCCGCGTCCAGCGTGAGAGCGTCGATCGGCGCGCTGCCCTCGGAGCCCGGTGCGACGGCGGCGCGCGCGTGCAGACCGCTGGGGCCGTATTCGGACACGCGGCTGGGACCGAACAGGCCGAGCGTCGGCGTGCGCGCGGCCGCCGCGAGGTGCATCAGGCCGGAATCGTTGCCGACAAAGAGCGTGCAGCGGGCAAGTGCCGCGGCGACCGCGGGCAGAGCGAGACGGCCGCAAAGGTCGACCGCCTCGGGGAGCGCCTCGAGGAGCGGGACGGCCATCTCGCGTTCGGCCAGGCCTGGACCCGCGAAGATGGCTGGACGCAGATCGGGATGATCGGCCTGCAGCGTCCGGAACAGGGCGGCGAACCGGTCGGCGGGCCACGCCTTGCCGGACCAGTTGGCGGTGGGCCCAAGGCCGACCCATCGCTTGCCGTCCGGTAGCAGGACGGCCGCCGTCCGGTCATCCTCCGGCGCGGTCCAGATGGCCGGCAGGGGTGGCTCGGGCAGCCCGAGGACGCCGGCGAGATGGGTCAGCCGATGCCCGGGCCGGCGCCCGCCGCGCATGATCCGGCGCTGGCCGGCAGCAAGGAAGACCGTGCTGAGCGAGCCGCGCAGGTCGATCGCAAGGTCCCAGCGTGTGCCGACGCAGGCGGCCCAGAGCGCGAGCCAGTGGATGTCGTGGCGGCGTTTCTCGATGACGATGGTGCGTTCGAGGCCTGGAAGACGTGCGAACAGGCCCGCGGCCACGGGGCCGCAGGCGACCGTGAACCGGGCGCCGGGCATCGTGCGGAGCAGGTGGTCGAGGAGGCCGGTGGACAGCACGGCATCGCCGAGACGTGTCGCGGTGATGAAGAGGACGCGCATCTGCCGGGCGGTTCTTGCCCCAGCGCGGCGGCTGGGCCAAGTGCGGGTGATGCGAAAGATGGCACATCTGCCCGACCGCGCGGTGCTTGCGGTCGGTGGCGAGGACCGTGTGGCGTTCCTGCAGGGACTGGTGTCGAACGATGTCGGCTTGGCCGCACCCGGGCGGGCTGTCTGGGCGGCGCTGCTGACGCCGCAAGGGAAATGGCTCGCGGACTTCTTCATCCTGAGCGACGGCGAGCGCCTGCTGCTGGATTGCGAGCGGGTGCAGGCGGTCTCGATCGCGAGCAGGCTCGGGCGGTTCCGGTTGCGGTCGAAGATCGCGATCGAACCGTCGATGCTGAGCGTTCATGCGGGGTGGGACGGCGAGATCGGAACGGACGGGATCGGCGCGCCGGACCCGCGGTTGCCGGAGGCTGGGTTCCGGCTGCTGTCGGACCGGACAATGGAGGTGAACGCCGAGCCCGCCGACTATGATCGGCACCGGCTGCTGCTCGGGTTGCCGGACGGAACGCGCGACCTGGACTCCGAGAAGAGCCTGCTGCTCGAAGCGGGTTTCGACGAGCTGGGCGGCGTGTCATGGACGAAGGGCTGCTATATGGGCCAGGAACTGACGGCGCGGACGCGCTACCGCGGGCTGCTCAAGCGCCGGCTGGTGCCGGTGGGTGCGGAAGGCGCCCTGCCGCCGCCCGGGACGACGCTTCAGGTGGGCGAGCGGGAAGCGGGGACGATGCGCTCGTCGCGCGACGGGCTCGGAATGGCTCTCGTGCGGCTGGAGCATCTGCACGACACGCTGTCGGGGGGCGGCGTCGCGCTGCACACGCGCCTTCCCGTCTGGATGAAGCTGCCGGCATCGCCGCCGTGAGCGAGGCGCTCCTGGAGGCGATCCGGTTCGACGAGCACGGACTGGTCGCGGCGGTCGCGCAGGCGCACGACACCGGCGCGGTGCTGATGGTCGCCTGGATGAACCGCGCGGCCTTGCTGGAGACGGTGTCCACCGGGCGGGTCTGCTATTTCAGCCGCAGCCGCGGCAGGCTGTGGCGGAAGGGCGAGACCTCCGGGCAGACCCAACGCCTGCGAGAGCTGCGGGTGGACTGCGACGGCGACACGCTGCTGCTGCTGGTCGAGCAGGATGGCGTCGCCTGTCACACCGGGCGGCGGAGCTGTTTCTTCCGTGCCTGGCATGACGGGGCGCTCGTCGAGACGCAAGCGGTGGAGGTGCCCCCGGAGGTCCTCTACGGCACGTCCGAGGCCGACGGTCACGGTACGAGCTTGCCCGCGTAGGCCAGCGGCGGCTCGACCGCGGCGCCGACCGCTACTTCGAGGTCGTGTTCGATCCGAAGCAGGATGGCAGGCGCCTTCGACTTGAGCAGGAAGAACCAGACGGCGCCGGCCGCCATGTAGGCCAGGAAGCCGTACGGCAGCAGGTTGTAGGGATAGGCAGGCACCGGATAGAGGCTGCCGACAAGGGACAGCGCCATCAGGACCGCGCCGAGGCCACCAAAAAACATGTCGACCGGCTTGAGTTCGCCCGTCTTCCTCAGCAACGCGGGGGCGGCGACGGAGCAGAGCAGATAGACGACAATGAAGCCGAAGGAGGCGATCGTTCCATACCAGCCGAACGTGTCGAGTTCGGCATGGCCACTGAACGCGCAGACCAGGACGAAATTGAGGGTCGTGCCGAAGGCGAGCGCCACATGCGGCGTCCGGTGCGTCACGTGCACCTTGCCCGCCGACGCATGGACGAAATTGTAGCGTCCGAGCGAGAACAGCATGCGGCCGAAGGCATTGAGCGAGGCAAGCGCGCAGGCGAAGCTGCTGATCGCGGCGCCGAAATAGACCAGGGCGGTCAGCAGCGGACTATCGCCTGTCAGGATGTCGCCGAGGGGCGCGCCGCTGGCGCCGAGCTTGGTGGCGTCGTCATGGAAGCCCTGGGTGACCACGTAGGTGGTGAAGACGAAGAACAGGCCGGCGGCAAGCGCCGTCGCCTTGATGGCCCGGGGGATCGCGGTGGTCGGGTTGCGGGCTTCCTTGCCGAGCGTGGCCGCGCTCTCGAAGCCGACGAACGAGAAGATGGCGAACACGACAGCCTGTACGGCCTTGCCGGGCTGCAGACCAGACAGCGACAACTGTTTCGTATCGAGCGCGAATCCGGCATGCCCGAGTGCGAACACGCTGACGATCAGGATGATGCCGACCGAGATCGCCTCGAGCGTCAGCCCGACGCGGGACGACAGGCGGATGTCGCGGATCGCGAGCAGCAGGGCCAGCGCGGAGACGATCAGGTAGAGAAGGATGCTGTTGGGCACGAACCCGATATGCAGGGCGGCAAAGAACGTCTTGACGAAGATGGACGTGGCGACAGTGAGCGCCATGGCGGTGAAGAGGTAGGCGGCGAGCATCGCCCATCCGGCCAGCATCCCGTATACGGGGCCCAGGGATCGGGACACGTAGATGAAGAACGAACCGGCGCTCGGGATGCGCTGCGCGAGCTTGCCGACATTGATGCCCACGACGAGCAGTGCCAGGGCCGCGACGACGTAGACCAGCCAGGATGCTGTCCCGGCCATGCCGGCGACGACCGCGACCGCCAAAGCGGGCGTCAGGGTCGGCGAGACGTTCGCGACCGACTGGCCCAACGTTTCGAGGAATGAAAGGCTGTCTTTTCTGAGTTCCATGTCGGTGGTCCTCCTCCTCTCGTCGGCTCCCGGCCGACCCGCGAGCGCAGGGCCATCGGCTTTCCTGGCACTCAACCGGATTTCGTAGCAAGAACTAAGCCAGGGGAGAGGCATGCCGAAGACCGAAGCCGCGACCAGGCGTCGCGACGAGCCAGCGCCGGCTCCAAGGCTCGCGACGGCCTCGAATGCCTCGACCGATGTTGCCGGCAGTCTCGAGGAGAGAATCGGGCGCGAGATCAGGTCGCTCCGCGCACGGCTCGGCCTGACCGGCAGCGAACTCGCGAAATCCTCGCGGATCTCCACAGGCATGTTGTCGAAGATCGAAACCGGCCAGATCTCCGCATCCCTCGGCACGTTCGAGGCGATCGCGCGCGCGCTGAACGTCTCGGTGGCGTCGATCTTCGCGGGGACGGAGACGCGGCGCGACTGCTCGTTCGTCAAGGCGGGCGCGGGCGTGCGGATCGACCGGCGCGGCACCAAGGCGGGACATCGTTACGACCTGATCGGGCACTCGGTGGCCGGCCCGCTGGTCGTGGAGCCCTATCTGATCACGCTCTCGACCGATGCCGAGCCTTACACCGCCTTTCAGCATGCCGGCATGGAGCTGATTTACATGCTGACCGGTCGGGTGACGTACCGGCATGGCGACCAGGTCTACGACATGAGCCCTGGCGATACGCTGTTCTTCGATGCGACCGCCCACCATGGTCCCGAAAGCCTGCTGAAGCTTCCATCGACGTATCTCTCGATCATCACCTATCCGCGGCAATGATCGATGCCATCGAAGACCGTCGATCCCTATTTCTTGAGGCGTTTTCGCAGATCGTCCAGGAGCCAGCTCCCTCCCCGACCCAAGGGCCGATCACGGACGTGCGCTGCATAGACCGGCAGCGTTCCCCTCGGCGATATGCTCTCGTCGGCGATGTCCAGCGCCACCAGCCGGCCATTTTTCAGATACGGCGCGACGACAAGGGGCGGCATCTTGCACCAGCCGAAACCCGCGAGCAGGAAGTCGAGCCGACGCGCCAGATCGACGAACCGCCAGACGCGACTGCCGACTACCCCGTAGCTGGGGCCATCGGTGCCGTGACCGTCCGACAGCACCAGTTGCACGTGAGCTTCGAGGTCGGCCCGGTCCAGCTTGCGGCCGAGGCACACGAGTGGGTGTTCTGCCGCGGCCACGGGCATCAGCCTCAGATCGATGAGAGGATAAGCCATCAGGTCGTCAGGCACGGTCGGCAGCAACAGGCAGAAGGCCAGCGACGCGGATCGAGCCCGCAGGCGCCGTTCGGCGCCCCCCACACCTTCGGTGGAAAAGGAGACAGGCAGATCGGGGAACGTGTCGCGCAGAGCACGCAAGCTGTCAATCAACGGTTCGGTCGGAACCAGGGGATCGATCGCGAGCGTCAATGCCGGTTCCAGTCCCACCCGCGTTCCGGCGGCGATGGCTTCGAAGCGATCGGCATTGGCAACGATCATGCGTGCCTGGTCGACGAGCACGCGTCCGACCGGCGTCAGGATCGGCTTTTGACGGGTGCGATCGAAGAGCTCGACCCCCTGCGTCTCCTCCAGCGTCCTCACGGTCTGGCTGATCGCGGACTGAACCCGGCCGAGAGACCGTCCCGCCGCAGAAAAACTTCCGACGTCGCTGATGGCCACGATGACACGGAGCTGGTCGAGCGTGAGGCTGCCTATCACGTCCATCTCCGAATATGATGAAAAACATCATAATTTGATCGGTTCTCCTGAGGAGGATCACCCTCTATTTCACGGGAATGCAACCGACTTTCTTCATCAACCATGGCGGCGGCCCGTGCTTCTTTCTGCAGCCGGGACCCATGCGGACGACATGGAAACCGCTCGAGGACTATCTTGTTGGTTTTGCCTCGGCACTCGGCGAGACGCCGCTCGCCTTGCTCGTGGTATCGGGGCACTGGGAGGAGGCGGTGCCGACCGTCAACGCCGCTTCCGCGCCGCCACTGCTGTTCGATTACCAGGGCTTTCCCGAATACACATACCAGATCACATGGCCTGCGCCTGGTTCGCCGGGGATCGCGGCACGGGTGCGCGCATTGCTCGGCGACGCGGGACTTTCGAGCGCCGCAAACGATCGTCGAGGCTATGATCACGGCGTGTTCATTCCGCTGAAGGTCGCCTTCCCGGATGCTGAAATTCCTGTCGTGCAGCTCTCGCTGCAACGCGGCCTCGATCCGGCGGTGCACCTGGCGATCGGTCGCGCGCTTAGGCCGTTGCGCGCGCAAGGCGTGGTGATCATCGGGAGCGGCCAGACCTATCACAACATGCGTGGCTTCGGCGGCGCGGGTGCGGACCTGAAGGCGGAGGCGTTCGACGCCTGGCTGCGGCAGGCCATCATCGCGACGGACACGCGCGAACAGTCTCTGATCGACTGGGAACGGGCCGCCGGCGCACGGGATGCGCAGCCGCATGAGGATCATCTGTTGCCGCTGATGGTCGCGGCCGGTGCTGCCTCGGGCGAGACGGCCATCGTTGACTTCCATGGTCACGCAATGGGCAAACCAATCTCGGGCTTCCGCTTCGGCTGAGCCATCCCGATCCCTGGCGGACCCCCCGAGGTCGAGCGGTTCGCGAACCTGATACCGACAAGGAGCTTCCTCGTGCCCACCCTTCTCGTTGTTGAATCGAGCCCTCGCGGTGAACACTCGATGTCACGCGGACTGACCAAGCTGTTCGTCGAGAACTGGATGGAAAACCATGCCGGAGGCCGCGTCGTGGAGCGCGACCTGATGACGAGCGATCTCCCGTTCGTCACCCTGCCGTGGCTCGGGGCCTACTTCACGCCACCCGAACAGCATACTCCGGACATGAAAGACCTCATCCGCCTGTCCGACGAACTCGTCGACGAGATCCTGGCGGCCGACCACATCGCCATCGGCACGCCGGTCTACAATTACAACATCCCGGCGGTGCTGAAATCCTACATCGACCATATCGTGCGCAAGGGCAGAACGCTCGGCTTCTCCGGCGAGGGTCTGGTTCACGGCAAGACCTGCACCATCCTGATGGCATCGGGAGGAGTCTATACGCACGGTTCTCCCATTCGCGACCGCGACATCGCGACCAGTTACCTGCGGCTGATCCTCAAGGTGATCGGCATCGAGGACGTCACCGTCGTCGCGGGCGGAAACGCGAAATCGGTCGACATGGGGCAGACGACACGCGACGCGTTCTTGCAGACCTTCGCTTCCGAGGTGGCGAAGGCCGCTGCTTAGGACACCGCGCCGACGCCATAGGCGCCGGTCAGCATCGCGCCCTCGGCGTATCGCGTGATGCGGTAGGGCGAGATCGGCAGGTCGGGCTCGATGCCGAGCATGGACTGCGCCAGCATCCGGCCGATCATCGGCGACAGCTTGAAGCCGTGTCCGGAGAAGCCGAACGCGACCATCAAACCCTCGATGCCGGGCACCGGTCCAAGCACCGGATTCCAGTCCGGCGTCGTGTCGTAAAGGCCCGACCATGAGCGTGTCAGACGGCCTTGCGCGAAGGGCGGCAGGCGATGCGCCGCCTGCATGGCCTCGTCGATGAGCGCGTCTTGGTCGCCCTCGACCTGGCCGATATCGGGGTCGGACACCGGATCGCCCTCGAGGCCATTGCCCACCATCAGCTGTCCGCTCGATGGCCGCATATAGAGTTTCGAGGAAGAGGCCAGATCCTTCAGGATCGGCAGGTCAGCGCCGTAGGGGCGCTCGGCGGCGAGCGTGAAGATCTGGTGCGCGTTGTTCGCGAGCGGGATGTCGAGACCGGCCCATCCGGCGGCGGCGCGGCTCCAGACATTGACCGCCGACAGCACGACCCCGGCGTAAATCGGGCCCGCCGGGGTCTGGACGCCGAGCACGTGGTCGCCTTGCCGGATCAGGCCGGTGACCGGCGTGTTGGTCCTGATCGCGGCACCGCGTCGCCTGGCCGCTCTCGCGAACCCGGTCGCCACGAGGTAGGGATCGGCGAAACCCGCGTCGGCCTCGAAGCCGATCGCGTCGATATCCTCGAGCCGCAGCCATGGATGTCTCTCGAGTGCCTGAGCGCGATCGAGAAGTTCGGCTTCGATGCCGAGCCCACGCTGACCGGAGACGCTGGACCGAACCGCGTCGGACGACGGCCCGGGTGGCGCCAGGATCAGGTAGCCGGAGCGGACCAGTCCCGCATCCGCCTCCGGATCATCGTCGAGCAGCGATCGGAAGTCCGCGAGCATCGACAGGCTCGCACGCGCGACCTCGACATTGATCGGCACGCTGTAATGGGTCCGCACGATCCCGGATGAATAGGAAGTGGTGCCGCCCGCGAGCTCGTGGCGTTCGACGAGGAGGGAGCGGGCGCCGAGACCGGCGAGCTGGAAGAGCACGGACGCGCCGATTACACCGCCGCCGATCACGATCGCATCGAAGGCTTCCTCCATCCGGTCAACAATCGAGCGTGTGGTCACGCTCCCATTGGCTGAGGTGGCGCATATAACTGTCCCATTCCTGTCGCTTGAGCTTCGCGTAGGCCGACGCGAACGGTGCGCCGAGCATCGATTGCATCATCTCGGAGCCTTCAAAAGCCCTGACCGCGTCGAGCAGGTTGAGCGGGAGGCGCCGTCCCGCCGCACTCGGGGTCGCATACATGTCGACATCGAGCGGCGCGCCGGGATCGATGCTGCGAGCGATCCCATCAAGACCGGCGGCCAGCAGTCCGGCTTGCAGCAGGTAGGGGTTGGCGGCGCCGTCGCCGAGGCGGTATTCGAACCGCCCCGGTCCCGGCACACGCACGAGGTGGGTTCGGTTGTTGCCGCCCCACGTCACGCTGTTCGGCGACCACGTCGCACCCGACGCCGTCACCGTTGCGTTGATCCGCTTGTAGCTGTTCACGGCGGGGTTGCTGAGGGCGCATAGCGCCTGAGCATGCGCGAGCACGCCGCCGATGAAATGCCGCGCCGACGGGGAGAGGCCGAGCGCGTCATCGCCATGGAAGATGTTGGTGCCGTCTCGCCAGGCGGAGACATGCGCATGGCAGCCCGAGCCGGTCAGGGTGGCGAAAGGCTTGGGCATGAAGGTGGCACGCATGCCGTGCCGCTCGGCGATGCTGCGGACCATGAACTTGAAGAACACGTGGCGGTCCGCGGTGACGAGCGCTGGTGCATAGGCCCAGTTGATCTCGAACTGGCCGTTGGCATCCTCGTGGTCGTTCTGATACGGCGCCCAGCCGAGCGCCTCCATCGCGTCGGCGATCTCGGCGATCACGTCGTAGCGTCGCATCAGCGCGAGCTGGTCGTAGCACGGCTTGGTCTGCTGGTCGGCGGGATCGGCGATCGCCTCGCCGCTCGGCTGGATCAGGAAGAATTCGGGTTCCACCCCGCTTCGCAGCTCGAGTCCGTCGGAAGCTGCCCGGTCGATCAGCGCGCGCAGCACGACACGTGGTGCCTGGGCGACGGGATGTCCGTTCATCGTCGGATCGGCAGCCATCCAGCCCACCTCCGGACGCCAGGGCAACTGGATCAGCGTGGACGGGTCGGGGACGGCGAGCACGTCGGGATCGGCCGGCGTCATGTCGAACCAGGTCGCGAAGCCGGCGAAGCCGGCGCCGCCATCGGCCATCTCGTCGATCGCCCGCGCGGGCACGAGCTTGGCGCGCAGCACGCCGAGGAGGTCGGTATAGGCGACGAGGAAGTAGCGGATGCCGCGCTCCCGCGCGATCGCCGACAGGGCGGTCATGCGCCAGGGATCCAGCCGGTGCCGGCAAGCGGGACGCGCGCCATCGCGGCCGCCTCGACGGTCAGCGCGACGAGATCCTCCGGCTCCAGATGATGAAGGTGGCTCTTGCCGCAGGCGCGCGCGATGGTCTGGGCTTCCATCGTCAGCACCGAGAGGAAGTTGGCGAGACGCCGTCCGCCGAGCACCGGGTCGAGACGCGCGGCAAGCGCCGGGTCCTGGGTGGTGATGCCGGCCGGATCACGGCCCTCGTGCCAGGCATCGAAGGCGCCGGCATGGGTGCCGAGCGATGCGTAATCGTCCTCGTAGCGTGGATCGTTGTCGCCGAGCGCCGCCAGCGCCGCCGTGCCGATGCTGACCGCGTCCGCGCCGAGCGCGATCGCTTTGGCGACGTCCGCACCGTTGCGGATGCCGCCCGACACCACCAGCTGCACCCCGCGGTGGAGCCCGAGATCCTGCAGCGCCTGCACCGCCGGGCGAATCGCGGCCAGAAGCGGCAGGCCGACATGCTCGATGAAGACGGTCTGCGTCGCGGCCGTGCCGCCCTGCATGCCGTCGAGCACGACGATGTCGGCGCCGGCCTTGGCGGCCAGCGTGGTGTCGAAGTAGGGCCGGGAGGCGCCTACCTTGACGGCGATCGGCTTCTCCCAGCCGGTGATCTCGCGCAGTTCGAGGATCTTGATTTCGAGATCGTCCGGTCCCGTCCAGTCGGGGTGGCGGCAGGCGCTGCGCTGATCGATGCCAGGCGGCAGGGTGCGCATCGCCGCCACACGCTCGTTGACCTTCTGCCCAAGCAGCATGCCGCCGCCGCCGGGCTTGGCACCCTGGCCGACGACGATCTCGATCGCGTCGGCGGCGCGCAGATCATCCGGGTTCATCCCGTAACGGCTCGGCAGGACCTGATAGATCAGGAGGCGCGAATGCAGGCGCTCCTCCTGCGTCATGCCGCCATCCCCGGTGGTGGTGCTGGTGCCGGCGATCGAGGCGCCGCGTCCGAGCGCCTCCTTGGCCTGGGCCGACAGGCTGCCGAAGCTCATGCCGGCGATGGTGATCGGTATCGCGAGTTGCAACGGCTTGCGAGCATGCCGGCCACCGAGCGTCACGTCGGTGCCGCAGCGCTCCCGGTAGCCTTCGAGCGGATAGCGGCTCATGCTGGCACCGAGAAACAGCAGGTCGTCGAAATGCGGCAACGCGCGCTTGGCGCCGTAGCCGCGGATCTCGTAGATGCCGGTCGCGGCCGCGCGCCGGATTTCGGCGAGTGCATGGCGGTCGAAGGTCGCACTGTCGCGTCCGGCCATCAGTAGGCTCCCGCGTTATCGGGATGGAAATGATAGAGCGCGCGCGCCGATCCGTAGCGGCGGAACTCCGCTGGATCGACATGCGCGAGGCCGGCGGCCTCGAGACGCTCGGCGAGTGCCGCGCGGTGGGTCTCGCGCATGGGCTTTTCGATGCAGTCCGCACCGAGGCTCGCGACACGCCCGCGAATGTAGAGCTGGGCCTCGTACAGGCTGTCGCCGAGATGTTCGCCGGCGTCGCCAAGCACCGTCAATGTTCCCGCCTGCCCCATGAATGCGCTCATATGTCCGACATTACCGGACACGACGATGTCGACGCCTTTCATGCCGATGCCGCAACGTGCCGACGCGTTGCCCTCGATGACCAGCATTCCGCCATGCGCGGTCGCACCGGCGGCAGCACTCGCATCGCCGCGCACCAGCACGTATCCGGACATCATGTTTTCCGCGCAGCCATTGCCGGCATTGCCCTCGACGACGATCGTCGCCCGCTTGTTCATGCCCGCACAGTAGTAGCCCGCGTGACCGGCGATCTCGATGCGCGCCGGGGCATCCACACCCACCGCGAGCGCGTGACGGCCGCGCGGATTGAGCACGCGCCACCGCGTCCGGTTGGTGTCGGCCGCCAAGCCCTGCAGCGTCGCGTTCAGATCGCGCACCGAAAGGTCGGCAAGGTCGAGAATGTGCGCGCTCACGCGGCCCGCTCCCACACATAGGTTCGTGCCGGTTCGGGTTCCCAAACGCGCGCGCCCTCGATCCCGGGCAGCCCCACGAGTGCCCGATATTCGCTGCCGAACGCGACCCAGTCGTCGGTTTCCGCCATGACCGCCGGCTTGCAGCCGATCGGGTCGCGCAACACGGCAAAGCCGGTGCGGGTGCCGACGACGAAGGTGTAGAACCCGTCGAGCGCTTCGAGTGCCGACGCGAGCGCCGCCTCGAGCGTGTCGCCCTCTCGCATCCGCCAGGACAGGTAGGCGGCCGCGACCTCGGTGTCGTTGTCGGTACGGAACGCCATCCCCGCCCGCGCCAGGCGGCGGCGCACGGCATGATGGTTCGACAGGCTTCCATTGTGCACCAGGCACTGGTCGAGGCCGGTCGTGTAGGGGTGGGCACCGTCGGTGGTCACGGCGCTCTCGGTCGCCATCCGGGTGTGGCCGATGCCGTGGGTCGCCGCCATCGTTTCGAGCCGGAAGCGGGCGGCGACGTCGGCTGGCAGGCCCACATCCTTGAAGACCTCCATACGCCGTCCCTCGCCCACGATCGTGATGGTCGGCGAGGCGGAGATCCTCTCGCGAATTTCCGGCGCTCGCGCCGACGGGACGTGCAGCACGGCATGGCTGGCGCGCACATCCACCGGCAGATGCCAGGCTTCGGCCAGCCCTTCGAGTTCCTCGGCCGCACCGCGTATGGTCAACTTCACGCCGGACCCCTCGGCGCCATAGACCGCGAAGCCGGCGCTGTCCGGCCCGCGGTCGCGCATCGTCGCCAGCATGGCGGCGAGCAGCCTGCCGAATTCGCTCTCCAGTCCCGGCCGCTTGAGGAAGAGGCCGACGATCCCGCACATGAACCCGCTCCGACGTTGGCGGAAGATTGCCACGGCCTTATGGTCAGTAAAACAGTTTTCTTACGGAGAAAACATCGCGATCACACGCGAGCGGTTCAGGGGAAGGTTTCGAGCGACAAGGCCGCTGACGACGCCGCAGAATTGGGCCCGGTGGACGCGGTTCTCGGCCGGTATCCGGTCGCGCGCAGGACGTTCCCGCGCCAGACGACGCGGGCACCGCAGTAGCTCGCGAGCACGATTGTCGCCGACATGATGTCGCGCGCGGGCAGCAGCCAGAGGGGTGAGGATCGGCCGGTGTGGAAGAGGCGGTCGGTCGCGCGCGCGGCCGCGGCGCGTGTCGTCCAGCCGGCGGCGAACAGGACGACCGAGAGGAGCGAGAAGCCGCTCAGGCAGACCGCCAGCGTCGCCCAGAACAGCGGATACTGGATGATCGAGGTTGCGAACAGAAAGGGCTCGAGGGCGCGGATCGTGCGTGCCCAGCGGAGCTCGTGCTGCCAGAGATCACGGATCGAGGTCTCGGGCACGGCGGTCCGGGGAACGGTGGCCGCGAGGGCCACGTCGAGGCCGAGTTCGCGAACGCGGCGGCCGAGCACGTTGTCGTCGCCAAGATGGGCGAGCAGGGCCTGCAGGCCGCCGACGCGTCCGAGGGTATCGCGCCGCAGCGCCATCGTAGTGCCGAGACAGTCGGCGCGGCCGAGGGCGCGCGAGAGGAATACGCTCGGCAGGAAGGAGTGGCTGATCGCGGTCGCGCCGAGATGGGCGACCCAGCCGCGGGCGGTGGGCAATCCAACGCAGACGGTGGTGACGAGACCGGTGCCAGGCCGTTCGAGGGCCGCCACGATCTGAGCCACATAGTCGGGTGCGACATGAAGGTCACTGTCGGAGAAGACGAGGACGTCGTGCCGAGCGGCCGGCATCATGGTCAGCAGGTTCGCGATCTTGCGGTTCGCGCCGGGCGGGGCCGATGCGACGACGATGTCGATGTCATGGTCGGGAAAGCGTGCCTTGATGCGGCGGACCGTCTCCAGTGCCGGGTCGTCGTGCGTGCCGACGCCGAGAACGAGCTGGCAGACTGGGTAGTCCTGCGCGCAGATCGAGGCGAGCGCCGCCTCGAGGCCGGGCTCGTCGCCGCACAGTGGCTTGAGGATGGTGACCGGTGGATGCAGACGCGCGGAGACGACGGGACGCGCGGCGAAACGAGCGGCGGCGAAGGCTCCGGCCGTCACCGCGGCGAGGCCGCCGGCGGCGAAGAGGTCGGGCACGAGGGTGAGGTTCGTCACACGGGGTTCCGGGACATTTCCGGCGGCATGATGGTCGATCGAGCCTCCGACGGAAAGGCCGGGCGGATCGCGGTGGTCCGGCGCTCGATCAGGGTGAAGCCGACATCGACCCGGCCGGGGGCGGGGCCGGACCTGGAGAGGAGATCGACGATCAGGCTACCCGCGCGTGCGCCGAGGGTCGGGAAGTCGACGCCGATCGTGGTCAGGGCAGGCACGACCTGTCGACCGATCTCGAAGTCGCCGAAGCCGATCAGGGACAGGCGCTCGGGGACCCGGACTGCGCGGCGATGGCACTCCATAAGCGCACCGACGGCGAGAAGGTCGGAGATGGCGAAGACGGCCTCGACGTCCGGCGCCCGCTCGAGGAGCGAGGCCATCGCGCGCGCGCCCTGCTCGAAGGAGACGGGTATGGCGGCGGTGGCGAGAACGAGATCGGTCGGGATGGAGGCCTCGCGGAGGGTGCTCGCGAAGCCCTCGAGACGGGCTTCGCCGCGTGTATCGCGGTGCTCCTCGGTCGCGCGCGGACCGAGTGCCGCCACGCGACGGTGGCCGAGCGCCAGCAGGTGCCGTGCCGCGGCAACACCGACGGCATGGTTGGAAAAGCCGATCGTCCGGCCCATGGGATGGTCCGGCAGGTCGGCGATCTCGATGACGGGCGTGCCGGCCTGAAGGAGCAGCGCGCGGGTGGCCGCGTGGGTGGTCGCGGTCAGCACGAGGGCTTCGGGCCGCCGGGAGAGAATGGTGCGGACCTGGCGCTCCTCCTCGCGGGGTCCATAGAGGGTGTAGCCGATGAGCAACTCGTAGCCGGCCGGACGGATCGCGTCCGTCAGCCCCTCGGCGATGGCGGCGAAGTTGCCGTTCGACAGGGTCGGGATGACAAGGCCCACGAAGCCGCTGCGCCGGGTGGCGAGACTGCCGGCGGCGCGGTCGGGCACATAGCCGAGCGCCGCGACGGCGTGCTCGACACGTTCGCGGGTCGCGGGATGCACCTGCGCCGGCCGGATCAGCGTGCGGGTGACGGTCATGCGCGAGACCCCCGCCAGGACGGAGACGTCACGCAGGGTGGGGCGGAGGGTCGGGTTGCGCGCGGGCCCTGTCAGGGCGGCAGCAATCGCGACGTCACTGGCTGCGGGTCTATTTTCCCCAGATCCGGGCGTAGGCATCGCGGTAATGGTTGGCGGGATCGTAGATGTCCTTCTTGCCGCCGTCCTCGTCGACATTCTTGGCGGTGACGAGATGGACGGGTGCGACGTACCCGGACGGAGCGACGCCGGCGAAGGCGCGGTTGAGCTCGTCGACGAGCTGCCAGCCCTGCAGCGTCAGCGGCTCGGGAACGGTGGCGGCCTGGAACTGTCCGGCGCGGATCCGCTCGTAGGCGGAGTTGCTGCCATCGCCGGCGCTGATGTTCACCGGAGGACCGGCGGGATCGCGGCCGGCCGAGGTTAGCGAGGGGCCCATGAAGTCGTAGTAGAGGTCGTTGATCGCGAGCGAGTAGGTCCATTTGGAACCGAGGCGCTGGAGCAGAGAGGTGGTGAGCTGCGGCATGCGCGCGCTGGTCTCGGCGAGCGGCGTGTCCTCGAAGGACAGTACCGTGCAGCCAGGGAATTTCGCGACCTGGTCGCGCATCATCTTGGCTTTCTGCAAGGCGATCGCGTAGGCGCTGTCGGTGAAGACCACGACACCGGCTTTTCCGTCGCTCTGCGCCACGGCATAATCGGCGGCCACCTCGGCCACGCGCGCCAGATCGCTGCCGATGTTGGTGATCACGTGCTCCGCTGCCATCGGTCCTGGAGTCGGGGCGCCGTGCCAAGCGACGATCCTGATGCCGGCGCCCGACGCGCGCGCGATGTCGGGTTCGTTCTGCACGATGTCGTAGCCGCCGACGATGATGCCGTCCGGCTTGAGCGCGATCGCCTGGCCGAACGCCGACTGGATGCCGGACACGCTGCCCTGACCGTCGAGGACGCGCACCGTCCAGCCGATCCGCTTGCCGGCTTCCTGGACGCCGTCGGAGACCTCCTGGATGCCGCCGTTGCGAAGGTCGCCGGCGACATAGACGATGGTCTTGGCCGTGGCGGCCTTCGGGCCGGTGGTGGGACCGTTCCATGTCGAGGCGGGCGCGGTCGCGGCGGCCACAACCGATTTGGCGTGATCGAGCGCGTCGTCGGCGCGCGCGGCGGCGGGAAGCGCGAGAAGGACGGTGGCGAGAAGAGCCGATCGGCTTGTCATGCGGTTTTCCCTATTTCGTTATCGGGCGGCGGCGGCCGGTCCAGCTTGCGAGGCCGATGGCGACGAGCAGGGTGGCGCCGTTGAAGGCCGGCTCGACCCAGAAGGCGCCACCGAGCTGCTCGATGCCGGAAATCCCGATGGCGAGGATGACGACGCCCACGATCGTGCCCCAGATGTTGACCCGGCCGGGCGTGATGGTCGTCGAGCCGAGAAAGGCGCCGACGAGGGCAGGTAGCAGGAATTCGAGACCGACGCTGGCCTGCCCGACGCGAAGCCGGGCGGCGAGCACCACGCCGGCGATCGCGGTGATCAGGCCCGAGACCATGAAGGCGAGCATGACGTAGCGGCGGGTCGGGATGCCGTTCAATTCGGCCGCGCGCGGGTTGGCGCCGATCGCGTAGAGGTAGCGCCCGAGCGGCGTGTAGACGGAGAGCACCCAGAGCAGTACCGCGAGGCAGGCGACGTAGATGGCGGGGATCGGGATGCCGAGGACGCTCGCGGTGTCGAGCTGGAAAAAGGACGGCGACAGGCGGCCTATGACCTGGCGGCCGCCGGTCCACCAGAGTGCCGCCGCATAGGTGACGGTACCGGTTCCGAGTGTGGCGATGAAGCTGTCGATCTGGGCGATCTCGACGAGAATGCCGTTGAGCAGGCCGAACAGGAGCCCGAGACCGAGGACGATCAGGACGGCGACCGGCCAGGGGATGCCGTCGATCTGCAGCGAGATCGCGAGGATGTGCCAGAGCACGACGCCGTAGCCGACGGTCAAGTCGATCTTGCCGGTCATCATCGGCACGGTGGCGGCAAGCGACAGCATCGCGACGACGGCCTTGTCGCTCAGCAGCGAGCGCGCGTTGAGCCAGGTCGGAAAGGTATCGGGCAGGATCAGCGAGAAGCTCAGAGCCAGCGCAAATGCCAGGATGACGAGCCCGTAGACCGGCAGGAGGGCGGCCAGACGGCGGCCGATCGACTGGCCGGCGAGCGATCCCGGCGCGGGCTCCAGCGCGGTCGAACGCAACGTCGTCATGCGAACTGGCTTTCCGGCGTGGGCGCGGTGCCGCCGGCGGAGGCGGCCTGGAGGAGGCTTGCGACGGAAAGATCATCGCGGCCGATCTCGTCCGTCACCCGGCCCTGACTGAAGACCAGGGCGCGATGGCAGATCTTGGCGACTTCCTCGAAGTCGGTGGCGACAACGATGATCGAGAGACCGTCGGCCAGCGCGCTGTGGAGCAGGGCGTAGATCTCGGCCTTGGCGCCGACATCGACGCCGGCGGTGGGCTCCTCGAGGATCAGGACACGGTCGGCGAGGCCGAGCCAGCGGGCGAGGACGACCTTCTGCTGGTTGCCGCCCGAAAGATTCTCGACCGGCAGGCCGGGGTTGTTGGGGCGCAGAGACATGCTGGCGCCGGCCGCGCGCGCGTCGGCGCGTTCGCGAGCGGGCGAAAAGAGGCGGAGCGGATGCAGGCCGCGCGCACCCGGATTGAGGAACAGGTTCTCGCGCACGCTGAGACGCATGCCCAGGCTTTCGCCCACCCGGTCGCCGGCGACCAGGCCGATCCCGGACCGCATGGCAGCACCCGGCGTCGCCGGCCGATAGGGTTCTCCGTCGAGGAGTGCCCCGCCCCGCTCGATCGCGCGGCAGCCGAACAGGGCGCGGCCGAGCATGTCCTGGCCGGCACCGCGAAGACCCACGAGGCCCACGATCTCGCCCGCGCGCAGCACGAGATCGACTGGACCGGTATTGCCGGCGACGAGACCTCGAAGTTCGAGACGCGGCGCACCATCAAGGCGGACCGGCGTCGCCACTTCCTCGGGGGGGCGCCCGACGATCATGGTGATCAGCTCGGCCGGATTGGTGTCGGCGATTCGCTTGCGGCCGATCAGCTTGCCGTCGCGGAGGACGGCGACGTCGTCGGCGACGTCGAAGACCTCGTCGAGGCGATGCGAGACGTAGATCATGCCGATGCCAGTGCGGCGGAGATCGCGCAGCACCCCGAGCAATCGTGCCACCTCGTCGGCAGGCAGGCTGGCGGTGGGTTCGTCGAGCACGAGCACCTCGGCGCGCGCCGCGAGCGCTCGGCCGATGGCGACGAGCGAGCGCTCGGTGCGTGAGAGATGCATGATGCGCGTCTCGGGATCGATGTCCGCACTCATGGTGGCAAGGACACGGCGGGCCTGGTCGCGGCAACTCCGCCAGGAAATCAGGCCGCGCCGGCGCCGGTAGCCGACACCGAGCGCCACGTTCTCGGCGACCGTCATCCAGTCGATCAGACCGAGATCCTGATGGATGAAGGCAACGTGCTGCCGTTCGGCGCCGTCGCCCTTGGCCACGCGCAGGTGATGGTAGGGCGCGCCACGGAACAGGATGCGGCCGGCATCGGGCGTGTGAATGCCGGCCAGCATCTTTATGAGCGTCGACTTGCCGGCGCCGTTTTCGCCCAGCAGAGCCAGGATCTCGCCTGGTGCGAGCGTCAGGGACACATGATCGACGGCCAGCGTGCCGCCGAAGCGTTTCGCCACCGCCTCGAAGCTCAGCAGCGGGATGTCATCGCTCATAGCGCTCAGGCGAACTCGAGATGAACCTTGATCGACCGTTCCCGATCGGCCGCCAGCGCGAAGGCATCGTTGGCATCCGCGAGCGGGAAGGTTGCCGAGAGGATCGGCGAGACGTCGATGCGTCCGGTTGCCAGCGCGGTCACGGCGAGACGGAACTCCTCATGGAACCGGAACGAGCCAATCAGGTCGATCTCGCGCGCCATCAGGAGGTTGACCGGAACCGGTGTGCTGCCGGGGGGCAGCATGCCGAGCTGGACGATGGTGCCGCCGCGCCGCATCAGGGCCGGCAGGACGGCGAGAGACGCGGGCGCCCCGGTCGCCTCGAAGGCGGTATCGAAACCATCGGTGGCGCGGTGGGCGGGATGGAGGGAATCCTCGCCGCCAGCGATCCGGATCGTCTCGTCGGCGCCCATCGCTCGGGCGATCGCCAGCGGCGCCTCGGCGAGGTCGGTGATCGTCACATGCGCCGCACCGGCCCGCCGCGCGGCCGCGAGCGTCAGCAGGCCGATCGGGCCCGCGCCCGCGACGAGGACGTCGCGGCCAAGTAACGGCCCCGCGCGGCGGATGGCGTGCAAGGCAACGGCAAGCGGTTCGGCGCACGCGGCAAGGCGGAACGGCATGCCGTCGGGCACCTCGATGCACTGGTCAGCGCGCACGACGATGCTCTCGCTGAATGCGCCCTGGATGTGCGGCATCCGGGCCGCGCTGCCGAGGAACCGCATGTCGGTGCACAGGTTGCAACGGCCGGCGCGGCAGGAACGGCAGGTCAGGCAGGGGCGGCTCGGATCGATGGCGATGCGCTGGCCGAGACGCAGGCCATCGGCAGGAATCGCGATTTCGATGATCTCGCCCGCGACCTCGTGACCCAGGGTGAGCGGCTCGCGGATCTTGAAGTCGCCGACGCCGCCCTTGCGGAAATAGGACAGGTCGGAGCCGCAGATGCCGCCGGCGCCGATGCGGACTCGCACCTCGCCCGGGCGGATGCCGGCTTCGGCTCGCTCCTCGACACGCAGATCGTGCGCGGCGTGCAGGACGACAGCCAGCATTGTCCTCTCCCCGGAGCGGCCTTGTATGTGACCGTTCACATCGCCTATGCCATTTTCGGGCGGACGGCGGAAGCGAAATTCCTCGCCAGGGAGAGCGACATGTCGACGATGTTCGACCTGACCGGCCGGCTCGCCCTGGTGACGGGCTCGAGCCGAGGCATCGGCATGGCGATCGCGCAGGGGCTGGCGAGCGCTGGTGCGCGGGTGGTGCTCAACGGGCGGGACGGAGCGCGGCTGGCCGATGCGGTCCGCTCGATCGGGGCGGCCTGGGCGGACGGCGTCGGCGTGTTCGACGTCACCGATCCGGATGCGGTCGAGGCCGGTATCGAGCGGATCGAGCGCGAGGCGGGTGCGATCGACATCCTGGTCAACAACGCCGGCATCCAGCGGCGCGAGCGGCTCGACCGGTTCCCGGTCGAGACGTGGCGCGAGGTGATGGCGACCAATCTCGACAGCGTTTTCTTCGTGGGCCAGGCGGTGGCGAAGCGGATGATCCCCCGCGGCAGCGGCAAGATCATCAACATCGCGAGCCTGCAGAGCGAGGCGGCGCGTCCGACCATCGCGCCCTACACGGCGTCGAAGGGGGCTGTGAAGATGCTGACGCGCGGGATGTGCGCGGATTGGGGCCCGCTGGGACTGCAGGTCAACGCGATCGGGCCGGGCTATTTCGCCACGCCGCTCAATCAGCGGCTGATCGAGGATCCGGTGTTCGATGCGTGGTTGAAGAAGCGCACGCCCGCGGGACGGTGGGGGCGCGTCGAGGAACTGCAGGGCGCGGCGGTGTTTCTGGCTTCCGACGCGTCGAGCTTCGTCAACGGCCAGGTCATCTATGTGGACGGCGGCGTGCTGTCGGTTTTGTAGGAGAGAACGATGCCCGAGAAGATCCTGCAGCTCGCATCCGTCACGCCGCGTATCCAGAAGGTGCTCGAGGAGCGCTACGACGTGCATCAGATGCCGAAAGCGCACGAACTCGATGCGTGGCTGCAGGCGCACGGCTCAATGGTGCACGGGGTGGTGACGTCGGGCGGCCACGGGATCGACACCGCGCTCGCCGAGCGGCTGCCGAAGCTCGGGATCGTGGCGATCAACGGCGTCGGCTACGACCGGGTGGACATCGACGCGATGAAATCGCTCGGCATCAAGGTGACCAATACGCCGGACGTGCTGACCGACGACGTGGCGGATCTCGCGATCGCCCTGATGATCAACGTGATGCGTGGACTGGTCGAGGCGGACAGCCACGTCCGCAGCGGCAAGTGGCTGCAGGGCACGCAAGCCCTGAAGCGGACCGCATCGGGGCGCCGCTACGGGATCGTGGGCCTCGGCCGGATCGGGCACGCGATCGCGCACCGGCTGTCCGGGTTCGGCGGTGCCATTTCGTATACCAGCCAGAGCCGCAAGCCGGTCGACTACAAGTTCCATGCGGATGCGAGGTCGCTCGCGGCGGCGTCGGACGTGCTGTTCGTGGCCACCGCGGCGTCGGCGGCGACGGCGAAGCTGATCGATCGGCCGGTGCTGGACGCGCTCGGGCCGGAGGGCGTGCTGGTCAACATCGCGCGTGGCTCGGTGGTGGACGAGGCGGCGCTGGTCGAGGCGCTCGTGGAGCATCGGCTCGGAGGTGCTGGCCTGGACGTGTTCGCCGACGAGCCGAACGTCCCCCCTTCCCTGTTGGCGATGCCGCACGTTGTGCTGGCGCCGCATGTCGGCAGTGCCACGCAGGAGACGCGCCATGCGATGGGCAGCCTGATGATGGAAAACCTGGACGCGTTCTTCGCCGGAAGGGAACTGCCAACCCAAGTGGTCTGAATTGTTGGTTTCCAAAGGCACCGGCCTTTGGCGGGGTCCGGGGCAGAACCCCGGCTTGCTTGCTTGAGTGGCGCCCCGACCATCTGGCTCCTGGCAGGCGAAGCCAGCGGCGACGTTCTGGGTGCGCGCCTGATGGCGGCAATCGTGGCCGCGCGCCCGGATGTCAGGTTCGCCGGCATCGGCGGCCCGAGAATGGAGGCGTCGGGGCTGAAGAGCCTGTTTCCGATGCGCGACCTCGCGGTGATGGGCCTCGCGGAGGTGTTGCCGAGGCTGCGCGCGCTGCGCCGCAGGCTCGAGGAGGCGCGCGCCGACATCGCGAGACTGACACCCGATCTGGTGGTGACGATCGACAGTCCGGGCTTCGCCTTACGACTGCTGCGCGCGATCGCACCGCTTGGGATCGCACGTGTCCACTACGTGGCGCCGCAGGCCTGGGCCTGGCGCGAAAGCCGCGTCAGGGGTTTCCCGGGTCTGTGGGACAAGCTGCTGTGCCTGCTGCCGTTCGAGGTGGCGTTCTATGCCAGGCACGGCATCGACAGCGTGTTCGTGGGACACCCGGTGCTGCAGTCGGACGCGGACAAGGGTGATGGGCCGGCATTCCGCGCACGACACGGGATCGACGCGGACGCGCCGGTGCTGGTGCTGATGCCGGGGAGCCGTCGGAACGAGGCGCCACGGTTGCTGCCGGTGTTCGGCCGGATGCTGACGATCCTCGCGCGCGCGCGGCCCGACCTGGTGCCCGTGGTGCCGGCCTCGCCCGTGGTGGCGTCGCTGGTGGCGCGGGCGGCGGCTCGCTGGCCGATGAGGCCGGTCGTGGTGACGGATGTCGCGGACAAGCACGACGCCTATGCGGCGGCGTCGGCCGCGCTGACGAAGTCGGGCACCTCGACGCTGGAGCTGGCACTCGCCGGCGTTCCGATGGCGGTCACATATCGGGTCAATCCGATGACGGCGGCCTTCGCACGGCGGCTGATCCGGGTGGAACACGTCGCGATGGTCAATCTGCTGGCGGGCCGGGAGATCGTGCCGGAGTTGCTGCAGGAGCGATGCGCGCCCGGGCCGCTCGCGGAGACGGTGCTGCGACTGATCGGCGATCCGGAGGCGGCGGGCGCGCAGCGCAGCGCGTTCAGGCCGGTGCTGGACAGCTTGCGGGCGCCGGCAGGTCTGCCGGCGGATGCGGCCGCGATCGAGATCCTCGGGCTGCTTCGATGAACAACAGGCGCCTGCGATCTGTTGGTCAAGCGTCTCGGCATCGGTCACTCTGATCGCGCGGCGGCGCGGCCGGCACGCGGGAGGTTCGGAATGCGGGCTGCGATGATCGAGAAGGCGGGAGAGAGAGCGGGCATCCGGACCAGGCGGGAACTGGCGGTTTCGGCGTGTGCGGCCTGGCTGGTCTGGCTCTGCCTGTCGATCCCTGACCCTGCCATGGGCGACGGGGGAAAGATCTTGCGGTTCGGGACGGAAGCGGACGACGCGCCCTTCTCGTCGATCGCCGGTAATGGAACACCAGCCGGCTTCAGCATCGACATCGGCAACGAGCTCTGCCGGCGCGTCGGCCAGCGATGCGTATGGGTGACGATGCCGTTCAAGAACCTGATCCCGTCGGTCGAGAACAATCGGATCGACGCGGCGATCTCACAGATCACGGTGACACCGGCCCGTTCCGAGAAGGTCCTGTTCACCGATCCGGTGACGCGCACCGGCGGTTTGCTGATTGTGCCCACGCTGTCGACGATGACGAACAAGCCGGACAGCATGAGGGGCAAGACCCTAGGCGTGCAGAGCGGCACGACGCATGAAGCCTATGCCGACGCGGTGCTTTCGGCGGTCGTTTCGATTCGTCGCTATGCGACGCAGGCCGAGGCGTTCGAGGCACTCGCGGCCGGCAAGGTCGACGCCACGCTCTGCGATCTCGAGATCGGTCACGAATGGCTGGAGGCCCATAGCGGCAATTTCCGGTTCGCGGATCGGCCGATCGTCGATCCGCTCCGTTACGGCTCGACGACGGCGATCGCCTTGCGGCGTGGCAATGACGGTCTGCGGGCGCGCCTGGATCGTGCGCTGTCGTCGATGGTGCATGACAAGACGTTCGCCAGGATCAACAGGCAATATTTCACGTTCTCGGTCGAGCCCGGCTCGTTCGGCGATCCGCTGTAGAGGTGTGGTCGATGAACGACCGGTTCGAGCTCGAACGGTTCGTCGCGGCGCAGGATCCGGTCTGGGATCAGGTGCGGCGCGAGATGGCCGCAGGCCGCAAGAGGAGCCACTGGATATGGTTCGTCTTTCCGCAGATGACGGGGCTCGGATCGAGCGCGATGTCGCGCCGATACGCGATCGGTTCGATCGAGGAGGCGGATGCGTTTCTGGCCCATCCGATCCTTGGGGCAAGGCTGGTGGGCTTGACCGCGGTCGTGAACGCCATCGAAGGGCGATCGGCGGCCGACATCTTCGGGTCGCCGGACGATTTGAAGTTCCATTCGTCGATGACGCTGTTCGGCCGCGTGCAGGGAGCGGATCCGGCATTCCGGATCGGGCTGAAACGGTTTTTCGACGGATTGGAGGACGCGGCGACGATCAATGCGCTGGCATGAGGGGATCTCAGGTCCGGTCGAGAAAGTGCTCCAGGACGGACCGGTAGCGCTCGGGCTCCTCGTAGGATGGCAGGTGGCCGCTCTGCTCGAAAAAGACGAGTCTGGCGCCTCGGATCGCGTGCGCCATCCGCCAAGCCGTCAGCGGCGCGACATTCATGTCGTATCGACCGGAGATGACGAGCGTCGGAAAGCGGAAGCCCGGCAAGCTGGATGTCAGGTCGAGGTTCGCGGTGGCCTTGGAAAGCGCGTCGGCGACCGCAGGCTCGAAGCCGAGATCACCCATGTGCGCGATAAAGGTGTCACGCTTGGCAGGCGCGTAGAAGATCATGCGGAAATGGTCGAGCAGGCTCGCGCGCGCGGCGGCGTCGGTGGTCGGCCCGAGCTGCTTCTGCCTGGCATCGTCCTGCTGCTCGATATCGGGAAAGACGTCCGGCAGCAGGTGCACCACGGCAGCCCACGAGGGTGCCGCGGAGTCCGACAGGATGAGCTTGGCCACGTGGTCGGGATGCGCGGCGGCATAGGCCATCGCGATCATGCCGCCGAACGAGTCGCCCACAATGGCCACCTTGTCCAGCCGGAGGGCAACGCGGACGGCGTCGAGGTCCCGGACCTGCGCGTCCATGGTTTGCGGTGCGTTCGGTTGCAGATGTTTGGAAGCACCCGTGCCGCGCTGGTCGTAGAAGACGACGAGGCGATGGCGCGCGACGCGTTGCCACATGTCGTTCTGCAGCATGTAGACGTGAGACAGGCCAGGGCCGCCATTGACCGCGATGACGGGCAACGCATGGCCCCTCATGCCGAAGGTCTCGAAGCCGAGGTCGACCTGCGGCGTTTGAACGGTGCCAGTGGCCGCGCGAGCGCCGGCGCAGGCCAGGCACATGAAAGTCAGAAGGGCCGGGATCGGGATCCGCATGAATGGCTCCGGCTCGGTTGGCGTCAGACGGTCGCGAGCCAGTCCTCGGCGCGCAGCCCATCGACTCGCTTGAATTCGCGGAGATTTCCGGTGATCACGATCAAGCCGCGGCTGCGGGCATGACCGGCGATCATCAGGTCGTAGGGGCCGATGGCCGATCCGTCCCGCTCGAGCGATGCGCGGATCTCGGCCGCATGGGAGGCGGCGTCGTCATCGAACGGCAAGATGGTCAGGCGCGCGGCGAAGCGGCCGATCTCGTGGCGGATCTCGGCGGGGCGCGTAGATCGTTCCGCGCCGTAGAGCAACTCGTAGAGGACGACATCGGAGATGCAGAGTGCGTCGGCCTCGGTGTTGAATCTCGGCCGCAATCCATGCGGCCGGTCGCGAATGACGCGGATGCAGAGGTTGGTGTCGAGCAGGTAGCGCAGCACTAGAAGGCTTCGCGCTCCGGCAGGGCGGGCTGATCCCGCTCGGCGAGATCGACGCCGGGCGCGTCGAAGAAATCGTCCCAGAGCTGATCGGCGGGCATGATGATGCGGCGCGCGCCATCGCGGACGATGGCGACCTCGTGCACGCCCTCGGCGAAGCCGACGGCCTTGGGAAGACGGACGGCCTGGGAGCGGTTGGAGAGGAACAAGGTGGTGCGGGATGTCATGTGCGATGGACCTGGATATACATCTTGTATATGCTGGCGGAAGGGTCGGGTCAACCGTCAGCGCGCCGGGGACAGCAGGCCCGAAGCCTCCATCCGCTCGCGACTGTGGTGGATGCCGTCGGTGACCGCGATGGCGGCTTCGAGCGCACGGCGGCCGGCGTGCGCGTCGACGACGACCGGAGCGCCGTCGAGGCAGGAGGCGGTGAAGGCGGCATGTTCGGCGGCGAGCTGGTCTTCCTCGCGCCATTGCACGGCCTCGCGGCGGAAGCCGCCGGTACCCGGGATCGGGAGGCCGCGCTCGCGGCCGATGAATGTCAGCTCTCGTGCCACGAAATCGGCCGAGAGATAGCCCTCCTCGGAAAAGAGGCGCATGCGGCGCTCGGTCTTGATGCTGATGCGGCTGGCGGTGATGGCGGCGACGCAGCCATTGGCGAAGCGGACGCGCGCGTTGGCGATATCCTCGTGAGCGCTGGAGACGGCCGCGCCCAGCGCGTCGACGCTCTCGATCGGGCTGTCGACGACGGCGAGCACGAGGTCGAGATCGTGGATCATGAGATCGAGGATGACGGAGACATCGGTCCCGCGTGGCTTGAACGGCGCGATCCTGGTGGCCTCGATGTAGAGCGGACGGCGGACGCGCGCGGTGATGGCGCGATGCTCGGCGGAGAAGCGGAGCAGGTGGCCGACCTGCAGCACGCGGCGGCGTGATGCGGCGAGGGAAGCGAGCGCGTCGGCTTGCGCGAGCGTCGCGGCGATGGGCTTCTCGATCAGGACGTGGCGGCCTGCCTCGAGCGCACGCGCCGCCAGCGGTGCGTGATGTTCCGCGGGGGCCGCGACGATGATCGCGTCGGAACAATCGAGCAGCGATTGGAGGTCGAGGACGGGAGGCCGCCCCACCTCGGCGGCCACGCAAGCGGCCCGGGCTCCGTCCGGGTCGTGGATGCCCGACAGGACGGCGCGCGGATTGGCGGCGACCTTGAGCGCGTGGAACCGGCCGAAATGGCCGGCGCCGATCAGCCCGATCCTGAGTCGTTGGTCGGAGATGAGTGCCCCCTGTCTCGCTTTTGCGGCCAGTGGTTAGCAGCGACGAAAGACGCTGTCTCGACGTCCGGCTGGCGCAATTTCGCCGCACACGCGGCGTTACGTTGTCCGATTGGACGAGAAAGGAACACCACATGACAAGAACCACACGGATCGCGGCTGCCGCGGCGCTCGCCTCGGCGCTTGGAGCGGGCTCGGCGATGGCCGAGCCGGGCGGATGCCTGAAATATGGCGCGGTCGGCGCGGTCGGCGGACATCTGGCGCATCACGGCGTGCTGGGCGCGGCGGGAGGGTGCGCGGTGGGTGCCTACAAGCGTCATGAGTATCGCAAGCAGCAGCGCGAGATGTCGCGCGAGGAGATGCGTCAGAGCACACCCGAGAGGAACTGAGTCCGCTGTCACGTCCCCGCTTTCGAGCGGGGACGGTTGCATCGGACGCGCGCGGTCGGCATGTTCCGCGCGCCTTGGCATCTGCGCCCTGGATTGTCGTCCCTTGGGCCGGTCCCGGCGGGCGTCGCTAGAGCCGGGCGCCGGCGGGAATGATGGAGCGTACCGCCACCGATGATGTATTTCAGCCGTCTGCGGACGGGCTTGATCCTCGGGGTGTGCATCCTCGGGGTGCTGCTGTGCGTGCCGAACTTCACCGCCCGTCCATTGGCCGGGCTGCCATGGCGGACGATCCATCTCGGTCTCGACCTGCGCGGCGGTTCGTATCTGCAAATGCAGGTCGATCTGGGCGCGGTCACTCGATCACGGCTCGAGACGCTCGGCGATGCGATCCGGCACGCATTGATTTCGGCGGGTCTCGGGTATCGGAACGTGACCGCCGACGCGGCGGAAGGCGCCATCGTCTTCACGCCGCGCGATTCCTCCGAGCGTGACCGGGACGTGATCGCGCTGGATGCGATGCCGCGCGACATGCGTGGCGAGTTCGCGGTGGGAGCACGGCCCGACGGCACGGTCGCGGTGACGCTGGCGAAGGCCGCGATCGCCAAGAGGGCGAGCAACGCGGTCGAGCAATCGATTGAGATCGTTCGCCGCCGGATCGATGCGACCGGCGTGGTCGACCCGTCGATCTCGCGGCAGGGACCGGACCGGATCGTGGTCGAACTGCCGGGCGTGACGGATCCCGCGCAGGTGCGCGCGCTGCTGGGCACGACCGCGAAGATGACGTTCCAGCTCGTCGACGAGAATGCCGCGCCCGATGCGCCGGTGCCGCCGGGCGACGAGGTGCTGCCGCTGCAGGACCCCGCAGGACAGAAAGTGGTGGTGTTCCGGCACGTGGAGGTGGATGGCGGGGACCTGACGAACGCGCAGGCGGCGACCGATCAGCAGACCGGGTCATGGGCGGTCAATTTCTCTTTCGACAACGCGGGGGCCCGGCGGTTCGCCGCGGTCACGCGCGACAATCTGGGCAGGCGGTTCGCGATCGTGCTCGACCGGCAGGCGATCTCGGCCCCCGTGATCCAGGGCGTCATTCCGAGCGGCCAGGGCCAGATCACCGGGAACTTCACCGCCGAGCGGGCGACGACGCTCGCGCTGCTGTTGCGCGCGGGCGCGCTGCCGGCGCCGCTGACGGTGCTCGAGCAGCGCAGCATCGGCCCGGAGCTGGGAGCCGACAGCATCAGGGCCGGCGCACTGAGCCTGGGCGTCGGGTTCCTGCTGGTGATCGGCTTCATGGGCACGTTCTACGGGCTGTTCGGCTGGTATGCGAACGCGGCGCTGGCGATGAACCTGGTGCTGCTGACGGCGATCCTGTCGCTGTTCCAGGCGACGCTGACGCTGCCCGGAATGGCGGGGATCCTGCTGACGCTCGGGATGGCGGTCGACGCCAATATCCTGATCAACGAGCGCATCCGCGAGGAGGTCAAGCGCGGCAGGACGCCGCTGGCCGCGATGCAGGCGGGCTTCGAGCGGGCCTACAGCACCATCATCGATAGCAATGCGACCGCGTTCCTGGCGCACGTGATGCTGTTCGTGTTCGGCAACGGGCCGGTCCGTGGTTTCGCGCTGACGATCACGGTCGGGATCGCGAGCTCGCTGTTCACGGCGGTGCTGGTGACGCGTCTGCTGATGGTGCGCTGGTTCACGCGCGTCCGTCCCGCGCTTTTGCCGGTGTAGGTCCGATGTTCGAGCGGCCGATGTTCAGGTTCGTGCGCGACGGCACGCGCATCCAGTTCATGCGCGGGCGCTTTGCCGGGCTCGCGACGTCGGCGGCTTTGTCGCTGCTGTCGATCGTGCTGTTCGTGGCGCCTGGCCTGCGGCTGGGGATCGATTTCTCGGGCGGTGTCGTGGTCGAAGCGCGGACGCCGCGCCCGGCGGATTTCGGCGACATCAGGAGCCGGTTGGCGGCACAAGGTGTCCAGACGGCGGGGCTGCAGCGGTTCGGCGCGGCGGACGACGTGCTGATCAGGCTCGGGCAGCGCAACAGCGAGGCATCGACACAGGCGGCGGTCGACCAGGTCAGGCGCGCGCTGCAGGCGGCGGCACCAGGGACGAAGGTGCTGCGGGTGGACGCGGTCGGCGCGTCGGTGTCGACCGAGCTGTTCCGAAACGGCCTGCTGGCGCTCGCGCTCAGCCTGCTGATGATCCTGGTCTATATCTGGTTTCGTTTCGAGTGGGAGTTCGCGGTCAGCGCGGTGGTCACGCTGCTGCTCGACATCACCAAGACGGTGGGTTTCCTCGCCGTCACCCGGATCCAGTTCGACCTGGTGATGGTGGCGGCGATCCTGACGATCCTGGGCTATTCCACCAACGACAAGGTGGTGGTGTACGACCGGGTCCGGGAGAATCTGCGCAAATACCGGTCGATGCCGTTGCGCGACCTGATCGACATGTCGATCAACGAGACGCTGAACCGGACGCTGGGGACGTCGATGACGGTATTCCTGGCGGCGGTGCCGCTGGCGCTGTTCGGCGGCGGGACGTTGTCCGGGTTCGCGACCGTGATGCTGTTCGGGATCGTGGTGGGCACATCGTCGTCGATCTTCATCGCGGCGCCGATCCTGCTGCTGCTGGGGGCCAAGCGGTTGCGGCGCGACACGGTGGCGGCCGCACCGGAGCGGGCCCGACCCTGATCCTCGTCGAGCGGTCGCCTGACGCGGTCAAGGTGCTCCGAGGCGGCTGAGTCCGGGTGGGAGAGCGGGCGGCGCGGCTCCCACGGCGGCGGCGTAGGTGGCGAGTGCGGCGAGCGCGTCCTGTGCCCGGCGGCGAGCCCGGTCGGAATGGTCGGTGGCGGCGGTCTCGAGCGCGCTCAGCGCCACCCGCTCCAGCCGGACCAGTTCGAGAAGCTGGGTTCGATCGGAGATGTCGCCCTGGACGGTGCCGCGGACGAAGCCCTGGACGAGGATGGAATCGTCGAACAGCGAGTGCGCCGTCAGCGGCAGGGGCGGCCCGGCCGGTCCGGACGCGCAGGACGCGAACAGGAAGCAGAGCGGCATCGGTCGCACGGATCGCCTGGATCGGTCGCGTCGCATGGGCAGGGCCTCCGGTCCGGATGCGACGAACGTCGCGCTGAGGCGTCTCACTGTTGTCGGAAACACGCAGGACGCAACCCATGAGAGTGTATCGGATATCGGCGAAGAACGGCATCGATGACCTGAAGATCACGCAGGAGGATGAACCAACGCCGAAGAGCCGGGAGATCCTGGTCCGGGTCCGGGCGTGCTCCCTGAATTATCGCGACCTGATGGTCGTCCGCGGATCGTATCCGGCGGTCAAGGAGGGAGGTCTAGTGCCGCTGTCGGACGGTGCCGGCGAAGTGGTGGCGCTGGGCGAAGGCGTGACCCGGTTCAAAGTCGGCGATCGCGTGGCGGGCGGGTTCTTCGACCGTTGGCAGGGCGGACAACTGACGAGCGCGCTCGAGCGGACCGCGCGGGGCGGTTTCCTCGACGGCATGCTGGCCGACTACGTGGCCCTGTCGGAGGAGGGGGCGGTGCGGGTGCCCGACCATCTGTCGTTCGAGGAGGCGGCGACCCTGCCATGCGCGGCACTGACCGCCTGGCACGCGGTGATGATGTTCGGCGCGATGCGGCCAGGCGAGACGTTGCTCACGCAGGGCACCGGCGGGGTGTCGATCTTCGCGATCCAGTTCGCGCGCGCCGCGGGCGCTCGCGTGATCGCGACATCGTCGTCGGACGGGAAGCTCGAACGGGTGCATGCACTCGGCGCCGAGGAGACGATCAACTACCGGACCGCGCCGGATTGGGAGCGCGAGGCAAAGCGGCTGACGGGCAAGATCGGCGTGGACCTGGTCGTCGAGGTGGGCGGTCCCGGGACATTCGCGCGCTCGATGGAGGCGGCGCGGACCGGCGGCCGGATCGCGGTGATCGGGTTGTTGTCGGGGCCCGGGGAGACGATCGACCCGCTGACGATCCTGCGCCGGCGGTTGAAGGTCGAGGGAATCCTGGTGGGCTCGACAGAGATGTTCGAGGCGATGAATCGGGCGATCGCGATGCATGCGATCAGGCCGGTGATCGACAGGGTGTTTCCGTTCGAGGCCGCCGCCGCCGCCTACCGGCACATGGAAGGGGCGGGGCACTTGGGCAAGATCGTCATTTCTCTTCAGTGACGGACCTGGTCGCGAGCAGGTCGCGGATCTCGGCCAGAAGCTGCTCGGTCGGCGTCGGGCCGGCGGCCGCCTCGACCTTCTCCTGGCGCACATGCAGGCGAGTCAGCAGGCGAACCATCCAGAAGATCGCGAAGCTGACGATGAGGAACTGGATGACGGCGTTGATGAAGTTGCCGTAGTTGACGGTGACGGCGCCGGATTTCTGCGCATCGGCCAAGGTGTGCGCGACCGTTCCCTTCAGGGTAAGAAAGAGGTTCGAGAAATCGATGCCGCCGATCAGCAGGCCGATCAGCGGATTGAGCAGGTCCTTGACGAGGCTGTTGACGATGCCGGTGAAGGCGGCGCCGATGATGATGCCGACCGCGAGGTCGACGACACTGCCGCGCATGATGAAGGCGCGAAACTCGCCGACCCAACCGGGCGCGTGCGGCGTCTTGATCGGCAAGGCCATGGTTCCCCCCTTCTCCGTCCGTTGGACGCATGGTCAGATGGTCGACGTGATGATGGATCGTCCGGATGAATGACGCAAAGGCGGTGCTTGGGCGCTGGATCGTCGAGCGCAAACGTGAACGCAAGCTAAGCTGGGCGGAACTCGGCGAGATCGCCGGACAGTCGCCGGTCTGGACATGCGCCGCGTGCCTCGGGCAGATGGCGGTCCCGGCGGCGGCGGCGGCCCGGCTCGGCGAGGCGCTCGGGCTGACGGCGCTCGAGGTCGCGGTGCTGGAGCAGATACCCTATCGCGGCGCGCTGCCGCCCGGGCCGCCGACGGATCCGGTAATCTACCGCTTCCATGAGCTGGTGCAGGTCTACGGCACGACGTGGAAGGAGCTGATCGGCGAGGAGTTCGGTGACGGGATCATGAGCGCGATCGATTTCTCGATGAGCGTTGAGCGTGAGCCCGATCCGGCGGGGGACCGTGTGAGGATCGTGATGAGCGGCAAGTTCCTGCCCTACAGACGCTACTGACCGGGGCCCGTCCGCCGGGGGCGCCGGCGCGCCGCGTCCGGATCGATCTGATGCGCGGCATCGCGATTGCCCTGGTGCTGCTGCATCATTTCAACATCGCCTATCCGCTCGGCGGCGGCTGGCTGGTGCACGCCGTGGCGCGGAACGGCAATTACGGCGTGACGATGTTCTTCGCGATCTCGGGATTCCTGATCACCTCGACCGCGATCGCACGTTGGGAGACGCTGCAACGAGTATCGGTGCTTGGGTTCTATCGTATGCGCGCGGCGCGCATCGGGCCGATCCTGCTGCTGTTCCTGGTCGCGGTGAACGGATTGGCAGTCGCGGGCGTCGGCATCTTCGTCGATCGGGCGGAATCGGGGCCGCCGGTGCCGATGATGCTGGCCGATGCGGCGGCGCTCACGTTCACGATGAACGTGCTGATGGGGCATGCGGGCTGGTTCAACTATGCGCTTTGCGTGCTCTGGTCGCTGTCGGTCGAGGAAGTCTTCTATCTGTTCTTCCCGCTTCTGGCGGTGACGCTCCGCGGCGGCCGATTGCTCGCGTTCCTGGGCGTGATCATCCTGATCGGACCGGTCTGGCGATGGCTGCATCGCGATGACGAGTATGGGTTGCTGTACGCCTATTTCGCGTGCTTCGACGCGATCGCGATCGGGTGCGCGGCAAAACTCGCCGCGTTCCGGCCGCCGACGGCGCTGCTCTGGGCAGCAGGCGGATCGATGCTGATCCTCTATCTGTCCGGGCCGATCTGGGCGACGGCGACATTGGGCGTGAGCGCGATGGCGGCCGGCACGGCGATCCTGATGCTTGGCGCGAGCACGACGACGCGCGCACCAAGATGGATGCATCCACCGGCGTGGCTCGGGCGGCACAGCTACGAGCTCTATCTGGGACATCTGGTCCCGCTCGGCCTGCTGCGCACGGTCTGGCCGAGCGGGGCGCAACCGGAGGGGGCGCGCCTGGCGCTGCTGGCCGGCTACCTTCTCAGCGCCGGCATCATCGCGATGACGGTTGGACGGTTCGTGGCCGAACCGCTCAATCGTCGTCTTCGGGGCGTCGTCTGCGCGGCTTGGTTCAGCCCCGGCCGGCGACGTAGTCGCGCAGCGTGTCGACCTCGTGCGCCTGCTGCTCGAGGCGTTCCTTGACGACGTCGCCGATGCTGATCATTCCCTTGAGCACGTCGCCATCGACGACCGGAAGGTGGCGCACACGGCCGTTGGTCATCATCTCCATCGCGGCCTGGACCTCGGTCTCGGGCGTGATGGTGTGGACCACGCGCGTCATCAGCTGTGCCGCGGTCATCTCGAGTGTATGCGCCCCCTCCGCGGCAAGGCTGCGGATGACGTCGCGTTCGCTGATGATGCCGAGGAGCTGCTGTGCCTTGTCGAGAACGAGGAGCGCGCCGACCCGACGCTCGGCGAGCTGGGCTGCGACGGCCGCGATCGTGTCGGTCGGAAGCACCGAGAAGACGCCCGCGGACTTGCCGCGCAAGATGGTGGAAACGCTCATGGACCCCTCCATCGTCCGCTGGCCGGACGTTTTTGTTGCAGCGCCACCGTTTCACGGCCGCGCACGATTGGATAGCATGGCAGCACGATGACAATCGTGCGCGCACATGACCGTGAGCACGCGGCGTTCGTTGCCGAGAGTGCCGGGAGACTGGTGGCCTGGGCGGTCGAGCAGGCGTTTCCGCTCTGGGCCGAGCGCGGCGTGGACCGCGCGTTCGGCGGTTTTCACGAGAAGCTCGGGCTGGATCTGCGGCCGGTCGACGTCGCGCGGCGCGCACGGGTGCAGCCGCGCCAGGTGTTCGCGTTCGCGCACGCGGCAGCCCTCGGCTGGGACGGACCGGCGGGCGCGGTGATGCGCGACGGGATCGCGTCGATGTTCCGGCGCTACGAGCGGCCGGATGGGCTGTTCCGGACGCTGGTGGGCGCGGACGGGACGGTGCACGACGATGGCGCCGTCCTGTACGACCAGGCGTTCGTGCTGCTGGCGCTGGCGGGCGCGCACGCGGTGCTGGGAGACCCGGACGCGCATGGCAAGGCGGTCGTGATCCGGACCGCGATCGAGGAACGGTTCGGGCACCGGTCGGGCGGCTTCCTGTCGGGTGACGCGTCGCCGCTGCCGTTGCTGGCCAATCCGCACATGCATCTGCTCGAGGCTTGCCTCGACTGGACCGACCGTGGCGGCGACGCGCGATGGGGCGTGATCGCGGACCGGATCGCGACACTTGCACTGACCCGGATGATCGATCCCTCGAGGGGCGCGCTGGCGGAGGCGTTCGACGACGACTGGCGTCGCGTGCCCGGGATCGCGGGCCGGATCGTCGAGCCGGGACATCAATTCGAATGGGCCTGGCTGCTGATGCGCTGGTCGATCCCGCGCGGACGGCAGGATGCGGTCGATGCCGCCCTGCGGCTGATCGGGATCGGGGAACGCGGTATCGACCGGGCACGCAACGTGGCCGTGCTCGAGCTGCTCGATGACATGTCGGTGCATGCACCGGTGGGCCGGCTCTGGGCGCAGACCGAGCGGATCAAGGCGGGATGCCTGGCCGCCTCGGTCACCGGCGATGAGGGCCATCTGGCCGTGGCGCGATCGGGATGCGAGAGCCTGCTCGCGTTCCTCGACGATGCGCCGGCGGGACTGTGGCGCGACCAGATGAACGAGGACGGACATTTCGTCGAGGAGCCGGCCCCGGCGAGCACGTTCTATCACATCGTGGTGGCGATCGAGGCGCTGGCCTGCTTCGTCAGGTCTCGATCCGCTCGCTGTTGACGAGCTCGCAGCCGGCGATGCGCCAGGTGCCGTCCGGTTCGCGCTCCATGGTGTAGAGGGCGAGCGCCCCCTCGCCGTTCGGCCCGACCAGCTCGACATGCTGGATCAGCTGTCCGTCATGCTGCTCGAGGGCGCCGAAACTGACCGATTGCGGATCGATGACCGGCGCGTAGCCGCTCTTGACCATCGCGAGGAAGGTGGGCGCGTCGCCGAACATCGAGCGGAGGTGCGGCGACGCGTAGGAGAAGGCGGCATTGCCATCGCCGTGCCGGAAGGCCTCGATCTGGGCGGTGATGACCTGGCGGATCGCGCGACCGTCCGGGGGACCGGACCGGGCGCTGGCGGCAACACTGCACAGCCCGAGGCAGACAGCGAGGAGGACGGCGCGCATCGATCGGCTCCGATCTGTTGCGCGCACGTTAGCACGGAACGGCTTCGAAGAGTTGACTTGGATCGAGAAGCTCGTCCTGGGCGGCGATCAGCGCGATCTCGCGGGCGCCGTCGGCAAGGGTGCGCGCAACGACGCCCCAGACGCTGCTGGCGGCGCGTGAGAGCGCGCGTCCCGGGTCGGCGCCGTCGAGGACATGGAACAGGAACAGGGCGGCGATGAGGTCGCCGGCGCCGTTGACGGAGATGTCGAGCCTGGGGGTTTGGACGCGATGAAAGCCATGGGGGCTGCCGACGAGCAGGTCGAGCCGGTCCGGCGGCGTGTCCTCGACGACGAGGCTGGTGACCATCACGAGGCGAGGACCGCCGTCGCGCATGCGCGAGGCGAGGGTCGAGACGGCGCGCGTGGCCGCGGCCAGCGTCGTGGTCTCGGTCCCCGCGAGCAGCGAAAGCTCGAAATGGTTGGGGGTGAGGATGTCGGCCTCCGCCAGGGCGCGGGTGCCGAAGAACCCGTCGATGCCGGGACGGACGAAGACGCCGCGGCCGACATCGCCGATGACCGGATCGCAGGCATAGAGCGCGAGGGGATTGCGGCGGCGGACGAGACGGACGGTGTCGAGTATCGCGTCGCCGGTGGCGAGATCGCCGACATAGCCGGACAGGACCGCGTCGGTGCGGGCGAGCGCGCCGCGCCGGTCGAGACCGCCGGTGAGTTCACCCACGACGGAGGCGGGGAACACCTGACCGGCCCAGTCGCCGTAGCCGGTGTGGTTGGAGAACTGGACGGTGTTGATCGCCCAAGCCTCGGCGCCGAGCCGTTGCAACGGAAAACACGCGGCGGCATTGCCGACATGACCGTAGGCGACCCACGACTGGATCGAGAGAATGTTCACGTGACGCTCCGGTTGTGGCTTGGTTCGACAGGAATCGCGGGTGTCGGTATAGGTTGGGAAGGCAGAGAACGGAGAAGACCGATGACGCTTGGACAGCAACGAGCGGTCGACCTTTGACGGTTCCCGTCGTTCTTCTCGCAGGCGGCCTCGGGACGAGGTTGCGCGAGGAAACCGATGTCCGGCCGAAGCCGATGGTCGAGATCGGCGGCAGGCCGATCCTGTGGCACATCATGAAGATCTACGCCGCCGCCGGGTTTCGCGAGTTCGTCGTGTGCCTCGGCTACAAGGGCGAGGTGATCAAGAACTTCTTCTATGACCTGCATCACCAGGCGGGCAGCGTGACGGTCGAGACCAAGACCGGCGCGGTCGAACGGCACGGCGACCGGCCGGTCGAGGACTGGACGGTGCACCTGCTCGAGACCGGTCCGGAGACGATGACCGGCGGACGCGTCAAGCGCGCGGCCGAATTCCTCGGCCGGCGGCGATTCATGCTCACCTATGGCGACGGCGTGGGCGACGTCGATCTGCGCGGATTGCTGTCGTTTCATGACAGTCACGGCAAGAAGGCGACCATCACGGCGGTGCGGCCGCCCGCGCGTTTCGGCGGCCTGACGATCGAGGGCGACGACGTGCTGAACTTCATCGAGAAGCCGCAGATCGGCGAAGGCTGGATCAATGGCGGCTTCATGGTGCTGGAGCCGGAGATCGCCGATTATATCGCGGGCGATCCGACGATCCTGGAGCGCGATCCGCTCGAGCGGCTCGCCGACGAGCGTCAGCTGACAGCGTTCCGCCACGACCGGTTCTGGCAGCCGATGGACACAGTCCGCGACCTGACGCTCCTGCGCGAGCTTTGGGAGAAGAAGCAGGCGCCCTGGAAGGTCTGGGAGGACGAGGTATGAGCGCCGAACGTCCGTTCGGCGGCGTGTTCTCGGGCGCGAAAGTCCTGATCACCGGCCACACCGGCTTCAAGGGAAGTTGGCTGACGAACTGGATGCTGGGGCTCGGTGCCGAAGTCGCGGGATACTCGCACGACATCCCGACTTCGCCGTCGCTGCACGAACTGTCGGGCATCGAGCAGCGGATCGAGGATCACCGCGCCGACATCCGCGACGTGGCCGCGTTCCGCGGCGTGGTGGAAAGCTTCAAGCCGGATTTCGTGTTCCATCTGGCGGCGCAGGCGATCGTTTCGACATCATATGCCGAGCCGGTCGAGACGATGTCGAGCAACGTCGTCGGCACCGCCTCGGTGCTCGACGGATTGCGCCGTGTCGAGCACCCGTGCGTTGCGGTGATCATCACGTCCGACAAGTGCTACGACAATGTCGAGTGGCCGTGGGGCTATCGGGAGACCGATGCGCTCGGGGGCAAGGACGTCTATTCGGGATCGAAGGGTGCGGCCGAGCTGGTGTTCCGCAGCTTCTGGTACTCGTTCTTCAAGGCCGAGCATCCGGTCAGGATGGCGACGACGCGCGCCGGCAACGTCATCGGTGGCGGCGACTGGGCGGCCGACCGGATCGTGGCCGATTGCGTGCGTGCCTGGCAGGCGGGCCGCAAGGTGCAGATCCGTTCGCCGGCGGCGACACGTCCCTGGCAGCATGTGCTGGAGCCGTTGAGCGGCTATCTGACGCTGGCGCACGCGCTGCGCGAGGATGCGTCGTTGTCGGGAGAGAGCTTCAATTTCGGACCTCGCGCGGAACAGAATGCCCGCGTGGTCGACCTGCTGGGCGACATCGGCCGGGTCTGGGGGCTCAACGAGCAGGACAGCTACGAGGTGACGGGGAACGTGCCGTTCCACGAGGCGGGCCTGCTCAAGCTGAACTGCGACAAGGCGCTGCTGCGCCTGCGCTGGCAGCCGACGCTGTCGTATGACGAGTGCGTGTCGATGACGGGCGGATGGTATCGCGACGTCGTCCGGGATGGCGGCGATGCGCGCGAGGCGACGCACGCCAACATCGCGGCTTACGAGCGGCTCGCGACGGAGCGCCGGCAGGTCTGGGCTTGACCGGCACGGTGCTGCTGACGCGATTGCGGCGGATCCCGACGCCGCTCGGGGCGGTCCTGCACGGGATCAAGGCCGTCGATCCTGGCTATGACGGGTTCGGCGAGGCCTATTTCTCGGTCGTCGACAAGGGTGCGGTCAAGGGCTGGAAGCGGCACACGCGCATGGTGCTCAATCTCGTCGTGTGTTCGGGCACGATCCGTTTCTACGTGCGGCGCGAGGGGTGGGCCGGCAGCGTCGCACTGTCGCCCGACGGCAACGAGACGCATGCGCGGCTGACCGTGCCGCCCGGTCTGTGGATGGCGTTCGAAGGTGTGGGAGACGCCACCAACATGGTCCTGAACGTCGCCAGCATCGGGCACGACCCGGCCGAAGCCGAGACGGTGCCGTTGGCGACGTTCCCGCTCGAGACCGGCGAGACGATCGGATGAAGATCCTGGTGGCTGGCGCCGGCGGCATGCTGGGGACGGCGCTGCTGCCGGCGATCGCGCGTGCCTGGCCCGAGGCTATGGTGGTGCCGGCGGGCCGCAACGTGCTGGCGGTCGCGACACCCGCGGCGCTGCTCGGCCATGTCGCGCTGCTGGCGCCGGACCTGGTGGTCAACGCGGCCGCCGACACCGATGTCGAGGGGGCGGAATCGGATCCTCGCCCCGCCTTCTCGTCGAACGCGGAGCTGCCGGGGCTGCTCGCGAGTGCGTGCCGGGCCTTGGCGGCACCGCTGGTCCATGTCTCCTCGACGGGTTGCTACGGGGCCTGGAAGGACACGCCCTACGACGATTACGACACCCCGCGTCCGACGACGGCGCATCATCGGTCGAAGATCGCGGGCGAGGATGCGGTGCGCGCCTCGGGCGCCGAGCATCTGATCGTGCGGACCGGCTGGCTGTTCGGTGGCGCGCCCGGGCACCGCAAGAACTTCGTCTTCAAGCGCGTGCTGGAGGCGAGCAAGACCGGCACGATGCGGAGCGATCCGACGCAGACCGGAAATCCGACCTTTGTCGATGACCTGGCCGCGACGACCCTGGCGGTGTTCCGCGAGGGCGTGCGCGGGACCTGCAACATCGTCTCCGGCGGCTCGGCCACGCGCCTGGACTATGTGCGCGAGATCGTGGCGTTGTCCGGCCTGCCATGCCGTGTCGAGCCATCCGACGGCGGCTTCGCCCGGCGCGCGAATGTCTCGCCGAACGAGGCGGCGGTCAATCTGCGTCTGGAACTGCTCGGTCTCGATACGATGTCGTCCTGGCGAGACGGGCTGCAGCGGTACGTGGCAACGCTGCGCGGCACGCCTGCCTGGCGCGAGATCGAGGGGAGTGCGCGATGAGCCGGATCGAAAACGTTGTTCTCGGCGCCGGCGTCGCCGGCCTCGCGGCGGCGATGGCGGCGCGCGAGGCGGGTGGCGCTGCCACGATCTTCGAGGCGCGCGCCCGCCATGGCGGCACGCTCGATCATTTCGAGATCGACGGGTTTCGGTTCGATCACGGCGTCCATTTGTCGTTCGCCACCGAGCCGGAGGTGCGGGCGGTGTTCGACCGGACGCCGTACGAGACGCACGACGCGGTGTCGCTGAATTTCGATGACGGGTTCTGGCTCAAGCACCCGGCGCAGAACAACATGTTCCCGCTGCCGGCCGACCAGAAGGTCGCCCTGATCGCGGGTCTCGCCGAGCATCCGGGCGGGGAGATCGCGAACTACCGCGACTGGCTGATCCACCAGTATGGCGAGGCGATCGCGACGCGCTGGCCGCTGGTGTATACGGAAAAATACTGGACGGTGGACGCGGCCGAGCTCGGCACGGACTGGATCGGCAAGCGGATGCGGCGCGCAGACATGCGCGAGGTGCTGACCGGGGCATTCTCGGCCGAGACCCCCAACACCTACTACATCAGCCAGATGCGTTATCCGAAACATGGCGGCTACCGGGCGTTCGTCGATCCGCTCGCGGAGGGAGCCGACCTTCGCTTCAACCATCAGGCCGTCTCCATCGACGTGCAAGCGCGACGGATCGTCTTCGGCAACGGCGAAGTGGCGGAATACGACCATCTGGTCAGCACGATGCCGCTGCCGCGGTTGATCGAACTCGCGGCTGGCGTGCCGGACGACATCAGGGCCGATGCGGCGACGCTGTTCGCGACCGAACTCGATCTGGTGTCGGTGGGTTTCGAGCGGGCCGACGTGCCGCCGAGCCTGTGGTTCTACATCTACGACCGCGACATCCTGGCGGCACGCGCCTATTCGCCGAGCCGCAAATCGGCCGACAATGCGCCGCCGGGGACGTCGTCGCTGCAGTTCGAGATCTATTCGTCGCGCCGCAAGCCGCAGACGCTCGACCCCGAGGCGCTGATCCGGAACTGCGTCGATGCGCTCGCGAACATGGGGCTGGCGACCGAGCGGGACATCCGCTTCACCGACCATCGCAGGCTTGCCTATGCCAACGTCGTGTTCGACCTCGGGATGGAGGAGCGGCGCGACCGGGTGCGCGACTGGGTGCGCGCCCAGGGCGTGGCACTCGCGGGGCGGTTCGGCGAATGGGAGTATCTGTGGAGCAACCAGGCGATGATGAGCGGTCTGCGCGCCGGGTCGTCGGCGTTCCTCGGCCGGTCCGATCGCGGCCCGTGACGCGTCGGTGACCGGCGGCTTCCCGTTCTGGCGGCGCAAGCCGGCGGAGGCCGAGGAGATCATCGATGCGGCCCCGATGCCGTCGATCTTCGAGCGCCCGGCACCGCCGCCGCTGGCGCTGCTGACGGTGGGCGAGCTGATCCCGCCGCTGTGGACGATCGCGGATGGCGATGGGGCCGCGATCGGCGAACGGGTGCGGTTCATACCCGACGGGCGTCTGCTGGCGGGACCGGGCGGACGCTGGGAGCAGACCGAGGGCCGGCTGCTGATCCGAGCGGCCGGCGGAGAGGCCTGGGTGTTCGACCGGCGCGAGACGATCGCCCGGCGTGACACGATCCTGGGCCGGATCGAGGGCAGCGGCGCCACGATCACGATGCGTCGCGACCTCGGCGACCTGCAGACGGTGCACGCGCTCCGCCGGCCGGACGACCCGCTGCTGGTGGTGTTCAACTCCTCGGAAAATCCGTTCGACGGCGCCGGCACGCGCTGGGAGTTCAGCGAGCGGATCGACGAGGGAGCGGTCGATTTCGTGTTGGTCTCGGAACGTGCCGATCCCGCATTCTCGTTCCTCAACAAGACGGCGCGCGTGGTGGACCGGTTGCGCCATCTGCTGTCGGCCGGCTATCGCGAAATACTGTTCCTCGGGTGCGGGTCGGGCGGGTTCGCGGCCATGATGTTCGCCGAGTTGCTGAGCTACGAGGGCGATGCTTGCAGGATGCGGTCGGTGACGCTCAATCCCCAGACCCAGTACGGACCCGAACATGACGAGGCGATCGCGGCGGCGACCGATCCGGCATGGCTGCCGCCGTTCGTGGAGGCGGATGCGCTGTCGCAGAAGGACACTGCCTTCACCAGCATCCGCGAGCTGGTCCGGACGAGTACGCGCCGGCGCGGGCCCCATGTCGAGCATCGGGTGCTGTATGACCGCGCCAATCCGGCCCAGGCCTACTATGCGCATTCGCTCGACGACCTGACCGGTTTCGGCCTGCAGCCGCTCGATCTCGGACTGCCACACCGACACGGCGTCGACGAGATCGGCCGCTCGGAGGTCTTCCATGACGCGATGCGTTGGGGTCGCGAACGCTAACCTTCGCGACGGTGACGAAATGCGACCCGACGGCCATGTTGCCGCCGCGTTCGAAGCGGATATCGAGGACAATCGATTGGGAGAGACGATGATGATTGGATTGCAGATGCGCGGCACGGCGCGTTCCCTGGTGGCGGGCGTCGCCGTGCTCGCACTCTCGATGCCGGCTTTCGCTCAGACCTCGGCCTCGGGACAGCCCGCGCCGGGGGCGGCGCCGAATGCGAAGGAGGTCCAGGCACGGACCGAGGCCCGCATCGCAGCACTGCACGACCAGCTTCATATCTCGGCCGCCGAGGAGCCGAACTGGCAGGCGTTTACCGCGGTGATGAAGCAGAACGCATCCGAACAGGCGGCGTCGCTGCAGGCCAGGCAGCAGAACTTCGCCGGCATGAACGCGGTGCAGGATCTGCAGTCGTTCGCCGACCTGACGCGCCAGCAGGGCGAACAGATCGGCAAGCTGGTCGGGCCGTTCCAGACGCTGTACGCGCAGTTCTCACCCGACCAGAAGGCGACGGCGGACCGGATCTTCCACAACTACACCACACATGGCGCCCGCGCCCGCGGCTGAAGCCCGGTGGCATGCGGCGCTGGACGCGCCGGATGCCAGCGGCTAGGACGCAGCTTCCGCGCCGGTCGGCATCGGCGCGTCTTCAGCGAGGCACATCATGAAACCCGGCATCCATCCCGAATATCACGAGATCAAGGTCGTCATGACCGACGGCACCGAGTTCGCGACCCGATCCTGCTACGGCAAGGCAGGCGACACGCTACGGCTCGATATCGACCCCAAGTCGCATCCGGCGTGGACCGGGCAACAGCGGATGATGGACACCGGCGGCCGGGTGGCGAAGTTCAACAAGCGTTTCGCGGGAATCGGGATCAAGAAGGAGGGCTGACGGCCCTCTTGAAGAGGGGGGTCACGTCGATTATTTTTTTGTCTGTCCGGGGTGCCCGTTTGGGGCTCCGGGGTTTCGACCGACCGGAAACGGTGGTCATCGACTTGAACCTTGCTCTTGAGGAGGTTTTCCATGACTTATGATTTCGCGCCCTTGTTCCGCACTGCGATCGGGTTCGATCGTCTTGCCCGCCTGATGGATAGTGCGGTGGAGACTCCGGCAACAGGGTCGTATCCCCCTTACAATATCGAGAAGCTCGGCGACGAACGCTATCGCCTGACGATGGCGGTGGCCGGTTTCGGCCCGGACGACATCGAACTCGTCGCGCGCGACAATACGCTCGTGATCTCGGGCAAGCCCGCCGTGGCGGCCAATGACGGCGCGCAGACGGGCGAGATCGTCTATCGCGGCATCTCGGGGCGTCCGTTCGAGCGCCGGTTCGTGCTTGCCGATCACATTGTGGTCGAAGGCGCCGATCTACGCCACGGCCTGCTGCATGTGGAGTTGCGCCGCGTGGTGCCGGAGGCGTTGAAGCCGCGGCGCATCGCGATCGGGACTCCGGCGGCGATCGCCGGACATGGCGCGATCGAGGGTGAGCAGGCAGCGGCCTGACACTCTTCGACCGGGTATCGGGGGGCCGGCTTGCCGGCCCCTTTTTTGCGCGTTTTTCGCGTCGCGTCATCCGGCACGTCTTGACCCGGACTCTCCGCGCGCTTCATACCACCTGATCTTCGCGGCGAGCGGCCGCTCCTTGGGCCGCGATGCCTGAGCGAGCCTCCGAATGGACCCGAGATGACCCTTCCCCTGATGCCGAAAGCCACCGCGGTGTGGCTGATCGAGAAAACCGCGCTCACTTTTACCCAGATTGCCGATTTCTGTGGCATGCATCCGCTCGAGGTGCAGGCGATCGCCGATGGCGAGGTGGCGCAGGGGATCGTCGGCTACGACCCGGTGGCTAACGGACAGGTGGCGGCTTCCGAGATCGCCGATTGCGAGCGCGACAATGCGCGGCGCCTGCATATCCTGGCCAGCGCGATGCCGGCACCGAAACGTTCACGCGGCGCGCGCTACACGCCGGTCGCGAAACGCAATGATCGGCCGGATGCGATCGCCTTCGTGCTGCGGAACTTCCCGCAGCTAAGCGAGGCTCAGGTGATCAAGCTGCTCGGCACGACGAAGGACACCATCCAGAAAGTGCGCGACCGGCAGCATTGGAATTCGGCCAACATCAAGCCGCGCGATCCGGTGATCCTCGGCCTGTGCACTCAGACCGATCTGAACGCCTCGGTCCAGGCTGCCAACGATCGGCTGACCCGCGAGGGCCGGCATGTGCCGGTTCCGCCGCCGCCCGAGCCGGACGAGGAAGCGGCCTAGGCGCATCGCGGGGCCGGACGCCCCCTGCTCCGGTCAAGGGATGTGGGGCTTGAGCTTCTCCATCTCGTCCTTGAGCCTGAGCTTCTCCGCCTTGAGCCGCGACAACTCGTCGGCGTCCGGAGAGGGCCGATGGTCCTCCGCGAAGATACGATCCTCGAGATCCTGGTGGCGCGCGGAGAGCGCCTCGATCCGGCCTTGGAGACTCATTCGTGATACGTCCTCCATGCTAAAAGCCGAGGTTAGGCGGACGGGGCGCGATGTGGCCAGTGCGTCGCGCGATTCTGCCGAACGCGCGCCTGGACTGGGGGTTTGATGCTGACCGATCGCGACTCGCTGCTTCGCAAGCTGCACGAGCTGCGCAGCGAGCACAGGGATCTCGACACGGTGATCAGCAGGCTGTCCGACCAGCCGCTCGACCAGTTGCAGATCCAGCGGCTGAAGAAGCGCAAGCTGCTGCTCAAGGACGAGATCGCCTGGCTCGAAAGCCGGCTGATCCCAGACAGCATCGCCTGACATGGTTCCGCCGGTCGGGGGACCTCCGCTCGGGGCACCGCTGGTCGGCCTGATCATGGGCAGCCAGTCGGACTGGCCGACGATGGCCAAGGCGGCCGAGATGCTGAGCACGCTCGCAATCGCGCACGAGATCCGCATCGTCTCGGCGCATCGCACACCGGATCGGTTGGCGGACTATGCACGCGGGGCAGCCGGACGAGGACTGAGGATCATCGTGGCCGGCGCCGGCGGGGCCGCCCATCTGCCTGGGATGTGCGCGGCGTGGACGGCGCTCCCGGTGCTCGGGGTTCCGATCGAGAGCCGCACGCTGCGGGGCGTCGACAGCCTGCTGTCGATCGTGCAGATGCCGGCCGGCGTGCCGGTGGGCACGCTGGCGATCGGCGACACCGGCGCGGTGAACGCGGCCCTGCTGGCGGCCGCGATCCTGGCTCTGTCGGACGACGCGCTGGCGAGGCGGCTGGCGGACTGGCGGGCCGAGCGGTCGGCTAGCGTCGCCGACGCGCCCCTGTGACGGCACCGGCCGCATGAAGGCATTGGGCAGCGGTTCGACGATCGGGATCGTCGGCGGCGGCCAGCTCGGACGTATGCTGGCGATGCGAGCGGCGCGGCTCGGCTATCGGTGCGTGGTGCTGTCGCCGGAGGCCGGCTGTCCGGCTTCGCATGTGGCGACGCATCTTCACGCGGATTACGAGGACGAGGCGGCGCTGGCGTCGTTCGCGGCTTGCGTCGACGTGGTGACGTTCGAGTTCGAGAATGTCAGCGAGCGTGGCCTCGCGCGGCTCGCGTCGCTGGTCCCGGTGCGGCCGTCACCCGACGTGCTGCGGATCAGTCAGGACCGGGTGGCCGAGAAATCGTTCCTCAACGCGGCGGGCTTGCCGACCGCGGACTGGCTGGCGGTGGACGCGGCCTCGCTCGGGGCCTTGAGGCTGCCGGCGGTGCTGAAGACGCGCCGGCTCGGCTATGATGGCAAGGGGCAGGCGGTGGCCAGGACGCCGGAGGAGGCGGCTGCCTCGCTCGCGCGGCTCGGCGGCGGCGGGCTGATCGGCGAGGCGCTGGTGGATTTCGCGCTCGAGATGAGCGTGATCGTGGCGCGCGGGCTGGACGGGTCGATGCGCGCCTTCGATGCCGTCGAGAACCGACATCGCGGCGGGATCCTGGACGTGACGCTGGCGCCGGCGCGGGTGACGGACGACATCGCGTCGGAGGCGAAGCGCCTCGCGCTGCGGACAGCGGACGCGATCGGGATCGTGGGACTGCTCGCGGTCGAGATGTTCGTGGACCGCGAAGGGCGCGTGCTGGTCAACGAGATCGCGCCGCGGCCGCACAATTCCGGGCATTGGACGATCGATGCGTGTGCGGTCGACCAGTACGAGATGCAAATCAGGGCGGTGTGCGGGCTCAAGCTGCCGGCGGCCTCGCGTCATTCGGACGCGGTGATGCGCAACCTGATCGGCCCGGAGGGCATCGGCGAATGGGACGCGCTGCTGGGTCAGGACGGCGCGATCGTGCATCATTACGGCAAGAGCGAGGCGAAGCCAGGCCGGAAGATGGGACATGTGACGTATCTGTTCCCGCGCGGCGGCCTGCCAGGCGATCTCGGGATTCAAAGCGTTCTCGGAGGCGCGTTGCATCGAGACGACATGGAAGGAGACGGGCATGGGCGTCGATCGCCGCAGGTTCATCATGACGACCTTGATGACGGGCTTCACCGCGTCGGTCGCGCGGGCGCAGTCGGCGCCGATCCATACCGACAGCAGCGGCCTCGCTGACGGCGAGACGCGCATTCCGGTGGCGGACGGGCATCTGCCCGCCTACTTCGCGCGGCCGGCAGGCCGCGGCCCGTTTCCAACGATCGTGGTGATCGAGGAGATCTTCGGTGTGCACGAGTACATCAAGGATGTCTGCCGGCGCTTCGCCAAGCGCGGGTATCTGGCGGTGGCGCCCGAGCTGTATGCGCGGCTCGCCGATCTTTCGACGATGTCGGATCCGCAGGCGATCATCCGGGATGTCATCATGAAGGCGCCGGACGCGACGCTGCTGTCGGATCTCGACAGCACCGTCGCGTGGGCGGCGGCACACGGCGGCGACACGCGCAGTCTGGGCGTCAACGGCTTCTGCCGCGGCGGGCGGGACACCTGGCTCTACGCGGAGCACAACCCGGCCTTGAAGGCGGCGGTCGCGTGGTATGGACCGGTGCGCAGCCCGGTCTCGCCGATCCAGCCGCGAACACCGATCGATGCGGCGGGGTCGCTCCATTGCCCCTTGCTGGGCCTCTATGGCGGCCAGGACGACAGCATCAGTCAGGCCGACGTGCAGCACGCGGCGCGGATCGCGCGCGCGGCGGGGCAGACGGTGGAGATCAAGGTGTTCCCCGGCGCCGGACACGGGTTTCATGCCGACTATCGCGCGAGCTACGACCAGGCGGCGGCCGAGGCGGGCTGGGGGGACGCGCTGGCTTGGTTCAAGGCGCACGGGGTCGGGTGACGGATCCCGCCTCGATCATGCTCCGGATCTTCGACGCGAGCGTCTCGAGGGCGAAGGGCTTGGTGACGATCTCCATGCCGGGCTCGAGCACACCATTCCCGATGGCGGCGTTGTGGGCGTAGCCGGTGATGAACAGGACGGGCAATGACGGCCGCTGGACGCGGGCGGCGTCCGCCAGTTGGCGGCCGTTCAGGCCCGGCAGGCCAACGTCGGTGACGAGCAGGTCGATGCGGCCTTCACCTTGCAGGATGCGGAGCGCGGACGGACCGTCGGCGGCCTCGATGGCGGCATAGCCGAGCTCCTCGAGGGTCTCGGTGACCAGCATGCGGATCGTGGCCTCGTCGTCGACGACGAGGACGGTCTCGCCGCGTTCGGCCTGGGGCATGGTCTCGACCAGTGTCTCGGCCTCGGCGTCCTCGGCGCGGCCGCGGTCGCGCGGCAGGTAGAGCTTGAAGGTCGTCCCCTGCCCCGCTTGCGAATAAATCCTGACATGACCGTCGGATTGCTTGATGAAGCCGTAGAGCATCGACAGGCCGAGGCCGGTGCCCTGGCCGATCGGCTTGGTGGTGAAGAAGGGATCGAAGGCGCGGGCGACGATCTCGGGCTCCATGCCGGTGCCGGTGTCGCTGACGGAGATCATGATGTACTGGCCCGGCTCGACGTCACCCGCCTGGGTTCGCGCGTAGGCGTCGTCGAGATGCGCGTTGGCGGTCTCGATCGTGAGCCTGCCGCCGCCTTGCATCGCGTCGCGGGCATTGATCGCGAGGTTGAGGATTGCGTTCTCGAGCTGGTTGGGATCGCACAGGGTGGGCCACAGCCCGCCCGACAGCACCATCTCGAACGCGATGCCGGGGCCCATGGTCCGCCTGACGAGATCCTCCATGCCGGCGACGAGCCGGTTGGCGTCGGTTCGGCGGGGGTCGAGCGGCTGGCGGCGGGCGAAGGCGAGCAGGCGCTGGGTCAGCGACGCGGCACGCCGCGCCGCGGTGATGGCGGCGGCGGTGTAGCGCTCGAGATTGTCGATGTGGCCGGCGTCCACGCGACGCTGCAGCAATTCGAGACTGCCGGTGATGGCGGCGAGGAGATTGTTGAAATCATGGGCGATGCCGCCGGTGAGCTGTCCGACGGCTTCCATCTTCTGCGACTGGCGCAGCAGCTCCTCGGTCCTGGCGAGCGCCGCCGCGCTCTCCTTCTCGGCGGTCACGTTGCGGCCGCTGCCATAGATCAGGCTGCCCTCAAGCGCCGCCACCCAGGCGATCCAGCGATAGGAGCCGTCCCGGTGACGGATCCTGTTGTCGTGGGGAGGCATGCTGCTGGCAGCCGCCAGGCGATAGGCGGCGTCGCTCGAGGCGCGATCGTCGGGATGGGTGAAGTCGAGATAATGCCGGCCGATCACGTCGTCCGGTTCCCAGCCGAGGATGGAGGACCAGGCCGGGTTGGCGGCCCGGAACGTCCCGTCGAGGTCGACGACGGCGAGGAGATCCTGCGAGTTCTTCCAGGCGCGATCCCGTTCCGCCGTGCGTTCGGCGACTCGGGTCTCGAGCGTGGCGTTGAGCTGCTGCAGCTCGGCCTCGGATCGCTTGCGGCCGGTGATGTCAACCGAAACGCCGACCAGGCCGCCGATCGCGCCGCTCGCGTCGCGCAGCGGCGTCTTGGTCGAGAGCCAGACGCGCGGCGCGCCATCCGCGAGGCCCACGATCTCCTCGAGCTCGACGGTGCGGCCGGCATCCATCACACGCTGGTCGTTGCGCATGACGATCTCGGCCTGTTCGGGATCGTCGAGGAACTCGCGATCGGTGCGGCGCTTCACCTCCGCCCAGGGCTTGCCGATCAGGCCGAGCGTCGCCGAATTGGCGATCATCATGCGGCCCTGGCGATCCTTGGCGAAGATCAGGCCGGGAGAGGTTTCGATGATCGTGCGCAGGAGCGTGTCGGCGAGCCGCCGCTCCTCCTCGGCCAGGTGACGCGGGGTGACGTCGAGCGAGATGCCGACGATGCGCTGGGCGCCGTTGCCGGCGGGAGCGCGCTGTCCCCTCATCTGGATCCAGCCGACGGCGCCGTCGGGCCGATGGAAACGGACTTCGACGTCGTAGTCGGCGCCCGCGGCGACCGAGCGCTCGATGGCGCCGAGCATCCGGTCCCGATCGTCGGGATGGACGGCATCGCGCAGGTCGGCGTAGGAGAACGGCGACGCGGGATCGCGGCCGAAATTCTCCCGGCAGACCGGCGATGAGGTCAGCTCGCCGGAGACGGTGTCGATCTCGAAGAAGCCCAGGCGGCCTGCCTGGATGGCGAAATGCAGGCGCCGCTCGCTGTCCTGGTGGGCCCGCAGGCGGCCGGCGAGCTCGGCCATGAGGGCCGCGTTGCTGTTCTCGAGATCGGCGAGGCGTTCGCGCTCGAGGGTGACATCGACCTGGCTGGCGCAGAAATAGGCGAGCGCGCCGTGGCTGTCGCGGACCGGTTCGAGCAGCAGGCGGTTCCAGAACCCCTCGCCGTTCTTGCGATAGTTGCGGATATCGATTTCGAGCGGCCGCGCATCGGCGACCGCGGCACGGATCCGGTTGACGGTCTCGGGATCGGTCTCGGGTCCCTGCAGGAAGCGGCAGTTGCGCCCGACGATCTCATCGCGGCCATAGCCGGTCATCTGGCAGAAGGCGTCGTTGGCGAAGACGACCGGATTGTCGGGCGCGCGCGGATCGCTGACGATGATGGGCATGCGGGTCGCGCGCACGGCGGCGACGAAGGGATCGGTGCGGCCCGATCCGGTCAATGCCGCGGTGATGCGCCCGCGATCATTCTCGACCGAGGGACTCGTGGTGTCGGTCGTTGGATCGGCCATCGATGGTTGGGGTCCGGCCCGGTGCGGGCGGCGCAGTATAGACGGCAGCGGCCGGCGAGAGGAAGGCGCCGCGGCACCTTCCTCCCGATCGGTCGGTTCCGATCAGATCGTTCGGCGGCCGACGATGGCGTGATAGACGAGCAGGACGATGACGGCGCCGACCACGGCGACGATCAGGCTGTAGATGTTGAAGCCGGTGACGCCGGCGGCGCCGAAGACGCTGAACAGGTAGCCGCCGACGACGGCGCCGACGATGCCGAGGACGATGTCGAGCACGATGCCCTCGCCGCTCTTGTTGACGAGCTTGCTGCCGATGAAGCCGGCCACGAGGCCGAGGACGATCCAGGCGAGAATGGACATGTGGCTTTCCTCAGGTGTTGGGGACGCACCGCGCGCCCCGCTGTGTTGTCAGTCGTAGTCTAATCGCTTCCCGATGTCGTGTCGGCCCCCACACGATCGGGGGGGAGGCTTGCCAATGCGCCGGCCGGCAATTGGCCGCCGGTCGCGCGCTGGTCGAGGTCGACGAGCTCGTGGCGTTCGAGGATGTCGATGATGCCGGGCGCATGGATGTCGGAGGCAGAGACGGCGATGATCGCGCGTCCGGCGTCGGGATGGCCGGCACTTTCATCGGCCTGTGCCGGCTGGCCGAACAGGCGCGCCCAGAATCGCGAGCGCGGCGCAGGGCCCTCGTCGGTGCCGGGGACGGTGTAGCCCGGCACGGTCTCGATGCGCGCGTGGCGCGAGATCGCGGCGTCGGGGATGCCGGCGTCCTGGAGGTCACGGATCGCATCGTCAGCAGAAGTTTCGGTCGCGAATAAAGCGACGATGAGTTCTTCCTTCATTGACAGCTCCTGTCTCGATGGCCTCGATCGGCACAACACGCAGGAGAAGGAAAGTTTGCCGGCTGATCCAGGCCTGAATCGGACACCTGCCGGATGTCCGGTGGCGTCATTTCGTACTAGTGGACTAGTGCTTTCCGGGGCCGGGATCTGGCCGCCGGCGCCCCTGCCCGCTGGTGCTTGGGTTTCGCGGTCGAACCGAGACCTCGTTCCCGTGCCCAAACGATCAGGGCGGCGCGCCGGTGCACGCCGAGCTTGGTGTAGATCGCGGCAACGTGATTGCGGACGGTGTTCCGGCTGATGCCGAGCCGGCGGCCGATGTCCTGGTCGGAGAGACCGCCGGCGAGGAGTGCCAGCACCTCGCGGGCACGATCCGACAGGGTCGCGAGCTCCGGCGGCTTGGCCGGTGTCCGGCCGGTGAGGTTGGCGAGCTTCTCGACGATCTTCTGGCCGAACCAGTTGGTGTCGGCCATGACGGAGTCGATCGCGGCGAGCAGGGCGGTCTCGGTCTGCTTGCGCTCGGTGATGTCGAGCATGACGCTCAGCACGCAGCGTTCCTGGTGGATGCGGACGGTCTCGGCGGAGAGCAGGAAGTCGCCGTGCTCGCCGGCCTTGGTGCGCAGCCGGACATCGGCGCTGCGGACATGGCCGGTGTGCTTGAGGAGGCGCTCGAGCTGGGCGAGCGGCTCGCCGTCGCCCCACAGCCCGATCTCGGACTGGGCGCGGCCGACGACTTCCTCGCGGCGCCAGCCGGTGGCGGCGGTAAAGGCGTCGTTGACGTCGAGGATGCGCAACCCATCCAGCGTGAGGATCGCCATCGGACCCGGCGCCATGCGGAAGGTGGTGGCGAACCGCTCCTCGCTCTGGCGCAACGCCTCCTCGGCCTGCTTGCGCGGGTGGAGATCGGCGAAGGTGAAGAGCATGCAGGGCTCATCGCCGATCTCGATCGGCTGGCCGCCGAGCAGGACGCTCTTGTCCGCGTTGCCTGGCAGCGGCAGGACCGCCTCCATCTGGGGAATGGTGCCGCCGGCGTGCAGGCGGGCGATCGCGAGATCGCGCTTCTCGGGTGCGCGCAACACGTCGATCTCGTGCATCGAATGGCCGATGAGCTGCTCGCGGGTCCAGCCGGTCAGTTCGAGGAAGCCGTGATTGACCTTGACGTAGCGCATGTCCGACAGGCGGGCGATGATCGCGGGCGCCGGGTTGGCCGCGAAGGCGCGCTCGAAGCGCTCCTCGGCGTTGAAGCGCTCGGTCTCGTCGTTGATGATCAGGACGAAGCAGTCGGGACGGCGCTGCGGATCGGTGAGCACGAGGGTCCGGATCTCGTGGACGAGGCGGCGGTTCTGGCCGCGCGGCAGGACGCCCACCACGAGCTCGCTGAAGCTGTCGCCGGCGAGCGCCCGATCCATCGGGTAGTCTTCGGCACGCAGCCTGTCGCCGCCGACATAGCGGAGCTCGAAGCGGCCGCGATACTCGGCCGGGGTGCGGCCGAGATCGGCGAGCCTCTGCACGCCGTGCAGCGCCAGCGCGGTGTCGTTGGCCCAGGCGATGGTGTGGTCGCGATGGAGGATGATGACTCCTTCGGTGAGACCGGCGATGATCTGCTGGAGGTGGGTCTGGGGCTCGTCGCGGGCGCTTGGCATCAGTGCGGCATCGGGATGGCGTCCCGGCCCTGGCTCACGGTCAGGCCGAGGCCGCCGATCACGGTCGCAGGATCGTCATGGAGCGTCTCGGCGAGCGAGGCGAGGGTCACCGGTGCCGTGGGATGGATGGCGACGTCGAGCGTGCCGCCGCTGGCGATGAACGCGCTGAACGCGCGGCGGTCGGCATCGCCGCCGGGGAGCGACGCGAGCGACGGGTCGTCCTCGACGCGCGCGACGGCCATGGCGCGGACGCCGGCCGGGGAGGAGCCGGTCTGGCGCGCGCCGAGCGCGAAGGCGCGATCGAGCAGGCCGGCGTCGGCGAAGCGCATCCGCAAGGTGGCGAGCTGCGCGTCGCCCGCGGCGGCGAGCAGCGCCGCCGGCGCGTTGCCGGCCCGCGCGAGCCCGGCGACATCGACATGGGCGAGTGCGAGGTTGGTCTCGAGCGTGCCGATGCCGTCGACCTCGATGGTGGCGGGTGCGATGTCCATCAGGCCGCCCGCGACGGTGTAGGTGGCGCGCGAGAAGGCGTTGCCGCTGATGCGCTCCAGACCGATGGCCTGGAGCCTGGCGCGGTCCGCGGCGTCGGTCGGGCGAAACGCGAAACCGGTCAGCGCCGTGGTGCCCAGGCCGACGGCGCCGGTTCGGACCGCGGCCGAGGTGACGGTGAAGCTGCCGATCGATGCGACCGCGTCCTGGCCGGAGGCGAGATAGCCCTGGTCGAGTTCGAGCCGGTATTGCGGCGCGCTCGGCGGCAGGGCGACATGGTGTTCGAGCGCGCCAAGCAGGGCCGCGAGGTCGAAGCCGGTGCCGGTCAGCCGGGCGAACCCGGCACGGTCGATCCGGCCGGCGCCGGCCAGCGGCACGGACACGGTGCGCAGGTCGAGGCTCGAGGCGCGGCCGAAGCCGTAATGGCCGATTTCGGCGGACGCCGCGATCACCGAGACGCCGGCGGTGCGGAACGCAAAATCATGCAGCGTCATGGTGGCGAAGGTCAGGGTGGCCGGGTCGAAGGGCGCGGGCCGTCCCGGCGGCGGGATCGGGACGGCGATGTCGGTGGCGTCGAGCGCGGACGCGGTCGACACGGAGATGCCGGCGCCGGCGCCGGCGAGACGCAGCCCGGTCGCGTGCAGGGACGAGATCCGCTGGCCGGCGCCGCCGATGGTGAGGCGGGATGCGGTCAGCAGGGCGCCGGAGGGCTCGCGGAGAGCAACCGCCGTGAGTTCGACGGACTGGGACAGCGGATGGACCGCGGATCCCGCGTAGGTGAAGGACGCGCCCGGCGGCAGGCCGGCGCGGAAGGCCGCCACGGCGCGGGCGAGTGCGGACTGACCCTCATGGCGGGCATAGAGGGTGGCGCCGGTCGCGACGACGACCGCAGCGGCGGCGGCGAGGATGGCGATCGAGGATGTCCGCATCGTCTCTCCGGATTCCGGTTCGCGCACGATATGGGGCGCGGGCGGGCTCGACCAGCCGTGTCGCGGAGGCGCGGCGGCTGGTTGCGTCGTGGGCTTGGGAGCAGGTAGATGGCGCGCTTCGCGTTGCCTGCTCCCTACGAGATCGGTCGGCCGCCGATCATGGCCGAGCCGACCGGGAAGGATTGATGGTCTTGCAAGGTCGCGCATGGTCTCCTTGAACGCCTTGCCGGTTTTCGTGATCAACATGGCGCGTGACGTCGAGCGTCGCCGGCATATGGAAGCGACGCTCGGCGGACTCGGCCTCGAGGCGCAATTCGTCACGGCCGTGGATGGACGCGCGCTGAGCGAGCCGGAACGGGAGGCCGCGTATGACCGCCGGCGCGCGCTCCGGGTCTATGGTGTCGAGATGATGGCGAGCGAAATCGGCTGCTCCCTGAGCCATTACGGTCTGTATGAGCGGATGGTGCATGACGGGATCGAAACGGCACTGATCCTGGAAGACGATGTGCGGATCGATCGAGCGTTGGCGACGATCGTCGAGGACCTGCTCGCGCATGCGTTCGATGACTGGCTCGTCGTGCGCCTCGACTGCAAGCGTCCCCGGGTCGCCGAGCCTGCGACGAACGCGTTTCGAGGCGATCGGGTGGCTCTCCTGAGCGATGGCGGCGCGCTCTACCGTCTTCGCACGCATGTCCTTGGTGTCGGCGCCTATCTCATCCGGCGGGAGGGTGCGGCGAGGATGCTGGCCTACGGGCGGCCGATCTTCATGCCGATCGATCATACGATGGATCGGTTCTGGGAGAACGGCATTCTTCCCTACATCGTGCGCCCGCTGCCCGTCACGCAGAGCGACGATTTCGGTTCGCACAGTGTTGGCCGGGGCCAGGAGCGGCGGCGCGCCCAGCCGCCGCATGTCAGGGTCACGCGGCGGGTGCAGCGATTGCGGGACAGCATGGCCAAGCGGGTGTTCAATCTGACGCATTGATCGGGGGGAACGGCGACGTCAGAGAAACTCCGCCACCAAGCCCGCCTCCATCTCCCGCAGCCGCTCGATCAATCCCCTCTGACGCCACGCGGCCAGCGTGACGCGCTCGGATGTCCGTTCGTCGGCCTCGAACACGGCCTCCATGCGCTGCCCGAACGCGTTGCCGAGGATGATCGCGTCGATCTCGTTGTTCCACACGGTGCTGCGCCAATCGAGGTTCGACGAACCGACCGCCGACCACTGCCCGTCGATCACCGCCGTCTTGGCGTGCAGGATGCGGCCTTGATATTCGAGCAGCTTCACGCCGGCCTTGAGCAGTTCGCCGTAGTCGGATCGGCCGGCCGCCACCGCCGCCTCGCTCGTGCTGCGCCCCGGCACGATGACCGTCACGTCGACCCCGCGCCGCGCCGCCGACGCCAGCGCGCGACGCATGTCGGGCGTCGGCACGAAGAACCCGGTCGTCAGGTGGATCGAATGCTGCGACAGCGCCATCGCGGCGAGCAAGGTGCGGTAGATCAACGGATGGCCGTTGTCCGGCGCCCCGTCGATGGCCTGGAGCAGCAACCCATCCGCGAACGGCGGCGGGGGCGGCGGCGGCTCGGCGATCGGCGCGCCCTTCTGCCGGCGCCAGGTCTGCATGAAGTAATGCTCGAATTGGCCGGTGACCGGGCCCTCGATGCGCACGTCCGTGTCGCGCCAGGCCTCGTCGGTCGGGTCGAGCCTGGGCAGACTTGCCGCGTTCTCGTAGACGCGGGTGATGTTCACCCCGCCGGTGATCGCCAATGATCCGTCGACGCAGAGAAGCTTCCGGTGGTCGCGATCATTGAGATCGACCGGCACCCTGGCGTTGGGGACCAGGGGATTGAACTTCAGGACCTGCACGCCTCCCCGCCTCAGCCTGTCGAACATCGCCTGCGACGTGCGCAGCGTGCCCCAGGCGTCGTAGATCAGGTGGACATCGACCCCTCGTGCCCGCGCATCCAGCAGGAGCTGGGCGAAGCCGCTGCCCGCCTGGTCGTCGAACTGATAGGTCTCCATGTCGATGCGCGTGCGGGCGGACCGGATCGCATCGGCCAGTGCCTCGAACGATGCCGGCCCGTTGACGAGCAGCAGGGCATGATTGCCGGCGAGAAATGGCCGGTGCGCGAAGCGCTCGCCCTGCCGGCGCATCAGGTCCAGCGCGCCCCCTGGGTTAGCGCCGCCCGGGCGGCGAGCAGGTCGGGGTCGGCCCCCGGCGGCGGCGCGACGGCGCACGCGGCGAGAACGAAGGCGAGGCAAAGCACCAGTGTGCGCATCGGATCGTTCGATACCAGCATTGTGTTGCCAAGTCGTTAACATCGCCCGCACCCTGCCTGGTCGATGAGGCGAGGACGCTGTCCTCGACCTGCCAAGAGCCCGCGGTTTTTGGAACCGGCATGCTCGATCCGCTCCGTTGCGAGGCCGGCGAGTTCGATCATGCCGCGATGCGGCTCGATGGCGTTGCGTCGGTAGATCGGTCCGAGGGTGCCGTTAGCTCGCGCGGGGCTGTGATCGGCGTGGTAGCCGAGCTTGCGTTCCAGCGCGTTGTAGCGGGATCCTCGGGTGCGTAACCCGTCATCGAGACGCCGACCTTGCGTGGATCGACCTGATCCATGGGAAACGTCTCGTCTGGCTTTGATGTTGCTCAATGATGTGTTGCATTGGTCGGAGCCCGTCGCGAGCGACCGCGTCCGGTCGACGAAGTGCCAGGAGAGACAGGGTCACGGCTGACGCGACATTCTTTGAGAAGACCTCATACGAGTGGTGGCTGGCGATCGAAGCCGGCCGGCAGCCGCGTGCCTGCCTACTGTCATGGGTCATGCTGCTGATTGCCGGGGCCTACGTTGTCGGACCGATCGACATCATCCCCGGCCGGACACCCTATGTTGGCCATGCCGACGAAATGCTGTTCCTGGTGATGGGGATTTTGCTCGCGCGGCGCCTCATTCCCGACACTGTTCGCGATCGTGCCCACCTGCGAACAGCGGACCGCCGGGGCCGCCCGGCACGCTGGCGACGACGGATTCTCGGCGGGGCGGCGTTCATTGCCAGCGCCCCGATCCTGAGGCTCTGCATTGGTCGATGGCCGAGCAGCGCCGAACGGCACCTGTTCGCTGCGGGCTTCGTGTCGGGCGAGACAGTGGTGCCACCGATCTTGCGCGGGCTGCACGCGGTCCCGGCGGCAAAGGAGCCGCTCGGTCAATTGGCTGTCCTCAACCTGGTCCGCGAGGGCGTGGTGAGGAAGCCACCCGACTTCGGCCCATATCGCGTGGCGATGCCGGCCTCTCCCGGCAACCCCTTGAGCTACTGGCGTGGCGAGGCGGTATCGTTCCTGCATTTCGAGAAGACTGCGGGCACATCTCTCGCAAGCTTGATCACGGAGCTGTTCCACCCGCTCCAGATCGACGATGATCCGCAACGGGGGACAGCGCCGCACATATTGTCGGCATTTCCGCCGTTTGCATCGAGCACGTTGAATGGCAAGGCGCTGGTGTGGGGGCACTACGATCTTCCGGCACTTCGACGCCTGGATCCGCGAAGGCTGGTGATCACCATTCTGCGCGACCCAAGGGCGAGACTGCTGTCGCTCTATCATTTCTGGCGCTCGGTGGATCCGGCGCTGGTCGAGGCAGGCGCGGTCAGCTTCAACGTTGCCGCCGCGCACCGGCTCGATCTGCTCGGATTTCTCCGATCGACCGATCCCCTGATCCGAAACTACATCGACAACGTCTATGTCCGGCGACTGACGGGCAGCTATGCCCTGTCAGCGTCGACCGATCGTCTGCGTTGCGAACCGGCCGACATACTTCGGCAAGCGATTGTCGCGTTAGATAGTTTGGACTTCGTCTGCATCGTCGAGAGGATCGATGACGACCTGCCGGTTCTGGGTCGCATGATCGGCGCCGCCTTTCCCTTCAGGCTCGGCCGGCGCAACGATACCGACTTAAATCATGGCGGCGCGGCTCCCGGATACCGCAGGATCGCCCGCGAGCCGATCACGCCCGAAATAGTAACTGAACTCGAAACGCTTACGCGACTCGATCGCGAACTTTACCAACGGGTCAGGAACAGAGGCGAGGACGCTGTTCTCAGCCTGCCAAAAGCCGGCGGCCTTTAATCCCGCGATGATTTTCTTGGCCTCCGTCCGATGTAGCGGATGCTGGCTCATACAGAGGCTGAAAACCACTCTCTTCCGTGGCTTGTTGATAAAGGAACGAGAGACCGAGCTTTCGTTCGAGCGTTCGATAGCGTCCATCCTCCGGCAACAAATCGTCATCCAACAGACCGCCTTGAAGATCGGTGTATCGCTTTTATTCAATGGTGATCGTGCAGTATTGCTTTGCCGGGCCTCATTCATATCTGTGTTGCAGATATAAAGAAGTTCCAGAACACGTCGATTGGCAGTCTTGTCGCATTTCCACTCTTCGAGCCACGAGTTGAGCGCCGAACCCCTGTAGGAGTGGCCGTGCTGGCTGACCGGGATTTCCCTGAGGTTCACCAACATGGACTGCCCTGAGGGAAGCCGCGCCCCGACTTGTTGAAAAACCACCGCGTCGTCGAGCATTCGGGTCGTGGCGATGAAGGTCGTTCCTCCGCACATGATCGATCGCCGCGTCGTGCGGTCATCGCCGGGCGAGGCGCTTGAGATCGTCGGCCAAGAGAGGATGATGGGAGCGACGAGCGCCAGGAACCTGCTCATGGCGGCATCTCATGCAGCCGTTTGAAGAAAAAAGCCCCTGCCTGCTCAGCGGTTATGTCCTGTTGGCTGCCACCGGGCAGCGATGACCATTTGTGCTGCAGAAGAACGAAGTCCGCCTCGAGGCGACCGTCCCAGATCTCGGGATCGGCGCCAGCGCGATGGATGATGTCGAGGGCGATCGAGTCCTGGGAAACTTCAGAGAGCGGCCCCGCTTCGTGACGGGCTTGTTCGGGTGGGTGCCCAGATGGCGAAATGACCGTTTCCATAGAGTGATCGGTAAACCATCGGGGCTTGATGTTGTGCATGCTCGGTACACCGCAGCAGCGCGAGAAACGCCGCCATTCGCTTCGTATTTTCGTTCGCTTCCGGCATGACGCTCATGGCGACGTTCGCCCCGCATCATGAGGGATGTCTTTATGAAACGGAAGGCGAACGGTCTCGCATCATGCGCGGAGTTCTCGAACCCTGCCTGGCCCTGGCGGTCGTGGCAGATCCGACTTTTTTGACTGTTCGCTTCCTTCTGGAATGCTTCGGCCCGGCTGTGTGCGCACGTGGCAAACGGCATCGTCCGGCCTAACGATGCACTTGCGGCGGCTCTGCGCAAGCGAGCCTCCAGGCCCAAGTCTCCCTTCAAGTCAGCCTGGATCAGTAGAGCGCTGCCGGCGGCGATCAGTGTCAAAGCCAAATGGAGCGTCCCGATCGCGGTGACGCTGGCACAGGGAGTGCTCGAGTCGGATCGGGGTCGGGCCACGCCAGGAAATGTCTTTTTCGGCGTCAAAGGCCGTGCTCCGGATGGGAAGACGGTCAAGCTGGCGAGCCACGAGGTCACGGGTGGCGTTCGTCGTGGCGAAAGCGACGGCTTCAGGTTGTATGATACGCTCGAGGCATCGGCCGAGGATTATGGCCGCTTTCCCGGCACCAGCCACCGGTATGCGTCTGCCTTCAATCATCGGGATGATCCCGATATGTTCATTCATCTCGTTGCGGCAGCCGGATACGCCACCGATCCATCATACGAGAAGAAGATTAAGAGCATCATGGCCGCGAATGGCTTGAAGGATTTCCGCTGCGGAGCTCGTGGCGAGAGTGAAGGCCGCCATCGACCAGAACAAGCTCGCGGCGAGACCTTCGTGCCTGGCCTTTGATGTGACCCGAAACTCAGATCCCGGCGTGGACCAGGTGGAGGTTGTAGAGCTTCACGATAACGCCTGTGGAGGCGACCCGCAGGTCCAACATCGGCTCCTCGAGGTTCTCGTAGATCAGAAGACACATCAGATGGCGACAGACGCGGCGGATCCCGTCAATGGGACGATGAAGGCGCTGCCGTGAGAGGGGCAGCCTCTCCATTAGATCGGGAGGCTGGTATCGTCAGCATTGAGGGTTCCAAGGGCCCGGCCCTTGGCGGGGTCCGGGGCGGCGCCCCGGTCTTGCTCATGACGCGATCGAGCGGGCGACGCGGATGAAGGCGTCGGGCTGCCAGGCGGCGCGGCCGATGAAGAGGCCGGCGGCTTCCGGGAGGGATGCGTAGGCCGGGGCGTTGGCTTCGGTGACGCTGCCGCCGTAGAGAATCGGGACCGTATCGAGTTGCGGTTCGATCGCCGTGAGCGTCGCGCGGATGGCGCGCATGGCGGCGGCCACGATCCCGGGTTCGGCGGCGCGGCCGCCGGCGCCGATCGCCCAGACCGGTTCGTAGGCGATGATGGCGCGGGCGGCCTGCGCGGGCGTCAGGCCGTGGAGCGCGATCCGGACCTGGCGCGAGAGGGCGGCGTCGGCGACGCCCCATTGCCGCTCGTCGGCGGTCTCGCCCACGCAGACCAGCGGGATGAGGTCGTGGCGGATGGCGGCGTGGACCTTGCGGTTCACGGTCTCGTCGGTCTCGGCGAAATGGGTGCGGCGCTCGGAATGACCGAGTTCGACCATGCGGGCGCCGGCGGCGCGAAGCATGGGGGCGGAGATTTCGCCGGTCCAGGCGCCGTCGTCGTCCCAGTGCATGTTCTGGGCGCCGACGATGATGGGCGTGTTCTGGAGTTCGTGGGCGACGGCCTCGACGGCGGTGAAGGGCGGGATGACGAAGGGCTGGATGCCGTCGGGCCAAGGCTGGATTTCGCGAAGCGCGCTCGCGTAGGCGCGCGCTGCCGCGTTGTCGTGGTTCATCTTCCAACTGGTGCCGACCCAGAGGGTCACGGCTTTTCGATCGGCGAGGGTCCGAGCTCCTCGAGCAGTTGCGCCATGCGGGCGTAGGCGCGGTTGCGGTAGGCGACGATGGCGGTGACCTGCTCGGGGGTGAAGTCGCCGTGGAAGCCGCGGCCGTTCTTGGTGCCGTGGCGGCCGCTGTCGACCATCTTGCGGAGAAGGCCGGGTGCGGCAAGGCGCGGATCGAGCGCTTCGCCCACGATGTTCATGCCCATCGCATAGACGTCGAGGCCGGCCATGTCGGCGATGCCGAAGGGGCCGAAGAACGGCAGGCGGAAGCCGAAGGTGGTGGACACGATGGTGTCGACGTCCTCGGGCGAGGCGATGCCCTCCTCGACGACGGAGGCCGCTTCCTTGAACAGCGCGTACTGCAGGCGGTTGAGCACGAAGCCGGGACGGTCGGCGACCTCGGCGGCGCGCTTGCCGGTGCGGCGGACGATCTCCTTGACGATGGGGATCAGGCCGGGGTCGGTCGCTTCGCCGCGGACCAGCTCGACGCCCGGGATGAAGGGGGCGGGGTTGCTGAAATGGACGGTCAGGAAGCGGCGCGGGTTGGTGACGGCCTCGACCAGGACATGGACCGGAAGGGTGGAGGTGTTGGTGCCGATGATGGTCTCGGGACCGGTGGCGGCCGAGATGCGGCGGAGCACATCGTGCTTGACGTCGAGCTTCTCGAAGACGGCTTCCTCGACGAATTCGGCATCGCGGACGGCGTCCTCGATCGAGGGGGCGGCGTGCAGACGGGCGCGGATGGTCGCGGCGGCGCCGGGCGCGAACAGGCCCTGGGCCTCGAACTGCTCGGCCTCGCCGAGCAGGCGGGTGAGCGAGGCGCGGGTGGCCTCCGCGTTGGCGTCGGCGAGCTGCACGTCCATGCCGGCCAGCGCCAGGCACTGGGCGATGCCGCCGCCCATGTAGCCGGCGCCGACGACGGCGACATGGTTGATCTCACGCATGACCGCTCTCCTTGATCAGTTCGCCCACGACCCGGACGCACATGGCGAGCGAGATCGCGCCGGCGTCGGGATGGCCGCGGCTGCGCTCGGCGAGCGGCCGGGCGCGGCCGATTTTCGGCGTCATGTCCTTGGTCGCGTCGGCGGCACGGTCGGCTTCGTCGACGGCGATCTCCCAGGCGGCGGTCAACGAGCGGCCGCGCTTGACCTCCGCCTCCAGGGTTTCGACGAACGGGCCGAGCACGTCGACCAGCGTCTTGTCGCCCGGCTTGGCGCCGCCGAGGCGGGTGACGCCGTCATGGGCGGCACGAGCGCCGGCGGCCATGGCCTCGGCCGAGATCGCGCCCGCCTTGGAACCGTGCTGGCCTTCCAGCCTGGTGCTCCAGGCGAGCAGGCCGACACCCCAGATGGCGCCGGACGAGCCGCCGGCGCGGTCGGCCCAGCCATTGGCGGCGGCGGCGAGGACGGCGGCGGCGGCGGCGCCGGCGTCGGCCGCGCGGCGAGCGGCGGTGGCGGCGGCGCCGGAGCCGCGGGCCATGCCCATGCCGTGGTCGCCATCGCCGGCGATCGCGTCGATGCGGCCGAGTTCGTCCTCGGCGTCCTTCAGTCTGGCGGCGATGCGTTCGACGGCCTTGGCCACGCATTGGCCGGCGGCGCGTTCGGAGTCCGACGTGTCGGGGTAGGAGATCTGCGCCTCGGCGGCTTCCTCGAACGGATGGTCATCGGGTTCGGTCGCGATGACCGGACCGCGGCGCAGCGCGGGCACGTCGCACTGGGCGCGCCAGAGACGTTCGAGATCCTCGTCGAGCCAGGTGAGCGTGAGCGAGCAGCCGGACATGTCGAGCGAGCTGACGAACATGCCGACCTCCGGCTCGACGAGCTCGAGGCCCGCGCCGGTGAGGCGCCTGGAGATGGCGGTCCAGAGCACGAACAGCTCTTCGAGGCCGGTGGAGCCGAGGCCGTTGAGGATCGGGGCGACCTTCTTGCCGCCATTGTCCGGGGCTTCGGTAAGCAGACGGTCGACGAGGAGGGCGGCGAGATCGGTCGCGGTCGCCATCGGCTTCTCGTCGATGCCGGGCTCGCCGTGGATGCCGAGGCCCACGCCCATCGATCGGTCGGGAACGGTGAAGAGGGGCTCGCCGGCGCCCGGGAGCGTGCAGCCGGCGAAGGCCACGCCGAAGGAGCGGGTCATGGCGTTGGCGTGGCGGGTGAGACGCTCGACCTCGTCGAGATCGTGGCCTTCCTCGGCGGCGGCGCCGGCGATCTTGAAGACGGGCATGTCGCCCGCGATGCCGCGGCGCTTGGCCGCCTCGGCCTTGGACGCGCTGGCGATGTCGTCGGTGACGAGGACGATGCGGGTGTCGATGCCCTCGGCGCGCAGGCGCTCGGCGGCGAGGCCGAAATGGAGCACGTCGCCGGCGTAGTTGCCGAAGCCGAGGATGACGCCGCCGCCATGGCTGGCGGCGCGGGAGACGTTCTGGACGGCGCTCGCGGAGGGCGAGGCGAAGATGTCGCCGGCGACCGCGCCATCGGCAAGGCCGGGTCCGACATAGCCGATGAAGGCGGGATAGTGGCCGCTGCCGCCGCCGACGACGATGGCAACCTTGCCGGATTTGGCCTTGGTGGAGCGGACGACGCCGCCGCGCACCGGGCGGACGATGCGGGAGTGAACCGAGGCGAAGCCTTCGAGCGCGGTCGCGGCGAAGTTCTCCGGGTCGTCGATGATCCTGGTCATTGGGGTTCGACCTTTTTGTGTGAGCAACCGTGGTGTGACTTCACCTCAAGTCGCGATGGCTTCCAAGTCCTGTCCGGGCGGGATGTCGCGCAGCCCGAGGGTGAGCCAGAGGCCGAGCGCGCCGCCGACGGCCACGGTCAGCCAGGTGGTGGTGCCGCCGAGGCTGCCGATCAGGCTGGTCCAGATCGCGGTGCCGATGATGAAGCCCAGCACCTGCATCGCGCCGAGGAAGCCGATCGCGGTGCCGCGGACGCGGGTGGGGAAGCTCTCGCCCTGGTAGGCGTAGCCGGCGCCGGACCAGGTGCCGTTGGTGGCCTGATAGATCATGAAATAGACGAGCTCGACGACGATGTGCGTGTGGGCGAACAGGATGGCGAGGTTGAGCGGGGCGGTGAGGATGCCGGTCACGATCAGCACGTTCCGCCTGCCGAAGATTTCGCCGAGCCAGCCGCCGAGAATGTAGAAGAAGAAACCGATGCCGCCGCAGGCGAACAGGAGCACGCTGGTTTCGCGATCGTCGAAGCCCTTGTAGGTCGTGAGCCAGTCGGTGATGTAGAAGTTGGTCGCCACGAACGACGTCGAATAGAACAGCCAGACGATGGTGAGCATGATCACCTGGCGCCTGACGTCGGGAGATGCGCGCGAGAAGAGCTGGCCGATGGTGACGCGGTCGAGCTGCTCGACATCGACGTCGTGACGTTCGAGCAGGCGGGCGACGGTTGCGCGGTCGCCGGCGCGGTGCGCGACGCGGACCTGCTGCAGATGCTCGAAGCGCTCGGACTCGCGGATGAACAGACGTCCGAGGATGACGGCCAGGATCGGCAGCACGCCGAGCAGGAAGACGACGCGCCAGCCGAGATGGCCGAAGACGAGGTTGACGCCGGCGGCGAGGAAGACGCCGAGCGGCCAGCCGCCCTGGACGACGGAATAGAGCAGGCCGCGCCAGCGCGCGGGCACCTGCTCGTTGACGATGGTGATGGAGACGGCGAGCTCGGAAAAGGCGAGGCCGGAGGCGAGCGCGCGGACCAGTGCGAGCTGCCAGTAGTTCTGCACGAAGTAGGTCAGGCCGGTGAAGATCGCGGCGAGGGCGAGGCAAAGCATCCAGACCAGCTTGCGGCCGTAACGATCCATCGCCGAGCCCACGAAGATGGTGAGCACGAACTGCGCGAGATAGACGATGGTGCCGAGCAGGCCCACCAGCGTCTGCGACAGGTGCAGGTCGCGCGCGATCCGCGGCAGGGTGAGCACGAGCAGGTTGAGGTCGTAGGAGGCGAGCGCCCAGCCGGCGGTCGCCATGACGATCAGGTAGGCCGTGTAGTTGGCGGGCTGGGAGTCCCGGAGGGAATCCGGCCGGAAGTCCGGCATCAGCGCGGGAGGAAGCGGCGGATGTAGTCGCGGTTCAGCGCCGAGACGCTGAGGCCGTCGCCGCCGTAATGCTCGACGAGGAACGGGCTGTCGAAGCCGTGCTCGAGCGCCATGCGGATCGCGACGCGGTAGCTGACGACGCCGAGTTCGAGCGGCGCGGGTGCGGTGACGACGAGGCCGGTGGTCTCGTCCTCGGTGCGGAAGTAGTTCTTGGCGTGCCAGTAGCGGGCGTAGGGGGCGACCTTCTCCATCATCGAGCGCCAGTGCTCGACCGGACGATGCAGGCGGACGAGATTGCCGAGATCGGCGTTGATGCCGACGTTGGGGCGGTCGATTTCGGTGATGAAGCGGACGGCGCTGTCGGCGGTGCCGAGATAGGTGTCCTCGTACATCTCCAGGCCGATCTCGAGTCCGAGGCCGGCGGCGTGCGCGCCGAGTTCGCGGATGCGGTCGACGGCTTTCTGCCAGGTGGCGCGGTCGTCGGGATTGACGGGGCCCTGGGCGGTCCAGAACCAGAGAGCGCGCTTCTGGGCGTCATTGAGCGCCTCGAGGAAGCCGAACGAGACGGCGACGGCGCCGACCTGTGCCGCGGTGTCGATGACGCGGTGGCCGTAGGCGAGATAGTCGTCGCCATGGACCGGATCGATCGGGCTGCGCCGGGCGGTGCTGATGGCGGGGATGGTGAGGCCGGCGTCGCGGCAGACGGCCATGAATTCGTCGAGGCGGGACGGTTGGAGGTCGGCGAGGCGGATCCAGCTGTCGGTGGGATCGAGTTCGGTGAAGCCGGCGTCGGTTACGTCGGCGAGCGTGGCGGCCCACGCCTCGGGGGTCTGGTCCTGCACCGAGCTGCCGTCGGGCAGGAGGTTGGGATACTGGATCATGGCGGCCGCGATCGGCCAGTTGGCGCGCGTGTACCGGCGGGCCTTGGTCTCTGACATGCGTGTCTCCTTGTCAGCGCGGCTGACGCTCGTCCTCGATGTGGGCGCGGATGATGTCCTCGAAGCTGGTCTCGGCGGTGAAGCCGAGCGAGAGCGCGCGCGAGGCATCGAGCGCGCGGACCCAGCCGTCGACGATGCGGCGGATGGCGGCGTCGGGCTCGCGCCGGATCAGCTTGGCGACGTCGACGCCGGCGATGGCGCGCAGGGCCTCGATCTGCTCGCCCACGGTCACGGCGAGGCCGGGCATCGAGAGGTTCGGGCGATCGCCGAGCCGGGCGGTGTCGAGGGCGGCGGCGTGGAGCAGGAAGCCGACCGCGGAACGGGGGCTGGTCATCCAGTGGCGGACGCTGTCCTCGACGGGGAGGATGGCTTCCTGCCCCGCCAGGGGCTCGCGGATGATGCCGGAGAAGAAACCCGAGGCGGCGAGATTGGGCTTGCCGGGGCGGACGACGATGGTGGGAAGGCGGACGCCGATGCCCTCGATGATGCCGCGGCGGGCGTAGTCGGCGAGCAGGAGTTCGCCCATCGCCTTCTGGGCGCCGTAGCTGGTCTGCGGGGTGAGGCGGAAATCCTCCGGCACGACGTCCGGCAGATCGCCGCCGAAGACGGCGATCGAGGAGGAGAAGATCACGCGCGGCTTGTATGTGGGCGCGTCGGGATGGAGGCGGATCGCGTCGAGCAGGAGGCGGGTGCCGTCGAGGTTGATCCGGTAGCCTTTCTCGAGGTCGGCCTCGGCCTCGCCGGAGACGATGGCGGCGAGGTGGAAGACGAGATCGGGGCGATGTTCGACGGCCTTGGCGGCGGCGTCCGGGGCGGACAGGTCGAGGGCGACCCGGTGGAGATCGCCGGCGAAGCCGGCGGGTGCGGAGGGCTCGACGACATCGACCAGGGTCAGGCGGTCGACGGCCTGGTCGCGCACCAGGCGCTCGGTCAGCTTGCGGCCGACCATGCCGGCGGCGCCGATGATCAGGATGTGCATGGGCTTCGTTCCCGTTCGTCGGTGGGGTGAACGCACGGCCCTCGGTTTGGCGTCAACTCGGACGAATTATTTCGCGCCGAAATGCGCGGCGAGATCCTCGATCTGGGCGCGGGTGAGGAGGCGCGGGGTCAGGCCGCGGAGCAGGAGGTAGAGGCGCGAGGTCTCCTCGAGTTCCTCCATCGCGTAGACGGCCGCCGACAGGGAGGCGCCGGCGACGACGGGACCGTGGTTGGCGAGCAGGACGGCGGCATGCTTGCCGGCGAGGCCGCGGATGGCGTCGGCCATGGTGGGATCGCCCGGGCGGAAATAGGGGAGCAGGGCGGTGTCGCCCACGCGCATCACATAATAGGCGGTGAGCGGCGGCAGGACGCTGGCGGGGTCGATCTCGGGGAGCATGGAGACGGCGACCGCGTGGGTGCTGTGCAGGTGGACGACGGCGCCGGCGGAGCGGCGGGTCTCGTAGAAGGCCTGGTGGAGGTTGCTTTCCTTGGTGGGCTTGTCGCCGGAGACGTGGCGGCCGTCGGCGTCGAAGCAAGAGAGGCGCGCGGGATCGAGGAAGCCGAGCGAGGCGTCGGTCGGCGTCATCAGCACGCCGCCGTCGTCGAGGCGGACGCTGATGTTGCCCGACGAGCCGGGTGTCAGCCCGCGCTCGAACAGCGACCGGGCAAAGAGGCAGATGTGTTCGCGGATGTCGGATTCGTTCATGCGGGTCCGGGGGCGGAGCCCCTGGGTAGGGTCTTATGTTTGCGCGAGCAATCCCTGCTCCCTGAAGCTCAGCACGCGGCCGTTGCCGACGATGATGTGGTCGCGCACGACGAGGCCGAGGGTAGCGGCGGCGTCCTCGACCTGGCGGGTCATGTCGAGATCGTCGGGCGAGGGCGACGGATCGCCGCTCGGGTGGTTGTGGACCAGGACGAGGGCGGCGGCGTCGAGCTCGACGGCGCGGCGGACAACCTCGCGCGGATAGACCGGCGTGTGGTTGACGGTGCCGCTTGCCTGGGCCTCGTCGGCGATGAGCCCGTCGTCGGCGTCGAGGAAGAGGATGCGGAACTGCTCGATGCGCTCGCGGGCGAGGACGACCTGGAGGTAGTTGGCAAGACGGGCGGGGTCGTCGAGTACGCGGCGGCGGAGCAGACCGGCGCGGGTGAGGCGAAGGGCGGCGTTGTGGATCAGGCGGATGGCGGCGACGGAGTGGGTGCCGAGGCCGCCGACGGCACGAAGCTCGCGTTCGGAGGCGGCGAGCAGGCAGGCGAAGCTGCCGCATCGGGCGACGGCGCGGGCCGGGAGGTCGGCGAGGTCGCGGCCTTGCATGACGAGGCCGAGCAGGACGGCGAGCAGCTCGTCGTCGGCGAGGTGGTCGGCCCCGTCGCGGAGCAGCGCGGTATGCTCGCTGGCGATGATGTCGGAGGTTTCGGCGTCGAGACCGCGGCGCAGGAAGGCGGCCGCGTCGGCAAAGCCGGTCATGCGGACAGCAGGCCCTGGCGGCGATAGGAGAGGAGTTGGTTGCCGGCGAGGGCGACGCGGTCGTGCAGGACGATGGAGAGAAGAGCGGCCGCCTCGCGCAGGCGCCTGGTGGCGCGGGCGAGCGCGGGGCTGGGGCCGGCATCGTGGTCCGCGACGAGGAGAGCGGTCGCGTGAAGCGACAGGGCGCGGCGGAGGATGGCGCGGTTCGGCGCGTGATCGTCGCTGTCGTCGCCCGCGGCCGCGTCGTCGCCGAGCAGGCGGTTGCGGTTGTCTAGGAAGAGGATGCGGGTCCCCTCGCCCGGGCGGTCGCGGAGGTAGGCTTCGACGGCGTCGAGGCTGTTGAGCAGCGGGCGCTCGATCGCTTCGCGACGCGACAGGCGTTCGGCGGCGGCGACGACGAGGCGGAAGGCGACGGTGGCCTGACGGTCGAGGCCGGCGCGCTCGAGCGCCTCGACGGGGGCTGCGAGCACGGCGCCGAGACTGCCGAAATGGTTGATCAGGCCCTTGGCGCGGGGCTTGGTGTCGCCGCGCGGGATGCCGAGGAACAGCAGCATTTCGACGATCTCGTAGTCGGCGAGCGCGTCGCCGCCGTGGGCAAGGATGCGCTCGCGCATGCGGCCGCGATGGCCGGCGGGGCCGGTGGAGGCGAAGACCGGAATGTTCGGACGGTCGGGCGAGCTGGTCGGCACACGAAATGATATCGTAATGATAGCGGGTCAGGAAAATAATAACGCGCATGCTTTCGGCACGGCGGAACGTCTGTCGCGATTATGCCAGACGCCGTCGGAGATCGACATTCTCGCGATGGAGCGTCAGGAGCTGCGCGAACGGACCATCGGTGTAGGCCCGGAAGGTCGGCAGGTTCTCCGGCCGGATGCCGGACAGGGCCGCGAAACGTGCGATGATGTCGTCGGACTCCGTCACGTAGTCATCGGTTCCGAAGCGCGCCGTTGGGAAGCTCGCCTTGCCAAGCCGCACGCTCAGCTCGGTTCGCAGTGCATCTTCGTCACTCGCGGTGACCGTTTCGCGAAGCTCCACCTGATCGATCAGGCCTGCCTCCATGAGAAAGAGCCGCACTTTCAGGCAGAACGGGCAGGTATGCTTGACGAACAGGACAGGCACGGCTTGAGGCTCTTGCATGTCATCCTCCAGATGCTTCGCGTCATATCTGGGATCCGCCGCCGTCGACGGCGAGTCCGGCTCCTGCCGAAGCGCTTCATCGGATTGCGCTCGGTCAACTGCCTGATGGTGTGGTCGGCTACTTCCCTCGTCATGGTCTTGTAGAGGACGCCGCTGTCGATGGAGCCGGAGCCGGCCGCAATGACGCGGATGCCCTCGGCAGGAGTTCCCTCGCGCGCGAGCCTTCGAACGGAAGGGCCCCTTGCCCGCGGTAGTGGCGCCGATCATCGGGATACCCAGCACGTTCAGACTGACCGGCGCGCGGTGACCTCGATCTCGATTTTCATGCGGGGGTCGGCGAGGCCGGCCGTGAACATCGTGGCTGCGGGGCGGATATCGCCGAAGGTCTCGCGCAGGATGGGCCAGCATTTTTCGAAGTCGTTTACGTCGGGGAGGATGTAACGGACCCGGACGATGTCGGCGAGCGAGGCGCCGGCCGCGGTCAAGGCGTCGTCGATGTTGCCGAGGGCCTGGCGCGCCTGGTCGATCACGTCGTCGGCGATGCTCATGGTGGCGTTGTCGAAACCGGTCGTGCCGGAGACGAACACCCAGTCGCCTTCGACGACCGCGCGGGAGTAGCCGATTTCGGCCTCGAAGGTGGATCCGGACGTGATGTTGCGGCGCATGGCTCAGGCTTTCATCGCGTTCGCCAGGATGTCGTAGTCGTAGCAGGTGATCTCGAACGGATTTTCGTCGGGATCGACGAAATATATCGACCAGGAAACCTCGTGGTCGACGAGATCGATCTTTTGGTTCAGTGATTTGTCGAGATGCGAGTTCCAGGGCAGGAAGTGGCTTGCTTGAACCTCGAACGCGATGGTTGATCTGGAGATTTGCCGCGGGCGCTCGAAGAGCGCGAGCATGATGGTTCGCGACGGATTGCGGAGCATCAGCGGGCCGCCGCCGGACGACCAGAACGCGAGCGCCGGATCGCGATGCAGATCGAGAACGTCGCGATACCAGACCTCGGCGGCGGTGCGGTCCGTCACGAAGACATGGACATGATCGAGCCGTTGGAGAGCAGGGGGCATCGGGATCTCGCTAATCGGGCAGCGTGAGCAGGGGTAGAACCGCTGCCCTTCCTCCTTCGTCCCGCACGGAAATTGGCCGCTGCGGGCTTCGGCACAGCGACATCAGCGGAGCGCAGCCAGACAGTGGCAGCTTTCTCACGCCGACGTTCACCCCGCCCCGGTCGATTTGCGACTTTTCACGCAAGCAATCAACGAAACGCGTGGACGACCGTGATTGATCCGACAATGGCGTCATTGAAATCCAGCAGGTCGCAGGCCGGGATCCAGTATTCGAGATGAGAGGATCCGCCCGCCGTTTGCACGGGTACTGAGCCAGGAACCTCGCGAGCACTTCAAAGCGGGTCACGAAGCCGGCACCGCTGGCGGGCACGTTCCAGTCCCGCGCGATCTTGACCGCGTCGTCCTCGCTCAGCACGGGATAAAAGATCGGCTGCTCCGGGAGGCGTGGCGGGAAAGCCCGCATCCCGGACTGCTCGATCAGAACAAGCTCTTCCGGGCCGACCGGTCGCCAGAGCGTAATGGTTTGATGGTCGCTGGTCTGCGCCCCGATGGTCATGACGGCCGTCGCCGCTGGGTCCGCTGTACGCCCGTTCCCTGCGAATTCATTCTTGGCATGTAGCGCTGGCGGGCTGGCAAAGCCAGTCTCGGATGAATGGGGTCCGGGGTCGAGACCCCGGCGGGGTGCAGGGGTGGAACCCCTGCCCTTCCTGCTTTGTGCGATCGCGGGCAGTTGCTATGTCCGGCGGCGATGGATTCCTATCTCGACCGGCTGAACCCGGAACAGCGGTTGGCGGTGGAGACGCTGGACGGGCCGCTGCTGGTGCTGGCGGGCGCCGGCACCGGCAAGACCCGCGTGCTGACGACCCGGTTCGCGCACATCCTGCTGACCGGCCGCGCCGCACCGGGGCAGGTGCTGGCGGTGACGTTCACCAACAAGGCGGCGCGCGAGATGCGCGAGCGGGTGGCGGCCCTGCTGGGGCGGCCGGTGGAGGGGCTGTGGCTGGGCACGTTCCACGCGCTGTGCGCGCGGATGCTGCGCCGGCATGCGGAGGCCGTCGGGCTCGCGCCGTCGTTCACGATCCTGGATACGGACGACCAGATCCGGCTGCTCAAGCAGGTGATGGAGGCGGCGCGGGTCGACGCGAAGCGGTGGCCGGCGAACCAGATGATGGGGGTGATCCAGCGGTGGAAGGATCGCGGGCTGACGCCGGCGCGGGTCGGGCCGTCGGAGGACAGCGAGTTCGGCGGCGGCGCCGCGCGGCGGGTGTATGCGGACTACCAGGCGCGGCTGGCGGCGCTGAACGCGGCCGATTTCGGTGACCTGCCGCTGCATGTGACCGAGATCCTGCGGACGCGCGCGGACGTGCTGGCGCAGTATCACCGGCAGTTCCGGTTCATCCTGGTCGACGAATACCAGGACACGAACGTGGTGCAGTATCTGTGGCTGCGGCTGCTGGCGCAGCGGCCGGAGGGTCCGCCCAATTTGTGCTGCGTGGGCGACGACGACCAGTCGATCTATTCGTGGCGGGGCGCGGAGGTGGAGAACATCCTGCGCTTCGACAAGGACTTTCCGGGGGCGACGATCGTCCGGCTGGAGAGCAATTATCGGTCGACCGCGCCGATCCTGGCGGCCGCCTCGGCGCTGATCGCGCACAATGGAGGACGGCTCGGCAAGACGTTGCGGCCAGGGCGGAACGACAGTGCGGGCGGGAAGGTGCGGGTGGCGTCGGTGTGGGATTCCGACGAGGAGGCACGCTGCGTGGGCGAGCGGATCGAGGAGCTGCAGCGCGAGGGGGCGTCGCTCGCCGAGATGGCGATCCTGGTGCGGGCCGGGTTCCAGACGCGGGCGTTCGAGGAGCGGCTGATCACGCTCGGGCTGCCGTACCGGGTGATCGGCGGATTGCGGTTCTACGAGCGGGCGGAGATCCGCGACGCGATCGCCTACATGCGGGTGCTGGTCTCGCCCGCGGACGATCTGGCGTATGAGCGGATCATCAACCTGCCGCGGCGCGGGGTGGGAGACGCGGCGCTGCAGACGCTGCATGTGGCGGCGCGCGCGGACGGCGTGCCGATGACGGAGGCGACGGCGCGGCTGCTGGCGTCGGGCGGTCTGAAGGGACGGCTGCGGGAGGCGCTGGGCGCGCTGCTGGGGCTGCTGGCGCGGCTGCGCGAAGGCCTGGGGCGCGACGGGCATGTCGATGTCGTGGCGTCGCTGCTCGAGGAGAGCGGGTATCTGGAGATGTGGCGGCGCGACAAGTCGCCCGAGTCGCCGGGGCGGGTCGAGAATCTGCGCGAGCTGGTGCGGGCGCTGGCCGACTTCGAGACGCTGGGCGGGTTCCTCGAGCATGTGTCGCTGGTGATGGAGGTCGACGAGGCGGCCGAGGCGCGGGTCAACCTGATGACGCTGCACGGGGCGAAGGGGCTCGAGTTCGACAACGTGTTCCTGCCGGGCTGGGAGGAAGGGCTGTTTCCGAGCCAGCGCTCGATGGACGAGGGCGGCAATGCGGCGCTCGAGGAGGAGCGCCGGCTGGCCTATGTCGGAATCACGCGGGCACGCCGGCAGGCGATGATCAGCCATGCGGCGAACCGGCGGATCTACGCGAACTGGCAGGCGAGCATTCCGAGCCGGTTCGTCGACGAGCTGCCGGACGATCAGGTCGAGCGGGTCGGGTCGGCGGTGATGGCGCGCGAGCAGCGGCTGATGACACCGGTGTTCGGCGGGCAGTTTCCGCTGGTGGCGGCGCGGGCGAAGACGGTCGAGGCGTGGGAGGTGGGCGAGCGGCGGCCGCGCGCCGATCCGATCGCGGTGGGGACGCGGGTGTTCCACCAGAAGTTCGGCTACGGCCGGGTGACGGCGGCCGACGAGGACCGGCTGGAGATCGATTTCGAGAAGGCCGGATCCAAGCGGGTCAAGGACAGCTTCGTGGAGCCGGCATGATGCTGTCGCCGGCGCGGGCGGCGGTGGCGCTCGAGACGGTGTCGGTCACGGTGCCGATGGATGCGGTGGAGGCGTTCGAGCAGGCGTTCGCGACGGCCTGCGACACGGTGGGGTTCTTCGAAGTCGACGAGGCCGCAGGGATCTGGCGGGTCGAGGGGGTGCGGGCGCGCGGACAGTCGGACGCCGCATTGCAGGGCGCGGTGGCGCTTGCCGGACTGGTGACGGGTCACGTGGCGACGATCGAGCGGGCGGACACCGAGGCCGAGGGTTGGCTGGCACGGACGGCGAGCGGATTTCCGGCGCAACTCGTGGGGCGCCGGTTCGCGATCCGGGGGACCCATCTGGCGGCGTGGCGGGAGGCGGGGCGGATCGGGCTGGTGCTGGACGCGGGGATCGCGTTCGGGTCGGGCGAGCACGGCTCGACGCGCGGCTGCCTGCTGGCGCTGGAGGCGATGCATCGGCGGCCGCGCCGGATCCTGGATTTGGGATGCGGCTCGGCGGTGCTGGCGATGGCGGCGGCCTCCCTGCTGAAGCGGCGGGTCCTGGCGGTCGATATCGAGCCATGGTCGGTGCGGGTGGCGGGACAGAACGCGCGACTGAACGGGCTGGGACGGCTGGTCGAGACGCGGCTGGGGGACGGCTGGCGGTCGGGCGCGGCGCGGGCGGGGCGTCCGTACGACCTGGTGTTCGCCAACATCCTGGCGCGCCCGCTGGTGCGGATGGCGCCCGCACTGGCGGCGGGGCTGGCGCCGGGCGGGACGGCGATCCTGGCGGGATTGCTGGGCTCGCAGTCGCGGATGGTGCTGGGCGCGCACCGGGCGCGCGGGCTGGTGCTCGAGCGGCGGATCGATGTCGGGGACTGGACGACGCTGGTGCTGCGGCGTCCGTTCACGGATCGTTATGGTTGAGGGTGTCTGATGTGTCGGCGACCGGAACCCGGCGCACTTCGAGGTTCTGCGCATGCCGCAAGAGGTCAGACACGTGCTGTTCAACGACCGGGAGGTCTACGAGATGGTGTTCGACCTGCTGGCCTCGCGCGGCGACAAGCGTCCGATCTCGGGCGCGCGGATCGAACTCGGCGAGGACGAGGCGAAGGCCACCTTCATCAGGATGCACTATTCGGGACGCGACCCGGCGGATCGCGACATGTTGCAGCTTGCCGGCCGGGAGGCGCTGGCGGCCGCGATCCTTTATTGCCGGACGCACCACGTGCCGCTGCCGATGAAGGCGGACAAGACGCTGCAGATCATTCGCGGCACGCTGACGCTGGTGCTGAGCTCGGCCTCCGCGATCAGGGCCTGATGACCCTGGGGAACAGCATGCCGGTGCGGCGCCGGTAGTCGCGGTAGGCGAGCCCGAGCGCGCCGGCCTCGAGGCTGGTCTCCTCGCGGCGGGCGAGGGCGACATACCAGGCGGCGAGGATGGCGGCCGCGATCCATTGCGGCGGTCCGGCGGCGATCGCGGTGCCGGTCCAGAACAGCAGATAGGACGCGTAGAACGGGTGGCGGACATGGGCGTAGGGTCCGCGCTGGTGCAGGGCGTCGGCGCCGTCGGCGCTATGGGCGAGCCGGAGACGGCGGTCGCGGGTCGCGGCGACCGCCCACCAGAACAGCACGATGGAGGCCAGCAGGAGGAACTCCGAGGCAGCCGCGTCGTGGGCGCCGGGGGCGTGCGCCGAGACCAGCCAGGCGAAGTCGGCGAACGACGCGGCGCTGAACAGGGAGAGCAGCCGCATGCCGAGCGGGGCGCCCTCGTCGCGCCGGAAATGACCCCAGAGCGCCCAGGCGAAGGAGAGGAAGCAGACCGACGCGAGCGGCAGGATGAGCGGCAGGCGCACGACGGGTTCCTTTCGTTATGGGACCGGACTGTGATCGGCCCGTGTTCGTTGCTGCATCTAACGGGTCTCGATGTTGTAGTGAAGGCTTTCGGCGCCGTTATGTCATGATTTGTTAGGGACCGCGCCGGCGTTTCGGGTTCCCGCGCCGCCGATCTAGTCTACCGGGCGGACAGGAGGTGCGGTTCTGGTCACGGATGCCGACAGGAGGTTCAGGCGGGCGCGCGACGGCGCGATGTTCCTCCGGATGGGCGCGTCGGAAGTGCGCAAGACGGGCGTCGCGCGTTTCGATCTGTCCGATCCCTACTACCTGGCGCTCTCGCTGGGCGGCCCGCAGTTCCTGCTGCTGCTGGTCGTTCTGTATCTGGCGATCAACGCCGTCTTCGCGCTGCTGTACGCGGCGGTGCCGGGCTGCATCGAGAATGCGCGCGCCGGCTCGCTGCTCGACGCGTTCTTCTTCAGTATCGAGACGCTGGCGACCGTGGGCTACGGCCGCATGGTGCCGGTGACGCCGTACGGCCATGTCGTCTCGTCGCTGGAGATCTTTGCAGGCATGGGCTTCACCGCGGTGCTGACGGGCCTGGTGTTCGTGCGCTTCTCGCGGCCGAAATCGCGGATCCTGTATGCCAAGAACCCGGTGGTGACGCGCTACGAGGGCCATCCCGCGCTGATGGTGCGGGTGGGCAACGGGCGGGCCACGATGTTGACGCGGGCCACGGCGCAAATGACGGCGCTGGTCAGCGAAGTGACCAGCGAGGGACACCAATTCAGGCGGCTGCTCGATCTGACGCTGGTGCGCTCGTCGATCGCGGTCTTTCCGGTGACCTGGACCCTGATCCACGTGCTCGACGAGGCGAGCCCGTTCGCCGGCATCAGCGAGGGCGCGATGGTCGACGAGGATGTCCGGCTGTTCGTGAGCATCACGGCGCGGGATTCGACCTCGACGGCGGAGGTCTCGGACGTGCGGAGCTACGGCCGTGACGACATCGTGTTCGGCGTGCGCTACGGGGACGCGGTCAGGCAGGACGCGGCCGGCAACACGATCGCGGACATGCGCCTGATCAGTGCGACGGAGCCGGATTGAAGCGCTCCGATGGAGAGGGACCGATGGCTGGGCTGGAGCGGCATGCGGGCGGGATCGTCGCGCGCGACAACGGGGTGGTGCTCGAGGTGACGGCGTCCGCGCCGGGCGCGATCCGGGTGGCCGCCGGACGCGGCACGCTGCCCGAGCGGGCGTCGTGGGCGGTGCTGCCGGATCTGTGGTCGCACGACATCCCGGTGGTGCACGGGGCGGACGGCTTCTCGACCGGGGAGCTGGTGGTGACCATCGACCCCGCGACGTTGTCGCTGACGGTGGCGGACCGCGACGGGACGGTGCTGTGCCGGGATCACGCGCACGACGCGATGCGGTTCGACGCGGACGGGTTCCGGCTGCGCAAGGCGGCGCCGGAGGGCGAGTTCTATTACGGGCTCGGCGACAAGCCGGGGCCGCTCGAGAAGCGCGGACAGGCCTATGCGATGTGGAACACCGATGCGTACGGGTTCCAGGAGGCGTGGGACCCGCTCTACAAGTCGGTGCCGTTCCTGCTCGCGGTGCGGCCGGGCGGCTTCGCGTGGGGGCTGTTGCTCGACAGCACGCACCGGACGGCGTTCGACCTCGGCGTGACGCAAGCGGACGCGGTGGGGATGTCGGCGGCCGGCGGCGCGATCCGCTACCACATCCTGGCCGGGCCGAAGCCCGCGCAGGTGCTGGAGCGGTTCACGTCGCTGGTCGGGCGGGTGCCGTTGCCGCCGCTCTGGTCGCTCGGCTACCAGCAGTCCCGCTACAGCTACGAGAGCGCCGAGCGGGCGCGCGAGGTGGTGGCGCTGCATCGGCAGAAGCGGATCCCGCTCGACGCGCTCTGGCTCGATATCGGGTTCCAGGATCGGAACCGGCCGTTCACGTGGGACCGGACGCGGTTCGCGGAGCTCGGCGCGATGGTGGGCGAGATCGGGTCGAGCGGGGTGCGGACGGTGGTGATCGCCGACCTGCATGTGCCGCGCGCGCCGGGCGAGGATTACGCGCCGTACGAGAGCGGGCGCGCGGGCGGGCATTTCGTGCGCGACGCGGACGGCGACTATGTGGGCGAAGTCTGGCCCGGCGACTGCGTGTTTCCCGATTTCACCCGGGCCGCGACGCGCGCCTGGTGGGGGACGCTGCACCGGGAGTTCGCGGGGTATGGGATCGCGGGGTTCTGGAACGACATGAACGAGCCGGCGGTGTTCGAGGTGGCGGGACACACGATGCCGGCGGCCGTCAGGCACCGGATCGAGGAGCCGGGGTTCGAGACCCGTACGGCCGATCACGCCGAGATCCACAATGTGTACGGGATGCAGAATTCGCGCGCGACGCATGACGGGCTGCTGGCGTTGCGGCCGGACGCACGCCCGTTCGTGATGACGCGCGCGAGCTATGCGGGCGGCCATCGTTACGCGGTGACGTGGACGGGCGACAACAGCAGCACGGAGAACCATCTGCGGCTGGCGACGCCGCAATTGCTGAGCCTCGGCCTGTCCGGGTTCGCGCTCGCGGGCTGCGACATCGGCGGCTTCAAGGGCAGCCCGACGGCGGAGCTGCTGACGCGATGGATCGCGGTGGGCGCGTTCCATCCGATCATGCGCAACCACACCGACCTCGACACGCGCGACCAGGAGGCGTGGGTGGACGGCGAGGCGCACGAGGCGTGGCGGCGGGCGTCGATCGAGGCGCGCTACCGGCTGCTGCCCTACATCTACACCTGCGTCGAGGAGACGGCGCGGACCGGCGTGCCGCTGATGCGGCCGATGTTCCTCGAGTTCGACGATCCGGCGCTCAGGCGCGAGGAGGCGCAGTTCATGTTCGGCCCTGCCCTGCTGGTGGCGCCGCCGCCGGTCGACGGGCTCGACGATTATCTCCTGAAACTGCCCGAGGGGACGGAGTGGTTCGACTACTGGACCGGCGAGCCTGTCGACGCGACGGGGCCGGTGATGCTGCGGCGGCGGCCCGGGCACGTGCCGGTGTTCGCGCGCGCGGGCAGCATCGTGCCGATGCAGGCGGTGGTGCAGCATACCGGCGAGCGTCCGGCGGGGAACCTCGCGCTGCACGTCTACCCGGGGCCGGACTGCCGCGGCTCGATCTACGCCGATGACGGGACGACGCACGCCTACCGGACGGGCGCGTTCTTCCGGCAGGAATTCCGCTGGGCGGACGGGCTGTCGCTCGGCGCGTCAGCGGGCGGCTGGACGCCGTGGTGGGACGATATCGATGTGGTGGTGCACGGATAGGGGATCAGCTCGAATCGTCGGCGATGGCGGCGCGGGCGCGGACGGTGAGCTGGCGGGCGATCTCGCGGTCCGACAGGGAGCGGAGATAGATGTCCTCCTCGTGGACGGGCGCGGGACGGACCGGCTTGGCCTCGACGTCGAGCTCGTATTCCTCCGTGGGGTCGGGCCGGGGGGCGGGCTCGGGCTCGGGCTCCTCGCCGTCGGCGATCGCCTTGCGGCGTCGTTCCGCCGCCTGCTCCTCGAAATCGAGCATATGCTTGAGCAGCCTGCCGCCGCTCTTGTAGTCGCAACCCTCCATCAGGTGCCAGGCGCAGATGCGCATCAGCTCGATCGTGGGAAGGCCCTGGAAGGCGAGCCGCAGGTAAGGATTGTCGGTGATCGCGAGCAGCTTGGCAGCGCGGTCGATGTTGACGAGCTGGCGGCGCGGCTTGGCGCCGGCGCCCGGGCGCTTGCCGCCCCAGCGGGTGCGGGCGAGGCCACGAAATTCCTCGACGAGATAATCCTCATGCGGCTCGTGGGTCTCCATGGACGCACCATGACGCTGTCTTCAGGGGTGGCCGACGGCGCGTTTGAAATTCGGTGTCCACGCATTCAAGTTTCTCGGGCGTTCGCAGCGGCATGAGCGGGATCGCGATCCTGTGCTCGGGCCAGGGCGGGCAGCATCGCGGCATGTTCGACCTGCTCGGCGGCGTGGCGGAGGCAGGCCCCGTGTTCGCCGCGGCGACGCCGTTGCTCGGGGTCGATCCGCGCCGCTTCGTGCGCGACGCAAGCGAGGACTCGCTGTTCGCCAACCGGGCGGGGCAGATCCTGTGCTGCACGCAGGCGCTGGCGGCGTGGGCGATGCTGGGCCTGCGTTCCCGGCGGGTGGTGCTGGCGGGCTACAGCGTGGGCGAGCTCGCCGCCTGGGGCTGCGCCGGGATGTTCGGCGGCGAGCAGACGCTGGCGCTGGCAGCGTCCCGGGCCGACGCGATGGACCGGGCGGCGCCGGCGGATGCGGGGCTTGCGGCGATCGTGGGCTTGCCGCGCGCGTTGCTCGACAGGCTGATCGGCGCGCACGGACTGTCGGTCGCGATCGTCAACGGCGCGGAGAGTTTCGTGGTCGGCGGCGCGAGGGCCGGGCTGGACGCGATGCTTGAGGCGGCGCGGACGCGCGGGGCGACGGGGCGGATGCTGCTTGTGTCGGTGCCGTCGCACACGGCGCTGCTGGAGGCGGCCGGGGCGGAGTTCGAGGCGGTGCTCGGACGGCAGGCGACGCATGCGCCGCGTGACGTGCGGCTGCTGAGCGGGATCGATGGCGGGACGGTGCACGATCCGGCCGATGGGATGCGCAAGCTGGCGCTGCAGGTCTGGCGGACGATCGACTGGGCCGGCTGCCTGGAGGCGTGCGTGGAGGCGGGTGCGTCGGTGTTTCTCGAGCTCGGGCCCGGCAGCGCGCTCGCGCGGATGGCGGAGAGCGTGGCGGGACGCCCGGCGCGGTCGATCGAGCAGTTCAGGACGGCGGACGGGGTGCGGGACTGGCTCGCACGGTCACTCGACACGCGATGACATGCCGGGCGTCCGGCATGCAGCCGCACTCCGGTCGGCGCCGGGCGGCAACGTGAACTGGCGCGCGTAGGCGCGGCTGAAGGCCGTCTCGGAGTCGTAGCCGACCTGAGCCGCGATCCCGCGGCCGGAGTCCGCGCGGAACATCCGGACGAGCGTCGTGCGCGACGTCATCGCCTGCTCGGCGAGCTCATCGAGGGTTCAATGCCGTGCCGGGTCACGGAGCATGGCCGCCAAGGCTCGCGCCGTCTGCCGCCGGTCTAGAAGAGCGAGGGTGCCCCCGGCGATGGCGGCTGCCCCGAAGCGGTTGCCGTCCAGCTCCAGGCGGATGAGCTCGACCATGCGGCGGACGATGTCCGCGTCCTTGCTTGTCGAGGCGGCGAGAATGACGAGCGCCGGCAGGGCCGCCAGAACCGTGTTGCCGCTCGCCTCGAACCGAAGCCGCAGACGAGCGTCGTATCGGGAGCATCGACGTTGGCCTTGACCACGATCCCATCCGCGCGCCGCTCGCGGATGCTCGCCTTGGACGGTGGCCCGTTCCGGCTGGGCGCATCCGACGATGGCCGAAGGCCTCGACGGGCTTTTCGCGCGCGTCCCGTCCCGCTGAGCCGGGACGCGCCGTTGGATCGGGGAGGACATGTTCCGCGACACGATCGCACCGGTTCGAGGCCGCTCCCGAGACACGTTCGGCAAAATCGGGACCGGTCGGTTCGCGCTCCACATCCTCGGCTTGGGTGCACCGGTCGCAGCCCTGATCCGTGCCTTTCTGAGCATCTCCCGGGTGCGCCCATCGTCAAAGAGCCGGATGCAGGCTTCGGACCTCGCTGACGCCTTCGAGCAACGCGGCGATATGGAGGACGGCCGGTTCTGCCTGCCACGTGCCGACGACCTGCACGTTGATGGGCAAGCCATCCTGGCTCGTGCCGAACCGCATCGAGACGCCGGGCAGACCGGTGACGTTGAGCGGCACGGTCGCGCACTGGAGGTAGGTGGCGTCCACCGTCCGGCCGTCGATGGTGAACGTCCCGACGCCATGCTTGTGCGCCGGGATCGGCAGGACCTGCGTGATCAGCGCGTCGTAGCGCGAGAAGTAATCGGCATACCCGTCGCGCAGCCGTTCGGCCGCCTGTTCAGCCTCGATGTAGTCCTTCATGGCCGTGCCGGGCAGCGAGAGCATGGTCTTCGCCATCCTGTATATCTGGTTTTCATGACCGGCCGTGGCCTCCTGGAAGGCGGGCTTCATCTCCATGACGTGCAGGCGGTTGAAGACGTCGAGCGCGAAATCACGCTCCAGCGCCCGGATGCCCACCTGCTCGACGTGAACGCCGACATCCTGCAGCGCCTCAGCCGCCGCCTCGACGGTCGCCGCCACCTCGGGATCAACCGGGCCGAGGCCGGGACCGACCATCCAACCCACCCGAAGCTGGCGATCAGGCTGGCCGATGCCAGCGTCGAACGGGACGGTGCTGGAGGCGAACGCGTCCTGCCCATCGGGACCGGCCAGTTGCGAGAAAGCCAGCGCGATGTCGCGAACCGAGCGGGCCATCGGCCCGACATGCCAGAAGCGGCGCGGGGCACGCGGCCAGATGCCGGTCATGGGCACACGGCCATGCGTCGCCTTGATCGAGGTGATGCCGGTCTGCGCCGCCGGGCCGCGCACCGAGATCGCGAGATCGGTGCCGAGACCGATGGGAGACATGCCCGCCGCGATCGCCGCCGATTCACCGCCGCTCACGTTGATCGACAGCTATCGTGATGCTGGTCTGCTGCCAGCCTGAGGGCGGCCTTCGCCGAATGGTGAATAATGGACCGGACCGCTCCTCGTCCGAATTGCTGAGCCGCGAACCTTCGAGCGAACCAGGGCAACGACGGAATGGCCGTTTGCCAGGACGTCGCGGACCGGTCGAGCCCGATCTTTTTTATGGTGAACGCCGCGGTTTACGCCGTGACCTGTCGGGCCGCCGCGAAAACCTCGCGTGCGCGCGTCGTCCCCGCGACGTGCTCCGTGCCTGCGACTCCGAGATCCATCCAGCCCGCGTTGATGGCCTCGAACATCGCTTCGGCCGGTCCCGTATGGCCCATCGGGATGCCGGATCGCTCGAGCGCTTGCGCCCACCGCGCGCGCGGGACTGCAAAAGCTTTCACGTCGAGATGCAGGACTTCACCGAGTTGCACGGCGACTTCGTCGGCGCTGACCATCGAACCAAGCTCGATGACGCGCCGCCCTGACCAGGCTGGCCCGGTCAACAGGATTGCGACCTCCGCGCCGATATCGTTCGTCGCGACCATGGTCGATTTCCGGTTTGTCGGATTGTAGTACACCGGCAGCGTTCCGCCCTGGGCGACCTCCAGGCCGAAAAGGAAGTTTTCGAGGAAACCGCCTGCGCGCACGAACGCGATCGGCGATGTCAGATCGCGAAAACCTTGTTCCAGAAGCGACAAGGCCGTGATCATCCCGAGCCCGCCGGTTCTGTTCGCACCCATCGACGAGAGCGCAACCACCCGCGGCGGCGCTGCCTCGGTGAGCGCCTCGACGTAGTTGGCGATCACGCCCCTTGCTTCCTTGAAATCGGCCGAGGGAGCCCAGACGGAAGGCAACATGACGAACGCGCCTTCGACGCCTTCGAGCGCTCGCTCGATGGCTGCCTGCTCATTCCAGTCGCCGTCCACCAGTTCCACGCCCCGGTTCGCCCAGTTGACCGCTTTCTCGCGATTTCGGACGAGCGCACGTACTTCCTTGCCGTGCGCCAACAGATGTTCTGCCGCGGCGCCGCCAACTTTTCCCGTGATGCCCATGACCAAGAACATGCTTTTTCTCCTGATTCCGAGGGACAGAGGTCTGCCCCTGTTGATTCAACGGATGAGCGGCAGGATGGCCCGGATACGGGGATCGCGCGCGTAGAGGCCGCCCCATGTCATCGCGGCCAGAAGCAGGGAAACGATCTCCGGCGGCGACCCCAACTCGCCAATGCGGACGTGGGCGCAGATGGCGCCTCCCAGAAAGCCGGTCACCAAGATCGCGCCAAGGACGGCGGTGGCCGGGATGGCGTAAAGGATGGCGCAGGCGAGTGTGATCGGACCCACGATGCGGGTCAGATCCATCGCGAACCCGGTTTCCTGCAACATGCTCGCGATCCGTGCCGGCGCGAGAAGCTGCATCGTCCCGTCCGCCACCAGGGCGACAACGACGAACGCGCTCATGATCCGGCCGGCCCACGGGACACGATGCAGGCTCATGGTTTCCGGCACCTGATGCAGGCTCATCGTTTCGGACACTGGCCGTTCTCCGGTGGGGTTCTCGTTTTGAAGACCTACTGTGTCTCTTGGTTGTGATAAACTCTGGGAAAGCGAACACACTGTTCTCTCTCTGGCGAACAATGCCGAGGCACTGACATGCAGAACCTCGAACCCGTCCTCATATTCGTAACGACAGCGGACATGGGGAGCTTCACCCGCGCGGCCGTTAGCCTGGGCATCCAGAAAGGGAGGGCCTCGACGGCGGTCCGGAAGCTGGAAGCAGATGTCGGTGTCAGGCTTCTGCACCGGACGACGCGCAGCGTGCAGTTGACGGAGGACGGACGCGCATTTCATGCCCGCGCTCGCGATCTGCTTGCTGAGGTTGAGGAGCTGCACTCGATGTTCGCAGGCGATCGAGTGGCACTTCGCGGGCGCTTGCGGGTCGATCTGCCGAGCGAGCTGGCGCGCACGACTTTCGTGCCGGCGTTGCCGGCTTTCATGGCGGCTTATCCCGAGTTGGAGCTGGAGATGTCGAGCACGGATCGGCGAGTCGATCTGGTTCAAGAGGGGTTCGACTGTGTCTTGCGGCTCGGACCCATCGGGGACGAGACGCTGATTGCCCGCCCGCTGGGCCGGTTGCGCATGGTCAATGCCGCCAGTCCCGCCTACCTGGCCCGCTATGGCGTCCCTCGATCGCTGGAAGATCTCCAGCGTCAGGAGCATCGGACGATTCATTTTTCGACGATGCTGGGTGCAAGACCCATTGGCTGGGAATATCCGGACGGCGACAGCCACGCGACGCTGCAGTTGCCAGGTGCGCTCCACGTCAACAGCGCGCAGACCTACGAAGCCGCTGCCCTCGCCGGCCTTGGCCTGATCCAGGCGCCACTGGTGGGGATCGGCCGGTACCTGGAGAGTGGAGCGCTTGTCGAGGTCATGCCCGATTCCTGTCGCCGGGCGCTCGCCGCGTCCCTTGTCGTGGCACATCGGAGCAATCTGTCGCGCCGGGTCCGCGCATTCATGACATGGGTCGAGAATGTGCTGTCGCCGTATATGGAGTAGCAAACGGATTGCTTCGTCCGGCTCGCGAAATGTCCATCGTGAACGTAGAGAAGCTGGCGGCGAGCTGAGCGCACGCCGAACCTCACAACCCGATGCACATCTCCGAACCTGAACGGGTTCGTGACGAAGGCTGCACGATGACGCGGCCTCGGGGCTGCGTTGGAGCTCACGACAGACTCAACCTGCCCGTTCCCGTTCCGATGAGCGCGCAAGCATGATCTCGTCGACCTGGGCTCGATGCTCGTTTCCCCAAATGCACAACGGCATGAGCGCTTGCACGAGCGTCATGCCGAACGGGGTCATGGTGTAGTCCACCATCGGCGGCACCCTCTGGTAGTCGTGGCGGACCAGCACGGCCGCCGCGGCCAGCTCGCGCAACTGCTGGATCAGCACCTTCTCGCTGATGCCCGCGACCAGCCGCCTGAGGTCCCCGAACCGCTTGGGACCCGAATTGAGATGGTAGAGGATCAGCGGCTTCCATTTGCCGCCCATCACCGCCAACGCGACATCGAGGCCGCATACGGGTTCTCCGGTCGTCATGACGCCGATCCATACTTACCTTCAGGTAGGTTCTAGCCTGGTGGCGGGTGTTGTTCCATATCGCGTCCGGTCGCGGACGGGAGACAGCGAATGGATCGCCTCAAGGACAAGGTCGTGGTCATCACGGGGGCCAACAGCGGCATAGGGCTGGCGAGCGCGAAGCGCTTCGCCGGCGAGGGCGCGCGCGTGTTCATGACCGGGCGTCGGAAGGCCGAGCTCGACGCGGCAGTGGCCGCGGCCGGAGGCAACGCCCGCGGAGTGCAAGGCGACATCGCGAACCTGGGCGATCTCGATCGGCTCTACGGGATCGTGCGCGAGGAGGCCGGGCAGATCGACGTGCTGTTCGCGAACGCCGGCGGCGGCGAGTTCGTTTCGCTGCCCGAGATCACGGAGGAGCACGTCGACCGCACCTTTGCCACCAACGTCAAGGGCACGCTGTTCACCGTGCAGAAAGCGCTGCCGCTGCTGCGCGACGGTGCGTCGGTGATCCTGACCGGATCGACGGCTGGTAATACCGGAGTGCCGACGTTCAGCGTGTACAGTGCGAGCAAGGCGGCGATCCGCAACTTCGCCCGCTCCTGGAGCCAGGAACTCGCACCGCGGCGCATCCGCGTGAATGTCCTGGTGCCGGGCGCGACATCGACGCCTGGCTGGCATGGTCTGACCAAGACCGAGGAGCAGAACCGGGCGTTCGTGGCGGCCTCGGAAGCAGCGACTCCACTCGGCCGGATGGGTGATCCCGATGAAATAGCTGCCGCGGCGCTCTTCCTCGCGTCGGACGACAGCAGCTTCGTCACCGGCAGCGAGTTGTTTGCCGATGGTGGGGCGGCTCAGGTCTGATGGAACATCCCAATCCAACCGGCAGGCTTCGGCGCAATCGGCACCAGGACGCGACGATCGAAACGGAAAGCAATGACGGTCATGGGGTCCAGCCTGTCTGCGTCCGATGACGCCCTTTCCGGCAAGATCGCGCTCGTCACCGGTGGCGCCCGTGGGATCGGCAAGGAGATATGCCGCCAGCTCGCCGAACGACGCGCGCATGTGATCGTCGCGGCGCGAGACGAAGCCAAGGCGCAAGCTGTCGTCGACGGTCTAAGGGCGGACGGGCGTCGGGCTTGCGCCGTCAGACTCGACGTCACGAGCGAAAAGGATCGAAGCGCCATCCTTGCCGTCATCGACGCGGCTCATGGCAAGCTCGACATCCTCATCAACAATGCCGGCGTCTGGCTGGATAGCGCGGACGCCGCCACGCCGCCCGCCAAGCCGCCGAGTGCGGCACCGGCATCGGTCCTGCGGCAGACGTTCGAGGCGAACTTCTTCGCACCGGTTTTCCTGACCCAGATCCTGCTTCCCCTTCTGAGGCGGTCGGACGCGGGCCGCGTCGTCAACGTGTCGAGCATCAGGGGATCGCTTGCTCATCTCTCCGACCCGGCTTCGCCTGTCTACCCGATCAAGGCGCTCGGGTACGACACGTCCAAGGTGGCGCTGAACGCCTTTACCATCCTGCTTGCCGAGGAGCTGCGCGGCACGACGGTCAAGGTCAACGCGATCCATCCGGGGTGGGTCAGGACGACCATGGGCAGCGAGCATGCCGACATGGATGTCGAGGAAGGAGCTCGCACGGCGATCCGATACGCCAGCTTGGACGCCGACGGCCCGACCGGCGGCTTCTTCTTTTTCAACGACCGCTTGCCCTGGTGACGCGTGCCGAGCAATCCCGGCGAGAACTTTCCTATGACTGGGCGGAGGCTCGCGTGAGCCGATCCCAGTTGCCGTGAGCGAAGCTCTCCCGCGCGGCGGCATCCAGCGGACAGTCGTCAAGGAAGCGTCGCGGGGCGCCCCCAGGTCGATACAGGTAAGGGAAATCGGTCGAGAACAGCAGGCGCTCGGGGCCGACGATCTCCAGGCAGCGGAGGAGATAGGCCTCACTCCACATGCCACTGCCGGTCACATACAGGTTCCGGCGGGCATAGGCGGCGAGCGGGCGACCAAGCTGCAAGGCGCGCTCGAACACAGCCGCCATGCGTTCCAGATAGAACAGCACCAACTCGCCCCAGTGGCCGAGGATGATCTGCAAGTCGGGCAGTTCGTCGAACACGCCGGCCGCCGCCAAGCGCACCCATTGCAGTCCGGCTTCGTAGTGCCATCCCAGGCCGAAGGCGGCGAGCGCGAGGTCGGCCTTCTCGCCAAGCCCCGAGTAGCTTGCCTCGCGCACGGCAGGCGGCGGCACCTGCGGATGGATGAAGAGGGGAACGCCCAGCTCCGCCGCCTTTGCCAGCATCGGACGCATGTCGGGGTGGTCGAGATGGCGCTCCCGCGTGCGGCCACAGAGCAGCGCGCCTTTGAGGCCGAGCTCACGGACGGCGCGCTCCAGCTCGAGCGGAGCGGCGTCGGCATCGGGAGTGGGCAGGGCGGCGAAGCCCTGGAAGCGGCCGGGACGACGCACGCACGTCTCGGCAATGAGATCATTGACGCGCCGCGCCGCCTCGACGGCGGCTCCAGGCGCGAGATTGTGCAGGCCGGGCGTGGTGAGGGAGAGCACCTGCACGTCCACCCCCTGCTCATCCATCAGCGCCAAGCGGCCCTCGCTCAGGTCGGCCAATCGAGCCCCAATCTCGCCGCCGTCGGCCGCGGCGGACACGGGATCGTACGGGGGCGGTGCGGCGGCCCATGCCTCGCGCACTTCGGCCGGGAGGATGTGCTCTTCGACTGCGATCAGGCGCAATGATGATCTCCACGTGACGAGGCTGCCAGCGTCCGGCGTCGTCCTGGAAGATGTCGCGGGTCCGACCTTTATGGAACGTCATGCCTGCATGCTCGATCCGCGGCATGACCCGGCTCGCGTCGACGGCCGCCGGCATCATTTCATGAAGAGATGAAGGGGAACGGCTTGGGCCATGGCGGCGTAGCCGGCGTCGTTCGGGTGCAGATGGTCGCCGCTGTCGTAGGCGGGGCGGAGCGCCCGCTCGTCGCGCGGATCGCGCAGGGCCGCGTCGAAGTCGATCACGCCGTCGAATGCGCGGCCATGGCGGATGAACTCGTTGACGGCCGCCCGGGTCGACTCCCCGCCCTCGGTTGCGTAGAGGGCGCCCTGGAAGGGCGTCAGCGTGCATCCGAAGACGAGGACGCCGCGCTGGTGCGCGCGCGCGATGATCTGCCGGTAGGCGGCCACGATGTCGTCTCGCGTCGTGCCGAGGCCGATGTCGTTGATGCCCTCCAGAAGGGTGACGAAGCGGAGGCCCGGGCGCGACAGCACGTCCCGGTCCAGGCGCGACAAAGCGGCCGGTCCGACCCCGTTCGACAGCAGGCGGTTGCCCGCGATGCCTTCGTTGGCGACGGCCAGGCGGCGCAGCGGCGTCCGTTGCAGCCGGTCGGCGAGCAGGTCCGGCCAGCGCCGGTTGGCGTCGATCGTCGCGTGCAGCCCGTCGGTGATGGAATCGCCCAGCGTGACGATGGTGGCACCCCCGGGTTCGACGGCCTCGATGCCGCAGAGCAGGTAGCGGGACTGCGTCGTGACGCTTCCGCTCGCCAGGCTTGCGGCGCCCGTCTGGTCGCCGGGCACGATGGTGGCGGTCTGCTGACCGATGAGATGCGGGGTGGCGGGCGCCGTGCCGCGGGAGACGTAGATGCTGACGGCGAGCGACTGCAGCGCGCCGACCGGGAGGTCGACGGGATCGCTCAGGGCGCCCGCGTGAGCGGCCAGGATGAAGGAGGTTTTCCCGCCGAACGTCACGCCGCGGTCCGTGCCGGGCACGATCGCGTTGTCGGCCGCGCCGTTCGCGCCCGACCGCGCCGCGCGAACCTCGCCGATCGCTGTCGGGGCGCCGGTGAAGAGGTTGGTCAATCGGACGCGCAGCCCGGTCCCGGCGGCACTCAGCCGGACGACCTCCCGGATCGTCTGGTCGTTCAGCGTGACCGGCGTGCCCGGCCCGGGCGTGTTCGGGCTTTGCGGGCTCGCCGCCCAAAGGGCCACCGATCCGGCGGGGTCGGCCAAGGCCAGGCCCGGCATCGGCGTGGACGCGGTGAGGGAAGCCGCGAGGCGCATCAAGAGAAGGAAAGGCCGCGCCTTCCCGGGCTTGGCGTTGTGGCGCATCGATCCTCCTGTGGCGGACGCACACTCCGCCCGAGCGGACAGGGCGGCACGGCGGTTCGGTCGTCACGAGCTGGTATGGACCGACGGCATCGGGCGCCTGGGCGTTCGAGCCCGCAGGCACGCGGGATGCTGCACCGCGCAACGCAGAGCGCTGGGCAAGGCAGGGCGCTGGAGAACGCCGGGGACGCCGCCGGTGTGCGTGCCGTCCATCATCGTCCGTGCGTGTTGCTTTTCATGCCTCCCGTCTGGTCCTCGGCGAGACGGCCAGCCCCAGGAACACGAGAACGGCCTGGTTCAGCCGCACGATATCCTCGTCGTCCAACCTGCCGGCGCGCGCGCCGACCTTGCTCCGTGGGACGGTCGACATCTTGTCCACCATCAACCGACACGCGGTCCGCAGACCGTTCCGCTCGTTCGGCTCCACCAGCAGGCGGAACAGCGGCGCCTCGGTCGTGTCGGTGGTGAAGGCGCAGATGGTGATCGAGTGGGTCGCGTCGAAGCTGTCGTCCTGGACGATCACGACAGGACGCGGTTTGCCGGCGTAATCCTTGCCGCCGGCGACGGTCCAGATGTCGCCCCTCCGGAAGCGTTCGGCCTCATTCATCACTCCAGTCCGTCACGGCGTCGATAAACGCCTGATCCTCCCGTGCGTGCGCACTGGCGGCGACGGCGGCCGACTGGCGATGCGCTTCGGACCGGAATGCGGGGGAGCGTGTATCGGGCACCCAGATCTGGATCGGACGCAGGCCCTGCTCGCGCAGACGATCGCGATGTTCCCGCACCTTGATGCGCGAGGGCTTCGCGTTCGATGCCGTGGCCATGATCATCACCCCAAAAAGTTACATGTAACTTACGATGGTTCGTCCGGCTTTGCCAGGGCTCTCAACGCTTATCTGGTCCGGCGATGACTATCCGTTGACTTGAGTCAGGAGCCGGGAGATCAGGCCGTGGGTGGACGCCGTCGATCGACGGCCGATCGTGACGGTGGCGGTCATGCCGGCGGCGATGGTGACGCTCGGCGGGACGTGATCGATGTGCACGCGCACCGGAATCCGCTGGGCCAGGCGGACCCAGGTGAACACCGGGTCGACGGACGCGAGGCCGAGCGCGCCGGGATCGGTGTTGGGCGTGTTGATGCCGCGCGCGATGCTGTCGACATGGCCGCCGACGGGGTCGCGAAATCCCATCAGCGCCGCGGTCGCCGGATCGCCGAGATGGATCCCGGCGAGCTTGGTCTCCTCGAAATAGCCGACCACCCAGAAACTGTCGCTGTCGAGCAGGGCGAGGTTGCGGGTCCCGGCGGTCGCGTAGTCGCCCTGGCGGAGCTGCAGGTTGGTGACGTAGCCGTTGACCGGCGAGCGGACCTGGCAGCGCTCGAGGTTGACGCGGGCCTGGTGCAGCTGAGCGACGGCAGCGGCATAGTCGGCGGCCGCCACCTGCGCGGTCGCGGTGTAGGCCTGCTTCTGCTCGACCGACGTCGACAGGGTGGTGAGCCTGGCGCGGCGCTCCGCCTCGACCAGCTTGTTCTGCAGGTCCGCGTTGCGGCTGGCGACGGTGGCCTCGGCGTTGGCGACGCTCACCTCGTAGTCGGTGGGATCGATCTGGTAGAGCACGTCGCCGCGATGGACGACCTGGTTGTCGTCGACGTTCAGCTTGACCACGCGACCCGACACCTCCGGCGCCTGGTAGACGACGTAGGCGAGGACCTGGCCATCACGCGTCCACGGGCTGGTGAGGTAGTGGTTCCAGATCGCGACGCCGGCGAGGGCCGCGAGGGCGAGGATGACGATGGTGACGGTCGAGCGGAACAGCCGGCGCGCGGTGCGGAACATCGTTCGTCCTCAGAACCAGACGACCAGCAGGCCGAGGATGCAGATATAGAGCGCGCCGCCGGCGAGCGGCGCGTTCCAGGCCCAGCGCAGCAGGCCGGCCCAGCCGAGCAGGGCATGCAGCGGAACATAGATGATGGCGGCCGCGGCCATGTAGGCGACGAGCGGCGAGAAATAGACGCCGAAGAGGTTGGTCTCGCGCAGCATGGTCAGTCCAGCACGCCGTAGCGGTGCAGCGCGCGGCCGTGGCGGGCGAGCAGAAGCGACGCGCCGTACAGGCCGGAGGCCGCGCGCAGCGCCGCCTCGTGGTGCGCGGCGGCGCCGGGGTCGGCCAGGATGCGGCGGCCGATCGCCTCCAGGCCGCTCGCGTCGGCGCGGCGCAGCAGGCGTGATGCCTCCGCGGCCAGCCCGTCGAGCGCCGGCAGCGAGGCCAGGGATCCGAGCCCGGAGAGGGCGCGCGACAGCGCCAGGTCGAGATAGATCAGGCCGCGCAGACGCTGGAACGCGGCCGGCCGCGGCCGGTAGGCGCCGCTGCTCCACGTGAGTGCGAGGCCGATCCGGTCGCTGCCGAGGGATTGCTGTGCGGCTTCCGTCGGCGGATCGCGCGCCCGCAGCGTGGCGCGCAACTGCGCCACCGCCGCATCCGTCAGCCGGCGCAGCCGCCGCGACGGCGAGACCGGCAGGACGAAGCGGAAGGCGAGGATCATGAAGGCGACGGCGAGGGTCTGCACCATGACGATGTTGGTGAAGGTCGAGAAGTCGAAGCTCTCTGTGTTGGCGGGGGCGAGGATCAGCGTGAGGTAGAGCATCAGCGAGGCACCGTAGGGTGCGAGGCGCGGGTGACGGCCGGCGGTGGCCAGCAGGAACATGCCGCCGCCGACGGCCAGCGCGAACGGGATGAAGCCGGAGGCGAGCGGCAGCGCCAGGAAGCCGATCAGGCCGGCCATGATCGCGGCGAACGGCAACGCGATGGCCGCACCGATGGCCGCCCCTCCCGGATTGGGCATCATGCCGAACAGGGCGGTGAAGGCGGCCTGCTGGACGAGCAGCAGCGTTGCGCCCGGCCAGCCGGCGTAGATGCAGAACACCGCGCCGAGGCTGGTCGCGATGGTGACACGCAGGCTGCCGAGGAGTGCGCCGAGGATGTCGTGGTGGACGCGCAGCGTGACCGGCGGCAGGGCGCGCGCGTCCGAACCGTCACGCAGGATGCGCGCGCCCGCCAGGGCACGACCGTGGGCCGCCAGGATGGCACTCGCCCGCTCGATCAGGTGCGCGTCGGCGGGCTCGGCCGGCAGCAGGTCGGGCGGGGCGGCTGGACCCCCATTGCGGATGGCGGCACTCGCGCGCGCCAGGAACTCGCGGGTCGAGGGCTCGAGCCGGTGCGCCACATCGACCGTCTCGGCGACGGCCCTGGTCGCGAACAGCATCGCCAGCAGTGCGGCGATCGCGACGCGCGCGCCGGCCCGCCGCTGCCGGCCGCCGGGCAGCTCGATGGCGGCGTAGGTCGCGGCACTGCGCAGCGCCAGAACGCCGGCGCCGATCTCGGTCAGGCGGACATCGCCGGGGGCGAGTTGCCCATCGAGGGCGGCGCGCGCGAGGGACCCCGCTGCGTCGCATCGGGCGTCGAGGTCGCGGACCAGGCTCTCGTAGGCCGCGTTGAAGGTGAAGAGCGAGTTGACGACCGCCACGCTGGCGATGCCGATCAGGATCGCGGCGACGCGATCGAGCGTGACCTCGAGCGCGGTGATCGGCTGGTCGATGCCGCTGATCGAGATGATCGCCGCGGTGTAGCCGGCGAGCACGGTGCCGTAGGCGCGGAAGTCGCGCAGCAGCGATCCGGCGAAGGTGCAGACCGCCATCCATGCCAGGAAGGCGAGCAGCAGCATGGTGCGGTCCTGCGGGAAGACCGCCGTCATCAGCAATGCGACGGCGCCGCCGACCAGTGTGCCCGCGATCCGGTTGATCGCCTTGCTCAGCGCCATGCCGGGCTGCGGCTGCATCACGATGGCGACGCAGACGCCGGCGCTCGATGACGACTGGAGCTGGATGGTGAAGCTGGCGAGGTAGGCGAGCACGAGCGCGAGTGCGGCGCGCGCGCCGAAGCTCACGGCATCGGGCAGGAAGCCCGGAAGGGCCATGACGGGCGTCCTGTCAGCGGAGCCTGCGAACGCCATGCCGCCTCGTGTTCGGTGGGTGCCAGTTCTCGGCGTTCGGGCGGCTGCCGGCAACGGCCTTCGCGATCCGGACACGGACGCGCGGGAGACGGTGGGTAGGTTGTGAACCTGTGCCGAGGGCGAACTCGGCCCCGGAGCGGGGCTCTGCCCCGCACCCCGCCAAACGCCGCGCGTTTGGATCGCCGAAAGCCTAGGCGGCCGGCAAATCGAGGCCGTTCGGCATCGATATCCAAATGACGGTTTGCGCTTCCGCGGAATGGCGCGAGAGATGGCCCTTGCCGTGTGTGTCTTCCATCAACACGAAGCTCCCCGCCGGAAGGTGGCGCACCTGTCCGTCGCTCGTCTCGTACTCAACCGAACCATCCAGCCTGACCGCAAGGTTCGGCTCCGGGACCGTATGCCAAGCCACTTCGCGCATGCCCGCCGGGATGCGGGTGATGCGGACACGGGACGCCTGATAACTGGCCGAAACGTCGAACGGCACGGCGTCCGGGTGCACCGCCCACTTCGTCGTCGGCAATTCGACCTCGCCGAAATGCGACTCGCCATCCGGTTCGGCGTAGATGCGCAGGCACTTCATGGCCGCTGCCTCCTTCTGGTTCGCCATGCGAGAACGACGCAGGCCTTCGATGAAGGAAGCGGTACAACACCAATGGTCTGCTGCGAAACTCCGGTGTGGGTCGGAAGCAGCGGCCGTGCGCCACCCATCATCTGTCGCGCGTCCGGCTCACCCATCGCGCGTTTCGTGTCAGCTCCGAAGGGATCGTCTTGGTCCTCTTGCCGACGGCAATACACTTTTTGGTCGACCAGGGTGATCTCGCTGTCGCTAGGATCGACAGCTTGCAGAACGTTGGGAGCCATCGGAAGCTATTCGGTATGACCTCCGACGACTCTAGCCCTCAAGTTCAGAGCGTGGCCGATTCTGATCGGGCCGTCCAAGGCGTAAGCAAGCTCGAACCGTCACCAAACATATCCGCCTCTCGATTCCTACGCTGGTCTCCCGAAGAACGCGACCATCGCGAAAAGGAAAGAATGTTTTGGCTATTTTCGATTTGTTTCACAATTGTCGCCGCGGGCTCTGCTGTCGCTGCCGCAGTATTTACTCATAATGCCTGGAAAGCAACCGCTCAACAAGCAGCGGTGGCCATTAAAGAATATTCTATAGTCCAAGCGACTCTTACTGCAACGCAGCGCGCAGCAAATGCAGCCCTTCTACAAGCAACAGATGACCGAGCGCGTGTTTTCATCTCGTATCCCGCCGTAAATGTGCGTCCTTCTTTTTCTCCACCTCAAACATTTAGCTATTCGTTAAATACTTCAGATCGACAGTCAGTCACCTATACAATAACTAATTATGGAAGCACGCCCGCGATATTGTCTGATATTGATGTTAGATTGGTGGCGGTGCCGTATCAGTATGGAGACGAAGCGCCAGACCCTTTACACCCCGCTTGGACCAGTCTGGTCGGAGTGCCTGTCATGGACCGGATAAGACTGTTGCCCGAAAATATCAGCAATGATTTTGAGCAGAATATGTTCCAGATTGCTGGCCGCATCATCATAAACGCAAAATCGCAAGTGAGTTACGCGCAAGGCTTTAAATTCGATCTTTCCGGGCGACATCCTGGTAGACAATATGCGTATTACTTGTATTGCAAGGTAACTTATCTAGATGTCTACAAAACGGAACGCCATACTTCGTTTTACGCACTACTGCGAGGCGCTGGGTTTGAAGAGGCTTCGCATTTCAACGACTGGGATTAGTTCCTCCAGAATCGTAAGGCTTGCCTTCATAGAACTTTGCGAGGGGTGAAATGCCGAAGCCTCTGTCGATCAGACTGCCTTCATAGAAGCTTCATCAGCTGACGACTGTTTGGGCAGTGTTCTTCCCCCCCCCCCCCCGGAGGCCTCGAAGACCTGTCCGAGGTGTCTAAACGCCACTTTGTAAGTGCGCGATTTGATGGCCATCGCCCGCACCCCGATGTCGACGGCCTTCGGGCACGGGGGCGCGAGGCCTGATGGAAGCCGGGGGTCCAGGGGCCGGCCTCGGCCCCCGGTTCTTGCCTTCTGGCTTTTTCGCGATCGTCACCGCAGGATCGCGCGATGATGACATCGGCGGACAAGGTCGCGCGGCTGCGCGGAGGCATGCGGGCGAACGGGCTGGACGGCATCCTAGTGCCGCGGTCGGACGAGCATCTGGGCGAGAACGTGCCGGCAAGCGCCGAGCGGCTCGCCTGGCTGACCGGGTTCACCGGCAGCGCCGGGATCGCGGTGGTGATGGCGGAGCGCGCGGCGGTGTTCTCCGACGGGCGCTATGTGCTGCAGTTGGCGCAGCAGACGGACGGTGCCGTCTGGGAGCGGCTGCATCTGGGCGAGACGCCGCCGGAGAACTGGGTCCGGGCGCGGGCGGCGGATGCGGGGCGGCTGCTGCGGGTGGGCTACGACCCGCGGGTGATCGCGCAGGGTGAGATCGACCGGTTCGCGGGGCCGCGGGTCGAGATGGTGGCGCTGGAGGACAATCCGGTCGACGCGATCTGGGACGACCGCCCTGCCCCGCCTTCGGCGCCGGTGCGGCCGCACGGCCAGGAGTTCAGCGGCGAGGCGAGCGCCGAGAAGCGCGCGGCGCTTGCCGAGGCGCTGCGCCGGGACGGCGTGCAGGCGGCGCTGCTGACCGATCCGGCGTCGATCGCTTGGCTGCTCAACATTCGCGGCGGCGACCTCGCGAACGTGCCGGTCGCACTCGGCTTCGCGCTGCTGAACGACGACGAGACGGTGGCGCTGTTCATGGATCCGGACAAGCTCGATGCGGCGGCGCTGACCTGGCTCGGGAACGGGGTCTCGGTGTCGCCGTTGGCATCGGTGGCGCCGGTGCTGGACGGGCTCGCGGGCAAGCGGGTGCGGGTCGACCTCGCCGCCAGTCCGGCCTGGTTCGGGCAGCGCCTGCGCGCGGCGGGCGCCGAATTGGTGGAGGGGCCGGATGTGTGCGCCGAGCCGAAGGCGCGCAAGAACGCGGCGGAGCGCGACGGCATGCGCGCGGCGCACCGGCGCGACGGGGTGGCGCTGTGCCGGTTCCTGCATTGGCTGCGCGAGGCGGCGGGGCGGGAGACGGAGCTCTCGGCGGTAGAGCGGCTGCGCGCGTTCCGCGCGGCCGATCCCGCGTATCGCGGCGACAGCTTCGATGCGATCTCGGGAGCGGGCGAGCATGGCGCGGTGATCCATTATCGCGCGACGCCGGAGACGGACCGGGCGATCGGCGCGCGCGAGCTCTATCTGATCGACAGCGGCGGCCAGTACGACGACGGCACGACGGACGTGACGCGCACGGTCTGGACCGGAGGCGGTCCGGTTCCCGAGGCGTGGCAAGACCAGTTCACGCGGGTGCTGAAGGGAATGATCGCGCTGGCGACAGCGACGTTCCCCGACGGCGTGACGGGGCACCGGCTCGACGCGCTGGCGCGCGACGCGCTGTGGCGGGCCGGGCTGGATTACGATCATGGGACCGGGCATGGCGTGGGCAGCGTGCTCGCGGTGCATGAAGGGCCCGCGAACATCTCGGCGGTGCATCGGCCGGTTCCGATCCGGGAGGGAATGGTGATGTCCGACGAGCCGGGTTTCTACCAGCCCGGATCGCACGGGATCAGGATCGAGAACCAGCTTCTGGTCGTGCCGGCGGCGTTCGCGCATGCGGTCAAGCCGTTCCTGGGCTTCGAGACGCTGACGCTGGCGCCGATCGATCGGGCGTGCGTGGTGCCCGCGCTGCTGACGGTGGCGGAACGTGGGTGGCTGGATGCGTATCACGCGCGGGTGCTGGGCGAGATCGGGCCGAAGCTGGACGACGCGGCGCGGGCCTGGCTGGCGGAGGCTTGCGCGCCGGTCGGGTGACGCGAGCGACGAAGAAAGGCCAGGGCGCTGCCCTGGACCCGCCAGGGGCCGGCCCCCTGGACCGCCCACAGATCTAGGATCAGGCGGACAGGACGAGCTGCTCGACCTTGGCGCAGACGATGTGGGCCACCGTGATGTGGACCTGCTGGATGATCGCGGTGACGGCGGACGGGACGCGGAGCAGGACGTCGCAGGAGGCCGCCATCCGGCCGCCGTCGGCACCGGTCAGGCCGAGTGTCGCGAGGCCGGCGGCGCGGGCGGCGGCGAGTGCCGCAAGGATGTTGGGCGAGTTGCCCGAGGTCGAGATCGCGAGGAAGGCGTCGCCGCGCCGGCCGAGGCCCGCGACCTGGCGGGCGAAGACGTGGTCGAACCCGTAATCGTTGCCGGCGGCGGTGAGCACGGAGCTGTCGGTGGTCAGCGCGATGGCAGGCAGCGGGTCGCGGTCGGCCACGAGCCGGACGAGGAATTCGCCCGCCATGTGCTGGGCGTCGCCGGCGCTGCCGCCGTTGCCGGCGATCAGCAGCTTGCCGCCGGCGCGCATGGCGGCGGCGATGGCGGCGGCGATGGCGTCGATCGTCTCCAGGGCGGCCGCGTCGGCGGCGAATTCCTGCATCGCCGCGATCGACCGGGCGAGGAAGGCGGCGCTGTCGTCGAGGGCAGGCTGCATGGGCGGGACCGGGGCGTGAGCGTCGTTTGTCGGCGATCGGCGGACGCACGTCAAAGGGCGGCCGGATGATTTCCCCCGGTCGGATCATGCTCTAGAACGACATCTGGGCCGGTCGGGAGAGGCGGATTGAGCGGACAGAGGATCGAGGCGACGCTGATCCCGGGCGACGGCATCGGACCCGAGATCACGGGCGCGGTGGTCGAGATCCTGGCGGCGCTCGGTTCGCCGTTCGACTGGGACCGGCAGACGGCGGGGATGGCGGCGGTCGAGACGCACGGCGACCCGCTGCCGATGGCGACGCTTGAGAGCATCCGGCGCACGAAGCTCGCGCTGAAAGGGCCGCTGACGACGCCGGTCGGCGGCGGGTTCCGGTCGATCAACGTGGCGCTGCGGCAGGAATTCGAGCTGTTCGCCAATGTCAGGCCGGCGCGCACGCTGGTGCCGGGGCGCTACGACGATATCGACATCGTGCTGGTGCGGGAGAATCTCGAAGGGTTCTACGCGGCGTTCGAGCACTACATGCCGCTCAACCACGATCCGCGCGCGATCGCGATGTCGGCGGGGTTCAATTCACGCACCGAATGCCGGCGGATCGTCGAGTATGCGTTCGACTACGCGGTCCGCAACGGACGGCGCCGGGTGACGATCGTCCACAAGGCCAACATCCTCAAGGCGCTGACCGGGCTGTTCCTCGAGGAGGGACGCAAGGTCGCGGCCGAATACGAGGGCCGGGTCGAGATGAACGACCGGATCGTGGATGCATGCGCGATGCAGCTCGTGCTCGATCCGTGGCAGTACGACGTGATCGTGACGACCAACCTGTTCGGCGACATCCTCTCGGACCTGATCGCGGGGCTGATCGGCGGGCTGGGACTGGCGCCGGGGGCGAATATCGGAACCGACGCCGCCGTGTTCGAGGCAGTGCATGGATCGGCACCCGACATCGCCGGCAAGGGGATCGCCAATCCGCTGGCGCTGCTGCTGGCGTCGGGGCTGATGCTGGAGCATGTGGGACGGGTGGACCTGGCGGCGCGCCTGCGGGCGGCGGTGCACGCGGTGGTGCACGAGCGCGGGGTTCGTACGCGCGACCTCGGCGGGGAAGCGGATACGGCGACATTGACACGGGCGATCATCGCGCATCTGGGCTGACAGGCCCGAGGGAGATGTTGGACGCATGAGCAACGTTGCCGCCGACGGATTGGGAACCGCTCGCGGCGATGCCGCCAACGCGGCCTTGTTCTTCAAGCGCTGGGTGAGCAACCCGCTGCAGATGGGATCGGTGGTGCCGTCGTCGCCCGCTTTGTGCCGCCGGGTCGCGCGCCAGGTGCGGCGGACGCCCGACGAGGCGGTGCTGGAGCTGGGCGCGGGGACCGGCGTGATCAGCCGGGCGCTGCTCGCCTCCGGGGTGCCGCCGGCGCGGCTGCTGGTGGTGGAGATCGTGCCGAGCATGGCGGCGCATCTGCGCGAGGTGCTGCCCGGCGTGACGGTGATCGAGGGCGACGCGCGGGCACTGCCGTCGCTGATCGCGCCGGAATGGCATGGAAGGATCGGGTCGGTGGTGTGCGGGATTCCGCTGGTGCTGCTCAAGAAGCAGGAGCAGCGGCGCTTCATCGATGCGATCGAGGCGGTGGCGCCGGGACGCGGGTTCCTGCACTACAGCTACTGCGCGACGTCGCCGCTGCCGGCGCGGAGCCACGCGCTCGACAAGCGGCGCGAGGCGTGGACGCCGCTGAACTTCCCGCCGGCGTCGGTCTGGCGCTACACGCCGCTCGCTTGACGCGCCGGGCCTACCTTTTCGAGAACTGGGTTTCGCCGAACATGTTGTCGCGGGCCTGCTCGGTGAGCGGGCCCTGGCGGCGGCGCTCGGCGAGCAGGGCGAGACCGCGCTCGACGGCGGGACGGGCGGCGATCGCGTCGTGCCAGCGCGCGACGTTGGGATATTCGGCGAAGTCGATGTTGCGCTTCTCCGGGCCACGCGCCCAGGGGAAGGTCGCGATGTCGGCGATGCTGAACTCGTCGCCCGCGAGATATTCGGTGGCCGACAGGCGCTTCTCGAGCACGCCGTAGAGGCGCGCGACCTCGCGGCCGTAGCGCTCGATCGCGTAGGGAATCTCCTCGGGGGCGTAGGTCGCGAAGTGGTTCCACTGGCCGAACATCGGCCCGATCCCGCCCATCTGGAACATCAGCCATTGCAGGCAGGCGTAGCGGGCGGCTGAGTCCGCGGGGATGAGGCGGCCGGCCTTTTCGGCGAGGTAGATCAGGATGGCGCCGCTCTCGAACAGTTCGAGGCGGCCGCCGGGGCCCTCGGGATCGACGATCGCGGGAATGCGGTGGTTGGGCGTGATGTCGAGGAATTCGGGCTTGAACTGGTCGCCCGCCATGATGTCGACGGCGATGGTGCGGTAGGCGAGGGCGAGCTCCTCGAGCGCGATATGCACCTTCTGGCCGTTCGGGGTCGGCCAGGACCAGAGCTCGATCATGGGTCTGTCTCGTCTGAAATTGCCGGACGGAGAGAAACGCGATCAGTGGTCCGCCGCAACCCCGACGCTGACCGGATGATGGCGGGCGCGGGCGTGATGCGGACCGGCGGCGAGCCAGACGCCGAGCAGGAACAGCGGGGCCAGGAACCAGGCCAGGCCGGGACGGCGGGTGCGGCCTGGGAGGGCGATGTCCGCGACGGTCGACATTGGTCGTGCTCCCCGTATGACCGCCTAGTTACAGCGCGTTGACGGGGATCAGCCTAATGCCGGTCGGCCAGCGTTGAAAAGGGGTCATGCACGCGGGTCGCCTTGTGGGGGCGCGGCGTCCGGGGCAGGTTCGCGACCATGACGGATGTGGACGACGAGGCGGAGGCGGCGATCCTGCGGCTGACGGGGGAGCGCGGGCCCGGGAAGTCGATCTGCCCGACGGACGCGGCGCGCGTGCTGGGCGGCGAGGCCTGGCGAGGCGAGCTCGGCCGGGTGCGCGCGGCCGCGGTGGCGCTGGCGCGCGCGGGGCGGATCGAGATCCTGCGCAAGGGCAAGCCGGTCGCGCTCGACGCGGTGCGCGGCGTGATCCGGTTGCGCGTGGTGGCGGGCTGATGCGCAAGGGCCTGCGGTTCCTGGGCGATCTGTGGTTCCTGATGCGGCCCTATTTCGTGTCGCGCGAATGGCGGTCGGCGTGGGCACTGCTGGTGCTGCTGATCGTGCTCAATCTGGCGCAGGTCGGGCTCGGGCTCGCGATCTCGTTCTCGCGCAACATCTTCTTCACGGCGCTGCAGCAGAAGGACGCGGCGGGGTTCTTCCGCGGGCTGTTCTGGTTCACGCCGCGGCCGCACGGGCTGCCGATGCCAGGGTTCTTCATGTTCGCCGCCGTGCTGATCCTGCTCGGGGCGCTCGGGATCTACGTGCAGGGGATCCTGCAGATCCGCTGGCGGCGGTGGCTGACGAACCGGTTCGTGTCGGACTGGCTGACGGGCGATGCGCATTTCCGGCTCGGACTGCGCGGCGACGCCGGACCGGGATCGGACAACCCCGATCAGCGTGTCCAGGAAGACGTCGATCTGGTGACGAACAATTCGCTGACCTTCACGGTGGCGATCATCTCGAACGTGACGACGATCGTGAGCTATGGCGGCCTGCTGTGGGCGCTGTCGGGACGGACGGTGCTGTTCGGGCTGGCGATCCCGGGCGTGCTGGTGTTCGCGGCGCTGGGTTATTCGGCGCTGGTGACGTGGCTGACGCACCTGACCGGACGGCGGCTGGCGCCGCTCACGTTCGCGCAGCAGCGGCTGACCGGCGATTTCCGCTTCTCGCTGGTGCAGGTCAGGGAGCATGGCGAGGCGGTGGCGCTGTATGGCAGTGCCGCGGAGGAGGAGCGCGGTCTGGCCGCACGGTTCCTGGCGGTGTACCGGAACGGGATCCAGATCGTGAACCGGACGTCGATGGTGACGTTCGTGACCGGCTTTTTCGGGACGGTGTCGGACAATTTCGTTCTCGTGGTGTGGTCGCCGCGGTTCTTTGCCGGGACGATCACGTTCGGGACGCTGATGCAGGTCAACCAGTTGTTCGGGGATCTGCAGGCGGCGTTCCTTTGGTTCATGAACAATTACGCGGCGCTGGCCGGGTATGCGGCGCAGGTCGAACGTCTGGCGACGTTCCATCGGGCGATCGAGGCGGCGCGCGGCGGCGCGCCGGCGACGGCGGCGGGGGATGCGCTGTCGGCCGAGGGACTGGTGGTCTCGGCGCCGGACGGCTCGCGTCTGGTGGGGCCCGCGGACCTGCGGATCGAGCGCGGCGTGTCGACGGCGATCGTGGGGCCATCGGGGATGGGCAAGACGAGCCTGTTCCGGGCGCTCGCCGGGATCTGGCCGTTCGCGTCGGGCGCGGTGCGGCCGGGGGCCGGTGCGCGGATGTTCCTGCCGCAGACGCCCTATCTGCCGACGGGCTCGCTGCGCCGGGTGCTGTGCTATCCGCTGGCGGCGGACGCGGTGGAGGCCTCGCTTGTGGCGTCGGTGCTGGCCGATGTGGGGCTTGGCGAGTTGGCGCCACGGCTCGACGAGGATGCGGCGTGGGCGCAGATCCTGTCGCCGGGGCAGAAGCAGAGAGTGGCGATCGCGCGTGCGCTGCTGACGCGGCCCGACTGGCTGTTCCTCGACGAGGCGACGTCGTCGCTCGATCCGGGCGCGGAGGCGGCGATGTATGCGCTGCTGGCGCGCGCGCTGCCGGCGGCGACGCTGGTGTCGATCACGCACAGCGAGGCGGTGGCGCGGCTGCATGCGCGGGTGCTGCGGCTGGCGCGCGACGACGCGGGCGCGGGCACGCTGGAGGCGGCATGAGCGGGCCTCACGGCGCCCTTGGCGATGACGCCGGGATGACGCCGGGATGACGCAGCGGGCCGCCGCGCTCGAGCCCGGCGGCGAGGGTGACGCGCTCGTCCGCCGGCAGCCCGGCGGCGAACGCGACCGCCGCGGTGTCGATGGCGGCCTGGAAACGTTGGACGGCGTCGCGCGCGTCCGCGAGTGCGGCCGCGGCCGCGGCGCGGTCGAACTCCGGTTGCCGGAACAAGGCCGCGGCACTGGCGCGCGCCTGGATTTCCTGGCGGGCGAGGGCGCGATGGTCGCGCAGGGTCGCCGCGATGAGCTGATGGAAGGCGCGCCGATCCGCGGGCGGAAGCTGTTCGCCGGCGAACCGGACCGGGCGCAACAGCGGGTGGCCGGCATGCTCGTGCGACAGCATGATGATGCCCCCGCCGAGCGCGCCGGCCGCGAAGACGTTGAACAGCAGCGAGATCGACAGCAGGACGCCGGCGCGCGTCATGGCGGGTTCGCATTGGCGGGCGGCGGCATGTCGAGTGGCGCCCCGAGCACGGTCAACGTGCCGCCATCGGCGTCGGCCGGGCCGGGCGCCATCGAGGCCACGAACACGACACCGGCGGCGACGCCGGCCAGTGCGGCGGTCGCGCCGAGACCGGACAGGAACAGGCGCAACCGGCGCACATGGGTGCGCGGGGCGGCGATCGCGGCGATGCGGGCAGCGAGCGCCGATCCGGGACCCTCCAATGTCCAATCGGAGAGGGCGAGATCGAGGTCGCGGGCGGAGGCGAGGACCGGGACGGCGGCGGGATGATCGCGCAGGTGCGCGTGCGCCGCCGCGCGCTCGGCCTCGGGCCAGCGTTCGAGGTCGCCGCCATAGGCCTCGGCGAGTGCGTCGAAGCGTGACTGGTTCATGTCGCGGTCCCTTCCAGCAGGCCTCGGAGCGCGCGGCGTGCGCGCGACAGCAGGCTTTCCAGCGCTTCCACGGTCACGCCCATGGCCTCGGCCGCGTCGACGTTGGACAGCTCCTGATAGACGTGCAGCATGATGGCCTCCCGCTGGCGTGACGGCAGCCGCGCCATCGCCGCCTTGACCGACAGCACCGTCTGCGCGCGCTCGATCCGCCGATCGGCGGCCGGGGACGGATCGGCGATGTCGGGGACGGCGCCGGTGACGTCGCGCCGGCCGCGAAGCCGGTCCCGGCACAAATTGAGCACGACGCGGTGCAGCCAGGTGTCGAAACGCGCCTGGCCGGTCTGCCAGCGCGCTGCCTGTTTCCAGGTGCGCAGAAAGGCTTCCTGCGCGATGTCGTCGGCCTGCGCACGGTCGGCCAGCATGCGCCACGCGAGCGCGTGGATGCGCGGCAGCTTGCGCGCGATCAGCATGCGGAACGCGGCATCGTCGCCGCTCGCGATGGATTCGAGGGTCGCCGCATCCGGATCATGAGCGGGATCATGGTCCCGCCCGGTCAATGGCCGGCCCGAACGGGACCGGGAGGGAAGCCGGTGACCGGCTTCCCTCGTTGCAGGCCGCTTGTCAGCAAGAGCGAACAGCGATCCGGCGCCCCTTCCGTCAGCGGCAGCGATAAGGATGGTAGTAGCACCAGCCTGGGCCGGCCGGCACGACGTAGCATCCCGCGAGCGACGTGCCGACCCCGAGCAGGCAGCAGGTCAGGACGAGGCGCCGCGCGACGGCGGCAGTGCTTCGCGCCGCCATCAGTTCGGCCAGCAATGGCGGCCGTAGGGGCCGACATGGAAGCCGGCCGGACAGCCGTAGCCGGGGACGTAGCCGCCCCACTGACCACCCGGGCGGCATCCCCCGTAGGGCCCGCGATGCGCGTAGACGCCGCAGCCGCCATAGACCTCGATGATGTTGGGGTTGGGGTTGGTCTGGTCCTGGGTCTGGGTCTGGGTCTGGACCTGGGCGATGACGGGCAATGGGGCGGCGCTGGCCGCGAATGGGGCAAGGCCCGCGAGCAGCAGGGTTGCCGGCAGGATGGACTTCAGCATGGTTGATCCCTCGTGCGTTGCGAATGGTCGTCTCGACCGTCGATCCAGGCGGATCGTGCGGCGTCCAACCTCAAACGGAGGTCTGCCGCGGACCCGTCGCGCGCCGATTGTAACCTTTTGTGTGGGGCGGACGGGCGGCCGAGAGGGTCTCCAGAAACGCGTTCGACGACACGGTGGTGACGTTCGCGCGGATCAAGGCGTTGGTGGCCGCGACATGGATCGTTCCGGCGTTGCCGGTTGGACGTTCTATGCCTCGGCGCTGCCGAACAGGGTCAGGCCAAGGACGGCGCCGGCGGTGCGAAGGTCCTGGTCGAGCGAGACGAGCGGCAGCATGCGCCGCTGGGCGAGTTCGAGCGTGGTGTGCCAGGCGTGACGATCGGTGCCGGCGTCGGTGTCGATGTCGAGCAGGGCGAGGTCGGCGAGGGCCAAGCGCCGGTATTCTCCGTCGATGCGCCGCCGGCGGACGGCGATCGTCAGGCTGTAGGCGACCTCGAGCCGCCACAGTCAAGGAACCGCCGCACCCTCGCGGGCCACCCGGTCGAACAGGTCTCGGATCGCATCCGTGGTTTCAGCACCGAAGATCCAGGCGAGCGTCGCCGAGCTGTCGAGAACCAGGCTCAACGACGCCCGTCGTCACGGTAGGTCTTCCATTCCGACCAGTCGAAAGGGCCGTGCCTGCTCTGCTCGGCCCGGGCGCGCAGTCGCCTGACAGCGGCGTGGGCCTCGCCGCGATCGGTGCGGTGGTGGGCGGGGACGAGGCGCGCGACCTCCCTCCCGTGCCTGGTGATCATCACCTCCTCGCCCTGTTCGATGAGGTCGAGCAGGTGGCCGAGCCTGTTCTTTGCCTCGAAGGCGCCGAATGCCTGCATCTTGGTCTCCTCAGGTTAAGCTAGGCTGAGCCAGCGCACGCGCCGCTGCTCGCAGGATATGTCAGCAGCGGGTCCGGGGCCGCGTGGCCCCGGCGGGGCTTGGGGCGGCGCCCCAACCTTCGCCTGAGCCACTGGCACAATCGGCGCGAGAGACGCGCATGGTGGCTTTGCCAGGGTTCTACCCGAGGCGGCTCCGCGAAGCTCGCAAGTCGGCTAGCCTGGCCGGGGAAGCGTGCCGATGCCGGGCAGCGACGACGTGCGAGCGATCCAGGCCAGCACGCCTGGCCATCGCTCGAGGTCGAAACCTCCTTCGTCCGCACGGTGGGTGTAGGCGAACAGCGCAAGATCGGCGATGGTCGGGCCTTCACCCACCAGCCAATCGGCTACGACGAGACGCCGCTCCATGACGTCCAACGCCGCAGCGCCTTTCTCGGCGCATTGCGTGAGCCGATCCCGGTGAAGATGCGCTTCCCGGCGCCACGCGACGAGGTTTCGCGCGACCGCGATATAAGGTTCGTGGCTGTATTGCTCGAAGAAGAGCCATTCATGGACGCGCGTCCTCTGCAGCCCCGGGACGGGCAGCCAGGCCGTGCCTTCCGCAAAATGCAGGAGGATGGCGTTGCTCTCGACCAGGATCGTGCCATCGTCCGTGACGACCGCCGGGATTTTCCCGGTCGGATTGAGGGCGAGGAAGCCGGGCCTGCGCGTGTCGCCGGTGTTGGCATCGGTGTGGACCCACTCGAACGAGTGGCCGGTCAGCGCGAGGATCTGTGCGGCTTTCCAGCAATTCCCGGATTGCCTCATTCCGTAAAGCTTCATGGCGCGACTCCCTGCGTGCGAGCCCATATGGGCACATGCTCTCTGCTCAGTTCGACCATGCCGGCGGGGAGGAGGCCGTTCTTCTCGGCGATCCGCACCGAAGCCACGTTCCGGCTGTCGACCAGACCTACGACGCGATCCGACCACAGGCTTCGATCCAGCCATGCCAGGGCAGCCGCGACGGCTTCGCTTCCGTAGCCTCGTCCGTGAGCCCACTTTGCGAGCACCCAGCCGGCCTCCGGCTGCCCGCTGATCGACGGCTTGGCCTCCCTGTGGAAGTCTGCAAAGCCGACATCGCCGACGTATCGCTCGGTCTCCTTCTCGCGAATGGCCCAGTAGCCGTATCCGAGGATGGGCCATAGACCGCGATACTGGAGAAGACGCGACCAGCTCCTTTGCGCGCTGGATGGCTTTCCGCCGATGTGACGCACCACGTCGATGTCCGCCCACATCGCCGCCAACGGTTCGAAATCCTGTCGCCTGTGCTCGGCGAGCACGAGCCTCGGTGTCTCGATACGAGGCGCACATGAGGGGTCATTCATTTCAAGTCTCTGGACAATCAAGGGCGCTGTCCGCCCTTCCCGATCCAGGTATACGCGATGAGGTCATAGGCAATGATCACGGAGAGCCCCGAGGGCATCAGCACGGCGCCTCCGGCGAACGCGGTGTCCAGCACGAGAGCCGGGATGCCTTCCACGCTCATTGCCCCGCCTCCGAGACGGGTTGGCAGTCCTATCGCGTAGCAGCAGGGGAAGACCAGGGTGAACAAGCAGACCGCGATTAAAGCCCGTCCCTGAGACAGTGGTCGATCGCAATCTCGCCTCTCTGTCTGTCGTCCTCGAGCCGCTTCAAGCCCGGATGACATGAGGAACGCCCTCCACAACCTCCAGAACTGATAAGGGACCAGCGTATCATCCCGACAGATGCCGTTGGCCAACTCGGCGTGTACCGCAGGCCAAGGCCGCTCGCTCAAAAGCGTCAGAGGAGTTGCCGCGCACAACGATCTGGCCGCGAGCCGATGCGCAACTGGACCGAACATCAGCATCAAAAGATCAAGCGCAACCAGGCCCAAGACCATCATGTTTCCAGATCGATCGCTTGATCGGGACACTACCCTTGTGGGAGAGCAGGAAGTTCCGGATGCAGGTTGCCGGTTGCCATTCACTACCACTCCGACCTCCATCCCAAGGCTGTCACGGCCTCGGCAGGACCTAGCCAATCGGGGCGCTGACCGGGAGCATGATTTCCGCCTCGATCGATGGCTTTGAGCAGGGTTGGGGTCGTGGGCCGCCGGATGACACGTCCGCGGATGCGACGAAACCGGGTCCGGGGCTAGGGAGTTCTAGCGGGGCTTGGCAAGGGCGGCCCAGCTCATGGCGTCGGCGTCCTCATTGCGGTCCTTGAGGACGAGGTTGGGCCGGTCGAGCGTGTTGATCGGGAGCCCAGCGCTGCGATGATAGATGCAGCGGCGCGCCAGCGATAGGCTCGGTTATTTGGGTGCGCGGCAGATGGCTTGATGCGCCAAAAATCAACTGGGCCGGAAGCGGGGTAAGGTGCCGATCTTCGCCTGATCAGACCATTGCTCTAGTGATGCCTAGATCTTGGAGCAACGCTCCCCCCGGAATGCCACAAGCGACCCTATTGAGATATACAAAGCATCTTATGAGGACGTATCGCTATCATATACTCTTGAGAACCGACTGCGCCTACAAAGTCGCGTGCGTAAGGTCGCAGTGCAGATTACGGATGCTCGTGACACATGCCTTCGCAGCGGCGGTGAAGGCAGTAGCGGGTTCCGCAAGTGCGCGGACCTCCATTAGCCTCGGAACGGCGCCAGCGTAGGGATTGCCCTCCATAATGGCCAGCCAACCCGCCAAACCTTGCGCTCGTAGACTATTTTCCGCAGTCTCAATTTCAAAGTCATCGGGATCGCTATCGCACCCGAGCGTCACATATCGACCATCTTCAGCGACAACTATCCATCGCCGTTCAACTTCGTCTCTCTCGGTCCTTTTATTGCTGAAACTTGACATCCATTGGCTCCATTATCCCTTGCCCAGGCAGTTCGTTGGCCACACAGCACCAAGGTTGTACTCTAGCACAACTTCTCAGGGGATGGCGATGACGGACTTTCTCTCCCCAAGTAACCGCTCTGCGACGATGGCAAAGATCAAAGGGCGCAATACCGCTCCCGAGCTGGCCGTGCGCCGTGCGTTATTTCGCGCAGGGTTCCGGTTTCGTCTTCACCGGGCCGATTTGCCAGGTCGTCCAGACATCGTCCTTCCTCGCCATCGCGTAGTGATTTTTGTGCACGGCTGCTTCTGGCACGGGCATGATTGCCCTAGAGGAAGGCGGCCGACCTCGAATGTGGCGTTTTGGAATCGTAAACTCGACGAAAATATCGAACGCGATCGACGCAACCGCACAGCGCTCGATGTCGCAGGATGGAACGTCACGGTCATCTGGGAGTGCGCACTCGAGACTGAGATGTTGCGGCTGCTAAAGTCTCTCAACGCAATTCGTCAAAGCGTTCCGCAGGCGGATTTGTCGAGCGAACCAACGAGGAAGCCCGCGAAGAAACTGGCGAGCCGCGGCGGAACGGCGTTGCCGATCATGCGCGCGATGGGCTCAAGCTCGTCCTCGGGATAGAAGACGTAGTCGTCGGGAAAAGATTGTAGGATGGCCGCCTCGCGCAGTGAAATCGCGCGCACTTGGCGCACATCGAAGTGCCCGAAGCGCCCGTTTGAAACGCTGTGGCAGCGGGTCGTGATGGTGGGAGCGGGGCGATCAGGACGCATACGGGTGTAGACATCTGTGAAGCAGCGAGTCTCAAACTTTTTTTCTGCGCGGCGGTGGCACGGAAGAGTGAGATCGCCGTGCTCGGTCGTCTCCATATAGAGGTTAGACTGGCCGGGCTTTGCCGCGGCAAGCCGTTTGAAGTTAATGTCGCTGAGCGCACGGGCCCGATGGTTCGGCAGGTCGGGATGGGCTTCGCCTGCGGAGAGAGGAGGTAAGTGACTGATCGCCTGCGCAACCGACACAATGCCAGCATCCGGATCCGCCTCGGGAACAAGCATTTCCGTTCCCATAATGTCCGCAAGGCGATCAGTCCTGACGACGTCGCGCCGGACCGCAATCAGGATGGAACGCTTGCGGAACTGCGCGATGCCGAAGCGTGACGTGCAAACAATCTTGGCGCCAGTGACATAGCCGAGCTGTTCTAGGCGACGGCGGAAGCCTTCCCAAATCCCGCCGTATTTGGGGTCGCGGATACCGGCGACGTTCTCCGACAACACCATCTCAGGCTGGTATCGGTTCACGAATCGGCAGGCCTCCCGCAGCAGGTTCGCGTCGCGTGCGCGAGCGTCAAGGCGTTCGTCGGTCATCATGCGTTCGTGCGAGAGGCGGGTGAATGGTTGGCACGGTGCGCAGATGGCAAACAGCAAAGGGATCTTCGGCGCCTTGCGCCGATAATAGGGGATCAGCGAGTCGAGGTTGGTGAAAAGCTGCCGCTGTTCGCCGCCGGGGAAGTCGCGAGTGCGTGGGAAGATGTCGCGGTGGAGAAAGCGCGGCGGGCAATGGTCCACCGCGCTGTTGGCGTTGTTCTCTACAAAGGTCCGCTCACACCGGCTGTCTTTATCAATGCCGGCGATGACATAGCCCCCGGCATCGATCAGTCCACGAGTCGTCCCACCGGCGCCGCAGAAAAAATCGACCGCAAGGAATGCCGGCCCCGGGCTCCGCGGCGTCGTGACGCGCGTCTCCCGGGAGATCATTGACCGAGTGCCATCTTATCTCTGATGCGCCGAAGGTCCTCGAGTGTGAACACACGCCAGTTGTTGCGATCGCGCTTCACGTCAGTGATTTTCCCATCCTTGATCCAGCGCAGCAGCGTTGCTTTGCCTACCCCTAGCTCCCGAGCCGCCTGCAAGGTGTTCATCCGGTCCGGGCCGGGCAAAGGCGAAGCCTCCAAGTGACTATGGTCGACCATACTCGAACTGATTAAGCGGGGCAACGTATCCCCACATTTTGTGAGCTTGAGCAACTTCCGCCCCAAATGTTGATCCCGATGCTGCTCTGCATGCCGTGACGCCATCCGAATCGATACGCTTGGAATTGATGATGCGGGTCTACGCGCGTATATGGTTGGAATGTACGCGTGGGAGACGGATATGGATGGCACAACAAGGGTTCTGCGCGAAAAGGATCGCGCAAAGTTTGTTGATTTGGCCAATAAGCGTGTTTCCAAGGCTCTAAATGATATTCGCCTGATCGGAAATCTCGCCAATCGTTCGAATTACGACTACACCAATGAGGATGTTACGAAGATTCTTCGTGCCCTTAGTGATGAGGTTGCGTCGTGTCGCAAGCGCTTCGAAATGGCCTCAAGTAAGACCAACGGTTCTATGCGTTTTCAGCTGATCGACTGAGGAAAGCCCCGGATGAAGAATTTTGATGCTGGGGCCATTCTGAGCGGCCTCATGACCACCGAAAGCGAAGCCGCCGTCCAGATGATTATCGACAAGGATCCGTTCCTATCTGATCCGGCCAACTGGCTGCCTCTCGACGGGCGCGAGACAAATTACAACGTTACGACCAATCAGCAGACCAGTGGCCCAAAGGCGGCGACCGAGCTGATGACCAACATGGTAGATGCAATGCTGCTGAAGGCATGCCGCGAGCACCATATCGATCCGCGCGATGCCAAGGCTCCGCCGACCATGCATGCCGCCGTCGAGCAATTTTTTGGATACAAAGGCGGCAAGCTGCTCAACGCCGACCAGAACGAACTTCGCGATTTCGCATCGAAAAACCTAGTTGTGGGTATCACTGGCGCGCGCACCAAAGCGGACGGCTATCCGTGCTACACGTTCGCCGACAATGGCGAAGGCCAGGACGGTGACGGCTTCGAGGACACGTTCCTGTCGCTCAGCAAGGGTAATAAAAAGGACATTGCCTTCGTCCAGGGCAAGTTCAACATGGGCTCATCGGGCGTCCTGAGCTACTGCGGGCGCAAGTGGTTCAAGCTAATCGTCTCCCGCAAGCACACGCGGAAGGGGCCTTGGGCATGGACGCTGATGCGGCGGCGGCCAGGCGACGGAATGTCGATCGCTGAATACTTCAAGCTCGGCGGCAAGAGCGGGAAGATCCCCAACTACGTCAGTGACGAAGTGTTTCCGTTCCGGACGAGCGGCGGCGAAATGTATGGCGGCTTCGGGCTAAAGAGCGGCACAATCGTAAAGCTGTACGACTTCCAGATCGGCTCGCAGTTCCTCACCTTCCGCGGCGCCCGCGAAGCGCTGAACGAGCATCTGATCGAAACCATCTTGCCGTTTCACATACTCGACTTCCGCCAGGTACCGCAGACGGCGAAGGCGATCGAGGCCGCCGCCAAGCGCGGCAAGAAGCGCGCGGCCGGCATAAACCAGGTGCGCTTTTACGGAATGGAATTTCTGCTGCTGCGATCGCATGCGGACGCTAAGGCTAATGACGATGACGATGACGATGAGCATGATGACGAGGACACAGGTGAGGGAATCGCCGACGGTGAGAAGCTTCACGTCGATACGATCGACGATCCCGAGCTTGGAACGATCGAAATCACGGCCGTGAAGCTGAAGCCGAAGCCGCCCGGTTGGCTGCGCAACAGCAAATACCGGGTGTTCCATGCAGTGAACGGGCAGGTGCAATACAAGGATACGCGCGGCTACCTGACAACATGCGGGCTGCCTGCGCTCAAGGACCGGGTTGTCATCGTCGTCGATGCCAGCAATGTCAGCTTCCAAGGCCATCGGGATGTTTGGAAAGCCGACCGTGAAGGCATACGCGAGACGCAAGTTGGCGAGCGTTATTTGGAGCTGGTGAAAGACGCTATCAAGACGTCCGGATCGAAAGAGGACGGCGTGCTGCGGGAACTGCAGCAGGAGGTCGTCCGGGAAGAGCTGACCCTGGTCAACGACAAGCAAAGCAACGAGCTGTTCGAGAAGATGATCAAGGAGGACCGCACGCTCGCCAACATGATGATGGGGCGTGATCCGCAAATTGTCTATCAGGGCGGAGCAGGCGGCGGGAAAGCGAAGGGCAAAGGGGGCGGAGAGGGCGGTGGCGGCAAAAGCGACGCGCCATATGACGGAAAATACAGCCCGACCTATCTCAAACTCGATACACGGATCGCGTCCAGCCTGGAAGTCCCGATCAATCATGCCCGGCCGATCGCAGCGGCAACGGATGTCGTGAACGGATACTTCATCCGGGATGAGAATCCGGGGCGCCTTCTGATCGACGATGCGGTCCGCAAGAAGTTCCGGATCAACAAAACGCTTCGAAACGGGCGCCTTGCGGTGTTCCTTACGCCGTTGGCCGGCCGGGCGAAGGTGGGTGACACGTTCAAGTTCGATGTTTCGCTTGAAGATGATGCCATGCCGGCTCCCGTCACCGTCAAGGTTGCCGTCAAGATCGTTGCTGCGGTAGCGGCGCCCGCGTCGAAGCCGAACGAGAAGGAGCAGGAGGGTAGCGGCGGAGCGAAAAAGGGCAAAGCGAACGGCAATCAGCCAAATATAGGGCTGCCGAAATATAAACTGCTGACCAAAGACGGGCGGCAGATTCCCGGCCATCCGACCGAAAGCTGGCCGGCGGATTTTCGGGATGAGGACGGTGGCGTCATCACGGATATGGGCGAGGACGGCAAGGTTTACAAAATCAACTACGACAACTCGTACCATCTTCGCTATCGGCAGGCGCAGCGCGGCGACGTAGCGCGCGACACGGTCTCACAGAAATACATCATCGGTATGCGCCTTCTTTTGCTCGGCATTGAGCATGCCCTGAGTCAAACCAACGACTACGGCGGTTCCGATCTGAAACTCGCCGACATGGTCGATGAAATCCGGCGTCTTGCGGCACGGGGAGCGGCATCGACGGTTCTGGCAGTTGCCGATCACCTGCCCAAGATTATGGAAAATACGAGCTTGCAGCCGCAGGTGGTCGAGTAGACTTTAAAGCAGTGACGCGATCGCCTTTTCCTGTCGCCTCGCGGACGCTCTGGATTGGCGCCTTATCAGTAGCGGCGCTTGCGAGCGGCGCGATCCTCGTGCTCACATTTTCCGTCGTTGCTTTTGCTACCGGAGTGTCGTGCTCGCAAGCGGAGGTTTCTGCTAACATAAGCTGCCAATGGTCAACTGCCGAAAACCTCAACCGCCAGGAAGACCGCCGAGCCGGCTGGCAACCGACGTGATCGCAATCCTCCGTTGACGAGTATGGCTCGATGATGGCGAGCACGAGCGCCGATGAATGCAAGCGCCTACACATGGCGCAACTCGGCCTCGGTGATCGCGGAGATGAACACGCTCGCGTCCGGCTGGGCGGCAAGCCAGTGCTCGACCGCGGGGTTCGGGGCAGCGCGCATCAACTCGGAGAGGATGTTGGTGTCGAGCAGGATCACGGGCCGAAGGACGGCGGCTCGCGCATCGGTTCGCGCTGCACGGCGGGCAACTCCACGCCGCCAAGCCGGCCGAAGCGAGCGCGGATCGAGGCGGCCAGGTTGCCGGGCCGCGCGGGCTCGCGATTGAGGGCCGACCGGATGATGTCGCGCGCCTCGTCCGCCATCGAGCGACCGTGGAAAGCTGCCTGGACGCACAGACGCGACTTGAGCGAATCCTCGATGTTGCGGATCGTGATACTTGCCATCTGGTCCCCATCATCAATGATTGCAACTTACTCAATGAGTTACGGAACGACAACCGAGATCGCCGTTGCGATCGAGCATCCGTCACCGCGGCCTTCCCTTCTGCCTTCGGCCGCGGGTCCGGGGCCGCGCGGCCCCGGCGGGGCTTGGGGCGGCGCCCCAATCTTTGCCCGGCGTCCCCTCGCCTGTGTTTTCGGGCTACGTTCAGCGGAGGACCCGGGGGTGCGGGAGAACGCGCTGCGTTATCCGCGGACCTGCATCGATCTCGCGGCGGCACTCCGAAGCGGCGCGGTGGTGGGGCCGATGCATGCCGGTGTCGGGAACACCAGGATGCTGTCGGAGACGGATCGGCGCCGTCAATGGGACCGGGCGGTCGACAATCTGCGGCTGGCCGCCGAGTGCTGCCGTCGTGTCGGGCGACACGATCAGGAGGGAACGATCAAGAGCGGGTCCGGGGGCGCCTGCCCCCGGCGGGGCGCGGGGCGGCGCCCCGGGCTTCTGCTAGCCGCGGCCGATGAAGCCGGAGGCGACGGCGGCGGCGAGCATGCCGATGCGCGGGGTGACGAGCTTGTCGTCGTGATGGCGGAACTCGGCGAGTGCGAGGCAGACGGAGTTGGCGGCGAGCAGGCCGGCGCCGAGGCGAGACAAGGGCCTGGTCATCAGCATCGCGGCGCCGGCGACCTCGGAGGCGCCCATCAGGCGCATGTCGTTCTCCGACCAGCCCCAGGACGTGAACAGGCGGCGCTGCGGCTCGAGCGCCAGCATCTTGGAGATGCCGGCGGCGGCGAACCCGAGGCCGACGATGGTTTGCAGCAAGCCGGGACGTCCCTTGGCCATGATCATCTCCTGTTGTGGCGGTTCAACGCCGGGTCGTGGTCACGGTTTGACGCGCGCGGTCCAGTCGTCGAGGACGTCGGCCAGGGTCCGCTCCCAGGGGATGGCGGGGGACCAGCCGAGCCGGTCGCGCGCGGCGGTGGCGTCGCCGCAGGCGCGGGGGATGTCGTTGGGGCGCAGGCGGTCCTGGGCGGTCTCGATGACGGGATCGATGCCGGCGAGTGCGATGAGGGTGGCGAGCACGTCGCCGATCCGGCGCGGGATGCCGGACGCGATGTTGAGAATGGCGCCGGCGGGCAGGTCGGGGGCGCTCGCGGCCGCTTCGTAGGCGCGGACGACGTCGCGGACGTCGAGGAAGTCGCGCTCGGGGGCGAGGTCGCCGACGCTGATCGTGGGCGCGAGCAGGCCGGCGCGGATCAGGGCGATCTGGCGGGCGAAGGCGGCGACCGCGAACTCCTCGCGCTGGCCGGGGCCGGTGTGGTTGAAGGGGCGCATCCGGACGACGCGCAGGCCCTCGGCCGCCATCGCGCCGAGGGCGAGATCGGCGGCGGCCTTGGTGGCGCCGTAGGTGTTGAGCGGGGCCAAGCGCGCGCGTTCGTCGAGCGGGACGCCGCCGCGGAACGAGGCGCCGTAGATGTCGGCGCTGGAGACGTGGACGAGCCGGCATTCGGGCGCGTGGGCGAGGATGGCGCGCGCGAGCGTGAGCGAGCCGTGCAGGTTGACGCGCCAGGCGAGGTCGGGGTCGTGGCGGGCATCGGCGATGGCGGCGATGCCGGCGAGGTGGAAGCACGCGGTCGGCCGTGCGTCGCGGATGGCGGCCTCGGTCGCGGCACGATCGGTGATGTCGAACGGCGCGGTGTGCAGCGTGGCGTCGGGGGCTTGCGCGCGCAGCGCGTCCAGGAGATGGCGGCCGGCGAAGCCCGCGGCCCCCGTGACGAGGATCGCGCGGGTCATTGCCGGCCGAGCTTGATCCGGTGGCGCGCGAGGTCGGCGTCGACCATCTCGGCCGCCATCTCTTCGAGCGTGGTGGTGGCGCGCCAGCCGAGATGCTGGTGGGCCTTGGCGGCGTCGCCGCGCAGGACGTCGACCTCGGCGGGGCGGATCAGGTCGGCGCTGGTGCGGACATGGCGCTCGGCGTCGAGACCGGCATGGCCGAAGGCGAGGTGGCAGAACTCGCGGATGCTGGCGCTGCGGCCGGTGGCGACCACGTAGTCGTCCGGATGGTCCTGCTGGAGCATGCGCCACATGGCGTCAACATAGTCGCGCGCGTGGCCCCAGTCGCGTTGCGCGTCGAGGTTGCCGAGCACGAGCTCGGTGGCCAGGCCGAGTTTGATGCGGGCGACGCCGTCGGTGATCTTGCGGGTGACGAACTCGATGCCGCGCAACGGACTTTCATGGTTGAACAGGATGCCGGAGGACGCGTGCAGGCCGAAGCTCTCGCGGTAGTTGACCGTCATCCAGTGGGCGTAGAGCTTGGCGGCGGCATAGGGGCTGCGCGGATAGAACGGGGTGCGCTCGTTCTGCACCGGCTGCTGGATCAGTCCGTACATCTCCGAGGACGAGGCCTGGTAGAAGCGCGCGCCCGGACGGACGATGCGGACCGCCTCGAGCAGGTTGGCGGCGCCGATGCCGGTCACGGTGCCGGTCAGCAGCGGCTGCTGCCAGGAGGCGGCGACGAAGCTCTGGGCGGCGAGGTTGTAGATCTCGTCGGGCTCGGTGCGCTCGATGACGCGGATCAGGCTGGAGAGGTCGGTGAGGTTGCCGTCGATGAGGTCGACGCGGTCAATAGCGCCGATCCAGCGCAGCCGCTCGCCCACGACGTCCGACGACGCGGAGCGGCGCATCAGGCCATGGACGTCGTAGCCTTTCGACAGCAGCAGGGTGGCCAGATAGGCGCCGTCCTGGCCGGTGATGCCGGTGATGAGTGCGGAGGGCATGGCGTGGTCCGGGACATGTGCTGGCGGGGGGAGCTGGCGGAACGGTAGCGGCGGACGGATTTGAACCGCCGACCAAGGGATTATGATTCCCCTGCTCTACCGCTGAGCTACGCCGCCGTTCCGTCGAGCGGCGTCAGGTATCGCCGGGTCCGATCGCTGTCAATCAACCGCCCTCGAGGGAGGCCCACGCTGTCGATCACGCGGATGTATGTCGAGACGCTGGCGCAAGTCAGGACGGCGCTGGACTGGCTGCCGGCCACGATGGCCTCGGCCCTGCTGCTGGCGCTGGCGGCCGGCTTCGCGCTGCTGCTGCACCGGATCCTGACCAACACGTTCCTGAACCTGCCGGGGGTGCAGGGACGGTTCCTGCGTTCGTTCGTCAAGCGGATCCGCGAGCCGCTGCGGCTGTTCTTCGTCATCGCGGCTGTGGTGACGGCGCTGCCGGTGGCGGGATTCCCGGACCGGACGGAGACGGTGATCGGTCAGGTCCTGCTGGTCTGCTTCATCCTGCTGATCGGGTATTCGGCGATCCTGGCGGCGGGGATCGGGACCGAGTCCTACCTGACGCGGATCGCGATGGATCAGGAGGACAACCTGATCGCGCGCAAGCACACCACGCAGGTGCGGATCCTGACGCGCGCCGCCGACATCCTGATCGCGCTGGTGACGGTGGCGGCGGCCCTGATGACGTTCGAGCCGGTGCGGCAATACGGGGTGAGCCTGTTCGCCTCGGCCGGTGCGGCATCCCTGGTGGTGGGCCTGGCGGCGCGGCCGCTGCTGACCAACCTGATCGCCGGCGTGCAGATCGCGGTCACGCAGCCGATCCGGATCGAGGACGCGGTGATCGTCGAGGGCGAGTGGGGGTGGATCGAGGAGATCACCGCGACGTATGTCGTGGTGCGGCTGTGGGATTGGCGGCGGATGATCGTGCCGATCGCCTATTTCCTGGAGAAGCCGTTCCAGAACTGGACGCATTCGTCGGCGTCGCTGATCGGGTCGGTGTTCCTGTTCCTGGACTACCGGGTGCCGGTGGAGCGGATGCGCGAGAAGCTGCGGGAGTTCGCGAAGGCGAGCCCGATCTGGGACGGCAAGGTGGTCAATCTGCAGGTGAGCGACGCGACCGACCGGACGCTCGAGATCAGGATGCTGGTCTCGGCGCGCAACGCGCCGCAGACCTGGGATCTGCGCTGCGAGATCAGGGAGAAGATGCTCGGCTGGATCCAGGCGGAGATGCCGGAGATGCTGCCGCGCGGACGGGTGGAGATCGACCGGGATTTGTCATGACCCGCACCGGACGCTCTTGTTATGGTTGGTTATCCGGAGGGACGACGAATGGCGACCGACACCTATACAGGCCCGCAGGGCGGCGACTGGTTCGATCCCGCGAACTGGAGCGAGGGCGTTCCCCGAGAGGGAGATGGGGTGGATTTGTTCGGGCAGGCGAGCGCGGATGCGCGCAGCGGCGCCGTGTCGGGTGAGGTGATCGACGTCAGCGGGACGATCGCGGGCACGTTCTACTACGACCAGATGACGCAGTCCTATCTCGCGTTCACGCCGAACCTGTTCGCCGGCACGCTCGGGACGGCATCGGCACCGGTGGTGATCGAGGCGACCGGGGACAGCGGTGCGCCTGGCCAGTCGGGGATCGTGTTCGGGACCCTGAACGGATCGATCGACGTGGCGGCGGGGCAGACGCTGAACGTGTCCGAGACGAACGGCAATTACATGACGATCAACGGCAACGTGACGGTGGGCAAGGGTGGCGCGCTCTCCTTCGATGAGGTTTCGGCGTTCGGCTATTCGGATCCGGTCAGCCTGACGATGAACGGCGTCCTGTTCGACGACGGCGGCACGGTGACGCTGCAGGACCACACCACGGACGGCAGCGGGCGCATCGAGATCGCCGACGGCGGGATCGTCACGCAGGGCAGCGTCGAGCCGGCCGAGAACTTCGATCTCGCGACCAAGTTCGACCCGACGGGCGGGACGCTCGATATCAGCAACATCATGGGTGCCTACAATGGCACGATCGCCGGGTTCGGCGCCGGCGACACCATCATCGAGTACGACCAGAGCCGCGGTGAGTATGGCGTCACCGACTCGTTCGCGAATGGCGTGCTGACGATCAACGGATATGCCGAGACCGAGACGCTGCGCTTCACCGGCGCCTACACGACCGCCAATTTCAAGCTGACGCAGATCAATGGCGGGATCGACGTGACGTGGCAGCCCTGCTTCGCGACAGGAACGATGATCGCGACGGGAGGCGGGGACGCGGCGGTCGAGGACCTCGTGCCGGGCGACCAGGTGGCGCTCGCCACGGGTGGCTCGGCGCGGGTCGTGTGGCTCGGCCATCGCCGCCAGTTGGACGGCCACGTGATCCGGATCAGGACACACGCGCTTGGACCGCACCAGCCGGTCCGCGACCTGATCGTCTCGGAGGACCACGGCCTGTTCCTCGACGGGGTCCTGGTCCAGGCGGGGCTGCTGGTCAACGGCGAGAGCGTCGTGCGGGAGGGCCGGGACCGGGTGATCTTCTGGCATGTCGAACTCGACCGGCACGGCATTTTGCTGGCCGAGAACGCGGCGGCCGAGAGCTATCTCGACACCGGCAACCGGCGGCAGTTCGGCAACTGTCCGCTGAGTTACGATCCGGTCCAGGCCACGAGCGACATGTGCGCGGAGATGGTGTTCGCGGGCGCGCGGCTCGAGGCGATCCGGCGCCGCCTGGCGATCGCGCCGGCCTGAGGCCCGGCTCGCGTTCCGGAGCCCGGCTCAGGCGTCCTGCGTGTTCTCGGGCGGGCGGTCGGCCGGCTCGCTATCGGCATGGTGCGGGATCAGCGGATCGGGCTGATCGTCGTCCATCTGCTCGTTCTGCATGTCGAGCTGACTGGTGCGCCGCTGATGGTTGGCCTGCCCCTGGCTGTTCTGCGATCCGCCGTAGTTCTGCTGCGCGCCATTTTGGGGCTGGCCGTGCTGGGACTGGACGTTCTGCGCGTTGGGCTGGTTCTGATGCGCCTGCGCCATCGCGTTGAGGATGCGGAAATAATGTTCCGCGTGCTGGAAGTAGCTTTCTGCCATGACGCGGTCACCGGAACTGGTGGAGTCGCGTCCGAGCTGCAGATACTTCTCGAACAGCTGTTGCGCGGTTCCCCTGATCCGCAGGTCCGGCCCGCTGCTGTCGAAGACGTGGTTCCGATTGAGCGGGATGTTGCCGTTGTGATGGCGGATTGGTGTGCCGCCACCGCCGCCACCGGAACGATGGTTGCGGCCACGCATGCGTTTCATGTTCATCGTTGTGCCGATACGCTTTCCTGATGGCGGTCTGTTCGACGCTGCCGGTTGCGCGACCCCTGCCGGGCGGTCCGTTCTTCTCGGGCGCCCGATCCTGGACGCGTTGAGTGGTTCGCGATGTCTGTCGAGCAGGCGATCGGTCGCCGGGCGGTCAGCACGCTGCTGTCCCGGCTCGACAGCGGCCGGGATGTCGGCTCCGGCCGGCGGCGCGGGGTTTCCTCACGACGCGGGCGGACCCTAGCCAAGGCTGATCCGGCTGCCAACAGTTTTCGGTGACGGATCGGGCCGCGCCAGGGCGAGCACTCGAATCAGGCCTGTCAGATCGTGATGACGGTCGACGATCGCAAGGCCCGATGCCTCGGCGAGGCAGGACGCGGCCGCGTCCTGGCCGGCGCCGATCTCGAGCAAAGCGAGGCCGCCGGGAGCGAGCAGGCGGTCGAGGACGGGCATCAGGGCGCGGTAGGCGTCCAGCCCGTCGGCGCCGCCATCGAGCGCCAGGCGCGGCTCGTGGCGCCCGACCTCGGGCATGAGGGTGTCGATGTGCCCGGTCTCGACATAGGGCGGATTGGACAGCACGAGGTCGAAGCGGGCGTCGAGCATGCCGGCCCAGTCGCCGCAGACGATCGCGGCGCGGCCGGCGAGCCCGGTGCGCGCGGTGTTGGCGCGCGCGAGCCGGCAGGCGGCCTCGGCGCGGTCGACGCCGATCCCGAAGGCGGACCGGTATTCGGACAGGGCGGCGAGCAGGAGCGAGGCGGTGCCGCAGCCGAGATCGAGGATGGCGCGGATGCGGTCACGGCCGGGCCGCAGTGCGAGCGCGGCCTCGATGAGGGCCTCGCTGTCGGCGCGCGGAATGAGCGTCGAGGGGCCGACGGCGAGATCCAGCGTCCAGAAGCCGGCCGTGCCGGTGATGAAGGCGAGCGGCTCGCGGGCGGCGCGCCGGGCGACGAGGGCGCGGGCGGGCGCCGCCGGCACGATGCCGGCCGGCGGCAGGCGGAGCAGGGCGTCGGCGGTGAGGCCGAGCGCGTGGGCGACGAGCAGACGGGCCTCGCGGCGTGGCTGCTCGATGCCGGCGCCGGCGAGAGTCGACGACGCCTCGTCGAGAAGAGTAGTGAGCGGGACCCCGCCATCGCCATCGGCCACCGAGGACGCTTCGTGTGTCATGAGAATTGTTCGCCTCGCATCGCTGCTGGCCGCGCCGCTGATCGCCACGGCACTCCTGTGCGCCGGGGCGCGGGCCGGAGCGCAGACCGCCCGGTTCACCGTCACCGACCAGTTGGCACAGCAGGAGGTCTCGGAGACGACCGAGTTCTATCTCGACGGCAGGCTGCTCGGCCAGCTGCACCTCGACGATAAGACCAGGGAGCGGGTGATCGACGTGACGGTCGCCGATCCGGCGGACCGGCACCAATACGCGCTGTGCGGCGAGATCACGGTACGGCGGACGGACGGGCGGACGGAGACGCACGAGGTCAACAGCGTGGGCCTGATCTCGGATGTGGGCGGGCGCGACTTCCAGGCGCTGGGCGCGTCCGACTTCACGTTCTTCTATCTGATGGACGAGACGCCGGGGCGGGCGCTGCCGATGCCGCTGCATGGACGGTCCGCGCTGTGCCATCCGCCGGTGTCGTAGGCGGACGAGGCCGTGACCTCGGCAGGCATCGGCCGAAGTCCGACCGTCGGGCCGTCGATGTTTGAAACGAGCGAACGCCCTCGCACACGGCTCCGTACAGGAGTCTCCGACGTTGAAGAGAGTCATCCTGCCGGCAGCGTTCGGCATCGGGGTCGACCCGCAGGACGGACCGCTCGGACCGGGGCCGGCCAAGGAACGCTTCAGCGACGGGTTCATCGGCGCCGGCGCGGCCGGATATGCATTCAGCAACGGCCTGCAGATCGACGTTCTGGGCGCCTACCAGTACAGCAACGTCAACAATCTCGTTCCGGTGCCGTCACCCGGTCATCAGACGGGACACGAGGAAAGCTATGGCGCATTTCTCGAGGAGCTCTATGCGTTCCATCTGCCGAATTACGGCATGGCGGTGACGTGGGTGCAGCCCTATGTCGGCATCGGTGAAGGCGCGCTCCGGACCCATGTCAACCTGCCCGAGGAGCTGCAGAACGGCGACCTGCACCATATCGGTGGCACGTCGGGGGCGAATTTCGCCTACGAGGGGATCGTGGGCGCCGCCTTCCCGATCCCGCAGGTGCCGGGCCTGGCGCCGACGGTCGATTACCGCCCGGTCGGCGTGCACAACGCGGGCAAGTCGAACAGCGTCTTCTACAACAAGGTCGATGACGCGATCGTCAAGGGACCGATCGGTCTGCAGAAGGACATCTTCGTCCACAACGTGACCGTGGGCCTTGCCTACGCGTTCAATCCGGCACCGCCGGCACCGGCACCCGCGCGCACCTACCTGGTGTTCTTCGACTGGGACAAGTCGTACCTGACGCCGCGGGCGCGGCAGATCGTGGCGGAGGCGGCGACCAACTCGGCGCATGTGCAGGCGACCACGATCGAGGTCGACGGCCATGCGGACACCTCGCACGCGCTGCCCGGACATCGGGGGCAGGACTACAATCTGCGGCTGTCGCTGCGGCGGGCCGATGCCGTGCGCGCCGAGCTGATCCGGGACGGCGTGCCGGCGAACGTGATCTCGGTGCATGGGTTCGGCGACACCCATCTGCTGGTGCCGACGGGGCCGAACGTGCGCGAGCCGCAGAACCGCCGGGTGGAGATCGTGCTGCACTGACGGGGGGATGGCGCGCTCAGGCGTAGAAGGCGCCGTGCAGGCCGGCGGGGATGGCGGCGGGGGCCTCGGCACGCGCCCGCTCCTCGAGGGAGCGCGCATCGAGGACGAGCAGGAAGGAGCGCCCGGCCGCGGTGTCGAGGACGACGGAGAGAAGGACGCCGTCGTCCTCGTCCTCGCCGCCGGGTCGCGGGACGAAGACGGGCTCGCCGGCGAAGCAGCCCGGCTCGGACCACCAGAGGGACCGGCCGGATTGCGTGTCGATGGTGCCGATCCGGTCGGGAAAGCCGTGGCCAGGCGTGCCGATGCCGGTGACGAGGCGGTGCGGCCGGCCGTGACGGCGATCGTCGATGCGCGGCAGCTCGATGGCGGCGAAGGTGCGCTCGCAATCGGCGCGGCCGGTCGCGGGCGAGAGGCGGAAACGCTTGAGCGCGGGTTGCGGGAAGACCGCGTCGCCTTCGGCGCGGAGCCGGTCGAGATAGAGCGAGGCGATGATCGCGGGGTCGTCGTAGCAGACGAGGTCGAGGACGATGTCGTCGCCGTCGTCCCAGGCATTGACGTGATGGAAGCCGAACATCGGGCCGGCCATGCAGGGGCGCATGGCACCGGTCGCGCGATCGACGACGAGGAAGCGCGTGCCGGCGTCGGGGCGCCAGCGGTAGTTCTCGATGAAGGGACGGCCGCTCAGGAGCAGGTCGAGGGCGCGGACGGTGAACGGGAACTCGGTCAGGACCGCATGGCGCGTAGTTGCCGCGAAGCTGTGCATGTAGGCGGGGGCGGCGGTGGGGATCGACGCGATCGCGCGGCGGCGGCGTGTCGCGGGATCGAGCTCGTGGATCTCGTAGCGTGAGCGGGCGCCGAAGCGGGTGCCGTGGCCGAGGATGCGGCCGTCGCTGGTGATCGGGTGGGCGGTGGTCAGGCCCGGCGGCATGCGCGCCTGGCCGTCGATGGCGTAGACGCCGAGGGTCGCGAGCGTCGCCGGATCGAAGACGATCGGCATCGCGCTTTCGGCGAGGGCCACGGTGTGCGCGCCGAAGCGCGCGATGCTGATGTTGGCGTTGTCGGACGCGTTGGGGCGGAAGAACGCCATCGCGCGGCCGAACAGTCCCTGGCACGGATCGGTCGCGAATTCGCGCAGGCTCAGGCGGCCGCGCGCCATGCCCTCGGCGTGACGGGAGGCGAGCCGGCGGCTCGCGTAACGAACGGCGCCGGCGTCGATGGCGAACCGATGCAGCATGGCCGAGCCGTCGAACCAGTGGCGGACCGAGGCGGCGCCGTTCTCGAAGATCGAGGGGCCGTTGCGCAGCAGGGTGCCGGACAGCCATGCGGGCATCGCGCCGGTGACGGGAAGCGCGGCCGGGGGCGTTTCGGTGGCCTGGGTCTGGAAGTAGGGCGCGGTGTGCATGGGATGTTCCAGCAGGTGTAGGTGAAGGCGAGGACGCTGTCCTCGACCTGCCAAGGGCCGGCGGCCCTTGGATCCGGTTTGGCGGAGGGAGGCGAGAGGTGGCGGGCAAATGGGGCGATGACATCGCAACGCCGCGGCTGTTGCTGCGGTTGATGGACGATGTGGTGGCGAAGGCCTGCCTGGACGGGGACCTTGCCGAGGCCGGGCGGCGGCTGGGGACGGCGGTCCCGGACGAGATGCTGGCGCATCTCTCCGGCTTGCGGTTCGGGCGCGAGCGGCTCCGCGAGGATCCAGCCTATCGGGCCTGGTCGACACGGGCGGTGATCCGGCAGGGCGTCATGGTGGGCCATGTCCGGTTCCATACCTGCCCGGACCCCCCTTCCCTTCACAAGTATGCGCGCAATGCGGTGGAGATCGGTTATCTGATTTTCGAGGCTTATCGAAGACAGGGGTATGCGCTCGAAGCCGTGGGCGCGATGATGGATTGGGCGGCGGGGTTCGGGATCGACCGGTTCGTGGCCTCGGTGGCGCCGGACAACGCGGCATCGATGCGGCTCATGGGGCGTTTCGGCTTCGAGAAGGTGGATGAGGTGGTCGACCCGGTCGACGGGATCGAGCACGTGTTCCTGCGCTAGCGATGGTTTCCAAAGCCCGAGCCACTGGCGGGGTTCGGGGCGGAGCCCGCTCAATCCGCATCAGCAAGGACTTTCGGCCTGGAGCGTAACCTGGCGAGCGACCGGCGCAAGCCGTCCATGTAGAGATAGACGACCGGTGTGGTGAACAGCGTCATCGCCTGCGACGCGATCAGACCGCCGACCATGGCGTAGCCGAGCGGCTGGCGGATCTCGGAGCCCACGCCGGTGCCCACCATCAGCGGGATGCCGGCGAGAAGCGCGCACATCGTGGTCATCAGGATCGGCCGGAAGCGCAGGAGGCAGGCTTCGTGGATCGCGTCCTCGCTCGACAGGCCGCGCTCGCGCTCGGCCTTGAGCGCGAAGTCGACAAGCATGATGCCGTTCTTCTTGACGATGCCGATCAGCAGGATGATGCCGATGATGCCGATCACGTCGAGGGGCCGCCCGACCAGCATCAGGGTCGCGAGCGCGCCGAAGCCGGCCGAGGGCAAGGTCGAGAGGATCGTCAGCGGATGGATCGTGCTCTCGTACAGCATGCCGAGGATGATATAGACGGCGAACAGGGCGGCCAGGATCAGCGGCGGCGTGCTGCTCAGCGACGTCTGGAACGCCTGCGCGTTGCCGGCGAAGCTGGTGTCGACCGAGGCCGGCATGTGCAGGCTGGCCGCGGCCTTGGCGATGGCGGCGACCGCTTGACCGATAGCGGCGCCCGGCGCGAGATTGAAGCTCAGGGTCACCGAGGGGAACTGCCCCTGGTGGGTGATCGAGAACGGCATGATCACCGGCCTGAAGGCGGCGATCTGGCTGAGCGGGACTTCGGTTCCGAATTGGGAGAGGACGTAGATCCGCTGCAGGGCGTTGGGTCCGAGCTGCATCGAGGGATCGGCTTCGAGGATGAGGTAGTAGAGGTTGAGGCTGGTGTAGATGGTCGCGACGCTGCGTCGGCCGAACGCGTCGTAGAGCGTGGAGTCGACCTTGGCCGGATCGATGCCGAAACGCGATGCGGCTGCGCGGTCGATGTCGATGCTGATGGTGCGGCCGCCGGGCTGCTGGTCGCTGGCGACCGACACGAGTTGCGGCAGGGCATTCATCTTGCGCAGCAGTTGGGGACCGTAGAGTTCGAGCTGCGCGCTGTCGACATCGGTCAGCGTGTATTGGTACTGGCTCTTGGAGACCATGGCGCCGATGTTGATGTCCTGCGCCGCCTGCAGATAGGTCTTGATGCCGGAGGCCTGCCTGAGTGAAGCGGCAAGGCGGGTGATGACGCGGGCGGCGCTGACGCGCTGCTGCTCCGGCTTGAGGGTGATGAACAGGCGACCATCGTTGGCGACGACGGTCGGGCCGCCGGGACCCACGTAGCCGACCGCCGACGCGACGGCGGGATCGCGGCGGACAATGGCGAGGATCGTCTGCTGATGCTGCTTCATCACGTCGGGCGAGACGTCCTCGGCGGCCTCGGTGATCCCGAGGATCATGCCGGTATCCTGCTGCGGGAAGAAGCCTTTCGGGATCGCGATGAACAGCGCGATCGTGCCGGCGATCGTCGACAGCAGGATCGCGAGCGTGACGCGCCGATGGCGAAGCGCGCGCACGAGCACGCGGTCGTAGGCGGCGACGAGGCGGGCGAACGATCGTTCGACGACCCGCTCGAGACGGCTGGCCCTGCCTGCCGGCGTGAGCAGGCGCGCGCTCATCATCGGGGTGAGGGTGAGGGAGACGAAGACGGAGACCACGATCGAGACGGCGACGGTGACGGCGAATTCGCGGAACAGCAGGCCGACCACCCCGCTCATCAGGAACAGCGGGATGAACACGGCGATCAGCGACACCGAGATCGACATGATGGTGAACGCGATCTCGCCGGCGCCGTCGAGCGCGGCACGCAGCGGGGTGGCGCCGTCGTCGATATGGCGGACGATGTTCTCGACCATGACGATGGCGTCGTCGACGACGAAGCCGACCGCGACGGTGAGCGCCATCAGGGACAGGTTGTCGACCGAGTAGCCGAGCACGCGCATCGCGGCAAAGGTGCCGAGGATCGAGATCGGGATCGCAAGCGCCGGGATCAGGGTCGCCCACAGCTTGCCGAGGAACAGCAGGATGACGGCGACGACGAGAACGACGGTCAGCATCAGGGTGAACTGCACGTCCGACACGCTCGCGCGGATCGTCTGGGTGCGGTCGGAGACGACCTGCAACCGGATGCCCGGCGGCAGCGACGCGCGCAGTTGCGGCAACGCCTGCTTGATGGCGGTGACGGTCGAGATGACGTTCGCGCCCGGCTGCCGCTGCACCGCGAGCAGGACCGCCGGTTTCTCGTCGAGCCAGCCGCCCTGGGTCGGGTCCTGGGGTGCGGTCACGGCACGGCCGACGTCGCGGACGCGGATCGGTGCGCCGCCGCGGTAGGCGAGGATGGTGTCGTCGAAGCCCGACGCGGTCTCGATCTGGTCGTTGGTGGCCAGCGCGAAGGCGGTCGCCCGGCCGTAAAGCTCGCCTTTCGGCTGGATGACGGTGGTGTTGGTCAGCGCGGCGCGCACGGTCTCGAGATCGAGGCCCGCGGCGGCGAGCTGGGCCGGGTTGACCTGCACGTGGATCGACGGGCTCTGCAGGCCGCCGACGCCGACGAAGCCGACGCCCGGCACCTGCGAGATCTTCTGCGCCAGGATCGAATTGGCGTAGTCGCTGACGCGGATGATCGGCAGCGTGTCGGAGGTGAGCGCGATCAGGAGGATCGGGGTGTCGGCCGGGTTGACCTTGCGCAGGATCGGCGCGGTCAGCAGGCTCGGCGGCAACTGGCCCCCGGTCGCGTTGATCGCGGATTGCACGTCGGCGGCGACGGACGAGACGGTTCGCGCGCGGGTGAACTGGAGCGTGATCTCGAGATATCCGGTGGCGCTCACCGATGTCATGCTGGTCAGGCCGGGGATCTGACCGAATTGCCGTTCGAGCGGTGTTGCCACCGACGACGCGGTGGTCCGCGCGTCCGCGCCCGGCAGCTCGGCCGAGACCTGTATGGTCGGACTGTCGATGTTCGGCAGCGACGCCACCGGAAGCTGGACATAGGAGATGACGCCCAGGACCGCGATCGCCAGCATCAGCAACGAGGTCGCGACCGGCTTGCGGATGAAGCCTGCCGAGATGTTCATGGCAGCAGTCCGACGGTGGCGGCCGAGGAGTTGGCGACCTGTCCGGGGTTGGCCTCGGTGACTTGGGTTCCCGCTGCGAGGCCATACTGCCCCTCGACCACCACCATCTCACCGGCGCGAAGCCCGCCGGTGACCAGCGCGGTGCCGCGGAGCTGCTGGGTGACCTCGACGGGCTGGACGGAGACCTGGCCGCCGGTGCCGACGGCGAAGACGAATTGTCCATGCTGGCCCTGCTGCAGGGCTGCGATCGGGACCGTCAAGCCGCCCTTGGCGGTCGAGACCGCCAGGTCGACATTGACGAACATGCCTGGCCACAGCAGGCGTTTCGGATTGGGAAAGACCGCCTTGAGTTGAACGGTGCCGGTGCGCGGATCGGCCTCGTTGTCGACCAGCAGCAGACGGCCGATATCGAGCACACGGGTTGCGGATTGATCATAGGCGGTCGTCAGCAGCGGGCCGTGCGAGAGCGCGTCCTCGACCGGTGCGATGCTCGAAGTGGGGAGAGTGAACAGGACCGCGATCGGCTGGATCTGGGTGACCTTGACCAGGCCGGTCGCATCGGTGGGGCGGATGATGTTGCCGATGTCGATCCGCTTGATGCCGGTGATGCCGTCGAAGGGCGCGGTCAGCGTGGCGTAGCTCAGTTGCGTTCGCGCGTCGTCGACGGCGGCCTGGTCGAACTTCACCGTGTTCTGGAGCTGTGCCACCCGGAGTTGCTGGTCGGTGACCTGCTGGTCGGTGGCGAAGCCGTGCTTCAGCAGCGGAACGTTGCGGCTCAGGTTGATGCGGACGCTGGCGAGCTGGGCCTGGTCGCGGCCGAGCTGGGCTTGCGCCTGCGCGAGGCGGGCCTGGTAGGGTCGAGGATCGAGTTCGGCCAGGATTTCGCCGGTGTGGACCTGCTGGCCTTCGACGAAGTCGACCTTCTGCAGCATGCCGGTGATCTGGCTGTCGATGGTGGCGACGTTGACCGGATGAACCGTGCCGAGCCCGCTCAGGACGATCGGCACGTCGCTCCGGCGGACGGGCGCCTCGACGACGGGAACCGGCAACGATCCAGCGAGCGCCTGGTGGGTTTGCAAGGCGATGACGAGCACCGCGATGGTGGCGCGATTTCCTTGCGCGCTGCGCGACGCCCTCATGTGTGTTCTCCGTGCCGATCGACCGACAGGTGACAATGCACGCAAGCCGGGAGAAATGACGGTTCGTCATGAAGGCATGAAGCGCGCGCATGTGCGGATTTCGGCGGCTAGAGCGTGCGCGCGACGTCGGTCACGGTTTGCCGAAGCCATCGGTGCACGGGCAGGTCGGTCAGTCTGCGATGCCACAGCATCGCTGTGACGAGGTGGGGGGAGTCGAACGGCAAGCGCAGGATCTCGAGCGACGCGGCCTGGGCAAAGGCGCGGGCGGTCCTGTTGCCGACGATGGCGATCATGTCCGATTGCGCGAGGATCGCGGGTGCGGCCAGCAAAGGCGCACGCACGGCGATCCGGCGGGCGAGGCCATGGCGCGCGAGCTCGTCGTCGACGAAGGCGGTCTCCTCGCCGGTCGAGGACAGCGCGAGGTGCGGATAGGCGGCGAGCGTTTGATGGCCGATATCTCGACCGGCCGAGGCCGGATGGCTGCCGCCGACGAGAGCGACGAACTCGTCCCGGAAGAGGAGGATGTCGGAGAAGCGTTCGCCGGGAGCGGCAAGTCCGCCGAGCGCGAGGTCGAGGTCGCCGCGGTCGAGGCGCTCCGCGAGGTCGAGGGTACCGCTCGGCCGGAGGTCCAGACTGAGACCCGGCGCGATCCGCGCGACCGCGATGGCGAGCGGGGCGGCGAGCGTCAGGGCGGCGCGGTTGTCGACGGCGACCGACATGCGCCGCGCCGTCGTCGCGGGCTCGAAGTCGGAACCCTGCAGCGCGCCTTGCAGGTCCTCCAGCGCCTTGCGGACCGTTTGGGCCAGCCGCTCGGCAAAGGGGGTCGGGTTCATGCCTTCGGCGGTGCGGATGAACAGTTCGTCGCCGAGCGCGCCGCGCAGCCGCGCCAGCGCATGACTGATGGCGGGCTGGGTCATGTTGAGCGAGGCGGCGGCCCGGGTGACGCTGCGTTCGCGGGCGATGGTGTCGAAGACGACGAGCAGGTTGAGGTCGAGTTTGCGCCAGTTCATGAGGCCGGGGTCTAACACGGGCCGCGAGGACGCAGGCGTGCTTCGCATGTGACCTTCGGGGTCCAGGGGTGAAACCCCTGGCCTTCTACAGCTTGATCACCCGATCGGCGCGCCCGCGGCCGCGCGCGATGAGGGCGGCGTTGGGGGCGTCGGTGGCGTCGATCCAGGCGCGGGCGTCCTCGGGCGTGCGGCCGAAGGCGATGTGACGGGCCAGCAGGCGGGCGTCGCGGACGGCGTCGTCGAGGTCGACATACCAGACCAGGTCGAGCAGCGGCCGGACGCGCTGCCAGCCGTCGTCGTCGTGGAGGAGATAGTTGCCCTCGGTGATGACGAGCCTGGTGTCGCGGTGGATCGGGATCGCGCCCGCGATCGGTTCCTCGATCTCGCGGCGGAATTCGGGCGCCAGGACGATCGGGTCGGTGTTGCGGCGAAGGCGTTCGAGGAGGGCGATGTAGCCGTCGACGTCGAACGTGTCGGGGGCGCCCTTCCGGTGCGCGCGGCCGAGGCGTTCGAGCTCGCGCTGGGCGAAATGGAAGCCGTCCATCGGGACGATGGCGACCCGATCGGGGAATTCTTGGGCGAGGAATTCGGTGACGGTGCTCTTTCCCGCACCGGGCGGTCCGACGATGCCGAGCAGTGTGCGCATGCGGGCCCCGGTCTGGATGGTCAGGCGTCGCCGTCGCGCCGCGCGCGGAGAGCGGCGATGAAGGCTGCGAGCACCGGCGGTGGCTGGCGCCGCGACGGATAATAGAGAAAGAAGCCGGGAAATGGCGGCGTCCAGTCCTGCATGAGGCGGACGAGACTTCCCTGGGCGAGGAAGGGTGCGGCCCGGTCCTCGAGCACGTAGGCCAGGCCGAGCCCGTCGCGGGCGGCGTCGAGCGCCAGGTCCGGCTCGTTGACGGTCAGCGGACCCTCGACATGGACGCCGACGTCCCGGCCGTCGCGCGCGAACTCCCACGGGATCGAGGCGCCGCCGGCGCGCATCCGGTAGCCCACGCCGCGATGGCCGGCCAGGTCCTGCGGGGTGCGGGGTGCGGTGTGGGCGGCGAGGTAGGCGGGGGACGCGACGACCGCCATGCGCAGTTCGGGACCGACGCGGAGTGCGACCATGTCCTGCTCGAGCTTTTCGCCCAGGCGGATGCCGGCGTCCAGACGGCTCGCGATGATGTCGCGGAGTTCGTAGTCGATGAGGATCTCGACGGTGGCGTCCGGGTGGCGTTCGCCGAAATCGCGGAGCATCGGGCGGATGACGGCCTCGTAGGCCTGGCGCGTGGCGGTGATCCTGACGGCGCCGGCGACGCGGCCGTGCTGGCGGCCGAGCTCGTCGATGGCGTCGCCGATGTCTGCCAGCGCCGGCTCGAGCGTCCGCAACAGCCGCTCGCCGGCCTCGCTGGGGGTGACGCTGCGGCTGTTGCGCTGGAGCAGGCGCGCGCCGAGCTGCCGCTCCAGGCGGTTGATCGTGTGGCTGAGTGCCGAGGTCGACACGCCGAGCTCGGCCGCGGCACGGGTGAAGCTCCGCTGCCGCGCGACGGCCGAGAAGGCGGCCAGGTCATCGAGTCCGCGCATGGATCATCCCGCCTGGTTCAACGTGCCATCCCGATTGTCGCACCTAATGCATGCGTCGGGTGATTTCCATCTCCTGCCGGACCATGCAACCGGGAGGAGATGGCGATGGCTTCATTGGACAAGGTCGTGCTGATCACCGGCGCGTCGAGCGGGATCGGCGCGGGGACCGCACGCGTGCTGGCGGCCGCGGGCGCGCGCGTGGTGCTCGGCGCGCGCCGCACCGACAGGCTGCGGACGCTCGCGGACGAGATCATTGCGGCGGGCGGCGAGGTGCGCACGCGCGCGCTGGATGTGACGAAGCTCGAGGACGTGGAGGGGTTCGTGGCGTTCGCGCGGGCGGAGTTCGGCGAGGTCGACGTGCTGGTCAACAATGCCGGCGTGATGCCGCTGTCGCCGCTGGCGGAGCTGAAGATCGACGAGTGGAACTGGATGATCGACGTGAACATCCGCGGGGTCCTGCACGGCATCGCGTCCGTGCTGCCGGGCATGGAGGCGCGCGGGCGCGGGCACATCGTCAATGTGTCGTCGGTGGGCGGTTTCGTGGTGCAGCCGACGGCGGCGGTGTATGCCGCGACGAAATTCGCCGTCCGCGCGATGTCCGAGGGGTTGCGCAAGGAAAGCGGCAAGGTCCGCTGCACCTGCGTCTATCCGGGCGTGGTGACGTCGGAGCTCGCGGAGACGATCAGCGATCCGACGGCCCGCGCGCGGATGGCCGGCTATCGCAAGACGGCGATTGAGCCGGACGCGATCGGCCGCGCGATCCTGTATGCGATCGAGCAGCCGGACGACGTGGATGTGAACGAACTGGTGGTGCGGCCGCTGGGCACGCAGGTCTGAACGGCGGGTCCGGGATCAGGCGACGGCAAAGCGGATGGCGTCCTCGATCTGGTCGGCGAAGCGGGCGCCGATATCGGCGACGTCCAGGCCGATGGCCGCTTCCAGGAAGGCGTCGCCCAGGGCCAGGTTCACGAAGCCCGATGCGCGGCGCGTGCGCTCGGGCGACGCGGTGACGGACGCGAGGATGGCGGCCACTCGGGCTCGCAGCAGGGCCAGGCCGGACTGCTCGAACATCCGCGCGAGAGCCGGATGACGCCAGCCATCGGCCACGATGAGGCGATAGATCGCCAAGGCTTCAGGCTGGACCAGTGCGGCCGTGAACGCGAGCGCCTCCGCGCGGAGGCGCTCTTCCAGGGGCCGTCGCACGTCTTGCACCGGCGCGCTCTCGGTGCCTGCACGCGTGTAGCGGCACATGGTCGCGATGAGGGCTTCGAACAGCGCCTCCTTGGATCGGAAGTGGCGGTAGACGGTCATCTTGGAGATGCCGCCTTCGGCCGCCACGCGTTCCAGGCTTGCCCCCGACCAGCCCTCGCGCAGGAAGATCGGGCGCGCGGCGTCCAGGATGGCCTCGCGCTTCTCGGCCATCCGCTGCCGGCGGGGGTCGTCGGGTTTCCAGCTCCGCGCGGCGGGTGACGGATCTGGATCTTGCACGCGATACGGTCCCGTATTACATGATTGAGGCGATACGCTAGCGTCTCGCCTGTCTTTTCACGGAGCCCGTTCATGCGCAAGCCCGGCGACCTCGACCCTGGTCCGTTCATTGCTGGTCCGCGTGGCGCGAAGCGATGAGTTGGGGCATCGCCCTGCCGGTGGTGACGGCGCTCGCGTTCACCGGCGCGGCGGCCGCCAATGCCTTCGATCTCGGCGGCACCGCGAAAAGCTTTCGCGACTGGGGCTATCCGCCGGCGTGGCGGTTCGTCACCGCGTTCCTCGAGGTCGCGGGCGCGGCCATGGTCCTCGCGCCGCAAACGCGGCCATTCGGCGTCGCACTGCTGTGGGCGGTGATGGTCGGTGCGATCGTGACCCTGGTCCGGGTTCGCGCTGGACGGTCCCATCTCGCCCCGGCGCTTGGTTTCGTCCTGCTGTTGATCGCGGAGAGTGTGTCGGTGGGATGGTTCACGTAAATCAATGGCGCCGACAGACTTGACCTGACGTTCGAGCGGAATGGCGTCAGAATGCCGAAAACCGACTTTCCAATGCCGAGATCGGACAGGCCGTCGGCCTGTCCGTGTCGGCTGCGAGCGAGCGTGTGCGACGGCTCAACAGCTCCGGCGTCATCCGCGGCAATCGCGCGGTGCTCGATCCGGACCGGGTCGAGCTCCCGTTGTGCGCATTCGTCTTCATCGATCTCGCGCTGCATCCCGGCGAGGCCGGTTTCCGAGCCGACATCGCCGCCCGGCCGGAGGTCGAGGAGATCCATCTGGTCGCGGGCCAGAACCGAGACGATCTTCGTTCTCGAGACGATCAAGGAGACGTCCGAGCTCGGGCTCCCGGAGACGGCAACGGCGGGTCCCGAGCGGGACGGACGGTGAGCAGGATCGAGGCGCTCAACCAGGCGCGGAGGCGCGCGCTCGGCTCGCTCGTGCTGGCGAGCTTCGGCATCGGGACCGGCGAGTTCGTGATCGTGTGGATCGACGCCGCCGTTGCCGGGCTGGCGCTGGTGCCCGCGTTCTTGAGCAGGAGAGCGTCGGGATGATGTGCCGCGTGAGCTTGACGGACTGCTTGTCTCTCGGCGCGCCGACGGCCGCCCACTTGGCGGTGCATCTCTTCACCGCCGACAAAGGCGACGACGATGGGATCGGTGATGGCGTGACGCAGTATCAGCATCTGCCGCAAGAGCGTGAAGCCTAGCCGGATGCGGCTTGCATCGTCTTGATGCCCGACACGTCGACGGTTCTCTCGGCACGCCAGATGTCCAGGGCGGCCTGCATCCTAACCCACACGCCGGGTCCGTTGCCGCACAGCTTGCCGACCCTGACGGCCATCTCCGGAGTCAGGGCGGTTTTCTCGGCCAGCACCGCATGCGCCGTCTGGCGCGATACGCCGATCCGGTTGGCGAAGGCCGTCACGGTCAGTCCCAGTGCGGGCAACACATCCTCGCGAAGGATTTCGCCAGGATGGGTGGGTGGCCGGGACGAGTCTCGTCTCGGGACCGTCATCGTCGTCTCCTCTAGTGGTATTGCTCGAAATCGGCAGCGATCGCATCCGCAACGTCCCAGCTGAACGTTACGCACCAAGGACCATTGACGTGAACCGAGTAGCGCACGGGAACGCCACGCAGGGCGTGGAAGTCGAAGCCGGGGATGTTCATGTCGGCTGGTCGAGCCGCAGCGTTCAACTGGTCGAGCCGCCGCAGAATCCGTGCATGCAGGCGACGATCGATCTTCGCCGACACGCCAGTGGTCCACAGGATCTCAAGCGCCCGGCTGCGGAACGTCCGGATCATGAGACCAATTGTAAAGTGTTGGTTGCCAATGTCAAGTGATGCTTGACATTGACCGGACGCTCAGCGGATCGATGCGCGAACCGGGGTTCGTTCGTCGGTGCCGATGAAGACGACCGCTCCGAGATCGACGATTGGAATAAGAATTACCAACATCTGCCGCAACAGCAGGACGCCTGGCCGGATGCGGCTTGGTGACTCTGGGCTGGCTAGGGGATTGCCTATCGCTGCTTCGTCCGAATGCGTCTTCGCAGGGAGCGTGCCGGCGATCAGCGCTGCAATCCGCGGAAGGTCTTGTGTGTCAGGAACAGGGGTAGCCGCTCGATCGGCTTGTTCCAGGACGACATCTTCGCGACAACCAATCTCCTGTTCCGATCGATGAAAAGGTTCTGACCATGGATGCCCATGGCAAAGACCATCTGCGGGTTGTCGTTGACGATGTACCAGCCGGATCTGTAGTTCATGTTCCTGCCGATCGCCGAGAACGACTTTCCCCATTCGCCGGTTCGCCAGGCGTGCGGGTCTCCGTTGCAGGTGATGTCATCGATGACGGACTTCGGCACGATCTCGCGCGTGCCACGACGCCCGTCATCGATCATCAGTTGACCGAGCCGGGCGAAGTCTCGCGCGGTTGCGCTCAATCCACCGCTCGCGCGTGCCAGTCCTGTCCGATCGAGCGTGATCGAGGCGTCGTCCTCGGCGCCGATCGGCTTCCACAATCGGCTGCTCAGCAACACGGCGATGCCCTCACCTGTCGCCCGCTCGATCGCCCATCCCAGCAGGTCCGTGTTGGCCGACACATAGCTGAAGGAGCCGCCATGGCGGACTGGAGGCGCCTTCAGGCTCTTGAAGAAGGTGGGCAGGTCCGAGCCGGCGCCGGTGTCGACCTCGCCGGTCCAGTTGGTCGCAGCCTCGTAGGCGCGCGACTGCGCCGCGTCGAGCACGACGCCCGCGCGCATGTCGAGAAGGTGCCGGATCGTAGCGTCCTGGTAGGCGGTGCCCGCCATCTCCGGCAGATACTCCGATACGCGCCCGTCGATCCGGATCGCGCCCTGCGCGTCGAGGATCCCGGTCAGCAGACCCATCACCGCCTTGGTGCAGGACATCACGATGTGCGGGGTGTGCTGGTCGTTGCCGTTGGCGTACCACTCGTACGCGATCCGTCCATCGACGAGAGCGACGACGGCGTCGGTTCCGAGCATCCCGAGGAACCGGCCGTTCAGGAGAAGGCCGCGCTTCGCCCATTTGTGGTGTTCGAAAGCAATCGTGTTGCCCGGATCACAAGGGATCAGGCTCGAGGAGATCACCTTGTCGACGTTGTGGAAGGACCAGCGATTGAACGGCCGGCCACGCCAGTTCGACGCGTTGGCCTTCATCCCGGCACCGGCCGATGGCTCATCTCTCCGCGCGCTCGTCTCGATGTTCTACGTCCGGGGTTCGACGGGAATACGGAAGGCGAGCAGCGGGGCGTGCTGCTGGGCGCCGAACGTGTCGGTCTCGCCGACACTGCCCTGCGGACGCAGACGCCGGATGGTCAGCTTGAAGGCGAGCGCCGGGTCGAAGAACTGGAAGTTGGTGATGTCCCGATCCGCGACGCCGTAGAGGGCGGCGAGCGCCTCGCGGGTGACAGCACCGCTCGACTTGACCTGTCGATAGACCTCCTCGGTCTCGAACATGACGTCGAACGTCAGCTCGAACGGGCCCGCGTTCTTGCTGCGGACGATCTTCGCGAGCTCGCGCAGCGTCACCTCGTGCATCGCTCACATCTCCAGATGGCGGACGGGAAACAACGAAGCCGGGTCGTCGACTTCCATCAGGTGGTAGATGTTGAAGGCGCAAACAGGGCCGATCTCGTTCTCGAGCGGCGTCAGCGGGAAGGCCATGTTGCCGCCCGTCGCGCGCTGCCCAAGATAGGGCGCATGCAGGCAAGCGACGCGCGCGGTGTTGCAGATGGCGCTGGCCAGCGCCTGCGTGGGCGCGGTCGCCTCGCCGAGGATGCAGAGCTCGTGCGGGTTGGCGTCCTTGATCGGCTCGAGCTCCCCCATCACGCCGTTCTTGCCGTAGACGTGGAACAGCAGCCGGCCGCTGCCGTCGCGAAGCGCCGGATGATGGCTGAAGGCATATTGGCGCACCTTCTCGAGATAGGCGTCGACCTGGCCGATGAGGATCGGGTCGCGGATGCCGCCGATGAAGATCGTCCGGTGGCCGACAACCTTGGCCCCTTCCAGCTTGACGGTGTAGGCCGTGGGCGTGAAGACACTGTTCCTCACACGGACGGTTCGCGCGTCAAGGCTGTCGTAGGTCGCCGAGCGTAGATCGAGAACGCCGCCGGGACCGGCGAGGAGATCGGGACGGGACTTTTCGTAGAGCGTGTGCGCCGCGACCGACAGCGGCGTGCACCGCTCGTCGGCGCTCATCGGCACCAGATCGAAGCTGTCCTGGTCGATGGTCGCCATGATGACGCGGCCTTTCGGCTCGGCGCAGACGCCGCCGCACTCCATGATCTTGCCCATGTGCCAGGCGATCCCCGGATCGATGCCGCGCCGGAGACAGAGGGCCGCGTACGGCGCCGGGTCGTAGGCGCGTCCCGCCACGATCACGTCCGGATCCGCGTCGAGCGCGCGCATGAAGGGCTCGGCGCCCATCTGGGCCACGATGTTGGCCGCATCGTCGATGTCCTGCTCGACGAGCGGCGGCACCGGACCGCATGGCGAGATCCGGCCTTGCGCGAGCCGTTGCCTGACCAGGGTTTTCGGGATGTCGGCATCGATCGCGGCGACCCGGAGGCGGGTGCCGTTCGAGCGGGCGATCTCCCGGATCACGTCGAGGAGGAACTCGACATGGGCGTTGGTGCCGGTTCCCCCGGCCGAGCCGATCAGCAACGGGATCCCGCGCCCGCTGGTCGCGGCGAGGATCGTCGCGAGGTCACGGACATAGGCGGACCGGCTGCACGTGGTCAGGCCCAGGGCCAGTTCCTGCGGGCCGTTGTCGGTCGATCCGGAGTCGATCACGACGGCGTCCGCGCCCATCTCGATGCCGCGCCGGAAATCCGCCTCGGGAAAGCCGTAGCCGAGCATGCCGACCGGCGTGACGATCCTCAACGGTTGAGACATGTTTCCTCCGCATCCCGCATCCCGAGCGGCACCTCCGGCAAGTGGCGCATCCGGACTTCCCGGGGAAATAGGAAGCTTCTATTCGTTGATAGCGAATGGGAATATGTGTTCGTCAGGCTTGGGGTGTGTCTGATGGCATCGTCCGATCGGATCGAGCGGCACCGTTTCGACATCGGTCTGGAGGATCTGCAGACGTTCCTCGCGGTGGCCGAACTGGGAAGCTTCAGCAGGGCCGCCGATCTGCTCAACCTGTCGCAGCCGTCGATCAGCAACCGCGTCCGCAGGCTCGAGGAGAAGCTGCAGGTCCGTCTGCTCGATCGCACGACACGCCGGGTCGAGCTGACGCAGCAGGGACAGCGTCTGTATGGACAGGCGTCCGACACGCTGCGCGGCCTCGACAGCCTGCTGCAGGAGTTCAACAGCGACGCCCTGTCGCGGGACCGGCAGGTCAGGGTCGCGGCGACGTTGATGGTGGCGACCGTCGGGCTGCCGCCGACGCTGCGCCGCTTCCACGACACCTATCCCTCGATCACCGTCCAGCTGCACGATCTGATGCCGGGCGACGCGCTCGATCACGTCGCGGACGGACGTTGCGATCTCGCCGTGATGTCGCTGGTCGAGGAGAGGAGCGGCCTGAGTTTCGAGCCCCTCATCTCCAGCGAATGCGTCGTGGTCGCGGCTCTCGGCCATAAGCTGCTGCGGCACCCGGCCGCCCCCCTCGCCGAGGTGCTGGATTATCCGCTACTCAGCCCGGACGCGCATGTCGGGATCCGGCGCGCGCTGCTGGCGGAGGCCGAGCGGCGGTCGCTCAGCGTCCGCATCTCGCCGGAAGCGAGGGGTGTCAGCAACGTCATCACGCTGCTGGCGATGGCCGCGGCGGGCCTCGGCGTGTGCATCCATCCGCGGTCGTTCGTGCCGGTCGAGCTCGAACCCACGATCGGCATCGTGCGGTTCGCCGACTGGGAGATCGTCCGGACGTTCGGGATCGTCACCGCGACCGACAAGCCGATGCCGGCGTCGGTCCGCAAGTTCTGCGACTTCCTGCGCGCCTCGAACCCGCTCGAGGGCCCGTCGCGGGCGGTGATGTCGGCCAGCCTGCGTCTGGTGTAGACGCGCGCATCAAAGCGCACGGCGGTCAGCCGGCGACGGGCGATCGCCCGACGCAGGCCGCGCCAGTCCGAGCGTGTCGCGCAGCGTTGTGCCGGCATAGTCGCGGCGGTGCAGTCCGCGGCGCTGCAGTTCGGGGACGACGAGCCGGACGAAATCCTCGTAGCCGCCGGGCGTGTAGGCGGCGGCGAGGACGAAGCCGTCGCAGGCGCTCTCGAACCAGCTTTCGAGCTCGTCGGCCACCTGCGCGGGCGAGCCGGTGAAGACGGGCGCTTCGCGCAACGTGCCGCGTCCGGACATCTCGACGAAGTCGCGGACCGACGGGTTCTTCTTGCCGCTCCTGGCGATGACCTTGTCGCGCAGGCTGTGCCAGGAGACCGAGGCCAGCTCGTCGTCCGAGAACGGCGCGTCGTAGTCGCGGCTGGCGAAATCGACGTTGAGGACCTCGCACAGCAGGGTCAGGCCGTCGATCGGACGCGAGAGAGCCTCGAGAACGGCGCGCTTCTCGGCGGCCTGGTCGGACGATTCGGCAACGACGACGCCGATCGCGGGCGCGACCCGGATGGTGTCGGGGTCGCGGCCGGCGGCCTCGGCCGCCGCCCGCAGGGTGGCGTATTGCTTGCGGCCGGCCTCGAGACTGGGATAGGCCGCGAAGACGAGCTCCGCCCATCGGCCGGCGAACTTCTGGCCGCGCCCGCTGGCGCCGGCCTGCAGCAGGACCGGATGGCCCTGCGGTGACCGCGGCACGGTGAGCGGCCCGCGCGTACGGAAGAAGCGACCTTCGTAGTCGAGACGGTGGACCTTGTCCGGATCGGCGAACCGGCCGGTCGCCTTGTCGACGAGCAGCGCGCCGTCCTCCCAACTGTCCCAGAGCCCGAGGACGGCCTCCATGAACTCGTCGGCGCGATCGTAGCGCAGATCGTGCTCCATATGCTCGGAACGCCCGAAATTCGCGGCCTCGGAGTCGTTGAGCGAGGTCACGACGTTCCAGGCGACGCGGCCGCGCGTCATCAAGTCGAGCGTCGCAAACAGGCGCGCCACGTGAAAGGGCTCGTAGTAGGTGGTCGAATAGGTGGCGCCGAGCCCGAGATGGGACGTGACCGCGGCCATCGTCATCATCACCGTGGTCGGGTCGAGCTTGATCGCGCGGATCCCGTTCTCGACCGTCGCGCGATGATCGGCGCCGTAGATGTCCGGCATGGCGAGACGGTCATCAAAGAAGGCGAGGTCGAACCGGCCGTCCTCGAGCGTGCGCGCCAGCCGCTGGTAGTATTCGGGCGTGATGAAGTCCGGGATCGAAGCGGGATGACGCCATGATCCGGCGTAGTTCGTGCAGTTCTGTGCCTGCATGAACGCGATCAGCGCCATCTGACGCCGGGTCTTGGTCATCGGTTCTGGATCCAACCTTGTTGCGGGGACGCGCGTTCGCAAGCGCGGACCTTCGATCTTGACGACGACCTAGGTCGCCGGTCCGGGCGATGACAAATAACGATCCACTATCAATCGACGGTCCGCAGCTATGACCGGGCTCCATGACCAATGGCTATGGATCCATAGCGACGATCTATTTGTCGAGGGCGCGCGACCTGTTCAGAACTCGTCTAACGCACAAGAGGAAACGGATATCATGGATGCCGCCGCGGTCGGACTGACTTCGGAACCGACGGTCTCCGCCGCGCTCGCCGACTTCGCGCTCGGTTTCCGCCTCGAGGATTTGCCGGCCGGGCTGGCCGACAAGGCCAAGGCGCATCTGCTGGACGGGCTCGGCATCGCGCTCGCGTCGTCCGGCTTCGGCTTCGCCGACGCGATCCTCGGCGGCGTCCGGCGTCTGGGCGGCGGCACGGGCGCGCATGGCCTGGCGACCGGCGCATCGCTCACTCCCGCCGGCGCCGCCCTATTGAACGGGACGCTGATCCACGGCCTCGATTTCGACGACACCCATATCGGCGCGATCTACCATGCGACGGCACCGGCGCTCGCGGCGTCGCTGGCGGCGGCGGAAGCCTGCCGGGCGGATGGACTCTCGTTCCTGACGAGCTTCGTCGCGGCGCTCGAGATCGGCTGCAGGCTGGCGCGCGCCGCCGAGGGTGGTTTCCACGACCGCGGCTTTCATCCCACCGCGCTTTGCGGGGCGTTCGCCGCGGTGTTCGCGGCCGGGCGGCTGATGGGGGCGGACCGGGAGGAACTGGTCTCGGCGACCGGCCTGTGCGGCAGCATGGCGGCCGGCCTGCTGGAGTTGAAGGATTCGTGGCTCAAGCGCATGCATCCCGGGTGGGCCGCGCACAGCGGCATCGCGGCGAACTGCCTGGCGATGAGCGGCTTCAAGGGGCCGCCGACGATGCTCGAGGGCGGGCACGGCTTCTACCACGCCCACCTCGGCAGGATCCCCGCCGGCGAGATGTCGCCGCTGCATGCGCTCGGCACCGACTGGCTGATCGCCGGCATCGCGCTGAAGCCCTACCCGTGCTGTCACTTCATCCACGGCTTCGTCGATTGCGCGCTTCATCTTCGGGGCCTGGTCGACCTCGACGAGATCGAGAGCATCGACTGCCCGCTGTCGCCGCGACTGCACCACATGGTATCGGGACCGACCCGTCCGGCCGATGCCTATTCGGCGATGTTCAGCGTGCCCTATGTGGTGGCCCTCGCGCTGGTGACCGGGGAGATCGACCTGGCCGCGTTCCACGACAAGGGCGTCGACGATCCGCTCGTGCTGGCGCTGGCCGACCGCACGTCCTGCTCGGACGATCCTGGCAGCGACTTTCCGATCCATTTTCCGGGCGAGGTCCGCATCGCGCTGAAGAACGGCAAGTCGATGTCGCACCGGGTTGCGACGAGCCTCGGCACGCCGGAGCGGCCGCTCGACGATGCGGAGATCGAGGCGAAATTCATGGCCAACGCGACGCGGGTGATGAGCGCGGACGCGGCCGGAAAGATCATCCGCATGGTCCGGCGGATCGAGCATGTCGAGCAGGTGTCGGAGCTGATGGCGCTCTGCACGGTATCGCCGATCTGACGCGATCGCAACGACGCGGAACGGGCGCGGGCTCGGAGGCTCACCCCGATAAGAAATAAAACGAGGGATTGTCCACCGTGAAGAAGTCGCTTGTCATCCTCGGCGCGTCGCTCCTGCTGATGCCCGCACGATCCGCGGTCGCCTCGGAGGGCGACGTGGCCGGCGGCCCCTTCGGCGGCACCGACATCCGCAACGCCTATCTGCCGCCGATCGCCGGCCTGTTCGGCGCGCTGCTCAACGTGCCCGGCTATTCCTTGCGGTATGACGGGCCGATCGGGCTCAGGCGGCGGGGCATCCAGAGCGTCAACGTCAATTACGACGTCCAGCTGTTCGCCCTGCAATACGAGTATCCGTTCAAGGTGTTCGGCGGAACGCTCGCCACCGACGCGGTGTTCGCCAACGTGCTAGTCGCCAACTTCGCCGCCGACGGGATCCGCCAGACGTTCGACGGCTGGGGCGACACCTTCGTCGACTTCCTCAAATGGAGCCGGTATCTCGGCCGGTTCGGCGCCGTGGTTCCGCCCGGAGCACGCAACCTGCCTTACGGGCTGACGATCCAGCCGACATTCTCGATGATCTTTCCGAACGGGCGCTACAATCCGGCCAGGTTCACCTCGCCGGGGCACAACGACACCTACTACATTCCGAATTTCGCGGCGAGCTACCTGACGGGGCCGAACTTCCTCGGCCAGGGCACCGAGTTCTCGGCGCGCCTGTTCTACGACCATGCGTTGCAGAACCCGACGACGCACTACTACACCGGTGACATCCTGGACACCGACTTCGCGATCACCGAGCGGCAGGGACGTTGGCAATACGGCTTGTCGGGGAACATCGCCAACCAGGAGAACGCCGACGAGCTCGACCAGGCGCCGGTGCAGCCGCTGGGAAAGCGTTTCGAGGATTTCGAGCTCGGCCCGATCGTCGCCTACGACATCCCGAAATACGGCGTGTCGCTGAAATTCAAGGTGAGGCTGCCGGTTGTCGAACATAATGCGCTCGTCAGCCCGCAGTTCATCTTCGGGGCTGCCTTCGTCCTGTTCCCGGAGCGGCAGTAATCTGTCGAGGACCCGCAGCGGACGCGATGATAAGATATTGGCGGCCTTCGCGGAACCGCTGAGGAGCGCCCAATGCCCCAGATGACACCGAATGCGCGATCACTGACCGGCAAGTGTCTGTGCGAGAGGATACAATACGAGGTCGTTGACGAATTCAGGTATGCGATGAATTGTCACTGTTCGCAGTGTCGCCGCACGACAGGGTCAGCCTATAAACCTCTGGCCGGTATAGAACGGGATAAGCTGTCGCTTTCCAAGGGCGAGAGTCTGATCCTTAGATACGGCAGCGACGCAGGTCATGACGCTCACTGTGGCACTTGCGGGTCGCTGCTCTATTCGGTGGTGCGGGACGGGCATTACGTCCATGTCGCCATGGGCACACTCGTGGACCAGCCAACGATCCGTCCGGAAATGCACATCTTCGTCGGGTCGAAGGCACCGTGGTTCGACATCACCGACGGGCTTCCGCAATTCGAAGGCTTTCCGAGCTCCTGAGATGCACGATGGCAGGGCGGGCGCCCGCATCGCGATGGCCGCGCGTTGGGGGTTGTGGTTGCGCCGTCGCCGATGCGCGAGGGTTGCCGAGTGGAGGTCGATCCCGCGGACATCGTCAGTCCTGCTGGGCGAGCAGGGCGGTCTGTTCGTCGGTGACGAGGGCGTCGATGAGATCGTCGAAATCGCCCTGCATGACGCGGTCGATCTTGTGGAGCGTCAGGTTGATACGGTGGTCCGACACGCGGCCCTGCGGAAAGTTGTAGGTGCGGATGCGCTCCGACCGATCGCCGGTACCGACCTGGTTTTTACGATCCGCCGATCGATCGGCGGCGAGATTGGCGCGCTGCTGTTCATAGAGGCGGGCGCGCAGGATCTTCATCGCCTTGGCGCGGTTCTTGTGCTGGCTGCGCTCCTCCTGCATGGCGACGACGATGCCGGACGGCATGTGGGTGATGCGCACCGCACTCTCGGTCTTGTTGACGTGCTGGCCGCCGGCGCCGGACGCGCGGTAGACGTCGATGCGCAGGTCGGTCTCGTTGATGTCGACATCGACCTCCTGGGCCTCGGGCAGCATGGCCACCGTGACGGTGGAGGTGTGAATGCGGCCCTGGCTTTCGGTGGTGGGCACGCGCTGGACGCGATGGACGCCGGATTCGTATTTCAGCCGGGCGAAGACGCCACGGCCGTTGATGTCGGCGATGGCGCCTTTGAGACCGCCCAGTTCGTTCTCGTCGAATTCAATGGTCTCGAAGCGCCAGCCCCGGGTTTCGGCGTATTTGCGGTAGGCCTCGAACAGTTCGCGCGCGAACAGGCCGGCCTCGTCGCCGCCGGCGGCGGGGCGGATCTCGAGGATGGCGCTGCGCTCGTCGGCCTCGTCGCGCGGCAGCATTGCGAGCGCGATGGCGTGGCGGAGTTCGGGGATGCGGGCCGCAAGTTCGGCGAGCTCGGCCTCGGCGAGTTCGCGCATCTCGGGGTCGGTCAGGAGGCGTTCGGCGTCGCGCCGGGCGGCTTCGGCGGCGCGGAGCTCGTTGATGCGGGCGACGATCGGTTCGAGCTCGGCGTATTCGCGCGAGGCGCGGTTGAAGGCGTCACCGCCGAGGCCGGACGAGAGGTCGTGCTGAAGCTCCTCGGCCCGCATGACGATATGGTCGAGCCGCTCATCAAACATGGTGATCGTTCTCAAAGGCGAGCCTTTGGCGGGATCGATCCGCTTCGCGGCTCGATGGGCAGAGCCCCGTCTTGCTTGTCACGGCCGTTCAGCCAGGACTGCCAAGAGATGACGCGGCAACTCATCGATCGCGATATCCGTCTGCGCTCCGGTGGCGAGGATTTTAACGCTCGCCCTCCCCTCGCCGAGCAGCACGGCGGCGACGGCGCCGGCCCTGTCGGCGCGTTCGAGGCGTTTGCGAGCATTGCCGCGGAAGGCCATCTCGGCGCGCAGGCCGGCGCGGCGGATGCGGGCGAGAACGCGGATTGCGTCCGGTTCCGATTGTTCGTCGAGCGGGACGACGGCGATGGTCTCGGGCGGCGTGGGCGATTGGTCGAGCAGGAGCGACAGGCGCTCGATGCCGGCGGCCCAGCCGATGGCGGGCGTGGGCGGGCCGCCGACGCCGGCCACGAGCCCGTCGTAGCGGCCGCCGGCCAGCACGGTGCCCTGGGCGCCGAGCGCCTCGGTGGTGAATTCGAATGCGGTGTGGCTGTAGTAGTCGAGGCCGCGGACGATGTTGGGGTTCTCGACGAAGGCGACGCCGAGCGTGGCAAGATGTTCGCGGAGCTGGTCCCAGAAGGATTTGGAGGCGTCGTTGAGGTGGGCGTGGATGGTGGGCGCATCGGCCACGCGCGCGCGGTCGCGCGGGTCCTTGCTGTCGAGGATGCGGAGCGGGTTGCGTTCGAGGCGGGTGCTGCTTTCGTCGGAGAGCGCGTCGCGGTGGCGGGTGAAATGCGCGATCAGCGCCTGACGCCAGGCGGTGCGGCTTTCGGTGTCGCCGAGGGTGTTGAGCTCGAGGGTGACGTGGCGGGCGAGACCGAGGGCAGCCAGGATATCGCGGCCGCAGGCGATGGTCTCGGCGTCGGCGAGCGGTTCGGCGGGACCGATCAGTTCCACGCCGATTTGGTGGAACTGCCGGAAGCGGCCCTTCTGCGGGCGCTCGTAGCGGAACATGGGGCCTGCGTAGAAGACGCGCTGCGGCAGGCTCTGGGTGAGGCCGTTGGTGACCAGCGCGCGGCAGATGCCGGCGGTGCCCTCGGGGCGCAGGGTAAGGGTGTCGCCGCCGCGGTCGGCGAAGGTGTACATCTCCTTGGTGACGACGTCGGAGGTGTCACCGAGCGAGCGGGCGTAGAGGTCGGTCGGCTCGAAGATCGGGGTCTGCCACTCGTCGAAGCCGTAGGCGTAGGCGACGCGGCGCGCGGTCTCGGCCACCAGCCGGTGGCGGCGCATGTCCTCGCCGATGATGTCGTGGGTGCCGCGGACCGGCTGGAGTGCGGCCAAGGTCAGACAGCGTGCTGCCGGGCGGCGACGCCGTCGGCGTGGGCGGCCTCGGCGTCGGTGGCCGGCGCGTTCTCGCCGCGGATCCGCTCGACGCGGGCTTCGACGAGCTCGACGATGTGGTCGATCATGTCGGCGCCCGCGGTGGTGTGGTCCTGCTTGCCGGCGGCGTAGACCATGTGGCGGCCGTTGCCGCCGCCGGTGACGCCGAGGTCGGTCATCAGCGCCTCGCCGGGTCCGTTGACGACGCAGCCGATGATCGAGAGCGTGACGGGGGTGGAGATGTGGGCGAGGCGGTCCTCGAGCGTGGCGACGGTGTCGATGACGTTGAAGCCCTGGCGGGCGCAGGACGGGCAGGAGATGATCTTCACCCCGCGGTGGCGGATGCCCAGCGTCTTGACCAGCTCCCAGCCGACATGGACCTCCTCCTCGGGCTCGGCCGAGAGCGAGACGCGGATGGTGTCGCCGATGCCGGCCCAGAGCAGCGAGCCGAGCCCGATGGCGGACTTGACGGTGCCGGCGCGTTTGCCGCCGGCTTCCGTGATGCCGATGTGCAGGGGGTGGTCGCAGATGTCGGCCAGTTGCTGGTAGGCGGCGACGGCGAGGAAGACGTCGGACGCCTTCACGCTGATCTTGAACTCGTGGAAATCGTGGTCCTGGAGGATTTTCGCGTGCTCGAGCGCGGACTCGACCAGGGCCTCGGGGTTGGGCTCGCCGTATTTTTCCAGCAGGTGGCGCTCCAGCGAGCCGGCGTTGACGCCGATGCGGATCGAGCAGGCGTGGTCGCGGGCGGCGTTGACGACGTCGCGGACGCGCTCGGCGCTGCCGATGTTGCCGGGATTGATGCGCAGGCAGGCGGCACCGGCGCGGGCGGCCTCGATGGCGCGCTTGTAGTGGAAATGGATGTCGGCGACGATGGGGACGTTGACCTCGCGGACGATCTCGGCGAGGGCGGCGGTGCTTTCGACGTCGGGGCAGGAGACGCGGACGATGTCGACGCCGGCCAATTCGGCGCGGCGGATCTGGGCGATGGTGGCCTCGGCGTCGTGGGTGAGCGTGTTGGTCATGGTCTGGATGGTGATGGGCGCGTCGCCGCCGACCGGGACGCGTCCCACATGGATTTGGCGCGAGCGCCGGCGCTCGATCTGCTGGTAGGGGCGGTAGTTCATCGGGGACTCCGGGGCGGCGTGTTGACTGGCAGATGCCAGCGGGCGGGCGGGTTTTCCAGCCCTTTGCGATGTCAGAGTGCCAGCACGACCGCGTTGTAGGCCATATGTCCGGCCACCGCCGGCGCGAGATAACCGGTCCGCTTGAACAGCACCGCGTTCATCGCCCCGAGCAACCCGACCGGGATCCACGACAACCAGGGGTGATACATCGCGAAGAACACCCCGGCTCCCGCCACCGCCCGCCAGCCGTCCCACTCGCGGTCCAGCGCCCGATACAGCAGCCCCCGGAACAGGAACTCCTCCGCGAACGGCGCGAGCGCCACCGCCGACACGCCATAGGCGATCCGCCAATTCGGTAGCGCGTCCGACTTGCGCCGGCTCTCGTCGATCACCCGTCCGATGTCCGGCCACAGATGCAGCCCCACGAGGTAGAGGTGGGCGAGCAGTCCCAAGCCCGCCCCCGCCGCCGCACCCAGCAGCACGACGGGAGCCGCCCGGACCATGCGAGCCGGATCGAGGCCGCTGGCGTCCTCGCCCGCCCGATCCTGCCAGAGCCAGATGTCACGCAGCCCGATGCCGCGTCGCTGAAGAACGTGGCCCACAGCCAGCGCCGCCGCGATCGCGCAGAGTCCGTAGAGCCCGGCCACGACCGGCCCGGTCAGCCCGTCACGCCCAATGATCAGAACCGCGATCACCGACAGGATCGACACCCCCTCGACCATCCCGCTGATCGCCACCATCGCATGCAGCAGCGTCGGCGCCGGCGGCAATGTCTCCGACCACGGGTCGGCCAGGAACGGCAGCCGGTGCCGGAAATTCTGCCACATCGCGGCGGCCGTCAGGATCGAATAGACCACCCCGGTGACCGCCGGACTCCATTGCTGGGTGAACACTCCGATCGCGAAGCTGAAGGTCCCCAGCGTCGCCGCCCATTGCAGCCCCTTGGGCGGCTTGGCCACCTCGTCCGGGCCCGACGCCATCGTCACCAGCGACACCGTCTTGCGGGCCAGCGAGTCCGCGAACACCCACCACAAGGCGCCCACAGCCAGCACGCCGCCGAGATGCGACGGAAACCGCCAGCCGGCATAGACCAAAGCCAAGCCCACGATCGCGGTCGCGATCCTCGCCCACAGTCTCGCCTTCGTCCGCAGCAGGTTCTCCAGACCGCGCGGCCAGGTCTGCGCGATCCACAATGCTTGTCCTTCGGACGCCAGCGATCGTGGCCCGAGCGTCAGCAGGAAATAGGTCCCGAGCAGGACCGCGATCCCGCACACCGTGGTCCAGCCGCTCCCGGTCCTGGAGAGAAACGCCCGGAAGTTGAACACCTGAAGTGCCGCCAACGACAATGGCACCAGGATCGCCTGGATCAGCGCGCGCCCGTCGCGGCGAAACCACAGCAGCTCCTTGCGCAACAGCGGCTCGCGCCCGAACCGTGACGGCCCGGCGCCGCGCAAAGGGGCGACGCAAGACGGCCCCACCAGCCCGCGCCGCACGCTCGCGGCACTGGATGCGACGGCGCCCAGCACCAGGATCGCCGAGAGCCCCGCGCACAGCGCGATCCCATGCCAGATCATCATGGTGCCCGCCGGCGTTTGCCCGACCAGCATCCGGATCGGCGGCCAGGGCCACTTGCCGAGCGGCGCGAGCCACAGGCACGCCGGGCCTGCGACCCGGTCCATCTGGCTGGCCAGCAGGAAGATCGCGACCGTCGACGAGAACCCGAACCAGCCCATCAGCCCCAAGACCGTGCCGCGGACACGTGATGTCAGGCGCAGGACCACCCGGATCTCGATCGCCTTGGCGACGCAGGCGAGCCCGATCGCGAGCGGCACGCCGGCCAGCACGGCAGCTTGCATGCCTCCCCACCAGCCATACTCCAGCCCGAACAGGACGGCGGGAAAGAGCGGCGCCATCAGGAAGAACGGATTGGCCACGATCGGCGCGAGCATCTCGGCCAGGAAGATCGCACCCGGCGCCGCCGGATGGCTGAACAGCCACTCCCACATCGGATGGCGCGTCCGCAGCGCGTCGATCTCCGCCCCCTCGCCCTGGCAGACCAGCACCAGCGCCCACCAGACGACGACGATGAGCGCCACGATGTCCGGCAGCGTTCCGGCCGGAGCCGCACCGGTCTGAACCCGTTCGGCCGCCGCCACGAACAGCGCCACGTCGAAGGCCGCGGAGACGTGCACCAGGCACGCCATCAGCAGGCCCAAGCCGGCGGGAAGTGCGACCCATCCGCCGATCCCCGTCCCGCCGCGCGCACGCCGCAGCATCTGCTGGCGCCGCGTCTTCCCGGCCGAGCGGTGGCGCGCCGCTCCGAGCAGCAGCACGACCACCGTCCGGAAGCCGGGTGCGCCACGGCGGGTCATCGGCGGCCCGGCGCCCGGACCAGCGCGATGAACAGCGCCTCCAGATCGTCTGTGCCATGCGCGGCGCGCAGTGCGGCGACCGAATCCCACGCGACCACCGCGCCGCGGTCGATCACCACGACGTCCGAGCAGAGCCGAGCCACGTGATCCATCAGGTGCGTCGAGAACAGGATCGTCGTCCCGCTCGCCGCGAGGCCGAGGATGAGTTCATAGAACAGATGCGTCGATTCCACGTCGAGCCCGTTGGTCGGCTCGTCGAGGATCAACAGCCTCGGCCGGTGTAGCAGCGCCAGCAGAAGTCCCAGCTTCTTTTTCATGCCGCGCGAATATTCCTCGGCGAAATTGTCGATCTCCGCCGAGAGGTCCATCCGCTCGATGAGCGGCTGCAGTTCCGCCATCGTCGCGTCCACGTCGAGCCCGTGCATTGCCGCGCTGAGTTGCAGGATCTCGCGCGCCGAAAGATAGGCATAGAAGACCGGTTCGTCCGGCAGGAAGCCGATGCGCCGCTTGAGCTCGACCCGATCCTCGAAGGCATCGAGACCATCGACCGTCAGCCGGCCCGATGTCGCCTTCAGGATCCCCATCAGCAGCCGGAACAAGGTCGTCTTGCCGGAGCCGTTGCGACCGAGCAGCCCCATGATCTGGCCGCCACGCACCGAGAACGTGGCCCTGTCGAGGGCCTGCTTATGCCCGAACGTCTTGACCACGCCGTCGACCACCACGAGGTCGCGCGCGGGACCGGCCGCATCGTCGATCGACGGCACTAGTGCGGGCGCTCGAGCTGCCTGGCGTTGAGCTGGTCGGCGGCGCTGTCGGGAAGCGCGGGCGGGATGATCTGATGATGGATCGGTTGGGTCGGCTTCGGGGCGGTGGCGGCCGGCGGGGCGGCGAGTGCGGCCTTCACGCCGTCCTCGGTGAGCGCGATGTTGTGCCTGACCGCGCCGGTGCGGCCGACGTTGCCGAGCGAGGCGCCGTTGTCGAGAATGTCGAGGCCGCCGGCGTTGCCGGTGGTCAGCGTCAGGCCGGCCTGGTCGGCGGGCACCGGCCAGGTGTCGCCCGGCTGCATGATGTGATCCCAGAGAACATGGTCGGGGGCGCGGACCTGCACCCAGGTGACGGCGGAGGCGTGCAGGACGAGGCCGGTCTGGACCGGAGCGGGTGCCGCGGGCGGTACGACGGCGGGCGTTGGCGGGGCGGGCGTTGGCGGGGCGGGCGTCGGTTGGGCGGCCGTGGGTTGGGCTGGCACCGGTTGAGCGGGCGCTGGTGTCTGGACGGTAGGGACGATAGCGGGTGCAGGCGCGGGTGCGACCGGAACGGGGGCAGCCGATCGTGGGGGCGCGGAGCCGGGCGGCGGCATCACGGAGGCGACCTGTGGCGAGACGGGCGCCGCCTTGGGGGCGGCGAGCAGTTGTTCGGGGACCGGCGGGACGACATGGGTCGCGGTCTGCTCGTGATCGCTGAGCCGGTACCAAACGCCGTAGCCCACGAAGGCGATGACCAGCCCGAGCAGCACCATCGCACCGGTCGGCACACCGCGCTCGGGAACGGGGGCGGGGAAGGCGAGCTCGGTCTTGCGGTTGACGTCGTGGGCCTCGGCACGGAAGCGGCGGGCGACCTCGTCGGGGTCGAGGCCCAGCGTGGTGGCGTAGGTGCGGAGGAAGCCCAACGCATAGGCGTTGCCGGGCAAGGCCGAGATCCGCCCGTCCTCGATCGCCTGCAGGTAGGCGAGCTTGATCCGCAGCGCGGCCGCGACCTCGCCGAGATCCCAGCCGAGACGCTCGCGTGCCTCGCGCAGCTCGGACCCGGCCTGGAAGCGGGCGCCATCGCCCCGCCCGGCCGGCTCGGCGGCTGCCGCCCTCATCTGCTGGCGTCCGGTGCGTGGCACACGACGCGGACGTTAGAGGGCGCGGCGGTCATTGCCAACTTGGCACCCGGTCATCCACGGCCGACGGCGTGGGCGCGCAAATCGTCGAGTTCGCAATGACGCAACGCCGCCTCGTGGCAGGCCTTGAGGACGACGCTCGGAGCGGCGCCCGCCTCGAACGCCTCCTGCCAGCGTGGCGCGCACAGGCACCATCGGTTGCCGGGAACGAGGCCGGGAAAGCCGAACTCGGGCCGCGGCGTCGAGAGGTCGTTACCGCGGGAAGCGGAGAAGGCGAGGAACTCCGCGGTCAGGACGGCGCAGACGGTGTGGCTGCCGATGTCCTCGGGGCCGGTGTCGCAGCACCCGTTGCGGAAGAAGCCGGTGACCGGGTCGCGCGCGCACTGTGCGGCGCGCCGCCGAGCACGTTGCGGGCTTGGGGGCGGTCGCGGTGACCGCCTGGGTCGTCGAACGGCATGAGTTGGCTCCTCGTGGGGAGCCTAACGCATGACGGAGCAAACCGTCAGCGCGCGGCGAGAAGCTCGACGTCGAAGATCAGGGTGGCGTTGGGTGGAATGGCGTCGCCCGCCCCCTGCTCGCCGTAGCCCAGCGCGGGCGGGATCACCAGCGTCCGCTTGCCGCCGACATGCATGGTGGCGACACCCATGTCCCAGCCCTGGATGACCTGGCCCTGGCCGAGGGTGAAGCTGAAGGGCTGGTTGCGGTCGCGCGAGCTGTCGAACTTGCGGCCGCGATGGCCGCCGTCGTCGAGCCAGCCGGTGTAGTGGACGGTGACGGACTGTCCGGGCTGCGGCTCTGGGCCGGTGCCGACCTTCTCGTCGTGATACTTCACGCCCGAGGCCATCGTGATCAGGTCGTCGGCGACGGCGCCTCCGGCGGAGACAGAACCGAACAGACCCAGTCCGATCAGCAGAAGGCGACGCAGCATCGATCTCTCCCGGCAGCGAGGTGCGGTAGCACGGGGATGGACGGGGCGTCGATTGCCGGACGGGTGCGGCCGCGCTAGGACGTGCCGCAACGCCGGTGCCAATGCGCCGGCAGCGAGGAACGACCCGTGCCATCCGAGATCTCGTCCGCCCCTCACGCGGGGCGGCGCTGGCTGCCCCGATTGCTCGACAACACGATCATGGTCCTGGGGCGAGACTTCTCGCTGTTCCTGGTGGGTGCCAAGACCGACCAGTCGATCGAGCGGGCGCGCGAGACGCTGGGCGCGCAGGGCGCGTTCGACGCCGCCTACACCGCCAGCGCCGACCCGTGGAAGACGGCGACCCGGCGGTATCGCTACCAGCAGCGGAAATACGAGCAGATCGTCGGCATGCTGCCGGGCCGGCGATTCGCGCGCGCGCTCGATCTCGGCTGCGGGCTCGGGCTGATGACGCGGCTGCTGGCCGACCGCGCCGACCACGTCGTGGGGATGGACATCTCCGAGGCGGCGCTCGAGCGGGCCCGGGCGCGCGGCGTGACGGAGAACATGGAGTTCATGCAGGGCGACGCGCTGGCGCTGCCGCGGAGCCTGGACGGCGGGTTCGATCTCGTGGTGATCACCGACATGATCTACTACCTCAAGCCGTTCGACGACGCGATGCTCAAGCGGCTGGCCGAGCGGATCGCCGACCTGTTGCGGCCGGGCGGCGTGTGCCTGCTGGCCAACCACTTCTTCTATGCGATCGATGCCGAATCGCGGATCTCGCGCCGGATCCACGACGCGTTCGCCTGGTCGCCGCGGTTCGCGTTCGAGCAGCGGCACCGGCGCGCCTTCTATGTCGCGAGCCTGCTGCAGGGGTTGCCGCGACCAGCGGAGGCGTGACGGGCGGGACGGTCGCGCTTCGAGCCAAGGCCAAGCGTAGATGGCCGATCGCGGCCGGGTTGGGCATGGCGGGCGCGGTGGCCTGGGCGGTGCTCGCGGCACGGACCGGTGTGGCCAGGGCGGGTCTGGATGTCGAACGGGCGGCCTGGACGCTGGTGCCGATCACGGGGCTGCACCTGGTGCAGTTGTGGCTGTCGGCGGAGGCCTGGCGCGGATTGCTGGCGCGGCCGGTCGGACGGTGGGCAATGTTCCGGCTGCGGCTGATCAGGGAAGCGGTCAATTCGCTGTTGCCGGTGGCCCATGTCGGCGGCGACATCGTGGGTGTCCGGCTGCTGGTGAAGTCCGGCCTGGCGCTGGCCGAGGCGGTGGCGAGCGTGGTGGTCGACCTGACGCTCGAGGTGGCGGCGCTGGCGTTGTTCCTGCTGGCGGGACTGGCGGCGCTCGCGGCCTGCGCGGGGACGGGATCGGTGCTCGCCTGGATCGGCAGCGCCTGCCTGGTCGCGGGCCTGGCGGGCGGCATGCTGGCCGCGCAGAGGTTCGGGTTCCTGCACCTGTTCGAGGCCTTGACGAGCCGGATCGGGCGACGCTGGCCGAGCCTCGCGTCCGGCGCGCTGGACGGGTTGAGCGAGGCGGCGCACGCGATCTACCGGCGGCGGACGGCGCGCCGGGCGGTGGCGCTGCATGCGCTGGCGTGGCTGCTCGGGACCGTGGAGACGTGGCTGATCCTGCGCGCGCTGGGCGTGCCGGCGGGCGGGCTCGTGGCGCTTGCGATCGAAAGCCTGGGCACGGCGGCGCGGGTCGCGGGGTTCGCCGTCCCGGGCGCGCTCGGCATCCAGGAGGGCGGCTTCGTGCTGGCGGCTCTTGCGGTGGGGCTGCCCGGCTCGGCCGGGCTCGCGGTCTCGCTGGTCAAGCGGATCCGGGAGATCGTGGTGGGGATTGCCGGGCTTGCGCTTTGGGCGGCCTAGAGCCTGATCGCTTCAGGTAGAAGCGATCGCGCTCTAGGTCAGCCCGCCCGGTTGGCGTTGCGGAAGCGCTGCGGTGTGGTGGCGAACTGGCGGCGGAAGGCGTCGTGGAAGCGCGATAGCGAGCCGAAACCGGCGTCGAAGGCGACGGAGGCGATATCGCGGTCGTCGGTGAGCAGGAGCGACTGTGCGATGTAGAGGCGCGAGCGGGTGAGGTAGTCGCCGGCGGTCATGCCGAGCACGCGCCGGAACAGCGTCATGGCGTAGTTCGGGTGCAGGCCGACGGCACGGCCGGCGTCAGCGACCGAGACGGGATCGGTCGCATGCGTGCTGAGGAAGCGCGCCATCGCGTAGACGGGGGCGTGGCCGGGACGCCGCGGAGTGGAGAGCGTGGCCGGGACGGACGCGAGATCGTGCCAGCCGAGAACGTCGAGGCGTCGCAGGCGCAGGCCGAGTTCGGCGGCGGCGAGCGCGCGCAGCCTGGCGTGCGGCTGCAGCAGGTCGTCGTGCAGCCGTTCGGCCCGCCGGGCTCGAGCGGCTCGCGGGCGGCGAGCATGCCGCCGTCGAGCAGGGCGCGGCGCATCTCGTGGCCGAGCGGCATGGCGAGAACCATCTCGATCGGCAGATAGACGCAGACGAAGCGGGCGCGCCCCTCGACGGCGACGGTCTGGTGCGGGACCGCGCCCCAGAAGACGACGAACTGGCCGCCTCGAACGACGATCTCGCGGCCGCCGAAGAAGTAGGTCGAGGCCCCCGAGAGCATGAGGTTGATCTCGACCTGGCTGTGGGCGTGAGCCTGGGCCATGACGACGATGTCGCGCGTGAGGCCGGCCCAGAAGATGTGTTCGGGTGGTTCGGACATCGAGTGACCTTAGTATCCGGGATAATCGGGACGCGATAGCGGACGACGCGGGCGCGCGATCGTGCATAGTTCGCTCGCAGGCCTCTCGAAGAGGGGGCGAGGAAAGGAAACGCCATGCGTCGGATGATGGTCGCCTTGCTTGCGCTGGCGGGGATGGGCGGGCTGGCCGGACCCGGGCACGCCGACACGCTCGTGTTCAACGCCGACACGTCCGATCCCGCGCCGCGCGCCGCGTTCGCCGAGGTGGTCAAGCGGTTCGAGGCGGCGCATCCCGGGACGACCGTGCAGTACAACGTCTACGATCACGAGAGCTACAAGCAGGCGATCCGCAACTGGCTCACGTCCGAGGCGCCCGATGTGGTGCTTTGGTACACCGGCGAGCGGTTGCGCCAGTTCGTCCGGCCCGGGCTGCTCGCGGACGTCAGTTCGCTGTTCACGCCGGCGGTCAAGCAGGCGATCGGCGGCACGGGCGTGGATCTGGTCACCAACGACGGCAAGCAATACGGCGTGCCCTACAGCGAATACCAGTGGGGCCTCTATGCACGCGACGACCTGCTGAAGAAGGCGGGCGTCGGGCCGATCACCGACTGGCATGGCCTGGTCGGCGCCTGCGACGCGCTCAAGAAGGCGGGGCTGACGCCGTTCGTGATCGGGACCAAGGATCTGTGGCCGACCGCGGGATGGTTCGACTATCTCGATCTGCGGCTGAACGGCTACGCGTTCCACATGCAGTTGATGAGCGGCCACGTCTCGTATCTGGACCCGAAGGTCAAGAACGTGATGGCGCACTGGAAGCAGTTGATCGACGACAAATGCTTCAACGCCGACCAGACCGAGCTCGCGTTCCAGGAAAGCCAGTCGCTGCTGTTCCAGGGCCGCGGGGCGATCATGCTGATCGGCAACTTCATCACGCAGAACATCCCGCCGGCCGAAGTGTCGTCGTTCGGCTTCGAGAAATTCCCGACCCTCGATGCATCGGTCAAGGACGCCGAGGATGCGCCGATGGAGGACATCAGCATCCCGGCGCACGCGAAGAACATGAAGGGGGCGATGGCATTCCTGGCCTTCGTGCTGCAGCCGGACACGCAGACGCTGATCAACCATATCGAGCGGCAGATCCCGGTCAACACGCAGTCGAAGATCGATGACGACAAGTTCCTGGTGGCGGGCCGGACCTTGCTGGCGTCGACCGACCAGCACGCGCAGTTCATGGACCGCGACACCAGCGAGGACCTGGCCACGATCGCGATGAAGGGGTTCGCGCAGTTCATGGTGGAGCCGGAGCAGGAGAACAGGATCCTGGCCAACATCGACCGCGCGAGGAAGCGCATCTACAACGTCACGGACTGAGCGATGTCGGCGATCTCGGGAGCCGTGAGCCTGCCGGCCGCGGTCCCGCGGACGCGGCGGCGCGGCACCACGGCGCCGCTGTGGTTCATCGCACCGGCAGCCCTGTTCTTTTCGGTGTTCGTGCTGTGGCCGATCCTCGACAGCATCTGGATCAGCCTGCACGACTGGGACGGCGTGCACCCGATGCGCTGGATCGGGTTCGGCAACTACGCCGAATTGTTCGGCGACGACGTGTTCTATACCGCGGTGCTGAACAATCTCTATTGGCTGATCGCCTACATGGCGGCACCCGTTTTGGGCCTCGCGATCGCGCTGTTCCTCAACCAGAACGTGACCGGGATACGGCTCTACAAGTCGCTGTTCTTCTTCCCGTTCGTGATCAGCCAGGTGGTCGTGGGCCTGGTGTTCTCGTGGTTCTTCAACGGGGATTTCGGCCTGCTGAACGTGATCCTGCGCGGGATCGGGCTGCCGGGCGTGTCGCTGCTCGGCAATCCGAGCTGGGCCACGTTCGCGGTGATCGTGGCGGGGCTGTGGCCGCAGACCGCCTACTGCATGATCCTGTATCTGACGGGGCTGACGGCGGTATCGCGCGACGTGGTCGAGGCGGCGCGGATGGATGGCGCACGCGGCTGGCGGATGCTGTTGTGGATCATCATTCCGCAGCTGCGGCCGGCGACGTTCATCGCGATCGTGGTCTCGGTGGTGGGCGCGCTGCGGTCGTTCGACCTGGTGTCGATCATGACGCGCGGCGGCCCGTTCGACAGCTCGACGGTGCTGGCCTATTTCATGTTCGAGCAGACCTTCCTGTCGTTCCGCTACGGCTATGGTGCGGCGATCGCGGTGGTGCTGTTCCTGATCATGGATGTGTACATCGCGTTCTTTCTGTTCTCGATGCTGCGGCGGGAGCGGGCCTGATGTTTCCCGCTCCGATCCACCAGGCGTCGGCGCGCGGACGCGTGCTGTACCATGTCGCGCTGCCCGTCAGCCTGCTCGTCTGGCTGCTGCCGCTGCTGGCGATCATGCTGACGTCGGTGCGCTCGGCGGAGGATCTGGCGCAGGGGAATTTCTGGGGCTGGCCGCACGGACTGCGGGCGATCGGCAACTACACCGACGTGTTCACGCGCTCGCCGATGGGCGAGTACCTGTTCAACAGCGTCAAGATCACGTTCCCGGCGGTGGCTGCGACGCTGCTGCTGTCGACGCTCGCGGGGTTCGGGCTCGCGAAATACCGGTTCCGCGGCAACACGCTGCTGCTCGCGATCTTCATCGCCGGCAATTTCGTGCCGTTCCAGGTGCTGATGATCCCGGTCCGCACGCTGATGACCACCGTGTTTCCGCTCTACAACACGGTCTGGGCGCTGATCGTGTTCCATGCGGCGTTCCAGACCGGCTTCTGCACGCTGTTCATGCGCAACTTCATCAAGGAACTGCCGGACGCGCTGATCGACGCGGCGCGGATGGACGGCGCCTCGGAACTGCGCGTGTTCGGCGAGATCGTGCTGCCGTTGATGCGCCCGGCGCTGGCGGCCCTCGCGGTGCTCGAATTCACCTTCATCTGGAACGATTATTTCTGGGCGCTGGTGCTGGTGCAGTCCGACAATGCGCGCCCGATCACCGCCGGGCTGCAGGCGCTCAAGGGCATGTGGCTCGCGTCGTGGCAGTTGATGTCGGCGGGCGCGATCATTGCCGCCCTGCCCTCGGTTGCGCTGTTCTTCGTCATGCAACGGCACTTCGTGTCCGGCCTTACACTGGGAGGGGTCAAGGAATGATCCATCGACTGGACGGCGCGTCGACGACGCTGCTGCTGCTGCAGCGCGAGCGTGGCCTGCCCGAGATCGTGCATTGGGGACGGCGCTTGCCGGATACGCTCGGCGACGTGGCCGGGGCCCGGCTGCGCGGCATACGCCGCAACGGCGTCGATGCGGACTATGTCGAGGCGTCCCTGCTGCCGACCGCGGGGATGAGCGCGATGCGCACGCCGGGGCTGCTCGCGCACCGGGGCGGGCGCGACTGGACGGCCTCGTTCGAGACGCGCGCGATCGGGCGGGATGGCGACCGGCTCGTCGTGGATGCGGCCGACGAGGTGGCAGGGCTCGCGTTGACGATCACGCTCGGGCTCGATCCGGACGGCGACGTGCTGACGATGCGTTCGCGGCTGCGCAACGACGGCGACGTGCTGGACGTGCAGCATCTGGCGGCGGGAACCGTGCGGGTGCCGGCGGACGCGCACACGCTGCTCTCGTTCGACGGGCACTGGTCGCGGGAGTTCGTCGAGCGCCGGGTGCCGATCGAGACCGGACGGTTCGTGGTGGAGAACCGGCGCGGCCGGACGTCGCACGACCGGCATCCGGCGCTGCTGGCGGGGACCGACGGGTTCGGCGAGGATCGTGGCGAGGTGTGGGCGATCCAGCTCGGCTGGAGCGGCAACCACACCACGAGTGCTGAGGTGCTGGAGGACGGGACGATTCTGCTCTCGACCGGCGAGCTGCTGCATCCGGGAGAGGCGCTGCTGGAGCCAGGCGAGGTGTTCGAGACGCCGGTCGCCTATGCCGCCTACTCCGCGCGCGGCCTGTCGGGGATCTCGCACGCGTTCCACGCGCATGTGCGCGCCCATCTCGTCTCGTGGCCGGAGGGTGCCCCGGCGCGGCCGGTGACGCTGAACACGTGGGAAGGCAACTATTTCGATCACGACATGCCGCGCCTGATGGCGCAGGCGGACGCGGCGGCCAAGCTCGGGATCGAGCGGTTCGTGCTCGATGACGGCTGGATGAAGGGGCGCGACGCCGCACGCGCCGGCCTCGGCGACTGGCGGCCGGATCCGCGCAAGTATCCGAACGGGCTAGGGCCGCTGGCCGAGCATGTCACGAAGCTCGGCATGCAGTTCGGGCTCTGGGTCGAGCCGGAGATGGTCAATCCCAATAGCGATCTGCATCGCGCACATCCGGACGCGGTGCTTCGCATCGAGGGCCGCGAGCTGATCACGGCGCGGCGGCAGCTGGTGCTCGATCTCGGCCGGCGCGACATCGCCGACCGGGTGTTCGGGGAGCTCGACGCGTTGCTGGCTGCGCATCCGATCGCGGCGCTGAAATGGGACATGAACCGTGACCTCGTCGCCGCCGGCGGCGCGGACGGGCATCCGGCCTACCGGCGGCACGTCCTGGCCACGTGGGCGCTGATGGACCGTCTGCGTCGCGCGCATCCGGCGGTCGAGATCGAGAGCTGCTCCTCGGGCGGCGGCCGGGCGGATTACGGGATGATCGCGCGCACCCAGCGTGTTTGGGCGTCCGATGGCACGGACGCGCTCGAGCGGTTGTCGATCCAGCGTGGGCTGTCGCGCCTGCTGCCGCCGGAGCTGATCGGCGCGCATGTCTCGGCGAGCCCGAACCACCAGACCGGGCGGCGGCACACGCTCGGGTTTCGCGCGGCGGTCGCCCTGTTCTTTCATTTCGGGGTCGAGCTGAACCCGGTCACGCTGGACGAAGATGACAGCCGGGAGCTCGCCGCCTGGATCGCGCTGCACAAGCGGCTGCGGCCGCTGCTGCATGGCGGCGAGCACCAGGCGTCCACGGGGCGCGACGGACGCAGCCTGCGCGGCGTGGTGTCGCACGATCGCGCGCAAGCGGTGTTCCTGCTGGCGCAGGAGACCGCGGCGACACGCCGGATGCCCGCGCCCAGCCGGTTTCCGGGGCTAGACCCGGAGACGCTCTATCGAGTCACCCTCCCCGCGCCGCAGGCGCGATTATTTGAAAGCTTCGTTCTGGCGGGCGGCATGTTGTCGACGGGCGGCGTGTCGATGCCGGTCATGGAGCCAGAGACAGCGCTCGTTCTGGAGTTCGAACGTGTTCACTGAAAGGCATTCCAGGGGCGTCGTGCGCAGCACGCTTCCGCGTGATCCCCTGGCGGGGCGCGGGGCAGAGCCCCGCTTTAGAACCTGAGGTCTGATCATGCTCGGTGTCTGCTACTATCCCGAACATTGGCCGCAAGACTGGTGGGACGACGATGCGCGGCGGATGCGCGAGATGGGGATCAGTTTCGTCCGCATCGCGGAGTTTGCCTGGAGCCGGATCGAGCCGCAGGCTGGTGTGTATGATTGGGACTGGCTGGACCGCGCGATCGAGACGCTCGGGCGGCACGGACTGAAGGTGGTGATGTGCACGCCGACCGCGACGCCGCCGAAATGGCTGTGCGATCAAGATCCGTCGATCCTGCCGGTCGACGCGCATGGGCGGGTGCGCGGCTTCGGCAGCCGCCGGCACACGACGTTCTCGTCGAGCGTCTGGCGCAGGGAAAGCAGGCGGATCACCGAGGCGGTCGCCGAGCGCTATGGCCGCAACGACGCGGTGAGTGCCTGGCAGATCGACAACGAGTTCGGCTGCCACGGCAGCGTGCTGTCGTATGGCGCGGAGGACCTGACCGGGTTTCGCACCTGGCTGGCCGAGCGCTACCAGACGCCGCGCGCGCTCAACGAGGCGTGGGGCAACGTGTTCTGGTCGATGGAGATCGGCAGGTTCGAGGAGCTGTCGCTGCCGGTGGGCGCGGTGACGGAGGCCAATCCCGCGGCGCGGCTCGATTTCTGGCGCTATTGCTCGGCGCAGGTCGTCTCCTATGGCGCGATGCAGACAGACATCATCCGCGCGCATTCGCCGGGACGGCCGATCACGCACAACTTCATGGGCCGGTTCACGGATTTCGACCATTGGGCGATGGGTCGAGATCTCGATTTCGCGAGCTGGGATTCCTATCCGCTCGGGTTCACCGACCAGCTCGCCTGCGACGCGGACGAGCGCGTGATGTTCAGCGAGACCGGTCATCCGGACATCGCCGCGTTCAACCATGATCTGTACCGGACGGTCGGCCGCGGCCGGTTCTGGGTAATGGAGCAGCAGCCGGGACCGGTGAACTGGGCGGCATGGAACCCGGTTCCGAAACCCGGCATGGTCCGGCTGTGGTCATGGGAGGCGTTCGCGCACGGCGCGGAGACGGTCAGCTATTTCCGCTGGCGGCAGGCGCCGTTCGCGCAGGAGCAGATGCATGCGGGTCTGCATACGCCCGACCGCGCGCTGTCGCCGGGCGGCGGCGAGGCCACGATGGTCGCGCGCGAATTGGGCGCGCTTGGCGCGCTGCCGGCCTCGTCGCGCGCGCCCGTGGCACTGGTGTTCGACTACCAGGCGGCCTGGATCACCGCGATCCAGCCGCAAGGGCAGGATTTCCGCTACGTGGAGATCTGCCTGCGCTGGTACGAGGCGGCACGGCGGCATGGCGTCGATATCGATCTCGTGGCACAGGACGCCGATCTGTCAGGCTACCAGGCCGTGCTGGTGCCGACATTGCCGTATGTGACGGAGGCCGGATTCGCGTCGCTGTCGGCGGTCGAGGGACGGCTGGTGGTCGGTCCGCGTTCGGGCTCGAAGACGGAGAACTTCTCCATTCCCGGGGCGCTGCCGCCGGGACGGCTCGCGTCGTTGCTGGGCGTGCGGATCACCCAGGTCGCCTCGCTGCGGCCGGAACTGCGCCACGCCGTGAAAGGCTCGCTCACGGGCGGCATGGTGCGCTGGCGCGAGTGGGTCGAGACGGGAAGCAGGGTGCTGGCGCGCTTCGACGACGGCTCGGCCGCGATCGTGGCGCACGGGGACGCGTTCTATGTCGCGGGGGTGCCCGACGGCGGCCTGCTGCTCGATCTGATGCGGCTGGCGCTCGACGGGGTCGATGGCGCGCTTCCCGCGCCGCTGCCGCGCGGCGTGCGGCTGCGAAGGCGGGGTGATGTGCGTTTCGCGTTCAATTATGGACCGGACGCGTGGGCGTTGCCGGAGGGCCAGCGTTCGCTGCTGATCGGCGGATCCGTGATCGCGCCGCAGGATTTCGCCTGCTGGCAGGAGTGACGCTGCCTTCAGGCGCCGCACTCACGCAGGACCGAACGCAGGGTCCGGATGACGGGGAAGACTTCCTGGTTCCAATCGGAGCCCTGCGCATCGTGCGCGGCCTGCTCCTGCTCGACCACGTCACGATCCTCCTTGAAGATGCGGTCGGTGAAGAGGATCAGCAGCGGCCAGGCCGCATCGAGCAGGAGCGGGATTTTCGGGCGGCGCACCGATAGCAGCCCGAAGCTCCGGCAGCGCCGCTGCTCGCGGTCGAGCGGCGTATAGACGATCCAGAGATCCATGATCGCGATGCCGTCGGGGCCGCGTATGGCGAGGCTCTGGTAGGGATAGTCGGTGCGGATGGTCATCACCTCGCGATGCGCGGTGCCGTCGTTGGCGGTTCGGCGCTGGCCGAAGATGGCGGCCTCGCCGAAGGATTGCTTGCCGTCGGTCCGAGCGAAGCTGTAGCGGGCCTCGACCCAATCGGGACCGTCGTCGCCGCCGAGGAAGCGTGGCCTGATCTTCCCCATCTGACGCCGGTGGAGAAACTGATGGTTCATGTCCATCAGGTTCTCGTGCATGAAGCTGTAGTGGCAGTCTATTTCGTGACCAAAACGGCGAGTCTTATAGGCGGGATCGGCGACCGAGCCGAGGGAGAGAGAGGGTGCGCCGCCTGCGAGCGCGGGATCGCCCGGGAAGACCATGATCATGCCGCCGGCTTCGCGGCAGGGATAGGCGCGCACGCCGTTCGGCAGCTTGCCGCGGCCGAGATAGGGGACGTCGGTGCAGCGACCGGTCTGGTCGTAGGCCCAGCCATGATAGCCGCAGCGCAGCGCGCAGCCTTCGACCATGCCGTTGCTGAGCGGCACCTGGCGATGCGCGCAACGGTCGGCGAGCGCGAAGACGGGGCCAGATTTCGGGCGGACGAGGACGATCGGCTCGCCGGCGAAGGCGGCGGCGAGCGTGGCACCCGGCTTGAGCTCACGCGACCAGGCGAGCGGATACCAGTGGTCGGGATGGGCGCCGACACGGCGCAGGTCGCGCCCGGCGTCGACGCCGGGAGGCCGGCTCGCCGTTCTGGTCTCGACGGTGGTCTGGACAGGCTGATCCATCGCGGACTCGCTTTCTCAGGCTCTGGTCCAAAGCGACGCGAGCGCGCCGGTGCCGCCGCCCACGGGGTCGGACTTCGGGAACGGGAGATGCCGCATCCGCTCGATGGCGGCGTCGCCCGGGGCGGCGCGGCAGATGTCCCAGTCCTGCTGCGGCGGGTAGGCGCCGATGACGAGGAAGTCGTCGCTCGCCTCGATCCGGCAATGGCCGGTTCCGGTCGGCAGGATCGCGACGTCGCCGGCGACGACGGTGACCTCGCGGGCGTTCGGGCCACCGAGGATCAGGCGCGCATGACCGGCGGCGACGCCGAGCACCTCGTGCGCGGTCGAGTGGTAGTGGTGGAAGCCGTAGACGCCGTTGCGCCATTGCGGCGGCCAGCCGTTGCGCGTGAAGAGTTGCTCGTAGAGCGCCGGATCGCGATCCCCTGTGGATATGACGCCGTGATAGAGCAGAACGGGCAGATGGGGATTGTTCGGGACCCAGTCGTTACGCTGCAGGATGAAGGCGTCCGGCGCGTCCGCGGCGCGCGCGGTGCCCGCACCTCCCATGCAGGCGGTCGAGAGCAGGGCGGAGAATGAGCGGCGCCCGATCAAGAAGCGGTCTTCAGCTCGGCGCGCCAGTTGTGCTGTTCCTTGAAGCCGAGGACTTCGCGGATCTTGCGGTTGGACAGCGGCGCCTCGTCGCCGACAAGAGGGCGCTTGAGGGGAGAGCCCGGCGCATACTTCGCGAGCAGCTCGGCGGTCGGGAGATCGGCGGTGACGGTGTCGTTGGTCGCATTGAAAACCTGGTAGCCGAGGCCGTCCTTCTCGAGGCAGAGATGGACGATCTGGCCGAGGTCGCGGGCGTCGATATAGCTCCAGGCGTTGCGCTTGCGTGACGGCGGATCGGCCACGAAGCCGGGAAAGCGGACATATTCGTGCGGCTCGATGACGTTGCCGATCCGCAGCGCATAGATGTCGGCGCCGAAACGGCTGGCGAAGGCGCGCGCGGTCCGCTCATTGACCACCTTGGACAGGCCGTAGCTGTCCATCGGGTCGCTGTCGTAATCCTCCTCGAGCGGGAAATGGTGGAAATCGCGGTCGCCCTCGGCGAAGCAGACGCCGTAGGTGGTCTCGCTGGACGCGATCACGACCTTGCGGATGCCGAGCTTCATCGCCGCCTCGAGGACGTTGTAGGTGCCCATCACGTTGACGCGGTAGGTTTCGTTGTCGGGCTTGATGAAGAGCGCCGGGATCGCCGCGAAATGGACCACGGCGTCAACGGGTGCGGCCACACGGCCGTGCTCGAGGCCGGGATGGCCGAAATGGCTGGTCATCGCGCCGATCACCTGGCCCATGTCGGTGATGTCGCCCACGAGATTGAACACGCCGGCGTCGCGCAGCGGCTGCAGGTCGAGGTTGCAGATCTCGTAGCCCTTGGCCGCGAGCCACGGCAGCACGTGACGGCCGGCCTTGCCGGTCCCGCCGGTGAAGAGGATGCGTCGCGACATTTGTGGCTCCTGGACAGCGTCGCCCTCCAACGCGGCGGGTGCCGCGGGCGATCCCTTGGCCAAGCCGAAAAATCAGCGCTCAGCCCGGGGACAGACGGTCCTGCGTCCTGGTCTCGAAGTCGGCGGCCTCGTGGCGCTCGTGCAACTGGCTGGCGGGCTCGCCCATGACGCGGTTGACCATGCGGCCGCGCCCGACCGCTCTGCGCGATGCGATCGCGTCGGCCCAGCGCTGGACGTGGGTGTAGTCCTGCAGTTGCAGGAACCGCGCCGATTCGCCGTAGAGGGCGCCCTTGGCCAGGACGCCGTACCAGGGCCAGACGGCGATGTCGGCGATCGAATAGTCGCGTCCCGCCAGGTAGTCGTGGTCGGCGAGGCGGCGGTCGAGCACGTCGAACTGGCGCTTGACCTCCATCGCGAAGCGGTCGATCGCGTATTCGATCTTGACCGGCGCGTAGACGTAGAAATGGCCGAAGCCGCCGCCGAGATAGGGCGCGCTGCCCATCTGCCAGAACAGCCAGGACAGGCATTCGGCGCGACCGGCGGCATCGGCGGGCAGGAAGGCGCCGAACTTCTCGGCGAGGTAGAGCAGGATCGAGCCCGACTCGAAGACGCGGATCGGCGACGGGCCGCCGCGGTCGACGAGCGCCGGGATCTTGGAGTTCGGGTTGACGCCCACGAAGCCGCTGCCGAACTGGTCGCCGTCGCCGATGCGGATCAGCCAGGCGTCGTATTCCGCGCCGGCCTCGCCGCGCTCGAGCAGCTCCTCGAGCATCACCGTCACTTTCACGCCGTTGGGTGTGCCCAGCGAATAGAGCTGCAGCGGATGACGGCCGACGGGCAGCTCCTTCTCGTGCGTCGGGCCGGCGATCGGGCGGTTGATGGAGGCGAACTGGCCGCTGCCCCGACGCCAGGTCCAGATGTCGGGCGGGGTGTAGTCGGGCTGGTCGCTCATGGCTCCACTGTCCGGGCTTCACCGGGACGACGCAAGCCCGCGTCGGCGGGCGAGATCGACGCAATGAAGAACAGCAGGGTCAGGAAAGCGGTCGATCGGCGTGAGGCTCGTGTCACGCGTGGCTGACCGCCTGTCGTCCACCACAGAACACGGCATTAATCTAGCAGACTTCCAGCCTTTTTGAACGACTTAGCAGTGACACGATCTATGGGGTGCTCAGAGAAGCTGTCCTAATAATCACCAAGCTTCGTCAGCATCCAACGCGACATACGCGGCCCATCAGGTCCCGCTATCGTTCATTTCCTCCGGGTGTTGTTCCCCGGAAGTAGGCAGTCGGCTGAGCGGCGAACGAAGCCAATTCTGACAGCAATCCATCCTTCATCGCTTCCACGTTGGCCAATCGCCAGACGAGGTTCGCATCGATGGTCTTCCGATCGCCACCGACCACTGGCTCGGCACCATGACGGCGCAGTGCAGCCGGCAGGATGTTGCGGACCACGGCGTTCGGCAACTGGAGCAGAGCGGCCACCTGACTAGTAGTGGCGAACTGCTCGCGGAAGACAGACGGCGTATCCCCGGGGAACTGCCAGGCCTGACGCTTGCCGCGTTGCTCGAACGGGGTGAATATGCGCACCCGAGCAAGTGCCGTGATCGTCGACTGCGAGACCCCCAACAATCTGGCGAGCGACAACGTGCTGAGCGGCGCTTTGCCACGAGCTCCGTCTAGGAACCCAGTTACTTCCACCCGGTCCAGCAGATAAGGCAATCCGCATGATTCCCGTCCGCCACGGTAGTGGGGTATTTCGTCGGCTAGGAGCTTGTCCTGGTAACGGCTTTGGTAAGGTTTGATTGGCGCTGTGGGTGTGAGGGCGGATTGGTGCTGGTGCTCATGCGGTGAGCTTTGCGAGGTTGTGGGCTATGCAGATCAGTGCCCATTCTGCTCGGACCTTGTCGATGCCGCGGAGAAGGAACTGGCGGAAGTTTCTGGCTTGTTTGATCTGTCCGAAGACGGGTTCGACGACGTATTTCCGCATTCGGTATCGACTTCGATGTCCGCCTTGCCGGATCCTGGCGCGCATGGCCTGAACCAGCGGACCGCCCTTCTTGCCGTACCCCGGCTTGCTGGCGCGGCCGGTCGCGACGTAGCCGCGCACCGTGCGTTCGACGAGGCCGGCCAGGTTGGCCTCTGAACAGAAGCCATTGTCGGCGGATGCCTCGTCGGGCATGGCGCCGGTGTTGTCCTGCACGGCATCGATCAGCGGCAACAAGGCGTCCTGGTCGGAGCCGTTGTTGGTCAGGCAGTGCGCCACGATGATCTGCGCGTCGGCATCGACCGCGGCCTGTGCATTGTAGGCCTGAACGAAGCCATCGCGACCCTTCATGATCCGGCTGTCGGGATCGGTGAAGTTGCGCTGGGCGCTGGGTTTCGGCTGTCCTGGCGGGTGCGCGGGAGGTCTGCCTGGGCGTGGCTTGGGGGCCTCATCGGCGTCGCGCCGAGGCGGCGGTCTGGCCGCCTCCGCCAGTCGGGCCTCGGCTTCAAGCGCGGCCTTGGCGGCGCGGATGCGCGCGAGCCGAGCCTGCTTGTCGCGCATCCAGTCGGGCGGCTCGTCGCCGCGCCGGGTGCTGCCATGCTCGGCATCCTCGGCCGCATCCTCGGCTTGCGCGCGGTCCAGCCACTCGGCCACTTCGCGGACGAGTTCAGCCTCGGCCTCGACCATCCGGGCGTAGCTCATCGCCTTGTGCTTGGACGCGTTGGCTTTGATCTTCGTGCCGTCGACGGCGACATGACCGAGGCCGGCCAGACCAGCCTTGCGACAGACAGCCAGCACCTGCACGAACAGGTCCGCCAGGGCATCGAGGTGACGCCGCCGGAACTCGCTGATCGTGCGGAAATCCGGCCGGTTCAATGCGGTGACCGCCTGGAAGTCCAGCCGCTCCTCGCAGCCACGCGCGATCCGCCGCGAAGAATAGACGCCGCTGCGATAAGCGTAGAGCAACAGCGCCACCATCATCGCCGGATGATAGGGCGGATAGCCCTTCAGCTCAGTGTAGGCGGCCATGATCGCGGAGAGATCAAGCTCCTCGCTCACCAAGTCGCGGATCAGGTGGGCCGGATGGCCAGCCGGGACGAAGTCGGCAACCGACGGCGGCAGAAGCCAAACCTCGTCCGTCTTCCAGGGGCGAAACACTTTGCTCATCCACCAAGAGAATCACCAAGCCAACGTCGCGTCGAGCTGATTCAACCGTTACCAGGACAAGCTCCTAGCCCTATCGAAGTCCATCCACACCCCCCAACTCGCCGCCGCGAGGGTGTCACCTATGGCGGCTGCCGCCGGGAAGGAGACGGGTCGAGGCAGGATTCTGATGAGAATACTCCGTGGGCGGAAACGCCGCAAGGTCATGCCATGCGTCCATGGACGACATCAGGGAGATTCTGGCCCGCAACCTGCGCACGCGGCGCGGAGAATTGGGCATGTCGCAAGAGCGCCTGGCTCACGAGGCGGACATAGACCGCACATACGTCAGCTCTATCGAGCGCTGTCGATACGGCGCGTCGATCGATGTCGTTGACAGCTTGGCCAAGGTACTCGGGGTCGAAGCAGCGGACCTTCTCGCCCGCACCGACGTCCGCGGGAAACGTCCGAGGGAGCCACGCCGCGGGCCCCATAATGACGGTATGGCGGGTTGAGGGTCATGGCCGTTTCAGTCGCTATCTACTGGCCAGGATCCCGATCTCGCGCAGGACGTCGGGCGTATTGTCCTAACGGGATTGACCCGCCCGCTTACGGCAAGTCTTCCCACCACGCCGGTCACTCCCGGGCAGACCGAGTGACCGGCTGGACACCAGCTTCCCTGCGCCCGATGTTGGATGTGGCCCACGGCCTGAGACGACAACATGGAGGGAGAGGCATGGACCGAGCCACACGACTTCGTCTCCCCGGTTTGGGGGGTGCAGAACCGTGTCCACGGGCAGGCGCCCAGAACCCGAACGAAGTGGCATGACAATACAGTTCCCAATCCTGCGGGAGCTGTCCGTGACCGGCTATGGGCTGTTCCGCACTGAGACGTCGGACGGCATTGACCATGTTTTCGCCAAGGGCGTCTCCCTAGTCGTGGGGATCAACGGGCTCGGCAAGACGACCCTGCTTAATATGATTTACCGCGCCCTGCTCGGCCCGAAGGACATGCGGAAGGGAGACGCGGACCTCTCGTCGTCGGGGCACGAGATGATCGACTGGCGCACGCCCAGGCTGTTCCGCGCGCGCGTACAGGACGAGGCGGTCAGCGCGTCCGTGCGGGTTACCGCCAGCCTCAATGGCACGCTCCTCATGGTGAGGCGGTCGCTCCGCACCCTGGAGGTCGAGGGGCTTGAGGTCGACGGCGTCGCGGAGGCGACGGCCACTCAGGCGCGCTACGAGGAATTGGCATGCGAACTATCGGGGGCGGCCACGTTCTTCGACTTCGCTGCCATTCTCAGATTCCTCATCTTCTTCCTCGAGGATCGGCCCGAGCTCGTCTGGGACCAGCGATCTCAATTCGACATGCTCAGGCTGCTGTTCTACGACCGGAACGCCGCCAGGGACGCGGCAGCCGCATACGACGCGGCGCAGAGGGCGGACAGTGCATACCGGAATAGGCGCGTGCCCGTTCGCGCGGCGCAGGAACAGCTGAGGCGGCTGGAAGAAGCCGAGAGGACGGGCGTCGCCCACGAGATGCGGGCCGTACAGGTCGCCCTGAACGCCGCGCGCGACGCGGACCGGGACGATGCCCAATCGCTCATCGACGAACGCCTGGCAGAGGACGGCGCCCGCCTGCGCCGGGAGAAGGCGCTGCTCGACCTGGACGAGGCCCGGCGCGAATGCGAGCGCGAACAGCAACTGCACTACGCGCACGTCTTCCCGGATATCGGTGAGACCGCCAGCCACGTGTTCCTCAACCTCTTGGGCGGGGGAGGATGCCTTGTTTGCGGCGACAGGTCTGCCGCGGCGGAGACCCGGGTGAGGGAATTCACTGAACGGGGCCGTTGCCCGGTATGCGAGAGCGTGCCGGCCCGCCAGGAGCGGGTGGTGCCTAGCGGCGAATTCAACGCCAGGCGGCTCAAGCGACTCGCGGCGAAGGTCAAGGAGCTGCGGTCGGGCGTGGAGCAGCACGACGCGCAGCTGGCGGCGGCCGGCGAGGCGGTGACCCACCTCGTCACAGTGCGTGAGGCCGCATACGAGGGGATCCGGAACCTGGAGGCCCGGCTGTCTTCGCTGCGGCGGCAGGTCCAACGCGACGTCGCGGACTTCGCGCTCGCCTCCGACGACCAGGACCGGGCGTTCCTCGAGGAGACGGTCCGGAAGGGGGAGGCGGACCTGAACCGCCACCTGGCGGACCGCGCGCAGGAGGAAGCGCGCTACAAGTCCATCAAGGACGGGCAGGCCACGGCCCTGACGGCCAAGATCGCGGGCGTGAAGGCGGCGTTCAGGCGCATCGCCGGCAACCTCCTCGCCGAGGCCTGCGAGCTGGGCGACGACGAGACGACCAGGACGATCGGCCAGGAAGGGGAGCGGATCGCGTTCCCCGTATTCAAGGTGAGGATGACCTCCGGGGCGTTCACCGGCACCCTCAGCGACAGGGACGAGGCCGGATCGGTCTCGGAATCGCAGCGCGAATTCGTGGAACTGGCGTTCCGCATGGCCTTGATGGAGGTGGCGGCCGGGGGCGGCGACGCCATGCTCGTGATGGAGACGCCGGAAGCCAGCCTCGACAGCCTGTTCGTCAAGGAGGCCGGTACCCTGTTCCGCCAGTTCGCCGCCGGCGGCGGGACTCTTGGCAACGTCTTCATCGCCAGCACCAACCTCAACGATGAGGGCATGATCGCGGCCCTCCTTGGCGTCGACGATCCGCCGCCGCCCGAGCCCGCGCCGCGGGCTGCCGGCCGAGCCCGGAGGCGGCCGCCCGTGCGCCCCGAACCACCCGGCGCGGTGCCGCCTGCCGAGCGCGCGTCGCGGCTCCTTAACCTGTTGGAGCTGGCGGCGCCGAACGCCGCACTCCGCAACCACGGCGAACTCTACCGGAGGAAGCTGTCCGACGCGGTCTACAAGGATGTGCCCGAGGCACAGCGACCCAGACCGACTGGGACTTCCGCGGCAGAGCCGCCGCCTTGAGTGGCCGGACTGCGGACATCGGCGCCCGCATGTGGCTGCTAATGCTACTCGATGCCGCCGAGCGCTATGCCATCGCGCCCATCCCCGTCGCCAGGCTGCACCGGCTCGTCTACCTCGCGAACGCGATGGCACCCGTATACGATCTCCCGACCCCCGACGGCTACATCCTGAAGGATCTCAGGGGCCCGTTCTTCCCGTCTGTCCAATGGGACGTTGACCGGATGGCGGCGCAGGGGCTGGTCACCCTGGCGGACACCGGCAGGGTCGAGGACGAACACGGCTGGCGCCTGGTTGCGAGCTACGGCCTCTCCAAGCGGGGGATGGAGGCGGTGGATTTCGCTTGTACGCTCGATGAGGTGGCCGAGAAGGCGGCGTTTTTGCGCGAGGTGGTCAGGGCGTTCACGGCCATGGACCTGGACGCGTCGGATCGCGACGCGTCGGTCCTCGAGGACGTCGGCTACGCCGTCGCCGACGACCAGGCGCCCGTGGATTTCAGAACCGCGACGAACAACCTGACGGCGCTGGCGGCGGAAAGAATCGCGTCGAGGAGCGACGACGGCGAGGAGGGCCGCGGTCGCCGCGCCGAGGTGCACCTATACCTGAAGTATCTCGAACGGGTTTGGCTGAAGCGGTCGGAGGCGGTGCGCGTTGCCTGACGACCGGACGGACCGCGCCTTCATCGACGCCCTGCTCGACATCGGCATAGCCGACAGCCTCCTTGGACCCGCCGGGCCGACGGTACCTGGCATGCCGGCGACCGACGACGGCATCGAGGCCGAATTCTTCCTCGCCGCCTATCGCTACGCCAAGTCGTGGCTGGTGGAGCGCGGGGGAGAGGCCGGAGACAGCGCGCCCTGCGCGTTCGTCCGCCTACGCTCCGTCAACGTGGAACTCACCCGACTTGGGACCGTCCCGATCCACTACTTCAAGAGCCGCCCCGACCACGACGTGAGCGGAGGTGTCTACGTCGCTAGCAGCGACCTCGGCGTGGTGGCGCGCACGGATCCGGCCCGCCACCACGACGTGGACGCCCTGGCGGCTGCGATCGCGGGATACGGGCTGGCCGACTGCACGCACGCGATCTTCCGCGCCGATAGGGCGGAACTCATACTGTGCCGCTCTCGGCTCATGGGGGCGTCGTCGACCGCGCGCGTGCCGATCGAATTGGGCGCGCCCGTCCGCTTCTCCCGGGAGGAGTTGGAGCGGCGCATATGGCGGTTCCACTCGCAATTCACCCAACTCCCGGGTGGCTGCATGGTGCCGTGGATCGGGGCCGCGGCCGACCGCATCCCTGCGCACGATCTTGAACGCCGGATCAGCCTCACCCTGTGCCTGATCCTCAACAAGGATCTCCAGAATGATCTGGCCAGCGCAGAGGCCAACGCGGACGGAGGCCGCCTCGACATCAAGGTCGCGAAGGAGGCGATGGTGCCGGGGCACGGGCATTGCGCCCTCGAGTTGAAGGTCCTTAGATCCCGCGAGCCTTCCGGGACCAGCAGGCGCGGCTTCAGCACCGTTTCCGCCAACGAGATGCTCAAGCATGCCCTCGACGGCGTCGAGCAGGCCCATGACTATCGCGTTCGGCTCGCAGCCGGGTCGGCTTATCTTTGCTGCTTCGACGCTCGCTTGGAGGATGAGGACCAGTCCGAGGTGGTCGAGGCAGCGGCCAGGCTGGACGTCAGGCTCCGCCGCTACTTCATGTATGGCAGCCCTGCCCTGCATAGGTCAGCGAAGTCGGCCGCGAGACAGGCTGGACAGCTACTCCCTGGCGAGGTGGACTAGCGTCTCGCCGAGCTCCGGCCGCCCGCCCTGCTGCGGGCTTGCTCGCATCGATCGGACTGGTGCGAGCGAATGCAGCCGGAAGCCCCGTGAGGCGGCCACTTCAGCAGCGATCGTGCCAACGTCCACCATGACACCGGCGTAGCTGCTGTCTCCGACCACCATCATCACCGACGCGCCCAGCCGCATGTTGGCGTGCAGGCCGTCCAGGACCGTGGCGAGGTCGCAGAAGTAGGCGGACACCATCTCCGGGATGTCGCCATCCCACAGTTCGTGGCGCCGCTTGGTAAGCCTCGCGACGGTCCGCTCCAGCAGAGGAGACGTGGCCGCGGACGAGTAGGCCCGCTTGACTTGGACGTGCGATCGCAGCGTACCTTCGCGCAGGCTGCGGTTTGCTTCCTTGTCCTTTAGGTAGCCTAGCATCCACAGCTCGACATTGTAGACGTCCGTATAGTCGAACGAATTCGGATAGGGAGGCGAGAACAGGGCGAAGTCAGTCGCCCCAGCTCCGGCGACGACCATCCGCGAGTCGCCGCGCAGCACGGTGTAGTCGGGACACGGCCGGTCGTTGTATCGGCAGACGTCGTCGATGGCCCCCAGGACCGCCGTCTCGAACGCCAGGCCGACGGCGCGGGCTTGAACGGGCCTCGATTGCCATCCCGAACGGTAACGCCGGCCCTTGCCGCTTATCACAACGTTGCTGCAGCCCACCAAGCAAGAACCGAGGAGGATGCGGAGCAGGCGGGCGTTCGCGGTGTTTTCGAGCTTATCGATCGCGGACCGGAGCGCTAAGATGCGCTCGGCGACAGGGCGCGCGAAAATCCAGCGGCCGCCGACCCCGGGCTCCACGAACGTGGGCGGCAACCCGGCTGGCAGCTGCACGTCTACCGCCGCGGCGGCCGCGTCTATCACGTCCCGGTAGTTCGCAAGTAGTGTTGGAAGATCGTAGCGGGCGAGCTTGGCCTCAATTAGGTCCGCGAGGAATGGGTTCACTTCTATGGTCGTCGGGCGGATACCTAGAAATTGGCAGGTCAGAGCGGTGGTTCCTGAACCCCCGAAGGGATCGGTGCAGGTAGCTGGGCGACGCGGCAGGCTCGAGATGGCGTCAAGGACCGCTCGAGGCGCGAACGCCTCCTTGAAGCGGAACCATCTCTGGAATGGCAGATCCAGTCCTGCTTGATTGGTCGACCAGGGTGAAGACTCATCGTCGTGGCCGAACCATCTTTCTGCCATCCGGCGATGTCCGGCGTGGAAGGTCGCCGTAAGTTCGGTCACCATGCAGCGGAAGCTAGCCCCGTATTGCTAGATGCGCCAATTCTCAATTGCGCCAGGCATTGTGGCCTTCTGGTATCTCCCGAAGAACCTCTGTGTTGTTGCTTCTCTGGGTAGCTGATGACACGATCTTCAGGCCTAGTGTCAATTTCTTCGGTGAACGACACCGCCCTCAGACGTCGAGGTTGGCCACCTTGAGCGCGTTGCCGACGATGAAGTCGCGCCTTGGCTCGACGACGTCGCCCATCAGCGTGGAGAAAACCTGTGCCGCGTCCTCGGTGTCGCCGACACGAACCTGCAGCAGGGTGCGGGTCGCCGGATCGAGCGTGGTGTTCCAGAGCTCCTCGGCGTTCATCTCGCCGAGGCCCTTGAAGCGGGCAATCGAAAGTCCCTTGCGGCCCTGTTGAAGGATGCGCTCGTAGGCGGCGGCGGGGCCCGAGACCTGGGTCTCGGTGCTGTCGAGGATCAGGCGCGCGGGTTCGGCGAAGTCGCGTGCCAGGATCGGCGCGCGTTCGGTCAGCCAGCGTGCGTCGGCCGACCGCAGCGTCGTGGCGTCGAGATGGTAGCGCTCGGTGACGCCGCGGACGATGCGGCCGAGACGCAGGCCGCCCGCGTCCGAGACCACGGTCCAGTTCCGTTCGGAGACGGCGCTGATGGCGTTCAGCCGGCGCTGCGCCTCGGCGTTGCTGTTGGCGGGATTGGCTCCGGACGGATCGAGCGCGCCCGCGATCGCGACCTGCTCGAGCAGGGCGATGGGTGCGGCGCCGCCGAGCCGCCGCAGGGCGGCGGTGGCCTCGCGCAGCCAGACGACCTCGTCGCGCAATTCGTCGCCGTTCAGCGTGCGGCCGTCGCCGAAGGCGAGGCTGGAACTGCCGAGCGCCTTCTCGAGCAGGTAGTTCTCGAGCTGCAGGTCGTTCTTGAGGTAGCGGACGTCGTTGCCGCGCTTGGCGCGAAACAGCGGCGGCTGCGCGATGTAGAGGTTGCCGGCGGTGATGAGCTCCGGCATCTGGCGGAAGAAGAACGTCAGCAGCAGCGTGCGGATGTGCGAGCCGTCGACGTCGGCGTCGGTCATCAGCACGATCCGGGCGTAGCGCAGCTTGGCGATGTCGAAGCCGCCCTGCTCGGGTTCACCGCGGCCGATGCCGGTGCCGAGCGCGGTGATCAGCGTGCCGATTTCGGCACTGCCGAGCATGCGGTCGAAGCGCGCGCGCTCGACATTGAGGATCTTGCCTTTCAGCGGCAGGATCGCCTGGAACTTGCGGTCCCTGCCCTGCTTGGCGGTGCCGCCGGCGCTGTCGCCCTCGACGATGAAAATCTCGGCGCGTTCGGGATCGCGCTCCTGGCAGTCGGCGAGCTTGCCGGGAAGGCTGGAGACGTCGAGCACGCCCTTGCGCCTTGTGAGCTCGCGCGCGCGCCGCGCGGCCTCGCGGGCGGCGGCGGCGTCCATCACCTTGGCGATGACGAGACGCGCCTCCTTCGGGTGGGTCTCGAACCAGTGGCCGATGGCGTCGGCGGCGGCGGCCTGGACGATCGGCTGCACTTCGGAACTGACCAGCTTGTCCTTGGTCTGGCTCGAGAACTTGGGATCGGGCACCTTGACCGACAGGACGGCGGTGAGTCCCTCGCGCATGTCGTCGCCGGCGAGCCCGACACTGTCCTTCTTGCTGGCGGCGTCGGCATATTTGGCAACGATCCGGGTCAGCGCCTGACGGAAGCCGGCAAGATGCGTGCCGCCGTCGCGCTGCGGGATGTTGTTGGTGAAGCACAGCATCGTCTCGTGGTAGGTGTCGTTCCAGGTCAGCGCGAACTCGACCTTGATGCCGAGCGCGCCGGCGGCGCCCTTGACGTCGATCGGTTCGGCAAGAACGCCGTTCTTGCCGCGGTCGAGATACTCGACGAACGCGCGCAGGCCACCCTCGTAGAAGAAATCATGCTCGACGAACGGGGCGTGGCGCTCGTCGCGCAGCTTGATCCGGAGACCGGAATTGAGAAACGCGAGCTCGCGCAGTCGTCGCTCCAGGATCGAGAGATCGAAATCGACCTTGGTGAAGGTTCCGGTCGACGGCTTGAAGGTGACCTCGGTTCCATTCCTGTGGGTGCCCGCATCGCCGACGATCGCCAGCGGTGCCACCGAGTCGCCGTGCTCGAAGCGGATGAAATGTTCCTGGCCCTCGCGCCAGATGCGGACCTCCATCCATTGCGACAGCGCATTGACGACGGCCGCGCCCACGCCGTGCAGGCCGCCGGAGACCTTGTAGGAGTTCTGGTTGAACTTGCCGCCGGCATGAAGGCGGGTCAGCACCACTTCGGCCGCCGAGATGCCCTCCTCGAGATGCAGGTCGGTCGGGATGCCGCGGCCGTCGTCGCGCACCGTGACGGAACCGTCGCCATTGAGCACCAGCTCGCACCAGCTCGCATAGCCGGCCTGCGCCTCGTCGACGGCATTGTCGATGATCTCGAAGGCCATGTGGTGCAGTCCGGAGCCATCGTCGGTATCGCCGATATACATCCCCGGCCGCTTGCGGACGGCATCCAAACCGCGCAGCACCGAAATCGAGGCGGCGTCGTAATTACCATTGGGCTCGGCGGATGCGGGCACGGACGAGTGATCGGCGTTGTCTGACATGCCGCTTGAATGCTCCAGGACTGCGTCGGGATGGCCGTATGGGAGAACGCCCAATGAGGTTCAATATAGCGTTTCCCACGCGCCACGGCCAGCTAGGGCGCGACTTGATGGACGCGAACCACGGTGTCGCCGCCGACGCGCCAGAACACGGCATCGCGAGCGAGCGGGCCGAACGTCGCCTCGTCGGTTCCCGTCATCAGGACCTGGCCGCTCATGCCCGACAGACGGACGAACAGCGACCGGCGGCGGTCCGCATCGAGATGCACGAGAGGCTCGTCGAGGAGCAGCAGCGGCGGCTCGCCGCGGTCGGCCTCGATCAGGGAGGCGTGCGCGAGGACGATGCCCACGAGGAGCGATTTCTGCTGGCCGGTGCTGGCGAGATGCGCCGGCAGCCCGGTCGCGTGCTCGTGGATCGCCAGGTCGCAGCGATGCGCGCCGATGGCGGTGGTGCCGGCGCCGGTATCGGCGTCGCGGCTCGCGGCGAGCGTGGCCCTGAGCCAGTCCTCGACGAGGCGCGCCGGCTCCGCCTGCAGGCGTTCCGCGATCGGGCACGACAGGTCGAGCCTGGCCGCGGGAAACGCATCGACCGGCTCGGCGGCAAGGTTCATCCGGCGGCAGAAGGCGAGCCTGGACGCGGTCGCGGCGGTCGCGTGACGCGCGATGGCGTCCTCGGCGGCACGCAGCCAGGCGGTCTCGTGGCGGCGCTCGGCGAGCAGGCGGTTGCGGCCGGCGACCGCCGCGTCGTGGGCGGCGAGCGCACGCGCATGGCCGGCGTCGAGGCCGCCGACGAGCCGGTCGAGGAAACGCCTGCGGCCCGACGCGGCCTCGCCGAACAGGCGCTCCATCTGCGGCGTCAGCCAGACGACCGAGACGATGGCGGCGATCTCGGCCTGGGCGCGGACATTCGCGCCGTCGAGCCGGAAGACGCGGCCTTTCGGCGCGGCATCGTCGAGGCCGGCTGAATTCGTTCCGGTTCCGATGTCACGGACCTCGCCGCCGCCTTCGAGACGCGACGCGACCGCCCAACTCGAGGCGCCGTGCCGCGGGATGAGTTCGGGACGGGCGGCGCGCAGGCCGCGTCCGGGCTGCAGCAGCGAGACGGCCTCGAGCAGGTTGGTCTTGCCGCTGCCGTTCGGGCCGGACAGCACGTTCAGGCGCGGATCCGGCGCCACGGTCAGGTGGGCGTAGTTGCGGACGTTCGTCAGGGTCGCGCGGAGCAGCCGGACCAATGACGCGGCGTCACACCCGCATCGGCATCAGCACGTAGAGTGCCGAGGGATCGGCGCTGTCCTGCACGACGGTCGGCGCCGAGCCATCGGAGAAACGGAATTCGACGCGCTCGGTGATCTGGTCGGTGATGTCGTTCAGATAGCGGGCCTGGAAGCCGATCTCGAGCGGGCCCGACGCGTAGGTCGCGCGTCCCTCGTCGAGCTCCTCGGTCGCGGTGCCCTGATCGGCGCTGGCCGCCGACAACACGAGAAGATTCTCCGACAGCGTCAGCTTGACCGGGCGCGAGCGCTCCTGGCTGATCGCGGCCACGCGGGCGACGGCGTCGGAGAAGTCCTTGCGGCCGACCTGGAGGATCTTGTCGTTGTCGTGCGGGATGACGCGCTCGTATTCGGGGAAGGTGCCGTCGATCAACTTGCTGGTCAGCCTGATCGGTCCGACCTCGAAGCGGATGCGCGTCTCCGACAGGCCGATGCTGACCGGCATCGAACCCTCGTCGAGCAGCTTGCGGATCTCGCCCACCGTCTTGCGCGGGATGATCACGCCGGGGATGCTGGCCGCGCCATCGGGAAGCGTCGCCTCGACGCGCGCGAGGCGGTGGCCGTCGGTCGCGACCGCGCGGAGCTTGTCGCCCGACACGTGCAGATAGATGCCGTTCAGGTAGTAGCGGGTCTCCTCGGTCGAGATCGCGAACCGGGTGCGGTCGATCAGGTCGCGCAGGGTCTCGGACGGCAGCACGAACTGGTGCGGCAGGTTGCCGGCGGTCATGTTGGGAAAATCATCCACCGCCAGCACATTCAGGCTGGTGGCGTAACGTCCCGCACGCAGGGCGAGCGCCGCGTCACCGCCCGGATGGTCGAGCTCGACGACGGCACTCTCGGGCAGCCGGCGGACGATCTCGTAGAGCGTGCCGGCCGGGGCGGTGGTGCGGCCGTCACGGGCGGTGCTGGCCTCGATCTCCTCCTCGACGGCGATTTCCATGTCGGTGGCGGTCAGGCGCATCCGGCCTTCCCGCACCTCGATCAGCACGTTGGCGAGGATCGGGATGGTGTTGCGCTTCTCGGCGACGCTCTGGATATGGGCCAGCGCCCGCAACAGGGTGGCGCGATCGGCCTTGAGCTTCATGTGTGTTCAACCTTGCGCGCGCGCTGGATTCGAGGGCTGAGACTATGTGAAAGCCAAGCGGAAGGCCAGGGCTCTGCCCTGGACCCGTCGTGCGAAGCACGCCTCGGCGTGACGGGGGCAGGCGCCCCCGGACCCGCGAGGAATGAACTTTGGGGATCCAAACGCCCCGCGTTTGGCGGGGTGCGGGGTGGAACCCCGCTGTCTGCCTGTTGCGCCTTCGGCGCGGACGTCAGCTTTCGAGCATGCGCCTCAGGAGCTCGACGTCCTCGGCGAAGGCGGCGTCGAGGCCCATCAGCTCGGTCACCCGGCTGACGGCGTGCATGACGGTGGTGTGGTCGCGGTTGCCGAACTTGCGGCCGATCTCGGGCAGCGAGCGGCTGGTGAGCTGCTTGGCGAGATACATCGCGACCTGCCTGGGCCTCGCGACGGCGCGGGCGCGGCGCGCGGAGGACATGTCGGACAAGCGGATGTTCCAGTGCTCGCTGACCTTGCGCTGGATCTCCTCGATGGTGACGCGCCGGTCGTGCGCCTTGAGGATGTCGTGCAGCACTTCCTGCGTTGCGTCGAGCGTGACCGGGCGGCCGAACAGGTTGGCGTGCGCGATGAGCCGGTTGAGCGCGCCCTCGAGCTCGCGCACGTTGGACGTGATCTTGTGGGCGAGGAAGTCGAGCACGCGCGGCGGCACCGGCACGCCGGAACGGTCGGCCTTGGCCTGCAGGATGGAAAGCCGGAGTTCGAAGGTGGTGGCGTGCAAGTCCGCGACCATGCCGCAGCCGAGGCGGGTGCGCAGACGGTCCTCGAGGCCGGACAGGTCGGACGGCGACTTATCGGCGGAGACCACGATCTGCTTGCCGGCGTCGACGAGCGCGTTGAAGGTATGAAAGAATTCCTCCTGCGTGTTGTCCTTGCCGATCAGGAATTGCAGGTCGTCGACCATCAGGATGTCGACCGAGCGGAGCTGCTCCTTGAACTCGATCGTCGACTGCGAGCGGATCGCGGAGATGAAGCGATACATGAATTTCTCGGCCGACATGTAGGCGACCGAGGTCTGGCCGTTGCGCCACAGATCGAGGCCGATCGCGTGCATCAGGTGGGTCTTGCCGAGGCCGACGCCGCCATAGAGGAAAAGCGGGTTGAAGCCCTGGCTCGACGGTTTCTCGGCGACGCGGCGCGCGCAGGCGTGGGCGAACTCGTTGGGCTTGCCGACGACGAAACTGTCGAAGGTGAAGCGGGGATCGAGCGGCTGGGTCAGGTCGGAACGGGTGTCGGACGGCTCCGGACGGATCGGACGGGCCGGCATGCCGATCGAGCGCGTGGAGGTTGGGCGTGCCGGCTCGGCGCCGGCATCGACGCTGGGAGCGACCTGAAGGTCGACACGCCGGATCGACGGGAGTTCGGAGCGCCAGAGGGAGGCCAGCCGATCGCCGTATTGCGCGTGCACCCAGTCGCGCAGGAAGCGCGACGGCAGCATCAGCGTGATCTCGTCGCCGTCGATGCTGGCCAGTGTCAACTGCCGCAGCCAGGTCCGATACTCGACGTCGCCGACGTCGTTCTGGAGGCGTTTGCGAACCCGATCCCAGACCTGGTGCGCTGCGTCGGGTGGGGCGAGCGTTTGAGGGGAGGGAGACTGATCGTTACGAGCGCGGTCGCCGAAACTACCCACCGTGCCTCCCTTTTCCGACCCGGTCGCGACCGATTGAGCAGCCATGACGGGCTGTTCCCAACTTACGGCCTGCTAGCTCAGGATTTTATTTCGTCGCCGGGCCGGCAACTCCGAAATTGATAGGTCAGCGCACCGTCCGAGGCAATGGGAATCTGACCGGCCCGGCAGATCGCCACGTCGTGCCGGCGCGAGCGGTGGCCCGATGGCGCATGCGCGTCACGCAGGGCCATATGAAAAACGCGCCTTGCGGCGCGTCTGTTATTTGGCTGACGGATTAAGGAAAAAAATCAAGTCGGCGCCCGTGTGGGCGCCGGGTCAGGTGGCGGCGATCGCCTTCACGCGCGCCGACAGACGCGACAGCTTGCGTGCCACCGTGTTGGCGTGGATCACGCCCTTGCCGGCCGCGCGCTGCATCTCGGGCTGGGCCGCGCGCAGTGCCGCGGCCGCCTGGACCTTGTCGCCACCGGCGATGGCGGTCTCGACCTTCTTGATGAAGGTGCGCATGCGCGACTTGCGCGCGACGTTGCGCGCCGTGCGCTTCTCGGTCTGCCGGATGCGCTTGCGCGCGGATGGAGTGTTGGCCATGAAATCCTGTTTCGAAGCTGTGCCGGCACGTGGTCCGCGCGCGGACGCCGTCCAAGGGGGAAAGTGCCTAATGAGGTCGGATATCGAAGTCAAGCACCTGGAGCTTCAGCGCTGCCGGCGACGGCAGAGAAAGGTGCTGCGGCCGGACTGCACGATGCGCTCGATGCCTGCGCAGGCCGGCCGACCCGGACAGCTTTCGCACGCCTCGCCTTCGCGGCCATAGACCTTCCATGTGTGCTGGAAGTAGCCGAGCTCGCCGTCGGGCTGGACGTAGTCGCGCAGGCTGGAGCCGCCGGCCGCGATCGCGTCCGTCAGCGTCGTCTTGATCGCGGCGACCAGGCGGGCGGTCGCGGGCCCGGTCAAGCCGCCGGCCAGGCGGAGCGGCGACAGGCGGGCGCGAAACAGCGCCTCGCACACGTAGATGTTGCCGAGACCGGCGACCAGGTGCTGGTCGAGCAGGGCCGCCTTGAGCGGCGTGCGCCTGCCCGCGAGACGGAGCGCGAGTGCCGCGCGGTCGAACGCCGGCTCGAGCGGCTCGGGACCTAGGGACGCGATCAGGCGATGCGTGTCCTCGGACGCGGTCGCCACCAGGTCGAGCGCGCCGAAGCGGCGCGGGTCGACGAGCGACACCCGCCAGCCGTCGTCCATGGTCAGGGTGGCGTGCTCGTGCGGCGTGTCCGCGGCGCGGCCGCTCGTCAGGTTGAGCCGGCCCGACATGCCGAGATGGATCAGCACGCTCCGGCCATTGTCGAGCCGCATGAGGATGTATTTGCCACGCCGGCGGAAATCGATCACCCGGCTGCCGGTGAGCGAGCCGGCGAGCCCGGCCGGTATCGGCCACCGCAGGTCGGCGCGCCTGATCTCGGCGGAGACGACGACACGGCCCTCGAGGCGCACGCGGAGTGCGCGCATCACGGTCTCGACCTCTGGGAGTTCCGGCATGGACCGCGCCAGCGTATACGAAGGCGACGCCGCGCGACAGGATCCGCCATTGCCGACCGACCTGACCGATTTCGGCTACGAGACGGTGCCCGCGGCCGAGAAGGGCGCGCGGGTGCGAGCGGTCTTCGACAGTGTGGCCGGGCGCTACGACCTGATGAACGACGTGATGTCGCTGGGCGTGCACCGGCTCTGGAAGCGGGAATTCGTCGCGGCACTCGAACCGGCGCCCGGGCGCACGCTTCTCGATCTGGCATCGGGGACCGGCGATATCGGCCTCGCGTGGCTCGATGCCGGCGGCGGCGAGGCGGTGCTGTCGGACGTCAACGCGTCGATGCTGGCGGTGGCGCGGCGCCGGCTGCGAGGGCGCCTCGCGGAGCTCGTGATCGCGGACGCCGAGGCGCTGCCGATCGCCGACCGCAGCGTCGATCGGGTCTCGATGGCGTTCGGCCTGCGCAACTGCACGCGCAAGGACCGGGTGCTGGCCGAGGCGCGGCGCGTGCTCAGGCCGGGCGGCCGATTCCTGTGCCTGGAGTTCTCGCGCGTGCAGGTCGCGGCCCTCGCCCCGGTCTACGACGCCTGGTCGTTCGGCGTGCTGCCGCGGCTGGGACGGGCGATCGCGGGCGACGCGGCGAGCTACCGCTATCTGGCCGAGAGCATCCGGCGGTTTCCCGACCAGGAGACGCTGGCCGGCATGATGCGCGCGGCGGGGTTCGCGCGCGTCGGCGTGCGCAACCTGTCGGGCGGGATCGCCGCGATCCATGCCGGCTGGCGGCTGTGAGCCGGCTCGCCGGCCGTTCGGTGCTGCTGATCGTCTCGGGCGGGATCGCGGCCTACAAGTCGCTCGAGCTGGTGCGGCTGGTGACCGGCGAGGGCGCCCGGGTGCGCGCTGTCCTGACGGCGGGCGGGGCGCGGTTCGTCACCGCGCTCAGCCTGCAGGCGCTGACCGGCGAGACCGTGTCGTCGGACCTGTTCTCGCTGACCGAGGAGAGCGAGATGGGCCATATCGCGCTCTCGCGCGCGGCGGACCTGCTGGTGGTGGCGCCGGCGTCGGCGAACATGATCGCCAAGATGGCGGCGGGCCTGTCGGACGATCTGGCGAGCACGCTGCTGCTCGCGACCGACAAGCCGGTTCTGGTGGCGCCGGCGATGAACGTGCGGATGTGGGAGCACCCCGCCACGGTCGCCAACATGGCGACGCTGCGCGCGCGGGGCGTGCATGTGGTGGGGCCGGACGAGGGCGCGATGGCGTGCAACGAGTGGGGCGCGGGACGCCTGTCGGAGCCGGCCGCCATGCTGGAGACGATCGTGGGACTGCTGTCGGGAGGCCGGGCGCTGGCCGGGCGCCGGGCGCTGGTCACCGCCGGCCCCACGATCGAGCCGCTCGACCCGATCCGCTACATCGCCAACCGCAGCAGCGGCCGGCAGGGCTACGAGATCGCGGCCGCGCTGGCGCGGCTTGGCGCGACGGTCACACTGGTCAGCGGGCCGGTGTCGATCGAACCACCGCCGGTGTCGGTGCTCAGGATCGAGACCGCCGACGAGATGCTGGCCGCGTGCCTGGCGCTGGGGGCGGTGGACGTGGCGGTGTTCGCGGCCGCGGTCGCCGACTGGCGGGCGCTCGAGCGCCTGCCGATGAAGCTCAAGAAGCGGCCGGGTGAGTCGCCGCCGTCGATCGTGCTGGCGCCCAACCCGGACATCCTGCACACGCTCGCGCAGCACGGGCCCGGACGGCCGCGCCTGGTGGTGGGGTTCGCGGCCGAGACGCACGACGTGCTGGCGCACGCGGCCGAGAAGCGGCGGCGCAAGGGCTGCGACTGGATCGTCGCCAACGACGCGCGCCCGGAGACGGGCAACATGGGCGGGATGACCAATGAGGTGCATCTGATCACGGCGGACGGGGTCGAGAGCTGGCCGAGGCTCGCCAAGGCGGAGGTGGCGGCGCGGCTCGCGGGGCGGATCGCGGATACGCTCGGGCCGGCGCCGTGACCGCCCCTCGCCTCCCCGTGCGCGTCGTCCGCGCGGGACCGCATGGCGAGGGCCTGCCGCTGCCCGGCTACGCGACCGAGGGAGCGGCGGGGATGGATCTGCTGGCGGCGGTGACGGAAACGCTGGTGGTCGGGCCCGGCGAACGGGCGCTGGTGCCGACCGGGATCAGCGTGGCGCTGCCGCCGGGACACGAGCTGCAGGTCAGGCCGCGATCGGGGCTCGCACTCAGGCACGGGCTGGTGCTGCCGAACAGCCCCGGCACGATCGACGAGGATTACCGCGGCGAGTTGAAGGTGATCGTGATGAACCTGGGGGACGCGCCGCTCGCGATCGAGCGCGGGATGCGCATCGCGCAGGGCGTGCTCTCGCCGGTGCTGCGGGTGGAGTGGCGGGAGGTCGAGGCGCTCGACGAGACGGCGCGGGCGTCGGCCGGTTTCGGGAGCACGGGGACGCTCGCCGGTTCGTGACACCGCGATGAGCATCGGCTAAAGGCGCCGCGACCGGCCTTCGGAGGCGAGACGATGTCCGAGACTTCATCCGCGCCCGACCGGCTGCCGCTCGCCTCCGTGCGCCGCGGGCCGGGACTGCCGAACCTGATCGATGTCGCGGTGATCGCGTGCATGCTGGGTGCGGCGTTCGTGTTCGGCGCCGCCGCCCGGCACACGTTCGCGCCGCTGAGCACGGTGACCGCGACGCCGATCCATCTCGATCCGTGGTATCTGCCGGGCTACGCGCTGCGCACGACGCTGCGCATGTTCGCGGCCCTGCTCTGCTCGCTGGTCTTCACCTTCACCTATGCGGTGTGGGCGGCCAAGAGCCGGCGCGCGGGCCTGGTCCTGGTGCCGATCCTCGACATCCTGCAATCGGTTCCGATCCTGTCGTTCCTGACGTTCACGACGACGTTCTTCCTCTCGCTCGCGCCGGGCAGCGTGCTGGGTGCCGAGTTCTGCTGCATCTTCGTGATCTTCACGAGCCAGGCATGGAACATGGCGTTCAGCATGTTCCAGTCGCTGCAGACGGTGCCGGCGGAACTGGTCGAGGCCTCGCGCGGCTTCCGGCTCTCGTCGTGGCAGCGCTTCTGGCGGCTCGAGGCGCCGTTCGCGATGCCGGGCCTGGTGTGGAACATGCTGATGTCGATGTCGGGCGGCTGGTTCATGCTGGTGGCGAGCGAAGCGGTGACGGTCGGCGACACGACCTGGACGCTGCCCGGCATCGGGTCATATGTCGCGCAGGCGCTGGCCGAGAAGAACATCGCTGCGATCTGCTGGGCGATCCTCGCGATGCTGGTGGTGATCCTGCTCTACGACCAGTTGCTGTTCCGTCCGCTCGTGGCGTGGTCGGCGAAGTTCCGTTACGAGGTGACGCCGGGGGCGGTGGCGGAAGATCCGTGGATGCTGGCGCTGTTCCGGCGCACGACGCTGCTGCGGCGGGGCAGCGAGTTCCTCAGCCTCAAGGTGAGCGCGCTCGGAGGGTTGCCGATCGGCGGCCGCGGCGGGATGGCGGCCGGCGGCCGGCGGCCGTCGCGCGCGGTGGATGCGATCGGCGTCGTGGCGCTCGTCGGCGCGGCGCTCTATGCGCTGTTTCGTTTCCAGCAGATCGCGGCCCGTTCGTTCTCGGTGGACGACGTGCTGCACGTCGTCCTGCTCGGCTGCTACACGATGACGCGCGTGCTCACGATGATCCTGCTCGCGACCCTGGTCTGGGTCCCGATCGGCGTCTGGCTGGGCTTGAGGCCGGTCTGGGCGCGGCGGGCGCAGCCGGTGGCGCAGTTCCTCGCGGCGTTCCCCGCCAACCTGTTCTATCCGATCTTCGCGATCGTCATCGTCCGTTTCGCGCTCAATCCGAACATCTGGCTGACGCCGCTGATGGTGCTCGGAACCCAGTGGTACATCCTGTTCAACGTGATCGCCGGCGCCGCCGCGTTTCCGGGAGATCTGCTGGAGGCGGCGGCGAACTTCCGCGTCGGCAGCCTGCTGTGGTGGCGCCGCGTGGTGCTGCCCGGCGTGTTCCCGTATTTCGTGACCGGTGCGATCACCGCGTCGGGCGGCTCGTGGAACGCCTCGATCCTGGCCGAGGTGGTCGCCTGGGGCACGACGCACCTGAAGGCGCAGGGACTCGGAGCCTACATCGCGCAGGCGACCTCGGACGGAAAGACGATCAACGTCGTGCTCGGGACGGTGGTGATGAGCGCGTTCGTGCTCGGCTTCAACCGCTTCTTCTGGCGCCCGCTCTACGCCTATTCCAGCCGCCGCCTGACGCTCGCGTAGGGATCTCGACGATGGATGCGAACGTGGACGCGCCGCTGGTCAGCGTGCGGAGATGCCGGCAGGCGTATCACAAGGAAAGCAACGCCGACCTCGTCGTGCTCGACGACGTCGACCTGACGCTGCGCACGGGCGAGATCGTGGGGCTGCTGGGCCGCTCGGGCTCGGGCAAGTCCACCTTGCTCCGGATCGTGTCGGGGCTGCTGCGGCCGACCGAGGGCGAGGTGCTGTGGCGCGGCAAGCCGCTCACCGGACCCGCCGACGGCGTCGCGATGGTGTTCCAGAGCTTCGCGCTGTTCCCGTGGCTGACGGTTCAGGAGAATGTCGAGCTCGGTCTCGAGGCGCAGGGAATCAGGCGCGCGGAGCGCGAGCATCGCGCCGAGGAGGCGATCGACCTGATCGGGCTCGGCGGCTACGAGAACGCCTACCCGAAGGAATTGTCGGGCGGGATGCGCCAGCGGGTGGGACTCGCGCGCGCGCTCGTGGTGCATCCCGACCTGCTGCTGATGGACGAGCCGTTCAGCGCGCTCGACGTGCTGACGGCGGAGAACCTGCGCACCGACCTGATCGAGTTGTGGACCGAGGGAAAGCTGCCGGTCCGGTCGGTGCTGATCGTGACGCACAATATCGAGGAGGCGGTGCTGATGTGCGACCGCATCCTGGTGTTCTCGTCCAACCCGGGACGGGTCGCGAGCGAGCTCGCGGTGCCGTTCGCGCATCCACGCAACCGCCACGACGCGCAGTTCCGCAAGTTCGTCGACGACATCTACGCCTTGATGACGCGGCGCGCGACGAGCGTGCCGGCACCCGATGCGGCGCTGCCGGTGCCGACGATCGCGAACGCGCTGCATCCGGTGCCCGCCAACCTGATGGCGGGCCTGATGGAGACGCTGGCGGCGGAGCCGTATCGCGGACGCGCGGACCTGCCGCGCCTGTCCGAGAGTCTCCAGCTCGAGCTCGACGAGCTGCTGCCGCTCTGCGAGACGATGCAGATGCTCCGCTTCGCCGAGCTCGAGGAGGGCGACGTGCGGCTGACCGAGCGCGGTCATGGGTTCGTGCATGCCGAGACCGAGGAGCGCAAGCGTCTCTTCGGCGCGGCGTTGCGCGAATACGTGCCCCTGATCGGCGCGATCCGCCAGGTTCTCGACGAGCGATGGAACCATCGAGCACGCGGCGAGCGTTTCAGGGACGAGCTCGAGGACCACATGTCGCCGGAATATGCGCGCGAGACGCTCGGCACGGCGATCGGCTGGGGCCGCTACGCGGAACTGTTCGACTATGACGACGAGGCGGACCAGTTCCTGATCGAGGAAGAGGATTGAGATTGAGGGCACGATTGTTCGCGGGCATCATGCTGGTGCCGCTTTGCGCATGCGCGGTCAAGGATTCCGACATCGCCGAGCGCGCACAGACCCGGTTGCTGAAGATGCCGGAGGTGGATCTCGAAACCTGTCTCGGCGTTCCCGACCAGCACCAGAGTTTCGGCGGCACCGACGTGCTGACCTACTACACGTCGTCGAGCAGCTCGATCAGCTACCAGCTTCCCCTGATCCAGGGCCCCAGCATGTCCAACGGCGGCAACTGCCACATGACGATCAGGCTCGATGGCGGCGTGGTCACGCGCGTGCTGTTCTCGGGCGAGAAGAACACGCTCGGCGCACCCGATTCCTATTGCGCGCCGATCGTGCGGACGTGCCTCGCGACGCTCGACGGGATCGCGAGGCAGCAGGGATCAAGCAGCCCGCAGCCTTGATGCGAATTCGCGCCTGAACTTGGCGACCTTGGGCGCCACGATCACGCGGCAATAGCCGGCGCCGGGATTGCGGGCGAAGTAGTCGTCGTGCTCGGGTTCGGCCGGATAGAACGGGACCGCCGATGCGATCTCGGTCACGATCGGAGCGTCCCACACGCCGCGGGCGGCGATCTCGTCGCGGACGGACACCGCCCGCGCGCGCTCCGCGTCGTCGGCGGTGAAGATCACCGAGCGGTATTGCGTGCCGACATCGTTGCCCTGGCGGTCGCGCGTGGTCGGATCGTGGATCGAGAAGAAGACCCGCAGCAGATCCTCGTAGGAGAGGACGGCTGGATCGTAGGTGACGCGGACTACCTCGGCATGACCGGTGCGGCCGGAGCAGACCTGCGCGTAGGTCGGATTGGCGTTCGCCCCGCCGGCGTAGCCCGACTTGACCGCGACGACACCGTCGAGGCCGGCATAGACCGCCTCGAGACACCAGAAGCAGCCGCCGCCGAGAACCGCGTGCGCATGTCCCTGTTCCGCCATGACTTCGTCTCCCTTATGGTTGATGACAGATGGGCGGCGCCGGCGCCGGCGCAAAGTGCGGGTGCCACAAGCCGAGAGAGGGACAGGAGTGACGATGGCGTTCAATCCGCTCGACGACAGCGATCCGGACTACCAGCACAAGGTGCGCGAGCGCGCCTATCATCTGTGGGAGGCGGACGGCAGGCCGCACGGCAGCGATCGCGACTACTGGGAACGCGCGCGTGAACTCGTCGACATGGAGTTGTCTGGACAGACGGGCCAGTTGGCCAATCCCTCCGCGCTGCCGGGCGCCGATCCGTCGGCGCCGGACATCGTCGAAAACGCGGCGATCCAGGAGAATCTCGGCGAATTCCCCGACCGTTTCGCCGACCAGGGCGAGAAGCAGGAGACGCCGAAGCCCAAACGCAAGCGGGCCGTCAAGGCGGAAAAATCGTGACCGGACCGGCTGTTATTTCGGCACGACGACGGTGTCGTGACGGCGATCGGTCCGCGGCCTGCCGGGCGGATGGACGACGGGCGTGCGGGTCGGTGTCCGGGGTGGCACCACCTTCATGCCCGGATCGACGTTCTGCCCGGGCGCGATGACACCGTTCTTCGGGGCGGGCGTGTCCTGGGCCGCCGCCTGACCCGCCAGGCCGAGAGCCAGGACGAGCGCGGCCGCTCCTCTCATGACGGCGCTTCGAGCAGATGGACGCCGAAGAGCTGCTCGGTGTCGGTCCAGAACGCGGCGCCGCGCCAGCCGGCGCGCGACGCCAGAGCCAGGAACGCCTCGCTGGTGTGCTTGTAGCTGCTCTCGGTGTGAATGGTTTCGCCGTCCTCGAAGCGGACATCCTCGCCGGCGACGCGCACGGTCTGCCGGCGCGTGCTGACGAGATGCATCTCGATGCGGCTCTCGGCATCGTTCCAGGCGGCGACATGCCGGAAGGTGTCGACGTCGAAGTCGGCGTCGGTGAGACGGTTGACGTGGACGAGCATGTTCCGGTTGAACGCGGCGGTGATGCCGGCGGCATCGTCGTAGGCGGGGATCAGGCGGTCTGGATGCTTGCGCAGGTCGGTGCCGACGATGAAGCGCGCCGTGCCGCCGGCGCCGGACAGCGTGCCGGCGGCCCGGGCGAGGAAGGCGACCACGATGTCGGGCTCGAAATTGCCGATGGTCGAGCCAGGGAAGAAGCCGCACAGGCGGGTGGCCGCGAGTCCGGCCGGGAGGCTCAGCGGCTGGGTGAAGTCGGCGACGAGGGGTGCGACCGCGAGCGAAGGCCTGGCGCGGGCGAGCCGGGCGCCGATCGCGTCGAGCGCGGACGGCGCGATGTCGATCGGGACGTAGGCGTCGAATGCGCCCTGCTCGAGCAGGAGGTCGGCCTTGGCCTCGTCGCTGGCACCATATTCGACCAGCGTGTCGGCGGGAGCTGCGGCGACGATGTCGGCCGCACTCGACCGCAGCACGCCCATCTCGGCGCGCGTGAGGTAGTATTCGTCGAGGCCGGTGATCAGGTTGAACAGCCGGCAGCCCTCCTCGTCGTAGAAGAGCTTGGCGGGCAGGGTCTTCTGCCCGGCGGCCAGTCCGGCGAGGATCTCCGACTCGAGGGTGGGAGCGCCCAGGTTCGCGCCGTCGGGCATGATCAGCGGTCCCGGGCGAGGCGCAGGCCGGTCACCTGCCAGCGCTTGTCGGGATGGAAGAAGTTGCGGTAGCCGGCGCGCGAATGGCCCGGCGAAGTGGCGAACGAGCTGCCCCGGAGCACCATCTGGTTGACCATGAACTTGCCGTTGTATTCGCCGATGGCGCCCTCCGGGGCCTTGAAGCCCGGGTAGGCCACGTAGGGCGAGGCGGTCCATTGCCAGACATGGCCATGGAACGCGGGCAGGGCGCGCGCGGCCGTCTCGAGCTCGTGCTCGGTGGGCAGTCGAGCGTCCGACCAGCGGGCGAAGGCGTCGGCTTCGTACCAGCTCACATGGCGGACCGGCGCCTCGGGATCGCGCTCGACGGCGCCGCCGAGGCCCATCTGCATCGTGCCGCGCCAGTAGAGCGGCGCCGACCAGTCCTCGCGACAGGCCCGATCCCAGCCGTCGGCCATCCAGAGCTCGGGCCTGCGATAGCCGCCGTCGTCGATGAAGGCCTGCCAGTCGCGATTGCGGACGAGGGTCGCCGCAAGTGTGAAGGGCTGGATCAGGACACGGTGGCGCGGACACTCGTTGTCGAAGGCGAAGCCGGAGCCCTGCGCGCCGATCTCGACGATGCCGCCCTCGAAGTCCAGCATGGCGGGCGATCGAGGCTGGACGGGTTCGGTCCAGCCGGGCAGCACCGCGATCGGGCGGCGGCCCCAGGCGAGCGGGTTCTGCGCGAGCCCGTGCATCATGTCGGTCAGCAGCAGTTCCTGGTGCTGCTCCTCGTGCGCGAGGCCGAGCCGCAGGAGGGCGGCGAGATCGTCGTCGGGCTCGGCGAGCAGGTCGCGCATGGCCGCGTCCACATGGGCGCGGTAGGCGGTCACCTCGGACGCGGACGGGCGGGTGACGAGGCCGCGGGTCGCCCGCGGATGACGCTCGCCCAGCGCCTCGTAGTACGAGTTGAACAGGTGGTTGAAGTCGTCGTCGAAGCGCGGCATTTCCGGCCGGCGTGGCCCGAGGATGAACTGCTCGAAGAACCAGGTGGTGTGGGCCCGGTGCCAGCGGGCGGGGCTCGCATCCTCCATCGACTGGATCGCCTGATCCTCGGGCGAGAGGTGCGCGCTGATTGCCTCGGTGCGCGAACGCACGTCGTCATAGGCATGCGACAGCATGCCGGCTGGCGGCGCGACGGCGATCGACTGGTCCATGACGCGTTCCGTCCCCTGCCCCGCGGGCCCGCGAGGACCCGCCGCTACAACACTGGGCGGCCGGTGCGGTTTCTCAACCCACGCGACACTGGCGGCACGGCGTCGACGGGTCAGAAACGCCCGACGAAGCGGGAAGGCAAGCGCCAGAGCTCGTCGCCGTAGATGTGCAGGTCGAACCGGTAGATGTCCTGCTCGCGCCCCTGCCCGCTGGCCACAACGCGCTCGAGCCAGGGACGCAAGGGATGCGCGTCCGGCCGCAGCGACGCATCGCGGCGCAGGGGCAGCCCCGCCATCGCGCGCAGCATGCCGCTCCACTCCTCGTTGGACATGCGCTGATGCGCGCCCGCCTCCTGCTGCTCCCAGGGCTGGCCTCGGGTCTTGCCGAGACGGAGCAGGCCGCGGTTGAGGTCGATGTAACGGAGGTGGAACAGATAGAGCGCGCCGAAGGCGGGCGCGGCCGGGACGGAATGGAAGCCCGGCGCCCATTCGGTGGGCGCGCGGATCAGGACCGGCTTGCACATGGCGCTCGAGAAGCGGAGCCAGCGCCGCTGCACAGTGACCGGCAGTCCGCCCGCGAGCGGCCGCTCGTGGTCGGGCCGGTGCAGCAGATCCAGGCCGATCGCGTTGACCACCGGCCGCGCCTCGGCGGCGCAACAGGCGGCCAGGCTCGGATGGAGATCGGGGTCGGCCACCAGGATCTCGTCGATGTCGGTGTGCAGGACCGCGTCGTACCAGCTCAGCAGGGCGCCGCAGAACCGCGACAGGAACCGGGCGCGCCTCGCATCGTCTTGCGGCGATCGCGGGATGCGGACGATGTTGACGCCGGCGAGCCCGTCGAGCGATCCGTCGGACGAGCCGTGATCGATGATGTAGCAGTGGCGCGCGCCGATTTCGGCGGCATAATGACGCGCCCACAGGGCCGCGAAGTCGGGCTCGTTATAGCACATCGTGACGGCGGCGACGCTGGACGGCATGGGCTTCGGCTTTGTGCGAGGCGACCATGGGCAAAACTTGTTCGATTGTCTATCGTAACGTTTTCAAGCGGCGCTAAATCGTCTACAGCTTGATCGCTGAGGAGTGTCGCGCGATGATCATGTGCTCGATCGACGAGCTGAACGAGAACGGCGTTCGTGGCTGGGCGATCGATGACGCACGGCCGGACCGCCCGGTCCTGCTGCATGCGTTCATCGACGGCGAGCCGCTGATCGAGATCGTCTGCGGCGAGGTGCGCGAGGACGTGGCCGCCGCCGGCTTCAAGTCCGAACGGGTCGGCTACAAATTCAGGCTGCCGGACGCGGCGATCGACGGCCGGCCGCACCGGCTGGAGCTGCGCTGCCGCCAGGGCGAGATGACGGTGTTGTATCAGGCCGCCTTCGTCCAGGAGATCCCGTTCACGCTGATGCATCCGTTGCGGATGCATTCCTTCGTCGACGGGCTGACGCACGGCGTGCTGCGCGGCTGGGTGGTCTCGGCCCGCGGCGAGGCGAGGCTCACCGGCGGGCGCGACCTGCTGGTGACCTGCAACGACGAGGTGGTGGGCCAGATCAGGGCCGACCGGTATCGCGGCGATGTCGGCAAGGCGCTGTCGTCGGATCCGAATTGCGGCTTCCAGTTCAAGCCGCCGGCGCATGTCCGCTCGCCGCATCCGAAGGCGTTCCGCTTCTTCCTGATGCCGGAGCGGGTGGAGCTCGACAACAGCCCCTATGTGACGAGCTTCGTGACCGACCAGCGCGAGGCGACCGCGCTCGAGGTGATCGACCAGATCGACCGGATGCACGCGGACCTGACACGGCTGCGGCGCCAGGTGCGGGCGCTGCTGCCCGATCCGGGCTACACGCTGGCCGACTATGACGAATGGCTGCGCGCGCATCTGGCCGATCTGCGCTGCCGCGTGCGGCAGGCGCGGGTTCCGGCGGTCGAGCGCGCCGTCCGGTCGGGCGCGCCGTCCGTCAGCATCGTGATGCCTGTCTACCGGCCCGGGATCGCGGACTTCGAGGCCGCCGTGGCCTCGGTGCTGGCGCAGACGTCGGCGAATTGGGAACTGGTCATCGTCGATGATTGCAGCGGCGACACGGCGCTCGCCGCGTCGATGACGGCGCTGGCCGCGGACCGGCGCATACGCGTCGTGCGCCAGCCGAGGAACGGCGGCATCAGTGCGGCGACCAACGCGGCGATCGAGGCGTCGCGGGGTGCCTGGATCATGTTCCTCGACCATGACGACCTGCTCGTCGACGTCGCGGTCGAGCACATGCTGGCCGAGGCGCGCCGGACGGGTGCGAGGCTGCTCTATTCGGACGAGGACAAGATCGACGCGTCGGGTCATTTCGCGGAGCCCGCGTTCAAGACGGACTGGAACTACCGACTGATGCTGGGGGTGAACTATGTCTGCCACCTGGTGATGGTGGACCGCGAGACGCTGCGCGCGGTAGGTCCGCTCGATCCGGCGCGCGACGGGGCGCAGGACCACGACCTCCTGCTGCGCATCGCCGAGATCCTGCCGGCGCGCCGGATCCATCACGTGCCGGAGATCCTGTATCATTGGCGGATGTCGGAGAACTCGACGGCCTCCGACATCTCCAACAAGGGCTACGCGATCGAGGCCGGCCGGCAGTCGGTCGCGCGCCATCTCGAGCGGCGCGGCCTGCCGGCGGAGGTGGCCGCCGTCGACAACATGACGCTCTACAAGGTGGGCTGGCAATTCGAGACGCTACCGAAAGTGTGCGTGATCGTTCCGTTCAAGGACGAGATCGACATCACGCGGCGCTGCCTCGAGTGCCTGCTCGCCAACACCCTCGACGCCGATGTCGAGATCGTCCTGGTCGACAACTGGTCGATGACGAAGGAGGCCGAGATCTTCGTGGCCGGCCTCGCGGGCAACGGCCGGGTGCGGACGCTGCGCGTGCGCGAGCCGTTCAACTATGCGCGCCTGAACAACCTGGCGGCGGCGACGAGCGACGCGGAGCATTTCCTGTTTCTCAACAACGACGTGTTCGTCGAGGGCCGGAACTGGCTGGGGGTGCTGGTGGGCGAGATGCTGGCTGACCCGCGCTGCGGGATCGTCGGCGGCAAGTTCGTCTATCCGAACGGAACGGTGCAGCACGCGGGCGTGATGCTGGGGATCGGCGACGTAGCGGGGCACGCGCATGTGGGGATCGCCGCCGGCGAGGGCGGCTATGCGGGACGAGCGAATTTCGCGCAGGAGCTGTCGGCGGTGACCGCCGCCGGCATGCTGGTGCGGGCGAGCGCGTTCCGCGCGGTCGGCGGTTTCGACGAGGCGGCGCTCGCGGTCGCGTTCAACGACGTCGATCTGTGCCTCAAGATCCGCGGCGCGGGCTATCGCGTGATCTGGACACCGGACTTCGTGGCCGAGCATCACGAGAGCCTCAGCCGCGGCAGCGACGACCGTCCGACGGCGGAGCGGCGTTTCTTCCACGAGCGCGAGACGATGATCGAGCGCTACGGCGAGGCGCTCAAGCAGGACCCGTTCTACAGCCCGCATTTCGCGCTCGACCGGCAGCCATTCTTCGACCTGGTCACGCCGGGGACGAACGGGGACCGCTACAGGCCGCATGTCGAGGCAGGTGCGGATGCCGACGAGGGGCCGGCGGCGCCGGCGGTCGAGGTCGATGCCGGCAAGCGGGCACGTCCGGCCAGGCGCCGCGCGCGCGCCGGCTGAACAGGCGTCGAGATGTCGCGGAAATCCGCACCTATTCCCGACGCAAAGCATCGCCGCCGTCTTCAAGCGAGCTGACCGAGCGTCGGCAGGGCCTGGCCCTCGACGTCACGAAGCTCGGACCATCCGGTCGAGCCATTCGGCGAGCAGGTGCCGTTCGCCTTCGGTCAAGCCCTCCGCGCCCGGCAGCAAGGCGCGCAGGGTGGCCGCGACCGGCGCCAGGCTCGGCTGTTCCGGCGGTGCCGCTTCAGTCGTGATCGCGGCGATGACCGCTTCGCGCGTCGCCTCCGACAGGCCGGCATCGCGGGCCTCCGCGGGCATCTCCAGAAGGATGAACACCACGCCGCAGGCGGCGGCGCGCACCATCTCGGCCGCCCGGCGCTCGTCGACGCGGAGCCGCCCGGCGAGGGCAAGCGACCGCATCCGCTCGCCCAGCATCGCCAGCGCCCGGACAGCGGCGGGCGACGCGGCACCGGGGCGCGGGTCGCCATACATCGCAGCGAAGATCGCCGGATTGGCTAGGCCGAAGCCGACATGCAAATCCCAGCCGATCCGCAGGTTCTGCACCGGGTCGGCCTCCGGGCCATCGGAACGCTTGCGCCGCACATAGGCGGCGAAGCCGTGCTCGGCCACCGCGTCGACCAGGCCGCGCTTGTCGCCGAACAGGCGGTAGATCGCGGGCGCCTGGACACCGGCGGCGGCGGCCACCGCGCGCGTGGTCAGCGCCTCGCGGCCGCCGCGCGCCAGCAAGTCCACCGCCGCCGCGATGATCCGGTCGCGGCCGTCCTGCCCACCCTGCGCGGTCACCGCATCCATCGATCGATGATATGTCTCAAGGCGAAACAACGATAGCGAGCGCTTGCCGCGCCGCCCGGACCGGTGATAACAGAGATGTCGTAGCATCGTTATCAGGAGCCGCCCATGATCGTCGTGACAGGCGCCAACGGCCAGCTCGGACGAGGCGTCGTCGACGGCCTGCTGAGCCGCATGCCAGCGGAGCGGATCGTCGCCAGCGTCCGCGATCCGGCGAAGGCGGCGGCGCTCGCCGCGCGGGGCGTCGACGTCCGCGCGGGCGACTTCGCCAAGCCCGACGCCCTGGCAACGGCGTTCGCGGGAGCCGCGCAGGTTCTGGTGATCTCGCCCGACCAGCTCGGGGAGGAGGGACGCCGGCTGAGCAGCACGGCGATCGAGGCCGCCCGCGCGGCCGGCGCGCGCCGGGTGCTGTATACCAGCCACATGGGCACGCACGCCCACTCGCCGTTCAGCGATCACGCCGCGATCGAGGCCTTTCTCGCCGGGACCGGAATGGCATTCACGTCGCTGCGCCACGGCTTCTACGCCGAAAGTGCGTTGCAGCTGATCGGACGCGGCTTCGATGACGGTGCGATCCGCGCGCCCGAGGACGGCCCGGTGAGCTGGACCGCGCGCGCCGACCTCGCGGAGGCCGACGCCATCGTGCTCGCCCAGGAGGGGCGTCTGGACGGCATCACGCCGCCGATGACCGCGCTCGAGGCGCTCACCATGACGGACCTCGCCGCCATCGCCTCCGCGCTGACCGGGCGCGAGATCAAGCGGATCGTCGTCTCGGACCAGGAATGGCTCGACGCCCGATTGGCCGCGGGCGTGCCGCCGCACATGGCGGAGATGCTGCTCGGGGCCTATCGGGCGGCCCGCCGCGGCGACTTCGCCGCGGTCGATCCGGCGCTGGAGACGCTGCTCGGGCGCCGCCCGCGAACGATGCGCGACGTGCTGGCCGCCGCCCTCAAGCCCGGCGGGGCCTGACCGAGCGCCGACCGTCAGGCGCGCAGATGCAGCCCGGCGGCGCGGATGACCAGCACCGCGAGCAGCGTCAGCACCACCACGATCGTGAGAACCCAGCGCAGGACCAGATAGGCGCGCGGGATGAGCGCGGCGCGAGCCGCGCGCTGCTCGACGGCGACTACGGCGAGATAGCCGGCGGTGAGGATCGCGAGCGCGATTTCCGGTTGATCCTCGAGGAACACCAGGAGCGCCACCCAGCCGATCAGGGCAGGGAGGATGCCGAGCGCCAGCCGGGGCCGATCGGCGAGGCCCACTTCGTCCTCGAGCACGGCACCCCAATGCACCGCGCCCAGGAAGGACAGGATGACAGCGCCGTAGGTGACCAGCCCGGCCAGCATGCGCGTGGCGTTGACGGGCTGGAGGATCCAGACCGAACCGAAGCCGCAGGCCAGGAATGGCAGCAGTCCGGCGAGCCCCAGCAACGTGGCGAGCGCCGGGAGGCGGCGTCTCATCGAGCGTCGATGCGCGACGAGAGGCCGCCGCGCATGGTCAGGCGCCGGCGCGCGCGGTCCTGCCCAGGCGCGCGCCGTAGAGGACGTAGTGGATGAAGGGGTTCATCCTCGCACCGACCAGTTCCGGATTGCTCCGCAGATAGTCGCGGGTGCTGAAGAACGGATTGGGATCGTAGCCGAGCTGCCAGCCGACCTGCATGTAATGTTCGGCGGGCGTCCGGAAGGCGGCGGATTCAGGATAGTTCGATTGATACCAATCGGGATCGAACATCATCGACAGGCTGTGGATGCGGGCCGGCTCGCTGCCGTCGCCCGCCGAGAACTCGATGATATTCTCTCCGGCATCGCGCACGTTCGATGGCGCGGCCCTGGTGACGAACGTCACATCGGCCATCGGCCGACGGGCTTGTTGCATGGACACTCTGTTGACCTCCCGTGTCGCCTTTTTTTGCACGACTGGCGTCACTTCCGTGACGGTAACGCAGTTAACCAGCCTGGGCGGTCGGACGCCAGGGAGGGAAGGCGGATTCAGGGCGGCCGTGCCATTTGCGCCTCAAGATGGCGCCGCCAATGGGACGGGACGGGGGTCGGACGGCCGGAGGCCCGGTCGACGCAGACCTGCACGAAGCGTCCCTCGGCCGCGGCCTCGCCCACGCCTCGGGCGAAGACGCCGAGCTGCCAGGCGATGCTGGAGTGCCCGATCCTGTCGAGTGCGAGGCCGATCTCGGCGCTGCCCGGGAAGTGCAACGGACTGGCGTAGCGGCAGCCGGTCTCGACCGCGTAGGTGATCGTCTCGCCGCGGGCGATGTCGAGTAGGGCGCTCCCGATGAGGAAGTCGTTCACGGCCGAGTCGAACCAGAAATAATAGATCGCATTGTTGACGTGGCCGTAGATGTCGTTGTCGTTCCAGCGCAGGCTGACATGGTGCCAGTGCGCGTAGGCCGAGCGCGGCCGGAGCGGCGGCCGGCTCAAGATGCGCCGGCGTCCGCGAGCCGCGCGCGCAGCGCCTTCTTGTCGATCTTGCCGACGCTGGTGCGCGGCAGCTCGGGCACGATCTCGAGCCGCTCCAGCCTGGCGTAGCGGCTGACGTCGCCGGCGGCGATCGCGCGGTCGAGCCGGCCGTTGACCTCGGCGAGCGTCGGCTCGCATCCCGGCGCCGGCACGACGAAGGCGATCGGCCGCTCGCCCCACTTGGCATCGGGGACGGCGACCACGGCCACCATGTCGACGGAGTCGAGGTCGGAGATCACGTCCTCGAGGGTGATGGAGCAGAGCCATTCGCCGCCGGTCTTGATGACATCCTTGAGGCGGTCGCGGATGTGCAGGACGCCGTTCGCATCGATCGTCGCCACGTCCTGGGTGTGCAGCCAGCCGCCGTGCCAGAGCGCCTCGGAGGCGGGTCGATCGCCCACGTAGCAGGGCGTGAGCCAGGGCGTGCGCAGCACGATCTCGCCGCGTGTCACGCCGTCGGCGGGGACGTCGCGCATCGCATCGTCGACGACGCGGACCGAGACGAGCGGTGCCGGCACGCCGGTCATGGTGAGCGCCGTGACGGCTTCGGCGTCGCGTCCGTCGGAACCCGCGGCCGGGCGTGCCATGGCGACGATCGGCGCGGTCTCCGACATGCCGTAGCCGGTGACGAGATCCATGCCGCGGCGCCGCGCCTCGCGCCACAGCGCCTGGGTCAGCGCCGAGCCACCGATGATCATGAACCAGCCGGAGAGGTCGGCGCCGGTCCGGTCGGCGGCGTCGAGCACCATCTGCAGGATGGTGGGCACGCCGTGCGAGAAGGTCACGCCCTCGCGCGCGCGCAGCGCCAGGATCGTCTCGGGGTCATACCGGCCCGGATAGACCTGCTTCACGCCGAGCATGGTCGCGACGTAGGGCAGGCCCCAGGCGTGGACGTGGAACATCGGGGTGAGCGGCATGTAGACATCGTCGGTTCCGAAACCGCGGCCCTTGATGTTGCCGAACGGCGCGTTGGTCGCGAGCGCATGCAGGACGATCTGCCGGTGGCTGAAGCAGACCTGCTTGGGCGCGCCGGTGGTGCCGGTGGTAAAGAAGGTGGTGGCGAGCGCGTTCTCGTCGAAGTCGATGAAGGCGAAGTCCGCGGCGCCGGCGAGCAGCGCCTCGTATTCGCAGGCGACACCCGGCGGGAGCGGTGCGTCGTCGCCGTCCATCAGCGCAACGATCGTGCGCACGCGCGGCAGCGAGGGGCGGAGGCCGGCCACGAGCGGCAGGAAATCGCGATGCACGAGCAGGATGTCCGCCTCGGCCCGGCCGATGGTCTCGGCGAGCTGCGCCGGCGGCAGGCGGACATTCGCGGTGAGCAGGACGGCGCCCATCATCGGGATCGCGAAATAGCTCTCCAGATAGCGATGGCTGTCCCAGTCGAGCACGCCGACGACGGTGCCGTGGCCGGCGCCGAGCGATGCGAGGCCGGAGGCCAGGCGCCCAATTCGAGACCGGAACTGCCGATAGGTCATGCGCATCCGGTCGCGATAGACGATCTCCTGTCCGGACGCGGTCACGAGGGCGGCATCGAGGAGATGGCCGATGGTCAGCGCGAAGTCGGGCGCCTCGGCGGCCTTATCGGGGAAGCGAAGCGCCATTTGCGGCTCCGGTCAGTGAAAAGCGGCGCGGATCGCCGCGGGCATCATGCAGCCGCCTTCGGCCTCACAGCGCGTTGGCGATCGTAGCACCGCCGTCGATGACGATCACCGCGCCATTGACGTAGGCGCCCGAGGGTGCGGCGAGGAAGATCGCCGCGCCCGCGATCTCGTCCGGCTCGCCGATGCGGCGCATCGGGTTGGCGCGGGCGAGCGCCGCCTCGGCCTCGGGATCCTCCCAGAGTGCGCGGGCGAAGTCGGTGCGGATCACGCCCGGCGCGATGGCGTTGACGCGGACATTGTGGCGCCCGTACTCGACGGCGAGATTGCGGACGAGCTGCAGGTCGGCCGCCTTGGAGATGTTGTAGGCGCCGATCGTCGCGGATCCCGCCATGCCGCCGATCGAGGAGATGACGACGATCGCGCCGTCGCGCCGCTCGATCATGCCGGGCGCCACCATGCCGATCAGCCAGTGGTTGGAGAGGATGTTGTTGTCGAGGATCTTTCGGAACTGCTCGTCGCTGATGCCGGCGAGCGGTCCGTGATAGGGGTTGGAGGCGGCGTTGCAGACGAGGATGTCGGCGTGGCCGAAGACCTCGACTGTCCTGTCGACGAGACCGCGCAGCGCGTCCTTCGACGAGATGCTGGCGGCGTGCGCGAGCGCCCTGCCCTGCCCGTGCTCGGCGTTGATGGCGGCGGCGACGGCGTCGCAGGCCTCCTGCCTGCGGCTCGAGATCACGACGCGCGCGCCGGATGCCGCCATCGCGCCCGCGATCGCGCGGCCGATGCCGCGTGACGAGCCGGTGATGATGGCGACCTGGCCGGTCAGATCGAAGAGCCTCACGACGCGCCCGCCAGCGAGGCCTGCCGCCATGCCGCCTCCGCGAGCGGGACGAGACGGGCGGCCGAGGCCTCGGCGGCATCGCTCGAGGCGTTGCCGTCGATGATCCGCTTGCGGATGCCCTGCACGATGCCGACGAGGCGGAACAGGTTGTAGGCGAAATACCAGTGCAGGTCGGGCAGGCCGTCGCGGCCGGTCCCGGCGCAGTAGCGCGAGACGGCGTCCGCGAGGCTCGGGATCCCGGCGGCCGCGAGATCGGTGCCGCCGATGCCGGATCGGCCGTCCGCCGGCATCGACCAGTTCATCGCGAAATAGGCGAAGTCCGCCAGCGGATCGCCGATCGTCGCCAGCTCCCAGTCGAGGATGGCGTGCACGCGCGGCTCGGCAGCGCCATAGACCAGGTTGTCGAGGCGGTAGTCGCCGTGGATGATCGACGTCCGGGTCTGCTCGGGAACGGTGCGCGGCAGCCACGCGATCAGCTTCTCGACGGGTTCGATGTCGGCGGTCTGGGCGGCGCGATACTGGCGGGTCCAACGGTCGACCTGGCGCGCGAAGTAGTTGCCGGGCCGGCCGAAATCGGCCAGCCCGATGGCCACGTGATCGAGAGTGTGCAGGCGGGCGAGCGTGTCGATCGCGTCCTCGTAGGCGCGTCCGCGATCGGCGGGCGCGAGATCGGGCAGCGTCCCGTCCCAGAAGATGCGGCCGTCGACGAAGCTCATGACGTAGAACACGGTCCCGATGACGCTCTCGTCCTGGCAGAGTGCGACGGGACGCGCGACCGGCAGGCCGGTCGGGTGCAGCGCCGCGATCAGGCGGTATTCCCGGTCGACGGCGTGCGCCGACGGCAGCAGCGGGCCGAACGGCTTGCGGCGCAGCACCAGCGGACCGGCCGGCGTCTCGAGGCGGTAGGTCGGGTTGGACTGGCCGCCGGCGAACTTGGTGACCGTGAGCGGGGAGAGATGGGGCCCGACGCTGGTCTCGAGCCAGCGCGAAACGGCGGCGTCGTCGAGGTCGCTCATCGACGCGGCATCCGGACCTCGATCAAGGCGATCCCGTCGGCCCTCCTGCCGGCCTTCATCCTGTCGCCTCCCGAGGCATCCCGGCATCGATGGTTAGACGCTTTGGCGGCCGACCGGAAGGGTGCGGGTCGGCGACGCGCTCGATTGACAGGGCGCGGCCATGCCATCGAAACAGGGGCGCGTGCCGTCCATGCCTCGGGAGTCCAGTTTTGCCGGATCGAACTGCGGGGAGAGGCGGGTTCCTGTCGCGGCTGAACCGGGCGCGGGACCGCTGGCGCGACCACAGCCTGTCGCTGCTGCTCGCCGTGCAACTGATCACCATCTTCGGTCTGGTGCCGGCCGCCGCCGAGGGGCTGGCGCTCCCGCCGGCAGCGTCGTCGCTGCTGCTGCTGCTGTTCATGTCGCTCACGATCGTGATGGCGCGCGGACGCTGGACGCTGATCGTGGGACTCGGCACCTTCATGCTCCCCGGCCTGTCGGTGGCCGTCCGCGGCACGCTGGAGGGCCTGGCCTCCGACGTCGCCGGCAACGTGATCGCCCTCGTCACCTTCGTCGTGCTGAGTGTGGTGGTGCTGTCGGCGGTGTTCGGACCCGGACGTTTCACCAACCATCGGGTCAGGGGCGCGGTCGTCCTCTATCTCAATCTGGGCCTGCTGTTCGCGTTCGTGCACCGGATCGTGGCCGAGCTGTTGCCGGGCGCCTACACGAACCTGCCGTCACCGCGCGAGGCCGCCTCGTTCCGGGCGGCACTCGATTATTTCTCGTTCGCGACGCTGACCTCGGTCGGATATGGCGACATCGTGCCGGTGCGCCCGATCGCCCGCAGCCTGGCGACGCTGGAGGCGTCGTTCGGCCAGCTTCTGCCGACGGTCCTGATCGCGCGCGTGGTGATCCTGGCGATGCGGGAGGCCGAGTGATGGAACGACGCATTGTGCTGGCGCTCGGCGGCGTGCTCGCGGCCACGCCGGCCGCAGGGGCGCCGGACGCGATGACGAGCGGGGCGATGACGGTGCGGCCGACCCCGACCGCGATTGCGCGCACCTTGTCCGAACATTTCGCCGACATCGTCTCGGTGGCCGATTACGGCTCGAAATGCGACTTCGAGGCCACGCTCGGCGGCCTCGCGTTCGCGCGCGGCGGACGGACGCTGACGAGCAAGGCGCATGTCTTCAACGAGGAGGATGTCGGCAAGCTCGTCTTCGGCAGCTACGAGAGCAGTCCGCCGCCGGGCCTGTCACGCCGCACGATCGTCTCGGTGAGCGGGGGTGTGGCGACCGTCGATGCGCCCTGGAACAGCGCGAGCAGGCCCACGACAACGGTCGGGTTCGGGACCGACGATACCGCGGCCTTCGCGCGCGCGTTCGCGGTCTCGCAGTCGGGCGCGCATCACGGCGTCGAGGTGCGGCTGCCGCATGGCGGCTGCCTGATCCGCACGCTGCCGATCGCCGACAGCCAAGGGCTGCGCATCGCGGGCGCCGGGATGGACGACACCGTGCTGCGTGTGTTCGGACCGGGCGACGGAGTGGCGATCACGGTGACGAAGATGGCGCCGCTCACCGCATCGGATTTCTCGATCGTCAAGCAGGCCGGCGCCAACGCGGGCGCCGCCTTCGCCGGGCGCGGCCTGTACGTCGGCAATCCCGACGGGGATATCGGTCACGTGACGTTGGCCAACGTCGCCGTCGACAGCGTCTATACCGGCGATGGCTGGCTGCGGAACTTCGAGGGCGAGAACTTCTCGAACGCGATGTGGTTCCACCTGGTCGCGGTCGGGACGGCGGCCAAGCCGGTGGCGCCGGGGGACATCGCGGCGCCCGGCGCGGGACGCGCGCCGGTCTGGGGACCGACCGCGGCCGCCGGGCGGGGGACGTCGTTCTATGTGCACGGCTCGCACGGCCATTACGTTATCGACAGCAACTTCATCGGGCTGGTCTCGATCGACAACGTCTCGTCGATGGACGTCCACGACTACCAGGGCATTCATCTGCAGGGAGAGCATTTCATCAACAGCCTGTTCGACTTTCGCGACTTTCCCTCGACCGCGCACGGCATCAACGAGCTGGTCTCGATCTCCGGCGGCTTGCTGCAGGGCTATCGCCGCAACGTCGTCATCGCGGCCGGCGACAGCGTCAACATCGACAACAACCTGTTCTGGTCGTACGGCAGCTCGCGCGACTGGATCGGGATCTGGCTCGCGGGCGTCCCGCAAAGCACGACGATCACCGCCAACAAGATCGTCAGCATCGCCGGCGCCTCGGGCACGCCGGCGACGCTGGCCTACGGCGTCTATGATTGTCTCGCCGGGAACTACGCGCACCTGGTGGATGCCAACACGTTCGAGTACATCAACGGTGCCACGGGCGCCGGCATCGCGACATGCCCGGGCACGCACGGGCTTTCGGCGGTCGGCAACTCGTTCGCGGGGACCGCGCGTCCGTTCGTCGACGCGGGCGGCGACAACGACTTCCTCGGCTCGGAGGCCAACGGCACGGCCGCGATGACGGAGGATGGGCAGGGCGGAATCCGCGCGACCCGCCTCCTCGCGGCGCCGCGGCTCGCCGTCGGCAGCGTCGTCGCGCACAGGACCGTCTCATTCAACGAACAGATCCATGCCAGCGGCGCGCTTTCGACGGACGGCACCGCCGCTTCGGCCTCCAATCTCGGCCCGCTGGCGAGCGGTCTGACGCGGATCGATGGCAGGCTGACCTGCGTCAAGGGCTCGACGATCGCGCTCTGGTCGTTCGACGGGCTCTGGGGCGGCACTCCCTACGCCGCGGTCCCGGGACATTTCAAGGCGGTGTCCGGGGACGGCTCGGCGATCCCGCCGGGTTGGCGGCTGAGCGCGTCCGCGCTGGAAGGCGACCCCCGCGGATCGGGCTATCCGGAGATCGTCCTGCGCGGCGCCCCGGCATTGACCGATTGCACCGCGTCGCTGCACGAGACGAACATCGAGTAGATGTCCGCGCGGCGCGCGGTCAGCTCGACGCAGCGAACATCGACACCGCGCCGACGACGTGGTGATCGGCCGCACCGGCGACGGGCGGCGGGATGGCGGCGATGTCGCGCTGGTAGAAGTTCATGCCGTGGATCGTCAGCAGGTTGGTGGTGAAGTCGGTGGACAATCTCGATGCGGCCTGCGCGAAACCGCCGTTGAACAACGATGGGGCGAGTGCGTGGACATCCGAAATGATCGTGCTGGTCAGGGCGTCGTTGGCGGCCGAGCCGAGGAAGACGAGACGCCCGTAATGGGCCTGGTTGGTTCCCGGCACGATGAGGGCGTGCTCGGCGCCGTCGCTGCTCCAGTTGGCGAAGGCGTCGCCGTGCTCGACATAGCTGGTGAAGTTCGAAGCGGTGGCGGCCGGCGCCTTGTAGCCGGGGACACCGGAGCCGGCGAAGGAGGCGCCGCCGAGGCCGGTTTGCGAGGCGACATATTCGGCGAGCGTTCCGCCGAGGGAATGGCCGGTGACAAAGACGCTAGAGGACGGGATGCCTCTTGCATTGGCAACCTGTTCGACGGTCCGGGTAAAGGCGACCGCGTCCTGGAAGCCGGGGATCGCCGAGCCCTTCATGCCCCCCATCAGCTCGACATCGGCGAGCGACTGCTGTGGCGTCTGCGTGCCCTGGAAGGCGACGATCACGTGCCCCTGCCCATCGGTGAAGGCGGCGGCCGTGCAGCCGTTGGCGGTCTGGACCTCGAGCGGCTTGCCGGCGTTTGTCATCTGGGCGAGACCGAATGCGGTCGCGAGCGTACTGGACCAGAAGGTCGCCATCGCCGCGTTCTCGAGCAGGCCGGTGCTGGGAGCGGACATCCGAATCTCCGTTGGGGAACATCAACGAAGTATCCGGGACGCATCTTGAGAGAGGGTTAACGACGGGCAGGCCGAGCCGCGAATGGTTCGGCTTCCACGGCGCGCTTGGCAGAAACCGGGAGCGCCGCCCCGCACCCCGCCAAACACGGGGCGTTTGGATCGCCGATAGGATCAGGGGCGTCGATGCCTCCTCATCGACCGGGGCCAGCGACTTCTTGAGACAACGAAGCGGGCAATAGTTCCGGCTGCCGCGAACGGTATGATTCCGCTCCCGGACCGCCGACCTGTTAGGTTTCTGTCATGGCAACGGTGACGATGGTGTGTGTGTACGGCTGATTGGATCAACCGGCCTGCTGCTGAAGGAACACGTGCACGAAGCCTGGAATGTTGTTGCCGAGCCAATCGCCCATCTCTTGTTCCTCCTGCATTGACTGTTCCAAGGTCGGAACGTCCTCGGAAGCGCCCGCGGCTTGAGCCAAAGTGAGTAGCACCTTGTATGACGCGATCTCATACGCCTTGAAGCCGATCGCCACTAAAACGTTCTTCAGCACCTCGTAGGCTGCCGCGAGATGCGCGAAGCCGGCCACTGTGGCGACCGTGCCAGAAATCGCTTCCTTCGCCAGCGACTTGCTCGTGCCGTGTCTGGCCGGAAGCTGGTCCAGGCGGGCTGCCTGATTCGTTGACCGCTCCCTGTCCGCCTGCATCCTCGCGTGCAGATCCGGATAAGGTCCCATCCGGCCGAGTTCGTTCTTTATGGTCCCGATTGCCTGCGCGTCGACGGCATGCTGGTTGCGCAAGCCGGTCAAGTAGGCATCCATCGTCATGCTTGAGTTGCTCATATCGCATCCTGTTGCTGGAGCCGATGCCGGATCTGGGGCACGGATGCATGGCGTGAAGTCAGGCATGACGCAGTCTGATGTCTAGCGGGTCTGGGCGCGCTGCGCCCAGCGGGGCGTGGGGCAGGCCCCACTTCCAACCGAAGCGCAACCCGCTCCCCAGGCCGCCCGCCAGCTCCAGGATCGACAACCGATAAAGTCTTTGTGATGGAAACATAGGGAACATCCAGGCGGCCCGATCCTTCGGCACCGACAAGAACCGGGAGACGGGGACATGAAGGCATTGTGCTGGCACGGCAAGGGCGACATCCGCTGCGACACCGTCGCCGATCCCGCGATCGAGGATCCGCGCGACGTCATCCTGAAAGTGTCGAGTTGCGCCATCTGCGGCTCCGATCTGCACCTGATGGACGGGCAGATGCCGACGATGGAAAGCGGCGATGTGCTCGGTCACGAGTTCATGGGCGAGGTTGTCGAGGTCGGCGCGCCGGATCACAAGCTCCGCAAGGGCGACCGCGTCGTCGTTCCCTTCAACATCAACTGCGGCGCCTGCCGGCAGTGCCTGCTAGGCAACTGGGCGAGCTGCCTGCGCTCCAACCGCAACGGCCGCATGGCGGCCGAGCAGTTCGGCTACCCGACCGCGGGACTGTTCGGCTACTCGCATCTCACCGGCGGCTATGGCGGCGGTCAGGCCGAGTATGTCCGCGTGCCGATGGCGGACGTCGCGCCGATGAAGGTGCCCGACGGGATGGACGACGAGCACGCGCTGTTCCTTTCCGACATCCTGCCGACCGGATGGCAGGCGATCGATTACTGCGACCTCAAGGGCGGCGAGACGGTTGCGATCTGGGGCGCGGGGCCGGTCGGACTGTTCGCGATCAAGTCGGCGCAGATCAAGGGTGCGGCGCGCATCATCGTCATCGAGACCGTGCCGGAGCGCGTGGCCCTCGCCCGCGAGGCGGGTGCGACCGACATCATCGACCTCAAGACGGAAGACGTGATGGCGAGGATCAAGGACATCACCGACGGGCAAGGCCCCGACGCGGTCGTCGACTGCGTGGGCATGGAGGCGACCGCGGGCCATGGCATGCTCGGCGTGCTGAGCGCGATCCAGGAGACGATCAGCTCCACCCAACGGCCCTACGTGCTGGAGCAGGCCATACAGGCCGTGCGGCCGAGCGGCATCGTCTCGGTGCCTGGCGTGTATGGCGGCCCGGTGCCGGTCAACATGGCCGCCGTGGTCCAGAAAGGCCTGACGATCCGGAGCGGCCAGACCCACGTGAAGCGCTACCTGGAGCCGCTCGCCAAGCTGATCGAGGATGGCACGATCGACCCGACCTTCCTGATCACGCATCGGAGCGCCAACCTCGAAGAGGGCCCGGAGCTCTACAAGACCTTCCGCGACAAGAAAGACGGCTGCGTGAAAGTCGTCTTCTCGTTCGCCTGAGATACGGATCGTCGGCGACGGAACCTTGTCTGCCGCAGGTTGTTCATCAACCGGTCACGACGGTCCGAAAAAGGTTTGCATGGGTCAGCACTATCTTGTCACCGGCGGCGCCGGCTTCATCGGCCGTTATCTCTGTGAGGAACTTCTCGACAACGGCCACCGCGTCAGAGTCATCGACAATTTGCTCGACCAGGTCCATGGCGACCTCACTCCCAGTCTTTCGCCGGAGGTGGAGTTCCTGGAGGGCGACGTCCGTGATCCGGCCTTGATCGGCCGCGCCTTGACCGGGATCGACGGCGTCTTCCATCTGGCGGCGGAAGTCGGCGTCGGCCAGAGCATGTATGAGATCGCTCGCTATGTGGGGGCGAACGATCTCGGCACCGCAATCCTGCTGGAGCGGCTCGTCGCGTCCACAACGAAGCGTCTCGTGGTCGCCTCATCGATGAGCGTCTATGGCGAGGGCCTGTACAGGACGGCCGACGGCGACCGGTGCCGCGACGTGCAGCGGGACGTGATCGAGGGCTCCGGACAATGGGATCCGGTCGCCGAGGACGGAACGGTCCTGATCCCGATCCCCACCGACGAGAGCAAGACGACGAGCCTCGCATCGGTCTATGCGGTCACGAAATTCGTGCAGGAGCGAAACTGCCTGATCATAGGCCGCGCGTACGGGATCGATGCGGTGGCGCTTCGGCTGTTCAACGTCTTCGGTCCCGGGCAGGCGCTTTCCAATCCCTATACCGGCGTGCTCGCCAATTTCGGAGCGCGCCTGCTGCACGGCCAGAGCCCGATCGTGTTCGAGGATGGCCGGCAGCGGCGCGACTTCGTGCATGTGCGCGATGTCGCGCGGGCTTTCCGGCTGGCGATGGAACACCCCGAGGCCGCGGGCCACGTGATCAATGTCGGCAGCGGCAGCGCCTACGCGATCGCCGACGTGGCCACGATGCTTGCAAACGCCATGGATCTGCCTCATCTCGCACCGGCACTTCTCGGCAAGGCGAGAAAGGGCGACGTGCGGCATTGCTTCGCCGACATCGCGAAGGCACGAAACTTGCTCGGGTTCGAGCCGGCCTTCCTGCTCGAGGATGCCATCGGCGAAGTCGCGGATTGGGTCCGCGCGTCGACGGCGCGCGACAAGGGCGAGGACGCTAGACGACAGTTGGAGGCGCGCGGTCTGGTCGCATGAACGTTCGAGGAATGCCGATCCCTGCCCGCGAACTCGGCTTCGTCGAATGGTTCAGGCCGGGGGAACACGAACGCGTGGAGCAGGCGGTTGCCGCCATGAAGGCGGCCGGCGCGACACGACTTCGCACGCATCTGTCATGGGCCGAGTATCATGCGCCGGGCGGCGAGGCCTGGTACGACTGGCTGCTGCCGCGGCTGACACGCCATTTCGAGCTGCTCCCGTGCATTCACTACACGCCGCCGTCGCTGTCGCGAACCGGCCATTCGTCGGGCGCGCCGCGTCGCTTGAAGGACTATGCCGACTTCGTCGACCATGTCCTGACCCGGTATGGTTCGGATCTTCGTCACATCGAGCTGTGGAACGAGCCGAACAATCTTCTCGATTGGGACTGGCGCGTCGACCAGGACTGGCTGCTGTTCTGCGAAATGATCGGCAACGCGGCCCACTGGGCGCGTCATCGTGGTTTCGGCGTCGTCCTCGGCGCCCCCTGCCCGCTCGACCCGCACTGGTTCGACGTGATGGGAAGGCGCGGGCTGCTCGGCTTGATGTCGGCGGTGGGATTCCATGGGTTTCCCGGGACCTGGGACAGCGAAGGCGGCACCTGGCGCGGCTACGAGACGCATCTTGGAGAGATGCGGACCATTCTGGACCGCTATAATCCCGATGCGGCGATCTGGATCACCGAGGCCGGCTACTCCACGTGGCGCGGCGACGAGCAGAGCCAGGTGGAGCGCTTCGCGGAGGCCGCCAGGGCACCGGCCGACCGCCTCTACTGGTACGGCTGGCAGGACATTCCGAAGAACGTGGCGGTGCAGGAGGGCGTCTATTTCGATCCGCGCCACTACTTCCTGGGCGTGACCGACAGCCACGGGCGTCCGAAGTTGCTGCGACGGCTTCTGGAGTCGGGAGGCGTGCAGGCGGCCGTTCCGCTCGCGGCGCCCTCCATCGTGCGGCCGGCGGGTCACGCCGCGGTGCTGGGCGGTGCCGGGTTCATCGGCTCCAACCTGGCAGACGCGCTGCTGCAGGATGGCCGCGATGTCGTCGTGCTCGACAATCTTTCGCGTCCGGGTGTCGAGCGGAACCTGGCCTGGCTGACGTCACGTCATCCGAGAACCGCGCATCCTTGCATTGCCGACATCAGGGATGCGGGCGCCGTGCGAGATGCCATCAAGGGCGCGGCGGAGATCTTCCATCTCGCGGGCCAGGTGGCGGTGACCTCGAGCCTGCTCGATCCGATGGAGGATTTCTCGGTCAATGCCCAGGGAACGTTGACGGTGCTGGAAGCCGTGCGGCGTCATGCGCCGTCGGCGCCGTTCGTCTTCGCCAGCACCAACAAGGTGTACGGCAATCTCGCGGACCTGCCGATGGAGCGGCGCCATGGCGCACATCTGCCCCTCGATCCGGCACTGCGCATGTTCGGCGTCGGCGAGACGCGGCCGCTCTCGTTCTGCACGCCCTATGGCTGCAGCAAGGGTGTCGCCGACCAGTACGTGCTCGACTACGCCCACAGCTTCGGCCTGCGGACAGCCGTGCTGCGGATGAGCTGCGTCTATGGTCCGCGTCAGTTCGGAACCGAGGACCAGGGGTGGCTCGCGCATTTCCTGAAGAGGGCGCTTCTGCGTCAGAAGATCACGATCTTCGGCGACGGGCATCAGGTGCGCGACGTGCTGCATGTCTCCGATGCGGTCGCGGCCTATCGCGGCATCGCGGCAGCGATCGACGATCTCGGCGGCTCGGCTTGGAACCTCGGCGGCGGCCCGGACAACGCGGTCAGCCTCGATGCGGTGATCAGGGAGATCGGGCTGGTGCTCGGTCGTGATTGCGAGGTCGCGCATGAGGATTGGAGATCCGGCGACCAGCTCTATTTCGTGGCCGACACGCGGCGGCTGACGCAGGCGATGGGATGGCGCGCGCAGGTCGGGTGGCGTGAGGGTGTTCGCGACCTCGCCGCGTGGCTGCGTGCCGATCTCGCCGGCACGACGGCGGATGACCGCGAGAGCGCGTTGGCGCGCGCATGAGGGTCGCCCTGGTCAATCCGCCCTGGACCTTCGAGGGCAGCATCTATTTCGGCTGCCGCGAGCCGCACCTTCCCTTGGAGCTCGCCTACACGGACGCGCTGCTGCGGCGCGCGGGGCACGAGACGCTGCTGCTGGACGGTCACCTGCACGGGCGCACGTCAGCTGCGCTCGCGGATGACGTCGCGGGCTTCGGCGCGGAGATGACCGTGGTCACCACCGCGCCGACCTACCTGTTCTGGCGTTGCGCGCCGCCCGAGCTGCGCGTCCCGGCGGAGTTCCTGCGTGCCTTGGACGGTCGCGGCGGACGCACGGTGGCGGTCGGTCCACACGGCTCGTCGACGCCGGCGACCGTGATCCGCAAACTCGGCGTCGGCGCGGTCGTGCGCGGCGAATGCGAGGAGGTGATCGTCGCACTCGCGGCGACGCCGGACTGGTCGTCCGTCTCGTCAGGCGCGACGCTCGATCGAGGACAATTGCGCATCAACGGTTCCAATGCCGCGTCGCGCTTCACCGACCTGCCGGCGCTCCGCTGGCCGGACGAATGGCTTGCGCGCCACGCGCATCATCACCACCGGTTCGACGACCCGCGGCATGGGTTCGGCGCGGAGGTCGAGGCGTCGCGCGGCTGCCCCTACGAATGCAGCTTCTGCGCGAAGATCGATTTCCGCGACCAGTACAGGCGCCGCGACCTGCCCATCCTGCTGACCGAGATCGATGGCCTGATCGCCCAGGGTGCCGGATATCTGTATTTCATCGACGAGATCTTCCTGCCGCAGCGGGCGCTGCTCGAGGCGCTCGTCGCGCGCGACGTCCAGTTCGGGATCCAGACGCGGATCGACCTGTGGAAACCGGAGATGCTGGACCTCCTGGGGCGAGCCGGTTGCGTCTCGATCGAGGCGGGAGTCGAAAGCCTCACCGAGGAAGGCAGGGCGGCGCTGGCCAAGCGGTGCAAGCTCGGCACCGACGATCTGGCTCGCCTGCTGATCGAGGCACGGCGCCACGTGCCGTTCGTCCAGGCCAACCTGATCGGCGGCGACGACCAGGCCCTTGTCGATCGGTGGCGGGCACACCTGATCGGCGGCGGCGTCTGGGCCAACGAGCCGGTCCCACTGTATCCCTACCCGAGCTCGCCGAGCTATCGGGCGCTGTTCGGAGCGCCCGACGAGGCCGCCTGGGAGCGGTCGCACGACCATTACCTGAAAAGCTTCGACCATTTCAGCGATATCCAGGATGACCGTCCCGCGCCGCTGGCAGACCTGGAGACATGTTGCGCGCGCTGAACCGGCCGCGCCGGGTGCTGCTCACCGTCGATGCCGTGGGCGGGATCTGGCGGCATGCCTGCGACCTCGTCGGCCAGCTCGATCGCGAGGGCGTAGCCTGTCTCGTCGTCGGGTCGGGCCCGGTGCCCAGCGCCCAGCTCGTGAGCGAGACCGAAGGCTGGCGGCAGAGCATGCTGCAATGGACAAGCCATCCGCTCGACTGGATGACCGAGGATCAGGCCACGCTCGACGCCGCGCGGTCCGACCTCGAGCAACGGGCACGGGACTGGCATGCCGACATCGTGCACGTGAACATGCCGTCGCAGGCGGCCGGCCTGCGGGCCGACCTCAGGGTGGTCGCGATGTCGCATTCATGCCGGGCCACCTGGTGGCAGGCGACGCGGTCGGGACAGCCGCCCGCTGCCTGGCGGCCCGGCATCGAGCGCACACAACGCGGGCTTGCGCGCGCGGATCGCGTGCTCGCGCCAAGCCAGGCGCATGCGCGCGCGTTGCGCCAAGCCTATGGCCCGATCGAGCGGATCACGGTGGTCCACAATGCCATCCTCGACCATGGGCCGGCCGGCGAGGATCGGAACCGCGTGATCCTCGCCGCCGGCCGCTGGTGGGACGACGCCAAGAACCTGGCGGCACTCGACCAAGCCGGCGCCCGATGCGCCTGGCCGATCGTGATCGCCGGCCCGATGGCGGGACCGGACGGATCGACACGGACGGCCGGGAACGTCGTGGCGCTGGGCGCACTCGACCATGCGTCGCTCCGACGCCGGATGGCGCGCGCCGCGATCTTCACCTCCGCCTCGGTCTACGAACCGTTCGGTCTCGCGGTCCTGGAAGCCGCGAGCCACGGTTGCGCGCTGGTGCTGGCCGACATCCCGAGCTTCCGGGAACTGTGGCACGACGCCGCGTTCTTTGCCGATCCGCGCTGTGGAGCTGGGTTCGGGGCGGCCCTCGATCGGCTCGCCGGCAACGACAACGAGAGACGACGGCTGGGCGAGGCGGCCCGCGCACGGTCGGCGGACTTCGCGCCGGCTCGTCAGCGCGACGGCGTGCTCGAGGCGTATGCCGACTGCCTGGCCGTCTGACATGCATTTCGTCGTCTATGCCCATTCGCTGGTGTCCGATTGGAACCACGGCAACGCCCATTTCCTGCGCGGCGTGCTGAGCGAGCTGCAGGCCCGCGGCCATACGGCGGCCGGACGCGAACCTGCCTGCGGCTGGAGCCGGGCCCATCTCGTGGCAGACCAGGGGCAGGCCGCGGTCGATCGCTTCGCGTTCGATTTTCCCGAGCTTAGTTCGGCCACCTACGAGGGCCTCGCGGGGCACGAGGAGACGGTGGCGGCGGCCGATGTCGTCATCGTCCACGAATGGACCGACCCGTCGCTGGTCGCCCATCTTGGCACGCTGCGTCGAACGGGCCGCTTCAAGCTGCTGTTCCACGACACCCACCATCGCGGCATCTCGGAGCACGCGGCGATCGCGGACCTCGTGCTCGCCGACTACGACGCCGTGCTGGTCTTCGGCGAGACGCTGCGGCAGCACTACGAGCGTTCCGGATGGGGCCAGCGCGTCTTTGTCTGGCACGAGGCGGCGGACACGCGGCGGTTCCATCCGATGCCGCCCGACGGGCCGCGCGAGGATCTCGTCTGGATCGGCAACTGGGGCGACGGCGAGCGGGCACGCGAACTCGACGAGTTCCTCATCGAGCCGGCACGGGAATTGCGCCTGTCGGGCAGCGTGCGCGGCGTGCGCTATCCTCCGAGCGCGCTCGCGCGGCTGGCCGCGACGCGATTGCGTTACGGCGGCTGGATCGCGAATGCCGACGTGCCGCGCGCGTTCGGCAGCCATGTGATGACCGTGCACGTGCCGCGCCGTCCGTATGTCCAGGCCCTGCCGGGAATCCCGACGATCCGGATGTTCGAGGCGCTGGCCTGCGGCATTCCGCTGGTCAGCGCGCCATGGGACGATGTCGAGGGCCTGTTCCGCTCGGACGACTACCTGTCGGCGCGCGACGGGAACGACATGATCCGCCAGATGGCGACGTTGCGAGATGATGCCGGCCTTCGCGACAGCATCGCCGCCAAGGGCCGCGAGACCGTCCTCGCGCGGCACACCTGCGCGCATCGCGTCGACGAACTGCTGACCATTCTCGACGCCCTCGCGTGAGGATCGCCTTCTACGGCTCGAGCCTGCTGTCGTCCTATTGGAACGGCGCGGCCACCTACTATCGCGGCATGCTCCGTGCGCTCGCGTCGCTCGGTCACGACATCGTTTTCTTCGAGCCCGACGCGCACGACAGGCAGAGCCACAGGGACTTCGAGCCGCCCGACTGGTGCCGCGTCATCGTCTATCCGGCGACGTTCGAGGGACTGACCGGCGTGCTCGCGCAGGCGACGCAGGCCGACGTGGTGGTCAAGGCGAGCGGCGTCGGCTATGCCGATGACGCCCTCCTGTCGGGCGTCCTCGCCACCGCCCGGACGGACGCCATCAAGATCTTCTGGGACGTCGACGCGCCCGCGACGCTCGCCGACATCACCGCGCATCCGGACGCGTCGCTGCGCACGGCACTGCCCGATCTCGATCTCGTCCTGACCTATGGCGGCGGACAACCCGTCATCGATGCCTACCGGGCGCTCGGCGCGCGGACATGCGTGCCGATCTACAACGCGCTCGATCCTGTCACGCACCATCCGGTGCCGCGCGATCCGCGCCTCGTGGCCGACATGACGTTCCTGGGCAACCGCCTGCCGGACCGCGAGGAGCGCGTCGAACGGTTCCTTCTCGGGCCGGCGAGCGCGCTGCCCGATCACCGCTTCATCCTCGGCGGTTCGGGCTGGAGCGACAAGCCGACCCCGTCCAATCTCGTCAAGCTGGGACATGTCGGCACCGGCCAGCACAACGCGCTCAACGCGAGCGCGCGCGCGGTGCTGAACATCAGCCGTGCCGACATGGCGAGCACCGGATTCTCGCCCGCGACGCGGGTCTTCGAGGCGGCCGGGGCCGGCGCCTGCCTGATCACCGACGACTGGCCCGGGATCGACCAGTTCCTGTCTCCCGGCCGCGAGATCCTCGTCGCGCGCGACGGCGCGGACGTCGTCGAACTGCTGTCGGGCCTGACCGAGGCGCGAGCGGCCTCGATCGGCGAGGCGGCCCTCCGGCGGGTTCTTGCCGAGCATACCTATGACCGTCGCGCGCTGACGGTCGATCGTCTGCTGCATGCGTGCATGAAGGCGTGACCGGGTCGCTCGACATCGTCGTGCTTGGCTTGTCGCTCAGCTCGTCGTGGGGGAACGGTCACGCGACCACGTATCGGGCGCTGCTGCGCGGGCTGCACCGGCTCGGCCATCGGGTGCTGTTCCTGGAGCGCGACGCCCCCTGGTATGCGAGCAACAGGGATCTGCCCGATCCCGATTTCTGTGCATTCGCGCTGTATGACGGCCCCCACGCACTGGAGACGGTCCATCGCGACCGGATCGCGCGGGCCGATGCCGTCATTGTCGGATCCTACGTCCCCCAAGGACGCGCCGTGCTCGACGTCATTCGCGCGATCTCCGGCGGGACGGTCGCGTTCTACGACATCGACACGCCGATCACGCTCGCGGCCCTCGCACGCGGCGACTGCGCCTATCTCGACGCGGCCCAGATCCCGGCGCTCGACCTCTATCTGTCGTTCACCGCAGGCCCGGCGCTGAACACGCTGCGCGAGCGGTTCGGCGCGCGCGCCGCGCACGCGCTCTATTGCAGCGTGGACGAGACGCGCTACCGTCCGATGGGCGCGGCGATCCGGTGGGATCTCGGCTATCTCGGGACCTACAGCGCCGACCGCCAGCCCTCGCTCGAGCGCTTCCTGATTGAACCGGCCCGTCGATGCCCCGACCGGCGGTTCGTCGTGGCGGGACCGCAATATCCGGCCGGCCTCGCGTGGCCTGACAACGTCGAGCGCATCGAGCATCTGGTGCCCGTCGATCATGCCGACTTCTACAGCGCCATGCGCGCCACGCTGAACGTGACGCGCGCGGACATGATCGCGACCGGATGGTCCCCAAGCGTCCGGTTGTTCGAGGCCGCCGCGTGCGGCACGCCGGTCATCAGCGATCGCTGGGCGGGGCTCGCGGACCTGTTGCCGGACGGCGAGGCGATCCTGATCGTCGACGACACGCGCGATGTGATCCGGATCCTGTCGGCCTTCGACGACGATGTCCGCGCGCGTCTGGCCGGGAGCGCGCGGCGGATCGTGCTCGACCGCCATACCGGAACGGCGCGGGCGGGCGAGCTGGCGAGCCTGCTCGCCGGCTGATCCTGGCGCCGATCACGGAGGCGCGGACGCGCGGATCAACGGCGTGCGGTGCAGCCACCGGTCGTCGTCGAGCTGTCCAACGACGAAGGCCGCCACATCCGCGCGCGGGATGGCGCCGCCGTGGATTCCGGCGAGATCGGTCGTCGCCTCGACCTCTCCCGTCGCCGGCTTGTCGGTCAGCACCACCGGCCGCACGATGATCCAGTCGCGATCACTGGCGCGGATCTCGGCCTCCTGACGGTCCTTGTCGGCATAGACATGGCGAAGCAGGAGCGGGTTGATCACGCGGTCGTAGAGGAAGCCGCCATGGCCGCGGCTGTCGCCGGCGCCGACGCCGGTGATGCACACGAGCCGGCGCACGCCCCGCTTGCGCATCGCGTCGACGAGAACGCGGGTCGCGCTGGACAGCAGGGTCACCGGCTTGAGCGGGCTCATTGCCGTGCCCAGCGCGCTGATCACGCCGTCGCAGCCCTCGAGTGCGCGCGAGATCGCGTTCGCGTCGAGGGCGTCGCCCTGGACGAGGCGCGCGCCCGCGAGATCACCCGCGTTCGCCGTGGTCCGCACGAGGGCGGTGACCAGATGGCCCCTTGCCTGGGCCTGGCGGACGATCGCGCGGCCGGTTCCGCCGGTGGCACCGAGGACGAGAATGTTCATGCAAGGTCTCCCGATAAGGGCGTTCGGCCCCGTCCTGACGCATATCGTCGGCGAGCCGGCCGGGCGAGAATGCTCCATCGTTCGCTCCATCGCATCTCGATCTCCTTGCCTGACAAGAAGGTGAAATGTTTCAAGCTCGGGCGCGAGAGTGTTGACCTCCGACGAGACGTTTCGCCATTGGATCAGCCATGGATCTCCCCGCCCTCGCCGACTTCGACCGTGTTGCCGGGCGCCGGGGGCGGCCGTGAGCCGGGACACCGTGGCACCGTACAACCGTGGATTCCGGGAATTCTCGGCGGTATTCGAGAATATCGGATTTGACGACTTGCATCGGGGCGCACTGGCGTTTTTGCCGGCGCGGCCGGGGCTGGCCCTGGATATCGGGGCCGGGAGCGGGCGGGACGCACGATGGTTCGCCAAGCAGGGGTGGGAGGTGGTGGCGGTAGAACCAGCCGCAGCGATGCGCGAGGCGGCGCGGGCGGCGCATCCGGACTCGGCCGTGCGGTGGATGGATGACCGGCTGCCAGCGCTGGCTGGCGTGCATCGGCTGGGGCTGGCGTTCGATCTGGTGTGGCTGAGCGGGGTGTGGATGCATGTGCCGCCCGAGGAGCGCAAGCGGGCCATGCGCAAGATCGCAACCCTGCTGAAGCCGGGCGGGCGCCTGGTGATGACGTTGCGGCATGGGCCGGCGGCGGAAGATCGGCCGATGTGGCCAGTGGACGCGCATGAGGTGGAGCGGCTGGGGCTGGATTTCGGGCTGACGCTGCGGGTGGCGACGGAATGGGCAGACGACCTGCAAGGGCGTCCGGATGTGCGTTGGCAGACCGTCATCCTGGACCTGCCGGACGATGGGGCTGGCGCGCTGCCGCTGCTGCGCGGCGTGATCCTGCGCCAGGAGAAATCGGCGACCTACAAGCTGGCGCTATTGCGGTGCATCGCGCGGATCGCGGACTCGTCGGCGAATGCGGCGCGCGAGGCCGAGGATCATGTCGAACTGCCGCTGGGGCTGATCGCGCTCTACTGGATCCGAATGTACAAGCCGCTGGTGGAGCAGGGCCTGCCGCAGCGGCCGGGGCGCGCGATGGGCTTCGTGACGGAGGCGTTCAGGGCGTTGGAGGGAACGGCGCCGTTCGATCTGCGGCCAGGCGGGATGTTCGGCGAGGCTCTACGGCGGGCACTGGGAGATGCCGCCCGGCTGATCGCAGCGATGCCGGCGACGCATCTGACGTTCGCCGATAACAGCCCGGTGTTTCCGACGGCGTTCGGGGCACTGCCGGGGAAGGGCGAGTTCTCGAGCATCACGCTGGACATGCTCTGGCGCTACGGGGTTACCCACGTGCCACTTGGGGTTTGGCAGGCGTTGCGGCGGATGGCGGCCTGGGTCGAGCCGATGCTGGTGGCCGAATGGCTGCGGTTGACCAAGGAATACGCGGCCCGGCGCGGCGCCGAGGTGAGCGCTGACGTCGTCTTGAATGCGTTGCGATGGACCGAACCCGAGCGGGATACCAGCCTTGTCCGTGGATTGTTGACACGGCGGTTGGAAGCCGGCGAGGCGGTGAGCTGCGTGTGGTCCGGACGCAACCTGGCGGAAGAGACTTTCGACATCGATCATTGCCTGCCGTGGTCCGCCTGGGCATGCGGGGATTTGTGGAATTTGCTGCCGGCGGCGCGCGTGGTGAACCAGCGGCAGAAACGGGACCGGATCATTTCAGCCGCCGTCTTGAACGAGGCGAAGCCGCGGATCGTGGATTGGTGGCAGGAGGGATACCTGGCGTCGGGGCCGGCCATGCTGGCGCGGTTTACCGAGGAGGCGCGGACGACATTGCCGATCGGGCGCGACGGCGGCCTCGATTTGGAAGACTTGTTCATGGCGTTGGATTTCAGGCGGCTGCGGCTGCGTCAGGAGACGCAGATGCCGGAATGGGCGGGTGACGCTGGATGACTTTGCGTTGCGCCCTGCCAAGGGATGACGAGACGGGGGCGCCGATTTACGGACTCGAATTGGAATGTGGAAGATCTCGTATGGTGATTCTATTGCGAGGGGAGTGTCCGGATGACGGACAACGGACGCACCGCTTTTCCCGATCATCGGCTCGAAGGGTTCTGTCAACGCCACGGCGGCGGATCACGCCAACCCGAGAAGCGGCGCGAGAGCGCGACCGATCAGCAACAGGGTCGCGTCGTCCGCTCGCCCGATCACCGATCGGAGTGCGGCCGGCTTTACGATGAACGGCCGGTCGACCGCGACCTGCGACGGCGTGCGCAACCCGTTGGACGACGTCGGCGCCATGTCGATGCGATACAGCGGCGCGGCGACGAGTTCGCTGGACAGCGGGGGCACCACGACATGCGGCAGCGCGTCGAGTAGATCTGATTGCACTACCAGCATGTTACGCGGCCTGCCCGGACCGCCCCGTGCCGCCGTGACGACGAGATCGCCGCGCCGGATTGGCAGCCTATTTGAGCCCTTCCCAGGGATCGGCCGCAATCCGGTCCCCAATCCGCCATTTCGTCGCGCGCGCCGGATGTCCGCTCGTGCGCGGCGATCAACAGCGGGCCACGGCCAATAGCGATGATCACAACGAATACGCCATAGCCTTATGAAACGCGCAAGCAATGACCGAGCCGCCGCGGGATGGGCCGGCCGCCAAGCGTTGCCGTGAGACAGTAGCTAAATCTTGACGGCCTTCAGGTCGGCGATGGGGATAGAGGTGGTCGGCCAGCTTGTGCTGAACAAGGACGTTGCGGATGTCCTTGCCTTCGGCGGATTCTGGCAGAACGAACTGAAAATGCGCCCGCGACTTGGTAATGGCGTCGAGCGTGCGAACCACCCGGAACTGGTATCCGAGGTCGGCGATCTGCGCCTCGGTCATGCCTTCGGTCAGGCGAGCGTCAATCGCGTCGATACACGGCTTAATTTCTATCCCCCGGCGCACGGTCGCCGCGCTGGAGCGCCGGGAGATCGATCGCGTCGGCAAAGAGATCGCCGTCGAGCGGGGGCTGACCTACAGCCCGTCTGGGCCCGGCGAGCATGTATCCGGCCGGCTGGCGGGCGTCGCCAATCTCGCCCGCGGGCGCTTCGCCATGCTTGAGGACGGACTCGGCTTCCAGCTCGTGCCCTGGCAGCCCGTTCTGGAAAAGCGCCTCGACCCACACATCGACGGCGTCCGTCGCGACGATGGCGGCATCGAATGGAGTTTCAGCCGCAATCGGCAGATCGGACTGGGGCTTTGATCCATCTTGGCCGATACGGCATTATGCCGTATGTAATGGGCACGAAGGAGGCCCCTATGCCCAAGCCCCAAATCGAAGCAGAGACTGCCCGACTGGAAGCGCGCGTCCCGGTTCAGGTCTATGACCAGATGCAGCGCGCCGCCCGCCTGCGCGGCATGACCCTGACCGGTTATCTCATCTCAACGGCAGGCGAGGACGCGCGCCGCGTCGTCGAAGACGCGGACATCATGCGCCTCGCGCGCGAGGACCAAATCCGCTTCGCCGAGGCGCTGATCAATCCGCCCCAGCCGAACGCGCGGCTGGCCCGCGCGGCGAAGCGCCATGCTGAGCTGATCGAGCGCCGGTGAGCGTCCGCTTCGCCATCGAGCCGCTGGCGAAGGCGCACAAGCGGGATGACTTCACCTGCGGTAACGACCGGATCGACAACTATTTCCGTAAGACCGTCTCGCAGGACGTGAAGCGTCAATACGCCACTTGTTTCGTGGCCACGGAGATCGCGACGGACCGGGTGGCGGGCTTCTACACGCTGTCTTCCAGCAACGTGCCGTTGACCGAGGTTCCCGAGCCGCTGGCGAAGAAACTGCCGCGCTATCCGACCGTCCCGGCGGTGCTGATCGGCTGGCTTGGCCGCCATAGCGACTACGCCGGACAGGGGCTTGGCGAAGCCCTGCTGTTTGACGCCATCAAGACCGTCGCCACAGCAGCGATCGGCGCCCACGCCATCTTCGCCGACGCGATCGACGACCAAGCAGCGGCCTTCTATGCGGCTTTCGGCTTCGTGCCCTTGGCGCGGCGTCCGCGCACCCTCTATCTGCCGGTGGCGACGGCACTGAACCTGATATCGCCATGACGTGGCAACGCCCAATCACGCCGCACCCGCTTACCGCCGCCGCGCGCAAGTCTTTTTGCGCCATGGTGCGCGGGGGCTTCCGGCGCAGAAAAAGGCTATTCTTTGAAGGGCCTCGTTCGTCGATTCTGGACCAGTGGCCAGACCTCGCAAAGAACGCCCCCCGACCGCATCCGAGCAGCTCGAAGCGTTGCTCGGTCAACCCTGGCCGTTTACGGGCCGGCCACCGAAGCATGACCTCTCGACCTGGACCGTCACCGACGACTGGCCGGAGCATATCCCGGTCACGGAGGCCGAGGTGGACGTGTTCGAGCAATGGTTCAGCGACGTGTTCGACGACCTGTTTGGAACCGAGAGATGATCTGACGAGGAGACAGACGCCATGACCATGCCGCTACGCGCCGCCTTTTACTTGCGCGTCTCGACGGCGCGGCAAGCCTAGCACGATGTCTCCATCCCCGATCAGAAGCGCCAGGGCGAAACCTTTTGCGCTTCACGCGCCTACCAGCTCGTCGAGACCTATGTTGGGCCGTGCGCGTCGGCGACCAATGACCGCAGGCCTGAGTTCCAGCGGATGATCGAGGCGGGCACGTCGAAGCCCGCGCCGCTCTATGTCGTCGTGGTTCATTCTTTCAGCCGGTTCTTCATGGGCGACGACCCGATGCACGTCATGATGCGTCAGATCATGGCGCTGTTCGAAGAGTACCAGTCAAAGGAGAACGCCAAGCACGTCATCCGCGCCTTGAAGGAAAACGCCCGGCAGGGCTACCGTGTCGTCGCGGCCAAGCAACGCGGCGCCAAGGTCAAGAAGAAGCTGGAGATCGATCCGCTCCACGCCGAAACGGTGCGCCTGATCTACCGGCTTGCGCTCCACGGCGACGGCGCCACGGGCCAGATGGGCGTCAAGAACATCGTCAGCCACCTGAACCGCAACCGTATCTTCACGCGCGATGGCGGCCGTTGGGGCATCGGCCAAGTCCATCGTATCCTGACCCGACGCACCGTATGGGCGAGCATGAGTTCAACAAGCGGGCCAAGTCCAAAGAGCTGAAACCCGTCAGCGAAATCGTCGTCGTGCCCGTCCCGCCGCTCATCGACCGCGAGACCTTCGACGCGGTGCAGGCGCTATTCAAGGCCCGCCATCCCACGGTGACGCCATCCGCCGTCATCAGCGGCCCGACGATGCTCACCGGCCTGATCCACTGCGCCGTGGCGCGATGACCATCCGCACCGGCAAGGGCGGGCGCTATCGTTACTACGCCTGTTCGATGACAGCCCGGCAGGGACCGACAGCCTGCGACGGTATGGCGGTGCCGATCGACAAGCTGGACGATCTTGTCGCCAGACATCTCGAAGACCGCCTTCTCCAGTCCAAAAGGCTGGAACGATCCTCGCCACCGTGCTCGACCGGCGGCAGGAGCGATCCGAGCGCCAGCATGAGCACATTGGTGAATTAAGCAGGCGTGCAGCCGAATCCGAAGCGCGCCTCGAGCGCCTCTACGGCGCCATCGAGGCGGGCGTCGCCGACTTGAACGACCCGGCGCTCAAGGACCGTATCGACGGCCTCACGGCCATCCGCGATCAGGCGAAGGCCGATGCCGAGCGCGCCCAGGCCATGCTTGAAAACTCCGGCAATAATGCCGTTATGCCCAGATGGTGCGCACCTTCGCCGAAACCGCGCGGCGGCATATCCGCCTTGAAGGGGGTGGCTATCGCCGTGACCATCTTCGCGCGCTAGCCCAGCGCGTCGAGGTCGCAGATGGCGAGTTCCGGATCATGGGATCGAAGTCCCGGCTGCTCCAGGTGCTGACCGGAAAAAATGGCGTAAACTCAGTGCCCACTCAGGGACTGAACTGGCGGAGAGGGTGGGAGTAAACACCCTGTCCTTCCGCGTCCGGAGCAATCCCATTCTATCCCATAAGTCTTTGTGAGAACGTCAAAATCTGCTCCTTCATAGGATCATAACGTCTCATATTGTTTCGTCAAATCGCATGCGCAGAGTGGGACCGGGAGCAGGGCCGAACGGTCCCAAATTCTTCGGCCAAACTGGGGAGGTTATCGGTAGTTTGTGGTGGAAAGTGGGGCCGAGTATCGGCAAGAGTGGGACCTAGATGGCCCAACATTCCCTCCACAAGCTGTCGACGTTGCAGACCGCGAAGCTGAGGAAGGCTGGCCGCCATTCGGACGGTGGCGGCTTGTATCTCTCGATCGATAAAACCGGCCGGCGGCGCTGGGTTTTCATGTACGTCCGCAATGGCAAGCGCGTCGAACTCGGCCTTGGAAGTGGCCGCGATCTGCCGCTTGCATCAGCGCGCGCCAAGGCCGCGGCCTTCCGGACGATGCGCGCTGAGGGACACGACCCGAAAGCGCAGCGCGTGAGGAAGAAGGTGATTCCGACATTCGGCGAGGCTGCGGACGCCTATGTCGAGGCCATGACGCCCTCCTGGCGCAATCCCAAGCACGCCGACCAATGGAAGATGACACTCACGCGCTATGCCGAGCCGATCCGCGAGCGTCTGGTCAGCGACATCGACATCGACGATGTCCTGAGAGTTCTCCGTCCGGTGTGGAGCCGCACGCCTGAAACCGCCGAGCGGCTGCGGGGCCGAATCGAGGCGGTGCTGAACGCGGCCAGCGCAAAAGGGTATCGCACGGGTGAAAATCCGGCCGCGTGGCGTGGTCGTCTCGACCAACTTCTTCCGAAGCGCCAGCGATTGTCGCGGGGCCATCATACTGCGTTGCCATTCGCGGCCGCGCCCGCGTTCATGGCCGGACTACGCGCACGCGAGGCGGCCGCGGCGCGGGCGCTGGAGTTTACAATTCTCACCGCCGCGCGGTCCGGCGAGGCGCTTGGCGCGCGTTGGGAAGAGATCGACATAGACCGGCAGCTCTGGATTGTTCCGGCGGAGCGGATGAAGGCGGCCCGTGAGCATCGCGTTGCCCTATCTGCCCGTGCCGTGGCGATCATCACCGAGATGGCGGAATCGGGCACGACGGGGCTTATTTTTCCGGGCCCGAATCCCGGCACCGCGTTGTCATCCATGGCGATGGCCATGTTGCTGCGGCGCATGAAAACCGGGGTGACCGTGCACGGTTTTCGCTCGACGTTCCGCGACTGGGCATCCGAGGCCACAAGCTTCCCGCATGAAGTGTGCGAGATGGCGTTGGCGCACACGATCGGCAATAAAGCCGAAGCGGCGTATCGGCGCGGCGATTTGTTCGATAAGCGCCGCGCATTGATGGAGGAATGGGCCGCGTACTGTGCGTCACCGAAGACGAAAAACATCGCCTCTCTGCGTCCGTCGGAGGTTGCTTGAATTTACTTCGCGGCGCGGTCTTCATAAGCGGCCGGATCGACGATCCAACGGTTGACTGCCGACTCATGCCAGCCGGCGCTGTGTTCGCCGAGTTTGACTTGCCGCGGAAAGCTGCCCTCCGATATTTTGCGGTAGAGCGTAGAGCGGCTCAGGCCCGTGCGGTTCAGAACAGTGCGGATTCGCAGGATGCGTTCGGGTTCGGGCATGGAGAATGCTCGCGCGATGATGGCCTGCGGAACACGTCGATGAGCCTCCCGGCAGCGACAAGAGCGAGCGCGAGCCGAGCGAAGCGTGGCGTAGAAAAAGATGCGTACGGGCGGGGTTCTGCCGCGCGCTTGCCCCGGCCTTTCAACCCAAGTCTGGCTTCCCCTTCTCGGCCGCTTCGGCTTCGAACGCGCGATGGCCGCGCCGGCCCCAAAACGCCCGCATCTGCTCTCCATCTTCCTCGCACAACCGGCGCGCCACCCCGAGCAGTGCGCCGTAGATCACGGCGCGATCGTCGCCCGTCAGTTCGACGAGCTTGGATTTGAGGACGAGCCCGCCAAGTTCGATCAAATGGCGTGTCCGCGCCCGACGCTTCACCGCCCACTCGCGCGTGTCGGTGCGCGCGCGGGCGGCTTCAGCCCGGTGCCGCATCGCTGTTGCCCGCCGCAGCGCCAGCGTCGCGGCTTCGAGGGCTGTTCGCAGTGTCGCGTGTCCGCCGCTGAAAGAACGCCTGGCCACGCTTGCGCCAACTCTCCTTCTTGGCCGGGTCGCTTGCCTCCATCATGGCCAGCAGCCCGCCAGCCAGTGTCTCGGCATCGAGTGCGTCGGCACCCGTCGCGGCAACCAGTTCCCCCAACTGACGCACCCGCCTCTCCTTCAGGCCCTTTGCTCTTTGTTCCAGTGCCTGCAGTGCGGCATTCAGATCGCGCGGCTTGCGCATGGGTCGTCTCCGTGATGGTGTGACGACAGGATAGCGCGGCCGGTGCGCAAAAGCTGTATTTGCGCCGGAACCACATGGGACGCAGCGGTCCCGAACAAGATTCTTTCTTGTGAGGGCGCGCTTATACGTCGTGCCGACGTGCTGTGTGCGCTGTATCTGAATCGCCGGCATGGCGATCTACCATTTCTCGGCAAAGGTGATCTCGCGGGCGGCGGGTTCGAGCGCGGTCGCGTCTGCCGCCTATCGCTCGGCGTCGCGGCTGCCGGACGAGCGGCTCGGGCGTCACCACGATTTCTCCAACAAGCCGGGCGTGGTGCATTCCGAGATCATGCTGCCTGGGGACGCACCCGAAGAACTCGGCGACCGATCCACGCTCTGGAACAGCGTCGAAGCCGGGGAGGTGCGCCGCGACGCGCAACTCGCGCGCGAGGTGGAGTTTGCGATCCCGTGCGAGATGAACCAGGCGCAGGGCATCGACCTCGCCCGCGACTTCGTGCAGCGCGAGTTTGTCGATCAAGGAATGGTGGCCGATTTGAACGTGCACTGGGCGATGGGCGCGGACGGCCTGTCGCGCCCGCACGCGCATGTCATGCTGACGATGCGCGAGGTCGGCGAGAGCGGCTTCGGCAAGAAGGTCCGTGACTGGAACAAGACCGAACGACTGCGGGATGGCGCACGCATTGGGCCGATCACGTGAACGAGCGGCTGGCCGCGCTCGACATCGACGCCCGCATCGATCACCGCGGTTTTGCTCAGCAGGGCATCGACCTGGAACCGCAGCACAAGATCGGCGCCGCAGGATTCCGCCGGTTCGAGCACGGCGAAGAGGCCGAACGCGTCGAGGATCACCTCCGGATCGCGCGCGAGAACGGCGACCGGATCATCGCCAACCCGGATATCGCCATCGACGCCATCACGCGCCAGCAGGCGACATTCACCAACCGCGACCTCGCCGCCTTCGTGCACCGGCACAGCGACGGCAAGGACCAGTTCGATCGTGCGATGAGCGCGGTCCGCGGCGCGCCCGAGCTGGTGGCACTTGGGCGGGACGGACATGGGCAGAGGCGGTTCACGAGCCGGGACATGCGCGCGGTCGAAGCGCGGCTGGCGCACGCCGCCGACGAACTGTCGGGCGCTCGCCATCACGGCGTCAGCGACCGCAGCCGCACAGAAGCTCTGGAGGGAGCCGAGGCCCGCGGCCTACGTTTCTCCGGCGAGCAGCGCGACGCCTTCGAGCATGTGACCGGGAAGGAGGGGTTGGCGTCCGTGGTGGGCACCGCCGGCAGCGGCAAGTCGGCCATGCTGGGGGTGGCGCGCGAGGCGTGGGAGGCGCAAGGTTTCGCGGTCCGCGGCGCCGCCCTGTCCGGGATCGCGGCCGAGAAACTGGAGAGCGGTTCCGGCATCGCGTCGCGAACGCTGGCGAGCCTGAAGAACCAATGGGATCAGGGCCGCGACCTGCTGACCAGCCGGGATGTGCTGGTGATCGACGAGGCCGGCATGATCGGCTCGCGGCAAATGGAGCGGATACTAACCGCGGCCGAGAAGGCGAAGGCCAAGGTGGTGCTGGTCGGCGACCCCGAGCAGTTGCAGGCCATCGAAGCAGGCGCCGCGTTCCGCTCGATCGCCAAGCGGCATGGCGCCGTGGAGATCACCGAGGTTCGCCGCCAGCACGAGGACTGGCAGCGCGACGCCACCCGGGCGCTGGCCACCGGCCGCACGGACGAGGCGATCGACGCCTACGAACAGCGCGGCATGGTGCACGCGGCCGAGACCCGCGAGCAGGCGCGCGCCGAGCTGATTGCGAGCTGGGAGCATGGCCGCCAGGCCGCGCCGGATGCGAGCCGCATCATCCTGACGCACACGAACGCCGAGGTCCGCGAGCTGAACGAGCTGGCGCGCGGCCGACTGCATGAAGCGGGCGAACTGGGCGACGACGTGCATCTCACCGTCGAACGCGGCGCGCGGCATTTTGCGGCCGGTGACCGCATTATGTTTCTGAAGAACGAGCGCGGCCTTGGCGTAAAGAATGGCACGCTTGGCACCGTCGAGGCGGTCACGCCGCAACACCTCTCCGCGCGGCTGGACGACGGCCGTCGCGTCGCTTTCGATCTCAAGGGCTATGCGCATGTGGATCACGGCTACGCAGCGACGGTGCACAAAGCGCAGGGCGTGACCGTTGACCGGGCGCACGTGCTGGCCACACCTGGCATGGACCGGCATGCCGCCTATGTCGCGCTTTCACGCCATCGCGATGGGGTAGAGCTGCATTACGGACGCGACGATTTTGGCGACCGCGATCAGCTCGTGCGCACGCTGTCGCGGGACCGCGCCAAGGACATGGCTTCGGATTACCCTGCCGGGTTTGCCGAACGGCGCGGCTGGGATCGGCCGGACCGGAGCGCGGATCTGGCAAGCGAGGCCGAGAGAGAACACCGGATCGCCGCTCGCGCGACGCTTCAGCGTCACGCGCGCGCCGTCGCCGCAATGTTTCAAGCTCAGGAGAGCGGAATGACGCTCGCGGAGCTGGATCAGAAGGGACTGCTCGGAGACAAGCGGGAAGAATTGGGGCATGCTCGGAAGGCTTTGGACGCACTCAATCCGCACTATTCCCGCGACGTAGAGCGGGCCTACCGCGCCGACCCGGCGCTCGCCCACGAAGCTGCAGGCGGCAATCTTCGACGCGCGGTGCAGGCTTTGCAGCTTGAGGGCGATCTGCGGCAGGACGCATCACGCCGGGCAGATGGGTTTGTGGAGCGCTGGCGGAAGCTGGATGCCGCACGGACCCGCGCCTACATCGACGGCGGCATGGCGGGGATGCGCGCGATCCGAAGCGACATGGGCGAGATGGCCAAGAGCCTGGAGCGCGATCCGCAGCTCGAATCCATCCTTGCTGGAAGAAAGATGCAGCTTGGCATCGGTGAACACGAGTTCACGGGCAATCTCACGCGCCAGCTGGCTCTCAGCATCGGGTTTGATCTCGGGCGTGGGCTCGGAATCGGATTGTAGGTCGGGCGTGAGAGCCGAGCCCCTACCCGTATGGTGTAACTTGACACCGCACGATTGCCGGTATAGTTAGCCCCGTGAGAATCCGAAATGTCGTGCACGAGGGGTTGCGGCGGTTCTTCGAGGCAGACGACGCCAGCGGCCTCCAGCCAGCTACGGTAGAGAAAGTCTGTCGTATTGTGTCCTTCCTACAAGGCATGGAACGAGACGATGAGCTACGGACGGTAGCGAGTTGGAAGGCGCATCCGCTCGCGGGCAACCGGAAGAGCACCTGTAGCGTGTTTGTCACCAAGAACTGGCGCATGGCGTTTCGGATTGATCGGCGGGAGGCTGAGAGATCATCGACCTGAACTACGAAGACTACCATTAGGAGTGGGCAATGAGCGCGACCACGGGCCTTCGAATGCGGCGTCCCGCACATCCGGGCAGCTTCATCAGGCATGAGATCATAGAGCCTCTGGACCTGTCGGTGACGCGAGCGGCTGAGGCGCTCGGTGTGACACGCGCGACGCTATCGGCGCTCCTGAATGAACGCGCTCACCTCTCGCCCGAGATGGCGGTCCGGATCGAAAAGGCGTTTGGGATCTCGATGGAAACCCTGATGCGAATGCAGAACAGCTACGACATTGCACACGCGCGGGAGCGGGCGGCTCGGATCAACGTTGCTCCTTTCTTTACCAAACGCGTGAAACCCCAACGCGTCGCTTGAAGCGGCCTCCCCGCACGCAGCGTGGCCCGGATCGGAGTCGGAACACAGGCCTTGCTGCCGAGTCGCTTGCAGGGAGCCGGAACGCAGCGCAAGCGGAAGACGCTGGGCGGGCCTGGTTTTGGGGGATAGGACGGGTGATCCCGCAGCCCATCCAGGCCCGTCTGCGGCCAAAGGAGTCCTCTTGCACCGAGGATCGTCATCCGAGGACCGAGGCGCCGCTGGGCGGCTCGGGACAGTACTTAAGGCGGTGCCGTATCCGGTCCCGCGACGCTCTATAGCGGAAGGAGATGCTCTCCCGACCCGCCGGTCACGGCAGTTGGCCCAGCGACCAGCCTTGGGTTCGTTCGTGGGCGGGGCACCCTACACCAGTGAGGCTCCGTGACCGCCTTTGCTCGCGGGGTAATGCCGATCGTCCACGATGGCGCCGCGGTGAGCGCGGCCTGGATCGTCGGGAACAAACTCGACTCTCAGGGACGGCGGCCCGAACGGGTATCCGTTGTCGATCGTCTGGGTTACTCAGGGGATGATTTATCGTCCCGTCTGTTTCCCTTCTGAGACCAAATCCATGTTCGACCAAATCCGCACCGGCGCCCGGATGCGCGGCCTGGACCCGGCGGGTAGCGCCGAGGTCGTTCAGGTTTCGCGGTTTGGACCCGATGCCGCAAGCGTAGTGTTCCGTATCAACGGCCGGATCGGCGAGCGCTTGATCTATCGCGGCGACGACGCCGGTCTCGAAATGGTCGAGCCCGGGCGAACCTACAGTTTCGATGCCGAGCCCGCGGCACTCCGCCTTGCGGCTGAAGCCGTCCGGCTGCGCCTCGCTCACTTGTTCGATCCGTATCTCGCGGTCACCGCGTCGCGGATCGAAGCGCTTCCGCACCAGATTACAGCCGTCTACGGAGAAATGCTGCCGCGCCAACCGCTGCGTTTCCTCCTGGCTGACGATCCTGGTGCCGGCAAAACGATCATGGCCGGCCTGCTGATCAAGGAGTTGCTGATCCGCGGGGACCTCGAACGCTGCCTGATCGTCGCACCCGGCAGTCTGGTCGAGCAGTGGCAGGACGAGCTTGCTGAGAAATTCGCCCTGACGTTCGACGCGGTGACGCGGGAGCAGATCGAGGCATCCCGGACGGGGAATCCGTTCGCTGAACACAATAGACTTGTGCTGCGCCTCGACATGGCAGCACGGTCCGACGAACTGCAGGCTAAGCTGCAGGTGGCTCCCGAATGGGACTTGGTGATTTGCGACGAGGCGCACCGGATGTCCGCCTCCTATTTCGGCGGCGAGGTGAAGGAGACCCGCCGCCATCGCCTGGGCAAGCTGTTGGGCAGCCGCACCCGCAATCTCTTGCTGATGTCGGCAACGCCGCACAACGGAAAGGAGGCAGACTTCCAGCTTTTCATGGGCCTGCTGGATGCCGACCGATTCGAAGGTCGGTTCCGCGAGGGTGTCCACAAGGCGGACGTGTCCGACCTCATGCGGAGGCTGACCAAAGAGGAACTCTACCGTTTTGACGGCACGCCGCTGTTTCCCGAGCGCTGCGCGTACACCGCGGCCTACCAACTCGCCGCCGAGGAGGGAGCGCTATACCACGCAGTGACGACGTATGTCCGGGAGGAGATGAACCGGGCTGATCGCTCTGGAGACGGTAAGCGGCAGAACAGCGTGGGATTCGCGCTGCAAATCCTGCAACGTCGTCTGGCTTCCTCGCCTGCCGCCATCCATCGCTCCCTCGAACGTCGCCGTCGCCGCCTTGAGCAGCGCCTGCATGAAGGGCGGTCGGCAGGTGCCTCCACCTTTCTCGAGCCCGCCCCGATGTTGCCGCAGGTCGATGCCGACGATCTGGACGATGCGCCCGCCGAAGAGGTGGAAGCGATCGAGCAACAGGTTGCGGAACAAGCCACGGCCGCTTCGACGATCACAGAGCTTGAAGGCGAGATCACCATCCTCCGCGATCTGGAGGCGCAGGCACTGCGGCTGAAACTGTCCGGTATGGACGCCAAGTGGCGCCAGCTCGAAGCCATTCTCGACGAGCCAATCATGTGCGATCCCGCCACCGGCCTGCGCCGCAAGGTGCTGATCTTCACCGAGCCCAAGGACACGCTGGAGTATTTGCAGGTCAAGATCACGGCGCGGCTGGGTGAGCCGGCCGCCGTCGTCGTTATTCATGGCGGCATCGCGCGGAAGGCGCGACGGGCGGCGATCGCCGCATTCAATTCCGACCCCGTGGTGAGAGTAATGATCGCCAACGACGCCGCAGGCGAAGGCGTGAACCTGCAGCGCGGCACCCACCTGATGGTCAATTACGATCTGCCGTGGAATCCGAACCGGCTGGAGCAGCGTTTTGGCCGCATCCACCGCATCGGCCAGACCGAGGTCTGCCATTTGTGGAATCTCTGCGCCGCCAATACGCGCGAGGGCGAGGTTTATCGCAGGCTCCTCGAAAAGCTGGAGGAAGCGCGCGCCGCCCTCGGCGGCAAGGTGTACGACGTGCTCGGCGAGCTGTTCGAGGGCCACGCCCTGCGCGATCTTCTGGTCGATGCCATCCGCTACGGCGATGCACCGGAGACGAAGCTGCGCCTGTTCCGCCGCGTGGACGACGCCGTCGATGTGGACGCGATCGAACGGCTGGTCGCCGAGCGCAAGCTGACCTCGGAGGGCATGGACCCGAACGCCGTCACCGCCATCCGGGAGGAGATGGAGCGAGCGCAGGCGCGCCGGCTGCAGCCGCACTTCATCGGCGCCTTTTTCCGCGAGGCCTTCACCGGCCTCGGCGGCCGGCTATCGGAACGGGAGCGCGGGCGGTTCGAGATTTCCCGCGTCCCGTCCGTCCTGAAACACCGCGACCGGCTGATCGGCCGCGGCGATCCCGTGCTCGAACGGTATGCCCGCGTCACCTTCGAAAAGGCGCTGATCCCGGGCAAACCGCAGGCCGAGCTTCTGGCCCCTGGCCATCCGCTGCTGGAAGCCATTCTGGATGTTGTCCTGGAGCGCAATCAGAAGCTGCTCGCCCAGGGTGGCGTTCTGGTGGACGAGGCTGACGAGGACACCGCCCCCCGCCTGCTGCTGTTTCTGGAACACGCCATTCGGGATGGCCGCGTCGCGCGGTCCGGAGAGCCGCGCGCGGTGTCCCAGCGCTTGCAGTTCATCGAGTTGCGCGAGAGCGGTGACGCACTCGATGGCGGCCCCGCGCCCTATCTGGACTACCAGCCGATCACGCCCGAGGAGCGCGCGCTGGTCGCCGACGCAATCACCGCGCCCTGGCTCTCGGAGCAGGTCGAACAACGGGCGCTCGGCTATGCCATCGCCCACCTCGTGCCCACGCATCTGGCTGAGGTGAAGCAGCGGCGGCTCGCCGAGATCGCCCGCGTCGAGCGGGAGGTTCGCGCCCGGCTGAACCGCGAGATCAATTACTGGGACGCCCGCAGCGCCCGGCTGCGGGAGGAGGAGCGCGCCGGCCGGGAGCAGCGCATCAACGCCATCAACGCCGAGGCCACGGCGCAGCGGCTGACCGAGCGGCTGCACAGGCGCCAGGAGGAACTGGAACGCGAGCGGCAGATCACGGCCCTGCCGCCGGTGTTGCGTGGCGCGGCGTTGGTGATCCCCCGGGGCTTGCTGGCCGCGCGCACCCAGCCCGCGCCCGGGCGCGTCACCGGCATGGCGGAGGATCCCACGTCGCGCGCCCAGGTGGAACGGCTTGCCATGGAGGCTGTCATGGCGGCCGAGCGTGCGCTGGGGCACGAACCGCGGGATGTGTCGGCCGAGAAAAAGGGCTGGGATATCGAGAGCCGGGATCGCCGATCCGGCCACCTCCGGTTTCTCGAGGTGAAGGGCCGCCACGAGGACGGGGAATCGGTGATCCTGACCAAAAACGAGCTTCTGGCCTGCCTGAACGCGCCCGAGGCGTTCATTCTGGCGATCGTGCGCGTGGCGGCCGGGTTCGCGCATCAGCCGGTCTACGTCCGCCGCTTCTTCGACCGGGTTCTAGGTTTCGCCGAGACGGCGGTGGTGTTCAACGTGTCGGAACTGATGGCGCAAGGGGCGGCGCCGGCGTGACGCGGCGGCAGAGTCGTCGCCCGGACCGCCGGCTGGCCGCCACGGAAGACCTGGCACCCGAAGCCCTTGCGGACCTGGCTGGTCGCCTGCGCTATGCCGGCGCTGCCACCCACAAGCTTCACCCTGGCGACTATCGGTTCATTCCGCCCATCAACCCCCGCCCATCGAAATCGGTTTGCGACGACGTGCGGCCCATCCTGCGTGCCGAAGCGGCGGCTCTCTTCCGCGCCGGGGTATTGGCCGGAATGGTCAGCTCCTTCGAGCCCGGCGGAAGCCCGAAATACGTCTGGGCGGTCGACGCGGCGGGCGAGGTGTATGAGGCCAAGACCTGGCCGCCCGATCCGGTGTATCATGGCTACCGGCTGGGGAACGACGAGCGCGACATGCGTCGGTATGTCCTGGTCGAGTGGAGAATACGGTGCCCCCGAAGCCCTAGAGATTGCGCTGACGCCGGAGCGGCTGGAGGATACCGCGCCGGAGGAACGCGCCTGCTTCGGGCGGTTCACGATCGAGGCCGCTTGGGGTCCGCTCACGGCGGGCATCGACCACTTCATCGGCGGGTATCGGGCCGGCCCGCTGGTGTCGGGGTATCATGCGGCGGAATGGTTTGCCTGGAACTGGTGGCGGCTACGCTACGAGCCGCGGTCGCGGGCGCCGGACTGGTGGCGCGCCCACACCATGACGGCGATCGGCGAAAGCTACGCGTGGCCCAACATCACCATCTTCTCCGACGGCGTCCTTACAACCCTGCTCTCCGATCCTTCGGTGCGGCCAGATGCGAAGCCGTTCCGCTATCTCGGAGCGCATCCGACCGTGCTCCCCTCGATCCAGTTCGAGGCCGCCATGGACGCTTTCATCGGTCAGATGGAGGGGCGGCTGATCGAGCACGGGCTTGCTGATACCAACCTATCCGGCATCTGGGCTGAGCTTCGCGCCGAGCGCGCCGACCCCGCCACCGCCGAACGTCGCCACCTGGAAGCGCTGCTGGCCTTCGATCCCGATGAGGCGGCTGGTGGTGCCATCGAAGCGCTGGTGGCTGACATCGGCCGGTTCGGGACTGACGGCGTGGAGGAACTTGCCGCTGACCAGGGCGGTGGCGGAGAGAGGCTCGGGGGCACAGATCTGGACCGGATGGCCGTGACCAAAGGTGTTGCGGGCCCGTCGCGCGATGCTGCGAGGCTGCCAACGGGCGCGGACCTGCCGGCCTGGGGCCAGGCGGCCGCCTGGGTCGTCGGCGCGCGCGCCGCCGACGCACTGCGAAGCCATGCGGGTTTAGCAAACGACTCGATCAGCGACCCCAGGCTCGCGGAATTGGCCGGGGTCGGTGAAGCCGTGCTCTCCAACCCCGCCACCGCTTCCCTGGCCTTTTCGCTCGACCGTGACGATGGCCGCAGCGCCACCGTCTTGCGCTCCCGCCATCCCGCGCTTCGAACTGGCGCGGCTGATTGGCGACCGCGCCGTGCCGCCCGGCCCCGGCCCCCTGCACGCCGCCACGCGCGCTTACACTTACCGGCAGAAGATGCAGCGTTCCTTCGCGGCCGAGTTCCTCTGTCCTTTCGCCGCACTGGACACGTTTCTGGAGGGTGACACGTCGCCCGAGGCACAGCAGGATGCGGCGGAACATTTCCGAGTCTCTGAGATGACGATCCGGACCCTGCTCGTGAACCATGGCCTGCTGGAGAGAGAGGAGCTACAGGATCTTGACCTCGTGGTCTGACCGCGAGGACCGCATTGATCTCCGCCGCACACTGAACGCCCCAGGGTCTGTGCCGTGGACGCATTGAACCTGACGTCCGAACTGAACGTGGCGGACCCTGGGCGACTCCTGGCCAAGGCCAAGCTGAACGCGACACTGCTGCTGATCGCACCGCTGGCAATGTTTTTCGGCTCATTCTTTGTGTTTCCCGGCCTCCTCGAACGGTGTCTGCGGGCTGTTGGAGAAGCGGGTGCCGTAGGCGGACTAGCAGACTGGTTCGCAGTCGTAGCGCTTTTTCGACGGCCTCTCGGATTGCCGATTCCCCATACGGCGTTGATCCCACGAAAAAAGGACAGTATCGGCCTCGCAATCGGGCGCTTCGTCGAGCGCAATTTCCTGGATACGGCCAATCTTGTCGCGGAGTTGCGGAAAGAAGATCGAGCAGCACAAGTCGGGGCGTGGCTCGCCTCCCCGGAGAACCACGACATAGTTGCCCGCAGCATTGCCAGCACGCTGCACAAGGCTGGACGGAAAGGTATGCATCTCGACGTCGTCAGCGCCCTGGTGCCGCTGGCAAGGAACGTCAGGAAGGCGGTCGGCGCGGACATGGAGGAGTTCGTGGCGAAGCTCACCGGCAGGCTAATACCCGGGGCAATCGACCGATTCTTCTCCCGGAAAATTGGCCATGAGATAGATCGATTGCTTGACCGGCTTGATACCGCCGACAGCAGCGAGCGCCAGAATCTCGACGCCTGGGTGAGAGTGAAGCTGGAGCAGATGCCGGCAACCTGGCGTCCTCTGGCGCATAGATTCGCGCGCCAGGTCGAAACTTTGGAGGTTCTCTCGCGCCTCGGCACCGGCGAGCCGTCGCGGGAGCTCATTGATTCACTTGCCGCACTGATATCCATGCTTGGCACGTCTCTACAGCAATCTGACGACGTCAGGCGAGCGCTGAACAAGGCGCTGGAAGATGCTTTGGTGCAATACATTGCCCCGTTTGGAGCGCAGATCAGCGCCTATATCTCCCGCGTCGTCAGCAACTGGAGTGCCGAACGAGTGACGCAGGCTTTCGAGCTCCAGATCGGCAAAGACCTCCAGTTCATCAGAGTGAATGGAACGCTCGTCGGCATGACCGCTGGATTAGCGCTATTTGCTATTGGCGAGTTGCTGATGCGCGCTGGTGCGGTTGGTTAACGGAGGGCTGGTGCACAGATTCGATTTAGTACGGGAACATCTTGATGCCTGAGTCGCCGGCTATCGCAACCATCCGCCGCAAGCTCATCGAGGTCTCGATCCCGCTGGAGGCCATCAACAAGGCGTCCGCGCGCGAAAAATCGATCCGCCACGGCCATCCCTCCACGCTGCATCTGTGGTGGGCGCGGCGGCCGCTCGCGGCGTGCCGGGCGGTGCTGTTCGCGCAACTGGTGGACGATCCCTCCGCCTGGCCTGATCGGTTCCCCACCGCGGCGGCGCAGGAGGCGGAGCGCAAGCGCCTGCACGGCGTGATCGAGCGGCTGGTGCCGTGGGAGGCGAGCAACAACGAGACGATCCTGCAGGAAGCGCGGCACGAGATCGCCCGCTCCGTCGCCTGGGGCCGGGGCGAGGAACCGCCGGCCGCCGAGGACGGCCCGGCCACGCTGCGCTACCTGCAAGAGAAGGCCCCGCCGGTGTACGATCCCTTCTCCGGCGGCGGCTCGATCCCGCTGGAGGCGCAGCGGCTGGGGCTGCGCGCCTATGGCAGCGACCTCAACCCGGTCGCCGTGCTGATCGGCAAGGCGCTGGTGGAGATCCCGCCCAAATTCGCCGGCCGCGCACCGGTGAACCCGGAGGCACGGGCGCGTCTGGCGCAGGCCGGCGCCGGCTGGACCGGCCGCGGCGCGCAGGGGCTGGCGGAGGACGCGCGCTATTACGGGCGCTGGATGCGCGACGAGGCGGCGCGGCGCATCGGCCATCTGTATCCGAAGGCGAAACTCCCCGACGGCGGCGAGGCCACCGTGATCGCCTGGCTGTGGGCGCGCACGGTGCGCAGCCCGGACCCGGCGGCCAAGGGCACCGCGGTGCCGCTCGTGTCGTCGTTCATGCTGTCCACGAAGGAGGGGCGGAAGGCGTGGGCGGAGGTGGTGATCGACGACGCCGCACACGATGGTTGGCGATTCGAGGTGCGGACGGGGGCGCTCGCGAAGGCAGATGAGGAGCGGCTGAAGAAGGGCACGATCGGCCGTAGCGACGGCGGCACGTGCGCCCTCACTGGCACGTCGATGCCATTCACATACGTTCGCGCCGAGGGCCAGACCCGGGGCTTGGGCGTAAGATTGATGGCCGTCGTGGCCGAAGGCAACCGAACCCGACTCTACCTCAGCCCGACTGCCGAACAGGAGGCTATTGCGCTTCGGGCAAAGCCGGCTTGGGTTCCGGAGGGCGACCTGCCGAACAATCCGCGTGACTTCAAGACGCCGAATTATGGAATGACAACTTTCGCGTCGCTGTTCACCGCGCGTCAGCTCGTCGCCCTGACCACCTTCTCCGACCTCGTGACGGAAGCGCGCGACCGCGCCCTGGCCGACGCCCGCGAAGCCGGCCTGCCCGGCGGCGCGACCCCACTGCACGCGGATGGACGCGGCGCTGTGGCCTATGCGGATGCCATCGCGACGTATCTCGGTTGCCTCGTTTCACGAACAACCAATTACAGCTCCACACTCTGTGTTTGGAGTTCGCACGCAAAAGACGAACTTGCGAAGCAGGTGTTCCTTAGGCAGGCGCTCGCGATGTCATGGGATTTTGCGGAAACAAATGCGTTTGGCAACTCGGGAGGATCTATTAGTAACAGTATCGAGTGGTTGGGGCGCGCAATCGAATTCCTTGCAGCAAATGGTGAAGCGTCGGTCAGCCAGCGTAACGCGGCAGCAAACTCCTATCCAAGTCCGGTTGTCATATCTACTGATCCGCCGTACTTCGATAACGTCGGTTATGCTGACCTGTCAGACTTTTTCTACGTGTGGCTTCGCAAAGCACTTAGCAGCGTGTGGCCAAGCCTTTTCCGCCGACTGGCAGTGCCCAAGGACGAAGAACTAGTTGCAACGCCATATCGGCATGGAGGCCAGCCTGCTGCGGACACGTTCTTCATGGATGGGATGTCGCGAGCCCTCGATGCAATGCGGCAAACAACGACCGATGCGCTTCCGCTCACAATTTTTTACGCATTCAAGCAATCGGACAACAGTGAGGAAGGAACTACGTCGTCGGGCTGGGCAACGTTTCTTCAAGGCGTTGTAGACTCGGCCCTGGTCATTGATGGGACGTGGCCATTGCGCACTGAGCTTATCGGGAATCTTAAGCTCCGAACCAACTCGCTCGCGTCCTCCATCGTTCTTGTCTGCCGCAAGCGCGCGGCGACCGCGACCACGATCACCCGCGCGGCCTTCATGCGCGCGCTCCGCCGCGAGCTGCCGGACGCCGTCGCCGCCATCCGCCGCGCGGGCGTCGGCCCCGTGGACATGCAGCAATCGGTCATCGGCCCCGGCATGGGCGTGTTCACCCGCCACGCTTCCGTGCTGGAGGACGACGACAGCCGCATGACCGTCCGCACCGCGCTCTCGCTGATCAACCGCGCCTGGGACGAGATCGAGAACGAGGCCACCGAGGCGCTGGATGCGCCGACGCAGGTGGCGGTCGCGTGGTTCGCCTCCTTCGGCATGGAGCAGCGGCCCGCCGGCGACCTGATCACGCTCGCCAACGCCAAGAACGTCGCCACGCAGACGCTGTTCGACGGCCGCGTGTTCCACGACGGCCGCGGCCGCGCCGCCCTGCTGCCGCGCGAGGCGTTGCCCGCCGACTGGTCCCCGGCCGAGGACCGCGCCACCGCCTGGCGCTGCGTGCAGCATGCCATCCGGGTGCTCAACGCGCCCGATGGCGGCGCCGAGGCCGCCGCCGCCATCATCGCCGCCATGGGCCCCCGCGCCGAGGCCGTCCTCGGCCTCGCCCACCGTCTGTTCCAGATCGCCACCGACCGCGGCTGGGCCAGCGAGGCGCTCGCCTACAACCAGCTCGCCGAGGAATGGCCCCGCCTGCTCGACCTCGCGCCCCGCACCGCCGCGCGCGGGCCGGCGGCGGAGCGGCAGGCGCAGTTCGCGCTATAGTCCCGGAATGCTCGACCGGCTCCGCTTCACCAACTTCAAGTCCTGGCCGGAAGCCGACCTCGCGGCCGGGCGCATCACTGGCATCTTCGGCACCAACTCCTCCGGCAAGACCAGCCTGCTGCAATTCCTTCTGTTGTTGAAGCAGACCAAGGATGCGACCGACCGCGCGCTCTCGCTCGATCTGAACGGTCCGCTGCTACAACTTGGCACCATCAAGGACGCGATCCACCGTCACGAGGAGGACCGCCATATCGACTGGCGGGTCCGGTTCGCGCTGGACAGCGAGCTGGTGATTGCCGATCCGTCGGCGAAGAAGCGCAGCAACACCATCGCGCGCGGCAAGACCTTGGCGCTCAATGCTGAGGTGGCGGTCACGCGGCGAGCGCCCGCATGTCGCAGCATCCGCTACAGCCTCGGCGATATGCGCTTCTCCCTCGCCGCGAAAGGTCCGGACTCCACCCAGTTCGAGCTGACCGCGCGGCCGAGAACGGGTGTCGAGTCCCCCTTCCGGCTCATTCGCACGTCCGGCCGCGCGTGGGATTTGCCGGCCCCTGTCAAATCCTATGCCTTCCCTGACCAGGCGCGGACGTATTTCCAGAACTCGGGCTTTCTGGCCGATCTCGAATCCACCTACGAAGCGCAGATGGACCGGATTTTTTATCTCGGTCCGCTCCGGGAATTTCCGCGCCGCGACTACCTGTGGGCACGGTCACGTCCGACCGACGTCGGGCAGCGGGGCGACAAAGCCATCGATGCCATCCTCGCCGCGACCGAGGCGGGAGAGACCCGCAACCTCAAGCCCAAGGCGCGACTGCTGCCGTTCCAGGAGATCGTGGCGCATTTTCTGCGCGACATGGGCTTGATCGACAGTTTCAAGGTCGAGGAGATCGCCGAGGGCTCGAACCGCTGGCAAGCGCGGGTCAGGACACGACGCGGCGCAAGCGAGGTGCTGCTGACCGATGTCGGCTTCGGCGTCTCGCAGGTGCTGCCGGTGGTGACGCTGCTGCAATACGTGCCCGAGGGCGCCACCGTCATCCTGGAACAGCCCGAAATCCACCTTCATCCGCTGGCACAGGCCGGGCTTGCGGACGTCATCATCCAGGCGGCGACGCATCGGCGTGTGCAGGTGATCCTGGAGAGCCATTCCGAGCACGTGCTGCTGCGTCTGCAGCGGCGGATCGCGGAAGGTGCGCTCGGGGACGACCTCGTGAAACTGTATTTCTGCGACGCGCCCGACGGCGCATCGACCCTGACGCCGCTCGACGTCGATATGTTCGGCAATATCCGCAACTGGCCCGACAAATTCATGGGCGACGCGTTCACCGAGGCGGCCGAGGCCGAGCAGGCACGGCTGCGCCGGATGCGCGCGGCGGAATGAAGCGCTGGGTGGTGGATACCAACGTGCCGATCGTCGCCAACGGAGTTCCCGATCCGGCAAACCCACGCCCGCCCTCCCTCGCGTGCCGGGAGGCGGCGGTCGAGTTCCTTCGGGCCGTATTGCGCGAGGGACAGATTCTGGTCGATGCGGATGGGGAAGTTGAGGCCGAGTATCGCCGCTACTTGTCGCCACGCGGGCAGCCCGGCGTTGGCGATAGGTTTTATCTCGAAATCATCAACAGCGCGCCCAGAAGGATCGAGCGGACCGAGCTGCCAAAGCGGCTGGACGGGGAATACGCCGATCTGCCGCAGGCAGTGATCGACGCTGGGTTCGATGTGAGCGACCGCAAATTCGCTGCTCTGGCGAAGCGCACACGGGCGACCATCGCCAATGCGGTGGACAGCGACTGGCTGCATCATCGGGCAGTCCTTCAGCGTGAAGGCATCCGGCTGCACTTCGTATGCGGCTGCGATTCCGCGGAGTGGTTCGAATGACAGCACCCGCAAATTCCGCCCGCGATGCGCTCCGCCGCGTGCGGGAAGGGATGGACCACTTGCAGACCGGCATTGCGCCGTTCGTGGCGGCGCGGATGAAGGGCGCGCGCGGCGCCGACTGGCAGCGCTACGCGAGCCGCGCATCCGGTAGCCACGGCGATAGCCTGGATATCTACGCGCTGCTGAAGACGATCTTGGATAACTGGCGCGACGTGTTCGAAAAGGCGTTTCCGGACCGGGAGCGGCAGAAGGCGCGCAATTTCGCCTCCATGTCGCTCGACGCGCGCAACGCCATTTCGCACCTGACGCTGCCGCTCGCGGCCGACGAGGCCTTGCGCTACCTCGACGCCATGCACGGGCTGCTGCGCGCGGCCAAGGGAGCGGATGCCGAAGTAAAAGCGCTCCAAGTTCTGTGGCTGGAACAAGGGCGCGCCGGTTTTGCGCCGCCGCCCTCCCCGGTGCCGGCGAGCGCCGCGCCGGTGAACATGCCCGCCGCGCCCGCAGCCGCAACACCGGCGCCGCCCGCAAGCGCCGCGCCTGCGCCCGTGCCTTCCGGCAAACTGCACCCGTGGCACGAAGTGGCGCTGCCGCACCCGGACGTGATCGCCAATCGCTTTCGCCAGGCGGAATTCGCGGCCGATTTGTATGCCGTGGATGCGGGCCATGCGAGCGAGGGCTACGCCACCGCCCCCGCGTTCTTCGGCATCACCTTCGTCACCGAAGGCCTCGGCCGGGTCTTGCTGTCGGCGCTCGAACGGCTGGAGGGCGCCGGGGGCGACCCGGTGATCGGTCTGCAGACCGCGTTCGGCGGCGGCAAGACGCACACGATGCTCGCGGTCTATCACCTCGCCCGGCACATGGCGGCGGGAAACGCGCCGGGCACCCTTCCGGGGTTGGCGCTGATCGCCGCGAAACTGGCGCCGGCGCGGTGGCCGGCGCCGAAGGTTGCGGTGTTCGTCGGTTCGGCAAGCGGGCCCGACGTGCCGCTTGCCACGCCGGGCGGCCCGCCGGTCCGCACGCCCTGGGGCGCGATCGCCTGGCGCCTTGCCGGCCAGCCCGGCCTTGATCTGGTGGCGGGGGCGGAAGCGGGGCGCACCAATCCGGGGTCCGAGAGGCTGGTGGCGCTGTTCCGTCTTTCCGGCCCCGCCGTGATCCTGCTGGACGAGGTGGTGGCCTATGCCCGCCAACTGCCGGACGACCGGTTCGAGGCATTCCTGTCATTCATCCAGTCGCTGACCGAGGCGGCAAAGATGTCGCCTGGTGTGCTCGTGGTCGGCTCGCTGCCGGAAAGTGACATGGAGGCGGGCGGCGAACGTGGGGCGCAGGCGCTGCGGCGGCTGCAGGCCGTGTTCGGGCGGATGCATTCGACGTGGTTGCCGGCCTCCGGGGACGAAACCTACGAGATCATCCGCCGGCGCCTATTCCAGCCGCTCGATTCCGATGGCGAGCGCGCGCGTGACGAAACCAGTCGCGCCTTCCACGACCTCTACCGCAAGAACGTCGCGGACTTCCCACCCGAGGCGAAGGAGGCACGCTATCACGAGCTGCTGCGCCTGTCGTACCCGATCCACCCGGAGCTGTTCGATCGTCTGTCGAAGGACTGGGCGGGGCTGGAGAAGTTTCAGCGGACGCGGGGCGTGCTGCGCTTCATGGCCAACGTGGTGGGCGTGCTGTGGCATGAGCGCACGCCCGATCCGCTGATCACGCCGGCCCGCATCCCCATCGCGCATGACAAGGTGCGGGCGAGCGTTCTGTATCCGCTGGACGCCGCGTTTGCCGCGGTGGTGGACAAGGAGGTGGACGGGCCCAGCGCGCTGCCAGCCCAGATCGAGGCCAACCCGTCCCGCCGCATCTCCGCCGCCCGCGCGGCGACCCGGGCCGCGCGGGCGGTGTTCATCTGCTCCGCCCCGTCGGTCGGTCAGCCGAATGCCGGCGTGACGCTGCCGGGGCTGCGGCTCGCCTGCGCCGAGCCCGGCGACCAGCTTTCGGTGTTCGCCGAGGCATTGCGGGAATTATCGCAGCGGGCGACGTATTTGTATGAGGAGGCGGGGCGGTCCTGGTTCTCCACGCAGCCGACCCTGAACCGGCTGGCCGACGAACGCGCCGCCGCGCTACCCGAGCACGAGGTCGATGCGGCCATCATCAAGACGCTAACGAAGGATGCGGAGACGAAAGGCAGCTTCCACCGGGTGTTCGCCGCACCCGATGATCCGGTGACGGTGGATGAGGCCGAGAGGCTCTCGCTGCTGATCCTCGGCCCCGGCACACCCCATTCTGGCCGAGGCGCCACGACTTCGCCGGCGACGGCCGCGGTCACCGAGGCGCTGACGCGGTGCCGGGGATCGCAGCGCAGCTTCCGCAACACGATCATCTTCGCGGCGGCCGACGAGGCCGGGTTGACCAATGCCCGCGACGTGGTGCGCAAGTCGCTGGCCTGGACCGACATCGCCGCCGACCGCCGCCTGCGCGACCAGATGACGACAGGCCAGGTTCGCGATGTAGAGGAAAAGGCCAAGTCGTTCGCCGGTTCGGCGCGCGCGGCGGTCCGCGCTGCCTGGAACCACGTGCTCTATCCGGTGCGCAGCGACGTCGCGGGCAAGGCCTTCGCTCTGGAGCACGCGCCGATCACCGCGCGCGATCGCGGCCCGGTGCCGGAAACGGTCTGGGAGAAGGTGCGCGGCGACGGCATCGCCGCCGAGCGCCTCGGTGGCGAGAATCTCTGGCTGGCGCTGCAAGCCGTGTGGCCTGACGACCGGCCCCATCTCTCGGTGGCGGAGGTGGCCGAATGGTTTGGCAAGTTCGTGCACCTGCCGCGCGTGCGCGACCGGTCGGTTGTGGAAGCCGCCATTCGCGACGCGGTGGGCCGCCTGGACCCACGCTTCGGGTTCGCAGACGCGGTTGAGGCGGACGGCGCGACGTATCGCGGCCTGTGCTGGGGCAAACCGCCGCCCGAAATGTTTCCACCCACGGCCGTGCTGGTTCGCGCCGCCGAGGCCGTCGCCCAACGCGCGCGCGAGGCAGTGCCCGTTTCCGGCGCGGCGGACGTGATCATGCCCACGATCACCGCCGGCAGGACCCATCCGGCGCCGCAGCCCGGCCCGGTGGCTCCGGAGCAGAAGAGACGCCGGCGCTTCTACGGCTCGGTCGAGATCGACGCCAGTGCGCGGCCCATCAAGGCATTCGAGTCGATCATCAGCGCCGTGGTCGTCGAGCTGCAGCGCACACCTGGAGCGCGCGTGGCATTGACACTGGAGGTGACGGCGGAGGCTCCAGCAGGCTTCGACGATGCCGACGTGAGCGTGGTGCGGGACAACGCGCGACAACTGAAGTTCCGGGCAGATGCCACAGGGTTCGAAAAATAGGATGGCTGTGGCGTGGCGCGACGGAGCGGCTGTTAGGGCTGCCGCCGCCGCTTCCGAAACGACGTTACGCGCAAAGCCTCCCTAAGAAGTGGGGCCGCGAGTGGGGCCGAAATCTATCCGGATAGAAAAGTTATCTACAATCAAGAGCTTATACGGAAATGTGGCGGAGAGGGTGGGATTCGAACCCACGGTACGCTTGCACGCACAACGGTTTTCGAGACCGCCCCGATCGACCGCTCTGGCACCTCTCCTCACGCGGTGTGGCGGGTATAGAGAGGCCGAACGACGTCCGCAACTCCGGCAAGCCTGACTCGGCGAGACGATGTCAGATGCAGCCAGCCAGCAGCCGATCGCCGATCCGACGCCTGATCGCCGCCAGCCGCTCGCCCGCAAACACCATCTCGGCGCAGGGCTCACACCAGGCACCCGCGATCGCATCATAGGACAGGGCGCAGTTGGCGAACTGGCGACGGTTGCCGGTGTCGAGATAGCTTTCGGCCGCGGCACCCTCGGCGAACAGGATGGCGTGGCGGGCAAGCTCGACGTGCCAGAACGTCACCTCGTCACGGGTCTCGGCGAGGATTGTCTGGCCGTTCACCAGCGCACCGGTCTGGACGAGGACGCCGTCGAAATAGAGGCCGTGATCGGCCGAGACGATCAGGTCACGATGTGGCGACGCGTCGCCGAGAGCGCCTGGACGCAGGCGGATCACCGCGCCGCCGTGCTGGCGCCGATGGCCGATCCAGGTGACAGGGGCCGTGTCGCCGTCGTGCAGATGGACGATGTCACCGACAGCCAGTCGCTCGACCGGTATGTCGCCTTGGCTCGTCGCGATGTGCGTGCCGGTCGCAAAGCAGGGATTGTAGGAGATGCTGACGTCGCCGTTTCGAAGTCCGACGACAAAATTTGACAGGTCGTAGCTGCCGGCGAAGTGGAAAGCGAGCACGCTGTCGGGGCTGCTCGTTCCGGGCTGGGTGATTGTCAGCGTGCCGTCGGCGTAGGACGCCTCCGGAAGTGCCCCCGGCAGATAGGGTGCGAGGATCTGGTCGCTGCCGCCGACGCCGGCGAAACCGCTGATCACGCCCGCGTAGCCGCCAGCGTTCGCGGTCACGTCCAGGATGCCGCCGGCGCTTCCGAAAACGACAGGAAGATCGGCACCGTCAGGGTTGGTGTTCTCGATCTTGGCGGTGCCGCCGGCGAGGTCGATCGATCCGGCGCCGTTGGTCGACACGGCGTCGGTTGCGAGCACCAGCGTGCCGACCTTTATCGCGCCATTGATGGTTGCCGTGGGCGTGCCGGAGGTGCCGACGATATCCAGCTCGCCGTTGCCGGAAACATTGCCGTCGATGGTAAGGCCCGTCGAGGAGACGCCCAACTGGAGGCTGATGCCCTTATAGACTTCGAGGGATCCATCGAGCTTGGCGAAGGTGATCGCGGTTGCGTTGTACATGCCATTTCCGGTTGCCTCGATCGTGACGGGAGAGGCCGCGGTGCCGATCTGGCCGGCGGAGAGTGCGAACCGAGGCGAACTGTCGAGGCCGCCGAACTGCGAGTTCGCGCTCACGTCGATGGTGGGATTGAGGATGGCGCCGCTCGTCGCGTCGACGCCGCTTGCCTGGCCGTAGATACGGGCCAGAACGCCTGACGACGGGACGGCGCCTCTGCTCCAATTGGCGGCGTCGAACCAGTTGCCGCCCGCCGGGCCGGTATAGGTGTCCGTGGCGACATAGGTAATGGCGAAGGCGGAACCAAAACTCTGCAGCTCGAAATCGGCCGGATCGTAATTGCCGACGAGATTGAAGCTCTGGCTGCCGCCGTGCACCGGGTCGGCCACCGTCAGGACGCCGTTCGCGTAGCCCGTCGCCAGTTCGACGCCGAATGCGGTGCCGCCGCCGATGATCGTGGCGCCGGCGCCAAAGCCGGAGATCGGGCTGGCGAAGGTCCCGCCGTCGAGCCCGGAAATGTCGAGGGTGCCGCCCGACGGACCGAACGCGATCGGCAGGGTGTCGGCCACCGTGTTTCCGGGAACGAACTGGAAGACGAGGCTTCCGCCGTTGGAAACCTCGATCGAGCCGGTGCCGCCGAGCTGGTTGGAAAAGATCGACAGCGAGCCGCCATCGACGTCGACGCGGCCGTCGAGGGTGACGGCCGTGGCGGGCACCGTGGTCAACTCGGCGGTGCTGTAGCTGTTGAAGGCGAGTGTGGCGCCGGTGGAGACGTTGATGTCGCCGTTGACCGTGGGACCCGCCGAGGTGAAGTCGGCCGCGACGTCGAGGAGCTGACCTTGCTTGACGTCGATTGATCCGTCGAGCGTGCCGAAGCTGATGATGGACTTGCTGGCCGATGTGCCATCGCCGGTCGCCTCGATCGAGACCGGCGCGCTCGCGGTGCCGAGCTGCCCGGCGGTCAGGTTGAGGTTGGCGAACGGCAGCAGGAACCCGCCGGTGATATCACCCGCCACTGAGGGGTTGGCGTCGCTCACGTCGAGCGTCACGCCGGAGACGATACCGGCCGTCGAATCGGGATCGCTGTTGCCGAAAAGCTGGACCAGGTCGCCAGGTGCCGGGACGAGGCCCAGGCTCCAATTCGCGGCGTCGAACCAACTCGCGCCGGGGGCGCCCGTGAACCTGTTCGTCGCCAACGTTGGGCTCCTTACTATGACGGAAGCTTAGCATGCTGATGGTGTTTCCGCATGTGACGAATGTGCGATACGGCGGCCGGATGGATCGGGCGTCTTGACCGGGAAGCGCGCGTCTCGTAAGTGCGGCGGTCTGCCGGCGCTGATCGGCGCGCGACAAAAAGCGACCGGGCCGGGCTTCCGCCTCGCCAGCAGATCGGGATCATTCTCATGTTCGCAGTCATTCGCACGGGCGGAAAGCAGTATCGCGTCGTGCCCGACGCCGTTCTCAAGGTCGAGAAGCTCGAGGGCGAGGCCGGCTCGACGATCACCTTCACCGATGTGCTGGCCGTGGGCTCGGACGCGGGGACGACGATCGGGGCGCCGCTGGTCGCGGGGGCCACCGTCACCGCGACCGTGATCGCGCAGGACCGGCTCGACAAGATCATCATCTTCAAGAAGCGGCGCCGGCAGAACAGCCGGCGCAAGCAGGGGCATCGCCAGCACGTGACCGTGCTGCGGATCGCCGGCATCAACGCGGCCTGATCGGGGAGCTCGACAGATGGCACACAAGAAGGCGGGCGGCTCCTCCAGGAACGGCCGCGATACGGAAGGCAGGCGTCTCGGCGTGAAGAAGTATGGCGGCGAGCATGTGCTGGCCGGCAACATCATCATCCGCCAGCGCGGCACCAAGGTGCAGCCCGGCACCAACGTGGGGCTCGGGCGCGACCACACGATCTTCGCGCTCGTCGAGGGTCACGTGAAGTTCCGTCACCGCGCCGAAGGCCGGGTCCAGGTTTCGGTCGAGCCCGTGGCGCAAGCCGCCGAATAGATGCGGGTCTGGGGCCGCCCGGCCCCAGCGGGGTCAAGGGGCAGCGCCCCTTGGGTTCTGTCATGAAGTTCCTCGATCAGGCTAAGATCTACCTTCGGTCAGGCGATGGCGGCGACGGCGTGACCGCGTTCCGGCGCGAAAAGTATATCGAGTTCGGCGGCCCCGACGGCGGCAACGGCGGCCGCGGCGGCGACGTGGTGTTCGAAGCGCTGCCCGACCTCAATACGCTGATCGACTTCCGTTACACGCAGCATTTCCGCGCCAAGAAGGGCGGCAACGGATCGGGGTCGGACCGGACGGGGGCGGCGGCCGAGACGGTGCTGATCAAGGTGCCGATCGGCACGCAGATCCTGGGCGATGACCGGGTGACGCTGCTGGCCGACCTCGACGCACCGGGCAAGCGGGTGCTGCTCTGCCGCGGCGGCGACGGCGGGTTCGGCAACGCTCACTACAAGACGAGCACGAACCGGGCGCCGAGACGGGCGGACAAGGGATTTCCGGGCGAGGAGCGCTGGGTCTGGCTGCGGCTCAAGCTGATCGCGGACGTGGGCCTGCTCGGGTTGCCGAACGCGGGCAAGTCGACGTTTCTCGCGGCATCATCGGCGGCGCGGCCGAAGATCGCGGACTATCCGTTCACGACCCTGCATCCGCAACTGGGCGTGGTGCGGCTGAACCACTCGGAAGAACTGGTGATCGCGGACATCCCCGGGCTGATCGAAGGCGCGCACGAGGGGTCGGGGCTGGGCGACCGGTTCCTGGGCCATGTCGAGCGGTGCGCTGTGCTGCTGCATCTGATCGACGGGGCGGCGGGCGACGTGGTGGGCGCCTGGCGGACGATCCGCGAGGAGTTGCGGGCGTATGGGGCGGGGCTTGCGGACAAGCCGGAGCTGATCGCGCTCAACAAGTCGGATGCGATGAGCGCGCGCGAGGCGTCGGCGCGCGCGGGCGCACTGCGCCGGGCCACGGGAGCGCGGGTGGCGCTGATGTCGGCGGCGACCGGCGATGGGGTGCCCGCAATGCTGCGCCAGTTGCAGAACGCCGTGAACGAGGAGCGCCGGGCGCGGGCGGCATGAGCGTCCCGGCACTCGCGGACGCGCGTCGCCTGGTGGTCAAGATCGGCAGCGCGCTGCTGGTCGAACCCGCGGGGACGTTGCGGCTGGCGTGGCTCGACAGCGTGGCGGCCGATATCGCGCGGGCGCGGGCGCGCGGGGCGGACGTGCTGGTGGTGTCGTCCGGTGCGATCGCGCTCGCGCGTTCGACGCATGCGCTGCCGGCGCGGCCGTTGCGTCTGGAGGAGAAGCAGGCCGCGGCCGCGATCGGGCAGATCAGGCTGGCGCAGGCCTGGAGCGAGGCGTTGGCCGGGGTGGATCTGGTCGCGGCGCAGTTGCTGCTGACGCTCGAGGACAGCGAGGACCGGCGGCGGTATCTGAATGCACGGTCGACCCTGTCGACGCTGCTGGGTTTGGGCGTGGTGCCGGTGATCAACGAGAACGACACGGTGGCGACGGCCGAGATCCGGTTCGGCGACAACGACCGGCTGGCGGCGCGTGTAGCCGAGATGGTGCAGGCGGACCAGCTCGTGCTGCTGTCGGACATCGACGGGCTCTACACGGCCGACCCGAAGCGGGACCCGATGGCGCGGCACCTGCCGGTGGTGGATGCGGTGACGCCGGAGATCGAGGCGATGGGAGGCGACCCGCCGCCGGGATACTCGTCGGGTGGAATGCGGACGAAGCTGGCGGCAGCAAGGGTCGCCACCGGTGCCGGATGCGCGATGGCGATCGCGCTGGGCGGAATACGCGGTCCGCTGGGCGCGCTGGAGGCAGGGGCGCGCTGCACGTGGTTCCTGCCGACGGGGGACGGACGGTCGGCGCGCAAGCGCTGGATCGCGGGCAGCCTGCAGCCGATGGGGGCGTTCGCGGTCGACGACGGTGCCGCGATCGCGTTGCGCGACGGGCGGTCGCTGCTGCCGGCCGGGCTTCGGCGCGTGGACGGCGCGTTCGGGCGCGGAGACCCGGTGCTGGTGATGGATCTGGCCGGCGTCGAGATCGCGCGCGGGCTGTCGGCGTACGGGCATGCCGACGTGCGGCGGATCGCGGGGCATCGGTCCGACGAGATCGAGGCGCTGCTCGGCTGGCGCGGGCGCGACGAGGTCATCCACCGCGACGATCTGGTCTTGAGCTGAGCCACTCTCGCCGTCGGGCGCCTGTCTTGAACGTGCGGCCCGACACCGGAATCTATCCTGGTGATATCCCCTGGCAATCGCCGCGCGGCTTGGGCAGGAGCTCGACCGTGGGCGGGGCGAAACATGGGGTCCGGGCCTCAGGCCCGGCCGGGTGCGGGGGCTGGGCCCCTGCCCTTTGCTCGCTTCACTGCTCCGAGGGCCAGCGGAGCGTCGGCTCGGCGCGGCTGTTGCGGGGGCGGTCGCGTTCGGGGACGATCGGCGCCGGCGGGATCGGCGGCCGCGGTGAGAGTTCGCGGTCGTCGCGACGCTCGAGTTGGGGTTGCGCCCGCGGCGGACGGGCGACGTAGCCGTCCTCGTCGGGCTCGGCGCGGCGCCAGGCCGCGGGGCGGCGCATCTCGGGATCGGGCAAGCGGTTGGTGAGCTCGCGCAGGTCGGACTGCAGATCGTCGAGGCGTTGATCGAGCGCCTCGAGACGGGCCTTGAGGCCGAAGACGCTGAACGGCATCAGCAGGTAGGCGCCGGCGATCAGGATCGCGACGACCAGGATCAGCAGCTGCACCCACCAGGGAACCCAGGCGGGCATGTCGAACGGCAAGGTCATGCGATCATGCTAACAGCACCACCCCACCCGGCAATACGGACCCGCTACATCCCGAGCGCGCGGCGGTAGACGTCGAGCAGGGTTTCCTGCTCCTCGACCTCGGAGGCCTGCTTGCGGCGGATGGTGATGAGCTGGCGCAGGACCTTGACGTCGAAGCCGGCGCTCTTGGCCTCGGCATAGATGTCCTTGATGTCGCTCGAGAGCGCGCGCCGCTCCTCCTCGAGGCGCTCGATCCGGTCGACGATGCTGCGCAGGCGGTCGGCGGCCACTCCGCCGGTGTCGGAGGCGGGGCTGTCGTTGCCCCGTTCGCGTGCGGCCTGCGCCATCCTGATCCCCCGGTGTCGTGAAGAGCAGCGCGGTTAGCGCCTGTCCTGGGGGATGGTCAATCTCACCGCTCCGCGGTTAGGGGTCAATCTCACCGCTCCGCGGTGGGGGGGTCAATCTCACCGCTGATGTTTCGCCTGCCAGTCCTTGTAGGGCATGCCATAGACGATCTCGCGCGCCTGCGCGTCGGTGAGCGGGACATGCTCGGCCTCGGCGGCCTCGCGATACCAGCGCGAGAGGCAGTTGCGGCAGAAGCCGGCCAGGTTCATCAGGTCGATGTTCTGCACGTCGGTGCGTTCGCGCAGGTGCGCCGCCAGGGCTCGGAAGGCGGCCGCCTCGAGGCGTTCGCTGGTGGCATTGTCGATGGCGTCCATGGTGGCCTCCTTGCGATCGCCGGGCGAAGATGGTGCTTTGCAGCCGCCAACGCACCCCGGGAGTGAGCGATGCCGCCAGCGATCATTGCCGTCGAGACGTTCGACTACGTCATCTTCGGCGCGACCGGCGACCTGACGATGCGCAAGCTGCTGCCGGCGCTCTACCACCGGTTCCGCGACGGGCAGGTGCCCCCCGACAGCCGGATCATCGGGGCGGCGCGCAGCGGACACACGACGGAGCGGTTCCGCGAGCTCGCGCACGACGCGCTCAAGATCTTCGTCAAGGCGCCGGCCTTCGAGGAGGCCGCGGTGTCGGAATTCCTCGCGATGGTGCACTACGCGTCGGTCAATGGGGCGACGGGCGAGAACTGGCCCAACCTGCAGGGCTATTTCGAGGACAAGTCGCTCGGCGACCGGGTGCGGGTGTTCTACCTGGCGACCGCCCCGGGCCTTTATGGCGACACAAGCCGCAACCTGTCAGACAACGGGCTGGTGACGGGCAAGTCGCGGGTGGTGCTGGAGAAGCCGATCGGGACCGACCTCGCCTCGGCCCGCCGCATCAACGAGCAGGTGGGTCAGTATTTCGCCGAGGAGCAGGTGTTCCGGATCGACCATTATCTCGGCAAGGAGACGGTGCAGAACCTGATGGCGCTGCGCTTCGCCAACACGGTCTTCGAGCGGCTGTGGACGGCCGACTGCATCGACCACGTGCAGATCACGGTGGCCGAGACGGTGGGCGTCGAGGGGCGCGCGCCCTACTACGACAGCTCGGGCGCGCTGCGCGACATGGTGCAGAACCATCTGCTGCAGTGCCTGTGCATGCTGGCGATGGAGCCGCCGACGACCTTGGAGGCGGACGCGGTGCGCGACGAGAAGCTCAAGGTGCTGCGGGCGCTCAAGCCGCTGGATCAGCACGACATCGCGGTCTCGACGGTGCGCGGGCAGTATGTGCGCGGCAATTCGGACGGCAAGACGGTGCCGGGTTATCTCGAGGAGCTGGGCGAGGGTGCCGACAGCCGGACCGAGACCTTCGTCGCGATCAAGGCCGAGATCAGGAGTTGGCGCTGGGGCAAGGTGCCGTTCTACCTGCGGACCGGCAAGCGGCTGCCGACACGGGTGAGCGAGATCGTGGTGCAGTTCCGCGACGTGCCGTATTCGCCGTTCCCGCGCGAGATCGTGGATCTGCCCGCCAACCAGCTCATCATCCGGCTGCAGCCCGACGAGGGCATCCAGATGGTGGTGATGACCAAGGATCCCGGCCCGGGCGGGTTGCGGCTGCGGCCGGCCAAGCTCGACATCAGCTTCGAGAAGGCGTTCTCCACACGCTTCCCGGACGCCTACGAACGGCTGCTGATGGACACCGTCCGCGGCAACTCGGTGCTGTTCATGCGACGCGACGAGGTGGAAGCGGCGTGGATGTGGGTCGAACCGATCCTGGAGGCCTGGCAGGACAGTCCGGAGCATCCGAAGCCGTATTCGGCGGGAAGCTGGGGCCCGACGGCGTCGATCGCGCTGATCGAGCGCGACGGAAGAACGTGGCATGAGGAGCTGCTCGATTGAGCGGCGGCCGTTCGATGGACGATGACGAGCAGGAGGCCACCCGCTCATTGGCGGCACGCCGGCGGCGGCTGACGGCGGCTCCGCCGCGGATGTCGGGACGGCGCCTGTGGCGGCGGATCGGGCTGATCATGGTCCTGGTGGTGATCGCGGTCGCGACCCAACGCCGCGCGTTCCAGCGCCTGTCGGACGACATGTTCGGCGCACGGATCAATTGGATGAACGACTATGCGATGTCGACGCATTTGTATGACGTGATCGTCGAGCGGCACCTGACCGACGTGAAGCGTGCGTGCCTGCTGCTGAACATCCATGGCAACGATCCGCCGAATGCCACGACCCTCGACGTGTTCGAACGGCCGACCGAAGCCTGCATGGGGCCGGCGCACGACAGCGTGCGGGTGCTGCCGCGCCTGTTCGAGCTGCGGGTCGACCGGATCGCGGGGCGGGTCGAGACCGACCAGGGGACCGGGGTGTTCCACCCCCTCTCCTGAACCGGCATATGCTGGTAAGCAGCGCGCAACCGAGGAGCCAGGATGTCCGACGACGATCATGACAGCGGGCGTGCGAGCCATGATGGGGGTCCTCACGCGCACGATGACGTCAAGCGTCGCGACTTCATGACGCTGCTGGCCGGGTCGGTGGCCGCCGTCGGCGTGGGCGCGTTCGCCTGGCCGTTCATCGACAGCATGTCGCCGCCGGTCTCGGCCTCGTCGGACGAGGAGACGGTCGACGTCGACGTGTCGCACCTGGCGCCGGGCGCGCAGATGTCGGTGATCTGGCGCGGCAAGCCGGTGTTCATCGTGCACCGCACCGACGCGCAACTGATCCGGCTGCAGGACCCGAACCTGACCAGGCTTCTGCTGGATCCCGCCTCGGCCGCCTATCAGCAGCCGGCGTACGCCGTGAACTGGCACCGGTCGATTGCGCCATCCTACGGCGTGCTGGTGGGGATCTGCACGCATCTCGGCTGCGTGCCGAATTTCTTCCCCAACCCGTCGGCGACCGAGCCGGTCGCGGACTGGCAGGGCGGCTATCTCTGCCCGTGCCATGGGTCGCGCTACGACCTGGCCGGACGCGTGCTGCGCGGATCGCCGGCGCGCTACAATCTGCCGGTGCCACCCTACTCGATGCCGGGCAAGACGTCGGTGCGGATCGGGCAGAGCCCGGACGACCTCTCGTTCGACTTCGACAGCATCAAGGCACTGTGAGAGCGCTCATCGGGCTGGCGGCCTGCCTCGCGGCGGGACCGGCGGCGGCTGAGAGCTGCGAGGCGACGCTCGCCGCGACGCACGAATTCCGCAACGGCGCGCCGACGCATCTGACGCCGCTGCCGGATGGAAGCGTGCTGTTCCTGGCCAGTGGACCGCGCGACACCGGGCAGCGCCTGTTCCGGTTCGAGGCCGGCGGGACCACGCGCGAGCTGGCGTCCGCGTCATCGCTCGGGGCCGGGCCGGCGGCGACGCTCAGCGTCGAGGAGAAGGCGCGGCGCGAGCGGGCCCGGGTCAGCGCGACCGGTCTGACCGATTACGCGCTGTCGAAGGACGGGCGACAGGCGCTGGTGACGCTGGACGGGATGATGTCGCTGGTCGACACCGGCAGCGGCGCGGTCCGGCACCTGCCGGGCTCGGGATGGATCGCGCCAGGCTTCTCGCCGGACGGGACGCGCGTGGCCGCGGTGCGCGACGACGATCTGCATGTGATCGACGTGGCAAGCGGCACCGACCGCACAGCGACGTCGGGCGGGACGGAGACCGTCACGCACGGCCTGGCCGAGTTCGCGGCCGAGGAGGAGCTCGACCGGCTCGACGGGTTCTGGTGGTCGCCCGACGGCAGCCGGCTGGTGGTCGAGACCGCCGACAGCTCGGGCGTCGAGCGGCATTTCATCGCCGATCCGTCCGATCCCTCCCGGCCGCCGGTGTCGTTCCGCTATCCGCGGACGGGCACGGCGAACGCCATCGTCACGCTCGCGATCGTGCCGTCGGATGGGGGACGCGCGGTTCCGATCGATTGGGACCGCGGCGCGTTCCCCTATGTCGCGCGCGTGGTCTGGCCGGCGCACGGCGCGCTGAGCCTGGTGGTGCTCGACCGCGACCAGACGCACGAGCGCGTGCTGGCGGTCGATCCGGCGACGGGGCGGACGCGGATGCTGCTCGAGGAGCGGGACGCGGCATGGGTCGACATCACGCCGTTCGCCTTGGCGCGCAACGAGACCCCCCTGCCCGCCTGGCTGCCGGACGGATCGGGCTTCCTGTGGGCGAGCGAGCGGAGCGGTCGGTGGCGGCTCGAAATGCGGCACGCGGACGGCAGCCTCGACCACGCGGTTACGCCGCCCGGCTTTCGCTACAGCGCGCTGTTCGACCTCGATGCGTCGAGCGCGGTGGTGTCGGGCGGCCCGGACCGGCTGTCGGAGCTGCTCTACCGGGTGCCGCTGGCGGGCGGCGCGCCGGTGGCGCTGGCCACCGAGCGCGGCCTGCACGCCGCCTCGTTCGGGACGCAGCATTCGGTGTTCGTCGACGACGAGCGGCTGGTGGACGGGAACCGGGCGGTGCTCCGCGGCGGTGACGGGCGCGCCATGGCGGTGGTCCCGTCGAGGGCGGAGACGCCGCCGCCGGGGCGCGTCTCGTTCACGACCGCCGCCGGGTTCGACGCGGCGATCGTGCGGCCGCACGGCTGGCGGGGCGGCAAGCTGCCGGTGGTGCTGTCGGTGTATGCGGGGCCCGGGTTCAAGCAGGTGCGGGCATCGTCGCTGCTGTTCGCCGACGACCAGTGCCTGGCCGACCATGGCGCGATCGTCGTCAGCCTCGACGGGCGCGGCACGCCGGGACGCGACCGGGACTGGGTGCGCGCGACCAAATACGACCTGATCGACAGGCCGCTCGCGGACCAGGTGGCGGGACTGCAGGCGCTGGGACGAACGTGGCCGGAGATCGACCTCACGCGCGCCGCGGTGATGGGCTGGTCGTTCGGCGGGTATTTCTCGGCGATGGCGACGATCCGGCGCCCGGACATCTTCCGCGCCGGGATCGCCGGCGCCCCGCCGGTGGACTGGCAGGATTACGACACCGCCTACACCGAACGCTACCTCGGGCAGCCGGCCCAGCACGCGGACGCCTACAGGGTGAGCAACGTGCTGACCTATGCCGCCGGCCTGGAACGGCCGCTGCTGATCGTGCACGGACTGACCGACGACAACGTCTACTTCGTCAACACCGTCAAGCTGACGCAGGCGCTGCTCGCGGCCGGCAAGCCGTACGAGCTGGTGCTGCTGCCGGGGACGCACATGCTGGCCGATCCGGCCGTGCGGATGGCGGAGCAGGAACGGGTGGTGGCGTTCCTGGCGCGGACGATCGGGTTGGGGACGCGGTAGAGCCGGCCTCACATGTGTCTTGCAATGTTGCAACGAAACGGTCCAGCATCGTTCCGGTCAAGATGGAAGGCTTGCCGCGATGCAATCCTTGTCGAGGATCCTGACGGCGACGCGTGCGCCGACGCTGCTCGTTCTCGTGGTGGGCTTGCTGTTGCTGCTGCCGCCGCAATTCGCCGACATCCTGTCCGGCTTCCACGACGATCCGCCGGCCGGGATCATGTTTCAGGTGGCCCTCGGCCTGCTCGCGTTCCTGACCTGGTTCTGGTCGCGGGCCGCGCTGAACGCCTCCCTGTCGTTGACGGATGCGCAGGCGCTGGTGCTGCTGAATACGACCGCGGGCCGCTGGTGGCTGTGGTGGCCGCGGATCCTGTTCGGATGCACCGGCCTGATCGGATGCGCGCTGGCGCTGCGCAGCGCGGCGTGGGGACAGGCGCTGCTGTCCTCGGCCTGGACGGCGGCCGGCCTGTGGCTGCTGACGGCCAGGCGGACGCGGCGTGGCGGCCCGCAGCCGGCGCTCCCGCCGCTTGATGCCCCCTGGGGACGGATCGCCGACGGCGCGCCGATGCGCCTCGGCTGGATGGCGCGGGGGCTGGTGATCCTGGGCGTGACCGCGTTCATCGCGGCAGGCACCGACACGTTCTTCTTACCGGAGCGGGAGAAGTGGCAACTCTCGGTGTGGATCGCGCGCGCCTTTCCCGGGCCCGCCGCGGCGCTCGCGTGCTTCTCCCTGATGCTCGGCCCGCTGACCGCGATGACGGTCTGGTCGCACAGGACCCGGATCACGCTTCCTTTGCGTGGACAGAGGCGGAAAGTCCCGGTGCCATGGCTCGTGGTCGCGATCGGCCTCGCGATCGCCTCGTCGAGCATGCCGTTGCATGGCGTCCGCCTCGCGGCCCTCGATCCCGAACCGATGATCCCACAGCAGCGCGCGACGCTGGCGGAGGCGCTCCGATCATGGATCGACCATTGCACGAACGGGATCGGCAAGATCCGTCCGGTCGTGGTGGCGTTGTCCGGCGGGGCGTCGCGGGCCGGTCTGTGGAGCAGCCGGGTGCTGCGGGCGATCGACCGGCTGGCGCCCGACAATGGCGGGATCTTCGCGATCAGCTCGGTGTCGGGCGGTTCGCTGGGTGCTGCCGACTACGTCGTCGAGAGGGCGGCGAGCGGCGGCCGCTCGTGCCATCTGCGCACCACCAAGCCCGACGCCGTGATGGTGGAGGACGACGGACTGGTGGCGCATTACAGCGCCGACCTGCTCGGGCCGCTGCTGGCCGGCATGATCCTCGACGATTCGGCGCGCGCGTTGCTGGCGGCGCCGCTCTGGCCGATCCTGAAGGCGACCGGGAACTGGCCGCCGCGCGGCGGCGATCGCGCCGGCGCGCTCGAGCGCGCCTTCGAGCGGGCCTGGCGGATGCGATCGCCACCGTACACGGCCTGGGAGCATGGCGATCTCGGCTCAGATTTCCTGGGCGAGTTCCACGACCGCGACGGGCGTTGGCGAGGCGGCATGCCGATCTGGATTTCCAACGGAACCGACGTGCATGGCGGCGAGCGGCTGATCACGATCCCGATCCAGCCCGCGCACCGCGCGAGCGGCGACGGCCTCGACCTGCAGCGCTCCTGGCCGTTCGAGGGCGCGAAGGACGTGCTGGCGCTGCTCGGCAGCGATGTGCGGATGTCGACCGCGGTGCTGAACTCGGCACGCTTCCCGTTCCTCAGTCCATCGGGCGAGTTGGTGCCGCGCAAGGCGGAGAGCCGGCCGGCGCGCGACGGCTACCTGGCGGGCGCGCCCGACATCGTGGACGGCGGCTACTTCGAGAATTCCGGCGTCACGACCGGTTTCGAACTGGTGCAGTGGCTGCGCGTTTATTCCCCCTATATCCTGCACGAGCCGCATCCCGGGCCGCCGGCGCTCGACATCGATCCGATCCTGGTCGCGGTCGATGCGGACGCGGAGGCGACGGTGACGGGCGACGACGTGCCTCGCTGCGGCAGCGGGCCGTCGCGCGATCCGGAGACGTACGGCCGCGCGGCCCCCGCCTCGCAGTTGCTGGCGCCGTTGGCGGCCCTCTATGACACGCGATCCGGACATGGGGACTATGCGATCCAGAAGGCGCGGGAAGCGCTGTGCAACCGGCTGTCCACGAACGTCGCGGTCCTGGACGGCGACATGAGGCCCGATGCCGCTCCGCTGCGGCCGGCCTTCTTCCACTTCTACCTGCATGCATCGCCAGGCGATCCGATCCCGCTGAACTGGGCGCTGTCGCAGAAGACGGAGCACCTGATCTGGACCGATCTGACATCGAGCGCGGACAACCGGATCGAGTTCGACGCGCTTGCGCGCGCGCTCAAGCCGCCGGCACCGACGCCGGAGGCCCACGAGAGCAAGTCGATCAGTCTCGTGACCGCGAAGGGCCGCGAATAGGCGGGATCAGAGACGGAAGAATGTGGCCATCATCAGGATCAGGCAGCTTCCGGCGATCACGTAGCGCTTCGCTGTGACCAACGCTGCCAGACACAGCACCTCGAAAGCCAACAGAGCGACCTGCAACGGCGAGCCGTGCTTGTGCAGGTCGAGGTTTCGAAAGCGATCAGCGTCGCGGCAACCACGAGAATGGTGATCAGACTTGTTCGCTCGCCGAACCCGCGGATGATCGAACGCAATGGCCGCTTCCAATCCCACCTGGCACGATGAAGCTTTGAGAGGTCGGAGACATTCTGCCAAGAGCTTTTCAGCGAGCCGCGCTTGAATTGTGATGCTGAAATTTGGTCAGTCAACCAGGTCGGGATGGAGACCGGAGTCTTGGGACTACAGGCCAGTCGCGGAAGTTCGAGCCGAAGGAGGACCGCATGTAAGACCGTGGCCTCTCTCTGGGTGCTCGTGCTCGTGGCGACTTTTGTTTTTGACTCATACGATCCGGCAGACGCTCAACAGCAAACAAAATTCCTGAAGCTGGGGACTTCAATGGACAAGCTGCTTGCTGACGGATATCAAGTTGTCAGTATTGGCGTCGGTTTGTCCGGTTTTGCCTATCTCCTCAAGCAGAAGGACAGATACGTGACCTGCGCGGTACAGCCTGACCGAAGCAGGTCAGATGTCTACGTCTCCGAATGCCGTGCGATGAACTGACACCCGTGCCGACTCCGCGTGTCGTCCTTTTTCTTTTTGGCCTGTTCCTGCTGGCATTGGCAGGATGGTCATACCGCAGGACGGATCGCTTTCTCGATAACGCCGAAATGGCTTCGGGCCGGATTGTGAGATTGAACGCTGGAGGTTCCCATCCACAGGTCGAGTTCAAGACTGCCACTAGTGAGACGGTAAGCTTTTCGCAAGGAGGACCGGTCTTCGGATATCGACTTGGCCAGGAAGTCCGCGTTCTGTATGATCCGCGCGCTCCAGTGCGCTCCGCGTGCACCAGGCGGCAAACCTGTCAATTTCTTCTACGGAAGTGCCGGTGCCGGCCTCGGACTTGGCGTCAAGCTGCCGAAGGTCGGAAAGCTTGAGATCAGACCTGAACGTCTGGGCAAGGCGATCACCGGGACGATCGCTCCTGAAGACGCGCCAAATACAGGCCAGGTTTACATGACCGAGTGGTTCAAGGCGGAGGAACTCTCCAGAAGCGATCTCTGCGGCGTTTGCCTCATGCTGGACGGCGGCACAGGTCTGGTCATCGGCTATTCCGTCACCGTCATGCTTCTGGGAATTGATCCGGCGGCGGTAGCCGCTCAGCTCACATCCCCGATGCTCGCTCTGTTCGTGGGTTTTGATAGACCGAAAGCAGCCTTGCTGATTCGAGGCTGGAACGGTGGCCTTCAGGCGGGTGGCGGCGTCGCGGGCCATGTCGGCTATCTGAGCTAATGGCCGGAACCCGATCCTGTGCCGGGGGTCTGGGAGGCCTCGGCTCCCCAGCTACTTCCACGTCCCTCGCTTGAGCGGGTCGGCGGCGAGGATCTGGGCGCAGGTGGCGGCGAAGACGGCGCCGGGGCCGCACAGGAAGGCCGTGTAGTCGGCCTCCGTCGGGCACCACAGCATCCGCACGTCCTGGTGCTCGTCGTTGGCGACCAGGCAGACGGTGACACCCTCCGGCGCCTGCCGCCCGATGACGCCGTTGCGCAGCGGGCCGATCTCGAAGGAGGTGACGACCGACGCCGAGCTGAACCATTCCTCCTGCGCCCACCAGGCGGGCGCCGGCGCCATCGCGAAGCGTCCTTCCGAAAAAGTAACGACTGAGTCGGGGTTCTCCCCGCGGTGCGGTGGTTTCTGCTCGTCGTCGTTCATGGCGGGGTCCGATCGGGATGATGCAGCGGACGGATTACGCCCCTAGTCTGTGCCTCAGTCGAGCGGATAATGGCAAGCAACGAAACGGCCCGGCATGACCTCGGCAAGTAACGGTCGCAATTCGCTGCATTTCGTCTCAGCTTTGGGACAGCGCGTATGAAAGCGGCAGCCGCTCGGCGGATCGGACGGGCTCGGCGGCTCGCCGCGCAAGGCCACGCGGTTGCGCCGCGCGCCGGTCGCGTCCGGCATCGGGACCGCCGAGATCAGGGCGGCGGTGTAGGGGTGGGCGGGATTGTGCAGCACGTCGTCGGTGAGGCCGGTCTCGACGATCGAGCCGAGATACATCACCGCGACCCGGTTGGAGATCTGGCGGATCACCGAGAGGTCGTGGGCGATGAAGACGTAGGTCAGGCCGAGGCGGTCCTGCAGGTCGGCGAACAGATTGACGATCTGGGCCTGGACGGAGACGTCGAGGGCGGAGACCGGTTCGTCGGCGACGATGAGCTTGGGCTCGAGGGCGAGCGCGCGCGCGATGCCGATGCGCTGGCGCTGGCCGCCGGAGAATTCGTGCGGGAAGCGGACGAGGTGCTCGGCCGACAGGCCCACGAGCGCCATCAGGGCGCGGGTGCGTTCCGCGATCCCGGCCGCGTTGCCGCGCCCGTGCACGCGCAGCGGCTCGCCGATCAGGTCGCCCACCCGCCGGCGCGGATTGAGCGACGAATAGGGGTCCTGGAAGACCATCTGCATGCGCGCGCGCAACGGGCGCATCGCGCGTTCGCCGAGGCGGGTGATGTCCTGGCCCTCGAAGGCGACGCGGCCGGCGCTAGGATCGACGAGGCGCAGCAGGGTGCGGCCGAGGGTGGATTTGCCGCAGCCGGACTCGCCGACCAGGCCCAAGGTTTCGCCGGGCTGGACGGCGAGCGAGACGTCGTCGAGCGCATGCACGGTGCGCCTGCCGCCGCGCGAGAAGCGGGAGCCGACGACGTAGCGCTTGGAGAGATGCGCCGCCTCGAGAAGTGCGGTCATGCGGCCTCGTTGCCGGCGGCGAGCGCGCGGCCGAGCTCGGACACGTCGCGGCCCTCGGCGGGCAGCACGCAGGCAGCCTCCTGCGCGCGGACCGCAAGCAACGGCGGCACGGTCTCGCAGGCGGCGTGGGCCCATGGGCAGCGTGGGCGGTAGGGGCAGCCAAGGGGCCGGTCGGCCGGGGACGGCGGGGCGCCGGCGATCGAGGTGAGGCGATGCGGGCGCGGCCCGTGCATCGGCGGAATCGATTGCAGCAGGCCCCAGCTGTAGGGATGCGCGGGGCGGGCGAGCACGTCGGCGGTCGCCCCGCGCTCGACGACATTGCCGGCATACATGACCATCACGCGGTCGGCGGTCTCGGCGACGACGCCCATGTCGTGGGTGATAAGGATGATCGAGGAGCCGAAATCCCGCCGCAGCCGGCCGATCAACTCGAGGATCTGCGCCTGGACGGTGACGTCGAGCGCCGTGGTGGGCTCGTCGGCGATCAGCAGCGACGGGTTGCACGACAGCGCCATGGCGATCATCGCGCGCTGGCGCATGCCGCCCGAGAGCTGGTGCGGATAGCGGTCGGCGGCCCGCCTGGGATCGGGAATGCCCATCTCGCCGAGCAGTTCGACGACGCGCGCGCGCGCGCCGCGTCGCGACAGCGAGCGGTGGGCGTAGAGCTGCTCCTCGATCTGGTGGCCGACGGTGTAGACCGGGGTGAGCGCGGTCATCGGATCCTGGAAGATCATCGCGATCTCGGCGCCGCGGATGGCGCGCATCGCGCGCGCGTCGAGGCCGATCAGCTCGCGGCCGCGGTAGCGGACGGAGCCCTCGATGACGGCGCTCGGACTGTCGATCAGACCCATAATGGCCAGCGAGGTGAGGGATTTGCCCGACCCGCTCTCGCCCACGATGCTCAGGATCTCGCGCGGCCGGACCTCGAAGGACACGTTCTCCAGCACGCGGGTAAAGCCACGTTCGGTGCGGAAGCCGACGCCGAGGCGGTCGACGGTGAGGATAGGCTCATCTGGCATCGCGTACCCTGGGGTCGAGTGCGGCGTAGAGGACGTCGACGATCGCGTTGGCGAGAACGACGAAGATCGCGGCGTACATCACGGTCGCCATGATCATCGGCAGGTCGAGGTTGGCCAGTGCGACGTAGGTCAGCCGGCCGACGCCGTTGAGGCCGAAGACGACTTCGGTCAGCAGCGCGCCGCCGCCGACGAGCTGCGCGAAATCGAGACCGAACAGCGAGACGAAGGTGACGAGCGAGGTGCGCAGGCCGTGGCGGATCATCACCTGGGCGGGACCGAGGCCCTTGGCGCGCGCGGTGCGGATGAAGTCCTCGGAATAGGCGCTGACGAGGTCGGCGCGCAGCACGCGGCCATAGATGCCGATGAAGAGGACGGCGAGCGTGATCCAGGGCAGGATCAGCGATCGGAACCAGAGGCCGGGATCCTCGTGCAGCGGCGTATAGCCGAGGCCCGGAACCCAGGAGAACAGCCAGGTGTCGTGCCAGCGGTTCTGGGTGAACAGATTGACGACCTCGCCCAGCCAGAACACCGGGATCGAGATGCCGACCAGGCCCGCCATCATCAGCCCGCGATCGAGCAGGCTGCCGCGGGTCGCGGCGGCGATGGTGCCGATGGCAATGCTCGCCGCAACCCAGAGGATGGCGGCGCCGAAGACGAGCGAGATCGTGATCGGGGCTGCTTCCAGCACCGCGGGCACGACGCGCTGACCCCGATTGACGAAGCTGGTGAGGTCGCGGGTCACGAACAGCTTCACCATCATGCGTTCGTACTGGACATAGATCGGACGATCGAAACCGAACTCGTGGCGGACGGCGGCCAGCGTTTCGGGACTGGCGTTGCGGCCGGCGATGCGCGAGGACGGATCGGCACCCGGAGTGGCGAAAAAGATCAGGAACAGCAGGACCGAGACGCCGAGCAGGACGAAGACGGTCTGCACGAGGCGGCGCAGGATCGCCCCGATCATCGAGGCGGCCTCAACGGCCGGTTCCTTTCGGGTCGAGCGCGTCACGCAGCCCGTCGCCGATCATGTTGAGTGCGAGCACGGTGACGACGATGGCGAGGCCGGGCGCGATGGCGACCATCGGGCGGGTGTAGATCAGGCCCTGGCCGTCATTGATGATGGTGCCCCAGCTCGCGGCCGGCGCCTGCACGCCGATCGAGAGGAACGACAACGCCGACTCGGCAAGAATGTTGAGCGCCATCAGCAAGGGCGCCAGCACGAGCAGGGTCGTGGCCACGTTGGGGAGAATGTCGCGGACCAGGATGCGCGTACGCGGCACGCCGAGGCAGCGCGCGGCGAGCACGAAGTCGCTCTGGCGCAGGCTGAGCACCTGGCCGCGCACCGGGCGCGCGATGTAGGGGATGTAGACGATCGCGATGATCAGGATCGGCAGCAGCAAATTGTCCGCCTCCAGCGTGAACGGACCGATCCGCAATCCCTGGCTGACGGTGACGATCGAGAGCGAGATCGCGATCAGGTAGACGGGCACGGCCCACATGATGTCCATCAGGCGCGAGAGGACGGCGTCGATGACGCCGCCGAAGAAGCCGGCGACGATGCCGATGATGGCGGCGACGATCGCGCACAGGATGGTCGCCGTGATCCCGATCAGCAGCGAGACGCGGCCGCCATAGAGCAGCCGTGCCGCGACGTCACGGCCCTGGCTGTCGGCGCCGAGCGGATCGGCGCGCAGATCCCATGTCGGCCCGATCGGCGTCATGCCCAATTGCAGCGGATTGTCGTCGGGCTGCATGACGTAGGTGTCGTGGCCGTGCAGGCTGACGGTGCCGGCGACGTTGGAGACGAACGGGTCGGTCCGCGCGATGTCCGCGGCGTAGAACGGGGCAGCACAGCAGACGAGAACGATCAGCAGGAGCACCCCGAATGCCGCCATCGCGGTGCGGTCGCGCGAGAAGCGGACCGCCCCCTCGATCCAGGGTCCCCGGTCCGGCGCGCTCACTGCACCCAGACCTTGGAGAACAGCAGGTGGCTGATCTGCGAGAAGGTGTAGTTGCCGACGCGGGAGGAGAGCAGGTCGACGAAGCGCAACTGGATGAGGTTGGCGGCGAGCGAGCGATCGGTGACCTCCCGATCGACCTGCTCCCACAGTGCCTCTCCCGCCTTCGGATCGGTGACCGACAGGTTGGACGCGCGGGTCATCAGCGCCTCGAGATCCTTGTCGCAGTAGCCAGGGATGTTGTTCGAGGCGTCGGAGCCGGGATGGAAGCTGGCGCATCCATACAGGATGCGCAGGAAATCCGATGCGGCCGGATAATCGGCGCTCCAGTCGGTCAGGCTGATCTGCACCTTGTTGCTGGTGTTCTGGATGTAGGTGAACTGGACGTTGAAGTCGAGCGCGCGGACGCTGGCGACGTAGCCGATCCGGTTGAGTACGCCCTGCAGGTAGTCGCCCATCGCCTTGGTGTCGCTGTGGTCGGGCACGATGAGGGTGACGCGCGCGCCCCTGGTGCCGCTCTCGTCGACGAGACGCCGCGCGCGGGCGAGGTCGGGCGCCTTCCAAACCGTCGCCGGATGGGCGACGTCCGCGCCCTTGGTGAATGGGCAATATTCGACATGACCCGGGAAATTGCTCGGCAGCACCTGGCAGAGCGGCAGCGCCGCACCCGGACCGCCCTCGAAGATCTCGATCGCGTAGCGGTCGATGGCGTAGTTGACCGCCTCGCGCGCCTTGGCATTGCTGAACGGATAGAGATTGGTGTTCATCGGCACGTAGAACGTGTAGGGCACCGGGGTGACGTGGGTTCGTTTCGCGAAACGATCGCCGATCTCGCCGAGACGGTCGCTCGGCTTCTGGTCATACATCCAGTCGTACTGGTTGTTCTCGATTGCGGTCACCGCGGCCTCGTCGGACAGGCCGAAGGAATATTCGATCCGGTCGACATAGCCATCGGGCTGCGCCTGGTCGTCCCATCGATGGAAGTAGGGGTTTCGCACCAGCGTCATGTGCCGGTTGGGATCGTAGTGCTGGATCATGTAGGGACCGGTCGCCGGCACCGGATCGTTGCCGATGTCGTGGTCGGGCGTGGCGGCCGGCACGACATCCCCGAATGGCAGGGCGAGCTTGTCGAGGAACTCGGCGTCGGGATGCGTCAGGTGGAACGTGACGGTGCCGTGCGCGGGATCGCCCGCGACGCCACCGGTCAGCATGCAGCCGGCCGGATGCGCGAGGCAGGCATCGGCGCCGACGAGCACCGAATAGAACGGCAGCGCGGGGCTGGAGAGGCGGAAGCTGCGCCGGAAGGTCTCGACGACATCATCGACCGTGACGCGCCGCCCGTCGGAGAACAGGATGTTCGGCCGCAGATGGAAGACGTAGGTGCGTCCGCCATCGAGCGGCGCCGGCAGCGCGTCGGCCAGGTCGGGCACGACATCGTTGCTGGCGAGACCGCCCGATTTGCGGAACGCGACGAGGCCGTCGTTGGTGACCTGGAAGACTTCCTCGAACCCGAGGGCGTAGTTGATCTGCGGATCGATCGAGCCGAAGGCGCTGTCGGCGGTCAGCCGCAGGGTGCCGCCGCGGTGCGGCCCCTGCCCCGGCGCCGCTTCGGTGGCGTGGGCGGCACCCGCGCACAGCCCGATCGCGAATGCCAGGACGGTTCTCATCGGACCCAGACCTTGGAGAAGATCAGATGGCTGATCTGCGAGAAGGTATAGTTGCCGAGCCGGGACGAGACGGTGTCGATCCATTTCTGCTGGACGAGCTGGGCGGCGAACGAGCGGTCGGTGACGATGCGGTTGGCCTGTTCCCAAAGCGCCCCTCCCGCTTTCGGATCGGTCACCGAGACCGCGGTCGCGCGCGCCATCAACGCGTCGAGATCCTTGTCGCAGGAGCCCGAGATGTTAATCGAGGAATCCGAGCCCGGATGGAAGGTCCCGCAACCGTAGAGGACGTCGAGGAAGTCGGACGCGGCGGGATAGTCGGCGCTCCAGTCGGTGATGCTGATCTGGACCTTGTTGTTGGTGTTCTGGATGTAGGTGAACTGGATGTTGAGGTCGAGCGCGCGCACGCGGGCGTCGTAGCCGATCCGGTCGAGCACGCTCCGCAGGTAGTCGCCCATCGCGCGCGTGTCGGCGTGGTCGGCGACGACGACGGTGACGTGCGCCCCTTTGGTTCCGCTCTCGGCGACGAGCTGGCGGGCGCGGTCGAGATCGGGCGCGCGCCACTGCGCCGCGGGATGGGCGATGTCGGCACCCTTGGTGAACGGGCAATAATCCAGATGCGCCGGATAGCCCTCGGGCAGCACCTGGCACAGCGGGATCGCGGCGCCCGGGCCGCCGAGGAAGATCTCCATTGCGCGGCGGTCGATCGCGACATTGACGGCCTCGCGCGCCTTCGGATTGTCGAACGGGGCAAGATTGACGTTCATCGGCGCATAGTAGGTGTAGGGGACGGGCGTGACGAAGGTGCGCCTGGCGAAGCGAGCGCCGATCTCGCCGAGACGGTCGATCGGCTTGCTGTCGAACATCCAGTCGTACTGGTTGTTCTCGACCGCGGTGACCTCGGCCTCGTCGGACAGGCCGAAATCGTACTCGATGGCGTCGACATAGCCGTCGGGCTGGGCGTCTTCACTCCATTCCCTGAAATACGGGTTGCGCACGAGCGTCATGTGCCGATTGGGATCGTAACGTTCGATCCTGTAGGGACCGGTGGCGGGTGGCGCGTCGTTGCCGACATCGTGGTCGGGTGTGCCGGCGGGGGTGACGTCGCCGAACCCCTGCGCCAGCTTGGCGAGGAAATCCGGGTCCGGGCGCACGAGATGGAAGGTGACGGTGCCAGCGCCCGCATCGCCGTCGACGCCGCCGGCGAGCATGCATCCGGCGGGATGTGCGAGGCACGCATCGGCGCCGACGATGCCGGCATAGAAGGTGGTGCCGGACCCGGAGACGCGAAAATTCCGCCGGAAGGTCGCCACGACGTCGGCAACCGTCACGGGACGACCGTCGGAGAAGCGGATGCCCGGACGCAGGTGGAAGACATAGGTGCGGCCGCCGTCCCGCGGCGCCGGCAGGGCGTCGGCGAGGTCGGCCACGACGTCGTTGCTGGCAGCCCCGCCGGATTTGCGGAAGGCGACGAGGCCGTCATAGACGACCTTGAAGACCATGCCGAACCCGAGCGTATAGTTGATCTGCGGATCGATCGAGCCGAAGGCGCTGTCGGCGGTCAGGCGGAGCGTTCCGCCGCGATGCGGCCCCTGCCCGGGCGCCGCCTCGGTGGCGTCCGCGGCGCCCGCGCGGCAGGCGAGCGCGAGTGCCAGAAGGAGCGTCTTCATCCAGGGTCCGTCGGTTGCGCGCAGGGTCATGCAAGCGTCGTTCCGGAACCTAGGTCTTGTCGAGGGCTTCACGGATCTCGCGGCCGGTCCGGCGCAGCACGTTCCAGGATTTCGGCATGAAGGCATAGAACAGCAGGAAGCCGTGGATGGTGCCGGGAATGCAGCGATAGCGGACCTGGATGCCCGCGCCTTCGAGCCGGTCGGCGTAGAAGCGGCCCTCGTCGCGCAGCGGATCGAATTCGGCGGTCACGATGACCGCCGGCGGCAGGCCGCTGAAATCGTCGGCATAGGCGGGGGCGTAGTAGGGGCTGCGCTCGTGGGCCGGATCCTTCAGGTAGAGCGCCTTGAACCAGTTCATCATCCCCGAGGTGAGCATGTAGCCATTGGCGTAGACACGTCTCGACGGGACCGGCTCGCTGCCGGTGGTGGCGGGATAATAGAGGATCTGCAGGGCCGGCACGGGCACGCCACGATCGCGCGCCATCTGCGACAGGACGGCCGCGAGATTGCCGCCGGCGCTGTCGCCCGCCACCGCGATCCGCGCATTGCCGCGGCCGAGTTCCTCGGCATGCGCGCGCAGCCAGAGATAGGCGGCGTAGGCGTCGTCGGGGGCGGCCGGAAACGGATGCTCGGGGGCGAGCCGGTAGGCGACCGAGAGCACGGCGGCGCCGGACTCGAGGGCGAGGCGCGAACAGATGCCGTCATGGCTGTCGAGGCCGCACAGCGAGAAGCCGCCGCCGTGCAGATAGAGCACGAGGCCGTTCGCGCGCGCGGGCTGGTAGAGGCGGGCGTCGAGCGGTCCGGCGGCGCCATCGACGCGGTAGGCGGTGACGGAGGCGAGCGGCAGGCGCGGCAGCCAGAGCGGCAGCAGGGCGCGGTCGGCGAACGCGCGGATGGTGGCGACGTCGGGCGGCCCGGACTGCGCCGCGGCCGCCGAACGGCGGATCACGGCGCGCGACAGGGCATCGGGCCGCCTAGGACGGGATTGGGCGTTCATGGGCGCGATTGATAGACCGAATGGCGGGGAAGGCCAGTAGACGCAGACGGAAAGACAGGCAAGACCCGGGGGCCGAGGCCGGCCCCCGAACCCCCGGCAGAAGGTTGGCGATCCTGCCGATGCTGGTCATGGCGACTTGCGCGACGGCCGACGCGGCCATCGCTCCGCCTGCTTCGCTTCCCACCCTGTTCTTGACGTCTGGCGACGGCCGTCTGGCCTACGACGACACCGGCGGTTCTGGACTGCTCGTCATCGCCGTGCCGGGCCTGGGCGATCTTCGACAGGAATACCGATACCTGACGCCTCTCCTCCACGACGCCGGCTACCGTGTGGCGACCGTCGACCTCCGCGGGTTCGGAGAGACGAGCGCTCAGTGGAGCGACTATTCCGCTCGTGCGATCGGGGATGACCTCGTCAGGCTGGAGACCCGTCTCGGCAGGAGCTCCGCGATCCTGGCCGGCAGCTCCTACGCCGCGGGAAGCGCGATTTGGGCCGCGCACGACGCACCCGGACGCGTCAGCGCGTTGATCCTGCTCGGCCCCGTGCTGCGGGACCCCGCGGTTCCAGCCTCCTGGTGGAGTAGAACGCTCATGGCGCTGGCTTTCGCCGGTCCCTGGCGGGAAGCGTTGTGGCTCCGCTATTGGGACAGCTTGTTCATCTCGCGCGTGCCGCCCGATCAGTCGGCTTATCGGCGGGCCCTGGCCCGCAACCTCCGGCAGCCGGGACGCATGCGGGCGCTCGACCTCATGTTGCACGCATCGAAGGCAGCGACGGCGGAGATCGTGGGGCAGGTCAGGACCCCGGCGTTGATCGTCATGGGATCGCGAGACCCGGACCAGGATGATCCAGCCTCGGAGGCTGCCTGGATCACGCGGACGACCGGCGGTCGCGTGGTCCTCGTAAACGGTGCCGGCCACTACCCGCAGACGGAGATGCCGGCGCAGGTCGGTGCGGCTTGCGTCGATTTTCTACGGGACGTCGTCAAACCCTAGAACTGCCCGTGACGCTAGTGATCGGTCTGTTATATGTAGTGCGCCAGACGGCCGGACGGCCGCCGCTCTCGCAGGAGGGTGGAGGAAAGTCCGGGCTCCACGGAACAACGGTGCCGGTTAACGGCCGGCGGGGGCGACCCCAGGGACAGTGCCACAGAAAACAAACCGCCCGTTCATCGAGAGGTCAGCGGGCAAGGGTGAAACGGTGCGGCAAGAGCGCACCGCGGCCTCGGCAACGAGGGCGGCAGGGTAAACCCCACCGGGAGCAAGACCGAATAGGGGCGACAGGAGCAGAGATGCTCGAGGTGTTCCGCCCGTCGCCCGGGTTGGTCGCGCGAGGCGCGCAGCGATGCGCGTCCCAGAGGAATGGTCGTCCCGCTCCGGCAACGGGGCGGACAGAACCCGGCTTACAGGCCGTCTGGCACTCTACTCAGTATCAAGGCCTGCTATGGCGACGTGACGAAACCGGATCCGGTCAGTTCGAAGACGGTGCCGGAACCGCCGGGGCCACCGGCAGACGTGGTTCCGTAGAGGTTGCCGGCGCGATCGGCGGCCAGGCCGCCGACCGGCGCCGAACCATCGAAGCCGGCGAAGCGGTGCAGGACGGTCATCGTGCGATGGTCCGCCGACAGTCGGAAGATGGTGCCGTTGTCGCCGATGCCCCCAGCCGAATTTGTTCCGAACAGATTGCCCGCGGCATCGAGCAGCAGCGTCGATTCGGGCCCGTGTCCGCCCGCGCCGTTCCGGTCGAAGTCGAACAGCGTGCGCACCGTCCGGTGGTCGGGTCCAGGCAACTCGTAGATCGTGCCGCCCAGCAACAGACCGCCGGCGGACGCCGTTCCGTATAGATTCCCGGCGGTATCGATCGCAAGGCCGCCGAAAACGAAGCCGCCGTCCCTGCCGGTCGTGAAGCGGGTCAGCACGGTGACAGTCCGGTGCAGCGGGCCGGACAGCTCGAACACCGAGCCGTAATAGAACAATCCGGCGGTCGTGGTCCCGAACAGGTTCCCGGCCGTGTCGAGGACCAGTCGCGTGGTTGGAGCGACGGCGTCGCGGCCGGTGAAGGAATAGATCGTGGCAAGCGCGCCGAATTTCGGCGGTTCCGAGAGCTCGAACAGCGTGCCGGCATCGCCGGCTCCGCCCTGCGCGGTAGCCCCGTAAAGACCGATCGAGAGATAGGGAAACGCAGGCAGGACGTCGACATCGAAGGTCAGCGCCGCCGGCGCGATCCCGTTCGGGGCACCGAACCAGGCGAGCGTCGTCAGCGTCCGGTGACCGGGCCCGGACAGCCGGTAGGCGACGCCGCCTCCGGACCCCGGCACCCCGCTGGTGGTCCCGTAAAGATTGTCGAACAGGTCGAGCGTCAGCGGACCCGGCTGCCCGAAGCCGTTGCCGGCTCGGAACGAGACGACTGTGCTGAAGGTGCGGTGACCGGGCCCCGACAACTCGTAGACCGTGCCGCCGGGACCGGCGCCATTGGTGGTCCCGTACAGGTTGCCCGCGAAGTCGATGATCGGTTCGTGAACGGGATCGGCGCCATTGGCGCCGTTGAACGACGCCAGCGTGGTGAGCACCGGCGCGGCGGCGGCCGGCGACGCCGAAGCAGCGGCGGCACAGGTGAGGATGGTTGCGAACAGCCGTCGCGGAACGTAGCCGTTGCGCGGTGCAACGCGCCGTTTCGGGCGACGTCTTGACTGACCATGCATCGCCGACTCCTCCCAATCCGCGGTAGCCGCGGATCATTTCGGTCGATTGACGATCAAGATATGCCATTGTGCACCGATTTACAGCCGAAAACGAACGATCAGGACAGCAACTTGCCAGACAGCCGTTGCGGACGGATAGGACACACGACGCGGGTCGACCCGGTTCCGGCGCGTCTTGAGACGAATGAAGATCCGAGCCTGAGCCGGCCCTGCAGCCGGCTGGGCGCGCGCAGCGCGTGGGCGCTAGTGTCCTGAACCGGAAGTTCGCATCGTTATCTAGCGGGGGTGGCAGGAGAGTTTCTGACGCAGAACCGCTCGATGCTGGCGAGGATGTCGTCGGCTGATTTGGTCCAGCGGAACGGTTTGGGGTTGGTATTGTGCTGGTCGATGAAAGCGTTGATGGCGCGTTGCAGGGCAGCGACGCTTTGATGGACACCACGCCTGATCTGACGCTCGGTGATGGGTGCGAAGAAGCGCTCCACTTGGTTGAGCCATGACGAGCTGGTCGGTGTCAGGTGGATATGCCAGCGCGGCCGTTTGATGAGCCAGTTCCGGACGACCGGCGCTTTGTGCGTCGCGTAGTTGTCGATGACGAGGTGGACGTCGAGATCGTGTGGCACGTTGGCCTCGATCTGGTCGAGAAAGCGGCGGAACTCGGTGGCACGATGACGTGGATAGCAGCGTCCAATGACGTGGCCGGTGGCGATGTCGAGGGCCGCGAACAAGGACGTCGTGCCGTGGCGCTTGTAGTCGTGCGTCCGGCGCGCCGCCTGCCCAGGCCGCAGCGGCAGCATCGGCTGGCTGCGATCCAGCGCCTGGATTTGCGACTTCTCATCGACGCACAGCACGATGGCATGCGCCGGCGGCGAGACGTAGAGGCCGACGACGTCACGCACTTTGGCCACAAAGTCTGGATCAGTCGACAGCTTGAAGGTCTCCAGTCGGTGCGGCTGCAGGCCGAACGCGCGCCAGATCCGCTGCACCGTCGAGACAGACACGCCACAGGCACGCGACATACCGCGCGAACTCCAGTGGGTCGCGTTCGCCGGCAGGCTTTCAAGCGTGCGCACGATCACGGCTTCGACGCGGGCGTCGTCGACAGAACGCGGCGCACCGGAGCGCGGCTGGTCACGGAGCCCATCGATCCGGTGTTCGGCAAAGTGCAGTCTCCACTTCGCCACCGTGGCGTCATCGATCCCAAGGACGGTGGCCACGTCCTTGTTCTGCGTGTTCTCCGCGCACGCCAGCACGATGCGCGCCCGCAACGCCAACGCCTGCGCCGTCTTGCGGCGCGTCGATAACGAGGTCAGCTCGACGCGCTCTGCCTCGCTCAACATGATCTGAACCGCACGGCGACCAGCCATCCGATGATCCTCCCAAAACCCCAGGAAGATCATCACACCGCAAACGCCAAAGCACACTCAGAAACTTGTGAACTTCCGGTTCAGGACACTGGGCTGAGGAAGCCTTCGTTAGGTCCGTCTGCGTCGACGCGACCGTCGCCCAGTTCCGTTGATCCCACACCATAGAAGGTGGAGGGTTGGTGCAACTTGACGAAGGAGTAGGCGTCGTTCCAGTGACCGCCGGGTGCATCACGACGGTCGACTATGGTGATATGAGCGTCGCTGCGGTCAAGGAGTTCGTCGACAACGCCGAGCCCGTTGATACCGGCGCCCACAACCAGGTAATCAGTCTCAATCTCGTGCGTTGCCATGCTCGCCTTCCCTTCCAATACGCTCAACGGCACCGTGTTGCCAAGCTCTACAATTGCAGCGCCCCGATCACCGCCGCCGTGATGCTCAACGACCGGTTGTTGCACTGCTGTGACAAGCACAACAGCAAGCTCCCGCTCGCCGACCGATCTGAGCGCTGAGTCTTGCGGCATCCCGCAGGCCCAAAATGCCAACTGCATCCCGCGGTCGAAGGCCTCGATCATAGCCGAACCGAGGCACGCAGCCTACAGATCAAGAGCTCCGTCGAGCGCTTCCGCAAGATCAGCGCACCGACAGGTTGATCGTCTCAATCCCGCGAACCGCCCCCCGATCGGGCTTTCCACGACAACCCTGGCGCCAAAGCCCAATCCCTTCTTCACGCGAATATTAGCGGCCTAAAGCCATAACGTGCGTTCGGCGACTAGATTGAGCGCAAGCAGGGACTGCTGATTGTCAGGCGACACCGGCAACGCCCTCCTTGGGGGAACGAATTCGCGCCGTTGGTTACGGCCGCTTTGCTGTTGCCGCGGTTTCACCGGCGTCTTTGAGCACGCCGGAGCACCGCTTCTCCGCAGCCGCTAGCCCGCATTTCTCACCAGATCGGGTGCGTCGGGGCTCCGGATCGGCGAAAGTTCTTTTGCGACAAAGGCCTACGCGACCGCAGAGGACATCCCCGATGCCGACAGAGTGCAGTCCCGATCTGTTTGAGTTCCCACGCGTCGATGGCCGCGAGATGGTGGCGGCGTTTGACGGTGGTCGCATGACCTCAGATGCCGGCGCGTTGCTGTTGGGCGCCACTGACGGAGCGATCGGCCTGGCCGGGCGTTTCGCTGGCTGCTTTGTTGACCGGCGTGATCAGGACCTGATCGAGCACCACGTCGAGACGCTGGTGATGCAGCGGATCGTCGGCATCGCGCTCGGCTACGAGGATCTGGTCGACCACGACCAACTCCGCCACGATCCGGTCATGGCGGTGTTGGCGGGCAAAGGCGCCGTTCATCGATATGTTCCTCGCCGCCCATGGTCGTGCACCCGCACAGATCACGCTCGATCTCGACGCCACCGACGATCCTCTACACGGGGATCGAGAGGGCAGGTTCTTCCACGGCTACTACGATGGATACCGCGACTTGCAGCTCTACATCTTTTGCGGTCCGCATCTGCTCGCGGCCACGCTGCGGCGAGCGAACATCGACGCTGCCGCGGAGTCGGTCGACGAGGTTGCCCGCATCGTCGGTCAGATCCGCAGGCGCTGGCCGCGGGTGCGCATCCTGCTCCGTGCCGACGGCGGCTTCGCGCGTGACGAGTTGATGACTTCGTGCGAGGCGAACCGCGTCGACTACGTCTTCGGGCTCGCCCGCAACGGGCGTCTTGCCGCCGAGATCGAGACCGAGATGGCGGACGCCTGGACGGAGGCGACGCAGACGCGCAAGCCCGCACGCCGGTTGGGCGACTTTCGCTGGTCGATGTTCGACAGCTGGAGCCGCGAGCACCGGGTGATCGGCAAGGCCGAGTGGACCGGCGACAAGGCCAATCCACGCTTCATCGTCACGTCGCTCACGGCGCGCGAGGTCGAGGGCCGTCACCTTTACGAGGCGATCTACTACGCCCGCGGCGACATGGAGAACCGGATCAAGGGATGCCAGCTCGACATGTTCTCCGACCGCACCTCGGCACACACCATGCGTGCCAATTAGTTGCGCCTGTGGTTTGCATCCGCCGCCTACGTCCTGATCTGCGCGCTTCGACCTATCGGTCTCGCCCACACACAGCTTGCGCAGGCGACCTGCGGCAGGATCAGACTGAAGCTGCTCAAGATCGGTGGGCTGGTCCGCGCCAGTGTCCGACGCGTCAAGATAGCCATGGCGTCGGCATATCCGTATCAGCCCGAAATCGCGCTCGCCCATGCCGTGCTCCGAAGAGCAGGCGCCTGATCACCACGAACCAGACACCGCAAGCCGCCGGGCCGCGAGTGAAAACGCCGAATGCGACGGCGGTCGGGCCAACGTGTCCGAAAGCCGCTCCGACACGCCGAGATCCAGTACGGTTTGCAAAAACGCCCCCAGGAGCGCGGACGAGGCCTCAGCCAGTGAAGTCGTTGTCGTAGGATCTGGCTGTGTCCATCGCCATCGTCATCGGATTGTTTGCCGGATTGCTCTGCTGATCCTGCGTCGGATACACGTAGGCGCCACCAGGGGCGCCGTTGCCGACGGTCTTTCCGTTGGCGGTGATCGTGATCTTGGTCGGATCGCCGCCCGCCGTGATCTCGCTCACGTCAGCCGAGTTCTGCACTTGACCGTTCGCACCCAGAGCCACGTTCTGCTCGTCGAGGTTGGATTGCGCAGGGATCGAACCGTCAGGATTGAGCTTGATCAGCCGAGCCGATGTTGCGTCCGGACCACCGGCATTGACGTCGAAGACGCCCGACTGACCGTTCTGGAGGTGAAGCGACCCGATCAGCTGCCCTTTCGCGTTTTCCCAACCGAACGTCGCCGCCGCACCCGTGTTGTCGTCGACCCGCTCGGTGACGCCGTGGCCATTCGCATTACCGCCGTCGATGTTGACGGTCTGTCCACCCGTGCCAGTGCCGACGCCCCCGCCGCCGCCCGCAGTGGTAGAGGGCGCACCAGCCGGCGTGCTGCCAGGGATTGCGGAATCACCCGCATTCGACTGGCCGGAGCTCGATGGACCAGCACCCGGTGACGATCCGGCGGGCGACGACGATCCCGCGGCACCGCCACCCGATCGCTGGCTCTCGAGCGCCTTGAGAAGATCCTCGACCGCTGCTTCGAAGGCCTGGATCTCCGCATTGCCGCCGCCGCCCGGATCGGTGCTTGGCGCGCTGCGCTCGACCGGGTCGATCGGCCGGGTCGCCGTGCTGACACCGTCAAGGCTGCTGCTCATGGATCCTCCGCGCGCAGATCGCGTCGTCGCTTTTGATCGTGACTACAACGAGACCCTACGTCATCGCCGAACTCGCGGGCAACAACGGCGGGAGGCCGAGGCGGGCGAGACGTTCAAGTCCGCGTCAACGGCGTAGGATCGATGGCGCAGGAACACGAGCTAATGTCGTAGACCGGAAGCTCGCATGATTATTTAGCTAAGGGGCTGACCCGAAAACGCGGCGCTGCTCAGGCCAGAGCCGACAGCAACCACGACCCGCTCGCGCAGGTCCAACGAATACGGAGATCGTGTCCCGAGTGGTGGTGTAGGAGCTCGGCTCTCGGCTGTTGCGAGTTGATCAGGCTGCCAAGCTTGGCAACCTGATGACGAGATCGTTGCTGCGCAGGAAGCCTTCTTAGAAAGTCTCGGCCTCCGATGGGCCAGTGGCGACACCGAGTATTTCGCGACGTTGATCGGTGTTCACGCCGACGGCGGTTATCGTCGCCGTCGACAACACGCCTCCGGCCTGTTGCGCCTTCAGATAGGTGGCGTCGATCCAGACATTCGGCCATGCCCCTTCGATCGGACGGTTTAGGAAAGCGTTCACCCGCTCGTCGATCTCCTTGACGAGGCAACTGACGCACACGGCTTCACCCCGCCTGCGCCGGATCAGTTGGCGATCGCTTCGGCGGGCTATTTACTCCCAGCTCCTACACCACGTCCGGGACACGGCCGTACGGACGGCCCATCAATACTGGCCTCCCGTACAGCCCGCATCTTGAAGCAGCTTTCTCGCAAAGCCGGATTCCCAGCCAGGTCCGCGTGAGACCATCAGGCTCTGACGCCGCCAACGGCGCATGGTCGTTCAGAGAATGCCAAGCCGCTTCATGCACCCGATGACCGGATTGAACAGGTCGCGCGGGATGGTGTGGCCGATCGCGACCTTATCGAACAGCGCGCGCGCGGCCTCGTGGTCGTGAATCGTCGGCAGCTTGAGCTTGCGTGCATCCTGCACGAACATCACGACGTCGTCGTCCCCGGCGCGGGCCACCGGCATCGGCACGCGCGTGTCGCTCGTCGAGTAGCGCATCGCGACCGCCACTCGGCGACCGGTGACGACGAAGGTCGCCTCGCGAAGCCCCGATTTCAGCTTGGCGCTCTCGCGGCGCTCGCGCTTATGCGCCCCCTTGATGAGCGGGTTGCCTTCGGTGTTCTTGTGCTCGTTCTTCCGCTCGGTGAAGCTCATGCGCTGATCGCGTCGGAAGAGCCAGCGCTGCAGCAGTAGGTCAGCGGCGCCGACCACGAGAAACAGCAGGACGCCCGCGGACACGAGCGGAAGCATCGTTCCGCGCAGGATCGGCCCGGCGCAGCGAAGCCCGCAGCTCGGCAGTTCCACCATCGCCTGGAGCGAGCCGCGGATGGTTGTGACAGCGAGGGTCACGAGCATAACGAGCTTGAGCAGGCTCTTGCCGACCTCGATGAAGCCTCTCGCCGAGACGATCTTCTTTATGCCCTCCGCCGGGTTGAGCCTCGTGAGCTTCGGTATGATCGGATCGAGCGCGAACACGGGGCCACCGGCTGCGATAACGCTGCTGCCGATCGCGATCAGCGCGAGCAGCAGCAACAGCGGGATCACCGCGAGGGCGAAGAGCTGGATCGCCGCGGAGACGAGCTCGGCGCGCGTCGTCGCGACGTCCTGGTCGGCCACCGCGCCGGCCTGGCCGAGAAGCCCTATGAAGCGTGCGGCGACTTGCGGGAACTGCGAGATCACGAAGCCGAAAGCCGCGAGCGTCACGAGGGCACTGACGAAATCCTTGCTCTTCGGCACTTGGCCTTTCCGGCGTGCCTCCCGCAGCTTCTTTGCCGAGGGGGGAAGGGTCTTCTCCTCGCTACCGCCCGCCATGGTTCAGGTTCCACCCGCCCGCGTCGCGCCGCCCGGCAGCACGGGGGCGAGCAGTCGCACGGCATCACCCATCACCGCCGCATTCCTGAGGCCGTAGACAAGCAGGAAGCCGACATAGACCGGAAGAAAAATGTAGAAAACGAGGTTTCTTACGCCGAGCGACAGGTCGTCGATCCGGAGCTGCGGGGCGAGCCGGGCGACGAACAGCATGGCTGTGTCGCTCAGCAGCATCACCAGAACGATAGGCATGGCGAGCGTCAGCGCGGCCCGCTCGAGCATGTCGAGCAAATGCAGCGCGAGCGACCCTGCCGCCGGCCCCGGGGCGGGCAGGAAGGCGAGCGGTCGCCACACCCGCCAACTGTCGTAGAGCACCGTCGAGAAGGCCTCGAGCTGCCCTGTCGTGACGAAGAGCACGACGCCGCACAGCAGGAACAGGGTGCCGGTGACCGAGGTGTCGCCGAACCCCGCCGGATCGTTTAGCCGCCCCTGGGTCGCCCCACGCTGCTGGTCGACTATGTCACCGGCGGCGAGCATCGCCCAGAACGGGAGGCCAAGCGGCAGGCCGAGCGCCGCTCCCAACAGCGCCTCTTTGACGACCAGCAGCAGGAACGGCACCGTTGGGTCGCCGGCGCCGGTCGCCAGCTCGTGCGCGACCCGTGGCCAAACCGGGACGATGAGGCCCGTTGCGATGACGCCCTTCATCACGTTCGACATCTGCACGCGCGTGAACACTGGGTGGATGCTGAGCAGCGCTAACGGGCGCGCGAGCAGGATGGCATAGGCAGTCAACCACTGTCGCGCCGTCGCGAAAGCCGGCTCGATCAGCAAGAGCGCGTCGTTCGGCGTCGTTGCCACCGACGTTCCCTCAGCGCGCCATCAGCGGGAAATTGTCGAGCAACGAGGTCGATTCGCGGACCAGCGGAACGCAGAGGACCGGTCCGGCGATCGCCAGGATCGCCATCACCACCATCAGCTTGAAGGCGAGCGGAAGCGACTGGTCCTGGATCTGCGTCACAGCCTGCATAATCCCGACCAGGAGCCCGACCGCGACCGCGCCGAGCAGAGGCGGCAGCACCATCGACAGCACGATGCCGATCACGGCGTGAAGCTGCGCGACGAGGGTGTCGGTCTCCATCGCCCTCGCCTCAGCTCACGTAGCCGAGCACGAGGCCGTGGATCAGCCGGGTCCAGCCCTCAATAGTTACGAACAGAAACAGCTTGAACGGCACGGAGATCGTGGTCGGCGAGACCGACGACATCCCCATCGCCATCAGCACCGCCGTGACCACGAGGTCGATCGCGATGAACGGCAGGTAGAGCAGGAAGCCGGTCTCGAACGCGCGACGGAGCTCGGACAGCACGAAGGCCGGGATGACGACGATGAGGTCGTCCGGCGTGACCGACATATCAGCGCCCGGCCCCCAGACGCGGGTCGTGGCGTCGGCGAAGAACTGCCGCTCGCCCTGGCTAGTGAACCGCAGCAGGAACGCCTTCGCAGGTAACTCCGCGCGTTCTGCCGCCGCGACGTAGTCCGATGCCGTCGCGATCGGCTGATTCGTATGGAACGCCGCCTCGTAGGCGTGATGCGCGACCGGCGCCATCACATAACTGGTGAGCAGAAGCGCGATCCCGTAAAGAATAAGATTGGGCGGTGTCTGCTGTATCCCGAGCGCGTTGCGCAGCAGGAACAGTATCACGGCTATCCGGATGAACGACGTCATCGTCACCGCGACGAACGAGAGGAAACCGAGCGCGACGATTCCGACGGCAAGCTGAAGCAGGTTTGGCGTGTCGGCGCCCATCGCGTCAGCCCGTCGGGGCCGCGCCCGCACCGGTGGCAATCGTCACGAGCCGGACTGCAGCCCTGCCTTCCACCGTCACAAGCTCGCCCGTGCCGATCCGCCTTCCGTTCGCGCGGATGTCGACGAGCCCGGCCGCGGCATGGGTCTCGAGCACCGATCCGACCCCGAGACGCGCGAGCTCGCCGAGCGTGATCTCGATCCGGCCGACCTCGAAGACGAGCCGTATTGGCAGATCGTCGAGCCCGCGCGTCGGGCTTTCGTCGCCATCCAACTCCGCCGTTGTCTCGACAATTGAAGCCGGATCCTCGTGCTCGTCGCTCATCGCATGTCCCGGCTCGTGATCGGGGCGGAACGGCGTCAGGAGCCGGATACCGCGCGGGATCGGCTCCGCCATCGCCGCGATCCTCTCTGCCACACGAAGCACGACGCGGGAAGGCGAGCCGGGTGCGACGGGCGCCGCGGTTCCGTCGAGCCGCACGCCTTCCTGCAGGATCAGCGCGTCGCCCGGCGCGAGCGTGCGGAGCACCGAGAACAGAAGCGTGGTCGCACCGATTTCCAGCGTGCCGCGAAACGGGACTGCGTCGAGCCGGCGTCGGCAGGTCGGCCAAGCCAGCAGGAGCCGGTCGATCGACGCGAGCGAGCCGGTGAGCCGGAGCGTATGGCGAAGGCCGGGACCCTGCAGCGCGATCAGCACGCTGTCGTCCTCGCGATCTTCGGCACGCCGTTCCGCCGGCGTGACCGGGCCGAATTGGACCGCGACGCCGACGCCACGCTCGAGAAGCTCGACGAGCGGCATCAGGGCCGCCTCGAGCAGCAGCGAGGCGAGATCAGGCGGCAGCGGCTCGTCGGGAAAGTCGCCGAGCGGGCGGAGCAGATCCGCGACGAGCCCACGAGCCGCGGCGACGCGGAGCGTGTCTTCGCCCACCCGAAGCTCGATCGAAAGTCGATCGACCGCCGCGTCGGGTGGCGGCGTCCTCGTGTCCTCGACCCGCGCGATCGAGAAGCTGTCGTTGCCCGGGATCCGGATCGGCCGGCGCGGCACGGCGATCCGATTGCGGACCGCCGTCTCGACCTCGCCCATGCGCGGGATCGGGAGCCTGAGCGCGTCACGGACAGTCCCGATGGCGGCACTCATCGTCCCGATGCCGCGACGCGGTCAGCGAGCTCGTCACTGATCGTCGCCTCCTCGGCTTCGTTGCGCGCGTGTCTCTGCTCGCCGGCGAGGCGCTCGGCCAATTGCTCGCGCCGGAGGCGGCGCGCTGTCACGTGTGCGAGCGCGAGCTGCTTTTCGGCGAGCCGCCGCCCCGCCTCATCCTCACTCGCGCGCGCCCGGATCGCCTGCACCCGCGCCTCCCGTTCGCGCTCGAGAAGCGCTTGCTCGGTACCGCGCACGTCGTGGATCTCGAACGCGGCATGCGATCCGGGCAGCGCCGCATAGAGCGCGCACAGAGTCGAGCGCCGCCCTTCGCGCGCATCGAGAACCGCCTGATCGGCCGCCGCGCGGATCCGTGCGGCGTAACGCCACGCCGCCTCGATCTCCGCGAGCTCCGCGCGGCAGCGTCCCTCGCGCGCGCTCTCGACACGGGCGAGCAGCCCGACGTCGCGGGCCCGCGCGCCGCGCTCAGCCATCGGCGATGCCCGCGCTCACGCCGCAAGCGCCTCGAGCGTCGCGAGTGTCGCGCCAAACTCGCCGTGCTCGTCGGATGCCTGGCGAAGGAAGGCGCGGATCGCGTCGATCCGGTCGAGCGCCAGGTCGTTGCGCGCGTCCACGCCGCGCCGGTACTCGCCCACCTGCACCAGGAACTCGATCTCGGCGTGGCGGCTGAGCAGATCGCGAAGCCGTCGCGCCGCCGCGCGGTGTCCAGGCGCCGTGACCGCCTCCATCACGCGCGATCGGCTCGTGAGCACGTCGATCGCGGGATAGTGGCCGCTTGCCGCAAGCCTGGGCGACAGGATGATGTGCCCATCAAGGATGCCGCGCGTCTCCTCCGCCACGGGATCGCCCGCGCCGTCGCCTTCGAATAGCACGGTGTAGAAGGCGGTGATCGAGCCGCGCGCGGCAGGGCCGGCGCGCTCCATCAGCCGCGGCAGCTCGGCCATGACCGACGGCGGGAAGCCGCGTCGGGTTGGCGGCTCGCCGGCGGCGAGCCCGACTTCGCGGAGTGCCCGCGCATAGCGAGTCACGCTGTCCATCACCAGCAGCACCTTCAGCCCCTCGTCGCGGAAGCCCTCCGCGATCGCGGTTGCCGTCATCGCCGCCTTCATCCGCTCCACGGCCGGTCGGTCGGAGGTTGCGACCACGAGCACCGTGCGACGACGCGCCTCGGCGGAGATCTGCGTCTCGATGAAGTCCCTGACCTCGCGGCCGCGTTCACCGATCAGCCCGACGACCACGGCATCGACTGCGGCGCCGCGGACCAGCTGCGCGAGCAGGGTCGACTTGCCGCCGCCGGGTTCGCCGTAGATGCCGACGCGCTGGCCCTCGCCGCAAGTGAGCAGCCCGTCGATCGCGCGAAGGCCGAGTGGCATTGGACGCTCGACCAGCGCGCGGCTCAGCGCCTCGGGCGGCGGCGCCTCGCACGGCCGCATCGGACCGTCGCCGAGCGGGCCCGCGGTCACAGCGTCGAGCGGCCGGCCGAGCCCGTCCAGAACGCGCCCGAGAACGCGCGCGCCGGTCGGCACGCGGAGCACGTCGCGCGTCGCGGTCACCGTCGCGCCGACCGACAATCCGCGCACGTCGCCGATCGGCGCGAGGACCGCCTCGTCGCCATCGAGGCCGACCACCTCCGCCATCAGCGGCGCCGCGAGCCCGGGGTCGTCGAGGCGGCACAGCTCACCGACGCGCGCTTCCGGCATCACAGCCCGGAGCACGGTCCCGATCGCCCGCACGAGGCGGCCGCGCAAGGGTCGCGGCGTGCCCTGCCGGAGCGTCGCGGCCAAGTTCTCGAGCACGCCATTGCCGTCCGGCGTCACGGTCGCGCCCCCGGCGTCGCGTCCAGCAGCGCGCGGAGCTGCTCGATCGGCGATACCGCGGCCTGGCCCCGCGGATGGACGAGCGTGCACGTGCCGCGCGCGCAGCCATCATCTGCCCGCACCGTGACGGCCGTGTCGACGAGCCGCTCGCGCAGCCGGGGCGCGGTCTCAGGATCGGTCCGCAGCACAAGCGAGACCGTGCCGGCATGGTCGGCGAGAGCCGCGCGCGCGGCGCGCTCTAGTCCCTCGTCCGGCGGCAGCGCACCGATGATCCGGGCGGCGATCGCGAAGGCCAGGCTGACGAGTTCGTCCTCGCGGGCGCGCCGCCACGCCGCCATCTCGACGTCGAGCGACGCGATGCGCCGGGCCGTCTCCTCGGCGGCACGGCGCTCGACCTCGGCCGCGGTGGCCTCGCGAAGCCGGGCCGCCGCGTCGGCGGCCTCCGCCTGAAGGCGCGCGGCGTCGCCGCGGGCGGCATCCAGGATGGCAGCGGCCTCATCGAGGGCCGTGAGCGTCGCTCCGCGCACAACGCAGGATCCCGCTTGTGTCACGGGCACGCGTCGCAACCGCGTGGCGGTCTCGCTCACGCCGCGACGTCCGCACCAAGCAGAGCGTCGACGATCTGCGGTCCCGATGCGCGATGCATCGGCGAGAGCGGCAATGCCGGCGGTAGCCGGAGCGCGAGCCGCTGGCCGACCGCCGGGGGTTGGGCGTCGCACCACGTTTCGAGACAGGCAGCCCCGCTGTCGAGCGCGGTCTCGTCAAACCGTTGGATCACGACCGGCTCAATCCCCGCGGGTGCGACCGCGACGAACCGCAGGGCGAGACGGCGGATGTCGGGGCCGAGCCGCTCGGCGAGTGCCCGCACCTCGCGGCCGTCTATCACGGCGGCGATTGCGCGCGCGTGCCAAACGACCCCGGCCCGCCAGACCAATGCGGCGAGACCGGGCGGGTCGAGCGCGAGGGCGAGCGCCTGCGTCGCCGACGGCGACGCGGGCCCGAGCCGCTCGTCGACGATCCGGTCGCAGCGCCGCGCGAGGCGCGGAATCGCCATCATGTGCGCGACCAGCGCCGCAGACACGCCGTGGCCGAGCCAGGCCGCCAGCCGGTCGGATCGCCGGAGCGGGGTCACCGAGGCAGATCCGCCATTCCGTCGGCGCCCGGGACCGGCGGGGGCAGCGCGTCGCGCTGGCCAACGAGCAGGCGCGCTCGCGAGACGACCGGAAGCAACCGGCGGCGGAACGCCCAGCCGACCGACACGAGCAACGCCGCAAGTCCGGCCCCGCCGACCGCGCCAAACAGGATGTCGGCGATGCCGTAGGAAGCCGGCGCCGCCGCGACCGGCATCGTCGCGTGCGGCACCGGCACCAGCACCACCGACACACGGTCGTAGCCTAGCCCCTGCACGCTGTCCGCGACGAGCAACTTGATCTGCGGAACGAGCTTGTCGACGTCCGACGCCTCGTCGTATCGGACGAAGACCGACGCCGATGACGGCGTCGGCGCGCGATCGAGGATGTCGTCCTGCGGCAGCACCACCTCGACGCGCGCGGACAGCACGCCGTCGATCTGCGACACCGTCGCCGACAGTTCCTGACCAAGAGCATAGAGAAAGCGCGCCCGCTCCTCCATCGGCGACGCGACGAGGCCACCTGCCTTGAACACGTCGCCCATATTGTCGAAGCGCTTGTGCGGGTAGCCGGCCGCACGGAGTATGCTCACCGCATCCGCAAAGCGCGACTGCTCGACCGAAATCGTGTCCGACCCGTCCTTCGCGATCACCTTGTCGGTGGCAATGCCGCGCTGCAGCAGCAGCGCGATCATCTCGTTCGCCTCGCCTTCCGCCAACCCGGTGTAGAGCTCCGTCTTGCAACCCGCCAGCGCCAGCAACGCAAAGAGTCCGGCCGCGCGAGCCGCCGAGCCAAAAATGCGACGGTTCCCACGCATCATCCTTCCTTCATAAGATCGTCACGCGTCTTGCCGACACTCTGAGACGACGTGCTGAGCATGTTGGCATTGACGCTGAACGTCATGTCGGCGCGCATCTCCTTCTCCGCTTGCCGGACGACGTCCTTCATGTCGTCCCAGTTCCGCACTGCAGACGATTGCTGTGTCATCGCCGAAGGGTCACCGGCCCGGAGCGCCGTGCGATCGAACAGGCCATCCCCAGCGGCACTCTGCATCGGATCGGCCGCATCGCTTCGAAGACCCGCGGACAGGCCGTCCACGCGCCGGAGGAAGTCCGCCTCCAGATCGTTGCCGACGTTCGCCGGTTGCACCTCCGCGACCGAGGCGCCGCCTGGGATCGACCCAATCGTCGATGACGGATCGGCTGCGACACCGGCGCTGGTCGGCATATGCGCGACGGGACTGACTACGGTCACGACCAGAGCGTCTCCCATTTATCAGCGCACCCGGAAAAACCGGAATTTATGTCGCACTCGTTACCCGTCGAGCTACGTCATGCGTTCCGGGCATTCAAGAACAATTTGCGCGACCGTTGCGCTTGCCCGAACAGCGGACGACGAGAGTCTTCAACGAGATGTGACTGATCGAGGATACGAATGTTCGTGGTGTACACCGGGATTTCACCAACGCACCGGCCGTCACCTCACTCTTGCCGCTGTTCGAAAACGGGGTTGCACGCCCCTCAGGGACCACGTAGTGATACGACCTGTTGATTGATGACCGGTCTTTGCGGAAGCATTGAGGCACCGCGACAGGCGGCGCGATAGGCACAACGCCGTCACCCGCTACGAACGGGCACCGCACAAGTATTTGGCTTGTGCCTGGCCCGTGTGTTTGGCCAAGGAGGTTGTCTTGCGATCAGCATTGCCGTGGCGTGGCGTCCGGATGTGGTCGTGGGGTGAAGTCAGGTGTCTTGCCGTTCTGATCGGTGCGGCGAGCATCGCGGTCTTGGGCTCCGCATCTCGCGCGGATGCGGCTGCGAGCTGGATGAGCGCGCGTTATCATTACGTCGTCATCAATCAGAGCGTTGCCGCCGTCATCCATTCGTTCGGCGCCAATCTTGGCCTGCGCGTGTCGGTCGCCCCCGACGTCAAGGGTGTGATCCACGGGGTCGTTGCCGCCGGCGACGCGAAGACGTTCCTCGATGAAATCACCCACGAGGACGCACTCGACTGGTACGACGATGGATTTGTGCTGTACGTGTCGCCGGCAGCGGACGAACAGACGGTCGTCACACGTCTTCGTGATATTTCCTTCAAGATACTATATGAGCGTCTTCAGCATGCGAACTTGCTTGACTCCCGCTACGTCTTTCAACCACAAGGTCGAGGTGACGTCGTGATCGCAGGTCCTCCGGCCTATGTCGCGGTTGTCAAGCAGGCCGTCGACAGCGGTGCCTTCGAGTCGGCATCGCCAGAGACACCGGCTCGCTTGGTGGTCTACCGCGGCTCCGAGACCAGCAACATGTCGCTGCCTTGAGTGTGATGGGTGATCGATGGGTATGAGCTTTAAATCGACACGGTCTCTAATATTCGATTAGGAACTGCCGGCGCCGGATCCGCGTCCGGTGGCACCTTCGATCGAGCCGATCGCGAGATGCGCGCTCTGCTTCGGTTGAAGTGAGCGAATTGGATCCATTGTGCAACGGCCGCGGTGCGGCCCTCGTTAGCAGGAGCAAGTGTAGTGTCGGACTCGTCAGGAGGAATGGGACAGCTTCAGGCCGCCTCGGGTCAGGCGGAGCAGAGCATGATCCAGAGCTCGCTCTTCTCGATCCACGAGAATGAAGAAAACCAGAAGGAGCAGTCGTTCTCGAGCGCGGCGAACGCGTTCGCAAAGGACCAGACCAGCAGCTGATCCTTCGAGCGGGTGGGGATGGTCATCGACCGTCTCCACCCGAACGAGGACACCGACCAGCCACGGAACTTGTGGACTCGTCAGTATGATTCCTGGATTTAAGTGGGGCGGTTCCGATATGGCGGAGCATCGCGAGATCATAGTATTGAGTGGTCCGCATGCGGGCGCTCGTTGGGCCGTCGGTGGACAGCCCGGAACGCTCGGCACGTCGTCGGAGTGCGCGATCGTCCTTGCCGATCCGCAACTCCGTCCGGTTCATCTCCTGATCGAGGCGGCGCGGCGCGGCGCGGCCGTCACGCCGTTCGGCGACGTCGCCGTCGAGGCGGACGAGACAAGTGAAGGCGACGTAACTCATTTCGTTCCGGGCACGCCGCGCCTGCTGTTGCGCGACACCATACTCACAGCCGGCGAGACCCGCCTCCTTTTCAAATTGACGTCGCCCGATTCCGATCTGGCCGCGGTCGCGCGATCGCCTCGTTCGCGCGCGGGCCGCCGGGTCATCACGGCCGCGCTCGTCGCCCTGTCGCTCGTCGGTGTCTCGTCCGCGTTGCTGTATCCGAACGGCAGACCGGCATCGAGCGCCCGCGCAAGCACGCTCGTGCGCCTCGCGCCACGTCCGGTGCCGTCCGCTGCCGCGGCGCTCACGTTCCTGCGGGCCGCCGCCGCCGCCCGTGGCCTCGCGTCGATCTCGTTCGAGGCGGGAAGCGACGGCACGGTCCTCGCCAGCGGCGATCTGCCATCCGCCGATCACGCCGTGTGGGAGTCGCTGGCGCGTGCCTTCGACGCTCGCTACGAGGGACGTGTCGTCATGCTCGATCAAGTGGGCACGTTCGACGGAGGCCCCGTTTTGACGGTCGCTGCCGTGTGGCTCGGCGCCAATCCATACGTCGTCGATGGCGGCGGCGACTGGCTGCACGAGGGCGCCGCGCTGCCAAACGGCTGGCGACTGGCCAAGATCGACGAGGGCTCGTTGCTGCTCCGTCGCGGCGGCCGCACGCTCCGACTGCGGTACTGAGATGAGCGTCTCGGCCCTTACCGTCGTGCCGGATGATCGGTCCCGAAGCGCGCGGCGGCCGAGCCTGCTGAGCCGGATCCCTGTGCGTCAGGACATCGCGCTCGTCCTGCTCATCATGTGCACGATCGCCATGATGGTACTGCCGATGCCGATCGTGGCGGCCGACGTGCTGATCGCGGTCAACATCGGCCTGTCGGTGACGCTGCTGATGGTCGCGGTGTACCTGCCGGCGCCGTCGGAGTTCTCGACGCTGCCGACCGTGATCTTGCTCACCACTGTTTTCCGGCTGTCGATTTCAATCACCACGAGTCGGCTCGTGCTGACGCAGGCCGATGCCGGAGAGATCATCCACACCTTCGGCGAGTTCGTCATCTCCGGCAACGTGGTGGTGGGACTCGTGGTTTTCCTGATCATCTCGGTGGTGCAGTTCCTGGTTATCACCAAGGGTGCCGAACGGGTGGCGGAGGTCGCGGCGCGCTTCGCGCTCGATGCGCTGCCCGGCAAGCAGATGAGCATCGACAACGATGCCCGCACGGGCGCGATCAAGGCCGATGAAGCAAAGAAGCGGCGCAAATCGCTCGAGCGCGAGAGCCAGCTTTTCGGTGCGATGGATGGCGCCATGAAGTTCGTCAAGGGCGACGCGATCGCGAGCCTGATGATCATCGCGGTCAACCTGCTCGGCGGGATAGCAATCGGCTGCGCGCAGAAAGGCATGTCGTTCTCGGAGGCGGAGGGGACGTACTCGCTGCTCGCGATCGGCGACGGGCTCATTGCGCAGATCCCGGCGCTGCTGATTTCACTCACCGCGGGCCTGGTCGTGACCCGCGTCGGCGCGAACGGCGAGACAAATCTCGGTGTCGAAATCGTCGACCAAGTCGGCAACGATCCGCGGGTGCTCACGGTCGCGTCGGTCATCCTGGTCGCTCTCGGCCTGATCCCCGGCTTTCCGATGGTTGTCTTCTTCGCCCTCGCACTGGCACTCGGCGCTTGCGGCTGGCTGCTCCGTCGCAACCGGCGCGAGCAGGCGACGGCCGACGAGGCGGCGCTCCGCGCCGCGATCGAGGATATGCGCGGCGGGACGGTGCTGCACGTGCGTCTTGGCGAGGAGCTACTGGTAGAGCGACAGGCGATCGAGGCCGCCCTTGCGACGCTCGCGGCCGACATGACGAGCGAGCTCGGGATCGCGATCCCGAAGCTTGAGACCCTGCCGGCCCTCGACCCTCTGTCGCCGGGGCTACGGATCGAGATGAACGGCGTGCCGCTGCTCTCGGTGCCGCTGCGGGCCGGCGAAATCTGGCGCGAGCACGCGCCCGCCGTCGGTGGCGCGTGCCGGATCGGCCCGGGCGGTGGCGAGTGGACGGTGATGAACGGCCAAGCGGCGCCGGGCACGGGCCGCGCGCTGGACGCGGTCGCCATGGTGCCGCTGTTTGCCCGCGAGACGATCCTTCGCTCGGTGCGGCAGCTCGTCGGCATCCAGGAAACCCAGGCGCTGCTCAACAAGGCCGAGGCGACGCTCGGCGACCTGATGCGCGAGGCGACGAAGTCGACGCCTCTTCCGCGCTTGGCCGAGGTATTCCGTCGGCTGATCGGCGAGGCGGTGTCGCTGCGCAACATGCGACAGGTTCTCGAGGCCATTGCCGAATGGGGACCGCGCGAGAGCGACCCCGCGATGCTTGCGGAATACGTCCGGATCGGCCTCCGCCAGCAGATCTGTCACACAGTCGCGGGTGGCGACATGGCGCTTCGCGCGCTGGTGGTCGAGGACGACCTCGCGACGTGGCTGCTGGGCACGCTCGGCCCGACGCTCGACGGTCAGGTGCTGCAGCCGCCCGGGTCTGACCAGTTGGTGAGCACATTCACCAGACGGGTGCACGACGCGTCGCGAACCGGCAAGGCGCCGGTGATCGTGACCACGCTCGAGCTCCGGCGCCATCTCCGCGAGTTGCTTGGACGGCATGGCGTCGACGCCTGCGTGCTGTCGCATCCCGAGCTGGCACCGAGGTTTCAGATCGACGTCGTCGGCACGATCGGCGCCATCGACCCGCCGCGCGCGGCCGGCGGGGTCAAGGAAAATGCCGGGGCGGCGAACGCCGTGCCGGCTCTGCGGAGCGCGTGACGTGCGCGCCGCCCACGCCTCCGCAGCGGAGGTCCACCGCCGGCACGCGATCCGGCTCGAACTGAGGAGCTAACCCGATGTCAGCAAGCGTTTCGTCCTACAGCCCGACGCAGACCGACTATGCGCCCCAGCAGAGCGGGGGCGGCAGCGAGATCCAGGAGCTCGAGCAGGCCGTCCAGGCGCTGCTGCAGGCCCTTGAAGGCCAGAGCGGCGGCGGCGCGGGCGCGTCCGACGCCGGTGCCGGCGGCTCACCGTCCGATGCCGGCGGCACGCCGTCCGACGCCGGCCCTGGCGGCGCACCCGACGCGTCGGGCGGTGCGCCGGGCAGCGCGGGCGGCTCTCCCGCCGGCGGTCCCGGGGGTGCCGGTGACGCGGCCGACGCCGGATCGAGCGACGCGAGCTCGGGCGTGCCGCAGGCCGGTGGCGGCGGCGAGGTCCAGCAGCTCGAGCAGGCCGTGCAGGCGCTGCTCGCGGCTCTCGAGGGCCAGAGCGGTGGCGCCGGCGCGGCGGGCAGCGGGTCCGACGCCGCGCCGTCAGACGCGAGCGCCGGGGGTTCGCCCGGCGGCGCCGGACCGTCCGGCGACGCGGCACCGGGCGGTGCCGGTTCGGGGATCCCGCAGATCGGCGGCAGCCCGCAGAACCAGATCCAGGAGCTGGAGCAGACCGTCCAGGCGCTGCTGTCGGGCCTGCAGTCCTCGCCCAGTTCGAGCGAGGCGCCGCCGCTCGATCTCTCGAAAGCCTCGCAATCGGTGGCCCCCCAGCCGGCGGGCGCGCAGCCGGCGGGGGCGCCGGGCGGCGGCCAGCAGGCGGCGGGCAGCGGCGGGTCGGCCGGCGGTGTTGGCGACCCCGGCGGTGCCGGCGCGCAGCCGCAGAACCCGACGCTGACCAACGACTACAACAATGCGCTGAGCACGCTGTCGCAGAACGGCCAGAGCTCGCAGGCCGTGCAGTCGGCGGTGCAGCAGTTCCTGTCCGACGCGCAGTCGGCCGGCGGGAACGCCGACCCCGACGTGCAGACCGCGATGCAGAACATCCTCAACAGCCTGCAGGACGGAACCTACAGTCAGCAGGGCAGTCAGGGCGGGCTGCAGGGCGCGGCGCAGAAGGACGGCATGCAGGGGGTCGACAATTTCGCGATTGCCGGCGCGCCGGGCGCGGCGGCGCAGGCTTCGGGCGCGTTCAACGGTGCGCAGAACGCCGACGGAGCGCTCGGCGCCAATGCCGCGATCCTGGAGTCCGAGGTCGCCAATGGCGGCTCTGGCGGTGGCCAGCAGATCCAGAACAACGCGACGTCACTGGCGACCGAAGCGTCGAATGCCGGCAATTCGCAGCTCGCGGGCGCGGCGCAGAATGTCGCCAACAGCGTCGGCGACGGCACCTACAACAGTCAGGCGAGCCTGCAGGCGCTGCAGGGCGCACTCCCCGATCCGTCGAACGCGCAGGCGGCGAATCAATCGGGCAGGCAGGCAGCCTGACAGCGCCGATCCGACAACAGCATCATCGAGGAGGGCTTCATGTCTGGAGCATTGGCTGAATTGGCGAGTACCCTGCTTCCCTCGCTCCTGCAGGGCGCGGCGAGCAGTGCGGGGTCGGAGGGAGGTGCCGACCTGTTCTCCAAACTTGCGGGAGGTGGCAATTCCGGCGCGGGCGGCTCGGGTGGCGCGAGTGCCGGAGACGGCGGCGCGTCCGGCAGCGCGGGGGACAATTCCGGGGGCGTCGGGTCATCCGGGGGACCCGCCGATGGCCAGGCAGGCGATCCGACGGCGGGCCTGGTCGGCCAGCTGCAAGGGTCGGCCGACCAGACGCTCGCCGCGCAGGACCCGGGCGGCTTCCTCCACGAGCAGCAGGATATCCAGAAGGGCGACGGCAACGCCGCGGCGCGTGACCTCGCGCAGATCGTCCATGAGAATCCGTCTTCGCAGTCGTTGCAACAGGCGGCGGGTATCCTGGCGGCGACGATCGGAACCGATGCCGATCAGAACGGCGGTGGCAAGCTCAGCGGTGCGGCGACGAAGGAGCTGCAGCAGGCGCTGCCGAACGCGCAGATCGACGTCGGCGGCAGTGCCTTGGGCAAGCTCGGCAGCGACCTGACGAAAGGCCTCAACTCGGCGATCGGAGGGATTGGCAGCGGTCTGGGGTCGCTCACCAGCGGCGTCGGTGACTCCGTCGGCAAGGGACTGTCCAGTCTGGGGAGCGTAATTTGAGATCGGCGGACGTCGTGACGAGCTGACCGGTCTGAACAGACAATGACTCTATCGAGAGGGAGAACGTAGACATGCAACCACTGAGCGGCGCGAGCCATGAGGCGCCGGGAGCCGGCGAAGGGATCGAGATGACCCCAGGTCCTCACACGAACACGGCCGGACATTTCCAGGAAGCGTCCGCAAATCAGTCGAATTCCGCAGATCTACCCACGCCGCCGCAGCCATCGCGTCCGCCGCCGCCGCCGCCGCATCAGGGCAGCCCGGTGATAGGCGGTCCGGGCGAACGTTTGAATGTTCCGCTTCCGGAGGTATCGCCGTTTCATTCTCGGACGGATCCGAACCTGTTGGTGCCCGGCAATGACCGCCTGGCAGCCCTGGGGGAAAGTGCCTCGAGCCAGTCGGGCAGTAACCGGCTGCCCGGCCTGCAGCCGCTGCGGACCTCGCAAGAAGAAGGCTCGAGCCTCAACTCGACGACCGCTCACGGGCCTCAATTGTCAATGACTGGGGGAGTTCCTTTCGATCGTATACCACCTGTGAGCTCTCACGGCGGAGCTTCCAATCAAAGCGGCAATGACCCCATAGGTCCTCACGGCGCAGGTGCCGGTCAGACGGGATATCAGCAGGGCCCGGACCTTGAGGCCGGACATCGTCCTTCGGAGCAGGGACAGACTCCTGCGGAGCAGCAAGGCGAAACGTTCCGGACGCGGCTCAACCAGTGGAGTGATAGCAATCGCGGCGCTCTTACCGCTGGGGCCGCTGCCTCGGCGGTCATGGGCAGTGCCGCCACCTTGGGCATCCTGATCAACACCAAGGTACGTGGTGGCTAAGACGGGAAGAGGGCGATTGGGCCTGCTCGTAATAGGCAAGCCCAGCCGGTCGGCGTCGACGAGGAAGGTGTCATGAACATTCTGCTGCATCCTGCCTCACCAGCTTCGAGACTTGCGTTTGCGGCAAATGGCGAAAGGAACGCGCGATGAATGTCGAGAAGCCTCCGTCGGCAAACTCAGCCGGAGGATCCGCCACGGCGGCACCGGATAACGGGAACGTCGATGAGGCAGACCGTCAAGCCTTCGACGCCACACACGCGGGCCAGCAGCGGGAGGGTGCGGAGCCGGCAGGTCGGAGTGCCCCGTCGCTGACGACCCTGCCGCCCGAACTCCGTGGCCAGATCATGCAGGACACGATGACGGCGGCGCCGGACCCCAGGAGTCAGGCGGCGGCGTTCCGTGACGCCGACAATCTGAGCAAGGTCAGCCGGAGCTATTCAAGCCTCGTTGCGGACCCGTCGGGTGGTCTTGGGAAGCAGTTTCGGGAGATGCGTTCATCGACCAATGCGCAAAGAGCACGAGAAGATTTCCGAGGCCACGTCAACGATCTCAACGCGATCACGGACAAGGGCGAGCGCCAACAGAAAATCCAGACCATTCACGATGCGGCCATCAGGGAGTATCGGAACCCGGACGCGAGCCTGAGCTCGATCGAGTCCGCCCGGCTCGGCGACAGGGCGGCGGAAAAGGCTAATTATAGCAATGACCTCGGCCCCCTCGACCGACTTCGCCAAAGCCCGACGGCAAATGCGGCAAAACGTGCCCTGGACAATACAAGCAGGACACCAAACGCGTCGATGACGGGCCACGTGTTGCTATCGGACCCGCGAACGACGCATCTAACGTTGAATCGCGGCAAGCCCGTAAAGTATGAGCAGGTTTATGAGCACATGAATGGAGATCCGAATTTCTCACACACGCGGTTTCTGGCCGGAACGGCGCGGCCGAGGCAGGGTGTCTCTCCCGAGTGGCAGCAGTCTCACGCATACCGGTCGACAAACACCCGACAGGCCATCCGGGAATTCACGAATTCACCAGCGCATGGCAGCCTGTCGAGGGATACCGATGGACGCGAGTCGAGCTAGTTAGCGAAGCTCTGAACGATCGCCTTGGCCTCCACAAGTCGACAACGTGGCGCCAGAGCGCGAAATCACGGCCGACACGCCGGACCTAGGCGGGCGGGTCGAGCGGACGACGCACGATGCAGCGGGAGGTCTGATGAACAATCTTGACGGCGTCGCGCACAAGGCCGCCGCGGGCGAGGTAATCGGCACCGGCGATCTGCCTCTCGCGGGAGGACCGGAAGCGGAGCAACGGTTCAAGGACGACCTGGCTCGGCATGGCCGGGCGCCGTTTCCGTCCGAGCACATGACGACCCCGCCCGGTGGCGGTCAACCTTACATGGAACGCGTGACGGCCCAGCGGCAGGATGCCGACACTGTGACACTTCAGTCCACGCGGCACCCGGTCGGCTTGGCGCGCGGCGCGATCCCTGGAGCGGGCCAACCGGGCCAGCAGGTCACATTGCGCCGCAGTGACCTTTCCGACCTGGGACAAGCCTTGGTGCTGCCGCACGCTCGTCACCCCTTGAACCCGTCGCTGCCGACCAATCCGCACAATCCGGCGCAGTCCCGGCTGGAGCACGCGGCTTCCCTGCCCGACGGACCAAAGCCAGGCGACGCCATCAGCCAGTTCAACGGCTTCAAATATCGGGATCCCGACCTGCAGCAGGGTGTTGAGAACTTCCTCGCGATTCCCGGCGTCAGGAACGATCCGCATCACTCGATCACCGACGATGCCACGAACGCGACGGAGAAAAGCCAGGTCAGCCATCGCCTGCCCGGTCAGGCTCGTCTGGCGGGCGGGCAGGTCTATACCGGCAGTTCCGCGGAGGTCAGCAACCCAGAGGACGACGTTCCGACCGGCAGAACGGATGGGCATAACCACCCTCCCGCGGAAGGTGACTACGACAGTTTCCAACCAAGCGCCGCCGATCAGCGCAGCGCACGCTTGAGCCCGCATCTGAGATCTTTCGTCAAAGTGCCCGACTTCCACAAATCGCACCCCGACAACGTCGTGGTCTATTCGGGCGCTCAGCCGCTTCGACATTACGTTTCGCTTCCGAACGATGGCAGCCAGCCGGTCGCGCCGGACTCGCCCGACAGCTACTCGCCCGGCGGCACGCACTTCGCCATGCCGCCGTTCAAGCATCCGGGTCCCGGCTACCAGGGCCAGATCCGCCAACCCGGTCCGAACGACCAGAATTCCCTGTCCGGCACCGAACGCGACGAGGCCGATCTTTACGACGAGGATGTCTAGAACGAACGGATACTTCACAGATCTTCGCCCCGAGGCTGCCACTCGAGCAGCCAATCAGATCTCTTCCTGAACCGGACCATATCAGTCACGTGGTCCCGCTCGACGAAAGGAGTGTCTCAGCCATGGAACCGCTCGCCGCAGGATCTCACTCATCACCCGACACCGCCCGAGGTGGGGCGGCGCCGACGGGTGGCCACGATGCGTCCGCATTTGCGCAGCAGGCCGGAACCGAGACGGCCGATGTCGCCGCTGGTCCGTCACGGGAGGGCGGAGAGGACCCCTTGGTGCCGACCATCCGACAGCCCTATGGAGCGCCGCAGCTGCCAGGTGGGTTGCCGGACCGGATTCCTCTCGGCACCTCGGCAGGCGTCGCGTTGCCGGAGGCTCACCAGCAACACCTCGCGCGGCTTGACGCGCAGGCGCGGCAAGCCACGGCCACGGAGGATCGATTTCGGGCACTCGATCCCCGAAACCCTGCCCACGGTCCCGCCATCCACGATGCGGCGATCGCCGCCTACCAGCACCCGGACGCCTCGATGCACAGCCAGAATACGGCCTATCAGGCCGACCGCCTGTCTGAAAGCACCGCCTACCATCGACGCAGCCCGTTGACACGATGGGCATCCTTCCGCGGTCCGACAGCGAAAACTGTTGATCGCGCAATCGCGGCGACAGAGAACACGCCGAACGCCGCCACGATGGCAACGGTGTTCCGCTCCGACCCAGGAACAATAGAAAGCTATCACCGACACTCCATGACGCCTTACCTGCAGTTGGGCGCTGATCGACTGACAAATAGCGATCCGAACTACTCCGTCCCATCCCCGACCGTCGTGATCCCCGGTCCAACCGGCAGGCCTGTTGAACCGCGTGCTGGAACCGAAGCAGCAAGTTCTCACCAGTTCGGTTCGGCCTTCTCGACCCAGCATCCGGCTGCGCTACGCGATCAATTCCTGGATCGGGGGATTGAACTTCTGGAGCAGAGGGAGGCAAACAGAGTGACTGTCGATTCGGTACCCGTGCCAGGGCAACCTGAAACGTCACCACCCGCTTATACCCCCGCGGCCCCGGCCCATCCAGGCACGAACCCGCCGGACTACCCCGGTCCTCGAAGATGACGCGATCTCCCGGGGTCCGTTTCAAATCGCATTGCCGCCGTTCCAGGCTGCTCCGCGGCGGATTGCCAGAAGGCCGATCGCTGCTCCTCGCTTGGCACGACCTTCCGCCCCGCACCCGCAACATTCCTCTTCTGGCAAACATCCTCTTTGAGAGATGGAGCACCTGAGATGCCGATTTTGTGCGGCGTCTTCGGCAGCTGTTTCGGAGGATCGGGCGACGAGGAGGAGACGGAGTTGCAGCCGACATCCGGTCGATCCGGCCGGACGGCTGCCGAGCAGTCCGAGGAGACCGCGCACCAGGCTCCCCCTCCGCCGCCCAGGCTCGACACGAGTCAGCCTCACCCGCGGGTCTGGAGGATAGCGGCGGTGCGCGAGCTCCGTCTCCCTGAATGATTGTCACGGGGAGCCAGTCGGTCGGACACAACGTTCGGAACTCTGCTCGTCGATGAGCCAGAAAGCTTGAAAGATGGGTTATGCAGACGAATCCAATCGGAGCCGGTTCACCGTACGAGACCGAAGGGCGAATGCCCGATTCTCAAGTCACGACGCCGCCAGTTTCGCGCACGAGGCAGAACTCCCTGCGACCGCCGCCGGCGCGTCGCACGAGTCGCCGCATGGCTCGGAGCCAGGGGGAGGCGGACAGTCCGTTGACTTCCAGGATTCGACGCCCCCAACGGTGAGGCGGAGCGCTCTCAGTTGGCGCGCCCGGCGGAAGATCAGCCGGAAGGACCTGACGAGCCGGACTTCGGACTGGACTCAGCGGGGCAAGCCCGCTTCCTGCGGTGACGCGGAACGGCTCGCCGTCCCGTCCGGCGGATTTCTCAACGAGAGGCGCGTGCCATGTCGCCGTCCGTTCCCGATTGCGTGACCATCGACGGCGGCGACGCCGCAGACGCGCTGCACCATCAGCCCGTCGGCGGCGACTTCCTGCTTGCGCTGCTGGCTCGCGGAGAGGGGCCGGATCCGGCGGACCGAACGGACCCGCCCTTCCGGCCTGTTTCGCCCACGCCCGCTACCGGCGTGTCCGCGAGGGGTACCGAGGCGGGTGACGACATCCCGCCGGGCGAGTTTCGTAGCTCGGTCAGCACCGGCAGGGAGGCGGATCCGGCCGAAACAACGCCGTCGCCCAAGCTCCTCCACCAGATGGTCCTCCTGCAGGCGAACCTTCCGAGCGCCCAAACGACCAACCAGCGACAGCGGCCGGGCGACGGCGATGCCGGCCGGCACCAGACGCCCGCTCGCCTGATCGCGCCCGCGCGCGACAACCCGGCTTCCGGTTCGGCGCGTCGCGACGCCGCCGGGACCTTCTCCTCGCCTGCGATGAGCGGGCTGTTCCACCCGGGCGCCCTCGCCGGCATCTCCGGTTCGACCCGCCCCGACGACCGGATCGGCGGCGGGGGCATTCCAGGCCGGATATCCGAGCAGGCGCCGGCCGCTGGTGGACCCGCAACCGGAAACGCGACCGCCGCCGTCGGCACAACGAACCTTAGCGCGCCCGCGTCCACCACTCCCTGCGAGCAGGCCGACGCGCCGCCGGCGGCGGTGCTGATGCAGCCATCGCACGAGCCGCTTCGGATCCAGGCAGCCTCGCTCACGAGAGACACCGGCGCCCAAGCCAGGCCGCGCGACGACCTCGACAGGCTCCCGGCCGATCATGCTGGTCGTTTCAGTCCCGCGCAGACCGACGCCTCGAATGCCACGCGAAACGTCGACCGGAGCGGCACGCCGCGGCGGGACGGCAGCGCCGCCGGCGACGTCTCGCGGCAGATGCAGCTCGACCGGGACCTGCCTAGCGGCCGGGTTGCTGCGGCAGCCGCGAGCTTCCGCGACGAGGCAAGCCGCACGTCCGTGCGGCGGGACCTGAGCGATGGCTGCCAGGGCGACGAGATGCGGCCGTCGCGCAAGCCGTCGGACGCGGACCCCACGACTTCGCCGCGGCCAACGCCGGACGACCGGCAGAGCTTCGCCTCCGTGCTCGACGCCTTCATGCCGGGCCGGAGCGGGAGCGTCGAGACGAGCACGCCGTCGGTCGCCGACACCGACCACGGCTCGGGCAGAGCGGCGATGCCGTCGGCCGGCGACACGAACGCCTCGCCCGGCATCGCCGGCACGGCTGCCAGGATGCCGGCCGGCCGGCACACCGCCGGTGCCGGGGCGACGCTGTCGCCGAGCGAGACGCAGACGCTCCTCGCGGCCTTCCTCGACGATCTCGACGGCGGCGCCTCGGTCTCCGACGCGATGGCGAAATACGATCCCGCCAGCCTCGGTTTCGATCCGGACGCCACCTGCAGCACCATTATGGCCAAGCTGCAGAGCAATCCCGTGCTCGCGCAGGACGTGCAGACGATGCTGCGCGACGTTGCCGCGAGCGGGCGCGGCTCGGGGCGCGTCGCGCCGGCCACCGTCGGCTCGCCGGCGGACGGCTCCGCTTCCCGGGTAGGCCGCCTGACAATCGGCGCCGCGGCGGCGCAGCACGCCGGGACGGCGCCGGTGCAGACATGCACGGACCAGACCGATGCCGCGACGAACCGGCGAAGCTTGGCGACAGGCGTCCCCGACCTTGCGCGAGGAGCCGGCGGGATCACCGGCGTCGCGATGATGCTGCCGGAAGTGTCGGCGCTCTGGAATGCCGGCGCGCTGGAACACCGCGCGAAGGCGGCGTTGACGCTGAAGGGCGCGCGGGACGCGGAGGTCGATGCTGCCCACCCGGCCGGCCGGCGGATGCCGCTCATCCCGCATCGGCGAGTTCAAGCGCCATGCACTGACGCCGGCGATCCTGCGCTGAACGAACGAACCGGACAGTGTGCTTCGGTTCCAGAACGTTCTGTCGAATGATGCAAGATCGAGATGCTTGCGGGTGGACAATCGCCGACGTTCGTTGCACACCGGCCACTTGGGTGTGAGATGTGTCCGGGAATGCAACGTGCCTTCGTCCTCGCCTGCATTGCGCTTTCGATCGGCCATGCCGCGGCACAGACTCGTACGATGCCCGCTCCCGATGCCGACGAGATCGCGCCCGCGCCGCCACCGCAACCGCTCCGCGAGGTCGGCGTCGTCGCGCCCGGTCGCCGCTTCACCCTGACGGTCGGCGGCGGCAAGCTGCTCAATCTGCCCCGTCCCGCGAGCAGCGTTTTCGTCGCCGACCCGTCGATCGCCGACGTGCAGCCGCCGAGTGCCGAAGGCGTGTTCGTGTTCGGCAAGAAGCCCGGCACCACCACGCTCTTCGCGCTTGACCACGACGGCCGACCAATCCTTGCCTACAACGTCGTCGTCGAATACGACGAGGCGACCCTGCAACGCGAGATCGCGGCCGACGCGCCGGGTCTAGATGTGCGGCTCGAGCGGATGCCGCACGGCCTCAGGCTCACCGGTTCGGTGCCGACCGCCGAAGCGGCGGCGCGTCTGCAGGCGATCACGGAACGCTACGCGGGTCCGCAGGAGACGGTGCTCAATCAGCTTCAGGTCGGCGCGTCAACGGAGGTCAATCTCCGCGTTCGCGTGGCCGAGGTGTCCCGCAGCGTCTCGCGCCAGCTGGGCTTCAACTGGATGGCGAGCTTCAACGTCGGCTCCTTCTCCCTCGGCTTGCAGACGCAATTTCCGAACAATCCGCTGTCGGCGACGACCGGCTCGCTGAGCGGGCTCGGCGGCACGGCGAGCACGGTCAGCAACATCTTCGGCGACGTCGTCTCCCGCCAAGCGAACGGGACGCTGACGCTGGACGCGATGGCGGAGGAGGGACTTGTCACGTTGCTCGCCGAGCCGAACCTCACCACGACATCGGGCGAGTCCGCTACCTTTCAGGCAGGCGGCGAATATCCGATTCCGGTGCCGCAGGGACTGGGCGCGGTCGGCATCGAATACAAGGATTACGGCGTCAGCGTCGCATTCACGCCGGTTGTGCTGTCGAACGGCATGATCAGCGTCAAGGTCAGGCCCGAGGTGAGCGAGCTCAGCTCCCAGGGCGCCTACACCTTCACCGGCAGCTCGACGCCGATCCCAGCCCTCGTGACGCGCAAGGCCGAGACCACCGTCCAGCTCGCCTCCGGACAGAGCTTCGCCATCGGAGGCCTCATCCAGAATAACGCCGAGAACAACGTCTCGAAGATCCCGGGGCTGGGCGACATCCCGATCCTCGGCGCACTATTTCGCTCGACCGAGTTCCAGCGAAACGAGACCGAGCTGGTCATCGTCGTCACGGCCTACGTCGTGCGTCCGAGCGACACGCCTCCGGCGCTGCCGACCGACTACGTGCGCCAGACGAGCGACATCGAGCGGCTCCTGTTCGACCGCGTCGCCGCCGCCAGGCAGCCCCTGCCGGATCCCGAGCATGCGCCGCACCTCTACGGCCCCGCCGGCTTCCTCTTCGAATAGGTGAGGTTCGCGATCGATGCGGAGACCGACGCTCCCAATCGCCTTCGCCGCCGCCGCAGTGCTTGTCGCCTGCGAAACCGATCGCGATCGCGCGACGCCGGCACCGGCGCTCGTCGTGCACCAGGCGACGATCCCGCTCTACGGCTACCAAGCCGCCCGACTGCTCCGCGAGCAACTGGCCGAGCTGCGCTCGCTTGCGCATGACGGAAGTCTGCGCGCCCGCATCGAGACGACCAACACCGCCGAGGCGGACGCGGCCCGAACTCATCTCGTCCAGGACGGTGTCGATCCGGCCGCCATCGTGACCCGATCCGGGCCGGACGACGTCGTGGTCCTGACGGGCGTGACGGCGACGCCGGCCGATTGCGGCGCAACCCTGCAGCCGGACTGGTTCGGCGACGTGAGCACAGGGATCACCCGCCTCGGACGCTGCATCCAGGCCGACAATCTGGCCGGGATGGCCGATGATCCCGCCGACCTGGTGGCGCCCACCCGACGCGAGCCTGCCGATGGCGCTGTCGCGGCGCGCTCGGTGCTCGACTGGCAACGGGGTGGCCCGAAGCCAAGTCCGCCGCAGCAGAGTGGTGCCGGCCAAGGCGGCGGCGGGAGCGGCGACGCGCCGGCCGGGGGCGGCGCTGTCGCGACCGCTGGCAGCATGGACGCGGGCGCGCCGCAGCCCGCTTCCGCACCGCTCGTCAACCCGCTGCTCTCGCCGGCGCCATGAGCAGCGCCGCCACCATACCCGGCGCGGCGTTGCTCGGCGCAGCGCTGCTAGGCGGGTGCGTGCCGGTCAATCCGTCCGCGTCGCCCCGGGTCGACATGGCGGCGGAACAGCGTGCCTCCGACAACCCGCAGGCGCTCGACCGGATCGGCGCCGCGGCGCTCCAGGGGAACGACGCCACCACAGCGACCGAGTTCTACCGTCGGGCCCTGTCGCTCGATCCGAGCGACGCGAGCGCCGCCCTCGGCCTCGCGGACGGCCAGACCCGGCAGGGTCACCTCACCGATGCAATCGTCACCCTGGACGCCGCGGCGCGGCATGCCGAGGGCGACGACCGCGTGCGCATCGATCTCGTGCTCGGTCGGTTGCTCGTTCTCGACCACCGGCCCGATGAGGCGGAGGCGGCGTTCCGGCAGGGCCTCGAGATCGCGCCCGGCTCGACGAAGCTCCTGACAGGTCTCGGTGTCGCACTCGACCTGCAGCGGAACTTCGAGGGCGCCGAGGGCACTTACCGCCGCGCGCTCTTGGCTGCCCCCGACGACGTCGCCGCGCGCAACGACCTCGCGCTCTCGCTCGCGATCCGCGGCGACGACCGCCAAGCGCTCGAGACGCTCGAATCACTGCGTGCCAGGAATGCGGACGCCGCCGAGATCCGCACCGTCGACGGCAACATCGCGATCGTCGATGCGATGCGAGGACAGCTCGACGACGCGCACCGCGCCAGCACGCAAGCGGCCGGCTCCGACCGCGCTGCCGCCCGCAACGACCCGTTCTACGCCGTCCTCGCCGCCCAGGCCGGCGGTTAGTCCAATGGAATCCGCTGGCGTTCCGGTGATGACCGCAGGTGCCCCGTCCCATTCGATCGGCTGAGGCCGGGATCGCGATGCCGGTGCTGTCTGAGACACCAATGCTATGGAGACATAGTCTTCTGACCATCAACCTGATTGATGCGCAGCGCAGACATGCAAGACCGTTTCGGCTCAGGCATTCCCAGCCTTCGGCGAGCCGGCGACAGCGGGTGGGCCAAGCGATCGTCCTGTCGACGACCCAACGCTTGGAAAGCACCGCGAACTTGCCGATGCCGGAACGTTTGATGATCCTCACGTTTACCTGCGCACAGACCCGGTTCACACCCTCCCGGAATTTGGCCCTTGACAGCCGCTGTCGGCGTAGAGTTTGAGCAAGAACGGACAGACACCGAACGGGCCGCTCATCAGCAGCAGGCCTCCATCGCGGTCCTGCAGGCTGGCGGCAACACCGATCACCTTGATCAGCAGGCCTTGCGTGTCGACCAGGATATGTCGCTTCTTGCCTTTGATCTTCTGGCCTGCATCATAGCCGGCGGATCGATCGAGATCCCCTTTTTCCGCACTCTTTACGCTCTGGCTGTCGGTGATGGCGGTGGCCGGACTGGCTTCTCCGCCGGCCAGCTCGCGGCAGCTGACATAAGCGCGTGATGAATGCGACCGAGCGTGCCGTCCCACCCGCAACCTCTGAAATAGTCGTTGACCGTGCTCTTCGCAGAAAACTCCTTCGGGATCGCCTTCCACTGGCAGCCCGTGCTCAGCATATACATCAAGCCCAACGGACACTGATGTGAGGGGTTTCGGTCAAAAATCCTAGCACCAAATGCACCGAAAGCACCCTTGTCACGCGCTCTTCAACTTTCGTCCGCTGATATCGGCCAAGCAACGTCATTCAAAGCCGCCCTAACGCAGCGCACCATCTCATGCATCACGTCTGCCGTAACGTTCACGTTCATCGGGAATGCTTTAAAAGCAGAGACGTACGCGGAAGGGTCCGAGCCGTCGTTATTGTATCTGCATCTGCGGAAGGTGCTCGTAAAGCCGATGTGCGGCGTTCGCCTGCCATCGATGACAACGCCCTGCCTATACCAGTCATATAATTTATCGGAGACGAGTCGCATTAATCGATTGCTTCGCTGGAGCTCGATTTGGCAAGTTGCGAGCTCATTTTCTCTCTGATACTGCTCTTTCGCTTTGACCCCGCGGGAATATACCCGAAATAAGGTAACGAACCCCGAGTTCAGCTCATTGACGCAGACGAAATCTTCCTGCTGATCGATGAGGTCTCGTAGAGCGAGTTTTACCTCCAGGATTTTGGCCAGGATGCAGCGCATGCCGGCAACTCCCAAAAACTTAAGCGTTGCCCACCCCGCTAGGGAGCCAGATGCCGATCGGGAAACTTCCATTGTATACCTGATCGGATTGTAAGATGTTCGCTCTTGTAGATAAGGCTGACTTCCTCGATCCATGAGAGTCTCGAACTCGACCGAGTTTTTGTATAAGAAGCAGCTGCTGACGTACGGCGCCCAACCTAACTTGTGAAAGTCTACCCCGACAGCGTCGGCATGATTGAGTTGTTCCGCGATCTGCCCGTTCTTCTGCAGAAACGGCAGTATCCTCTCAGCGAAGTTCAGAGGGTTCGAACTAAAGTCGTAATCCTTGAAGTATGCCCAAGACCATCCCAAAACAGCGTCCGCATAGAGAACAGCCTTACCGAATGGCGCTCGGTTGGGATATCTCGAAAGTATTTCGCTGATCCCCTTCAAAGAATCAAAAGCCCCCGCGTCGGTTGTTCCCAGCGTCGCGACAACGACCGCAATCGGGATGCCTTGTTCTGTCAAGCTCCGGATGACATCTTCAAGATGGCGCATGTCCATCGAATTATCTTCGGTGACATTGATCTGGATGACGTTATCGGTTCCTATACCTAACCAGTCGCTTGCCGTGTTTTGTACAAAATGCGCCTGCTGTGAGCATAACACCTTCGCGTCAGAGCTTACACCTCTCGAACGCGACTCGATCAAGACGCGGGCCAACCCATATTTCAGACCATACATCCAGCATCCGGAGCCTCCAAAGGTGTATATTGCTCCGGTCTGAAGTGGATCCCAGTCAAACAAATCGCCGATCATGCCCGCTGTTTCTAGCTCGGCGCGATGCACGTTCCAGGCGTACTCGCCGTCCACAATGTTAGCCGAAAAGACTTGAGACAGCATGGACGCTATCATCGCGGCCGAGTTGGCCTGCGGTATGGCGTTGCACATGACGAGCGGACTGCCCCAGTTTGGCGCGCCTTCAAACAGCGACACGACGTCCTCGAGCACGTCGGCCAAGGCGCAGCCGTCTCGCGGTATGGTGGCCGATTTCGCGGTCCTGGGGTCAAATGCAAGCGGCAGGCTAGATCCTAGGCAAGCGGCTGAGTCCTGGTTGGAACCGAGGGCGAAAAGTTTCTGGGTAAATCTGAGAACTACAGGGGCGAGATCGTGGTCGCTTCCGCTGCAATGGCTTGGAAAATACTGAGAGGGATCAATTTGGCTGCGCGTTCCGCAACAGCAGTCCGAATGCGCCGCGCGGCAGTCTACGGGATCGTCGACGCCCGCCGGCGGAAGATCGTCTTCGCTTAAAGCGACGCTGTCGCAAATCATGCGATTTACCTTTTTTTTGACCGCATCCGGCCTTGTTTCTTCTGGTTGAATGTTGGGCCGGTCCCGTCATTTGCGCAATCCTCCGACTTTGGACCTGCTCGGCGGCCTGCGTCCGACCGAGCCAGCGATCTCGCTGCCGGGCAGCAGCGAAAACCGCTGAGAGCTGCCCCGGCATCCCAAGTGCATCCGCCTGTTTCTGCTGACCTTCTGGTGCATCCCGCGCAAGGCGGAGGACCTGCCGGCCAACTTCGCTCGGCGCTTCGCTTGGCTCTGGCAGGACCTGAAGGTGAACACGTCCCGACTGATTGGCAGCGCGCCTTGAAGCGGGGTCACTCCAATTCATACTTTTTCCCGAAGTCCACCGACTGGTCTACAGACCAAAGCAATCGAGGCGCTGAATGCCAAACTGCCGTGCAGGCGCGCAGCCAATTTTTCCTTCGACCACGCGGCGCTCAAGCTGCTGCTTCTGGTGCTGAATGAGAGGAGAGAGATGGAAGATGCCGCGTCGTGAATGGTGCATGCCCGAGCACAGTTAGCCGTCCGGTGCGGGGCGAGCCATTCAGCGAAGCAGCAGCCTCGTCATAAGAATCGCCCAGCTATACATGGAAACTTGACAGTCCCCAAATGCCCGGAGCAAGAACGCGACGTGGCGGCGGGACTACAATGGGTGCCGCCCTCACCCACCTTCGGGGTTGATGACCCCGGCCTGCAAGCTCTCGTTCTGGCGGGAGCTACTTCCAGGTGAAGGTCAATTTCGTCAACAGCCGGCTGACCAAAATCACCTCAATGTGCTCTTACATCTGGAGGAACAACATGGCCAAGCCAGTCCAGCGCGGCCACAGAGGAAAACTGGAGCAGCATAATGCAGGTTCAGACAGTGCCCACCGGTTGGCACGACGAGCACCTGTTTCACGCGGGGAGATGCCTCGGGAGCGATGCTCTGCGGCCCTTCTTCCGGTGATGGCCTCCTGGCAGGCGCGGTCCAGTTGTCGGCTGGAGTAGATGCCGCGGCTGTGGATCGCCGACAGGTCCAGCGCCTCCTGCATCGTATCCCGCACGAAATGCTCCAGATGCCCCGGCGGCACAGTGGCGCGCAGCGACGGTGGCACCACCAGCTTTGATCCACCTCCAGCGCCCGAAAAGTCTTGCTCATGCAGCGGAGTTGCTCGAACTTCACCCGCATCGGGTACCGATTTCGCGGCCAGGCTCCCAGCGCCACATTGACGCTTCGTGACGTCGCGATCAGGATCGCTTTAGAAAGCGATGCCTGAGCTCATGAACCAATCCGGACGGCCGGACGACGCGGCGACCCCGAACGACCATCTGGCGCGACTGATCAGCTCCACCGGTGCGGGCAATGCGCAACTGCTCGGCGAAAGCCTGCTTGGTGCGGGGCGCGTGACCGAGGCGCAGAAGCTGTTTCAACAGCTTGTGTTCCTGCAGCCAGAGCACGCGGCCTCGCGGGCCGGACTCGGCCTCGCGATGATGGCGGCGGGGAGCACGGAGGCGGCGCTAGCGACGCTGGCGCGGGCGCTGGAGCTCGATCCCCAGCGCATCGAGACTGCGGCGCAGGTCCTCTACGCCCACGAGAACGCCGGCCGCGCCGACGCGGCCGCGGCGCTGCTCCGCGATGCAATCGAGCGATGGCCTGATCTCACCCATCTGCGGCTCGCGTGCAGCCAGGCGCTTCGGAGTCTCGGCCGGCTCCGCGAGGCGCTCGAGGAGCTGCTCCTCGCGGCGCGGCTTTCGCCGCGATCCGCCGATGTCTGGCGCATGCTGACCTCCGTGCAGCTCATGTTCCCGGCGATGGCCGAGAGCGCGGTGCGAAGCGGGCGGCGGTTCCTCGAGCTGGCACCTGGACCGCAGTCGCGAAGCCTGCTCGCCGAGGCGCTTCACCTAGCCGGACACGGCGCCGAGGCCCGCGAGCAACTGATTCTGGCACTCCCGACCGCAACGTGGTCGCCTGAACGTCATAGGTTGCCTGGCGAGCCGCTGCGGATCGCCGTGCTCACCACGATCGGCGTCGTCCATACACCGCTCCGCTTCCTGTTCGACCAGTTCGGCAAGCGCGTCGACTGGATACCGATCCTGGACGGCGTCTCTTACCCCGCCGAAGCGATCGGCCGCTCCTATGACGTGTTCGTCAACGCCATGGCCGACGCTGACATGGCGGCCTCAGCCTTGAGGCAGGTGTCCGGTATACTGGGGTCGCTCCCCGCGACCGTGATCAACCGGCCGGATGAGGTCCTTGAGACCACACGCGACCGGATGGCAGCCCGTCTTGCCGACGTTCCCGGTGCGGTGGTGCCGCATACCGCCCGGTTGACCCGCGCCGAGCTATACGAGGGCGGCGGCCAAACGATCCCGCCGACGATGGGCTTCCCGCTGCTGCTTCGCGAGGTCGGCAGTCACGGGGGCAGCAACATCACGCGCGTCCACGACGCCAACGGGATCCTGGAGTTTCTCGAAACCGGCACCGCCGAGGAGTTCTACCTCACCGCGTTCGTCGACTTTGCATCCACCGATGGCGCCTACCGCAAATTCCGCGTTGCCTTCGTCGACGGCGTTCCCTTCCCGTATCATCTATCGATCAGCTCCGGCTGGCTCAACCACTATTTCCGCTCGCGCATGGCCGAGAACGAAGCGTTCCGAGCGGAAGAGGCGCGTTTCCTCGCCAATCCGGACGTTCATCTCGGCGCCCTCGCCATGTCGGCACTCCGCGAGATCGGGCGTCGCGTCGAGCTCGACTATTTCGGCGTGGATTTTGCGCTCGATCGGGATGGCCGGCTCGTGCTTTTCGAGTGCAATGCCGTGATGCTGATCGCGCCGCCCCAAGTCGAAACGTTCCGTTACCGGCATGAAGCGGCCGCGCGCATTCGGGATGCCTTCAGCGAAATGCTCCGGGCGCGGGCGGCGGCGGCGCATGACATGACCCCTCAAAGTCTTCCGTCGGATGAGTAAAGTTCGTCAGGCAGGAAGGCAGAAGGATGGGTGCGGCTGAAAATCCGCTGGAGGGTCGGGCGCGAGCGCGCGTGCGTGTTCTCCGCGCACGCGAGCACGATGCGCGCCCGCAACGCCAACGCCTGCGCCGTCTTGCGACGCGTCGATAACGAGAGGTCAGCTCGACGCGCTCTGCCTGGCTCAACATGATCTGAACCGCACGGCGACCAGCCATCCGATGATCCTCCCAAACCCCCAGAAAAATCGTCACACCGCAGACGCCACGGTAAAATCACAAACTTATGAACTTACGGTTCAGGATACTTGGCCCGCATTTTCCGCCGGGATGTTCTGTAGGTGGCGATACGGCTCGCTGACATGGGGCGTTTGGCGTTGACGCGGTTTGCTGGCGTGTCGATGGGATTGGGATCATCCCGTTTCCGTAAACACCGATGATGCTTTGCAGCGAGGTGTCCGACCATGCCCGGAACCCTTCCTTCGTATGCCCCTGAGTTCCGCCGTCAGATGATCGAGCTGGTCCGGACGGGTCGCGACCCGACGGACTTGGCACGCGAGTTCGAACCGTCGTCGCAGGCGATCCGCAACTGGATCGCCCGGGCCGATCGCGACGAGGGCCGCCGGGAGGTGAGACCGCCGACGGCCGAGACGGCTTTGCCTGCGGCCGACCGTGAGGAGCTTGGGCGGCTGCGGCCTGAGATCAGACGGCTGCGGCTGGAGCGCGACATTCTCTCTCGCGCCACGACCTGGTTTGCTCGCGAGAACGGCGTGATCCCGTCCGCATCTTCGAATTCATGAGCGCAAACCGAGTCTCCTTCCCGGTCGCCCTGATGGCGCGCGTGCTCGGCGTGTCGACGGCGGGCTACTACGCTTGGCTCAAGCGGCCAGACTCGGACCGGGCTGTCGCCGCCGATCAACTACGAAGAGCAACAGTCGCAAGAACTCGAAGCCGTTTCACAATAAAACAAGCCCCCAAACCGTCCACGAAAGCGGGTGAATTCCAATCTCATGGAACGCCTTACCGCATCGGCCCGATGGACTGTATCACTTCGTCAAACGACCGGGGCCTTTGAACAAAGTTGGAGTTGGCGGCCGGAGATGGTGGATTTGCGACGGTCCGCATGCGGGAAGCGGCCTCAGGTTAGCGGTCTTTTGGTTAGGCTGATCTGGCGCGCAGCCGGCCTTCGTAATCACGTTTGCCAAGCGGCACCCTGCCTGCGCGTAGGATGTTTTGGGCGGTAACGGCGTGGAAGTGGAAGTTCGGCAGTGAAAAGGAAAGGATGAGGGCCTCCGACGTGAAGGCCGGACTCCGGGGCCGCGTGATGCGACGCGGATGCCGCCGCCGATGACGATGCAGTCCCTGTGCTCGGCAAGTGACGCAGCGATCGTCGCCTCGGCACTGTCGTCGGTCAGGATCGAGCAGAAGGCTGCCGTCCAGCCGCGCGCCTTCATATCCAACAGGGTCGCGTCAATCCCAGCGGGTATCTTCTCCTGGATGGTTCCCGGCGGCAAATCAGGATCGGAGAGGTCGACGGCTCCAGGCTTGATGCCGAGTAGAAGGACTCGCATCATGGTGTTCGCTCCTCAGCAAGCTCCGATCCCGACCTAGCTACCGGTCATCGGCAGCGATGATTTCCTCAGCAAAGACGCGGTAGGTCCGCAACGGGTGTTCCAGCATTCCCACGAGCTGGTCGGCAGTGCCCGGTGCACCGAGCACACCATCCTGCACGATGCCACGAAAGATCATCGCCAAGCTGTATGCGTCCGCTGACGGCATCGCCGTACGGAACGCCTTCTGCACCGCTTCCAGATCGTCCCCAGCATACGTCACCTGCTTGCCGAGAACGTCCGACCACAAACGAACGATGCTTTCTCCGGTGAACGCTTCCGGTCCGACCAACTCGATCGTGTCCATCGGCAGCGGTTCGCCGGACCGCTCGCGCCGCAGCAACTCGAGAGCCGCGACCTCGGCGACGTCACGACCATCGATCATCGTGAGGCCGACCTCGCCGACCGGAGTTGCATAGGTTTGGTGGGACGTGAGGGCGTCCATCTGCATGATGTCGTTCTGGAACAGGGCGTTCGGACGCAGGATCGTGGCCGAGAGGCCTCGCCGCGCAATCGTTTGCTCGGCCGCCAGCTTGGCAGCCGCGCGCGGCGAGTCGGCAAAATGAGCGGCGCCGATCATCGAGAGATAAACGATGCGTTTGATCCCCGCCTCCTCGATCAGGGCGAGGGTCAGCAGCGCTCTCGTGAGTTCGTCCGCGACAGCCGGATGCAGGACGAAAACGGTACTGACCGAGCGCAATTGGCCGCGCATGAAGTCGATGTCGAGCACGTCACCCGTCACCGACTCGATGCCCGAGGGTGTGCCATCCGGCCGAGGCTTCGTGCCTAGCGCGCGCACCTGGGCGCCGAGCCGGGCCAGTTCCTCGACGACGAGGGAGCCAATCTGTCCCGTTCCGCCGATTGCCAGGATTGTCATGCGATCGCTCCACTCGGTTACCGCCTTGCCAAGATCGGGCGGCTTGGCAGCGGATCGTAGATGTCGTTATGAGACGCAGCGTCTCACTCGTGGACCACAGATGGACCTGCTTGCGCTCGCCGATTTCGACCTTGTCGCGACCCATGGCGGCTTCAGCCAGGCTAGCCGCATGGCCAGCCGGCCCAAAGCAACCCTGGCGCGACGGGTGGGCGAGTTGGAGATCACGCTCGGCGTCCGTCTGCTCGAACGCACTTCGCGCGGTCTCAATCTCACCGAGGCGGGGGTGCGGCTACAAGCGCGGGTTGGCCCCCTACTGGCCGAGTTGGCGCAGGCAGGGGAGGGTGTCGGCACCGAGGGACCACCCCGTGGCCGCCTGCGTGTCAGCGCGCCGACCTTGCTGTCCGACACGGCTCTCGGGCCGATCGCGGTCTCGTTCGCGCAGGCCTACCCGGAGGTATCGCTGGAGATCACGGCGGAAAACCGTATGGCCGAGCTGCCGGCCGACGGCTACGATCTTGTCATCCGCGTCGACCCGGCGCCTGAAGAGCGCTTGGTCGGCCGCCGCGTATTACACGACGAGCGATGGCTGGTCGCCGCCCCCGGCATGCCGCGCCCAGCCGGACGGGCCGCCGGCCCGCCATCGCTGCCAGTGATCGTGCATGTGCCGCCCAAGGCGGGTGCCGTCTGGACCGTGTGCGAGGGCGATCGAACCTTGAGGCTCTCTCCACGGGTCGTGCTTCGGCTGTCATCGCTTCCCATGCAGCGTGCAGCCGTTCTGGTCGGGGGCGGAGCAGCGCTGCTGCCGCGCTCGCTGGTTGGCCAGGACGTTTCAGCAGGCCGGTTGATCCGTTGGGGTGTGGACATCGAAGCGCCGCCCGAGCTTTGGGTATTGTACACGTCGAGGCGGCTGGTCGATCCAAAGGTGACCGCCTTCGTGGAGCATCTGACTGCAGCACTCGCCGGGAGCTAGTGGTTGGGATCTCGCACTTGGTGCCTGGGCCGCTTAGCAGGCGAGGGATCAAAGTGTTTGGAAACGAACGGCTACCAATCCCCGCAAAGGGCGGCATGGCCACACCGTCGACGCGCCGTCGGCACTTGCGGTTGGCGCGCCGCCGATGCGGCCGACTGTGAGGTGATTACCGTCTCAACACAAACGGCCGCGCTGGCACATCCACCTGACACCGACCAGCTCGTCATGGCTCAACCAAGTGGAGCGCTTCTTCGCGCTCATCACCGAGCGTCAGATCAGGCGTGGTGTCCATCAAAGCGTCGCTGCCCTGCAACGCGCCATCAACGCTTTCATCGACCAGCACAATACCAACCCCAAACCGTTCCGCTGGACCAAATCAGCCGACGACATCCTCGCCAGCATCGAGCGGTTCTGCGTCAGAAACTCTCCCGCCACCCTCGCTAGATAACAATGCGAACTTCCGGTTCGGGACACTAGGCCTCGGTGAGGGTAAGGCGTCCTTCGATCCCATCGAGCCGGTCGTGAATGCGGTCGAGTCGCGTCCTGAGCTCGGCACGCGACTCAGCGCCGTCTCGCTCGACGTGCGCGAGCGAGCGCGCAATGGCCCCAAGCCGGGTTCGGTGCTCGCGCTGCTCGGCGCGCATCTCGGCCATGTCGCCGCGGATTGCTCGCAGAAGTTCCAGCACCAGGTTGCCGGGCTGGTCGCTCATCGCACGTTCCCTTGCGTACTCACTTGGCATCTTTTGGCTCCCTTTCGGAAGCTCGGTCGAGACCGCGGGGCCGCTCCGGCGCGACGGCTGACCGCTGAACGTCGCCTATCGCGTGCAGGACGAAGCGGCGGCGATCCACTTGGCACGCTGAAGCGGTGTCAAGATTCCGGGCCGCAGGCGCGGTAGCCGCGGCGGGCGAGGTGATCGTCCAGCACGGCATGACCGAAGAGCGGGACGGCAATGAGGAGCACGACCGCGCCGAGTAAGCCGCGCTGGACGGCGTGCGTCGCCGCTTGCGGGAAGCGGTTGCCGGCTATGTTGACGTAGAGGATCACGCAAGCGAGCGGGCGCTGCGGCTTCGGCCATAATGCGGTCCTTCAATGGCCTGAGCGGCGTACCCGAAACTGGTGATGGTTTCCAAAGGCGAACGCCTTTGGCGGGGGATGGGGCGGAGCCCCATGCTTCCTCTCTGTCCGCGCTCCCCGAAGTTATTGCAGAACAGAGCAAGAACATCATTGCGCTTTGTCTTTGACCCCCATGAGCGCCCATGATATCCCATGAACACCCATCCATGAGGTCGAGATCCGGCAGTGACCCAATTCCTGGGCACCCACCAGAACCGGATCGACGCCAAGGGAAGGGTATCCATTCCGGCACCGTTTCGTGCCGGGCTGCGTGCGATGGATGCGGGAGAGGCGATCGGCCTGGTGCTGCGGCCGTCGCACACCCACGCCTGCATCGAGTGCTGGCCGCACGCGACGTTCGCGCGCCTCGCCAGTCCGCTCGACGGGCTCGACCTGTTCTCGGCGGCGCATGACGATCTGGCGGCCGCGCTGTTTGCGGATGCGACGATGGTGGAAGCGGACAAGGAGGGCCGAATCGTGCTTCCAGAGAGTTTCGCGGCGCATGCCGGTCTGACGTCTTCGGTGGTGTTCATGGGACTCGGGCAGATCTTCCAGATCTGGGAACCGGAGGCGGCGGCGAGGCGGCGCCACGAGGCGCGTGTGGCCGCGCGCACGGTCACGCTGCCGGCGCGGATGCTGCAGGGAGGCGGCTGAGATGGGCCCCGCGCATGTTCCGGTGATGCGCGACGAGATGCTGGCGTGGCTCGCGCCCCGGCCGGGCGGCCGCTATCTCGACGGCACGTTCGGCGGCGGCGGCTACGCGGAGGCGATCCTGGAGACGGGATGCACCCTGTTCGCGATCGACCGCGATCCCGACGCGATCGCCCGCGGCGCCGTGCTGGCGTCGCGCCATCCGGGGCTCTGCCTGATGGAGGGCAATTTCGGCGACATGGTGGCGCTGCTGGCGGCGCGCGGGGTCGAGACGCTCGACGGCGTGGTGCTCGATCTGGGCGTGTCGTCGTTCCAGATCGACGCGGCCGGGCGGGGCTTCAGCTTTCGCGCCGACGGGCCGCTCGACATGCGGATGGGACGCTCGGGGCCGACGGCGGCCGACCTGGTGGCAGAGCTGCCCGAGGGCGCGCTCGCCGACCTGCTGTTCTCGCTGGGCGAGGAGCGCCGCTCGCGTCGTGTCGCGGCGGCGATCGTGGCCGCCCGCCGCGAGGCGCCGGTCACGACGACCGGACAGTTAGCGTCGATCGTGCGCGGCGTCGTGCCGGGCTCGAAGGACGGCATCGATCCGGCGACCCGGTCGTTCCAGGCGCTCCGGATCAGGGTCAACGACGAGCTCGGCGAGATCGAGCGCGGGTTGGCGGCCGCCGCGTCGCTGCTGGCCGGCGGCGGCCGGCTGGTGGTGGTGTCGTTCCATTCCCTCGAGGACCGGATCGTCAAGCGGTTCATGGTCGAGGCATCGGGGCAGGCGCCGCTGCCCTCGCGGCATGTGCCGGGCATCGTGCGCCCGCCCGCCGGCTTCTCGCTGTTGACGCGGCGGGCGCAGCGGCCGACGGACGCCGAGGCGAGGCGCAATCCGCGGGCCCGCAGTGCGAAGCTGCGCGCGATGGTGCGTCTGGAGGTGATGCGATGATCAGGCCGTTCACCTGCCTGACGGTGCTGCTGGCGGCGGGCTCGGGGCTCTATCTCTACTCGGAGAAGCACCGGACGACGCTGCTCGACGACAGGATCCGCGCGGTGGTGACCGACACCCACCGGACCGAGGACCGCACGTCGATGCTGCGGGCCGAGTGGGCGCTGCTCAACCAGCCGGACCGGCTGCAGGCGCTAGCGGCCAAGTTCCTGCCGCGGTTGCAGCCGATGGCGCCGACCCAGTTCGTGCAGGCGGCCGATCTCGACAAGCATCTGCCGGCGGTGGGTGCGCCGCCATCCGTGGTGCTGACGCCGCCGCCGGTGGTGCTGGCAGCGCAGGCGGTGGCGGCTCCCGCGCCGGTGGCGCCGGTCGTTCCGGTCTTGGCGGTGGCGCAGGCGCCGAAGCCGGCCGAGACGAAGCCGGTCCGGATCGCCCGTGCGAAGCATGTCGCGCCGCACCGGACGATGGTGGCGATGCAGCGGCCGGTGACGCTGGTGCATCAGGTGGCGTCGTTCGCGCCGCCGGCGCCGATCCTGTCCGGAGCCTGGCACGCACCATCGACGCCGGCATTCGCCGGCTCGGCGCTCGGGATGGCGCACATGGCGATGGCGCCGCCGATGGCGTCGCGATGAGCAATTGCGCCGATAACGTCGCGATGATGAGACGCGCCGATAACGTCGCGATGACGGGATACGCCTAGGTGGCGGGACGCGAGGTCCATGTCCGGGTGACCGACCGCGATCTCGCCGAGCGGGCGCGGCTCGAGACGATGCGTGTGCGCCTCCTGGCGACCGCGTGCGGCTTCGCCGGCTTGTTCGGGCTCGTCGGCGTCAAGCTGGCGCTGGCGACCGTGCTGATGCCCACCGCGGTGCCCGGCCGCGACGTGATGCCGCTGGTGCCGGTGGTGGAAACGCCGTCCGGGCCGGACGGCCCGTCGTTGTCGGGACAGATGATGCCGTTCACGCGGCGCGCGACGATCACCGACCGGAACGGGCAGATCCTGGCGATCTCGCTGCCGCTCGCCAACGTCTATGCCGACCCGCGCGTGGTCGTCGAGCCGGCCTCGGTCGCGCGCAAGCTGCACGACGTGCTGCCGGCGCTCGACGAGGCGCTTACGGTCAAGCGCCTGTCGGAAGCGAAACGATTCGTCTACGTCGCGCGCGAGATCACGCCCGACCAGGAGATGGCGATCAACGATCTCGGCATTCCGGGGATCGAATTCGAGCCGGGCGAGAAGCGCCGCTATCCGCTCGGCCGAACCGCGGCCCAGGTGATGGGCGCGGTCGATATCGACGATCACGGGGTGGCGGGGGTCGAGAAATTCTTCGATCGCCGCCTGACGACGAGCACCGATCCGCTGCGGCTTTCACTCGATGTGCGCGTCCAGGCGGTGGTGCGCGACGAGGTGTCCCAGGCCATCGCCAATTTTCGGGCGATGGACGGGTGCGGGATCGTCATGGACGTGCGCACGGGCGAGATCCTGGCGATGGTCTCGCTGCCGGACTACGACGCGAACGATTTCGGGCGTGCCGATCCGGACGCGCGCTTCAACCGCGCGGTCACCGGAATGTACGAGCCCGGTTCGACATTCAAGCTGCAGACGGCGGCGATGGCGCTGTCGGATGGCGTCGCCCATGTCTGGGACAAATTCTCGTCGCGTCCGATCCATATCGGCCGCTTCACGATCTCCGACATGAAGACCGACCATTTCGCGCCCTGGCTGACGATGGCGGAGGTGATCGCATATTCCTCCAACCCGGCCGCGGCGCACATCGCGCTCGACGCGGGTGCCGCGCGGCAGCAGGACTGGCTCCGCAACATGGGCTTCTTCCGGCGCACCCCGGTGGAACTGCCGGAAAGCGCGTTCCCGATCATTCCCTCGGTCAGGAACTGGGGAGAATCGACGATCATGACCGTGGCGTTCGGCCACGGCGTCGCCGAATCTCCGCTCGCGATCGTGCGCGGCACGGCGGCGACCGCCAACGGCGGCGTCCTGGTCACCCCCACGCTGCAGGCGCGTCCCGAGGATGCACCGGAGCCGGACGGCGCGGTCGGCGGCACGCGCCTGATGACCGAGGAAACCTCGACAACGTTGCGCAAGCTGCTCCGCCTGGTGGTGACGAAGGGAACCGTGAGCAAGGTCAAGGCCGCCGATGTGCCGGGCTATTTCCTGGGCGGCAAGACCGGCACGGCCGAAAAGATCGGCCCGCATGGCGGCTACCTCAAGCATCAGAATATCGCGGCCTTCACGTCGGTGTTCCCGATGAACAGTCCGCGCTACGCGGTCTATGTGATGCTCGACAACCCGCAGGCGACCAAGGACACGCATGGCTGGACGACGGCGGCCTGGAACGCGGCGCCGACGGTCGCCAAAGTGATCGCGCGCGCCGCCCCCATGCTCGGGCTGTTCCCGGTGACCGACGGGGCGGACGCGGTGCAGGCCTCGATCGACATGCCGCTGCAGCCTAGTCCGCCGTCGGGCGCGCGCACGCTCGGGCCGGGCAACGACCCGGGCGATCCGGGCGAAGGGCGGGTGGCCACGCGCAAGCCGCGGCACGGGCGCGAGGTCGTCGCGGCCCTGGCGCCGGCCGGGACGGTCGATGCAACTCGCTGAACTCCTCCGCCACGCGCGGGTCGACCAGCCCGAGGGCCGCTCCGCGCTCGGACCGGGTGCCGAGACGGTCGAGGTTGGGTCGGTGACGGCGGACTCGCGTCGGGTGACGGCGGGCGCGCTGTTCGCGGCCCTGCCCGGGTCGGAGGCGGACGGGCGGCGGTTTATCGGCGATGCGGTGGCGCGTGGTGCCAGCGTCGTCCTGGCGCCCGCGGGAACGGCGTGGCCGGAAGGCGTCGACCGGCGGCCGCTGGTCGAAATCGCCGAGCCGCGCCGGGCGCTGGCGCGGATCACGTCGGTGCTGGCGGGTCCGCAGCCCGACGGGATCGTCGCGGTCACCGGAACCAACGGCAAGACGAGCACGGCGGAATTCTGCCGGCAGTTGTGGACGCTGGCGGGCAAGCGGGCGGCATCGCTCGGAACGCTCGGCCTGCGCGCGCCGGAGGGTGTTCTCGTGGAGGCCGGGCCCGCGCTGACCACGCCCGACCCGGTGGCACTGGCGGGCACGCTGGCGGCGCTGGCGCGCGCCGGTGTCGAACGGGCGGCGATGGAGGCCTCCTCGCACGGGCTCGCGCAGTTCAGGCTGGACGGCGTTCGGCTAAGGGCGGCGGGGTTCTCGAACCTGACCCGCGATCATCTGGATTATCACGGGACGGAGGCCGCCTACCGGGCCGCGAAATTGCGCCTGTTCGACGAGATCCTACCGCGCGGCGCGGCGGTGTCGGTCAACGCGGACGCCGATCCGGCGACGCTGTCGGCGATCGAGGCGATCGCGGAGGCGCGTGGTCTGACATTGTCCAGCGTGGGCGAGCGCGGACGGACGATCCGGCTCGTCTCGGTGCGGCCGATGCCGAACCGGCAGGTGGTGGGCGTCGAGGTCGATGGCGTCGCGCGCCAGTTCAACCTGCCGCTCGCCGGGCGCTACCAGGTCGACAATGCGTTGCTGGCGGCCGCCCTGGTGGCGAGCGCGGAAGGCCGGCCGGTGGCGACCCTGATCGACCGGCTGGAGCACCTGGACGGGGTGCGCGGGCGGCTGGAGCTGGCCACGGTGCTGCCGAACGGAGCGGCGGTCTACGTCGATTACGCCCACACGCCCGACGGACTCGAGCGGCTGCTGACCTCGGTCCGGCCACATGCGGATGGGCGGGTGGTGGTGGTGTTCGGCGCCGGCGGCGGCCGCGATCGGGGCAAGCGGCCGCTGATGGGCGCGATCGCGGCCCGGCTGGCGGACATGGCGATCGTGACCGACGACAACCCACGCTTGGAGGACCCGGCCGCGATCAGGTCCGAGGTGATGGCGGCAGGCGGACTGGTCGAGATCGCGGGGCGGGAGGAGGCGATTGCGGCGGGGCTCGCGGCGCTGCGCGGCGGCGACGTGCTGGTGGTGGCGGGAAAGGGGCACGAGAGCGGGCAGAGCGTTGCCGGCGAGACGCTCCCGTTCGACGATGTGGAGGTGGTGGTTCGCCTTGCCGGTGGTGCGGCGCGATGAGCGCGCTGTGGACGAGCGAGGCGCTGGCGGCGGCGACCGGGGGGGAGCTGACGCCGGAGGGCGCCCGGATTATGCGGGGGGATGTGAGCGGTGTCGCGATCGACAGCCGCACCCTCGCGCCGGGCGCCCTGTTCATTGCGCTGGCCGGCGAGAACGGCGACGGCCACGCGCATGTCGAGGCCGCGTTCGCGCGCGGCGCGGCGCTCGCGATGGTGCATCGGCCGGACGCCTCGACAGGGCCGGTGCTGCGGGTCGCCGACACGCGGGCCGCACTGACGTCGCTGGGGCGTGCCGGCCGGGCCCGCTTCGGCGGCCGCACGGTCGCGGTGACGGGCAGCGTCGGCAAGACCAGCGCCAAGGAGATGCTGCGTTGCGCGCTGGCGCCGGCCGGCCGGGTGCATGCGGCGGACGCATCGTACAACAACCATTGGGGCGTGCCGCTGACGCTGGCCCGCCTGCCGGCGGACGCGGCATTCTGCGTCGCCGAGATCGGAACCAACCATCGGGGCGAGATCGCGCCGCTCGCGGCCCTGGTGCGGCCGGACGTGGCGCTGGTGACCGCGATCGGGACCGCGCATGTGGGTACGATCGGCGGGGTGGAGGCGATCGCGCGCGAGAAGGCCTCGATCTTCGGCGCGTTGTCCGGGGACGGGATCGCGGTGCTGCCCGATGACGCGCCGTTCGCGGAGCTCCTGCGCGCCGCGGTCCCGCGCGGCGCCCGCACGATCGGGTTCGGGCCCGGCGCGTCCGAGGCGAGCCTGCTGTCGGTCACCCATGACCCGGCGGGATCGGTCGTGTCGGCCTCGATCGGCGGGCGCGCGCTGTCGTTCGTGCTGCGGGCGGCGGGGCGGCACATGGCGGTCAACGCGGTCGCGGTGCTCGCGGTGTGCGCGGCGCTCGAGGTCGATGTCGAGGCGGCGGCGGCGGGCCTGGGCGCGTTTCGGGCCGGCCCGGGCCGTGGCCTCACGCGGACGATCCTGGACGGGCGGGCGACGCTGCTCGACGAGAGCTACAACGCGTCCGGACCGTCGGTGCGGGCGGCGCTCGAGGTGCTGACGCTGACCCGTGCCGCGCGCCGCATCGCCGTGCTCGGCGACATGCTCGAACTCGGACGCTGGGCGGACGAGGAGCACAGGGCGCTCGCCGGACCGGCGGCGGACGCGGCGGACCTGGTGTTCTGCTGCGGCGCTTCGTCGCGCGCGCTGTTCGAGGCGCTGCCGGCGGGGGTGCGGGGCGGGTGGGCGCCCGATTCGGTGTCGCTGGCACAAGATGTCGCGTCGGCGGTGCGGCCGGGCGATGCCGTGCTGGTCAAGGGAAGCAACGGGTCGCGGATGCGGGTCGTGGTCGATGCGCTGCTCGGACAGGGCTGATGCTGTTCGATCTGAGCCGGCCCTACGCCGGGCACGTGGCGGTGTTCAACCTGCTGCACTACCTGACCTTCCGGTCGGGGGCCGCGTGCCTGACCTCGCTGATGGCGAGTTTCCTGGTCGGACCCGCGGTCATCGGCTGGTTGCGCTCGCTGCAGCCGGCGGGACAGCCGATCAGGACGCTCGGTCCCGAACGGCACCTGCTGGCCAAGAAGGGCACGCCCACGATGGGCGGCGTGCTGATCCTGTCGAGCCTGTTCGTCTCGACCGTGCTGTGGGCGGACCTGTCGAGCGGCTATGTGTGGGCGGCCCTGCTGGTCACCGCCTCGTTCGGCGCGATCGGCTTCGCCGACGATTTCCTCAAGCTCACCAAGCGCAACACGAAGGGTGTCCCGGGGCGGATCAGGCTCGCGTGCGAATTCGGCGCGGGTCTGGTGGCGGGCGCGTGGCTGATGCATCTGAGCCCTGCCGCGATCGCCGGCGACGTCGCATTTCCGATCGCCAAGGATCTGCTGCTGCCGCTCGGACTGCTCTATCCGGTCTTCGCGATGCTGGTGATTGCGGGCGCCGGCAACGCGGTCAATTTCACCGACGGTCTCGACGGGCTGGCGATCGTGCCGACGATCATCGCGGCGATGGTGTTCGCGCTGATCGCCTACCTGGTCGGCAACCACGTGTTCGCCGACTATCTGCAGTTGCACGGAGTGCCGGGCACCGGCGAGCTCGCGGTGTTCTGCGCGGCCCTGGTCGGGTCCGGGATGGGCTTCCTCTGGTTCAACGCGCCGCCGGCGCAGGTGTTCATGGGCGACACCGGCAGCCTCGCCCTCGGCGGCGCGCTCGGCACGGTGGCGGTCGCGGTCAAGCACGAGATCGTGCTCGCGATCGTGGGCGGACTGTTCGTCGTCGAGACGCTGTCGGTGATCATCCAGGTGTTCTGGTTCAAGCGCACCGGACGGCGCGTGTTCCTGATGGCGCCGCTGCACCATCATTTCGAGAAGAAGGGCTGGGAGGAAGCGACGATCGTGATCCGCTTCTGGATCATCTCGATGATCCTGGGCCTGATCGGGCTGGCGACGTTGAAGATCCGATGACCGGGTTCGGGGATCGCCTGTTCGCGGGGCGCCGCTACGCAGTGGTCGGGCTCGGGCGCAACGGTCTGCCGGCGGCGCGCCGGTTGGCGTCGATGGGTGCCGAGGTGACGTGCTGGGACGACAGCGAGGCCGGACGCGCCGCCGCCACCGGCGTGGAAGTCCGCGAACCCGTGGACATGTCGGGCTACGACGCCCTCGTTCTCTCGCCCGGCATCGCCGACGGCCACCGGCTGGCGCGCGACGCGATCGCGCGCTCCGTCCCGGTCCTGTCGGATGCCGCCCTGCTGCACGAGGCCGTCCGCCTGTCGGGCTCGCGCGCCCGTTTCGTGGGCATCACCGGCACCAACGGCAAATCGACCACGACGGTCTTGCTTGCCCATCTCCTCGCCGCCGCCGGCATCGAGACCGCAGCCGGCGGCAATCTCGGGCCCGCGTCGCTGGCGCTGCCATTGCTCGGCCACGACGGCGTCTATGTCCTCGAGATGTCTAGCTACATGCTCGAGCGCGTCCCGGACCTGCATTTCGACGCCGCGGCTCTTCTCAACATCTCCCCCGACCATCTCGACCGGCACGGCGGCATGGACGGCTATATCGCCGCCAAGCGCTCGATCTTTGCCAACAGGCGCGCGGGCGATCTGGCGGTCGTCGGCATCGACGACGGCGACAGCGCGGCGGTCGCGGACACGCTGCGGCCGGTGCCGGTGACGGTGTCGGGAGCCGATCGCGACGCGGACTGGCGGGTGCGCGATGGCGCGCTGCTGCATCGGGACGTGTTCGTGGCGCGCGTCCGCGACCGCACGGCGCTGCAGGGCACGCATAACCGGCAGAACGCGGCCGCCGCGTGCGCGCTGGCCGTCGGGCTCGGCTTGGCGCCCGGCACGCTCGCGTCCGGGTTGTCGACCTTCGAGGGCCTGGCGCACCGGCAGAAGCGGATCGCGGAAGTGGACGGCGTCACCTTCGTCGACGACAGCAAGGCGACCAACGCGGATGCGGCGGCGCGCGCGCTGGGCTGCATGGGACGGTGCATCTGGATCGCAGGGGGCCTTGCCAAGGATGGCGGGATCGAGCCGCTCGCATCCGTCCTCGGCGACGTCGCCGAGGCGCTGCTGATCGGGCGGGACGCGTCGATGTTCGCCCGCACGCTGGCCGCGCACGGCGTCGCGCATCGGATCGCGGGGACGCTGGACGAAGCGGTTCCGATGGCGTTCGAGGCGGCGCGGCGGACGGGTGCGCGCATCGTGCTGCTGTCGCCGGCGGCGGCGAGCTTCGACCAGTTCCCGGACTTCGAGGCGCGCGGACGGCGGTTCGCCGAACTCGTAGGCGCGCTCGCGTCGGCGGGACACGCCGCGTGAACGGGCCGGCGCGCGCCGACAACTCGATCCTCGGCCGCTGGTGGTGGACGGTCGATCGCGCGACCCTGTCGGCGGTCTTCATGCTGATCGGCTTCGGCTACGTGCTGGTGCTCGCCGCCTCGCCCGCGGTCGCGACACGCATCGGCGCGTCGCGCGACATGTTCATCCTCAAGCAGGTCGTGTTCCTGGCACTCGCCGGGCTGATCGTGGTCGCGACCTCGGTGCTCTCGCCGCGGAACGTGCGGCGCCTGGCGCTGCTCGGCTGTCTCCTGGCGCTGGCCGCGACCGCGTTCACCCTCGTGCACGGAATGGAGATCAAGGGCGCGCGGCGCTGGATCGCGTTGCCGTTGATGTCGGTGCAGCCGAGCGAATTCCTCAAGCCCTGCTTCGCGGTGACGACGGCATGGCTGCTGACCGAGGGACGGCGGGCGCGGGGGATGACGCGCCGCCTCTATCCCGGGCATCTCGCGGCATTCGTGTTCCTCGCCGTCATCGTCCTGCTGCTCAAGTCGCAGCCGGATATCGGGATGCTGTCGGTCATCCTGTGCGTGTTCCTGCTGCAATTGTTCATCGATGGACTGCCGCTGCTGCTGGTGGGCGTGGGCGTGGGCTCGCTTGCCGGCGCGTTCGCCTTCGCCTTCATGGTCTTTCCGCACGTGCGCAGCCGGGTCGAGCGCTTCATCCATCCGCAGAAGGGCGATCATTACCAGATCGACACTGCACTGGCCGCCTTCTCGCATGGCGGGCTGCTCGGGCGCGGGCCTGGCGAAGGGCGCGTGAAGGATCTGCTGCCCGACGCGCACGCGGATTTCGTCTTCGCGGTCGCGGGCGAGGAGTTCGGGATGATCCTCTGCCTGGTGATCATCCTGACGTTCCTGTTCATCGTGGTGCGTTCGCTGCTCAAGCAGTTGGGCAACGACGAGCCGTTCACGCCGCTCGCGGTGACCGGCCTGTGCGCGGGCTTCGGGCTGCAGGCGTTCGTCAACATGGCGTCCACGCTGCACCTGATTCCGACCAAGGGCATGACGCTGCCGTTCATTTCGTATGGCGGCTCGTCGGCGATGTCGGTGGCGCTCACCATCGGCATGCTGCTCGCACTCACGCGCCGGCGTGTGCGGTCATGATCAGCGTGATGATCGCGGCGGGCGGCACGGCCGGGCATCTGTTTCCCGCCGAGGCGCTGTCGCGCGCGCTCGGCGCGCGCGGGCATTCGGTCTCGCTGATCACCGACCGGCGGACGGCCGACCGTGCCTCGCGCGGTTTCGCGTCGATGCATGTCGTCGACGGCGGCGGCCTGGCCGGCAAGGGATTGGCGACCAGGCTGCATTCGGCGCGTGCGCTGGCACGCGGGACGGTGCAGTCGCGGCGCGTGATCGGGACCGCGCGGCCGGACGTCCTGGTGGGCTTCGGCGGCTATCCCTCGGTGCCGCCCCTGCTCGCCGCACGCACGCTCAAGCGCCGTCCGGCGATGGTCGTGCACGACCAGAACGCGGTGCTGGGCAGCGCCAACCGGCTGCTCGCGCGCTTCACGGACGCGGTCGCGACCAGCTTCGCCGACGTGGGCGGCGTGACCGCCGGCGCGCGCACGGTGCTGGTCGGCAATCCGGTGCGCGACGCGATCGCCGCGGTCGGTCCCTACACACCGCCGCGCGACCGCGTCGAGTTGCTGGTGCTCGGCGGCTCGCTCGGCGCGCGGGTGTTCAGCGACATCGTGCCGCCGGTCCTGATCGCGTGGCCCGAGATCAGGCGGAGCGGGCTGCGGGTGACGCAGCAGGCGCGCGCGGAGGATGTGGCGCGGGTGCGCGACGCCTATGGCGCCGCCGGGATCGAGGCCGACGTGTCGCCATTCTTTGCCGACGTCGCGCGCCTGCTGGAGCGCGCGCATCTGGTGATCGCGCGCAGCGGCGGCTCGACGGTGGCCGAACTCGCCGCGGCCGGACGCCCTGCCCTGCTGGTGCCGCTGCCGATCGCGGCCGGCGACGAGCAGGCCGCCAACGCGCAGCGGCTGGTGGATGCGGGTGCGGCCTGGATGGTGCGCCAGCCCGGTTTCAACGAGGCGTGGCTCGCCGAGCATCTCGCATTCCTGCTGGCCGATCCCGCGCTGCTGGAGCGAGCGGCGGCGGCGGCGCGCGCGGGCGCGCGTCCGGATGCCGCCGAGGATTTCGCATCGCTGGTCGAAGACTTGGCGAGAGCGCGATATGATGCGAGACGCCCGATTCGTGACATCACTCCGCGTGACGGCGAAGGAATCGGTTGATGCGTGCACTACCTCTCCAGATCGGCACCATTCATTTCGTCGGTATCGGCGGGATCGGCATGTCCGGGATCGCCGAGGTGCTGCACGTGCTGGGCTACGCGGTGCAGGGATCGGATCTGTCGGAAAGCGGCAACGTGATGCGCCTGCGCGCGGCCGGCGTCCGGGTGATGATCGGCCATGACGCGGCCCATCTCGGCGACGCGCAGGTGGTGGTGATCTCGACCGCGGTGCAGAGGGATAATCCGGAAGTGATGGCGGCGCGCGCACGGCTGATCCCGGTCGTGCGGCGGGCGGAGATGCTGGCCGAACTGATGCGGCTGCGCTGGTCGATCGCGGTCGGCGGGACCCACGGCAAGACGACGACGACGAGCCTGGTCGCGTCCGTGCTGGAAGCGGCGCATCTCGATCCGACCGTGATCAACGGCGGCATCATCGAAGCCTATGGCACCAACACGCGCATGGGTGCCGGCGACTGGATGGTGGTCGAGGCCGACGAAAGCGACGGGTCGTTCCTGCGCCTGCCGGCGGTGATCGCGGTGGTGACCAACATGGACGCCGAGCATCTCGACCACTGGGGCACGCAGGAGAACATGCAGGCGGGATACGACCAGTTCGTCTCCAACATCCCGTTCTATGGGTTCGCCGTGCTGTGCATCGATCATCCCGAAGTCCAGAAGATGATTCCCCGGATGTCGGATCATCGGATCGTGACGTACGGCTTTTCGCCGCAGGCCGACGTGCGCGCCGAACGGCTGGTGGCGGACAAGCGTGGTGCGACGTTCGAGGTCTCGGTCACCGACCGGCTGCGCGGACGGTCGCGCCGATCGGGACCGTTCCGGCTGCCGATGCTGGGCGCGCACAACGTGCAGAACGCGCTCGCCGCCGTCGCGATCGCGCTCGAGATGGAGATCGACGACGCCACCATCCGGAGCGCGTTCGCGCAGTTCCGCGGCGTCAAGCGGCGTTTCACCAAGACCGGCGAGACGGGCGGCATCACGGTGATCGACGATTACGGCCACCATCCGGTCGAGATCGCGGCCGTGCTCAAGGCGGCGAGACAGGCGGGTGCACGCGATGTCGTGGCCGTGGTCCAGCCGCACCGGTTCTCGCGGCTGAACTCGCTGTTCGACGAGTTCTGCACCTGCATGAACGACGCGGGAACGGTGATCGTGGCCGACGTCTATGCCGCGGGCGAGGCGCCGATCGAGGGCGTCGACCGGGAAGCGCTCGTCGATGGCCTGAGGGCGCGCGGACACAAATCCGTCGTCCCGCTCGAGGCGCCCGAGCATCTGGCCGAGATGGTGCACGCGATCGGGCGCTCCGGCGATTTCGTCGTCTGTCTCGGGGCGGGCAACATCACCGCCTGGGCTCAGGCGTTGCCGGCCCAGCTCGCCGCCCTGCAGCGGCCGGACCGGCGGGGCGCGGCATGAGCGCGCTGCCCGCACCCACGGAGGTTTTCGGGACGGTCCTGCGCGGTCGTGCAGACCGGTCGGTTCCGATCGGGCCGTCGACCTGGTTTCGCGTCGGCGGTCCGGCCGAGACGATGGTGACGCCCGCGGACGCGGACGACCTGTCGGGCTTCCTCCGGTCGCTCGCGCCCGAGATCCCGGTGTTCGCGATCGGCGCCGGCTCGAACCTGATCGTCCGTGATGGCGGCATCCCGGGCGTCGTGGTGCGGCTCGGCAAATCGCTAGGCGGGATCGAGGTCGACGAGGACGCGATCATCGCCGGCGGCGGCGCCGCCGACGCCCTGGTCGCGAGACGGGCGGTCGAGGCGGGGATCGCCGGTCTGGAATTCCTGGTGGGCGTTCCCGGCACCATCGGCGGTGCGGTCGCCATGAATGCCGGCGCGTATGGCGGCGAGATCGCGCACATCCTCGACTGGGCCGAGATCGCGACGCGCAGCGGCGAGACCGTCCGCTTGCCGGCCGAAGCCTTCGCATTCCGCTATCGCGGCAGCGCCCTGCCGCCCGAGGCGGTCGTGCTGCGCGCGCGTCTTCGGGGCGTGGCGGGCGACGTCGCGCCCGCCCGCGCGCGCATCGCCGAGATCAGGGCGAAACGCGAAGCGACCCAGCCGGTGCGCGAACGCACCGGCGGCTCGACCTTTCGCAATCCGCAGACGCATGTCTCGATGCTGAAGGCCTGGGAACTGATCGATCAGGCAGGGTGCCGCGGGATGACGATGGGCGGCGCGCAGGTCAGTCCGCTGCACACCAATTTCCTGATCAACACCGGCGGCGCATCCGCCGCCGACATCGAAGGATTGGGCGAGGCCGTGCGCGCGCGCGTGCTGGCCTCGTCGGGCGTCGAGCTCGCATGGGAGATCAAGCGCGTCGGCATTCCCGGGAGGGCTGCCTGATGCGGGTCGGCGTTCTCTATGGCGGAATCTCCAGCGAGCGCACGGTGAGCCTGTCGACCGGGCGCGGCGTGATCGCCGCACTCGAGGCGCGCGGCTACGACGTGGTTCCAATCGAGGCGGGCGACGATCTCGCGGCGATCGTGCGCGGACTGACCGAGCCCGAGCCTGTCGACCGCGTGTTCAATGCGCTGCACGGACGCTTCGGCGAGGACGGCGCGATCCAGGGCGTGCTCGACTGGCTCGGGATTCCCTACACCCATTCCGGCGTGCGCGCGTCGGCGATGGCGATGGACAAGTCGGCGGCGAAAGCCGTCTTCGCGCAGGCGGGGTTGCCGGTCGCGCGAAGCATGCTCGTCACGCCCGAGGAGCTCGAGGCCTCCGACCCGATGCCCCTTCCCTACGTCGTCAAGCCGAATGCCGAGGGCTCGTCCGTCGGCGTCGAGATCCTGTGGCAGGGCAGCAACCGACGCGGTCAGATCGCGCGCGCCTGGCGTTTCGGCAGTCATGCGTTGGTGGAAGAATATATCCCGGGCCGCGAGATCACCGTGGGCGTGATGGGCGATCGGGCGCTCGCGGTGACCGAGATCCTGACCGGCGAGACCGGCCACGAGTTCTACGACTACGACGCGAAATATGCCGATGGCGGCTCGCGCCATGTCGTTCCGGCATCGATTGACGACGCGATCGCCGCGCGCGCCATGTCGGTCGCACTCGCGGCCCATCGCGCGCTCGGATGCCGCGGGGCGTCGCGCGCCGATTTCAGGCTCGACGAGCAGAGGCTCGTGCTGCTCGAGGTCAACACGCAGCCCGGCATGACGCCGACATCCCTGCTGCCCGAGCAGGCGCAGGCGTGTGGTGTCTCGTTTCCCGATCTGTGCGCCTGGATGGTCGAGCAGGCGGCGTGCCGCGCATGAGGAAGCTCGATCGCCCGTCACGCTGGTCGATCCTGGCGCGGCGCCAGAAACGCCTGGTTCGGCCGATGCTGCTCACGATCCCGCTGCTCGGGCTCGGTGTGTTCGGCCTGCTCGCCGCGCGCGGTGCCGTCGAGCAGACCGGCATGGGTTCGTGGATCCGCCACCGGATCGGTCTCGCGCTGCCGATCGACCGGATCGTCGTCGAGGGACAGCGCCTGACATCGGAGCACGACGTGACCGAAGCGCTCGGTGTCACCAAGGGAGATCCGATCATGGGTTTCTCGATCGACGAGGCCGAACGCAATGTCGAGGCGTTGCCGTTCGTCGAGACCGCCATCGTGCAGCGGCGGCTTCCGGCGACCGTGCTGGTTTCGCTCGTCGAGCGTACGCCGTTCGCCGTATGGCAGGACCAGGGACGGTTCCTGCTGATCGACCGCACCGGCAAGGTCGTGCAGAACCAAGGATTGAACGGCAAGGACGCCGAAGCCTTCGCGCGCCTGCCGCTCGTCGTCGGTCCCGGCGCGCCGCCCGCGGCCGAGGCGCTTATCGACGCGCTCGATCAGGCGCCGGCGATCCGGGCGCAGGTCGTCGCCATGGTGCGCGTGGGCCAGCGTCGCTGGAACCTGACCCTGAAGAACGGATGCGACGTGCTGCTGCCCGAGGGGGAGGAACTGCCCGCGCTCAAGCGGCTCGACGCCTTCGAGCACGACCACAAGCTGCTCGAGCGTCCGCTGCTGGCGATCGACATGCGACTGCCGGACCGGATGGTGTTGCGGCCGCCGCCACCCGCACCAGCACCGTCACCCGACGACGACAGCGCGGGCGATCCGGCCGACGCCGCGAGGAGGCCCACATGAACGCGTCCGGACGTGTCGTGGCGCTCCCGGCTCATCGGACCTCCCTGACCGCGCCCGATGAGCGCAAGCCTGGACGGCCGCTTCTGCTCGCACCGCCCGAGACGGTCGCGCGCGGGCGCCCGCTTCGCACCGGCACGTTCGGCGCGCTCGATATCGGAACCAGCAAGATCACGTGCGCGATCGGCCGTTCCGATGGCGTGCAGATCAGGATCATCGGCTTTGGCTTGCATCGCGCCCGCGGCGTGCGGCTCGGCGGCATCGTCGATCTCGACGAGGCGGAGCGAGCCATTCGTGCCGCGGTGGGTCGCGCCGAGGACATGGCCGATCACCGCTTGCGCACGGTGACGGTCAATCTCGCGTGCGGGCAGCCTGAGAGCCGCCTGTTCAATGTCCGCTGGCCGGTCGGCGGCCGGGCAGTCAACGACGCCGACGTGCGGCGTGTGGTCCATGAGGGGCGCATGCGTGCGAGCTCGGACGGGCGCGAGGTGATCCACGCGATGCCGCTCGGATTCTCGGTCGACGAGACCACGGGCGTCGACGATCCGCGCGGTCAGGTCTGCGAGGCGCTGAGTGGCCGGCTGCACATGATCGATGCGTCGAGCTCGGCGTTGCGCAATCTCGCGTCCGTCATCGCGCGATGCGACCTCTCGCTCGGCGAGCTCGTCTCGGCGCCGCTCGCGTCGGGACTGTCGGTGCTGGTCGAGGACGAGCGGGTGCTGGGTGCGACCGTCATCGACATGGGCGGCGGGACGACGCAGATCGCGACGTTCGCGGAAGGGCAGTTGCTGCATGCGGCGCAACTGCCGGTAGGCGGGCTGCATGTGACCAAGGACATCGCCTCCGTGCTCTCCACGCCGCTCGCGAGCGCCGAGCGGCTGAAGGCGATCTACGGCAATGTCGAACCGTCGGCAGACGACGAGCGCGAGATGCTCAACGTCGAGATCATCGGCGAGGACGAGCACCAGTTCGCGCCCGTGCCGCGTTCCGTGCTGGTGGGTGTGATCCGGCCGCGCATGGAGGAGACGTTCGAGCTCGTGCGCGACCGGCTCGAGGCGGCGGGCCTCGGCCGGGCTGCGAACGGCCGCGTCGTTCTGACCGGCGGCGCATCGCAACTTGGTGGCGTGCGCGATCTGGCCGCATCGATCCTCGGGCGGCCGGTGCGATTCGGCAAACCTGTCGGCCCCGTCAGGGGATTGCCGCGCGACAGCGAAGGTCCCGAATTCGCGACAGTCTGCGGGCTGCTGTCGTGGGCCGCCGGCGCCGGCCGACCATTGAACGACATCGACCTGTCCGAACCACGTCCGGCCGGCATGGTGCGCCGCCTGGTCGAATTTCTCCGCGAGCGCGTATGAGCGCGCGCGTCCACCACACGACATCCCGATGAGGGGGAGACCATCATGACCCTGAACCTGACGATCCCGCAGCAGACCTACGCCGACTTCACACCCAAGATCACGGTCATCGGCGTCGGCGGCGGCGGCACCAACGCGGTCGACAACATGATCTCGCTCCAGCTTGCCGGGGTCGATTTTGTCGTCGCCAACACCGACGCGCAGCAGCTCACGCATTCGCGCGCCGACCGGCGGATCCAGCTCGGTCCGCATCTGACGCAAGGTTTGGGCGCCGGCGCCAAACCGGAGATCGGCCGTGCCGCGGCCGAGGAAGCCGCGGACGACCTCGCGCGGCATCTCGACGGTGCGCACATGGTGTTCATCACCGCCGGCATGGGCGGCGGCACCGGCACTGGCGCGGCACCGGTCATCGCACGCATGGCGCGCGAGCGCGGCGTGCTGACGGTGGGCGTGGTCACCAAGCCGTTCACCTTCGAGGGGCTGCGTCGCGCCAAGGCCGCCGACCAGGGCATCGCCGAACTGCAGCAATATGTCGACACGCTGATCGTCATCCCGAACCAGAACCTGTTCCGGCTTGCCAACGAACGGACCGGCTGGAAGGAGGCGTTCAAGATGGCCGACCACGTGCTCTACATGGGCGTGCGCGGCGTGACCGACCTGATGGTCGCACCGGGACTGGTCAATCTCGATTTCGCCGACATCCGCACGGTGATGGCGGAGATGGGCAAGGCGATGATGGGAACCGGCGAGGCGGAGGGCGAGAACCGCGCGATCCGGGCGGCGGAAGCCGCGATCAGCAATCCGCTTCTCGAGGACACGTCGATGGCGGGCGCGCGCGGCCTGCTGATCAATATCACCGGCGGCGACGACATGACGCTGTACGAGGTCGACCAGGCCGCCAATCGCATTCGCGAGGAAGTGGCGGAGGATGCGAACATCATCTTCGGCTCCGCAATCGATGACGGACTGAGCGGCCGGGTGCGTGTCTCGGTGGTGGCGACCGGAATCGACACGCCCGCGCCGGCCGAACAGGCGCGGCCGAAGCTCGTCGCCGTCGGCGGCGGCATGCCGATGGCCGCAGCCGCGCAGGCGCCGGCGATGATCGCGCAGAAGCAGGAGGCCGCCGTCATGGCAGCCTCGCCCGCGAGAGCGAGCGTGCAGTTGACCGCTTCACCCCAGGCGAGCCCGGCTCCGGCACCGAACGCCATGCCGCAGCCGCTGCGTCAGGCGTCCACACCGCGCAGTCCGCTGTTCGTCGAGCCGGTGCGGCCCCCGGAGACGCAGGTTGCGCCCGCGCCCAGGACAAGCCTGTTCGGGATCGTGACAGGTGCGTTGCGCCGCTCGACCGCCGCTTCGGCAGCCGAGCCGAGGCGGGCGGAGCCGCAGTTGGCGCAGGAGACGGCGGAAGTCCATGCGGCGTCGCCCGCGACCACGCCGCAGACGGCGGAGGAGGCCGCGGGCCTGGATATCCCGGCGTTCCTGCGACGTCAGTCGAACTGAGGCGGGCCAGGCGTTTCCTCCGGTTTGTCGGTCCGTTGATTAAGCCGGCCTTTACCCGGCTCAGTCACGCTGATGCGCGACATGACATGTCGTGCATCCCTCCTGCTGTTGGTTTGTCTTGGCGTCGTTGCAGCGCGCGCAGCGCGGGCGGACAGCAGCGCCGGGTCGTGCACCGAAGCGGCTGACGTCGCCGAGCGGCAGCTCGGCCTGCCGAGCGGATTGCTGCGCTCGATCGGCGCGGTCGAGACCGGCAACCGCGCCTGGTCGGTCGATGCGGACGGGCTCGGCCAGAACTTCGCGTCCGCCGGCGACGCGATCGCTTTCGTGCGCCGCGGCGGCGGTGCGCGCTATGTCGATGTGGGCTGCTTCCAGGTCGACCTCGCCTTTCATCCGGATGCCTTCCGCTCGCTCGACGATGCGTTCGATCCGCTGTCGAACGCGACCGCGGCTGGACGCTACCTCCTATCGCTACGGCGCGGCACATCGTCCTGGTTCGATGCGGTCGCGCGCTATCACTCGGGACAGCAGGACCGCGGCCGCGCGTACGCGACGCGTGTCTACGCGTCGCTGGACGGCATCTCGTCCTGGACTTCGCACGGCACGGACGAGGAGCTGACCACCGGCATCCGGGTCATCGTTCCGGCCGCCTACGAAGCGAGCGCCGTTCGCGGTCGGCCTGCGAGGGTCAACGGCCTTGTCGTGCAGACGCCATGAGCTTCGGGCCGGGCATGGCCCGGATCGACGCGCTGGTGACGGCGCCACGCATCCGGGGATGGGCGTCGACCGCCCTCGTCATCCAGTTGGCGGTTCTGGCGTTTCTCGTCATCGGCACGCACGGGCTGATCGTGACGCCCGACCGCCCCTGCACGACGGATTTCGTGAGTTTCTACGCGGCCGGGATGCTCGCCGACGGTCCCGATCCCGCGCGCATCTACGACCCCTACCTGCATGACTTGGCCGAGCAGCAGGCGACCGCTGTGGGCATCGCCTATGTGCCCTTCTTCTATCCGCCGGTCTACGCGCTGCTGTGCGGACTGCTGGCGCACCTGCCCTATCTGGTCGCGTTCATGCTGTTCGAGGTGGCCACGACAACCGTCTGCCTGCTCGTGATCCGTGCGATCGTGGGTCCGGGGCTTGCCGGCTGGTGGTTGCCGGTCGTGTCGTTCTCTCCGTTGCTGTGGAATTTCGGGATCGGCCAGAACGCGGCCCTCACCGCGAGCCTGTTCGGCGGGGGAACGCTGCTGCACCGACGTCACCCGATGCTGGCGGGCCTTGTCTTCGCATGCCTCGCCTTCAAGCCGCATACCGGGTTGCTGATCCCGGTCGCGATCGCTGGATCGCGATCGAGAGCGACCTTCCTGGGCGCGGCCCTGGGCGTGGGCTGCCTTGTCCTCGGCGCCTCGGTCTTCTTCGGCCTCGGGATCTGGCCGTCGTTCGTCCGCACGCTCGTCGGCGCCCAGGCCGGCTTCGCCGCGGGCTCCATCGTCCCGCTCGCCGCGAGCGCCAGCCTGTTCGGAGCCGCCCGCATGGCCGGCGCCAGCCGGGCGGCGTCCTACGCGATCGAGGCCGTCGTCGCCGCCATCGTCGCGGTCATCGTGTTCCGTTGCTGGCGCCGGTCGCACGACCAGGGCGAGTTGCGCCATGCCTCGCTGGCGGCCGGCGCTCCGCTGATCATGCCGGTGGTGCTGTTCTACGACACCGTGCTGTTGCTGATCGCCGGCGCGTGGCTGATCAGGGTGGGTCGGCGGACAGGATTCCTGCCGGGTGAGAAGACGTGTCTGGCAGGCGTCTGGCTGGGCGGCCTGGTCTGCTATCCGGCCGCGCGCGCGCTGCACCTTCCGGTCTCGGTCGCGATGGAGTTGGCGATCATGCTCCTCATCATGCGGAGGGCCTTGTCCACGGCCCAGAATTTACGAAGCGGTAACAAGTTCCCGTCATGGTGGCTTCGGGAGCACCGAGCGGTCTCCCACGAACGCCGCGTTCCGGCATTGACGCCTTGAGTCCCCAACGGCCCTTCGGCCAACAATCGAGGTTTGACACTCATGCTCCACTTTCTGCGCCTTCTGGCCGACTTCCGACATGATCGCCGCGGCGTGACCGCGCTCGAATACGCCATCATCGCGGGCGTGCTCGGAGTGACGATCGCCACCGCCTTCACCAGCTTCGGATCCTCCATCAGCACCGAGATGTCGACGGTCGCCGGCAAGCTGTAAGCGACGAGCGGCGCGCGGTGCGCGTCGCTCCTCCTTCGATCGGTCCTGGTTGGAAAGATGTAGCGTGACAGTCATCGACACCATGATGGTGATATTCTGCGGTCTGCTGCTCGCCTATGGCGCGGCACACGATATTGCAGTCCGGACGGTTCCGAACAGCGTCTCAATCGGCATCGCCTTGCTGGGTCTGTTGCATGCGGTCCTCGCGGGCACCGTCCTGCCGGGGCTCTCGATCGCCCTGCTCGTGTTCGGATCAGGGATAGTGGCCTGGCGAACCGGCCTGCTCGGCGGTGGCGACGTCAAGCTGATGGCCGCCGTCTCCCTCTGGTTCCGGCCCCATGCCGAACCGCGGTTCCTTGTCATGATCGCCATTCTCGGCGGCGTCCTCGCCGTCCTCTACCTGCTGCTCGGACATCTGTTGCCCGCGAGCGGTGGCGCGCCGTCCGGCAACCTCGCGCGGCGCGTGATCAGGGCGGAACGGCGCCGCATTCGGCGGCGGAGCCCGTTGCCCTACGCGGTCGCGATCGGCTCGGCCGCCCTCTTCTGTCTGGTGCGGGAGTAGATCGTGGTGTTGACCCGTATCGTGCTCCTGTTCCTGGTTCTGCTTGGCGTCGGCGGTTTCGGGACGGTCGCGGTCCTGGCGTTCAGGCCGGCACCGGAGCCCGCCCGCGTCGTGGGCGACCGGAAACCCGCCGAACCCTCGGTCACGGTCCTGGTCGCCGGCCATGTCGTGCATGCCGGACAGCTTCTCCGGCCGACGGATCTGTCGACGCGGCTGTTCGCGGCGGGATCGGTTCCACCGGGATCGATCGAGGATCGCGCCGGCACGCGTGCCAATCTCGCCGGCGGCCTGCTGCGCGTGACGCTGCCCGCCGGCGCCCTGGTGCTCTCCCAGGACCTGGTTCTGCCCGGGGATCACAGCTACCTTGCCGCCGTGCTGACGCCGGGAGAGCGGGCGATCAGTATCGGCGTCGATGCGGTCAGTGGCGTTGCCGGGCTCGTCTGGCCGGGCGACCATGTCGATCTCATCCTCACCGAGACCTTCGATGACGCGTCGATGCCAACCGGCCATCGGCTGGCGGCGGTGACGGTGCTGCGGGGGTTGCGGGTGATCGCGACCGATCAGGACCTCGTGCGCGGCGAGCAGCCATCGAGCACAGCCTCGGGCGAGCGCACGATCACGCTCGAGACGTCGCCGGCGCAGGCCGAGCGCGTATCGATCGCGAGCCGGCTCGGACGGCTTTCGCTTTCCGTCTGCTCGACGGACGTCTGCGCCGACCCGGGCGCGGCGGCGAGCCTGACCTGGGGCAGCGACGTGTCGCCTGCGCTGGCCAGGAAGGCGGACACGACCGCCACCATCCATATCTTCAACGGAGCTTCGGAACCGAAGGATTTCCATTTCTGATGATCTCGACACTCAAGCTGCACAAAATGATGCTGCTGTCGATCCTGACGGCTTCGATCGCGACCGGTGTCGCGATCGGATCCAGCACCGCCGAGGATCGTCATGCGATCGCGATCGAGACCGGATCCGGCCGTCTGCTCAAGCTGAGCGGGCCGGCCACGAACGTCTATGCCGCCGATCCGAAGATCGCGGAGGTGCGGCCGGCGAGCGCGGACAGCCTGTTCGTCTTCGGTGTCTCGCCTGGCCACACGAGCGTGGCGGCGACGAATGCAGCCGGCCGTGCCGTCGGCGAATACTCGATCGACGTCGTCCCCTCGGGCTTTGCCGCACGTTCCGCGCAGTCGATGCTGCGTCGGAGATCCGGCGATGTCGCGATCCGCGTGGAGCCGACCGGTGACGGCGTCGCGATCGAGGGGCAGGCCAGTAGCCCCGCGCAGGCGCAAGAAGCAGTCGCGCTGGCCGGTAGCGCGGCGGGCAAGGATCAGCAGGTCGACGACAGGCTTCGCGTCGGTGGATCCATCCAGGTCAATCTCAGCGTCCGGATCGCCGAGATGTCGCGGACGTTGACACGCGAGCTCGGCATCAACTGGCAATCCGTGAACGGTCTCGGCACCGAGGCGGTTCAAGGCGTCTCCTTCGTCAATCCGATCACCTCGCTGGTCGCAGCACAGAGCAGCTTCAGCTTCCTCTCGCGCTTCAAGGCGGGCGGGCGGCCGACGACGCTCGACACCATGATCGATGCGCTGTCGCAGGACCAGTTGGTCAAGATGCTGGCCGAACCGAACCTGACCACACTCAGCGGGGAACCCGCGAGCTTCCTCGTCGGCGGCGAGTTCCCGATCCCGGTCGCCGATCAGAACAATACGATAACCGTCGAATTCAAGCAGTATGGCATCTCGCTGGAGTTCGTCCCGACGGTGATGTCGAGCGGCGACATCAGCCTGCATGTAAGGCCCGAGGTCAGCCAGCTCACGAACCAGGGTGCGGTCACGTTGTCGGAGGGGAACTCCTCGATCCAGATCCCGGCGCTCACCGTCCGCCGCGCCGATACGACCGTCGAGCTCGGCAGCGGCCAAAGCTTCGCCATCGCCGGCCTGCTTCAGGACAGCGCCACCGACGCCTCGAGCGGACTTCCGGTCCTGGGTGATCTCCCGATCCTGGGTGCGCTGTTCCGGTCCGACAGCTTCCAGCGCAACGAGACCGAACTGGTCATCGTCGTCACCCCCTACATCGTGCGGCCGGCCTCGACGCCGTCGGCCTTGCGACTGCCGACCGACGGCTACCGTCCGCCCAATGACATCGAGCGTCTCCTGTTGCTCAGGCAGACCGCTTCGTCTCGTCCCGGCACGACACAGGCGCCGCACGTGCCTGGCGACGCCGGCTTCCTGGTGGAGTGATCCGATGCACAGCCAGATGCGTTCCCTCCCCTGTGTCGTCGGACTCTCGCTCTGTCTCGCCGCCTGTGCGCAGACCGATCCGCTGACCGCCGCCGGGCGGTGGACGCCCACGTCCGTCAATGAGGCGAACCTTGCAGTCCAGCTCGCCAATCCGGCCGATCTGCTCGAGGGACAGGCTAGCGACGGCGCCGACGGGCAGCAGGCGGTCGCGGCCGTTGCGAGGCTGCGTCGCGGCCAGTTGAAGGCGCTCGCGGATGGCAATGCACCCTCGGCACAGGCGGCCACCGCGACGCCGGCGAACGGCGCGGGTGGCACGAGCGAGGGCAACTGATGGCAGACGGATCGATCGCCGCGGCTCCTCTTCGGCAGGACGCGACGGGTGGCCTGTCGGAGCGCGCGCGCTTCGTGGCCTTCGTGACCGATGCCGCCAGCGAGACGGCGCTCCGCGAAGGCTTGAGCGAGACGATCGCAGGGGCGATCGACATACGGCGCATGCCCTGTCGACAGGCGATCGCGCAGCTTCGCAAGATCCCGACACCGCAGGTCATCGTGGTCGATATCAGCGGAGAGGAGCAGCCGATCAGCCTGCTGGTCGACCTTTCCGAAGTCGTCGAACCGGATGCGCGCGTCCTGGTCATCGGCGATCGGGAGGACGTCAATTTCTACCGTCAGATCACCCGGGGGCTGGGTGTTCTTGAATATCTATACAAGCCGCTCGCGCGCAGCATGGTGGAACGTCATTTCGGTCCCTGGGTCAGTGGCGGCAAGGGAAGTTCCGAAACCGTACAGGGCGGCCGCATCATCAGCATCACCGGGGCGGCCGGCGGCGTCGGTGCGACGACCATCGCGACCAACCTCGCGTGGCATTTCGCGACCGAGGTCAGGCGGCATACGCTCCTGCTCGATCCCGACCTTCATAAGGGCACTGCCGCGCTGGCGCTGGGCGCCAAGAGCGGATCGGGGCTGCGGACGGCGCTCGAATTGCCGCAGCGCGTCGACGAGTTGCTGATCGAGCGAAGCGCGTTCCCGATCAACGATCGCCTGTCGGTCCTGTCCAGCGAGGAGAAGCTCGAGGAGGAGCCGGTCGTAGCCCAAGCCGCCGCGCAGTATCTCCTCGCCAATCTGAGGCGGCGCTACAACTTTGTCATCGTCGACGTGCCGTTTCGGCCGCTGCAGCTCAATCGGGACCTGATCGAGCTGTCGCATCAACGCGTGCTGATCGTCGATCCGACGCTGCCGTCGCTTCGCGATGCACTTCGCCTGCTCGGCTTGCCGAACGGCTCCGCGCAGAGCCGGCGACCGATCGTGGTGCTCAACCGGTCGGGACAACCCGGGACCCTCGGCAAGGCGCAGGTCGAGCAGACGCTCGGGATGAAACCCGACGTCTCGATCCCCTATCAGCCGCGGCTGATCAATCAGGCCATCACGATGGGCAAACCGGCCGTCATGACGAAGGGCGCGTTTCGGACCGGCATCCTCGAACTGGCCCAGGAGGCCGCCTTCGTGCGACTTGTGGAGGCCGACGCCGACCCATCCCGCAAGACGAGAACGCAGGTCTGGCAGCGGGTGATCGGATGGCGCCGGTAGTGGACGGGTCCGGCTTCGGCAGACGGCATCGCGATCCCGAGCAGCTGGTCGCGACGGCATCGCCCGCGCCAGCGCGCGTCGATCCGGGCATATTGCTGCTCGAGCTGCGCGGGGCTTGTCTGAGCAGGCTCGATCCGGCGTCCATCGTGGGACTTGCGCCGGAGCGTCTGGCCATCGAGGTCGAGCGGCTGGTCGGCGACATCGCCAGCGAACGTCGCATCCAGCTCAACGCGCGCGAGCAGCACGATCTCGCCGGCGAACTCGTCAACGACATGCTCGGCCTCGGCCCGCTGCAGCCGCTCCTGGACGACGACAGCATCGCCGACATCATGGTCAACGGGCCCGACAAGATCTTCGTCGAACGCGCGGGCAAGACGACGCTCTCTTCGGTCCGCTTCCGTGACGCGGCCCATGTCGCAAGCGTCTGTCAGCGAATGGCGGCGGCCGTCGGCCGTCGTGTCGACGAGGCGAGCCCGATGGTCGACGCACGACTGCGCGACGGGTCGCGCGTCAACGTGGTCTTCCCGCCGCTCGCCCTCGACGGGCCTTACATCTCCATCCGCAAATTCACGCGGCGGGTGATGGATTTCGAGCAGCTCGTCCAGAAAGGCGGCTGTTCGCCGGCGGTCGCGCGCGTGCTCGAGATTGCCGGCCGGGCACGGCTCAACCTGATCGTCTCAGGTGGTACCGGTTCGGGCAAGACCACATTGATGAACGCACTCTCGCGGCTCATCGATCACGGGGAACGGATCATCACGGTCGAGGACGCGGCCGAGCTGCAGCTCCAGCAGCCGCATGTCGTGAGACTCGAGACCAGGCCGCCAAGCCTGGAAGGCAAGGGAGAGATCACGCAGCGCGATCTGGTGCGCAACGCGCTTCGGATGAGGCCCGATCGGATCATCATCGGTGAAGTGCGTGGTCCCGAGGCGTTCGACATGCTGCAGGCGATGAACACAGGTCACGACGGCAGCATGTCGACGATCCACGCCAACACGACCCGGGATGCCGTCACGCGCATCGAGAACATGGTGCAGATGGGCAATATGGGTCTGCCCGCGCGCGCGATCCGCACGCAGATTGTGGGCGCCGTCAATCTGATCATCCAGCTCGAGCGGCATCGCGACGGCGTCCGTCGCATTACCCAAGTCACCGATGTCGCCGGGCTCGAGGGCGACGTCGTCATTCTCAACGACATTTTCCACTACGAGATCGACGGCGAGGCGACGGACGGACGTCTGCTGGGCCGCTACCGGACCAATCGCGCGCGCGCCAGCTTCCACGAGGCGCTCAGCTATTTCCAGCTCGATCGGGCGTGGAACGCCGCACTCGACGAGGCCGTCCGATGACGCACCTCCTCTTGCCGCTGTCGCTCGGCGCCTGTCTCGTGCCCAGCGCGAGCGCCTTGGCGCTGCTGCTTCGGCACCGGTCCGAGACCGAAGCGGTCGCCGATCGGATTGCCACGATCACGGAGAGCTTCGCGGCCGCATCCGGGGATGCCGGCAGGACCCGTGCTCGCCAAGCGCCGCCCCGAACGGCGATCCTGATCGAAGCCGAACGCCTGCTCGGCTACGACCGGCGGCGGCGCGCGCATCAGGCAGTGCCTTTCATCAAGGTGCTCGCCGTCAGCTCCGTTCTGGCAGCCCTGGCAGCCTTCTTCGCGGGCAGGCTCGTGGGTCCGCTGGGCTGGATCGCGGCACTGGCCGCCATGCTCGTGCTGCCGCGTCTGTTCTATCGACGCTGCGCCGGACGCTACAAGGCCAAGCTCTTCAGGCAATTCCCCGATGCGCTCGGCATGATCGTGCGGGCGGTGCGTGTCGGCGTGGGCGTCGGCAACGCCGTCGTGGTGGTGGCCGAAGAGTGTCAGTCGCCGACCTCGCTCGAGTTCCGCCAGCTTGCCGAGGAGATCGCGATCGGTCGGCCATTGCCCGATGCGCTGCGTGCGATGGGAGCGCGCAACGATCTCCCGGAATATCGGTTCTTCGCCACCGCCCTTTCCCTGCAGAGCCAGACCGGCGGCGGTCTCACCGAGACCCTGGAGACGCTCGCCGACACGATCCGCAAGCGCGTCGCGATCAAGCTGCGTGGGCATGCGCTGGCGGGCGAGGCGCGGATCAGCTGCTACGTGCTGGGCGGCCTTCCGTTCGTTGTGGGCGCGCTGCTGTATGTGACCAATCCCTCCTACGTGGGACTGCTGTTCACCACGTCGGCGGGCGAGAAGATGCTCGGTGTTGCCCTCATCCTGCTGACGCTCGGCATGGTCTCGATGCAGACGATCACCAAGCGCAGTCTTCAATGAGCGGCTTGCATCCGGTGATGATGGCCACCGCCGCCTGCGTCACGCTGGCCGGCTTTCTGGGCACGGTCCTGCTGCTGTTGCGCCAGCACGATCAGGCATCGCATGTAAACCTGCGTCTGCTGATCATCCGTGATACGCCCCAGGCTCGATCGAAGGATTCATCGTCGAGCTCCTCGATGACGGCTGTCATCGCTTCGTTCGGAACATTTCTGGCGCGAAGCGGCATTCTTCCGGCGCGAACCTTGCGTGAGCTCGAGGCGACCCTGACCACTGCCTCACTCGGCGGCACGAACGGTCTCGCCCTGTTCATCGGCTCGAAGTTCCTGTTGGCCGTTGCACTGTTCGGTGTCTCGCTCGTCCTCGTGCGGAATTTCTCGCTGCCGCCCGCGCTGCATTACGCCTTGCCGGCGATGGGCGTACTCGCTGGTCTGATGCTTCCCGACTACGTCGTTGGCAAGCTTCGCAAACGATACCTCGACGCGGTCGCCAGAGGCCTTCCGGATGCCCTCGACATGATGGTCATCTGCTCGGAGGCCGGCCTCGGCCTGGAACCCGCCATTGCGCGCGTGGGAGAGGAACTCCGGGACGCTCATCCGGAGATGGCAAAGGAGCTGCGCGTCACCGCGCATGAGATGCAGCTGATGTCCGATCGCAGGCAGGTCCTGGTCGGCATGGGGGAACGAACCCAGCTCGACAGTCTTCGCCGCCTCGGATCGACATTGATCCAGACACTCCAGTTCGGAACGCCGTTGACGCAGGCGCTCAGGACGCTCGCGTCCGAGATGAGACAGGAGAGCATGACCCTCTACGAAGGGCGTGCGGCGAAGCTTCCGGTCATGCTCACCTTTCCGATGATCCTGTTCATCCTTCCCTGCGTGTTCATCGTCGTCGGCGGTCCCGCGGTGCTGAAAGTCATCAGCGTGCTTGGAAAGCATTGAGTAACCGCGCTTGCGCATAATCGATCGGAAACCGGAAGGCTTTTCCATGCGCATGCATCCATCGAGGGTTGCCGGCCTCGCCTGCCTGATCCTGTCCGGGTGCGGCACATCCGCGGCCCTGGTCCAGACCGATCGCGACCTCCGCGTCTCCGATGTCGCCTTGGCCAGTGGTGCCGACTCCGCCGCCTTGCAGATCGCCGAAGGCGTCGTTGCCCACCATCCTGACAACCCCGATGCCTTGGTCCGCCTGGGCAACGCCCAAAGCGCACTGGGTGAGCATGACGCGGCCGAAGCCAGCTTCCGCCGCGCGATTGCGAGCGACGACGGGTCGTCGGCGGCCAGGTTCGGGCTCGCCCGGCTTCATCTGCAATCGGATCCGGGCGCGGCCAGGGGCGAGCTCAGGGCGCTGGCCAGCATCCTGCCGCACGACCCGAAAGTCTTGACCGATCTCGGTGTGGCCGAGGACATGCTCGCAGACCACCAGGCGGCGCAGGGACACTACAGAAAGGCGCTCGCGATCTCGCCCGGCTCGACCTGCGCGGAGGTCGATCTCGGCCTGTCGCTCGCCTTGTCGGGCAAGCCGGATCAGGCGCTGGCGATCCTCGGTCCCTTTGCCGAGGCGGCCGACACGCCGCCGAAGGTCAGGCAGGACTACGCGCTCGCCGTGGTGCTTGCCGGGCGGACGGAGGACGCACGCATGATCCTCGGACAGGACATGCCGTCCGAACAGGTGGCTCTGGCTGTCGACGCCTTTCGCGAGCTGCAGACCGCGACACGCTGATGGCGTCGTCCCGATCGTCACTCGCAGCGCGTCGACCCGCCAGGCGTGGCGGACGCTTCACGGACGCGACGGGCGCCTCTGCAGCGCTGGAATTTGCCCTCGCGGCGTCGCCGATGATGCTGTTCCTGCTCGGTATCATCTATGTCGGTCTGCATTTCTATATCCAGCAGACGCTCGACTATGCGGTGCAGCAGGCCGCCCGGCAGGTCGAGATCGGTGCGATCGGCAGCGGCTACACGCAGTCCGATTTCGTCAGCAAGGTGCTGTGCCCGAATTTCGGGCCGGCCTGCTCCAACCTCTATGTCGATCTTCATCCGGTGTCCGACTACGCCGCCCTGACGACGACGGGCGTCGCCGATGCGCCCGATAGTGCATCGACAGCCGGTTTTCAATTCTGCGTCGGTGCACCGGGACAGATGATGTATGCCCATGTTGTCTATGCGGCGCCCTCCCCCGCCGGGTCTTTCCTCGGATTGCCGAACGTCGACCCGGTCATCGCGAATGCCGCCTTCATCAACGAGAACCCGAGCGGCGTGAATGTCGCACAGTCGAACGGGTGCTGAGCGGTGAGAGGATCGACACGCGGGGCGGCCGCGATCGAACTTGCGCTGGTGGCTCCGGTGCTCATGACCCTGCTCTTGGGAACCATCGACCTGTCGAACGCGATCCTGACGGCCCGGCGCATGGAAGTGGCCGCGACGGCCACCGCCGAGATGGCGAGCACCGATTCGGCGCAAAACCAGGCGCTGAACGAGATCACCGACCTGCAGGCCTCGGAGGCGACGACCGCGCCCTTCGCGTTCTTTCCCGCATGGGCACGCCAGACCAGCCATGGCGGGTTCGCGGTCACGTTGTCCGGCGTGACCTTCACAGCCAGCCCGAACGGCTGCACGCAGGGCTGCACATATACGCCGCGCGTGGCGTGGAGCGTCGGAAACCCGCTCGGCACCGGGCAACTGCGTGCCTGTGGTAACGTCTCGGTGGTCGCCGACAGCGCCGCTTCGACAATCACGTCCATTGCGTCCGACGATGTCGGCCCCGCGACCTTGTTCGTGGCCGACGTGCAGTATTCGTTCACGCCCATCTTCTTCGGCTTCCTGTTCGGCAATATTCCGCTCTTCGAGCAAGCGACCGTCTCGCCGCGTATCGGCAACGGCACCACGCTGCTGCAGGCCGGTGGCTCGGGGATCATCGAGCGATGCTGAACGGGCTGTGGCATCGGCGAGGCGGCAACGTCGCCCTCGTCGTCGCGCTCGCGATCGTGCCGCTTTGCGGGATGGTCGGCCTCGCGGTCGATTTCGGCCGATTGAGCTGGGTGAAGGGCAAGCTCGATCTTGCCGCCGACTCTTCGGCTCTGCTCGCGGCGACGACGGCCGCGAACTCGTTCAAGGCGGGAGACCTCAACTACATCAACGAGGGGATCGCCGCGGCCCGCGGCCGCTTCGCAGCCCAGACCGGCAACCAGCCTTCGGTCGTGATCGGGTCGATCAATGTCGGCCTCACGCAGACGGGCGGACTGTTCAACGCGACCGTGACCTACACGGCACAGATCGGGTCCACCTTCGCGAACCTGATTGGCCTGTCGGGGTTCACGATTGGCGACCAGGCCGGCGCAAGCCTCTCCTACAATCCGTTCGTCGACGTCCAGATCCTGATGGACGTGTCATCGTCGATGACGCTGGCCGCGACCGCGTCGGATCAGGCGACGATGGAGCAGCTCACCGCGAACTACAAGCCGACCGGCAAGCTGCCGTCGAACGTGAGCAAGGGCGAAGCCTGCGCCTTCGCGTGTCATTGGACGACCACCGGTGACGACTACTACCAACTGGCACTTCGCAACAACGTCCAGCTTCGCCTCACCGTCCTGCGCTCGGCTGTCGGCCAGGTCATCCAGACCATGCAGGCGCAGGACCAGAACAGCCGGTTCCAGATCGGGCTCTACACGTTCTCCGATGTCTTCAGCACGATCTATGCGCTCAGCAGCGATGTTGCCGATGCCTCGAACGCGCTGTCATCGGTCGTGCCCGCGTTGAACGATTGTTCCGGGCAGTGCGACAATACCTACTTCACGAATGCGATGTCGCAGATGACGACAACCGATATGTCGCTGCCGCAGCAGGGGACGAACGTTCCGCAGAAGTTTCTCTTCCTGATCAGCGACGGCGTCTACGACGAGACGGTCAATGGATCGCGGAAGATCAACGCCTTCAGCGCGTCGGACTGCGCGGCGTTGAAGGCGCTCAACGTGAGCATCCTGGTGCTCTACACGCCGTACCTGCAGATCCCCGACAACGCGTTCTGGGTGAACAACGTCGAGCCGATCCAGGGCAACATCCAACCGAACCTGAAGGCCTGCGCCTCCTCGCCGAGCTATTTCTTCATCGCCAACGATGCCAGCGACATCCAGAACCAGCTCAATGCGATGTTCGCGCTCGTGCTGGAGTCGACCAGCCATCTGATCCAGTGACCACGGAATGTCGTTCCAGGTCGGCATAGAGCGACATCGCGCAGGCGACCTCGCCCTCGAGTGCCGTCTCGAAGGCGAGCCGGTCGCCCGCCCGCCTCGACACCGCGGCGCTGCCGTGTCCGGCGAGGTTGGAGCGGAAGATGCCTGCCGCACTGACGGGTAGGAAATCCTCATAGGTGATCGGCTCGAACCCGGCGCCCGAAGCGCGGCAGAAGATCAAGCCCTGGCCGCGTAAAACCTCGAGGTCGTCGGGAAAGGCCGCCAACGCGTCATGCGCGCCGGAGGCGATTGCCTCGTCGTAGAGCGCGCGCCCCTTTGGCGTCAGTGCCGCGCCCCGTTGCTCGACCTCTCCGAAGCGCGCGGTGTGCGTGCCCGGCTCGCCCGCGAAGCTGATCGGCTCCTCGCGGGCCTTGAAGCTGGTCTGGCGCAGCAGGATCGGAACCGCACGGCGTGGCGGCCCCTCGATGCTGTCCTTCGGATCCATCCCCGTCCCGCGCATGACCGCGTGCACGGCATCGATGTCGAACGTGCGCGGCGTGAGGTGGTTGACGTGCGGTCGCTGGAAACACACGACGTCGGCGATCAGCGGATGGGCGGCGCGCAGACGCTCGTAGGTGGCGCGGCTCACGGACGCGGCCGCGTTCCAGCGGAACGTGTGCAGCGCCTCGCGGACCAGCTCGTCGGCCCGCGCGCTGTCGAGCCCGTCGGCCTCCGCCATCTCGATCAAGGCGATCGCGCGCGGCGTCATGATGCGCCGTTCGACGAGGATCCGCGCCGCTTCGCGGCGCAACGCGTCGTCCTCGATCAGCTCGAGCCGGAGCAGGGAAGTGAACATGCGAAACGGGTTGGCCGCCAGCGACGCCTCGGCGATCGGCCGGAACGCGGTCGCGTGCACCGGCACACCCGAAGGCGCCAGATCGTAGTAGCCGACCGGCATCATCCCCATCACCGCGAACAGGCGCCTGATCAGGCGGAGCTCCTCGGGCCGGCCAAGCCTGATCGCGCCATGACGCTCGAGCGCCACGCGCGGCGCGTCCCGCTCGGGATCGTCGGTGCGCGCGTTGATGCCGGCGACGATGCGGAGCAGGTCGCCGTAGAGCGGCACCTCGGCGCGATACATCACCGACAGCGCGGTCGAGAAGCGCGTGCGGATGTCGTCCGGCGTGACGCGCATGTCAGGACGGACGCCCCATGAAGAACATCGCGGCCTCGGTGATCTCGGCGTAATCGCCCGGGCCGCCGCCGCGCACGATCGGGTGCGCGCGCGCTGTGACGTAGATGCCGTTCTCGATCAGCGCCGGATCGATATGCACCGCCACGACCTCACCCAAGGTGAGCCAGGTGTCGACCTCGCGTCCCTCGACGGTCCGAAGGCGAAGAGTCTGGGTGACACGGCATTCGAAATTGACCGGACTTTCCGCGACACGCGGGGCGGCGACGATCCGTCCGGGGACGGCGGTGAGGCCCGCGAGCGCGAACTCGTCGACCTCGTGCGCAACGCCGGCCGAGCTCGCGTTCATCGCCTGCGCGAGCGGCCTGGTGGCGAGGTTCCAGCAGAACTCGCCCGTGGCCTCCAGATTGGCGACGCTGTCCTTCCAGCCGTTGCTCGAGAAGCCGATGATCGGCGGACGGTAGTTCAACGCGTTGAAAAAGCTGTAGGGCGCGAGGTTGCGCCGTCCCTCGCGGTCGAGCGACGACACCCAGCCGATCGGACGCGGCGCCACGATGCTGTTGAACGGATCATGCGCGAGGCGATGGCCCTGGGAGGGCTGGTAGTAGTGCGCATCCGGGCCGGCCATTCGATGTCCTCTCGTCGATGGGGCAGTCTCTCCCGCAACGGGAGGAGAAGCGAGGGATGCGGGTGGTCTTTTTCGTCGTCGGCACGCAGGGCGACGCGCTGCCGGCGGCGGCCCTCGGCGTGGCACTGCGCGCGGCCGGACACGAGATGGTGGTGGCGACCAGCCACGACCACCGCGCGCTGGTGGAGCGCCATGGCCTGGCCTGGTCCGACCTGTCGCCGAGCTATGCCGACGAGATCGCACGCGCCGAGGGCGGCCTCGACGGGCGTGCGGGGATCGCGCTCCTCAGGGCGAGGATGCGCGAGGCCTCGAGCGGCTGGGCCGGCCAGGTGCGGCGCGCATCGGAAGGCGCCGGGTTGCTGATCGGCGCCGGGCTAGCGATGGGCGCCGTCGCCGCCGCGGCCGGCGAGGCGATGCGCATCCCGTCGGTCGGCGCCGGCGTCATGCCGCTCACGCCCACGCGCGCCTACCCGCCGCCGGTGCCGCCGCCGCGGGCCTTGCCGGGTCCGCTCAATGCCGGGCTGGCCCGGGTGGTGCGCGCGCTGGTCTGGCAGGCTTGCTTCGCGGCGCCCGTCGCGCGTCTGCGGCGCGACCTCGGCTTGCCGGGCCAATCACGCGTTGCCAGCCCTCGGATGCTCTACAGTTTCAGCCCGCATCTGCTCCCGCCGCCGCCCGACTGGCCACGCACGCAGGTCGCGGTCACCGGCGCGTGGCGGCTGCCACCGTCCGGAGCGGCGCCGACGGAGGCGCTGCGCGCCTTCGTCGAATCTGCCGACAAGCCGCTCGCGATCGGCTTCGGCAGCATGCGGGTCGGACCGGACGAGTGCGCGGCCCTGTCCGCGACCGTCGCCGACGCCGTGCGCCGGTCCGGCCGCCGAGCGGTCGTGATTCGCGGCTGGGGCGCGCTCACGCTCGACACCGGTCTCGACGGCCTGCCGATCCTGGTCGTGGACGAAGCGCCGTTCGACTGGCTGCTGCCGCGTGTGGCGGCACTCGTGCATCACGGCGGCGCCGGCACGGTGGCGGCGGCGGCGCGGGCGGGCGTCCCGCAGGTGGTGGTGCCGTTCGTGGCCGACCAGTTCTTCTGGGCGTGGCGGCTCCACCGGCTTGGCGTGGCACCCCGGGCGCTCGCGCGAAAGACCATCACCGGCGCGTCGCTCGAGGCCGCGATCGAGGCCGCGATCGCGATGAGCGGGCGTGCGGCGTCACTCGGCGCCGACATGCAAGGCGAGGACGGCGCCGGCGCCGCGATCAGGGCGCTCGAGCGCTGGGGCCTGCTCCAAAGGCGCTAGACCGTTTCGGGCGAGAGCAGGGCACAGGGATGCGCGTGATCGCCCTGCTCGATCTGGATCGTCGCGTGGGCGATGCCGTGCTGCCGCCGAAGGGTCTCGGCGGCGCCGTGCAGCAGCGCGTCGTCCGGGGAAGCGCCGGGCCGGACGAGATGGGCGGTGAGCGCCGTTTCGGTGGTGCTCATGCCCCAGATGTGCAGGTCGTGGACCGCCGCCACGCCGGGCAAGGACGCGAGAAAGCGCTCCACCGCATCGCGGTCGATCCCCGGCGGCACGGCGCTCATCGCGAAGCCGAGGCTGTCGCGCAGCAGCGACCAGGTGCCGGCGACGATGATCGCGCAGATCAGCAGGCTGGCGATCGGGTCGATCGATGCGCGGCCGGTCCAGAGGATGAGCAGACCGGCCACCACCACGCCGAAGGCCACCAGCGCGTCGGTCGCCATGTGGGTGAAGGCCGCACGGATGTTCAGATCCGACGCGCGGCCGCCCATGAACAACAGCGCGGTCGTGCCGTTGACCGCGATGCCGATGGCGGCGACCACGATGACGACGCCGCCCGCGACCGGCCCGGGCGCGATCAGCCGGGCGATCGCGCCGGCGGCGATGGCACCCGTGACCAGCAGCAGCGTCACCGCGTTGGCAAGTGCGGCCAGGATCGACGAGGCGCGCAGCCCGTAGGTGAAGCGCGCGGAGGGCCTGGTTCGCGACAGGCGGGTTGCCAGCCAGGCCGCCGCCAGGGAGAGCACGTCGCCGAGATTGTGGCCCGCATCGGCGAGCAGCGCCAACGAGTGGGCAAGCACGCCATACAGCGTTTCGCCGCCGACATAGAGCAGGTTGAGCGAGATGCCGATGGCGAAGGCGCGGCCGAAGCGCGCCGGCACATGAGCGTGCCCATGGCGATGCCCGTGATGATCGTGCGCGTGATCGGCCGGCATCGCGTTCCCCTTGATGAACCAGGACTTATCAGGAGCTTAGAGGCGAAACATCACGCAACAAACATTGACTGGGCGCGCGCCCGGGAGACACGTAACACGCTCCCATGACTGACCCGGAGCCCGCCTTGGCCGAACGATTCGCATCCGGACGATCGACGCGGCCGCACGACACACTGCTCGGACGCGCGTCCCGGCTGGGCGCCGAGATCGCGGCCGGGCCGCGTCAATCCACGCTGCGGCGGCGCGTGGGCTGCGAGGGCACCGGACTTCATGGCGGCCGGCCCGTCCGGCTGACGATCGCTCCGGCGGCGGCGGACACCGGCGTGGTGTTCCACCGTCTCGACCTCGAGGCGTCGCTGCCCGCCCGGTTCGACCTGGTCACCGAGACCCATCTGTGCACGGTGCTCGCCTCGCCCGCCGATCCGGCGCTCCGTGTCGGCACCATCGAGCACCTGATGGCGGCCCTGCGTGCAAGCGGCATCGACAATGCGCGGATCGAGGTCGACGGGCCGGAACTGCCGATCATGGACGGCTCGTCGCGCGGCTTCCTCGCCATGATCGAACGCGCCGGCATCGTGTCACAGCCGGCGCCGCGGCGGGTGATCGAGGTGCTGCGCACGGTGCGGGTCGGCGACGGGCCAGCCTTCGCGCAGCTCTCGCCCGGGCCGGGCTTCTCGCTCGACTTGTCGATCGATTTCGAGGCGCCCGCGATCGGCCGGCAGTCGCTCGCCATCGAGGCGCTCGACGCCGCCCGCTTCGGCAGCGAGCTCGCGGAGGCGCGCACGTTCACGATGGCGCACGAGATCGACCGTCTGCGCGACGCGGGACTGGCGCGCGGCGGATCGCTCGACAACGCCATCGTGGTCGACGGCGACAGGGTGCTGAACCCGAACGGGCTGCGCCGAGCGGACGAGTTCGTCCGGCACAAGATGCTCGACGCGGTCGGCGACCTCGCACTGGCCGGCGCGCCGCTCGTCGGCCGGTTCACCGGCCATCGGAGCGGCCATGGCCTGAACAACAGGGTGCTGCGGGCGCTGTTCGCGCATCCGGCGAACTGGCGGCTCCTGACGCTCGGGTCCATGCCGGTCGCGGCGAGCCGGGCCGCCTGAGAGCGGTCTTCTCGCCTCGCGAGCGCGTGATATAAGGCGCGCGTCTGTTGGATGACCGCCGCATGAAGCCGAGCCCGTATCGCCCGTTCTGGTTCGCCTTGGCTTTCGCGACTCTCCTGTCGGGCTGCGGCGCGCTCAACGCGATCAACCCCTTCAGCGGCCCGTCCAAGCAGGCGGTCAAGCCGCCGGACGTGTCGCAGATGTCGGCCGAGGAACTGTATAATTCGGGCATCGAGAAGCTGCGCGCCGGCAACTACGAGCAGTCGGTCACGCAGTTCGACCTGGTCCAGCAGAACTATCCCTATTCGCCATGGGCCAGCAATGCGCAACTGATGGAAGGCTTCGCCAACTACCAGAACGATTCCTACGCCGAGGCGATCGCGCAGCTCGACCACTACATCTCGCTCCACCCGATGAGCAACGACGCCGCCTATGCTTATTATCTGCGGGCACTCTGCTTCTACGAGCAGATCGCAGACATCCAGCGCGACCAGCGCGGCACGCAGCAGGCGATGACGGCGCTGCAGGAAGTGGTGAACCGGTATCCCGACACGCCCTATGCGCGCGACGCCTCGCTCAAGATCGATCTGTGCCGCGACCATCTGGCCGGCAAGGAGATGCTGATCGGGCGCTACTACGAGCGCCAGCATCTCTACGAGGCGGCGATCAACCGCTACCAGCGCGTGGTGCAGGATTTCCAGACCACGAACCATGTCGCCGAGGCGCTGGAGCGCCTGACCGAATGCTATCTCAAGCTCGGGCTGGTCGACCAGGCGCGGCGCACGGCGTCGGTGCTGGGCTACAACTATCCCGGCAGCCAGTGGTATCAGGCGGCGTATGCCGATCTGCGCGAGGCGAACGTCGCCGACGCGACGCCGCCGAAGCGCAGGTCCGGTTTCCTCGGCCTGTTCTGACGGCTATTTCGCCTGCTGCCTGCAGGCATCCGAGCAATACAACACCTGATCCCAGTCGCGCGCCCATTTGCGCCGCCACGTGAACGGCCGGCCGCAGCGGGCGCAGAGCTTGCGCGGCAGATCGGCCTTCTTCGGTCTGGGCGCGATCGCGCCGCCGCGTGTCACCAGCCCGCGGAGCCGGGGCCGCCCTTGAACGGGCCGCGCAGGTTCGGCGTCACCCAGCCGCCATAGAAGCCGCCCGGCTGCGGCGCGGCGCGCTCGCCGCCGATCAGGCATTCGTCCATCGCCGCGCAATACAGCGCCAGATGATCGGCGATCGCGGCGAACGGCTCGGTCGGATCGGGATAGCTCCAGGCGACCCCCTCCGCGGTCCGGCCGCCGGCGGCGATCGACCAGTAGACCGCGCGCCCCTTCCATTCGCAGAACGAGCCGCCGGGCGCCCTGACCAGCTCGCAGTCGGTGAAGCAGCCGGGTGGCAGGTAATAGGTCGGCGGATGGCTGGTCTCGAGCACGCGCCAGGCCTCGGTCGTGCGTGCGATGGCGCGGCCGGCGAAGGCGATGCTCACCTCCTGCGGCACGTGCTCGAGGCGCGGCGGCCGCGGATAATCCCACACGCTTTCCGCGGCGAGGCTCAAGTCTGGTCGGACGCGGGGGCCGCGCCGTCCGGTGTCGCCGCGCTGACGGCATGCGGCAGAAGCTGGGCCAGGATGGACGAGACGGCGCCGGCCGGCACGCCATGCGCCTGCGCGAGCTGGTCGAGCCGGTCAGGGGGGATGACCTGTTCGATCTCCTGCGGCGAGATCGGCCAGTTCTCGCCGTTGCCGATCCAGGAGCGGACATGATCGCCGAATCCGGACTGCTCGAACTGGCCGAGCAGGCCCTGCACGCCGCCCGAATTCGACATGACGTCGTTGAGCAGGTTGCCGGCGTTCGGCGTCTGTTCCTGGCCGCCGAACGAGCCGGTGAGTTCGCCCAGCGCCCTGCCGAGAAAGCCGCTCATGCCTGGTCTCCTCGCGGTGTCATGACCGGCACGTTCATCGCTGCCGGGCGATCATGCAAGCGCACTTTGCGCGGCCCCTCCGATCGCGCCATGTTGCACCCATGCTGACGGCGCTTTCGGTCAGGGATGTGGTGCTGATCGAGCGCCTCGAGCTCGAGCTGGGCACGGGTCTGACCGTGCTGACCGGCGAGACCGGCGCGGGCAAGTCGATCCTGCTCGACAGTCTGGGCCTGGCGCTCGGCGAACGGGCAGGCCCCGGCCTGATCCGCGAGGGCGCGGATCTGTGCGCGGTCAGCGCCAGCTTCTCGGTGGACGAGCGCCATCCGGCCCGCCTGCTGCTGGCCGAGAGCGACATCGACGACGATGCGATCGTGCTGCGCCGGTCGGTCGGCCGCGACGGACGCTCGCGCGCCTTCGTCAACGACCAGGCGGTCGGCGCCGGGTTGCTCAGGAGGGTGGGCGCCCTGCTCGTCGAGGTGCAGGGCCAGCACGAGCAGATGGGGCTGGCCGATCCCGCGACCCATCGCGGCCTGCTCGATCTGTTCGGGGTCGACGGCGCGCTGCCGATCGAGGCAAGGGCCCTGCACCGGGAATGGCGCGCGCTCGCCGAGCGGCTGACCGCGGCCCGGGCCGCGATCGAGAGCGCCGCGCGCGAGGAGGACTGGCTGCGCGCGTCGGAGGCCGAGCTTGCGGCGCTCGGCCCGGCGGCCGACGAGGAGGACCGGCTCGCGGCCCTGCGGGTCGACCTGCAGCAGGGCGAGCGGCGTGCCGAGGCGGTTGCGGCGGCCCTCGCCGAACTGTCGCCGCGGGACCGGCGCGCGGGTCCCGCGGCGTCGCTGCGCGCGGCTGCCCGTGCCCTGTCGCGGCTCGAGCAGTCCGCGGGCGCTGCGGACGCCGCAGCGTCACTCGAACGGGCGGAAGAGGCGCTGGCGGACGCGGAGAGCCTGCTCAGCCGGCTTGCGGCCGAGACGGAGGCGGACCCGCGCGCGCTCGAACAGGCCGAGGTGCGCCTGTTCGCGCTGCGCGCCGCCGGCCGGAAATATGGCGTGCCGCCGGCGGAGCTGCCCGCGTTCCTCGGATCGCTGCGCGCGCGGATCGCGTCGCTCGACGCCGGCACGCGCGGCATCGAGGAACTACGGATGGATGCGGCCCGCGCACGCGCGGCGTTCGTCGCCTGCTGCGGCCGGCTGACCGAGGCGCGCCGCGCGGCCGGGCGATCGCTCGAGCGCGCGGTGATGGCGGAACTCGCACCGCTCAAGCTCGAACGGGCGCGCTTCGTCGTCGCCGCCGGTCTGCTGCCCGAAGATTCCTGGAGCGAGGCGGGCGCCGACCAGGTGTCGTTCCTGATCGCGGCCAATCCGGGCCAGGCGCCTGGGCCGCTCGGGCGGGTCGCCTCCGGCGGCGAGCTGTCGCGGTTGATGCTGGCGCTCAAGGTGGTGCTGGCGGCCGGCTCGCCGGTGGGCACGCTCGTCTTCGACGAGGTCGATGCCGGCGTCGGCGGCGCCACCGCGTCCGCGGTCGGCGAACGGCTGGCGCTCGTCGCTGCCGGCCGACAGGTGCTGGTGGTGACGCACTCGCCGCAGGTCGCGGCGCGCGGCGATCATCATCTGCACGTCGCCAAGCGGGTCGTGCACGGCCTGACGATGACCGACGTCACGGTGCTCGACGCGGCGGCGCGTCGCGAGGAGATCGCGCGCATGCTGGCCGGCGCGCGCGTGACCGATGCGGCGCGCGCCGCCGCGTCCAGCCTGCTCGGCAGGCCGCCGGACCCGACGCTCCGGCTGGCGTCAGCGAACCGGTGACCAGGAGGGCCGGCTGATGACACTGACGAGATGCGGTTCCGGCCAAGCCCGGATCATCGAGGCGGAGCCAGCGATCGAGACCTGCCGGCGCGCGCTGTATGTGCCGGCGGCCGGGGATTGGGACCGGCACGGCTGGGGGCTTTACGATGCGGGCGACCGGCTGATCGTCTCCGCCGCGCACTGGACCGATGGGGCTGACGGGGCACCGGAGCCGTCGTCAGGCGCCTGGACGGCGCCCGCCGATGCCATTCGCGAGGCACGACCGGCCGAGGCGGGCGTGGTGCATGTCTATGGCGGCCTGCTCGAGGCAGGCGAGTTCCTGTCGGGCGCCCTGTCGCGCTTCTGGAGCTATGCCACCCGGCCGGGCCAGGCGCTGCTGCTGTTCCACGCGCGCGCCCCGGTGGCCGACCTGTTCGACACGCCGGTCGTCGGCGCCACCCTGCGCGCGCTCGGAGTCGATCCCGCCGATTGCGTCGTGCTCGACCGTCCGACCCGGCTGGAGTGCGTGATCGTGCCGGCACCCGCCTTCGAGACCGGCCGCCTCGCCTTCCCGGCCTACGGAAGGCTCGCGGCGACGCTGGCGATCCGGCTCGCGGGCCGGACGCTGCCCGCCGATCTCGGACGCGCGCCGCTGCATGTCTCGTCGGCGCGCGGGGCCGAGCCGGCGATCGCGGGCGAGGAGGCATTCGACGAGACGCTGCGCCGGCACGGCGTCGCGGTGATCCACCCGGGCGAGATGTCGTTCGCGGCCCTGCTCGGACGTGTCCGCGCGGCCGCCCTGGTGTCCTCCACCGCGCCCGCGGGCATGGCGGGAGCCGGCGACCACGCGGCCGCCTTTCGCGCGGCGGGATCGCGGATGGTGCTGTGTCCGGCGCCCTCGCGCGACGCGCTCAACATCGACGCGCTGTGCGGCCACGACACGCTCACCCTGTGTCCTTCCGGGGACGCGGCCGATGCGGTGGCACTGGGCGAGGCCTACGCGCGCGCGATGCGCCGCCTGATCGTCAGCCGCCGCCTCGCCTGCGACATGACGCCCGATGGCGCGAGGCCCGATCTCGGTCCGGCGGCGGTCGCCTGCACTTCCTCCGACGACGGCGACGCCGCCCGCCTCGTCGGCGGCCTGCTGACGGGCGCGGCCCAGGCGCTGATCGCGGGCAGCCAGTATCCCTGGTGGCAGGCCGAGTTCGCAAATGTCGTCGAGATCGAGGCGGTCCGGGTGCACGGGCCGATCTCGGGCGACCAGCGGGCCGCCGGCCTGCGGCTGCTGGGTTCGATCGATGCGCGCGACTGGACGGTGCTGGACGTTCGGGACCGCACGGACCCGATCGGCGGCATCGACGGCAACCCGCACACCTTCGAGGCACGCGGGCGTCCCTGGCGCGTGCGGATCGTGCGCCTGCAATCGACGACCGGCGTGCTGCCGCTCGACCAGGTCGAGATCCTGTCCGCCGCGATGGCGCCGGGCGAGTGCGACGAGATCATGGCATGAGCGATGTCGCCCCGGGCATGGACGAAGTGGAAGGACTGACCGAGGCCGAGGCACGCTCCGAGCTCGAGGTACTCGCGGCCGAGATCGCACGGCACGACAGGCTCTATCATCAAGAGGACGCGCCGGAGATCGACGACGCGTCCTACGACGCGCTGCGGCGGCGCAACGCCGCGATCGAACGGCGCTATCCGGAACTGATCCGTCCCGATAGCCCGTCGGCCCGCGTCGGCGCGGCACCCGAGGGCGCGTTCGCCGGCGCCAGGCATGCCGTGCCGATGCTCTCGCTCGACAACGTCTTCGACGAGGGCGATTTCCGTGCCTTCGACGCCCGCGCGCGGCGCTTCCTCGGTCTGGCCAAGGACGCGGCGCTGCCACTGGTGGGCGAGCCCAAGATCGACGGATTGTCGATCTCGCTGACCTACGAGCGCGGCCGGCTCGCGCGCGCGGCGACGCGCGGCGACGGCATCACGGGAGAGGACGTGACGGCGAATGTCCGCGCGCTCGGCCGCGCGGTGCCGCGGCGGCTGCGCGGCGCGGCACCCGAGGCGATCGAGATCCGCGGCGAGATCTTTCTCGGCAAGGCGGCCTTCCTCGCGCTGAACGAACGGCAGGCAGCGTCGGGCGGCAAGATCTTCGCCAATCCGCGCAACGCGGCCGCGGGCTCGCTCCGGCAACTCGATGTGTCCGTCACCGCCTCGCGACCGCTGGCCCTCTTCGCCTATGCGCAGGGTTTGTCGAGCGAGAAGGTGGCGCACACGCACTGGGAGTTCCTGCAACGGCTGACCGATTGGGGTTTCGAGGTCAATCCGAGCTCGACACGGCTCGCCGATGCGGCGGAGGCGGCGGACTTCCAGGTGCGGATGGCGGCCGAACGCGCCGGACTCGATTACGACATCGACGGCGTGGTCTACAAGATCGACGATCTCGCGCTGCAGCAGCGGCTCGGGTTCGCGGGCCGCGCGCCGCGCTGGGCGATGGCCTGGAAGTTCCCGGCCGAACGCGCCGCAACCATGCTCGAAGACATCGTGATCCAGGTCGGGCGCACCGGCGCGCTGACGCCGGTGGCGAAGCTGCGCGCGGTCAATGTCGGCGGCGTCCTCGTCACCCGCGCGACGCTGCACAACGAGGACGAGATCGCGCGCAAGGACATCCGGATCGGCGACACGGTGGTGCTGCAGCGGGCGGGCGACGTCATCCCCCAGATCATCGACGTGCTCCTCGATCATCGGCCGGACGGGGCGGCCGCGTTCGAGCCGCTGACTGCGTGCCCGGTCTGCGGCAGTGCGGCGGTGCGTCCGCCCGGCGAAGTGGTGCGGCGCTGCACCGGCGGCCTGGTCTGTCCCGCCCAGGCGGTGGAGCGGCTGACGCATTTCGTCTCGCGCCCGGCGTTCGACATCGAGGGGCTCGGCGAGCGTACGATCGCCGAGTTCCTCGCCGACGGGCTGCTCCGGGAACCGGCCGACATCTTCCGGCTGCGGGACCATCGGGACGCGATCGCGTCGCGCGAGGGATGGGGCGCGCAGTCGACGCGCAACCTGCTGCGCGCGATCGAGGAGCGGCGCCATATCGCGCTCGCCCGCCTGATCCTGGCCCTCGGCATCCGCCGGATCGGGGAGGCGAACGCGAAGCTCCTTGCCAAGCACTATGGCGATTTCGAGACCTGGATGCAGGCGATGATCGACGCGTCGGCGGCGGACTCGGAGGCGCGCACGTCGCTGGCCGGCATCACGCGCGTGGGCCAGGCAATCGCCGACGAACTGGTCGCCTTCTTCGCCGAGGCGCGCAACGTCGCGACGTTGCGCGCGCTGGCGGCCTGCCTGATCGAGATCCTGCCCGAGCAGGCCGAAGCCGGAGCGCTGTCGGGGCGGACGATCGTGTTCACCGGCTCGCTCGCGACGATGACGCGTCCGGAAGCGAAAGCGATCGCCGAGCGGCTCGGCGCGCGGGTGACCGATACGGTCTCGAAAAAGACCGACCTCGTGGTGCTGGGAGCCGACGCCGGCAGCAAGGCCAGGCGCGCGGCGGAGCTCGAGATCAGGACCGTCGACGAAGCAGGTTTTCGAGCGATCGTCGACGGAAGCTGACGGGTTTCGTCAGCCGAACAGGGCCTTTTGGCCGTAGGCTTGCAGGGCGCCGGCGGCACCCGAGGGCACGGCCTGCGCCGCCGCGGCGCCCACGCCGTTCTGGCCGATGCCGAGCAGCAGGGCCTGCAGGTTCCCGGCCAGGCCCGAGAACGAGGTCGCGGGCGCGGCACTCTTGGCGGCGTCCGTCATCGCCGACGTGCTGGTGGTCGACGCGTCGCCGTCCGCCATGACCGAGAACGGTGACGTCGCGTTCAGTGCCGACGTGCCGCTCGCGTTCGCATCCTGGCGGATGGGCGACGCGCCGTGCGCGTGTGGGTGGACGTGCATGACGCATCTCCTCGATCGGTCGCTGGTTGCAGGCAGCCGCCGGATCATTCCGGCACGCGATCATTGCACGCGGCATGCCACACGTCCGGATGGATGTCGGCTCGGTTGCGGACCGATTCCGGCGGGACGACCTGCATTTTCTGCCGAGTGGGGAAAAAATCCGCCGGCAATTAATGCCTTCCAGGGGGCGGTTCAGGCCTCCTCGCTGACCGCGAGCGCGGGCTCCCGGTCGAGCAGGGCGCGGATCCGGGTCGAGATCTCGGCCAGGCGCCAGGGTTTGGCCACGACCAGCATCCGCTCGTCGAGACGAAGTGCGGCGAGCACGCGCGCTTCCGTATCGCCGGTGTTGAACAGGATCGGCAGCGCCGGCATCAGCGCACGCGCGCGCGCCGCCAGGTCGCCCACGTCGAGCGGGCCGGGCATCATGACGTCGGTGAACAGGAGGTCGGGCCTGACGCCGTCCTCGAGCAGGTGGCAGGCCGATCTCGCGTCGGCCGCGCCCACGACGCGATAGCCGAGCTGCTCGAGCGCCTCGCGTGTCGCGCGCGAGACGACCGGGTCGTCCTCGACGAGCAGGATCGTCTCGCCGCGTCCCGGCGCGGCGATGGGCAGAGGCGCCGAGGCGACCGTCAGGGACGGCGCGCGCGGCAGGAGCAGGATCGCGCGCGTGCCGCGGCCGGGCTCGCTTTCGAGGCAGAACTGACCGCCCGACTGCCGCGCGAACCCGTCCACCAGCGACAGTCCGAGGCCGACCCCGGCGCCCACCGCCTTGGTGGTGTAGAACGGCTCGATCGCGCGCGCGATCTGGTCCTCGGTCATGCCGATGCCGCCGTCGACGACCTCGATCACGACACGGTCGCCGTCCGGCCCGCTCGACACGTCGTTCCGGGCGGTCATCGACAGCCGGCCGCCCTGCGCCATCGCGTCGCGTCCGTTGAGCGCGAGATTGAGCAGGGCGTTCTCGAGGCCGGCGGCATCCGCCAGCACCGGCCACAGGCCGTTCTCGATCGAGAGCTCGACCGCGATCTCGTCGCCGAGCGTGCGGTCGAGCAGGTCGCGCAATCCCAGCAGGATCGCCTCGGTGTCGAGCGGCAGTGCGGCGAGTTCCTGCCGGCGCGCGAAGGCGAGCAGGTGGCGGGTGAGCCTGGAACCGCGATCCACCGCGCCGAGGGCCTGCGCGGTCAGCACGCTCATGCGCCCCGGAAGTCCGGACGCCTCGGCCGACATCACCTCCAGATTGGCCGATAGGGCCTGCAGGAGATTGTTGAAATCGTGCGCGACACCGCCGGTCAGCCGGCCGAGCGCTTCCATCCGTTGCGCGCGCCGGACCATCTCCTCGGCCGCGACCCGCTCGGTGACGTCCGAGACGGTCACCATCTGGAAGCCGGCCGGCATCGCGCTGCGGTAGACCGCGAGCACCCGCTTGCCCACCCGCATCTCGCCCGAGACCGGCGCGCCGATCGCCGGCCGGGCGGCGCCGAGCAGCGGCGGGTCGGCGTGCGCGAGCGAGGCCGCGAGCGCTTCATAGGGCGTGCGCAGCGGCGGCGCGTCGGCAAGCCCCGTCACCGGCCCGAGGCGGTCGTTGCTCAGGACGAGGCGGTCATCCCGATCGAAGACGGCGACGCCGTCGCGCATATGGTCGACCGCGCCGGCCAGCAACTGGGTCTGCTGGGTCGCGGTGCGGCGCGCCGCGAACAGGATCAGGCGGCCCTCGATCAGGCGCGTGGCGGTGCCGCCGAGCAGGACGATGAAGCCTGTCAGGGCCGCGAGCGCGCCCGCGATGCCGACGCGCTCGCGGTGCTGGATGCGGTCGATGAAGGTGATGCGCCAGGCCAGCGCGTCGCGCGAGACGCGTTCCGCGGCAAGGCTCGCGTTCGCGATCAGGGATGCATCGGCTTGCGCACCGATGCCAGCGCCGGGACGCGCCGGAATGAGGCGGCGCAGCGCCTCGACGGCGGGTGGGACCGCACTCTGCAATGCCTTCGCCGACGCGACCAGCTCGGGGGCCCATGACCGGGGGGGTGCGATGAAGTCGCGGGGCCAGAAGCCGATTGCGTCCGCGATCCGGTCGAAACGGCCGGTCGCCTCGGCGAGCGCACGATCGTCGGCGGCAAGGCGGGTCTCGCGTTCCGCGGCCAGACCCTGCTGAAGCAGCAGCTCGACGCGGCCGGCGGTGACCACATCGGTCACGGCGCCCACGTTGTTGGCGCGCAGGCTGTCGAAGACGGTCTGCAGGGTGAGGCTCGCCGACAGCAGCGTCATCAGGGCGACGACCATCAGCAGACGCACCAGGCCGAGTGCCAGGTGCGGACGCTCGGCCAGGATCGCGAACCCGCGGCGCCGGGCCCCCGGATGGTCGCTCACGGCTGCATCCAGATCGGCTCCTTCAGCCTTGCCACGAAGGCCGCGTGCGCCGCGAGCTCCGCCTCGGAAGGTTCGATCAGGCGCGGGATCCGGTCGGGCCTGACCGCCCGGATCGGCCGGCCCGCGCTCGCATCGACCACCAGCGACAGCCCGCGCTGACGGCCGCCGGTCAGTTCGACATAGACCTCCGCCAGCAGCCGGCAATCGAGCAGCGCGTTGTGCGTAGTACGCTCGGCGAGGTCGATCTCGTAGCGGCGGCACAGCGCATCGAGGCTGTTGGGCAGGCCGGGGAACCGCGCCTTGGCGAGCGCCAGCGTGTCGACCATGCGCGAGGGTTCGAGCGGCGGCAGGCCGATGCGGTCGAGTTCGGCCGAGATGAAGGCGAAATCGAACGGCGCGTTGTGCGCGACCAGCGGCGCGTCGCCGATGAAGTCGAGGAAGTCGGCGCAGATGTCGGCGAAGCGCGGCTTGCCGGCGACGTCGGCCCGGCTGAACCCGTGCACCCGCGTGGCCTCTTCCGGGACATGGCACTCCGGGTCGATCACGACGTGGAAGCGGCGTCCGGTCGGCAGGTCGGCGTTAAGCTCGATCGCGGCGATCTCGAGCACGCGATCACCGGCCGCCGGATCGAGACCAGTCGTTTCGGTATCGAACAGCACCGATCGTGACGCGAGAAGCGGGTTCATGCGGACCCTGGTATGGCTCGGGCCAGGATATGCCCGGTTGCCGAGATCGGACAATGTCGATGTTTGACGCGTTGTTATCGCAACACATCCACCGCCGATGCGAGACGTTCGAAGGCGAGGTCGGCGACGACCGCGAACATTGCCGCGACCACCGCGCCCTCCACCACGAACCCCGTCTTCTCCGAGACCAGCCCGTCGAGGATGGGCGAACCGAGCGTCGGCACGCCGACCGTGGACGCGATCGCGGCGGTCCCGATCGCGACGATGGTGGCCGTCCGGACGCCGGCCACGATCAACGGCATCGCGAGCGGCAGCTCGACGCGCAGCAACCGCTGGCGTGGAGACAACCCCATCCCGTCGGCGGCCTCGCCGATGTCGGCCGGTATGCCGTCCAGACCCGCCAGCGTGTTCGACAGGACCGGCAGCAGGCCGTAGAGCGCCAGCGCCACGAAGGCCGGACGCACCCCGTAGCCGAGCAGCGGCACGCAGAGTGCCAGCACGGCCACGGGCGGAAACGTCTGGCCGGCGGACGCGATGGCGGCGGCGAGCGGCCGGAACGCGCGTCCCGGACCGCGGGTGACCGCGATCCCGGCGGCGAGGCCGGCGATCGTCGACGCCGTCGCCGCTTCCGCGACGAGAAGGGCCTGGCGCGCGAGAAGCGAGGCGAAGCTCGCGAACGGATAGATCGGCGGGACGGTGCCCGGGAACAGGCGCGTCAGCAGCGGCCCGGCGTGCGGCAACGCGGCCAGCGTCACGGCCAGGGTCGCGAGGCCGCCGAGCAGCGCCCAGGGCCTGGTCACAAGCGCGGGTCCAGCAGGTCGCGCCGCTCCAGGATGCGCGGCGGACCACCGGTCACGCGCAGCACGTCGGACGCCGTCTCGATCATGCGCGACAGCGCCGTGCGCAGCGTGGCGTCGGCCGCGATCGCGGGCGCGTCTTCGGCGTCGCCGGGACGGGCGCGATCCTCGACCCGCTCGGTCGACAGCAGCCGCAACCCGAGATCCAAGCCCACCAGCGCGCGGACATGCGCGTCGGCAGGGGCTGCGAGCAGCTCGCGCGGCCGCGCGAGCTGCAGGATGCGGCCGGCGCGCATGACGCAGATCCGGTCGCCCAGGCGCAGCGCCTCGTCGACATCGTGGGTGACGAGAACGACGGTCTTGCCGGTGGCGGCGATGATGCGGGCGAGCTCGTCCTGCAGGCCCGCGCGGGTGATCGGGTCGAGCGCGCCGAACGGCTCGTCCATCAGCATCAGCGGCGGGTCGGCGGCGAGCGCGCGCGCGATCCCGACCCGCTGCTGCTGGCCGCCCGACAGCGCGCGCGGGCTCTTGTGGCGATTCTCGTCCGGCGGCAGGCCCACCAGGTCGAGCATCTCGTCGACGCGGCGCGCCACGCGCGCGCGATCCCAGCCGAGCAGGTCGGGGACGGTGGCCACGTTGCGCGCGACCGTCCAGTGCGGAAACAGCCCGGTCGACTGGATCGCGTAGCCGATGCGGCGGCGCAGGGCCGCGGGGGCCAGCGTACGGACATCCGCGCCGTCGATCGTCACCCGGCCGCCATCGGGTTCGACCAGCCGGTTGATCATGCGCATCGTCGTCGACTTGCCGCAGCCCGAGCCGCCGATCAGGACCAGGCATTCGCCCGCGGCCACAGTGAACGACACGTCCTCGACCACCGCGCGTCCCGCGTAGCGCTTGACCAGATGCTCGACCGCGATCAACCGGGCCGGAACCTTCGCTCGGCCGCACGCAGGGCCGCATCCGCGAGCAGCGCCATCGCGGTCACCGGCAGCGCCCCGAGCAGGACCAGGTCGGTCGCGTCCTCGCCCACACCCTCGAAGACGAAGGTGCCGAGGCCGCCGGCGCCGATCAGCGAGGCGACGGTCGCGAGCCCGATCGTCTGCACCGCCACGATCCTGACGCCGGCCAGCAGGGCGGGCATCGCGAGCGGCAACTCCACCGCCCACAGCAGGCCGCGCGGCGTGAGCCCCATGCCGGCGGCGGCCTCGCGGATCGCCGGATCGACCGACGCAAGGCCGGCATCGGCGTTCCGCACGACGGGCAGCAGGCCGTAGAGCGTCAGCGCGATCAGCGCCGGCGCCGCGCCGATGCCGCCCACGCCGAGGCGGCCGAGCCACGGGACCGCTATCGCCAGTGCCGAGAGCGGCGCGATCAGCAGGCCGAAGGCCGCGATCGACGGGATCGTCTGCAGGACGTTGAGCACGCCGTAGAGCGGTCCGCGCAGCGACGGGCGCCGGAACGACGCGATGCCGAGCGGCAGGCCGATCGCGCAGGCGAGGCAGAGCGTGGCGATCGAGAGTTCGAGATGCCGCCACAGGGCATCGGCGAGCGCCGCGCGTCGCTGACTGAACTCGACCGCGAGCGACAGCCGGCCGAACGCGCCCGCCGTCGCGGCCGCGATGAAGCCGGCGGCGAGCAGCACGGGCACGACGGCGCGCAGGCGACGGAACGGCGCGAGCGAATGCGAGATCGCCAGCAGGGCAGCGAGCAGTCCGATCCAGCAGGCGGCACCGATGCCGACGCGGCCGGGCAGCCGCTCGGCTCCCAGGCACATGGCGGCCAGCAGCAGGACAGGGTTGGCACAGGCGACGGCAAGGAAGCGGGGCTCTGCCCCGCGCCCCGCCAGGGGCCGGGCCCCTGGACCGCCAATAATCGCGAGGCCGAGCAGGGCGACCGGCGGCACGACGGCGAGCAGGATCGGCGCCAGGCCCAGGGCTGCGAGCGGCACCGGTGTCGGCACGACCAGCCGGTTCGGCGCATGGTCTAGGAAAGCGAGGAACGCGAAGCCCAGCAGCGGGATGGCGGCAAGCGTCGCCGGCACCGGATCGCTCCTCACGACCGCGGCAGGCTGGCCAGGTAACCGCGCGCGACTTCGGCCGGCGGATCGCCGTCGGCAGCGACGCGCGCATTCAATCGTTGCAGCACCGGCCGGGTCAGAGTGGCGAAGACCGGGGCGAGCCAATCGCCCAGCTTCGGATGGGCGGCAAGCGTCGCCGACCGCACCACCGGCGCCGGCGCGTAGACCGTCTGCGCGTGCCTCGGGTCGGACAGCAGGGTGAGCGGGAGCAACGCCAGCGCGCCGTCGGTGGTGTAGGCCATGGTCGCCGCCACGCCGGAGATGCCCTCCGCGGCGGCGCGTTCGGTCGCCGCCGTGTCGCCGCCCGACAGCACGAGCAACTGGTCCTGCGCCAGGCTGAACCCGTAGACGCGCTCGAACAGAGGCAGGGCGGCCGGGCTTTCGACGAACTCCGACGAGGCGGCCAGACGGATCCGCGCGCCGGCGCCGAGCGCGCGCGCGAGATCGTCGAGCGTGGCCAGATGCCGTGCGGACGCGACCCGGGTGGCGACCGCGATCGCCCACGTGTTGTCGGCCGGCGCCGCCCGCAGCCAGGCGATCCCGTGCGCGGCGTCGAGCGTGCGGTCGAGCGCCAGCCCCGCGGCGGCGTCGCGGAACGCCGGATCGGTCTCGCGGTGGAAGAAGATGGCACCGTTGCCGGTATATTCGGGATAGATGTCGATCTGGCCGGCGCGCAGCGCCGCCCGCACCAGCGACGTCGGCCCGAGCTCGGTGCGGTCGACGACCGTAACGCCATGCGCGCGCAGCACATCGGTGATCAGCGCGCCGAGGACGGCACCCTCGGTGTCCATCTTCGACGACACGATCACCGGGGGCGGCGCGGCTGCCAGCAGGAGCAAGGCCAGGGCGCTGCTCCGGCGTCGACCCGCGCTCACGGGCCGCCGAGGCGCGAGATCGGATCCCAGACCATCGCGGTCTGCGCAAGCGGCGTGCCGCCGACCTGCGTCATCGCGCGCATCACCGCCTTCCCGCCGAGACGCTCGTAGAACCAGCGGCTCGGATTGTCCGACAGCACCCACAGGAACATCGACCGGCAGCCGAACGGAGCGGACGCGAGCGCGCGCGCCGCCCGCGCGAGCAGGTGACGGCCGATGCCGCGCTCGCGCCAGTCGTCGAGGACGTAGAGGGTCTCGACCTCGCCGTCGGCGGGCGCGCGGCCGCGCGCCCGCCCCGCGGTGGCGAAGGCCACGGGCGCGCTCGCGCCTTCCGGCTGCGCCACCAGAACGATGTGATGGCGCCTGATCAGGCCCAGGTAGTGCGGCGCGATCCGTCCCGCCGAGAGGCCGGTGAGCGTCCGGTCGGGCAGGATGCCGGCATACGCGCTGCGCCAGGCCTCGACATGGACACGCGCGATCGCCTCGGCATCGGCGAGCCGTGCCGGCCGGATGCCGTGCAACAGGTCCGGATGCTCGCCTGGTTCCATTACCCGAGGATGGATGAGGCCCGTCGGCGGCGCAATCGGCGCGACGCGCCCGTTGCGCGCAGCCGTGCGATCAATCGCCGGACCTGCGTCGCCGCGTGGTGCCGCGACAGGCCGGTGCGGATGACGATGTCGGACCGCGCGCGCCGTTCCCGGTCGTCCATCTGGCGGGCGATGATCCGGCCGGCCTCGTCTTCCATTATCCCCCGGCGCCGGATCCTCTGGCGCTGGACCTGCGCCGGCGCGGACACGGTGACGACGAGGTCGCACAGGCGGTCGCCACCCGCCTCGAACAGCAGCGGAACGTCGAGCACGGCGAACGGTGCGCGCGCGGCGCGGGCACGCGCGAGGAACCGCTGCTGGCGGCTGCGCACCATCGGATGGATGATCCGCTCGAGTGCGGCGAGCAACGCGGGGTCGCGAGCGATAGCCCGGCGCAGGCGGACCCGGTCGACGGCGCCGTCCGGCACGGCGTCCGGACACAGGCGCGCGATCGGGGCGACCGCCTCGCCGCCGGCGCGCTGGAGCAGATGCACGGTCCGGTCGGCATCGAAGACCGGGATCCCGGCATGGCGAATGACGGCGGCGACGGTCGACTTGCCCATCGCGATCCCGCCGGTCAGGCCGACGACCCGCAAGCCAGGGCTGCTCGATCGGCGAGCCCGCTCAGTTCGGTGGGATATCGATCGCGATCCGGGCGCGCACCTCGTCGTCGATCTCGGGCTCGACGCCGAACCAGGCGGTGAAGCCGGGGCGGGCCTGGTGGAGCAGCATGCCGAGGCCGTCGATGGTGCGCAGGCCGCGCGCGGCGGCATCCGCGAGCAGCCGGGTCTGCAGCGGCACATAGACGATGTCGTTGACGACGAGGCCCGGCGGCGCGCGGTCGAGCGACACGGGCGAGCCGGGCGCCCCGTCCTCCGGGTCGGACGCGTTGCCGCCCGAAAGCCCGACCGACGTGGTGTTGACCAGCAGCGCATGGTCGGCGAGCGCGTCCTCCCGCTGGTCCCAGGGCACGATTTCGAGGCCGGGAAGCTGGTCGGCGAGAGCGCGCGCGCGCTGGTCGGTCCGGTTGGTGACGCGCACGCGCACCCCCTTGGCGAGCAGCGCCGCCGCGATCGCCCGCGAGGAGCCGCCGGCGCCGAGCAGCAGCGCCGGTCCCGCGGTCGGATCGACGCCGGCGGACGCCAGGTTGTTGAAGAAGCCCTCGCCGTCGGTATTGCTGCCGAAGATGCGGCCATCCTCGGTAAAGGTCAGCGTGTTGGCGGCACCCGCGCGCGCGGCGATCTCGTCGTGCTCGTCGCACAGAGCGAGCGCCGCTTCCTTGTGCGGGATGGTGAGGTTGACGCCCGCGAAGCCCGAATAGAGCAGGCCGCGCAGGGCCACGCCGAGCAGCCCGGGCTGGACGGCCAGCGGCACGTAGGCACCGTCGATGCCGTAGCGCTGGAGCCAGAAATTGTGCAGGCGGGGCGAGCGGGAATGCATCACCGGCCACCCGACGACCCCCGCGAGCCGGGTCCGGCCGGTCAGGACGTCGGGCCGGTCGAGGCCCGGCCTTTCCATGATCCCCGATCCCGCCAAGCCGCTCATGTCGTCTCCCCTTGTCGTTCGGCCGCGGTCAGCGTCCGTGCCATTCTTGCCGCCCATTCGGCCTGCCCGGGCGCCTTGGCGATCAGGTCCTGCCGTATCTCGAGTTCGACATGGCCGAGCCGGGCGTCCCATGCATGACGTGGAATGGTGTAATCCGAGGCAGCCGTCAGACGATAGGGCTCGTTGTCGCCGACGGCCAGATCGGGTTCAGCGGCGAGTTGCGCGAGCATCGCGCGCGCGAAGCCGTCGTCGATCGCCGGATCGCCGTCCGCGTGCAGGATCGCGGCGTGCCACGGCCGGCGGACCCCGTCATAGACGGGGGTGAAGCTGTGCAGGGCGACGAGGATCGTGGACCGGCCCACCGCGGCGCGCCGTTCGATCGTGGCCCCGATCGCGGTCTGATACGGATGGAGAATGTCGTCCTCGCGCGCACGACGGCTCTCGCGGTCGAGATCGGCGTTGGCCGGAACCCGGACCGTTTCGCTGACCGTGGGGATCGACCCCGGATGGCCCGGCGGCCGGTTGCAATCGATCACCAGCCGCGAATAGCGCTGCTCGATCAGGCAGGCATCCAGCGCACGCGCGAGCAGGGCGCCCACGCCCTTGATCCCGATGTCGAACGCGACGTGGCGATCCCAGTCGCGCCTGGCCACGCCGAGATCGCCGAGGGCGGCCGGCCGCCGTCGCCCGGCGTGATCCGAGACGAGCAGGAACGGCGAGCGTCCCTCGGGGTTGGACACGCGCACCGGATGCGGGTCGAACGGTCCGAGCAGGCTCGCCATGCTGGTCTCCGCCGTCCCGGCCCCCGTCTTGCTAGGCCTTGCCGGCACAGGCTCGCAGGTCTCGTCACCAGGAGGCAAGATGCTCATCCGCGCAGGCTATGACATCCGGCTCGACGTGATGCAGCCGACCCCCTGCGTGATGCTGCTCAGCGTCCACCCGAGCCGGATCCCGGATCTGCGCTCGCCGCACGCGATGCAGTTCACGCCGATGATCGATGCCTGGGACTACACCGACAGCTTCGGCAACACCGTCACCCGTATCCTGGCACCCGTGGGAACGACGACGATCTCGATCCGGCTGACGATCGAAGATTCCGGACGGCCCGATCGCACCGCGCCCGACGCGGAGGCGGTGCCGGTCGAGGACCTGCCGTCCGACGTGCTCGTCTACCTGCTCGGCAGCCGCTACTGCGAGACCGACCGGCTGTCGGATCTCGCCTGGTCGCTGTTCGGCCACACGCGTCCCGGATGGCAGCGTGTGCAGGCGATCTGCGACTACGTCCATCAGCGCATCCGTTTCGACTACCAGCAGGCGCGGCCGACACGCAGCGCCTTCGAGGGCCACCAGGACCAGGTCGGCGTCTGCCGCGACTTCGCCCATCTCGCGGTCACGCTGTGCCGCTGCATGAACATCCCGGCGCGCTACTGCACCGGCTATCTCGGCGACATCGGCGTGCCGCTGTCGGACGCGCCGATGGATTTCTCGGCCTGGTTCGACGTCTATCTCGGCGGCGAATGGTACACGTTCGATGCGCGGCACAACGCGCCCAGGATCGGGCGGATCCTGATGGCGCGCGGCCGTGACGCGACCGACGTGGCGCTCACCACCAGCTTCGGGCCGACCTTCCTCGCCGGTTTCGACGTCTTCACCGACGAGGTCCATTATTGAAGGTCATCGCGGCCGCCTCGATCGGCAACGCGCTCGAGTTCTACGACTTCATCGTCTACGGCTTCTTCGCGCCCTCGATCGCGCGCGCGTTCTTTCCGTCGCACGACCCGGCCTCGGGCCTGCTGCTGACATTCGCGACCTTCGGCGTCTCGTTCCTGGCGCGGCCGATCGGGGCCGCCGTGCTGGGCGGCATCGCCGACCGGCACGGACGCCGGACGACGATGACGATCGCGATCGTGCTGATGACGGCGGGCACGGTGATGCTGGCGCTGGTGCCGCCGGCCGCCGCGATCGGGATCGCGGCACCGCTGCTGGTGCTCGCCGGACGGGTGGTCCAGGGCTTCTCGCTCGGCGGCGAGTACGGGGCCGCGACCGCGTTCCTGCTCGAGCACGAACCGGCGCGCGCGCGGTTCTTCGCGAGCTTTCAGACCACGAGCCAGTCGCTGGCGGCAGCCCTCGCGTCGGGTGTCGGCTGGGTGCTCGGACTGGTGCTCGTCGGACCGGCCTACGACCATTGGGGCTTCAGGATCGCCTTCGCGCTCGGCGCGCTGATCGGGCCGGTCGGGCTGCTGCTGCGCCGCCAGCTCGACGAGACCCAGGCCTTCCTCTCGGTCGCACGCCAGCCAGCACCCGTGCGACGGGTGCTGCTCGACACGCCGGGCCGCGTCCTGATCGGCGCCGGCTCGATCGCCATCGGCACCGGCGTGACCTAGGTACTGATCTACCTGCCGACCTACGCCGTCACCGTGCTGCGCATGCGCCTGCATGCGGGGCTGCTCGCGACCATGATCTCGTATCTGGCCGCGATCGTGCTGGCGCTGGTCGCGGCCCGGCTGACCGAGCATGTCAGGCGGCTGCGGACGATGACGATCTCCGCACTGCTGATGATGGCCGCCGCGTGGCCGCTGTTCGCGCTGCTCCGGCTGTATCCGAACCCGCTCACGCTGCTGTCGATGCGCATCGCGCTGACCGCTCTCGGATCGGCGTATTTCGTCCTGCAGCCGTCGATGCTCGCCTCCCTGTTCCCGGTCGCGTCGCGGGTCACCGGCATCTCGATCGGCTACACGATGGGCGTGGTGCTGTTCGGCGCCTTCGCGCCGGTGGCGAACGCGTGGGCGATCGGGGTGACGCACGATCCGACCGCGCCCGCCTTCTTCCTCGTCGCGATGGGCTGCATCACGCTGGCGTCGCTCGCTGCCGCCGCGCGGCTGCAAGCAGATGCAGCGCCGGCCAGACTCCCAGCAGCGCGGACAGGATGAGCGAGACGCGCAGCGATTGCGCGCCGAAACGCGGCGCGAGCAGGTCGCTCAGCAAGCCGAAGGCGGGCGGCCCGAAGCCCGCGCCGAGCAGCGAGCCGCCGATCCCGTAGAACGCGGTCGCGGTCGCGCGCGACCGTTCGGCCACGCATCCCTGCAACGCCGACTGGACGGGGCCGACCGTGAGCGCGCCGACCGAGGTCGTGATGACCATGCAAGCCAGCGAAAGCGCCTGCGCATCGACCGCATAGCAGGCGACCGCGAAAGGCTGGCTCGCGAGCAGTGCCCAGCCGGCGAACCGCAGCATCGCCCGGCCGGACGATCGGGCGAGGCGATCGCCGACGGGGCCGCTCGCCAGCGTCCCCGCGGCCGTGGCGAGGCCGAGAGCGCCGCCGAGCCAGAACCCGGCCTGCGCCGGGCTCATGGCGAAGCTGCGCTCATAGAACGTCGCGTCCCAAAGCAGCGCGCCCCACGAGACGAAGCCGCCGGTCGCCGAGAACAGAAAGAGCTGGCGGAACACCGGGCTGCGCCAGGGTGCCAAGACGTCCGCGCGCGCTTCGACCGGCGCTGCCGCCGACCGCGGCGCGTCCGCGCGCGCTTCGACCGGCGCTGCCGCCGACCGCGGCAGCACCAGCAGGAGGGCGGCCGCCAGCGGCAGGCCCGGAATCGCGGCCGCCCCGAGCATCGCGCGCCAGCCGAGCGACTGCACCAGCACCCCGCCGCCCCACAGGCCGAGCACAAGGCCGAGATAGGCGCCGAACCAGCAGGTCGCGAGCGCGCCGGCACGCGAAGCGGGCGGGAACAGGCTGGCCACCAGCGACAGGGCGGCGGGCGTGGCACCCGCCTCGCCGATCCCCACCCCGATGCGCGCGCCCAGCAACTGGAAAAAATTCGCCGCCCGCCCGGTCGAGGCGGTAAAGACGCTCCAGCACAGGATCGCGCCCACGATCACCGTCCGCCGGTGACCGGCATCGGCGGCCCGCGCGAGCGGCACGGCGGCCAGCGCGTAGAGCACCGCGAAGGCGAGGCCGCCGAGCGCGCCCAGCCGCGCGTCGCTCAGGTGCATCTCATCGCGGATCGGATCGAGGGCGAGCGAGAACGCGACGCGGTCGGCATAGGCGAGGCACAGCGCACCCGCGAGCAGGCCGACGATCAGGCGGCGTTTGGCGGGCGGCATCGACCGGCTATGACGGGCGCTCGGGCATGGGACCGCGAGGATGACGGACAGGTTCCGCGACGGGTTGGCGCTGCATCGGTCGGGGAGGCTCCAGGACGCGGCGCGACTCTACCGGCGGGTGATCGACTCCGAACCGCGCCATGCCGGCGCGCTGCACATGCTGGGCGTGGTCCGTCTCGCGCAAGAGCGTCACGGGGACGCGGAGACGCTGCTGGCGCGGTCGCTTGCCATCGAGCCCGGCTTCGCGGCCGGCCAATACAACCACGGCTGCGCACTGCAGTCGCTCGGACGCGCCGCCGAGGCGGACGCCGCCTACGGGCGGGCGATCGCGCTCGATCCGTGCCACGCCGGGGCGCATCTGAACCGCTCGGGCGTGCTGCTGCTGTTGCGGCGCCCCGGGGAGGCGTTCGAGGCGGCGAAGCGCGCGGCCGAACTGCAACCGGCGATGGCCGCGGCGCACTGCAACGCGGGCCTGGCGCTGAAAGCCTCGGGCCACGCTGAGCGGGCGGAGGCGATGTTCCGCGCGGCTCTCGCCTGCGACCCGGACCACGCCGAGAGCCTGCACAACCTGGGCAATCTGGTCCGCCAGATCCCGGGTCGCGAAGCGGAAGCGCGCGCGTTGCTCGCGAGCCTGATCCGGGCGCGGCCGCGCATGATCGAGCCGCGCATCGCGCTGGCGCAATCGCTGCGCGACGCCTGCGAGGGCGCGGAGGCCGCCTCGATGCTCGAGACGGCGGCCGCGATCAGCCCGGATGATCCGCTCGTTCGCCTCGCGCTGGCGATGTCGCCGCTGCAGGCGCTGTATCGTACCGAGGCGGAACGCGCCGGTGCCCGCACCGCGTACGCCGCGCGCCTGCGCGCGCTCGATTCCTGGGCGCGCGATGGACGGCTCGCCGCACTCGCCGAGGCGGCGGGCATCGTGCAGCCCTTCTACCTGCCCTATGCCGGCGGCATCGACCGCGACCTGCAGGCCATCCACGGCGCCCTGATGGCGGACGCCGCGCGTGCGCGCTATGGCGACGCGGCACTCGCGGCACACCCCGCGCCGGGCGAGCGGATCAGGGTGGGGTTCGTGTCCGGCTATATGCGCGACCATTCGAACTGGAAGATCCCGTTGCGCGGCTGGATGGAGGGACTCGACCGGACCCGCTTCGAGGTCTTCGGCTACTACACCGGCGAGATCGCGCACGCGCAGACGCGCCGCGCGGCCTCGCTGTGCACGCGCTTCCTGCAGGGACCGCGCACGACGGCCGAATGGCGCTCCGAGATCCTGGCCGACCGGCCGCACGTTCTGATTTATCCGGAGACCGGCATGGACGGGGCGTCGTTCCGCCTGGCCGCGATGCGCCTTGCACCATTGCAATGCGTCTCCTGGGGACATCCGGTGACGAGCGGACTGCCGACGATGGATATGTTCCTCTCCAGCGCCTCAATGGAGCCGGACGACGCGGACGAGCATTACACCGAAGGCCTCGTCCGGCTTCCCGGCCTGGGGTTCGACTACGAAGCCTCCACCTGTCCGGAGCCGATGGCCCGCGCCGCCCTCGGCCTGCCGGACGGCATGCTGTTCTTCTGCGGCCAGGCCCTGTTCAAATACCTGCCGCGCCACGACGCCGTTCTCGCGCGCATCGCAGCACTGGTGCCCGGGGCACGCTTCGTGTTCATCGACGCCCCGCAAGGACGGCGCGTGCGCGATCTGCTGCGGTCGAGGATGGCGGCCAGCCTCGACGTTGAACGGCGGTGCATTTTCCTCGACCGGCTCGACAGGGACGCGTTCGTCGCGGTGTCGGGCGCATGCGACGTCGTGCTCGACAGCCTCGACTGGTCGGGCTGCAACTCGACGCTCGAAGGCCTGCCGCGCGCGACGCCGATCGTCACGCTGCCCGGGCGGACGATGCGCGGGCGCCATACCGCCGCGATCCTGACCGAGATCGGCGTGACCGACGGCATCGCGCGGGACGAGGACGACTATGTCCGGCTCGCGGCGGAACTGGCCACCGACGCGCGGCGCCGAACGGCGATGCGCGCGCGGCTCGCCGGTTGCTGGACCAGGGCCACGGGCGGAGATGCGTCGGCGCGGGCACTCGGCGACGCGATCGAGGCCTGGTTCCGACCCGCGCCCATGTCCTGACGCGCTCCGGCATGGAACGGAACCTGTTCGCCTACGAGCGGCTGATGCTGGCCGGCGGCCTCCCCTACACCGTCCTGTTCGCGGCCCGCGTCGGCGGCCCGATCGAGGCGGACGCGCTGCGCGATGCGCTCGACTGGCTGCAGCGGCGCCATCCGGCGCTGCGCGCGGCGGTGGCCGGGCCGCGCGCGCGTCCGCGTTTCGTCATGCCGGCACGCCCGATCGGGATGCGCGTCGTCGTCCGCACCGGCGCCGACGATTGGCGGCATGCCTTGATCGAGGAGTTCGACCGGGCCTTCCCGCGCGACGCCGGGCCGCTCGCCCGGCTGGTCTGGGTGCGCGGCGAGGCGGCGAGCGAGCTGATCCTGGTCGCCGACCACGTCGTCTGCGACGGGCAATCGGTCCTCATCCTGATGCGCGAGCTCGTGGGCCGCCTGCTCAGGCCCGACGCCGCGCGACCGGAGCCGCCGCGGTTCGGCAGCCTCGAGGATCTGTTCGGACCCGTTCCGCTGCGCGTGTCACTCGCCGAGCGCGCGGCCGCCGCCGCCGCAAGCCCGCTCCTGTGGTCGCGGTCGGCGCTGACGCGGCGCCGGCGCACGCCGCCGGCGCCGAGCTATGTCGTCCAGTGGGAGCTCGATCGCGCGGTCGCACGCGCCCTCGACGAGCGCGCGCGCTCCGAGAAGGTCACGATCTATGCCGCACTCGCCACCGCCTTCCTGCGCGCCGTCCTCGCGGTCCGGCCCAGCGCCTTCAACACATTGATCTGCCCGGTCGATCCGCGGCCCTTCTTCTCCTTCAGGGGTGCCGACAGCCTGTTCTCGACGCCGTCGCATGTGAAGCTGTCGCTCGACCGCGCGCTCGACGACCAATTCTGGAGCCAGGCGCGCCGCCTCGGCGCCGGTCTGCTCGCGAACTATGTCCGGCTGCGGCCGGACCGCATGGCGCGGATCGGCGAGTTGCTGCATGCGCTCATCGACGGTGCCGTCAACGCGGCGCTGCACGGTCCGCGCACGAACGACCTGACGCTGTCGCATCTTGGCAATGCGGCCCTGCCCTCCGAACCGGCGCGTCCGGCCGAGGCGCTCGCCACGCTCGGATCGTCGCCCTGGAGCGACGCCACCGCGGTGATGTCGCTGGCCGCCGGCGACCGCCTGAGCTTCTGCCTCGTCTCGCGCGAGAGCGTGTTGCCGCATGCGGATGCGCTTCGGCTCCGCGATCACGCGATGATGCTGCTGGAGACGATGAGTTCCGCCACGAACCCCTGACGGCCGGGTTGTCCGGGCGGCGCGTTCCGACCTAGGCTTTCGCGGGTTCCAATTCAGGAACCGGAAAGAAGGATATCGATGATGAAGGCAAGAAGCTTCCGCCGTTTCTCGAGCACGACCCGCGCCGGGATCATGTACTAGCCAGCGCGAGGCACCGCCGGCAGGGCCGGCGGGGCCGTTCGGCCGCCATGAAGCCCTGGCTCCACAGCCCGTTCATCGACCTGTCGGTTCCGGTCTCGGCCGGCTACCTGCTGCCCTACGGGATCGAGCTCGCCGCGCGCTCGTTCCTCGAGCACCGCAACGCGCCGCGCTTTCGCAGCTATCCGATCGGCTTTCGGCCGGCGCTCGCCGCCGAATTGGGCATCGTTGCTTTCGCGACCGACGATCCACGCGCGCTGCATGCCGGCGATGTCGAGCACCGGACCGCGCGCTGGCAGCGTCTGTGCGACGCGGTGACGGACGCGCACGATCTCGACGATGTCGAATTCGATCGCCTCTGCTGGCTGCTGCATCGTTTGTGCTTCAACCGGCTGGTGGCGACGCTCTGCGGCGCGCGCACCGAGCCGGCACGCGACCCGACCGGTGCCGACATCGCCTATACCGCCGCACTCGCCGAGCACATCGTCACGTTCGAGGATGCGGGCGTCCTGTCGGCCGAGCCGTTCGACCGCCTGCTGGATGCGGTGCCGTTCGCATCCAACGCCCGCATCCAGGCCACCTACCATCGCGCCCAGATCGAGGCCAAGACGAACGGGCGCCCGGATGTCCTGTCGAGACTGCTCGACGACCATGACCGCGAGATCGCGGCATTCCCGGACCTCGTGCCGTTCGAGGCGGCGCGTCACCAGGCGCGCCGCTGGCGCCTGTTCGCCTTCCTGCCGCAGCTCCAGGGCCGGCCGCCCGCGATGATGGATGCGATGGAGCGGGCCGAGACGCTGACCGGCCTCGTGCCGGCGTCGGGCGAGGAGCAGGTGCTCTGCCGCCGCGAATTGATGTGGCCGGTGCAGGAGAGCTGGATCAAGGCGCATCTCGCCGTCTCCGATCTCGCGGCCGCCGAACGTCGCGCGCGCCTCCTCGTCGAGGACACGCCGCTGCAGGCGCGCGCGCATCTGCATCTCGCCACCGTCCTGCTCGAGCGGGACGATCTCGACGGCGCGCGCGCCGCCTTCGGCGAGGTCGTGCGCCTCGGACCGGGCGGTACCGAGATCGCGCTTTCCTATCTCGGACAATTCGCGGCCGAGGACGGCGATCACGCGGCGGCGCTCGAGCTCTACGCGCGCGCGCTCGCCATCGATCCGGGCGCGACCTCGGTGCTCGAATGCCTGCGAGACCTTCCCGGAGTCGAGGAAGGCTATCTCGCGCACGTGGCGGCCCGCCAGGCGGAGATGCGTGCGGCGCGCGCGAAAGGTGCTCGGGGCTTCGCCCCGAACCCCACCAAAGGCTAGCCTTTGGAAACCTATGTCTCTCGTGCCCGCCTCCAGCCTCGAACACATACCGCGCTCGCCAGCCGACTGACCCGGCGAGGACATCATGCCGCGTCTGCTCGCCGATCCGGATCCGGCCGTCGCCGCCAGGGCCTTCGCCGCGATGCGGACCATGGTCAAGCTGGACATCGCCGCACTCGAGCGTGCGGCCGCCTGCCGACGCCACCGGATCAGATGTGACAGGGCGGCGACAAAACGAACATAAGTCATCGATGCCGAAAACGATGGCATTTCAAATAAAAACAGTTGGTGCGAGGTCAGTCAATCAAGAAACTATTATGTCATTACCGTGATCCGATCCTTGAAGGGATTGAATACTCGTCCTGCCTTCAACTATGTTAGGCAATCCGTCGGACATTCGGTCCGACGCAGCCTTGAAGGACGAGATATGCTGACAACCCATTTCCGCTCGACGTCGCGTGTCGCACGCTGCCTGAGCGCTGCTTCCCTGCTGGCGGTGTTCGCGGCAGTACCCGCGCTGTCGGCGGTCGCCGCCGACGTTCACACGCACAACATTCAGCATCACTTCTCGCAATGCGCCAGCACCGGCGGCGCGAGCCACGACTTCATCCACCACTTCCCCGCCGTCGCCGATAATGTCCTCACGCGTGAGGTGCTGCGCCACTTCCCGGTCGTAGCCGCCGTCTGAACGCGCGACGGCAGCCCTGACTACTTCCGCCGTTTGTGTTGTTAGGACCGATACCACTTTACAACAATCCAGTCCGGAGACATGCTGATCTTCTGATCTTTCGCCGGAAATGAAGCATGTCCTCCCGACGGTGGCAGACATTGATCGCCCGGTTTAATCACTCGTTGCCGTTCGTTTAGTCGCAGAGATGAGACCGTCCGTTCCGCGGCCCAGTGGATGCCGCGGCAACGAGACACAGTTCGTGCGTTCCTGACCTCCGGGACGTTTCATGACCCGCATCGAGACCAAATTTCGGATGCTGGTCCGATCCTCATCTCTGCTCCTAACCCCGATTGTTTTCGTTCTCCTGATCCTCCATCCCGACCGGTCGCTCGCTGAGCGCCTGTCGTTTCGTGCCTATGGTGCCACAGAAGGGCTGGGAAGTCTGGGCGGAAATTGTCTGTCGCAAGCGGGTCCTGGCTACCTCCTCGCCTGCTCCGAGCACGGCGTCTATTCGTATGATGGGCGGACTTTCCAGAACCTCGGGCCGCGGCAAGGCCTGGTCGATGGCGGCGTCGTCTACGACATCCGGGTGACCACCGGCGGCAGGATCGCGGTGCGCTTTCCGGACCAGTTGTTCGTCTCCGACACTCCGCTCACGCTCGGCCGCCCGCCCGTGGCACTGGCCTTCCGGGCAGTCGATCTCCGTGGTGCCCACCTGTTCAACGAGCACCCAAAACAGCTCGCGCCGATCGAGGGCGGCTTCGCGCTGATCGTCGGCCGGCAGCTCATGCGGGTCGACCTGGCCGCGCCCGGCCAGCGACCGGTGCTGGCGCCGATGCGCTACAGCACGGCTGAACAATCAGCGCTCGCCGGTCCGGCCGCCGTGTTCTCGGTCGACGGGAAGCTGTGGGCGACCTTCGACGACGGCCGGGTGTGTGCCGCCGATCCCGGCGCGGTCCGCTGCTTCGGCCCGTCGCGGGGCCTGACCGGCGGCCCCTGGGAGGACCTGGTCGCGGGGGGCAACGGCGCCGTCCTCGCTCGGTCGAGCCGGCTCGTCGCGACTATCGATCTGCGCTCCGGCGCCATCAGCGAGGAGACCCTGCCCGATCAGGGCGGCCAATATGGCAGCTATCCCTCGCTGCTCGGCCTGTTCCGCACGCCGGCTGGCGCGCTGATCACGCAATCGGCGCACGGGCTCATCGTCCGGCAGCCGTCGGGATGGGTCCGGCTGGACCGACGTGACGGCACGCCCTCCGGAATGATCTGCGCGGTCCTCGACGATGACGGCGGTCAGCTCTGGATCCAGGTCTTCGGCCGCGGCCTGTTCCGCGGCTTGGGCTACGGTCACTGGGAGAGCCTGCAGCAGGATGACGGCCTGTCCGAGGGTGCCGTCTGGCAGGCCGTCCGGACCAAGAGCGGCTCGCTGTGGATCGCGACCGACACCGGCGTCGACGAGATCTCGGCGGCCGGCGGCGCGCTTCACGTCGTGGGCAGCGTGCCCGGACCCTCCTACGCGCTCGCGGTGGCCCCTGACGGCAGACTGTGGGCCACGGACGCCAATGCGGGCCTGCAGATCATCGATCCGTCGACGAAAGCCGTCACCCGCGTGAAGCTTCCCGCGCTCGGCGGCATCGCCTTCGGTCCCGATCGGCGCGCCTGGCTTGGCACCGAGCATGGCCTGTTCCGCATCGACGATGGCACGCTGCTCGTCCCGGTCCGCGACGTCACGTCCGATCGGGTCGTCGCTGTCGCGTCCGATGGGTGGGGCGGCGTCTGGTTCCTGTCCGGCGGACATCTGTGGCACCGCCGATCGGACGGGAATTGCGTCGCCGTCTCCGGCGCGTGGCCCGCGGGCGAATTCGATCCGTTCGCGATCGCGACGTCGCGGGCGGGTCATGTCTGGATCGGCGGCGCCGGCGGCCTCTACGACCTGACGATCCTGCGTGATCACGCTGTCGCGATGACGGCGGTCCGGCAATCCGTCCTGCGCACGAACACGGTGGTCGCCGTCATGGTCGACCGGCGCGGCTGGGTCTGGGCAGGAACGGGACGCGGCATCTCGGCGTTCGACGGCCATCGCTGGGTCTCGGCCGACGCCACATCGGGCCTGGTGTGGGACGACGTCAGCCAGAGCGGCATCTACGACGATCCCGACGGCTCGATCTGGGTGAGCACGAGCCAGGGCCTGTCGCACCTGCTCGATCCGGCCTGGCTCTTCTCTGATCATCCGGTGCGGGTCGCGGTCTCGCAGGCCATGCTCGGGGGGACGGCGCTCGAGGCCGAGAGACTGCCCTACTCCACCGAGCCGCTGTCGCTGCAGTTCGGCGCCTTCAGCTTCGCCTCCGAGCGCTCGGTGGTGTTCCGCTACCGGATGTCGGGCGTCGATGCCGGGTGGGCCGAATCGACGACCGGCGCCGTCCGCTATCCGTCGGTCCCGCCCGGCCGCCACGTGCTCACCGTGGTGGGCTACGACGTCCTGAGCGACACCGCGTCGGAACCCGTCACCTTGACGATCGCGATGGACTTTCCCTGGTGGGAAAGCTGGTGGGCCGACCTGCTCTACGTGATCGCCGGTTCGGGCGCTTTCGCCGCCATCCTCAAGACCCGCGAGCGGGCCGTGCTGCGCGTGAGGGAGCGCGCGACCATCCGCAAGCAGCGCGAGCTCGAGATCCTGGTCGAGGAGCGCACCAGCGACATGCGCGCGGCCCAGGCGGCGCTGCAGCGCCAGGCGACGATGGATGGCCTGACCGGCCTGCTCAACCGCGCCGAGGTCGAGAGGCGTCTGGCCGAACGCCTCGCGGCAGCCCAGGCGGCGGGCGAGATGCTGGTCGCGATGGTCGACATCGATCATTTCAAGCGGATCAACGACAGCCACGGCCACCTCGTCGGTGACGACGTGATCCGTGCGATCGGCGTCCGCGTCGCCGCCCTCCTGCGGGACAAGGAATACGCGGGGCGATACGGCGGCGAGGAGATCCTGATCATCCTCGACGATCTCGACGGCCGCGGTGCCGAACGCATCCTGACCTTCCATCAACTGATCCGCCAAGCGTCGTTCCACGCCCGTGGCCTGTCCATCCCGGTCACGTGCTCGATCGGCATCGCCTGGGTCGGCCCCGGCGACGACTGGAAAGCGCTGGTCGGACGCGCCGACGCTGCCCTGTACGAGGCAAAACATTCCGGGCGCGACACGGTCGTCGAAAGCGGCAACGAGCCGATGCCCGACCTCCCGGCCTGGCTCCGCGCCGGCTCCGCGCCCCGGAGCGACTCCGGGAGCGGAGCTCCGCCCTGAGCTTGAGTCCCGCTAACGTCCCGGAACGAACCCCTTCTCGCCGAACTGCCACAGCAGGAAGGCGAACTCGTCGGCGGTCTCGTCGTCGCGCTGCTTGCGTGTCGAGCCGACGCCGTGGCCGGCGTCGAACTCGACGCGGAACAGGACCGGACGCGCGCTGCTGGTCGCGGCCTGCAGCCTGGCGGTCATCTTGGCCGAGATCCAGACCGGCACGCGCGGATCGTTCGCACCGCCCGTCAGCAGCACGGCCGGGTAGGCGACGCCTTTCCTGACCTGGGCGTTGGCGTCCATCTTGAGCATGAACGGGAACTGCGCCTTGTCCGTCACGGTCCCGAATTCGGGAATGTTGCTCGGCCCGTTGGCGGTGAACTCCTCGCGCGTGGTGTTGGTCGCACCCACGCGGATCAGCGCCGCGCGAAACAGGTCGGGCCGCTGCGTGATGGCGCCCCCGATCATGATGCCGCCCGCGCTCGTGCCTTCGCCGGCCAGATGAGCACGATCGGTGATGCCGCGCGCGATCAGCGCCCGGGCGCAATCGATGAAGTCGTGGATCGTGTTCTGCTTGGTCGCGATCTTGCCGGCGTCGTGCCAGGCCTGGCCCAGTTCCCCGCCGCCGCGGACATGCGCGACCGCATAGACCCCGCCGCGATCGAGCCAGGGCAGGAAGTCGGGCGAGAAGGACGGGTCGTACGAGATGCCGTAGGCGCCGTAGCCGACGAGATAGGTGGGACGCGCGCCGTCGAGCCGGGTGCCGCGCTTGCGCACGATCGAGAGCGGAATCCTGGTCCCGTCGCGCGCGACCGCACTTGTCTCGGTCGAGACGTAGCCCGACAGATCGCGCGGAAACGCGGGCAGGATGCGCGTATCGGTCAGCGCGTCGGACGCGGGGTCGTAGCGCAGCCAGACATCGGCCCTGACCCAGGATTCGAGGCTGACCAGCGCGCCCGGCCGTTGCGGGTCGGTGACCAGGCCGCCCGGGCCCTCGTCGGGCGGCGAGATGGTCCCCGTGAAGGGCAGCGCGATCGTGGTTGTGGCGCCGCCGTTCGCGATCCGGTGCAGCGAGAAGATCGCGCCGTCGCGTTGCGCGTAATAGAGACCATCGGCGGCGGCGGCGAGCGAGGTCAGCACGCTCGTGCTCTGCGGCACGATCGTTCGTGCGTGGGCGATGTCGGGCGCGGCGAGGGCGGTCTCGATGATCCTCAGCCGCGGCGCATCCTTGTGCGTCATCAGGTCGGCCACGTCGCCACGGATGGTGATGTTGACGACGCCGTCCGAAATCTCCGCCAATCGATGCCACGCCGGGTGGCCCGCGAGCAGGCTCGCGACCGGCGCGCTGTACGACGCGGTCTCCGGCGACACGCCGTCGGAGATGACCGCGATCGCGTAGTTCGACCCCGGCGTGGTGGCGATCGACGGGAAGATCTCGGGTGCCTTGAACGGGAACGGCAGATGATCCGAGTCGAGAACGACCGCGTCCTCGCGCGGGTCGGTGCCGAGCACGTGTCGCATCACCCTGAGGTGCTGGTACTGCTCGACCGCCTTGGCGGTCAGCGACGAGGCCGGCAGGCGCGCGAAGAAGAAGCTTTTGCCGTCGGGGGCCCACGAGACGCCGGCGAACTGGGCGCGGTCGATGCTGTCGGGCAGGATCCTGCGCGTCGCGGTCTCGATGACGTGCAGCGTGCTGTTCTCGGAGCCGCCTGCCGAGACGCCATAGGCAACGGCGCCGCCGTCGAACGAAGGCGCGAACTGGTCGATCTCGGCATGCTTGCCGCCTGCATCGAGGGTCGAGGGATCGATCAGCAGCGTCTCGCCCCCGTTCGCGCCGCGGACATAGAGCCTGGCGATCTGCCCGCCCGGCGCGCGCTTGAGATAAAACGCCCGGCCGCCGGCCAGCACCACGTTGCGCGCGCTTCCCGCCAGCCCGCTGATGGCCTCGATGTCGCGTGCGAGCCCGTCGCGGCCGGGGATACGCGCGAGCACCGCGCGCGCATAGTCGTTCTGGCCGTGCAGATAGTCCGAGAAGGCGGGCTGCGGCTGGCTCTCCATCCAGCGATAGGGATCGGCGATCCGGGTGCCGAAATCCTCGTCGATGACCGGCTGGACGCGCGCCACCGGCGGCCGGCTGGCGACCGCGGCGGCGTGCGTCGCCGGCAGGACAAGCGCGCCGCACACGGTGACGATCAGGACGGCCAGTTGTTTCATCGGTTTTCCATAAGGGAGAGGCGTGGGGATTTCCAAAGGCCCGGCCTTTGGTGGGGCGCGGGGGCAAGCCCCGCCCTGTCGAACTCACATGTCCCGGGCGCCCACGAATTCGAGCATCGACGGGGCATCGCGCACGCGGCTGAACAGGTAGCCCTGCCCCTCGGTGCAGCCGAACGCGCGCAGGCCCTCGTTCTGCGCCTCGGTCTCGACGCCCTCGGCGGTGGTCTTCATGCCGAAGCTGCTGGCCAGGCCGATCACGGCGCGCACGATCGCCGACGCCTCCTGGTCGGTCGCCATGTCGCGGACAAAGGACGCGTCGATCTTGACCTTGTCGAACGGAAAGCTACGCAGGTATCGCAGCGAAGAATACCCGGTCCCGAAATCGTCGAGCGCCACCCGGATGCCGCGCTCGCGGATGCCGCGTAGCACGCCGAGCGTCGAACGGGTGGCTTCCAGCAGCACCGATTCCGTGATCTCGAGCTCGAGACGCGTCGCCGGCAGGCCGGATCCGGCGATCGCGCTGTCGATCGACTGGAGCAGCGCCTCGTCGCGGAACTGCGCGGGCGAGACGTTGACGGCGACCCGCATGTCCTCGCGCCATGACGCCGCTTGCCGGGTCGCCTCCGCCATGACGAAGCGGCCGATCGGCACGATCAGCCCGGATGATTCCGCCATCGGAATGAAAATCGACGGCGGGATGGAGCCGCGCGTCGGATGATGCCAGCGCAGCAGCGCCTCCGCCGAGATCACCGCGCCCGTGAACAGGTCTACGATCGGATGGTAGCAGACGGTGAGCTCGCCGCGGGCAAGGGCCTGGCGGAGATCGCTCAGCAGGGCGCGATGCTCGTTGAGCTCGACCAGCATCGCCGGATCGAAGAAGCACGGCCGCTCGATGCCCTCGCGGCGGGCGCCGGCCAGTGCCAGGCTCGCGTTGCGCTGCAGGCTCGAGGGATCGGTCGCGTCGTCGGGCGCGAAGCTGACGCCGACGCCCGCGCCCGAGGCGATCTCGGCGTCGAAATCCGCGAGCCGGTACGGCGCGCCGGCCTCGGCCGCGATGCGGGTCGCGAGCTCGGCGACCCGCGCATGGTCGAGACCTTCGACAAGAACGCCGAATTCGTTGCCGCCGATCCGGGCCACGATGTCGGACGCACGCACGGCGGCCCGCAGCCGTTGCGCGAACGCGACCATGAGCTGGTCGCCCGCGCCCTGGCCGAGCGTGTTGTTGATCACCGAGAAGTCGTTGAGGCTGACGCAGAGCAGGGCCACGTTCCAGCCGGCCCTGCAGGCGGCGTCGAGCCGTCGTTCGAAGGCGGCGCGGTTGGGCAGCCCGGTGAGGTTGTCGTTCAGCGCGAGGTAGGCGATCCGGGCCTCGTTCGCGCGCGCCTCGGTCACATCGCTTCCGGCACCCTGGAAGCCCGCGAAGATCCCCTGGTCGATGACGGGCTTGCCGGAGATCGAGATCCAGCGCGCCCGGCCGCCGACATCGACCGGGATGACGACGTCGCGGAACGGCTCGCGCCGTTCGAAGGCCGCCTCGAGAGGCCGGGCGGCGCCCTCGGTGTCGCGCTGGCGATCGACGAGATTGCACAGGAGCACGTCCGGCGGGTCGCCGCGTCCGAGGCCGATCTGCTTGGCGAGGCCCTCGGTGAGCATCGTGAGCCTGCCCTCCTCGTTGCATGCCCAGAGCCAGTTGTCGGACGTGTCCTGGAGGTCGCGCAGCAGGGATTGCGCGACGTCCTGGCGATCCTGCTGGCGCAGGCCGTCGCGCAGTTGCTGGCCCAGGACACGGTGCGCGCACAGGATCACGGCGAGCATGCTCGGCGGATAGGCGAGCAGGATGGGGGCAAGCGGACGCGACAGATGCAGCGATGCCAGGGCGGCGACGGTGGTGGCCGCGACCGGCACGGCGAGCGCCATCGCGACCTGGAGCACCGACGCTGCGAGAACGAAGGAGCCCAGCAGGCCGGAGGAGGCGACGATGATTGCCGTGCGCGCCTGCAAGCCGAGCCCCGGCAGCAGCGCCAGCACGAGGCCGGACCAGACCAGGCCGAATGCGAGGCCCGCGAGCGCGGTGCCGCGAGACGACCGCGGATGGGCCGCCAGCCGGCAGAACAGGACCTGCAGCGCGGTCAGCGTCACGAGGCCCGCGACCGCGAGCGGACCGGTCTGCCGGTTCCATCCGCCGCCCACCAGCATCAGGCTCGCGAGCAGGGCAAAGGCGCTGATCGCGAATCGCGATCGCGACAGCAACGCCGACTGCGCCGCGCGGAGTGCCGATGGCCGGTCCGCATTGTTCGCCGAGCCGGTGAAGAGCCCGCGGACCGAACGCAAAAGTCGCACGCGCGTCTGGGGAAAGGGATAGCCGCGTGTCGAGGGCGGCGCCCCCGCATTCATCGGCGGGCGTCGGCCGATACCGGTCCTGCCGGCGATCGGACACGTGTGATGGGAGCGTGCATGAAATCCACAATGATCAGATCTGCTTTCAATATCACACGCCATAGAGGGACGGCGCGGTTCTGACCAGTCAGGTGCCCGTCAGGCACCGAGCCGGATGTCGCCCACCGGCATGCCGCGCCAGTTCGAGACACGCGGGTGGGACGCCTCGTCGAGCACCGGATGCGGCCCGAGCATACGCGACAGCAGGACCGCGATCGCGGCCTGGGCCGCGCGTCCCGCGCCGTCCAGCGCCTTGACCGCGATCCCGAGCCCGAGCGAGGGGAGGCCCGCGCACCACACGCCCTCCGCGCCGCCCTTGATGAAGACCGCCTCGCCGAACGCCCGCGCGATCGTGGTGTCGAACCGGCCGATGCCCGCCAGCAGCTCCGGATGGCGCGCGACCGCCCGGCGCAGCCGGAGGCACGCGGCGGCGTGATCGGCCCCGAGGCCACGTCCCGTCGCCAGGACGGCGAAGCCGCGTGCGGTCGCGGCGATCGGGATCGAATAGGTCGGGATCGAGCAGCCGTCGATGGCACGATTGCGATCGTCGCACTCGGTGCCGGTCAGCAACGACAGCGCAGCCGTCGCCGCCCGCATCGCCGGATGCTCCGGTTGCTCGTAGCCGTCGTGGGCCACGCCGAGGCCCGCCGCGGCACAGATCAGCCCCGCGTGCTTGCCCGAGCAGTTGTTGTGCACGCACCGGGGGACCGACCCGTCGCGCGCCAGCGCGTTCGCGGCCTCGCGGGAGAGCGGCCAGTGGGCGCCGCAGGCGAGTGCCGCCTCGTCGCGGCCGCTTGCCGCCAGAATGTCGCGCGCCACCGCGACATGGGACGGCTCACCCGCATGCGATGCGCAGATGAGGGCCAGGGCACGGTCGTCGAGGCCGAAACGGTCGGCGGTGCCCGACACCAGCAGCGGCAGCGCCAGCATGGCCTTGATCGCCGAGCGCGGGTAGTGCGCCGCATCGGCGTCGCCGGCGGCGAAGACGACGCGGCCGGTCGCGTCGACGACCGCGGCCGCCACATGATGGACCGCCTCGATCCGGGCGCCGCGCGTGACTTCGATCCGAAGAGGCTCCATGCCACGATGTGTCCAGCAGTTCGACGATGATGGTATGCGCCAGGATCGTCGATCGCGTCGCCGGATGAGGCAGGCCGAACGTTTGGCGGCCTGTGTGGCCCTGTCGCTGCTCGCGGGCGGCATCGGTCTGTCGGTGGCCGTGCGATCGCAGCGTCCCGGCCTGCTGCTGGCGGCCGACGTGGCTTATGGTCCGGACCATCTCGAGCGGGCCGACATCTACGGCGCGCGCGGGCTTTCGCGCGCGCCGGTCGCGATCTTCTTCCATGGCGGCGCCTACGCGTTCGGCGACAAGAACGAGGTGGGGGGCGTGTGGGGCAACGTCGCGCGCGCCCTGGCCGGCGCCGGCTGTCTCGCGCTCAACGCCGACTACCGGCTGTCGCCGCGCGCGACCTGGCCGGCGGGCGCCGAGGACGTCGGACGGCTGGCGCGGTGGGCACGGGCGCATGCGGCCGCTTTCGGCGGCGATCCGCGACGCATCGTGCTGATCGGCCACTCGGCGGGCGCGACCCATGTCGCGGGCTACGTGCTCGACCCGCGTCTCGAGCCGGACGGCGATCCGGGCGTCGCGGGTGCGGTCCTGGTCAGCGGACGATACACGCTCGGGCCGGTTCCGGGCGACCCGAACGGGCCCGAGGTCCGCGCCTATTTCGGCGGCGACGCGGCCCGGAGCGATCGCGCGCCGATCGCGCACCTGGCGATGGCGCACCGTCTCCCGCTCCTGGTCGTCGTGGCCGGACGCGAGAACACGGGTCTGGCGCGCGGCGCGTCGTCGCTGGTGGACGCCCTGTGCGGGCTCGGCGCCTGCCCGATGTTCGAACGGCTGGCGGGCGAGACCCACCTGTCGGAGATGGCCAATGTCGGAACCGATGACCAGGCGCTGTCGGCGCCCCTGATCCGCTTCATCCGGTCGGTGCCCGCTCGCTAAAGCGTGTTCCATAGACCTGCATCCAGGCGGCTCGATGGGTCCGTTTCGTGGTCAGACGATCAAGCTCTCCGGTGTTGTAACGAGTGCTGGCGAGCACGCCTTACTTCTGACATTATAACAGGCGGGCAATCGGGGGGGATTGACGATGCCTTCATCTCGCGTCGGGCGGCTACGGTGGTTGGCATCGTCCATCGCGTGCGTGTCGGTGGCGCTCGCGCCGATGGCGATGGCGGGTCTTCCGGCCAAGCGGCCCGCGTCCCCGGCCGGCTTCGCGGTCGTGCCGGATCCGAACGATCAGGCGATCGAGTTCGAGCCCAACGGGCCGGCGTCGCTGCCCGTCACGCCGCCATCGAGGGCCGGCGTTCCGGTGGCCGCCTCGCCGGCACCCTTGCCGCCGGTGCTGGCGCGGCGCTCTGTCCCCGACGCCACGATGACGATCGTCGCCAGCCAGGCGCCGCCGCCGTCCGTACTAGTCACGTTTCCGAACCACCGGCTGATCGCCAGGAGCAAGGCCGACGCGGTGACGTCGCTGCTGCGCGGCCAAGGCCTGCGGGTGGAGGAACGCGAAGCCGACCGGCCTGGCAGTGCCAGGGCGCGCATCCTGTTCGCCTTCGAGGAGGATCGGGCCGAAGCCGCCACGGTCAACCGCGCGCTGCGCGCGGCCTACGGGCTCGACAGCCCGATGACGCTGTCGCCGGCCCCCGATCCGGCGACCCCGCCAGGCGCGATCGAAATCGCCCTGCCTGGATGATGCCTAGATGATCGACATGAGAGGTCTCGAATGATCGTTTTGCACAAGATCCGCCTCGTCCTCGGCCTCGCCACGTTCCTCGGCGGGTCCCCCGCATTCGCCGCCGCGACGACCGACGCGGCGACCGATGCGCCCCAAGCGGGATCCGACAAGCTCTCGATCCTGTTCGCGCCGTCCAGCGCCGCGGTCGGCGCCGAGGGTGACGCGACACTCGACAAGGCCTCGCGCCTCTACCGAGCCGGCAACCCGATCGTGATGATCGTCTGCGGCATGACGGACGCCACCGGCAGTCCGGCCGCCAACCTGACGCTCTCCGAACGGCGTGCCCGCGCCGTTCTCCAGGGCCTCGTCTCGCGCGGCATCCCGGTGCAACGCCTGCAATTGCTGGCGGCCGGGACCACCCAGCCGGCCGTCAAGACCGCGCCCGACACACCCGAGCAGCAGAACAGGCGGGTCGACATCACGTGGCGGTAGGCATTTCCGCGCCGGCCTGTCTGGCCGTCTCTGTCCTGCTGCTCGCGCTGCCGTGCCGGGCTGGAACCCAGTCGCTCGACGGCCGTGCCGACTTCGAACGTGGGCTGGCGGCCGATCTCGGGTCGCGAGGCCGGCCCGATCCGGTCGCCGCCTACGGCTACTACCAGCGCTCGGCCGCCGCCGGCGACGCCGACGCCGAACTCAATCTCGGCGTGATGAACGACAGCGGCGTGGGCACGCTCGCGGACGCGGCCCAGGCGGCGCTCTGGTATGCGCGCGCCGCGTCGCACGGCAACGGCCGCGCGGCGTTCGATGTGGCCCAGCTCTACGAGGCCGGCGACGGGGTACCGCAGAACCGGCCTCTCGCCGCCGCCTGGTTCGCGCAGGCGGCCGCCGAGGGGATCCCGGCCGCCGCCGAACGGGCCGGCCGGTTGCACGCTCCCGCCGCCGGCGGGACCGTCGCCGCTCCCTCGCCGCTCGCACCCGCGGCGAGCGCAGTCCTGCACGGCGAGGATGTCGAATTCGTCTGGCAGCCGGCGTCCGCGCTGCCGGACATGCGCTACTGGGTCGAGGTCAAGGCGGTCGGAACCACCGACCGTCCCGTCGCCTATCGCGGGACCCGGACCTCCTCGCTCCTCGTCGAGGTTCCCTCGGCCGGCACCTATGCGTGGCGCGTCTTCGCGGCCAGCGCCGCCCTCGGTCATTACAGCGCCAGCCCCTGGTCGGCGTTCTCGGTTCGCCGCGGCGACGAGTGCTGCCTGGCCGCCCTTACGACAAGGTGATCCGGCCGACCGCCTCGATCGCCGCCGGCGTGCTCCAGTCGGCCGCTCCCTCGAAGCGGGCGCGCAGCAATCCGTCACGGCCGATCAGGAACGTCGTCGGGATGCCGCCAAGGCCCAACGCGGACATCGCCGACGATCGCGGATCGGTCAGCACCGGCAGGCCCGCGATCGCGTGCGCGCCGTAGAAGGCGCGGACCGGCCCGGCGCCGCCGCGATCGATCGATACCGGCAGGACCGCGATCCGTGGTCCGACGGCCGCCGCGAGCCGGGCCAGCGACGGCATCTCGCGCGTGCACGGGTCGCACCAGGTCGCCCAGATGTTCAGGACGATGCCATGGCCGGCATGATCGGCGATCGAGCGCGGCCGTCCCGCCTCGTCATCCGCCTGCCAGTCGAAACCGGGCAGCGCCGTCGGCGGCGAGACCGGGTGCAGCCCGGCCATCGACTGCAGCGGCATCGCTGGCACCGCGTCGGGCGCTGGGGCGGACAGCAGTTTGCGCGCGGCCAGGGCGCCCACTAGGGTCCCGCCGGCCGCGAGCCCGGCGCCGACGGCCGCGCGACGTGTCCAGGGAGGCATCGCATGAGTGTAGGGCCTTCGACGGGGACCGGAAACACCGAGAACGTCCGGGGCGCGAACACGCAGTGGGGCGGACGATTCACCACCGGTCCGGACGAGGCGATGGCGCGCATCAACGCGTCCATCGATGTCGACCGCCGGCTCTGGCGGCAGGATCTGCGTGCCTCGCTCGCGCACGCGCGAATGCTCGGCCGCCAGGCGATCATCTCGCCGGCCGACGCCGCGCGGATCGAGGGCGGCCTGAAGGCGATCGAGGCCCAGCTCGAGGCCGGCACCTTCGTCTTCGCGGCCGGACTCGAGGACATCCACATGAACATCGAGGCGCGCCTGGCCGAAACCATCGGCGAGGCGGGGCGCCGGCTGCACACCGCGCGCAGCCGGAACGATCAGGTGGCGACCGACTTCAGGCTCTTCGTGCGCGACGCGATCGACGGACTGCTCGGCCAGCTCGCCGGCTGCATGGCGGCCCTGGCCGCGCGCGCGCTCGAACACGCGGCCGACCCGATGCCCGGCATGACGCATCTGCAGTCGGCGCAACCGGTCACGTTCGGCCATCACCTGCTCGCCTATGTCGAGATGCTGGGCCGCGACCGCTCGCGCCTGGCCGACGCACGGACCCGCCTGAACGAGTCCCCGCTCGGGGCGGCGGCGCTCGCGGGCACCTCGTTCCCGATCGATCGGGCCGAGACCGCGTCCGCCCTCGGGTTCGACCGGCCGATGGCCAACTCGCTCGACGCGGTGTCGGACCGTGATTTCGCGCTCGAGTTCCTCGCGGCGCTGGCCATCATGGCGAGCCATCTGTCGCGCCTGGCCGAGGAGATCGTGCTGTGGTGCGCCGCCCCGTTCGGTTTCGTCCGTCTCTCGGATGCCTGGTCGACCGGCAGCTCGATCATGCCGCAGAAGCGCAACCCGGACGCGGCCGAGCTGGTCCGCGCCAAGACCGGACGCGTCAACGGCGCGCTGGTCTCGCTGCTGACGGTGATGAAGGGACTGCCGCTCGCCTACGCCAAGGACATGCAGGAGGACAAGCCGCCGGTGTTCGAGGCCGCGGACGCGATGTCGCTGGCACTGGCGGCGACCGAGGGCATGGTGCGCGACCTCGCCCCGGACCTGTCACGCATGCGCGCGATGGCCGGCGACGGGCACGCGACCGCGACCGATCTCGCCGACTGGCTGGTCCGTGCCGGCCTCGCGTTCCGCGACGCCCATCACGTCACCGCCCGGATCGTCGCGCGCGCTGACGCGGCCGGCGTGGGGCTCGCGGACCTGGCGCTCGCCGACATGCAGGCCGAGGACGGCCGCATCACCGAGGATGCGCGGCGGGTGCTGTCGGTCGACGCGTCGATCGCGTCGCGCACCAGCCATGGCGGGACCGCGCCCGCCAATGTCGCGGCGCAGGCGCGCGGCTGGATGGAGCGGCTGGCATGAGGTTGCTGCTCGCCTGCGCACTTGCGCTCGCCCTCGTCGGCTGCGGCCGCATCGGCGCGCCCTCGCCACCCGGCCCGCCGAGTGCCGTCAACTACCCGAAGTTCTACCCGCCGCCGCCGTCCTGAGGTTTCTGCGCCAGAAAGCGCAAGCGGCAAAAAGCGGGGTTCCACCCCACACCCGCCAAACGCAGGGCGTTTGGATCGCCAAAGAAAAAAAAGCCGGCGGTCCAGGGGCCCGGCCCCTGGCGGGGCGCGGGGCAGAGCCCCGATGCTAGTCCGTGCTCAACCAGGAGCGACACATGGACAGGCTTCACTTTGCCGGCGGCCGGCTGTCGGCCGCGATCAACCCGTTCGGGGCGGAATTGTCGTCGCTGCAATTCGACGGGCAGGAGATGCTCTGGCAGGCGGGACCGGCCTGGACGCGGCATGCGCCCGTGCTGTTCCCCATCGTGGGACGGCTGGCCGGCGACACGCTGCGGCATCAGGGCATTGTCACCCGCCTGACGCAGCACGGGTTCGCGCGCGACCGGCTGTTCGACATCGTCGCCGCCGACGCGGGCGGCTGCACGCTGGCGCTGTCGGACGACGAGGCCACGCGCGCACTGTATCCGTTCGCGTTCCGGCTCAGCCTGACCACTCGCATCGAGGACGAGGTGCTGACGACGGACTACCGGCTGGAGAACCCGGCGGCGGTGGATCTGCTGGCCTCCATCGGGACCCATCCCGGGTTCCGCTGGCCGCTCGCCGACGGCATCGCCAAGGACGCGCACCGGCTGGTGTTCGAGGCCGATGAGAGCGAGCCCCTGCTGCGCCTGCGCGACGGGCTGATCGACGCCGGGCGCGTCCCCTCGCCGGTGCACGGCCGCGTCCTTGGCCTGTCGGAAGCCGTCTTCGCGCATGACGCGCTGATCTTCGACCGGCCGGTCAGCCGCCGCCTGCGCTACGAGGCGCCGGGCGCCCCCTCGATCGAGGTCGCGTGGGATGGCTTTACCGCCCTCGGCATCTGGTCGCGGCCAGCCGATTTCATCTGCATCGAGCCCTGGTCGGGCCTGTCCGACGCCGCCGGCTACGACGGGGAGTTCGCCGACAGGCCGGAGGTGCTGCGCGTTGCCCCCGGCGCGACGGTCACCCGCCGGTTGTCGATCCGCGTCGTCCCGGCATGACGGATCTGCTCGATCCGCTGTCCGGCGGCACGCTTGAACCGCTCGACGCGGGGGCGGTGCTGCTGCGCGGGTACGCGACCGACGAGACGGCGCTCGCGCGCGCGATCGGCGGGATCGCGCATTCGTCGCCGTTCCGCCACCTGACGACACCGGGCGGCCGGACGATGTCGGTCGCGATGACCAATTGCGGGCAATTCGGCTGGGTCAGCGACCGTCGCGGCTACCGCTACGAGGCGCTCGATCCCCTGAGCGGCCATCCCTGGCCGGCGATGCCGGCCGCGTTCCGCGCCCTCGCGCGCGCGGCGGCGTCGCAAGCGGGGTTCGCGGCCTTCGCCCCCGATTGCTGCCTGATCAATCGCTACGAGGCAGGAACCGCCCTGTCGCTGCACCGCGATCACGACGAGGCCGATCTCGACAGCCCGATCGTCTCGGTCTCGCTGGCCGCCCCCGCGACCTTCCTCTGGGGCGGCCTCGGGCGCGCCGATCCGGTCCGGCGCGTGCGTCTCGCGCCGCGCGACGTCGTGGTCTGGGGCGGCCCGTCGCGGCTGGTCTTCCACGGGATCGCCCGGCTCCCCGCCGGTTCGGCCGGCCGGCTGAACCTGACGTTCCGCGCGACCGGCCGTTCGACGGGGCCGGGCTGATGGAGAGCGCCGCGGACGAGCCGAGCGCGGCGCGCCTGGTCGCCCGCCGCGCGCCGATGCTGACGATGCGCGCTGGCCGCCTGACGATGGAGGGCGTCGACCTTGCCGCGATCGCCGAGGTGGCCGGCACGCCCACCTGGGTGACCGGGGCGGCCTCGATCCGCGTCCGTTACGCGAGGCTGCGCGAAGCCCTGGATGCGACCGGCCTCGATGCCGGGATCCACTACGCGATCAAGGCCAACGACCATCTCGCCGTCCTGGCGGTTCTCGCCCGTCTCGGCGCGGGCGCGGACGCGGTCAGCGGCGGCGAGATCGAGCGCGCCCTGGCGGCCGGCATCCCGGCCGCCAGGATCGTGTTCTCGGGCGTCGGCAAGACGGCGCACGAGCTCGACCGCGCCGTGCGCCTGGGTGTGAGCCAGGTCAACGTCGAGAGCCGCGAGGAGCTGCGCGAGCTAGCCGCCGCCGCGCGCGGAGCGGGACGAGTCCAGGACGTGGCGCTGCGGATCAATCCCGACGTCGACGCGGGCACCCACGACAAGATCAGCACCGGCCGCGCGGGCGACAAGTTCGGCATCCCGGCCGCCGACGCGATGGACGCCTATGCGGAGGCCGCCGGGCTGGAGGGCGTCAGGCCGGTCGGGCTCGCGGTCCATATCGGCAGCCAGATCATGATCGCGGCCCCGTTCGCGCAAGCCGGTGCCCGGATCGCCTCGCTCGTGCGCGGCCTGCGCGCGGCCGGCCACCAGGTGACGGCGGTGGATGCCGGCGGCGGTCTCGGCATCTCCTACACCGACGAGGCGGACGGCGATCCATCCGCCTTCGCAGGCGCGCTGGCCGCCACCCTCGGCGGCCTCGCCGTGCGGGTGACGGTCGAGCCGGGCCGCTGGCTGGTCGGACCGGCGGGACTTCTTCTCGCGCGCGTGGTGCGGGTCAAACAGGGCAATCCGACTTTCCTGATCCTGGACGCCGCAATGAACGACCTCGCGCGGCCGTCCCTCTACGGGTCATGGCACGGTGTCGTTCCGATCACGCCGTCCTCGGACGACATGGCCGTCTACGACATCGTGGGTCCTGTCTGCGAGAGCAGCGACGTCCTGGCGCGTGGGCGGCGCCTGCCCATCTGCAGGCCCGGCGAATGCGTGGCGATCCTCGATACGGGCGCCTATGGTGCGGTGATGAGCTCGACCTACAATGCGCGGCCGCTGGCCGCACAGACCATGGTGGATGATGGGCGCTGGAGCGTGATCCGGGCACGACCGCCGGCATCCGGGCTCTGGCGCGACGACCGGATGCCCGATTGGTTCGCCCCAGCGTGAGGCAGCCCGACCGGCTGGAGCGGGCGCGGGCGCGGGCGGCCCGGGCGATCCTCGCCGAGCGGCTCTGGCCCGCCCTCGCCCCCTCGGTCGCGATCGTGGTCGGCTGGATGTCGGCCGCCCTGCTCGGGCTTGCGGTCCTGCTGCCCTGGCCGCTGACGGCGCTGCTGACGGCGACCGCCTTCGCGTCGGCGTCGGCGCTCGCCATCGTCAGGACCAAGCGGGTGCCGCCAGCGACCCGGCCGCAGATCGACCGCCGGATCGAGCTCGCGTCACGCCTCGCGCACCGGCCGCTGGCAACGCTCGCCGACCGGCCGGCGCTGCCCGGCGGGACCGCCACGCTCGATCCGGACACCTACGCGTTCTGGGTCACCCACCAGGCGCGCGCGGCGGCTTCGCTCGTCAAGCTGCGCGCGGGCCTGCCGCGGCCGGCGCTCGGCGGCACCGATCGTTACGGGCTGCGCTTCGCGCTGCCGGTCCTGGTAGTGGGCGCCCTTGTCGTCGCCCGCGGCGATGCCGGCGCCCTGCTGCTCGCCGCCGCGGTGCCGGGCCTGGTCGCGGCACCCGGACAGGCGGGCACGCTGCAGGCCTGGATCACCCCGCCACGCTACACCGGCCTCGCCCCGGTGTTCCTCCATCAAGGCGACGGCCAATCGGTGTCGGTGCCGTTCGGGTCGGTGCTGACCGCGAGCCTGACCGGGAGCGACGCGGTCCCGCGCCTGATCCAGCCGCGCCGGGCGGGCAAGGCGCCGGCGTTCCGGCTGATCGCGCCGGCGAGCTGGCAGGACGATCTGACGCTCACCGCGTCCGGCTCGGTCCGGGTTCGACAGGGCGGCCACGCGATCGCCGACTGGACGGTGACGGTCGATCCGGTCCTGGCGCCCCGCGTCGCCTGGGACGGATCGCCCGGCGCCTGGAACGGCGGCTGGCGGACGCGGCTGCCGTGGCGCGCCGCGAACGCCTACGGGCTCGCCTCGGTGCGCGCCGAACTCCTGCCGCTGCGTCCGGCGGGCGCGCCGGCGATCGTCGTGCGGGTGCCGCTCGAGGGAACGCCGCGCGAGGCGCATGGTGTCGAGCTGCCCGACCTGAGCGCCTCGCCCTTCGCCGGCACCGAGGTCGCGGCGACGCTGATCGGCCGCGACGCGATCGGTCATGCCGGACGGAGTGCCACGATCCGGTTCACGCTGCCCGCCCGGCCGTTCCACAACCCGCTCGCCCGCGCGGTGCTGGACGCACGCCGCCGGCTGGCGCTCGCACCCGATGATCACGCCCGCGCGGCCGACGACATCGCCGCCCTCGGCGAAGTGCCGCGCGCCTTCGACCACCTGCCGGGGGCCTACCTCAATCTGGAAAGTGCGGCGTCGCTGCTGCGCGTGCGCGGCGGCGCCGGCGCGGTCGACGAGGCCGAGGCGCGGCTGTGGCAGCTCGCCCTGGTGCTGGAGGATGGCGCGCGCCACGGGTCGGCGGACGCGCGTTCGGCGCTCGCGCTGCGCTCGGCGCGCGAGCGGGTCGACCAGCAGCTCGAGCGGATGCGCGCGCTGGGCGCGAAGGGCAAGAACCCGGCCGAGCAGGCGGAGCTGCAGCGCCGCATCCAGGCGCTCCGCCAGGCGCTCGCCCAGCGGATGCGCGAGCTGACCCGGGAGGCCCTCAAGAACGGCACCATGCTGCCGCCCGACACCGCTCGGCAAGCGATGGGCGGCGACATGCTCCAGCGCATGCTCCAGAAGCTCGACGATGCCGCCAAGACCGGCCGGATGGATGACGCCGCGCGCCAGTTGTCGCAGATGGAGGACATGCTCGACCGGATGCGGCCGGCGACCGCCGGCGACGTCAAGCGCGCCCTGCAGCAAATGCAGGGCGAGCAGCAGGCGGCGAGCCAGATGGGCGCCCTGCAGGACATGGTCCATCGCCAGGCCGGCCTGCTCAACAGCGCCGAGAAGCGTTCGAACGCGACCCAGCTCCAGGAATCCTTCAACGGGACCAGCGCCCCCGCCCAGCAATCGGCGCGCGACGCGGACCGGAAAATCCAGCGCGCCCTGTCGCGCGCCGCCGACGCCCTGTCCGACCAGTTCGGCGCGCTGACCGGCAAGAAGCCGGAGGCGCTCGCCCGCGCGGGTGCTGCCATGGACAAGGCCGGACAGGCTCTTGCCAAGGGCGACGACCCCGGCACGGCCGACGCGCAACGCGAAGCGCTGCGCGACCTGCAGTCGGGCGGCAAGCAGATGGCCAGCACCCTGCAGTCGGGCGGCAAGGGACAGGGGATGGCGGGCCTGGCGCCGGGCTTCTCGGCCGGCGACGGCGGCAGCGAGGGCAGCGAAAGCGCCGATGACAACGGCGACGACGAGAAGGGCGGCCGCGACCCGCTCGGCCGGGCGCTGTCGAGCACCGGCAACGCGACCGACGATCGCTCCGAGATCGACCTGCCCGACGCCCGCGCCCGCAGCCGGCGGCTCGAGGAGGAGCTGCGCCGGCGCGACTCCGACCGCGAGCGGCCCCGCCAGGAGCTCGACTATCTCGATCGGCTGCTGAAGGCGTTTTAAGACCGGGGGTCCATGCGGGGTGAGCCAGAAGGAGTTAGCCGCAAAGAAGTGCCTGCGCATCTATGCCACCCCGGATGACTGGCTCGGCTGGTCGGGCGCCTCCGGCGCCACTGCGCCTCCAAATCACCCTCTGTTGATCTGTTGACGGCTCCCTCGCGTTAGCATTCCGCGATATCGGACCCTCGGAAACATGATGGCCTCGGTCGATCTGTGCCTCTGTCGCTGCCGGAGCGGGATGCGCCAGGTCCGCTGCTGCGGGCTCGACCTATCGCAGCTTCCCGGCGCCAACGCCGACCGGCCGTTGCGGCCCGCGATCGAGCGCGCGCTCGCGGCGTGGCGACAGGGATCGGACGACGTCGCCGAGCAACTCTGCCTCGAGACGCTGGAGCTGCTGCCGCATCAGCCAGAGCTGCTCTGGATGCTCTCGCGAGTGCGCGACGCGGCGGGAGAGGACGCCGCCGCCATCGTGCTGCTCGGGCGCCTGGTGGCACTCGACCCCAACCATCTCGCGGCGACCCAGGATCTCGCATTGCGGCAGCTCCGGCGCGGAGCGCTGGCCGAGGCCGAGCTGCACGCGCGCAACGCGGTGCGAATCGCGCCCGGCGACGCCCAGTCGCACAACCTGCTCGGCATGACGCTGACCGAAGCGCACCAGCCCTTCACCGGCGAGTTCCATTACCGGCGGGCGCTCGACCTGACCGGCCGTCGCGATCCGATCTTGCTCGCCAATCTTGCCTGGTCGCTCAAGCTGCAGAGCCGGATGGCCGAGGCCCGCGCCCTCTACGAGGAAAGCGCCGCCGCGGCGCCGAATGTCTTCCAGACGCTGTTCGGCTGGGCGCGCCTGGAGGAGGCCGACGGCGATGTCGCCATGGCCACCGCACGCCTCGATCAGGCGGTGGCACTCGCGCCTCGTCATCCGGGTGCCATGCTGCTCCGGGCGATGCTGCAGCGACGGACAGGCCACACCGAGGCGGCTCTCGCGACGCTCGCCGGGATCGAGGGCGATCGCGGCGAGGCAGGTCTCGCGCCCGACGAGCTGCTGGAGAAGGGAAGGCTGCTCGACCGGGCCGAACGGCCCGCGGAGGCGTTCCGAGCCTTCGAGACCGGCAATGCGCGCGCGCGCGCGCTCGGCGCCGTTTATCCGGCAGCGGAGGTCGAGGCGCTGGCAGGACGACTGCGGCGCTTCTTCACCGAGCCACGCCTGGCGACGCTGCCGCGCGCCGGCACTCGGACCGACGTCGCGCAACCGGTGTTCGTGCTCGGCTTCCCGCGCTCCGGCACCACGCTGATCGAGCAGGTGCTGACCGCGCACCCGATGATCGCCGCGGGCGACGAGCTGCCTTTCATCGCCGAAATCGTCGCCCTGGCGCCGAAGGCGCTGGCGAGCCCGCTCGCCTACCCGGAAGCGTTGTCGGAGCTCTGGATGGGTGATCGGCGGCACGGGCTCGACACCTTGCGCGACCATTATCTGCAGCGGGTCAGGCAGCACGGCGTCGGGCGCGACGCCGCCTGGTTCACCGACAAGATGCCGCTCAACGAGTTCCATCTCGGCCTGATCGCGCTGCTGTTCCCGGCCGCGCCGCTGGTGCACGTGCTGCGTCACCCGCTCGACGTCGTGCTGTCCGCGTTCTCGAATCAGCTGACCCACGGCTTGAACTGTGCGACCGCGCTCGATAGCGCGGCGAGGCATTACGCGCTCACCGCCGAGCTTATCGCGCACTATCGCGCTGTCATGCCGCTCCGGTATCTGCCGGTGCGATACGAAACGTTCGTGGCGCAACAGGAGCGCGAGACGTGCCGCATGCTCGACTTTCTCGGCGTGCCGTTCGACACCAATTGCCTCGCGCCCCACCGCAATCGCCGCTACGCGCGCACCGCGAGCTACGCGCAGGTGACCGAGCCCGTCCATGACCATTCGATCGGCCGCTGGCGACGCTACCGGACCGAGCTCGAACCGGTGGTGCCCATCCTGCGCCCGGCGATGGACCGGCTCGGCTACGCCGTCGATTGAGCGAAGCCGCCGACGGGCCCGCCGCAGCGCCGGCCGCCGCGGCTGGACGGATCGCCGCGACCGACGCGGCGCTGCCCTCGGTGCCCGTGCCGATCGCCGAACTCTACGCGATCGCCTCGGACTACGAGCGGGCGGGCCGGCTCGAGGATGCCCGGCGCATGTTGGACCGGGTGCTCGCGTGCGCGCCCGACGCCGCCGAGGCGCTTCATCTCGCCGGCATCGTTGCCTTCCGGCAGGGACGGCGCGCCGACGCACTTCATCTAATACGGAGCTCGCTGAAGCGCGGCCTGCCGAACCCGGTGCATTGGCGCAATCTCGGCGAGGTGCTGCGCCTCGCGGGGCTGCTCGACGAGGCACGCGAGGCCGGGCAGCGGGCGCTCGCCCTCGCGCCCGACGACCCGCTCACGCTGACCAACCTCGCGCTGATCCACGCGGCGCGGCTCGAGCTCGACGCGGCCGAAGGCTGCGCGCGGCGCGCGCTCGCGCTCGATCCGGGGGGCGCCGGCGCGCATGTCGGTCTGGCGGAAATCCTGCTGTCGCGGGGCGAGTTCAACCGTGGTTGGGAGGAGTACGAGTGGCGCTACCGGCTGCCCGGCGCGGCGGTGAACCTGCCGCCGGGCATGCGCCCGCAATGGGACGGAACGCCTCTCGCCGCCGGGCGCCTGCTGGTCGTCGCCGACCAGGGCTTCGGCGACATCATCCAATTCGCCCGCTACCTGTCCTGGGTTCGCACGCGCTGCCCGATGCCGCTGGTCGCCTGCGCGCCGGAGATGCGGCCCGTGCTCGCCCAGCTCGGGGCGCCCGTGACCCACCAGCGTTGGGACAGCCTGCCGGCATGGGACCAGTTCATCCCCTTGAGCGGCTTGCCGCGGCTCGCGCAGACGCGCCTCGACACCATTCCCGCCGACGTCCCCTACCTCCGCGCCGACCCCGCGCGCGCGTCTCACTGGCGCGCGCACCTCGACGCGCTGCTGCCGGCCGGATTCCGGCGAGTCGGGTTGGTATGGGCCGGCCGACCGACCCATCCGAACGACGAGCGCCGATCGGTGCCGCTGCGTGCGCTCGCGCCCTTGTTCGAGCTCGACCGAACTGCGTTCGTCTCCCTGCAGAAGGGCGAGCGGCAAGCCGACATCGCCGGCTATTTCGGTGCGGCGCCGTTCCTCGGGCTGGGGCCGGAGATCGCGGACTGGGAGGACACGATGGCGGTTCTGGCGGGTCTCGATGCTGTCGTCGCGGTGGACACCGCGGTGGCGCATTTGGCCGGAGCGATGGGCCGGCGCATGCACCTGCTCCTGCCGCACGCCGCCGAGTGGCGCTGGCTGCTTCAACGCAACGACAGCCCCTGGTACCCCACGATGCGCCTGCATCGGCAAACAGCACCGGGTGGATGGGAGGCGGCCGCCGGCGCGGCAGCCGCATCGTTGCGGCTCACGCCGGCGTCGAGCACCGATCTAACATTTACAGACTAACAACGACCGCGTTACTAACTCGCCGGTAACTGCCTCGAGGAAGGGAGCTGCGCATGTCCGGCACGATCACGACCACCCTCACCAACACCTACACGCTGACGGCGACCCCAACCACCATCACGGCCACCGGCGGCATCATCAGTTCCATACCCGACGTCAACGGAATCGTTGCGCCCGTCGGGATCGTCGGTTCGCTGGTCAACGACGGCACGATCTCGGTCGGTTTGCGCGGTGATGGGGTGCTGCTCGAAGCCGGCGGCACAATAGTCAACGGATCATCGACGGACCCGATCGCCTCGATCAGCGGTTACAACGGGATCGTCACCGAAGGTGCCCCCTCGAGCGTCACCAACTTCGGTTCGATCAGCGGCTTCGCAGGCGGCGGCAACGTCGGCGTCAATCTCGCGGACGGCGGCACGTTCCAAAATATGGCCACGGGGTCGGTGACCGGGCACGAGGAGGGGGTCGTGCTCGGAGCGGTCGGAACCATAATCAACGCCGGCGCGATCACGGCGTCTGGTGCTGCCATTGAGCTCGACGCGGGTGGCACCATCGACAACCTCGCAGGTGGCAACATCAACGGCACCAGCGCCATTCGCCTGACCGAGAATGCGCCCGGCCAGAACATCACCATCGACAACGCCGGCACGATCCACGCCGGCCTCTATAACGCCATTTCATTCGGTGGGGCCGACGCCGCGGCGCTCAGCGTCACCAATTTCGGACTGATTGACGCCAACGCAACCAGCGATGCCATCGGCTTTGCCAGCGGCGTCAGCAACCGGCTCACGCTGGAAGGCAGTTCGGCCATCAGCGGCATCGTCGACGGCGGCAATCTGGTCGGGTCCGCGATCGTCAGCACGCTGGAGCTCGCGAACGGCGCCGGCGCCGGAACGCTGAGCGGCCTCGGCTCGCAATACATCAACTTCGGCTCGATCGCGGTCGACGGCGGCGCCGACTGGACGCTCGACGGCAGCAACATGGTGGACGGCACGCTCACCAACGCCGGCACGCTGGTCGCCGGCGGCACGCTGTCCGGGAACGGCGTGCTGCAGAACTCGGGCCTGCTCACCACCGACCCTGCCGGGGCGACGATCGCCATCGGCACGCTCTTCAACGACGGAACGATCATCGCGAACGGCACGCTCGCGATCGAAGGCGCGGTCGGCCCCGGCACCGGGCCAGGCGGCGCGCTCGAGGTGGGAGCCGGCGCGACGCTTGCGGTCAGCGGGCTGGTCGCGAGCAGCGAGGCGCTCGGCTTCGAGGCAACCAGCGGTCGCCTCACGCTCGGCACGATGCCAGCTGCGGGGACGCCGATCGCCGGCTTCGCCGGCGCAGACCAGCTCGATCTCACCGGCCTCGCCTACGAGCCGGGCCAGACCACCGCGGTGTTCGCGGACGGCACTCTCACGGTCGGCAACGGAATCAGCAGCGATCGTTTCGTACTCTCCGGCGTGGCTGCCGGCACCCTGTTCTCCGCGGTGGGAGACGGACTGTCGGTGCCGGGCGTGCTGGTCGAAGAGGCCGCGCCCTGCTTCGTCGCCGGCACCCGTATCGCAACAGCGCGGGGCGAGATCCCGGTCGAGGCGCTGGTCGAAGGCGACCTCGCGCTCACCGCGTCCGGCGCGACCCGGCCGGTGCGTTGGATCGGGCACCGGCGCGTCTTCTGTGACCTGCGAGACCGCACCGAGGATGTCTGCCCGGTGCGCGTCACCGCGCACACGTTCGGCCCCGGCCGGCCGAAGCGCGACCTGCTGCTATCGCCCGACCACGCGCTCTACCTCGACGGCGTGCTGATCCCGGTCCACCTGCTGGTCGACGGCGTGGCGATCAGGCGCGAGCCGGTCCAGCTTGTGACGTATTTCCATGTCGAGCTCGACCGACACGACGTGCTGCTCGCCGAGGGCCTGCCGGCGGAGAGTTATTGCGACACCGGCAACCGCCACCAATTCGCCAACGCGCCGCTGGTCGCGCTCCACGCGGAATTCGGCCCGGGTCCGGAGCCGGCGGAGACCTGCGCGCCAATGGTGCTTTGCGGCGCCGCCGTGGACGCCGTTCGTGCCCAGCTTCGCGACAGGATGCGGGTTCGCAGCGAGGATACGACAGGCTCCCGTCCGCAGCGGCGGCGGCGAGGCGCCCGGTCGGGCACCGGCGCGGTCTGAGGATAACCGGCCGCGTGTCGGCGCCCGGTCGCCCGACCACGGCCGCGTTCTCGAAAAGCACGTCGAGATGGCCACAATCGTCGCGAACGCACGCGCTCGCTTGACCAGCCGCTATTGGGCCGGTTTTGTTCGATCACCCAGCACGGTCGGCAGAAAAGCCGCGACCGCCGTGTTCCACCCGTATCCCTGGCGGTCCAGTCCGGAGGTTCCGAGCGGATACGGCCACGCCGGATCGACACCGGCGATGGCCGGATCGTCTGCCGTCACCTTGAACTCCTTGGACATCGGTGTCACCGCGACCTCGGCCGCCAGCGACTTGTACATCTCGGCCAGGGCCGACACATCGCCGTGCCGCAGCGCCGAGTATTCGGCCAGGAACTCCCACAGCAGCCAGCTTCCGCCGTTCTGATACCAGTTGCCCGGCTCCGGGATGCCGAGCGTCTGACCCGTCGTCGGACTGTTGGTCAGCGTCAGGAACTGGCTGGGCGGAACCGCGCTGCCGTCGGCCTGCGCGAGGTCCTCCATGCCGTACGACGTGAAGACCTGGGCGTTCAGCGTGTTGACGGCCGACGCATCGGGCAGCAACGGCTGATTGAACAGGTAGAGCGAGAGCGCGTCGCCCACCAGCACATCGGGCGACTTGTAGGTCTCGGTCGACAGCCAGCGGATGTAGCCGAGCCGCGGATCATAGAGGCCCTGATAGACCGACTCGGCGCCGGCGATCTGCCCGTTGGTCACATCCAGACCCATGGCCTGGGCCGCGCGCAGCGCCACCACATAGAGCCCCTGGTCGTAGGCGTTGATGGCGCCGACCGGAAAAAGATAGCCGTCCAGCCACGAGTCGGGCGTGATCTCGAAGCCGCCGTTGTCGTAGGGACCGCCGGTCACGAACGCGTTGCCTCGGACCTGGTTGGCCCGGATGAAGTCCAGCACGCTCTGCGCGACAGCCTCGTTGGCGACCTTTAGGTTCCATTGCCTGGAGTCGCGATACATCCGGATCAGGTAGTAGAGCCCGCTCTCGTCGAGGAACTGGGGCCCGCCGATGGTCACCGGCACGTGGCCGGCGCTCGATCCCGAGGTCGGGATCGCCGCGGTGAACTCGTTGACGATCGTGGTCTCGGTCGTGTCCCGGTAGGGCGTGTCGACCAGCCCGTAGCTGGTCCAGAAGCTGTCGCGCATGTAGGTGCCCGGCCCGTAATGCTGGCTCGGCGTGAGCGAATACGAGCCGCCGCTGGAGGCCTCCCGCAACCAGTAGGCGGTGACCTGGGCGATGGTCGGGAATGCGAACGTGGCGAAGTTGCTCAGCACGCCCTGGGTCGCCGGCATCGCCCAGACCGGCATCTGGCTGCCGGACGGCGCGGGGCCGATGCCGAGCGCCTCCGCCATCGCGAGCTCGGCTCCGAGCGCCAAGCCGTAGGTTCCGGTGCCGCCGCGGTAGAACACGGTGCGGTAAGACTGGCTGCCTCCCAGCGGGACGCTGATCGGCACCGATGCGGTTCCGATCAGCGGCGCCGCGAGTTGCTGGCCGTCGAGCAGGAGATGGGGCGCCTCGTATCCCGGCATCGGCTCGTCCCAGGTCGAGGCGGCCGCGATCCCGTAAGTGACCTGTCCATCGGTGACGCCGATCGCCGGGATCGGTGAATCGAGCAGGCTGTTGCGGGTGTCGGGGCTTTCGTAGGACTGGATCGCGCCGCCGATCCAGAGCGGGCTCAGCTCCTTGCGAAAATGGTTGTAAGGAGGCCACCAGAACACCGCCGGGCTGCCGAAGCTGCCGGTGGTGATCTCGGAATCGATCACATTCGGCGAAACGAAACGATAGCTCTCGCTGCGGGCGATGACCGCTTCGCCGACCTGGTTCACCGCGTCCCCGAGAACCAGGGTCTGGCTCGACGGATCGTAGGTGAGCGTCCGGTAGCGGTTGGAGAGTTCGTTCGCGCGGCCGGGCGGCACGGCGGCGGCGGGCGTCACGGCCGCGCTGAAGCCGAGCAGATCGACCGGACCGCTGCCCGCGGTGCGGATTTGGATCTGCGGCGTTCCCGTGAATCCGGCGGGGACCGTGACCCCCACCGAGACGGTCTGCGGCTGCGCACTCAACGTGACCGTGGCGCTCTGATTGTCGTGCGCGCCGTCGTAGAAGTCGAGGAAGACCGTGCCGGTGCCTTGCAGCGAGATCGTCGCGATGTATTCGTCGCCACCGTTGACCTTGGGCAGCACATATTGGATCCAGGTGTTCGCGGCTGCCTGCGGCATCTGCCATTCGATCGCCGAGACGCCGCCCGGCGTGGTTGCGGCTTGCACGGTGCCGGGGACGGGACCGGTGCCGAGCTCGTAGGGTCCCGCCCACGCCAACGCGCCCGTGGCACTGCCGATCAAGCTCGGACCGGTGGACTGCACCGGCGGGGTGGTTCCGGGAAAGGCGATCAGGTCATAGGCCGCGGTCATCCCGCGCGTGGCGACGAGCTGGTCGCCGTCATGGATCTCGGCCCGATAGCCGCGCCCCGGGTTGCCGAGCACCACGACGTGCAAGGCGTCCGATGGGCCGAATATCTGGGGCGATGAGCCGGCGGCGCGCGCCAGGCCGGCGGCGAGCATGGCAGGTGCCACGAGCGCGCTCGAACGCAGGGCCGCGCGAAGTGCAATTCGTTTCCTCACGTCGTTTCGCCTTTTGTCAGCCAGGTGATTTGCCGGAAGCATCAGCCCGTGATCGAACGGAGCAGGGACGGATTTTCCGTATTGAGCTTCAGGATGAGTTCGGCAAAGAACTCGTTGGCCCACCCGAAATACGGCCGCGTGTAGCTCGTGGGATCTCCGACATTCACCGACTCGTGCATCAGCCCGGTGTCGGCGGTCGTGCCGATCAGGGTGCTGATCAGCTTGCCCACTTCGGTGGCGTCCTGCGATGTGATCGCTTGCGCAATCAGGCCGAGAGGCCAGAAGTTGTCGGCCGGGTCGTTGTGCTCGCTGCCGAGGCCGCCGCCGTAAGGGCCCGCGTGGTAGTAGGGGTTGGCGGGGCTGAGCACGAACTCCCGGGTCGCCTGGTAGAGCGGTTCGCCGGCGCCGACGCCTGCGATGTAGGGCAGGCTGAGAAGGTTAGGCAGGTTGGCGTCGTCGGCAAGGAACTTGTCGCCGAAACCGTCGACCTCGTAGGCCCAGATCTTCTGCCCGCCGGGCGATTTTGCGATCGCGTGCTTCTGCAGCAGACGCGTGAGGTCGTCGGCCAACTGCGCGCAGGACGAGGCAAACGAGCCGTCGTGGTAGATTTCGACCGCGATCACCGCGAGCTGAAGCAGCGACGAGACAGCAAAGAAGTTGGACGGCACGAGGAACGAGAAGTTCGTCGGATCGTCGCTGGGCCGGAACACCGAGACGATCAGGCCGTCGGGCTTGATCGGGTTGCCCCAGCCATCGTTCGGGCAGTAATAGGGACCGGTATAGCGATAAGGTCCGGTGTCGGTGCCGGCGGGCCGCTGCTGCTGGCGCATGGTCGCGACGATGGCCCGCGCGGCATCGAACCACTCGGTATCGAAGCCGGAGCTGTCGCCGGTTGTCACCCAGTAGTTGAACGCGAACCGCACCGGCCAACAAAGCGAATCGAGCTCGTATTTCTCTTCGAAGACCGTGAAGTCCTGATTGAACGCCTCCGCATACGGATTGACCAGGATGCAGCGCGCCTGCCGATGGATCAGCCCGACCAGGAGCTGGCGCAACGCGGGGTCGCCGACGGAGGCATCGATGAGCGGGAAAAGCTCGGCGCTCGAATCGCGCAGCCACATCGCGGCGATGTCCCCGGTCGACACATACGTGTCCGGCACGCCGCCCGACTCCGTGTGGCTGACGTAGTTGTCGGTGACGAAGGGGAAGGTGTTGGTGAACACCGCCGCCAGGTTCGGGTCCGTGATGTTGCCGACAACCTTGGACAGCGTCCGCTCGATCGTCGCATTGGAGAACGCGCGTTTCGAGACCGGTGGACGCGTGTAGGTGAAAGTGTCCGCGCGGGCCTCCCGCGCCCGCGTCGCAAGGAATGCCCCGCCCGCGAGGCCGAGCGCCCCGCGGCCGAATTGCCGCCGCCGCATCATGATTGTTCGTTCCTCCCGTTGGTCCGCCGGCGTGGCCGAGCCGCGTCCGCGGACTGTCAAAGCGTTACTCCTCCGGCGCCGGCCGGCTCCAGCGAAAATCAGACGGATCTTGCCTGCGCAACGGAACGTGATCGGACCTGACGGCCGTCAACGTTGCCTTTCCGGAGGTGCAGAGTGGGCTCGCGGAAGATGACGGCGCGAGATGCGGCCGGACATGAGCGTTTTCTCCGACAATTCGTTTCTTGACGAGGCTGCGATCCTCGCTTGTCAGTGTAAAGCCGGTGCAACCTTCAAGTCGGTGTGATCCGGCGCCGTCAGCCGGCCCGCGCGAAAAGACCGTACAGGCGCGCGCTCGGCGGCCACGCCTGTTCGATCTGGGGGCGGAACCGGTGCGCGGCCAGGACGCAGGCCACCAGGACGACCAGGGTCGCGGCCCATCCGGCCCACACCAGGCCGGCCCCCGCCCTCGGCCGCGCCTGCGGCGTGGCGAGAGGCGTCGCCGCGAAGAAGCCCGTTTGCACTTCGGCGGGCGGCTGGCCTGCGTCGACCGTCGCGGCCACCACCGGCTCCGGCACGGCGGCCGGCGCGGGCGCGATCGGCGTCCAGCCCTCCCCGCAGCGCGCGCACTTGACCCGCTTGCCCGGCGCGAGCCGAACGTCGGGAACCTCATAGCGCGCGTCGCAGGCGGGACAGACGATCTGCATGTCGAGGGTTCCTTGCCGGCCCAGATAGGTCGCGCGACGGTCCCAGGGCAAGCGCGGCAAAACAAAGCCGTTGCGCGCGCGGGTCGTGTGCGGCATGGCCAGGGAACAATTCCGGAGGCGGACGTGACCCCTCGGCGCCGCGCCATCGCCTGGCTTGCTGGGACGGCCGTCACGCTTGCCGGATCGGCCGGTGCGACCCAACCGACCGGCTCGAATGCGGTGCCGTCGGTTTCGGTCGTCGCCGCGCGCACCGGCACGCTGGTCGAGCGGCTGACGCTCACCGGCACGTTCGTGGCGCGTGACGAGGCGATGGTCACGCCCCAGATCGACGGGCTTGCGGTCACCGAGATCCTCGCCGAGGAGGGCGACCGCGTCGCCGCGGGCCAGGTGCTGGCGCGCCTGTCGCGCGACGCGATCACCGCGTCGCTCGCCGAGAACGCCGCCTCGGCGGCGCGCGCGCAGGCCGCGGTGTCGCAGGCCGAGGGCCAGATCGCGGAAGCCCAGGCCAACCGGGTGGAAGCGTCGACAGCGCTCGGACGCGCGACGGCGCTGCTCGCCCGCGGCGACCTCAGCCATGAAACCTTCGACCAGCGGCAGGCCGCATCCGACGTCGCCGAGGCGCGCCGGCGCGCGGCCGACGACCAGCTCGGCGTGGCGCGCGCCGATCTCGCACTCGCGGCCGCCCAGCGTCAGACGCTCGAGGTTCGCCTCGCCCGCACCGACCTGCGCGCGCCGGTCGGAGGCCTCGTCAGCCGGCGCATGGCGCGTCTCGGCGCGGTGGTGGGAACCGGATCGGACCCGCTGTTCCGGATCATCGCAAACGGCGTCGTCGAGATGGAGGCGGTGGTGCCGGAAGCCGAGCTCGTCCGGCTCCGTGCCGGGCAACGATCTGTGATGGCGACGACGGACGGCCATCTGCCGGGACGGATCCGCCTGGTCTCGCCCGAAGTGAACACGACAAGCAGGCTCGGACGGGTGCGGATCGCGCTCGACCCCGGCGCTATCCGGATCGTGCCGCCGATCGGCAGCTTCGTGCGCGCGATCGTCGATGTGGCCACGCGTCAGGGCGTGATCGTGCCGCTCTCGGCCGTCCTGTTCCAGCCGGATGGTCCTGTCGTCGAGGTCGTCGTGCCGTCGGCGCACGGAGCCAGGGTCGCCGCGCGCCAGGCCACGATCGGCCTGAGCGATGACGCCGAGGCGGTGATCGACCGCGGCGTGGCGCCGGGCGAGCAGGTGGTCGCGGTGTCGGGCACGTTCCTGCGCGATGGGGACCAGGTGGTCGCGATTCCGGCGTCGTCGATCCCGCGGGGGACCGACTGATGGCCTTCAACATCTCCGCACTCGCGATCCGCAAGCCGGTGCCAGCCCTCGTCCTGTTCGCGGTGCTGCTGGTGCTGGGCGCCGCCTCGTTCCGGGCGATCCCGATCACGCTCGCCCCCAACGTCGACATCCCCGTGGTCTCGGTGGTGATCGACGAGACGGGTGCGGCACCCGCCGAGCTCGAGACGCAGGTCACGCGGCGCATCGAGGACGCGGTCGCCTCCGTGCTCGGGGTCAAGCACATCTCGTCGACCATCACCGACGGCAGTTCCTCGACCACCATCGAGCTGCGGCTCGGCACGCCCGAGGATCGGGCGCTGGAGGACGTCAAGGACGCGGTCTCGCGCATCCGCGACCAGCTCCCGGCCACCATCGACGAGCCGATCATCTCCCGCATCGACGTCGTCGGCCAGCCGATCCGCACCTTCGCCGCCGCCGCCCCCGGCATGACGCCCGAGCAATTGTCGTGGTTCGTCGACGACGTGGTGCTGCGCGACCTGCAGGGGGTGCGCGGGGTGGGCCAGGTCGACCGCGTCGGCGGCGTGACCCGCGAGATCAGGGTCTCGCTCGATCCGGACCGTCTGGCCGCGCTGGGCATCACGGCGGGCGACGTCAACCGTCAGGTCGCCGCCACCAATGTCGATCTCGCCGGCGGCCGCGCCGAACTCGGCGGCCAGGAACAGGCGATCCGCACGCTCGCCGGCGCCCGCACGATCGCAGCCCTCGCCGCCACCCGCATCGTGCTGCCCGGCGGCCGCGAGGCGCGCCTGTCCGATCTCGGCACGGTCACCGACGGCTTCGAGGAGCCGCGCGTCTTCGCCCGCCTCGACGGCGACCGTCCGGTCGTGGCCTTCGAGGTCTACCGGGCCAAGGGCTCGAGCGACGTGACCGTCGCCGGTCTCGTCTCCGACCGGCTCGCCTCGCTCGCGCGCGCGCATCCCGACGTGTCGTTCACGCTGATCGACGATTCCGTCCACCAGAGCCAGGGCGGCTTCACCGCGGCCATGCACTCGCTCCTCGAGGGCGCGGCCCTGGCCGTGCTGGTGGTGTTCCTGTTCCTCCGCGACTGGCGTTCGACCCTGGTCGCCGCCGCCGCCCTGCCGCTGTCGATCGTCCCGGCCTTCCTCGCGATGCACCTGATGGGCTTCAGCTTCAATTTCGTGAGCCTGCTCGCGATCACGCTCGTCACCGGCGTCCTGGTCGACGACGCGATCGTCGAGATCGAGAACATCGTCCGCCACATGCGGATGGGGAAATCCGCCCTGCAGGCGGCGATCGATGCCACCGACGAGATCGGCCTCGCGGTGATCGCGATCACGCTGACGATCGCCGCGATCTTCGCGCCCGTCAGCTTCATGGGCGGCGTCGCCGGCCAGTATTTCAAGCAGTTCGGCCTGACCATCGGGGCCGCCGTGCTGAGCTCGCTGCTCGTCGCCCGCCTGCTCACGCCGCTGATGGCGGCCCGCCTGCTGCGGCCCTCGAGCGCCCACGGCGCCCACGCGGACGGGCGGCTGCTGCTCGCCTATGCGCGCCTGCTGCGCGCGACCCTCGCGCGCCCCTACGTGACGCTCTGCGTCGGGCTCGTCCTGTTCGTGGTCTCGCTCTGGTCGACGACGCTGCTGCCGACCGACTTCATCCCGGCCGGCGACGGTGCGCGCAGCGTCATGTCGCTCGAATTGCCGCCAGGCTCGACGCTCGACGACACCCGCGCCCGGACCGACCGGGTGGCGCGCCTGTTCCGCCGGCTGCCCGAGGTCGCCGGCATCTATGTCCTCGGTGGCGAGACGCCGACCGGCGACGGCAACGACGTCCGCCGCGCCTCGATGATCGTGACGCTGACGCCGCGCGGCGCGCGGACGCGCTCGCAGAAGGAGGTCGAGATCGCGCTCACCCGCATGCTGGCGGGCGTCCCCGACATCCGCGGCTGGTATGTCAACGATCGCGGCGAACGCCAGCTCGACGTCGGTCTGCTCAGCCGCGACGCGGCACCGCTGTATGCGTCGGCGGCCAGGCTCGAGAGCGCGATGCGCCGGCGGCCCGGCTTCGCCAACGTCGCCGCAAGTGCCGGGCTCGACCGCCCCGAGATCGCGGTGGTGCCGCTGCCCGACCAGGCGGCCCGGTTCGGCGTGACGCCGCAGGCGATCGCCGACGCGGTGCGGATCGCGACACTCGGCGACATCGACGCGAGCCTGCCCAAGTTCAGCACCGGCGATCGCCAGATCCCGATCCGCGTCGAGGTTGCGCGCGGCCTGCGGCGCGATCTCGCCTCGCTCGGCACCCTCAGTGTCGCCGGCAATGACGGGATCGCGGTGCCGTTGCTGTCGGTGGCCGCGATCCGTCAGAGCGAAGGCCCCTCGTCGATCGAGCGCTACGACCGCGAGCGGCGCGTGCAGCTCGCGGCCGATCTCGCGCCGGGCATGGCACTCGGCGACGCGATCAAGTCGGTCTTCGACCTGCCCGAGGCGCACGGGCTGCCGCCGGGCGTCCGGCTGCAGAACGGCGGCGACGCCGAGATCATGGGCGAGGTGTTCGCGGGCTTCGCGACCGCCATGGGCACCGGGCTGCTGATGGTGCTCGCGGTCCTGGTGCTGCTGTTCGGCGGCATGTTCCAGCCGATCACCATCCTGCTCTCGCTGCCGTTCTCGCTCGGCGGCGTGATCCTGGCCCTGCAGGTGACCCACAAGCCGGTCAGCATGCCGGTGGTGATCGGGCTGCTGATGCTGATCGGCATCGTGGCCAAGAACGCGATCATGCTCGTCGATTTCGCGGTCGAGGCACGCGTGCGCGGACTGCCGCGGCGCCAGGCGCTGATGGAGGCGGGAAGCAAGCGCGCGCGCCCGATCGTGATGACCTCGATCGCGATGATCGCCGGCATGCTGCCGAGCGCCTTCGGGATCGGCGACGGCGGCGAGTTCCGCGCACCAATGGCGATCGGCGTCATCGGCGGCCTGATCGTCTCGACCGTGCTGAGCCTGGTGTTCGTCCCCGCGTTCTACCTGGTGATGGACGACGCCGAGACCGGCGCCGGCCGCCTGCTCCGCTGGCGGCGCCGCGGGGCGAACCGGGTCGCCGCGCGCGGCGCCCCGCTCGCCTGACGAGGCAAGGCAAGGGCGCCCCCCTTGACCCGCCGGGGGCAGGCGCCCCCGAACCCGCGCCAATCAGGGCGGCGCCCCGCGGCCACTAAAAATCCTCGCGGGGGGTTTGGGGGACCGGCCCTGTTCCCCAACTCCAGCGGGTCGCCGCGGCGACGATCACGCCCAGGAGAGCCCCGCATGACCGCCGCCAACCACCGCCAATCCGACCACCCGATCGACCCGCTGTTCCTCGAGCGCTGGTCGCCGCGCGCCTTCACCGGCGAGACGATCGCCGAGGCCGACCTGCTCACGATGATCGAGGCCGGCCGCTGGGCGGCATCGTCCTACAACTCGCAGCCCTGGCGGTTCCTCTATGCGCTGCGCGGCACGCCGCACTGGGAGCGCTTCCTCGGCCTGCTCGTCCCGTTCAATCAGTCCTGGGCGAAGAATGCCTCCGCGCTGCTGGTCCTGGTCTCGAATTCGGTGATGCGGCCGCCTGGCGCCGAGAAGGACGTGCCCTCGCACAGCCATTCGCTCGACACCGGCGCCGCCGCCGCGAACTTCGCGCTGCAAGCGACCCGCATGGGCTGGCAGGCACACGGCATGGTCGGCTTCGACATCGACCGCGCCTTCGCCGAGCTCAACGTGCCCCAGGGCCACCGCGTCGAAGCGGCCTACGCGGTCGGCCGGGTCGGCGACAAGTCGACGCTGCCGGAGGCAATGCAGGCCTACGAGGCCCCGAGCCCGCGACGGCCGCTCGGCGAGATCGCCCTTCAAGGAGGGTTTCCTCCAGGCTGAAGACATTCGGGGCATCGCCCCGAGCCACCGGAGGCGGGCGCTCGGAAACCTTCAACCCTCGATGGATTGGAGTCTGTCCGAAGCACCCGCATCCGTGACCGAAGTCGTGAAGATGCGTGCGAGCCGCTCCCGGATCGCGTCGAGGCGCGGTCCGGCGAAGACGACCTCCGCGAGCGGGTCGTTCGATGCGGCGCCGATCGGATCGTAGCCGATCGTGCAATTGGAGAACTGGCTGCGATTGCCGGTATCGAGATAGCTTTCCGCCGGCGCGCCCTCCGCGAGAAGCACGGCGTGGGTGGCGAGCTCCACATGATGGAGCGTGACGACCTGGTGCTGCTCGCGAACGATGCTGCAGCCGTTGACCAGCAGCCCCGCCTGGACGAGGACGCCATCGAGGAAAAGAGCGTGATCGGTCGACACGACCAGGTCGCGTCGCGGCGCGGGACCCAGCGCTCCGGCGCGAACACGGATTACGTCGCAATCCTGTTGGCGCCGATGGCCGACCCAAACCACCCGGGCGTGCCCGCCGCCGTGCAGATCGACGCTATCGCCCGGCAGCAGGTCTTCCACCAGCCGGTCGCCATCGCTGGTTCCGATCAGCGTTCCGGCGGCGAAGCAGGGACTCTCGGAGATGTCGATGACGTTGCCATTGAACGTAAACCCGAAATTGGCAAGCGAATAGTCGCCGGCGAACTTGAACGTCTGAACGAAGCTCTGGCCGCTGGCATCGAACTGGTCGATCGTCAGCACGCCGTTCGCATACGAGATGTCGGGCGTAGGCTCGGCGCCCCCCTGGCCATTGACAGCCAGGTTGGGGGCGACGATCACGCTCCCCGGACCGAAATTCGAAATCACGCCGGCGTAACCGCCCGACGTCAGTCCGAGATCGAGAATTCCGCCACCTTCGAAACTCACCGCGAACGAGCTCCCATCGTGCTGGTTTCCGGAGACGCCGACGAGATTCGATCCGATCACGACGGTGCCCGAAGGGCCGATGTCGAATGTGCCCATCCCGGTGACGACGCCGGATTGCACGGTTACGGTTCCACTGACCGAAACGTTTCCGTCTACGGTCAACGCGCCTGTCGTACCGGCAATCACCAGGTTGCCGCTGGTATCGATCGAGACCGACCCGTCGATCGTGGTCCCCGAGGTGGCGACACCGAGGAACAGGGTATTGCCGCTCGTGACATCGATCGAACCATCGAGCCGGGCGAACGTGATGGCGCCGCCGCCGTAGGCCCCGCTGTTGGCGGTCACGTTGATCGTTGTGTTGTCGGTCAGGGTTCCGATCTGGCCAGCGATCAACGAATATGCGCCAGGATCGTCGATCTCGACATTTCCGCCGCTGATGTCGAGCGTGGCACTGAGAATTGTGCCGCTCGTCGCGTCGACCATATTGTGATCGTAGAGGCGCGCGAGCGTGCCGGCTCCCGGTACGCCGCCGGTGCTCCAGTTGCGAGCGTCGAAAAAGCTTCCGCCCGCGTCACCCGTGTAGAGGGCAGCCGGTCCATAGGTGATCTGGTAGGACCCGGCATGCTGCAGCAGCTCGAAATCTGCCGGGTCGTAGGTGCCCGCGAAGGCGAAGCTGTTGCCGTTGCCCACCGACAGGATGCCGTTGCCGAACGTCAGGGTCAGCGGCACATCGAAATAATTGTTGCCGACGGCATCGATGATGGTATCGCCCGGACCGAACCCGGTGATGGTCCCCTGGTAGCTTTGTCCGAAATTCCCCTGGTAGGCGAGACCGGTATAGACGTTCTCGAGGTTCAGCGTTCCGCCACCAGCACCGAAGCTGATCGGAACCGCCGTGCTCAGGATCGGGATCGGCGGATCCTCGATGGCAAGCGGGATCACGGTCGCGAGGTCCAGGCTGGCGCCATGCTCGATCTCGATCGAGCCTGTGCCCGTGATCCCGGCATCGAGCGAGAGCGTGCCGCCATCGAGCACGACATTGCCGCCGAACGTCACCTGACCCGGCGCCGTCTCGCCGCCCGTGACCGGAACACCGAGGACCGTCAGCGATGCGCCCGCCTCGACGGTGACGCCAGCCTCGATCGTGTTGGGGCTCGTCATCCCGCCGATCGAGCTGCCGCTGACAGTCAGCGCCTGGCCGGGATCGACAACGATCGAGCCATCGAGCGTCGAGAAGCTGATCGCCGATCCGCGGCCTGTCTGGGGGTCGCCGGACACGACGATCGACACCGGCGCGGCTGCCGTGCCGAGCTGGTCGGCGGTCAGGGTCGACCCGGTGAAGTCGATCGCGACGCCCGACACCGGGCCTCCGGTCGCGTCCGGGCCGCCCGGACCCAGCAGGTCGACGATGTCGCCGGCGACCGGGACGCCACTGGACCAGTTCAAGGGATCGAACCAGTTGCCGCCGGGCCCGCCAACATATTTGTCGGTCGCCATCACGTTCAGCCCTCAAGCAGACCGCGCTGCGCGTAGCATCTCGATAACGCGCCCGTAAAGACATCATCGTGACACCGCCTCCTGCGGGTGCCGCGACCGCTGGTGTCCGATCCCGAATCGACCGATCGTCACGCGGCGCTTTGGTGACGGTGACAAGCGGCGCTATCCTCACTCATCGATCCGGTGAGGCGGCATGTCGGCGACCAGCGGCGCGGAGATCATCGACTTTCCGGCGGCCAGGCTGCCGATCCGTGACGCGGCCCCCCGCTCCCGGCTCGCCGTCCTGACGGCCACGATCCGCAACCCGATCGAGGCACTCCCGCCCGAGGTCTACGATTCCGGCCTGGTCCGCTCGAACGTATTCGGCACCCCCCTGGTCCACGTGATGGATCCCGAACTGGTGCAGACCCTGCTCGTGGGCGAGTCGGATTCGCTGGGCAAGTCGCCCGCCATCCGCCGCGCGCTCGGGCCCGCACTCGGCGACGGGTTGCTCACGTCCGACGGCGCGCATTGGCGTTGGCAGCGCCGCGCGGCGGCGCCCGCGTTCCGCCCCGACAGCCTGGCCGACTTCGTCCCCGTGATGATCGAGGCCTCGGCGCGCGCCTGCGCGCGGCTGCACGCCGCGTCCGACGCGCCGGTCGATATCGGCCACGAGATGATGCGGACCACCTTCGACATCATCGGCGAGACGATGCTGTCCGGCCGCGACGCGATCGACGTCGACCGGGTCGCGGTGGGTGCTGCCGACTACCTGCGCCAGACCGGATGGGCGCTCGCCCTGTCGCTGCTGCACGCGCCGCACTGGGTGCCCCATCCCGGCAAGCGGCGCGGCGCGCGCGCAGCCGCCTATCTGCGCCGCGCCGTGGTCGCAGTGGTGGCCGAGCGTCGCGCGAGCGGCCGCGAGCGCCACGACCTGGTCGACCGGCTGCTGCGCGCCGTCGATCCCGAGACCGGCAGCCGGATGAGCGACGTCGACATCACCGACAACCTGCTGACGTTCGTCGCCGCCGGACACGAGACGACGGCGCTCGGCCTCGCCTGGACCCTCGACCTGCTGTCGCGCCATCCGAAGGTGCGCGCGGCCGTCCTCGACGAGATCGACCAGGTCACCAACGGGGCGTCGCTCGAGCCCGCCGATGTCGACCGGCTGGTCATCACGCGGCAGACCTTCCAGGAGGGCATGCGCCTCTATCCGCCCGCGCCGCTGATCTCGCGCGTGGCCCGGCGCTCGGTCCGCCTCGGCCGCGACATCTTCGAGGCAGGCACGCGTTTCGTGGTGCCCATCCATGCGATCCATCGGCATCGCGGCCTGTGGCGCGATCCCGAACGGTTCGATCCGACCCGGTTCTCGCCGGACCGGATCGCCGCCCGTCATCGCAACACCTTCATGCCGTTCGGCGCCGGTCCGCGGGTCTGCATCGGCGCGGGCTTCGCGACCACCGAGGCGGTGGTGATCCTGGCAGCCGTGCTGCAGCGCTTCCGCCTGGAGACGACCACCCCGCACGCGCCCGCGGCCCGGATGGAGATCACGCTTCGTCCGGCGAGCCCGCTGTCGATGCGGCCGGTGCCGCGTGCCTCGCATCGAGGCCCGGCGTGATTGTCCTGCCATCGGGCCACGCACGCAGCGCGGTCGCGACCACGCCATGCAGGTCGTCACGGCCGGCGCCGGAGGCCGCCTGCACCGCCATGCCGTTGACCACCGCCATCACATAGCGGGCAAGGCCGGCGGGGTCGGCGTCCGCCGGCAAGTCGCCTTCGTCGAGCGCCCGCTGCAGCCGCGCCTGCAGCCGCTCCTCGGCCTGCTGGCGGCGATCGATCAGCGCCTGGCGGATCGGCTCTGCCGCCTCCGAGCATACCAGCGCCGCACTGGTCCCGAGGCACCCGGGCGGATGCGCACCGCCGCTCTGCATGTCTGCGTAGCCGTGCAGCATGCGCTCGGCGACCTCACGCGCGGTGGGTGCGGCGAGCGCGCTACAGGTGAAACCCATGCAGGTGCTCTCGTAGCGGTCGAGTGCCTTGCGAAACAGCTTTTCCTTGTTACCATAGGCCGCATACAGGCTCGGGCGGGTGATGCGCATCGCCTCCGTCAGATCGGTCAGCGACGCGCCCTCGAAGCCCTTGCGCCAGAAGACATCGAGCGCCGCGCCCAGCGCGTCGTCGACGTCGAACTCGCGTGGACGGCCCATGTTTGCTAGGTCTCCTTTGCTACCGAGCAGTAGTCTACGTTCTTGACACGTCGGACGCCCGTTTTATATCGCTCGGTAGGTAACCGTCCAGCCTCCTGAGGTCAGCACCTCGGACCGGACACACCACAGGCGTATCGATGAGAAGAATTGCCGATGAAGCCTCCAGGCTTCGCCCCCGCACCGCCGCACTGATCGGCGGCGTCGTGTTCGCCGGTGCTGCCGTCGGCTTCACCTGGTCGGGTCCCACGCGTGCCGCCGGCGGGCCGCCGGCGATGCCGCCCGCCGCGGTCACCGTCAGCACGCCGCTCAAGCGCGACATCGCCGAGCGCACCGGCTTCCTCGGCCAGTTCACCGCCGTCGAGCGGGTCGAGCTGCGGGCGCAGGTCGGCGGCACGCTCACCGAGATCCATTTCCAGGACGGGCAGATCGTCCACAAGGGCGACCTGCTGTTCGTCATCGATCCGCGCCCCTACCAGATCAAGGCGGCCCAGGCGCAAGCGCAGGTCCAGATCGCCCAGGCGCGCCTCGCGCTGACCGGTAGCGAGCTCTGGCGCGCCCAGCAGCTCAAGCGCACCGACTTCGGCACCGCCGAGACCGTCGACCAGCGCAGCTCGGACCAACGCAACGCGGTGGCGTCCCTCGCCCAGGCGCAGGCCACCGTCGGCGATGCCGCGCTCGATCTCGAATACAGCCGCGTGCTCGCGCCCTTCACCGGCCGCATCGGCGCTCATCAGGTCTCGATCGGCAACCTCGTCAGCGGCAGCCGCGCCGGCAGCAGTGCCACCACCCTGCTCGCGACCCTCGTCTCGCTCGACCCGATCCATCTCGACTTCGACATGAGCGAGTCGGACTATCTCGCATTCGCGCGCGAGCGCGCTCACGCCAGTGCCGATCAGGCCAACAGCATCGACATCAGCCTCGGCGACGAAGACCGATTCACCCGCCACGGCACGCTCGACTTCATCGACAACGTGCTCGACCGCTCGAGCGGCACCATCCATGCCCGCGCGACGGTCCCCAATCCGGACCTGTTCCTCGTGCCCGGCGAGTTCGCCCGCCTCCGCCTGACGGTGGCCCGACCCGCCTCCGTGCTCATGATCCCGGCCGACGCCGTCGTGCCCGACCAGTCGCAGTCGCTGGTGATGACCGTCACCCCCGACAACACCGTCGTGCCCAGGATCGTGACGCTCGGCGGCACCCGCGGCGGCCTGCGCGTCGTCGATTCGGGACTGCAGCCCACCGACCACGTCATCATCGACGGCCTGATGCACGCGATGCCGGGCACCAAGGTCGCGCCCCAGAACGGGACGATCCACTTCGACACGGTCGCCGACGCCCAGGACTAGGCGGCGACCGACGCCAGAACCAGAACGGGACGACCCCATGCGCCTGACCCACACCTTCATCGACCGCCCGATCCTGGCGACCGTCATCAGCACGTTCGTGACACTGATCGGGCTCGGTGCGCTATTTTCGCTCCCGATCGCGCAATATCCCGAGATCGTGCCCCCGACGGTGCAGATCACCACGACCTACCCCGGCGCGTCGGCCGAGACGGTCGCCAAGACCGTCGCGACCCCGCTCGAGCAGGAAGTCAACGGCGTCGAGAACATGCTCTACATGAGCAGCCAGTCGACCGGCGACGGCAAGCTCACGCTCACGGTGACGTTCCAGATCGGAACCGACCTCAACGTCGCCCAGATGCTGACCCAGAACCGGGTGGAGGACGCGCTGCCGCGGCTGCCCCAGGACGTGCAGCTGCTGGGGGTGCAGGTTCGCAAGTCGACCCCAAACATCCTGCTCGCCGCCCACCTGGTCTCGCCCGACCAGACCCGCAGCGAGCTCTACCTCTCCAATTACGCGACGCTGCACGTCAAGGACGCGCTCGCCCGGCTGCCCGGCGTCGGCGACGTCCAGCTCTTCGGCGGCCGCGACTATGCGATGCGCATCTGGCTCGATCCCGACAAGGTCGCCGCCTACAATCTCGACGCGAGCGAGGTGCTCGCGGCCATCCGCGCGCAGAACGTCCAGGTCTCCGCCGGCGTGCTCAACCAGCCGCCCGTCCCCTCGCACGAGGCGTTCCAGCTCAACGTGCAGACCCTCGGCCGGCTGTCGACCCCCGAGCAGTTCGCCAACATCGTCGTCAAGTCCGACGGCAACGGCCGCGTCACCCGCATCCGCGACATCGGCCGCGTCGAGATCGGCGCCGCCGATTACGGCTCGTCGGCCTATATGGACCGCGTCGACGGCCTGCCGCTGCTGATCTTCGCCGAGCCGGGTGCGAACTCGCTCGCCGTCGAGCACGAAGTCCTCTCGACGATGCAGAACCTGTCGCATGATTTCCCGCCGGGCGTCGGCTACCGGATCATCTACGATCCCACCATCTTCGTCGCCAAGTCGGTCCACGAGGTCATCAAGACCATCTTCGTCGCCATCCTGCTCGTGGTCGGCGTCGTGATCCTGTTCCTGCAGACCTGGCGCGCGTCGCTGATCCCGGTGATCGCGATCCCGGTCTCGCTGATCGGGACCTTCACCATCCTGGCCGCCGTCGGGATCTCGCTCAACAACCTCTCGCTGTTCGGCCTCGTGCTCGCGGTCGGCATCGTCGTCGACGACGCGATCGTCGTCGTCGAGAACGTCGAGCGCAACCTGCAGCTCGGGATGACGCCAAAGGAGGCCGCCCACCGCACGATGGACGAGGTGGGCGGCGCGCTGATCGCGATCGCGCTCACGCTCTGCGCCGTGTTCGTCCCCTCGGCGTTCCTGTCCGGCATCTCCGGCCAGTTCTTCCGCCAGTTCGCCGTCACCATCGCGGCGTCCACCGTGATCTCGTGCTTCGTGTCGCTCACGCTGAGCCCGGCGCTGTGCGCGATGCTGTTCAAGCAGCATCAGCCGCACGACGCGCGACGCGGCAGCATCGCCGCGCGCGCGGTCCGGGGCGGCTTCGACCTGTTCAACGCCGGCTTCGCGCGCCTGTCGGAAGGCTACGCCCGCCTGACCTCCCGCCTCGTCCGCCTCGTGGGGCTGGTGCTCGCGATCTATGTCGGCCTGATCGCGCTTGCGGGCCTGCAGTTCTCGCGCGCACCCACCGGCTTCATTCCGGAACAGGACCAGGGCTACCTGATCACCGTGCTGCAGTTGCCGCCCGGTGCCACGCTCGATCGGACCGAGGCCGTGGTGAAGCGCGCCGTCGACATCATCCTTAAGACCCCGGGCGTCGAGCACGTCGCCCCCTTCGCCGGACTCGACGCCACCACCTTCACGGTGGCCTCCAACGACGGCACCATCTTCGCCGGCCTGCCCACGCTCTACAACCACACGCTGAAGGGCGTGACCGCCGGCACCATCCTTGACGATCTGCGCCGCCGCCTCTCGGTGATCCAGGACGCCTTCATCCTCACCATCCCGCCGCCGCCGGTGCAGGGCCTCGGCAGCGCAGGCGGCTTCAAGATGATGCTGCAGGACCGCGACGGCGTCGGCCCCGACGTGCTGTCCAAGGCCGCGCAGACGCTGGTGGGTGCTGCCAACCGCGATCCCGCCTTCGCCGGCGTGTTCACGCTGTTCTCGACCCGCACGCCCTCGGTCTACGCCGCGATCGACCGCGAGAAAACCGAGAAGCTCGGCCTGACGCCCACCGACGTGTTCAACACGCTGCAGGTCTACATGGGCTCGCAATACGTCAACGACTTCAACTATCTCGGCCGCACTTATGAGGTCATCGCCCAGGCGGACGGCAAGTTCAGGCGCGGCGTCAACGACATCGGCCGCCTCAAGGTGCGCAACAGTGCGGGCGGCATGGTCCCGATCGGCACCGTCTCCCGCTTCCAGAACGAGACGTCGCCCTACCGCGTGCCGCGCTACGACCTCTACCCGGCCGCCGAGGTGATGGGGGCCGCCGCACCGGGTGTGGCCACCGGCACCGCGCTGCACCGGATGGAGGAGCTCGCCCATCAGGTGCTGCCGCGCGGCGTCGGCTTCGAGTGGACCGAGCTCGCTTTCCAGCAGCAGCAGCGCGGCACGCCGACGCTTCTCGTCTTCGGTGCCGCGGCCCTCTTCGTCTTCCTCGTGCTGGCCGCGCAATACGAGAGCCTGCGGCTGCCGCTCGCGGTGATCCTGATCGTGCCGATGTGCCTGCTCGCCTCGGTCAGCGGTCTGCTCTTCCGCGGCCTGTCGATCGACATCCTGGCGCAGATCGGCTTCGTGGTCCTCGTGGGCCTGGCTGCCAAGAACGCGATCCTGATCGTGGAGTTCGCGCGCCAGGCCGAGGAGGCCGGCGCCACCGCGGCCAACGCCGCGGTGCATGCCGCGCGCACCCGGCTGCGTCCGATCCTGATGACGTCGTTCGCCTTCATCCTCGGCGTTGCCCCGCTCGCGGTCGCGACCGGCGCCGGTTCCGAAATGCGCCGCTCATTGGGAACCGCGGTGTTCTTCGGCATGCTCGGCGTGACCGTGTTCGGCCTGATCTTCACGCCCGTGTTCTACACCGTCGTCCGCCGCGTCGGCGTCCGCCGCTCCCGGCGCGTCCGCGTCGGCGATCGCGTCCGCTCGCCCGCCGAGTAGAAGGCCGGGGGCCGAGGCCGGCCCCCGGACCCCCGGCGCTAATCAATCAGGCTTCAGCGCAAGCCATCCGCCGACCGCGCACCCGACGGCCATCAGGACGGCGAACGTCTGAATGAACCAGTATCGTTCGTAGACGGGACCCCGCCCGGTCCGGTCGGCATGCGGCAGGACCGACCAGCAAAAGGTGAGCGCAGTCAGGAAAGTGGCGATGCCGACAAGATACGATTGGACCGCGAAACAAGTCACGCCGAGCATCATACCGGCCGACGCGGTCCATCGCTTGCGCTCGTAGAGATACTCCCGGACCCCCGTCACGGGATCTGACGGCGCCGATAGTCGAGCTGGTAGCGCGGCCAGAGCGCCTGCTTCCGTCGCGCGTCGAAAGGGTCCCCGCCCAGAAAATGAGCCGCCACGGTGGCGGCACCGGTGTTGGCGGCGGCCCGCGCGACCTGTGGCGCAACCCTGCTGACGATCGCGGCACCGGCGGCGGCCTCCGGAAATGCGGAAACGGCAAGGACGCCGACGGCGATGGTAGCCAGACCCCCGAAGACATCCTTCGCGAGCACGTCGTAGAAATGCGGCGGGTGGTAGACGCCTTCGAGGTTCTGGATCTCGTCGCCGAAATTCTGCCGGGAGTAGAACGTGAACTCCTTCTCGCTCAGCGAGAACGGATAGGCGGCAGGATCATCATCGATATCGAGCATGAGGCCGATGAGCCAGGAAACGGCCGCCGCGTATCCCGGCTTGGTCGCATAGGCGGTGAACTCGCTGCTCAACCGCTGCTTGAGACCGTCGTCGAACCGGTAGAGGCACAACCCGACAAGCCATGCTCGAACGCGATCCGGCTCCGGCGTCGACGAGATCATCGACGGGTTGCCATCGGCCTCCCGCGTTTGAAGCGTCACCGCCTCCGGTTGAAGCCAGCGGTGGCGCAGGAATGTCGTCGATGCCGCCATGATTGACGCCTCGCAAAGTGCAAGTCGCGTAAGAATAGCGCAGCGACCGATGGTCGCAAGCGAGCGGATCGCCTCCGTGGACGTCGAGCCGGCAATCCGACCGGATATAGGATTCCCCGGCAGCGACGCCGCCGGGGAAGAGCCCTTCAGAGTGACTTCTCGAAAGAAGCCACCTTGCCGTGGCTTCCCCACCGATTTCCCGAAAAGCGTCGTGACAGCCGCCGTTAGGTTTGTCAGTCCTAACCGTCGCGACAACGCAATGGAGTTGGGGTTGGCACGTATTCTCGGATTGGACGCCGGCATCGCGTCCGTAGGCTGGGCCATGATCGACGATGCCGAGCACCACATCATCGCCACCGGTAGCTGGACTTTCAGTGCGCCCGAAAACCCGAAGGACAGGACGTCCCTCAATGCCGCGAGGGGCGAGCAGCGACGTCAGCGGCGCGTGATCCGGCGCCGCCGTCAGCGAATGCAAGCAGTTCGTGCACTCCTGGCCGCGCACGGGCTTCTCGAGTCCGCCGGGCGCGACGCACTTCACCACATGCCCACCCTTCCCCGCGCTTCTTGCGGCTCTTCATTTCGTGGCACGTCTCGACGCGCTTGCGGGACTCGTCCCAATCGGATGGCGGATGATCGGCGGACAGCCTTTCGAACGGCGTGCGGCCTCGCTTGTCCTGGTTGGCCTTGGCGATGATTGCTTGCGCGTCTGGAGGTCGACCCAATTCGCGACGTGCAGCGGCTGTACCGAGGCGATGGGAGTGACGCCGTGGCCCGCGCACCAAGCGAGGAAGTCCGCGATGCCGCGGCGATAGGCGCGACGCGTGTGCCCTCCCGCGGCGGCTCGAAGGAATTTCACAAGATTGTCCAACGACCTTGCGCATCCCTGAAGACACCTCGAGCCTGCCCTCATGTCAGACAGCCACGCCGATCACGCACTCGACGAATTCCGCAGCCTGATGCGGGCCGACTGGGGCGTCGTCACCCATCACGACGGCACGCCGCTCGCCAACATCGACCGCGCCGCCGCGCTCTACGGCATCGTCGAGGACCCCTATCATCACGTGGCCTTCGACGAGCGATCCAACGTCGACCTGATGCGCATGTGCGCGTACGGCCTGATCGAGGCCCAGCAATGGGACAAGGCCGCCCGCGCCATCGCCAACGTCAACCGCATGGAGCGCGAGCAGGAAAACGACGACGCGAACTTCGCGCTCTCCTTCGCCAAAAAAGTCGCGGCGTCTTCCCGGCAGGCCGCGCCGGCCCCGCAGGCCGCGCCGGCCAAACCGGTCGAGCCTGCGGAAACGCCCGAACCCAAGCCCCTGTCGGACCGCGAGGCTTGGCTCATGCTCAAGGAGCTCCGGCGCCGCCGGCGCGTCGCGGCGCTCAAGCCCGCAACGGCCAAACCACCGGCCGCACCGGCTCGGGAGGCCGACACCGTCCCGCCCATGCGCGCCGCCGCCGGCGAGTCGACCCGCCTTCCCTTTACCTGACGCAAGGGGCATCAGCCCCGCGAACCCGTCCCGTCAACCTCCGGCGCCTGCCACCCACCCGAACATCCCGACCCCTCGCGGCCCCGCCAGCGGGGCGATCGCGCGCGCCGCCGCATCGGCTCGATAACACGCACCGCATGCGTGGAATGTCTCGAAAATAATCCACCGCCGATCACGCGTCCGGCTCCGACCGCCCCCGCTTGACCTCGCCCCGCCGCGCCTTCGCCTCCAGCCGCCGCTGCTTGCTGCCCAGCGTCGGTCGCGTCGCACGCCGCCGCACCGGCCGGATCGAAGCGGCCGCGATCATCGCCACCAGCCGCGCACGCGCATCCTCACGGTTGCGCTCCTGCGAGCGGAAGCGCTGCGCGAAGATCACCAGCACCCCGTCCTGCGTCATCAGCCGTCCGGCGGCGGCCGCGAGACGCGTCTTGACCTCGCCGGGCAGCGACGGCGAATGGCGGACGTTCATCCGCAGCTCGACCGCGGTCGACAGCTTGTTGACGTTCTGGCCGCCGGGACCGGACGCATGGACGAAGCTCTCGGTCAGCTCGCGCTCGTCGATCGACAGGCTGGACGTGACCGCGATACGCATCGGTGCCTCATGGGAGCCGATGTCTCGTCGCTCCGAATCCGCGCATCATGATGCACCGGGTCGAAGGATGGGAGGGCTGTGTGGAGCAGGCGAGCGCGATCCTGACGATCGATCACGGCGCGCTGGCCGCGAACTGGCGCACGCTGGCCGCCCGCGCCGCCCCGGCCGAATGCGCGAGCGTCATCAAGGCCGACGCCTACGGGCTCGGCGTCGGGCGCGCGGCCCCGGTGCTGTGGGCCGCCGGCTGCCGCACCTTCTTCGTCGCCATTCTCGAGGAGGCGCTGGCACTGCGGACGCTGCTACCGGCGGCCACGATCCTGGTGCTCGACGGCCCGATCGGCGGCACCGAGCCGCTCTACGCCGAGCACCGCATCGTCCCCGTGATCAACGACCTCCGGCAGCTCGAGGCCTGGCGGCGCACGGCGCTGGCGCGCGACACTTCCCTGCCGCTGTGCCTCCAGGTCGACACCGGCATGGCCCGCTTCGGCCTCGCGCCCGGCGAGATCGACATCCTGGCCGCGGCGCCGGACCGCGCGGCCGGGCTTCAACCGACGCTGCTGATGAGCCACCTCGGCTGCGCCGACCAGCCCGCGCATCCGGCCAATGCGGCGCAGCTTCGCCGGTTCGACGCAATCCGCCCGGCCCTGTCGGATGCGATGCGCGGCGCCCGCGCCAGCCTCGCCGCCTCCTCGGGGATCTTCCTCGGCCCTGCCTACCATCACGACCTGGTCCGTCCCGGTGCGGCGCTGTTCGGCGTGCCGCCCACCGAGGGTGCGGCGAACCCGATGCGCCCCGTCATCCGGCTGCAAGCCCGCGTGATGCAGAGCCGCTGGATCGAGCCCGGCGACAGCGTCGGCTACGGCGCCACCTTCACCGCCACGCGGCGGATGCGCATCGCGACCATCGCCGCCGGCTACGCCGACGGCTTCCTGCGCGCCGGCAGCAACCGCGGCGCGGTCGCATTCGACGGCACCATCCTGCCGATCGTGGGCCTGGTCTCGATGGACAGCATCACCGTCGATGCGACCGCGCCCGGCGACCGCCTCGCGTGCGGTGACCTCGTCGAGCTGATCGGACCGCACCGCACGCTCGATGCCGTCGCCCGCGACGCCGGCACCATCGGCTACGAGATCCTGACCAGCCTTGGCGGACGCTATCATCGTGTCGATCTAGACCACGCGATCGATGGAAGGACGCTGGGATGAGAGTGGTGGTGCTCGGAAGCGGCGTCGTGGGCGTCTCGTCGGCTTGGTATCTCGCGGGCGAGGGCCATGAGGTCGTCGTCGTCGACCGCCAGCAGGCGGCGGCGATGGAGACGAGCTTCGCCAACGCGGGCCAGGTCTCGCCCGGCTACGCCTGGCCGTGGGCCGCCCCCGGCATCCCGCTCAAGGTCGCGAAATGGATGCTGACCAAGCACTCCCCGTTCCGCCTCTATCCGCGCGCCGATCCGGCGATGTGGCGCTGGATGGCGATGATGCTGCGTGAGTGCAACACGCGCTCCTACGGCATCAACAAGAGCCGCATGGTCCGCGTCGCGGAGTATTCCCGCGAGTGCCTGCACGATCTGCGGCACGTGACCGGCATCGAGTATGACGGGCGACAGGCCGGCCTGATCCAGTTGTTCCGCACCCGCAAGCAGTTCGACGCCGCCGCCAAGGACATCAGGATCCTGCACGAGAGCGGCGTCGCCTCCGAGCTGCTCGACCCGGACGCCTGCATCGCCCGCGAGCCCGGCCTGCGCGGCGCGCGCGAGGCGCTCGCCGGCGGCCTGCTGATGCCGGGCGACGAATCCGGCGACGCGCACATGTTCTCCCAGCGCCTTGCCGCCATGGCCGCCGAACGCGGCGTCGAGTTCCGCTACGGCGCCACCATCGAGGCGATCCTGACCGAGGGCGACCGCGTGACGGGGGTTCGCACCGACCGCGGCATGGCGACCGGCGACGCCTACCTCGTCGCCCTCGGCAGCCACGGCGCGCGCCTGCTCAAGCCGCTCGGCATCGACCTGCCGGTCTACCCGGTGAAGGGCTACTCGATCACCGTGCCGATCGAGAACGAGGCGGCCGCCCCCGTCTCGACCGTCGCCGACGAGACCTACAAGGTTGCCATCACCCGGCTCGGCGACCGCATCCGCGCCGGCGGCACCGCCGAACTGTCGGGCTACAACGCCACCCTGCGCCCCGGCCGCCGCGCGACGCTCGAGCACTCCGTCGGCAGCCTCTTCGCCGGCGCCTGCGACTTCTCCAAGGCGCAATTCTGGACCGGGCTTCGGCCCAACACCCCCGACGGCACGCCGATCATCGGCAACGCGCGGCGCTACGCCAATCTATGGCTCAACACCGGCCACGGCACGCTCGGCTGGACGATGTCCTGCGGCTCGGGCCGCCTGATCAGCGACCTGATCTCCGGCCGCCGCCCCAACATCGAATACGAGGATCTGTCGATCGACCGTTACGCCGCTTGAGCAAGCATCGGGGCTCCCGCCCCGAACCCCGGCCGGGCGCACACGCCCGCCGACCGGCATCCATTGATAACGTCTAACCGATGGTCATGGTTCGAGAGGCCGGACGATCGCGCCGTCGCAGCTTTTCAGGAAATTGGTAGAGCCAAGGGTTTGAACATGAACGGAATGTTGGAACGACTGCAAAGAGTCCACCATCTTCCAGCTTTGGAAACCAAAGTGGATCAGTTGGACTGGGCGATCAAGCTGCTTATCGAAAACGAAGCTTATGTCCCAGCATATGTTCTTGCAGGGAATGCTGATGAAATTCTTGGAAAGCCGTTGGGAGAGAGATCTGCTCTGAAGCACCTCAAGAACTTCATCGATAGTCAAAACGCTGGGACCGATCTCAACAAGCTGAAAAACTTCCTCAAGCACGGGAACGAACCGATGATGCAGGTCTCCGAGCTGAGCCTTGAGACGGCTCTAATGATTATTTGAGCGCAAAGAAATCTGGAGGCCACGGACAATACTTTTTGCAGCGAGTGGCCACAGTTCGTCGAGTGGCTCCACCTCAAGCACCCACAGCTCTTCGAAGATCCGGTCGAAGAGATTCCTGATCAGGTTAGATTAGCCTCGAAAAGCGTAGACCTGAGCCCGGAGTAGTTTGAACACACGCGGGTCCGGGGGCGCCTGCCCCCGGCGGGGCCTGGGGCGGCGCCCCAGTTCTTCCCTGCCTGAGTCTTCGCGCCCCGAGCCTCATCCCCGATCAAGCGCCGCGAGCACCAGGTCGAACAGCTCGGTCGCCCGATTGGTGCAGCCGAACGCGCCGCGGCGCTTGGCGTCGGTGACGTGGTCGGGGCGGCGCGAGCTCGCATAGATGATGAACGGCACCGTGCTGCCGGCGGCGCGCAGCGCGTCGAGTAGCGTGTAGCCGGCGCGGATGTCGTCGCCGCGCGCCATGTCCGACACGATGACGTCGAAACGGTCGCGGGCGGCCTCTGCGAGCGCGTCCTCGGTGCTGGCGGACAGCACGAAGCGGACGCCGAACGCCTCCATCGCCTGGCGTTCGTTGACGTTGTTGCCGGGCTCGTCGTCGACCCAGAGGATGCGGGCGTTGGCGATCCGGCGGATCGCGGCCGGGCTGAGATCGCCCACGGTGCGGACCGCGAGGCGCGCGGCATCGGCGTTGGCCTGCGGCGCCGGATCGTCGGTCGGCCACGCGACCGACGCCGCCGCGAGTGCCGCGGCGGCCTGGCTCCGGCGCGTGGCGGTGGCCTCGAAGCCGCCGCCGCGCAGCGTGATGGCGCCGAGATGGTCGAGGAAGTCGCCGATCGCCGGGCCGAACCGGCTCAGGATGTAGAGGATCAGGCACGGCCAGATCAGGACCGAGATGAGTTGCGAGATCGCGGCGGTGACCGCGACGATGCCTTCATGCCGCACGTTCATCTCTCCTCGGCACGGGTTCGCGGGCAAGCAGCCACAGCAGGATGAATATGGCCGGCAGGCTGGCAGCGGCCGCGAAGGCGAAATAGCCGGCCCAGCCGAGCTGGCTCGCAATGATGCCGGAGGCGCCGGCGAGCGTCCGCCAGGCGAGCGGCGCGAGCGACGAGAGCAGCGCGTATTGGGTCGCCGTATGGGCGGCGCTGCAGAGCGCCGAGAGGTAGGAGAGGAAAGCCGCACTCGCCATGCCTTCGGCGAAGGCTTCCAGCGCCACCTTGCCGATCAGCACGAGGCGATCGGCACCGGTTGCCGCCAGCACCAGGTAGAGCAGCAGCGAGCTCATCTGCACGATGGCGCCGATCAGCAGCGCCCGCCCGGCGCCGAGGCGGCGTACCAGCAGGCCGCCGGCCGCGACCCCGAGCACGCCGCCCGCGATCATCGGCACGCTGCTCGCGAGCACGATCGCCGACCGGTCGAACCCGAGCGAGCGGTAGAAGGGTGCCGCGAGATTGTCGGCGAACGCGGTGCCGAGCTGGAACAGCAGCACCAGGCCCAGGATCTGGATCGCGCGCGGGCGCCGCAGGAAGTCCGCGAGCGGATCGGCGAGCGAGGCGCGCAGCCCATGCCGTTCCGGCGCGGCGGCCGCCGGCTCGCGCGCGATCAGCGTCGGCAGCAGGCCACAGAGCGCGAGCGCCGCCATGATCGCGTAGGCCTGGTGCCAGCCGATGCGGGTCGCGAGCCAGATCGCGCCCGACTGCGAGACCAGGATGGCGATCCGGTAGCCCCACACATACAATGCCAGCGCCTCGCCCTGCCGGGAGGCCGGGAAGGTCTCGATCCGCCAGGCGTCGATGACGATGTCCTGGCTGGCCGACAGGAACGCGACCGCGACCGCGAGGCAGGCGAAGCGCCCGAGCGCGTGCGGCGGGTCGGAGAGGCCGAGGAGGAGGATCGCCAGGGCGAGCAGGGGCTGGATGATCAGCAGCCATCCGCGGCGCCGGCCGAACGGTGGCGCGACGCGGTCGGCGAGCGGCGCCCAGAGGAATTTGAGCGTGTACGGCAGCCCGATCAGCGCGGTCGCGCCGATCGCGCGAAGCGAGACATGGCTTTCGGAGAGCCATTGCTGCAGCGTGAAGTTGGTCAGGAACAGCGGCAGGCCGGAGGCGAAGCCGAACAGCAGCATCAGGCCGAGGCCGGACCTGCGCGCGCCGAGCGGCGCGGCCTCGAGGGTCGGAAGGCCCGGGCCAGCCGGGCCTTCCCTGGACGCGACGATCAGCCCGCGGTGGAATCGGTGCTGGTCGCCTTCTTGTGGTGGCGCGTGCGGTGGTGGTGGGTCTTCTTGGGAGCCATCGTCGACGAGGAGGTGGAAGGCGCCTCGGTGGCCGCGGGCGGCGTGGTCGGCGCGGGTGTCGACGCTGCCGGAGGGGTCGTGGCCGCCGGGGGAGTGGTCGTCGCGGGCGGCGTCGTGGTGGTCTGCGCGATGGCGGATGTCGAGCCGGCGAGCAGTGCGCCAGTGAACAGAGCGGCCGTGAGGCGGCGGGTCATGACGGTCATTGAGGACTCCGAGTGTCGTGAAATTGGACTGGCCGCGCTCGCTCCCCACCCGGGATGGGCACGGAGGACGGCGCGGCCGGACCTTACAAGCAACGAAAAAGAACCAGAACCCTGTGCGGCGTTTTTCTCAGCCCGTCGCGCAGATCGACGCGGCAAGTCGCGGATAAGTCACGGACCGCCTCAGGCAACCTCGCTCTCGGCGCGCCGGTCGGCGCGCTTGCGCGCGTTCGGGTCGAGATGACGCTTGCGCAGGCGGATGGCGCCCGGCGTGACCTCGACGAGTTCGTCGTCCTCGATATAGGCGATCGCCTGCTCCAGGCTCATCCGGCGCGGCGGAACCAGCAGCAGAGCCTCGTCCTTGCCGGCGGCGCGGATGTTGGTGAGCTTCTTCTCGCGCACCGGATTGACGTCGAGGTCGTTGCCCCGGCTGTGCTCGCCCAGGATCATCCCGACATAGACCCGCTCGCCGGGATCGACGAACAGCGTGCCGCGCTCCTGCAGCGAGAACAGCGAATACTGCACCGCCTCGCCGTTCTCCGAGCTGATCAGCGAGCCCTTCAGGCGGCCCTCCATCGGCCCGGCCCAGGGCTGGTAGCCGGCGAACAGCCGGTTCATGATCCCGGTGCCGCGGGTGTCGGTCAGGAACTCGCCGTGATAGCCGATCAGGCCGCGTGACGGGATGATGAAGGTCAGCCTGAGCTTGCCGCCGCCCGAAGGCCGCATGTCCTGCATCTGGCCCTTCCGGACGCTCATCTTCTCGACGACGACGCCGGAATAGGGTTCGTCGACATCGATCAGGCACTCCTCGAACGGTTCCTCGCGCTCGCCGGCCTCGTTGATCCGGGTGAGCACGCGCGGCCGGCCGATGGTCAGCTCGAAGCCCTCGCGCCGCATCGTCTCGATCAGCACGCCCAATTGGAGCTCGCCCCGGCCGGCAACCTCGAACGCTTCGCTCTCCTGGCTCTCGGTGATCTTGATCGCGACGTTGCCCTCGGTCTCGCGGAACAGCCGGTCGCGGATCTGGCGCGACGTGACCTTCTTGCCCTCGCGGCCGCCGAGCGGCCCGTCGTTGATGCGGAACGTCATCGCCAGCGTCGGCGGATCGACCGGGGTGGCCGGCAGCGGGCCGGTGAGATCGGGCGCGCCGATCGTGTCGGGGATGGTGGCGTCGGTCAGGCCAGCGACCGCGATGATGTCGCCCGCCGCGACCTCGTCGACCGTCACCCGGTCGAGGCCGCGAAAGCCCATCAGCTTGGTCAAGCGCCCGGTCTCGACCGTCGAGCCGTCCGAACGCAGCACGCGCACCGGCATGTTCAGCCTCGCGCGCCCCTGCTCGACGCGGCCGGTGAGCACGCGGCCGAGGAAGTTGTCGTAGTCGAGGATGGACGCGATCATCGCGAACGGGGCGTCATGATCGACCGTCGGCGGCGGCACGTGGCGCAGCACCAGGTCGAACATCGGCGCCAGATCCTTGCGCGCACCCTCGAGCACCTCGTCTGCCCAACCCTGGCGACCCGACGCGTAGAGCATCGGGAAATCGAGCTGGTGGTCGTCGGCGCCGAGGGCCGCGAACAGGTCGAACACCTCGGTGTGCACCTCGTCCGGCCGCGCGTCCTGCCGGTCGACCTTGTTGACGACCACGATCGGGCGGATCCCGCGTGCGAGCGCCTTGCCGACGACGAACTTGGTCTGCGGCAGCACGCCCTCGGCCGCGTCGACCAGCACGATGGCGCCGTCGACCATGTTGAGGATGCGCTCGACCTCGCCGCCGAAATCGGCATGGCCCGGCGTGTCGATGATGTTCAGCCGCGTGTCGCGCCAGACCACGCTGGTGCATTTGGCCAGGATGGTGATGCCGCGCTCGCGCTCGAGATCGTTGCGGTCCATCGCGCGCTCGGCGACCTGCTGATGCTCGCGGAACGCCCCCGACTGCTTGAGGAGCTGGTCGACGAGCGTCGTCTTGCCGTGATCGACGTGCGCGATGATGGCGATATTGCGGATGTCCATGGGCCGCTAGATAGCGTTGTGCGGTGCAAAGTGCGAGGGAGCGCCGCGTTCCTGCTCCATCCTTTCCGGTGATCATGCGTCAATTCCTGGCGGCCTTCCTCCTCGCGAGCACCCCTGCCCTGGCCAGCGTCCCCGACAGCCTGCTGGGGCATCTCCATTGGCGCTCGATCGGCCCCTTCCGCGGCGGACGCGTGCTGGCGGTCGCAGGGGCGCCCGACGACCGGCCCCGCTTCTATTTCGGTGCGGTCAATGGCGGGGTCTGGCGGACCGACGATGCCGGCCGGACCTGGCAGCCGATCTTCGATGCGGCGCCGGTGGGCTCGATCGGCGCGATCGCCGTGGCACCCTCCACGCCACGCACGCTGTATGTCGGCACCGGGGAAGCCGACATGCGGTCCGACATCGCCCAGGGGACGGGGATGTTCCGGTCCGTCGACGGCGGCGGTCACTGGCAATCGGCCGGGCTCGAGGACACGCAGCAGATCGGGCGCATCCTGGTCGACCCGCGCGCGGCCGGCACGCTGCTGGTGGCGGCCCTCGGGCACCCGTACGGTCCGAACCCGCAGCGCGGCGTGTTCCGCTCGACCGATGGCGGCCGTAGCTGGACGCGCACGCTGTTTCGCGACGCCGACACCGGCGCGATCGATCTCGCCGACGCGCCCGACAACCCGGACATCGTCTATGCGGCCCTGTGGCAGACCAGGCGGCCGCCGTGGAACGTCTATCCGCCGTCCGGCGGGCCAGGCAGCGGCCTCTACAAATCCGTCGACGGCGGCCGCACCTGGGCGGCGCTGACCGGTCACGGCCTGCCGGCGGCACCCGGTCGGATCGGGCTCGCCACGACGCCGGCCCGGCCCGGGCGCGTCTATGCGCTCGTCGACGTGCGCTCGGGCCAGGGCGCCGGCCTCTACCGCTCGGACGATCGCGGCGGGACCTGGACCAGGATCAGCGCCGACGGCCGGATCACCGAGCGCGCCTGGTATTTCTCCGGCATCACCGCCGACCCGAGGGATGCCGACACGATCACCGTCTGCGACACCATCATGCTGCGCTCGCGGGACGGCGGCGCGCATTTCGCGCCGATCAAGGGCGATCCCACGGGCGATGACTTCCACACGCTCTGGATCGACCCGGCCGACCCGTCGCGGCAGATCCTGGGCGTCGACCAGGGCGCGGTGGTGACGGTCAATGGCGGCCGCACCTGGAGCTCCTGGTTGAACCAGCCGACCGGCCAGTTCTACCATGTCAGCACCGACAACCGGTTCCCATATCGCGTCTATGGCGCGCAGCAGGGCACCGGGGCTGCCAGCGTCGCGAGCCGCTCGGACAGTCCGGCCGACGGCATCACCATGGACCAGTTCCACGAGACCGCGGCGGGCGGCGAGAGCGACAACATCGCGCCCGACCCCGACGATCCCGACCTCGTCTATGGCGGCCGCGTCGACCGGCTGGACCTCAAATCGGGGCAGATGCGCAACGTCGACCCGACGCTCGCCTTCCCCCAATCCTACCGGCGCACATGGACGCTGCCGCTGGTGTTCGGGCCGCTCGACCATGCCCTCTATTTCGGCAATCAGCTCATCTTCCGCTCGACCAATGGCGGCCTGCACTGGCAGCCGATCAGCCCCGACCTGACGCGTCCCGACCCCGGCGTTCCCGCGACGCTGGACGCCCCAACCGCCGACGACGTCCGTGATCTCGGCCGCCGGCGCGGCGTGGTCTACGCCATCGCGCCATCCCCGATCTCGCGCGGCCTGATCTGGGCCGGCACCGATGACGGGCGGGTGTGGCGAACCATCGACCAGGGCGCGCACTGGACCGACGTCACGCCACCCTTCCTCGGGGCCTGGTCGAAGGTCGGCGTGATCGAGCCGTCGCACTTCGATCCGCTCGTGGCCTACCTGGCGATCGACCGCCACCGGCTCGACGATCCCGCGCCGCATGTCTACCGGACCATCGACGGTGGACGCCACTGGACGCCGATCAGCGAGGGATTGGCGCGCGGCGACGGGCCCGGCAGCGTCAACGTCGTGCGCGAGGACCCGCAACAGCGCTCCCTGCTGTTCGCCGGCACCGAACGCGGCGCCTTCGTCTCGTTCGACGACGGCGCTCACTGGCAGGGCCTGCAGTCGGGCCTGCCGCCGACCTCGGTGCGCGACATCGTGGTCCATGGCGACGACCTGGTCGCGGCCACGCACGGCCGCGGCTTCTACATCCTCGACGACATCACATCGCTGCGCCAGTTGACGACGGACGCCGCGCCGGGACCGCGTCTCTTCGCGCCGGCGCCCGCGGTCCGGGTCCATCCGCCCGAGTTCACCGGAACACCGATGCCGAGGGACGAGCCGATGGCGGCCAATCCGCCCGACGGCGCGATCATCGACTATGCCCTGGCCGCGACGCCACGCACGCCCGTGCTCATCGACATCGTCGATTCCCAGGGCACGACGATGCGCCACTACAGCAGCGCCGACACGACGCCGCCTCCCGACCTCGCGACGTTGCCGGTCGCACCCGAATGGGTGAAGGCGCCGGCACGTCCCGTGGCCACCGCAGGCGCGCACCGCCTGGTCTGGGACCTGCGCACCGCCAAGCCGGCCATCCTCGACGGCGGCGAGCCGGAGCCGCAGCCGGTCTGGGCGCCGCCCGGCGCCTACACGGTCGCGCTGACGGTCGACGGACGAACGTTCCGCCGGACGCTGCGCGTGGTGCCCGACCCTCGGGTCAAGGTCACGCCGGCGGACATGCGGGCGGAGTTCGTGCTGGCGCGCCGAATCGAGGCGCTGCGTGTCCGCGGCCGGACATTGCAGCGGGTGCTGGCCAGCGCGCCACGCTCGCCCGCGCTGGATGCCCTGGTCGGACCGTCGACGACGGGGCGCGACGCCATCCCGACCGCGCCCGACAGCCTGACCGGCGTGTCCAAGCGCCTGGACAAGCTGGCGCAAGCCGTCGACGGCGCCGATGCCGCGCCGAGTCCCGACGCGGTCGTGGGCGTGTGGCAGACCGAGCGCGCCGTGGCCCGCCTGGAGTCGAGGGCCGCGCGCTTCACAGCCCGGTCAGCGACCGCAGGTCCGCCTCCGGCCGCGCGCCCACGTGCGAGATGATCTCGGCCGCGGCGATGCTGCCGATCCGTCCGGCCTGCGCGAGCGGCAGGCCGCGGACCAGCGCCGCGAGGAACCCGGCCGCATAGGCATCGCCGGCGCCGGTCGTATCGACCACCCGCGCGGGCTCGGCCGGAACCTCGATGCGCGTGGCGCCGCTCACGATCAGACTGCCCGCGTCGCTCCGGGTGATGACACCCACCTCGACGTCGGTCGCGAGCCGGTCCGCGCACGCGCCGGTGTCGGCGTCCTGGTAGAGCGAGCGGATCTCGGCCTCATTGGCGAAGACGATGGTAGCATGGTCGCGGATGAACTCGTGGAAGGCCGCGCGATGCCGCTCGACGCAGAACGGGTCGGACAGCGAGATCGCCACGCGCCGACCGGCTCCGGCGGCCTTGCGGAACGCGGCCTGCGCGGATGGCGGATCGAACAGATAGCCCTCGAGATACAGGATGGCGGCCCGTGCGATGGCGGCCTCGTCGATGTCGTCCGGGGAAAGATGCGTGGCGGCACCGAGAAAAGTGTTCATCGTGCGTTGGCCGTCGGGCGTGACGGCGATCAGGCAGCGCCCCGTCGACGCGGCCTCGACATGATTGCGCGACAAGAAGACGATTCCCGCCTGTCGGATGTCGTGGCCGAATTCGGCGCCGAGCGCATCGTCGGCGACCTTGCCGAGATAGGCCACGCGGGCACCGAGCATGGCGGCGACAACGCAGCTATTGGCGACCGACCCGCCGCTGCGCCGAAGCGGCGCATAGGCCGCCAGCGCTTCGGTCAATGTGCGTGCGCGCGCCTCGTCGATCAGCGCCATGCTGCCTGGCGTCATCGACCAGTGTTCGAGAAACGAGAAATCGGTTTGTCCGATGACATCGACGATGGCGTTGCCGATGCCGATGATGTCGATCGATTGTGTCATCGTGCGTCCGGTTGCGTTCGCGACAGGCAGTTAGGCCGATGCGAGGTCCGTCGCAACAAAGCCGTCTCGAAGCGATGCACGACGACACGCAAGTGCCATCGCACGCTTGTTCGCACAGGATCGAGCGTGTAAGGCGGTCGTCTCGTCCGGAGCGAATCCGGCGGGCAGACAGTCGAGCGCCCCCGCTTCAAACGAAGGAAATTCCCTTTGTTCAAACGACGTAAGCCCGACGAGGCTGCAGCGCCCCAGAATATCCCGGTTCCTGCAAAACCCGAGAGCCCGTCTTCGACGCCGAAATTTCCCCCCGCGCCTTCGGCCAGCATGCCGGCCGAAGGCGGACTAGGCGCCCCACCCCGCCCCGAACCGCTAAAGGAGACGCCCAACATGAGCCGTCCGCCGATCCCCGCCACGCCCACGCCGCCGATCCCCCCGCAGGGCCTGCAGCCGCCGCGTCCGCCCGGACCGCCGGGCGCCCCGGGCCTCTCAGGGTCCCGTGCGCCACAGACGTCCGAGCGGCGGACGCTGGTGGTCGGACGGGGGATTTCGGTCCAGGGCTCGGTACAGGATGCGGAAAGGCTCGTCGTCGAGGGCACGGTCGAGGCGACCATGATCCGGGCGACCGAACTGTCGGTGGCACCCGGCGGCGTGTTCCGCGGCGAGGTCGAGGTCGAGGACGCCGAACTCGCCGGCACCATCGACGGAACGCTGGTGGCGCACGGCACGCTCGTCGTGCGTGCGTCGGGCAAGCTGCTCGGATCGGCGCGATGCCGGCGTCTGCAGGTCGAGGATGGCGGCCAGATCAGCGGCCGGCTCGAGATGCTGACCGAGGGCACGCCACGTTCGGAGGCGTCGAAGCTGGGCACGGGCGAGGCGATCAAGCCGGGCGAGCGGCCCGCGCCGCTGCAGGTGACGCCCGCGGAAGCGACCGCGTCATAGACCAGGCCGCTGGACCTGCCGGGCGCGCGCACGCCCGGCAGGTCCAGGCCTCGATGTCAGGCCGCGCTCTCGCGCTTGTCGCGGATTTTCACGTAGGCCAACTGGGCATGGTCGTAGCAGTAGGACTTGTTGGGCAGCGTGTCGGCGTCGCAGAAGCGGAACGAGCGGGTGCCCGGCTCCCCGATCGGCCAGCAGCAGGGCGAGACCCGGCCGACAGTCGCGACCGTTCGAAGCACGGGGCGGGATGGCTGCGGCCTGGGCTCCGGCGCCGCCTGACGTGGCCGGGCGGCACGCGGCGCTGCGCGCGGGCTTCTGTGGTCCAGTCCGCGATCGCGACGGATCGGCGACGGCCGCGATGACAATTTGAGCCGGTGCGCCTTGCCGACGATGGCGTTCTTGGTCACCCCCATGCGGCGGCCGATCTCCGCGGTAGAGTGACCTTCCAGCCAGAGGGCGCGCAACTGCGCGATCGTTTCCTCAGTCCACTCCATCTTGTGTCCTCCCGCGGGGGCTATCCACAAGATAGAGCCTATGGCCAAATGTGGTCCCGACTCAATGCCGGGGACCACAAAATGTTGTGGACAAGAATCGTTTGTCAGATCGCGCGCCGTCCGAACAGCGCATGGTAGATCACGAGCAGGACCACGGCGCCGACGACGGCGACGAGCAGGCTGTAGAGATCGAAGCCGGTGACGCCCGACGCTCCGAAGGCGTGGAAGATATATCCGCCGACAACCGCGCCCACGATCCCGAGGATCGTGTCGAGGATGAAGCCCTCACCCGAATTGTTGACGAGCTTGCTGGCGATGAAGCCCGCGATCAGTCCGAAGATGATCCAGGTGATGATCAGCATGACGGTCCTCCCGATTATGTCGCGACAACACGCGATCGGCCGGGCGGTTTCGGTCAGCTCCTGAGCAGCCTGACCCGCTTGCCCGACACGCCGAGCGAGATCTGGCCGGCCTTCAGCGCGAGCGCATCGTCGCCGAAGACCTGCCGGCGCCAGCCCGACAGGGCCGGGACATCGGGCGCGCTCTCGACCGCGATCCGGTCGAGATCGTCCGACGAGGCCAGCAATCGTCCCGCCACCTGATGCTCCTCGGACTTGGCGGCCAGCAGCACCTTGAGCAGCGCGACGAGCGCGGGCGACGGCCTGAGCTCACGGCGCTCCTTGCTGTCGGGCAGTTGATCCTCCGCGAGCGCGAGGGCCGCCGCGATGGCGGCGAGGATGCCGGCGCCGCTTTTGCCGTCGGCGAAGCCGCGCCCGATGCCGCGGATGCGTGCCAGCGCGTCGGCATCGCGGGGTGCCACGGCCGCGAGCTCGAGCAGGCTTTCGTCGCGGAGCAGGCGCTGGCGGGGGATGTCGACGCGCTGCGCCTCGCGCTCGCGCCAGGCGGCGGCCGCGCGCAGCACGCCCAGCATGCGCCGGTTGCCGGTGCGCGGCTTGAGGCGCTCCCACAGGCCTTCGGGGTCAGGCCGGAATGTCTCGGGGTCCGCCAGCACCGCCATCTCCTGGGCCACCCAGTCGAGGCGCCCTTCCCGCTCGAGCCGCGTGCGGAGCTCCCGATAGACCTGGCGCAGATAGGTCACGTCCGCGGCGGCATAAGTCACCTGTGCCGGGCTGAGCGGGCGCGCCGACCAGTCGCTGAAACGATGCGCCTTGTCGATCTGGCCGCCGGTCAGCGAGGCGACGAGCTGGTCGTAGCCGACCTGATCGCCGAAGCCTGCCACCATGGCCGCGATCTGGGTGTCGAACAGGGGCTGCGGCAGACGTCCGAACAGATGCAGGAAGATCTCTGCGTCCTGGCGCGCCGCATGGAAGACCTTCGTCGTGCCCGGTGCGGCGAGCAGCCGGTCCAGCGGTGCCAGGTCGAGGCCCTGCGCCTCGGCGTCGACGACCAGGACCTCGCTGTCGCTGGCCAACTGCACCACGCAGAGGATCGGCCAGTAGGTCCGCTCGCGCATGAACTCGGTGTCGACGGTGACGAAGTCCTCGCGGGCTAGCCGGTCGCAGGCGGCGGCGAGAGTGTCGGTGTCGGTGACGAGGATGGGTTCGGGAAAGATGTTCTTGGCTGATCGTGTCATCGCGCGCTTCTAGCTGAGGCGCCGCGCTGTTGACAGAAGGGACGCGCCGGGAGAACCACCCCGAGCCGCAAGAGGACACGCCCATGCACGCCTACCGGACCCACGATTGCGGTCAGCTCAGGCTTGCGGACGCGGATGCGACGGTGCGGTTGTCGGGTTGGATCCACAGCAAGCGCGACCATGGCGGCCTGCTGTTCGTCGACCTGCGCGACCATTACGGAATGACGCAGATCGTGGTCCCCGCCGGCGGCAATCTGCTCGCGCTGGCCGACGGGCTGCGTGTCGAGAGCGTCGTCACGGTGACGGGCACGGTGGTCCGCCGGGACGCCGGAACGATCAATCCTCGACTGCCGACCGGCGAGATCGAACTGCGTGCCGACACGATCGAGGTCCAGTCGCGCGCCGAAATGCTGCCGTTGCAGGTGGCGGGCACCGAGCATTACCCCGACGAGCTGCGGCTCAAATACCGGTATATCGATCTGCGCCGCGAGCGCGTGCACCGGAACATGATGTTGCGAGCGGGCGTAATCGCGAGCCTGCGCCGCCGGATGGTGAGCCAAGGCTTCACCGAGTTCCAGACGCCGATCCTGACCGCCTCCAGTCCGGAGGGCGCGCGTGACTTCCTGGTGCCGGCGAGGCTGCATCCGGGCAAGTTCTACGCGCTGCCGCAGGCGCCGCAGCAGTTCAAGCAGCTTGCCATGGTGGCCGGGTTCGACCGGTATTTCCAGATCGCGCCCTGCTTTCGCGACGAGGCCTCGCGCGCCGACCGCTCGCCCGGCGAATTCTACCAGCTCGATTTCGAGATGAGCTTCTGCACTCAGGAGGATGTCTTCGCGGTGCTCGAGCCGGTGATGGCGGGCGTGTTCTCGGAATTCGGCGGCGGCAGGCGCGTCACCGAGGGCGCGTTTCCGCGCATCGCCTATGACGAGGCGCTGCGTGTCTTCGGGTCGGATAAGCCCGACCTGCGCAATCCGCTGCGGATCGTCGACGTCACCGCGCACTTCGCCGGCGGCGGCTTCGGCCTGTTCGCTTCCGTGGCGGCGAGCGGCGGCGTGGTGCGGGCGATACCGGCGCCGGGTGCGGCGGACCGTCCGCGCTCGTTCTTCGACAAGCTCAACGAATGGGCCCGCGCCGAAGGCGCGGCGGGACTGGGCTACATCCAATTCGAGACCGAGGGTGCCAAGGGACCGATCGCGCGCAACCTCGAGCCCGCGCGGGCGGACGCGATCCGGGCGGCGTGCGGCTTGTCGGCGGGCGATGCGGTGTTCTTCGCCGCCGGAGCCGAGGAGGCAACGGCCAGGTTCGCCGGCCTCGTGCGTCTCCGGCTCGGCGAGGAGCTCGACCTCGTCGAACGCGACGCCTTCCGCTTCTGCTGGATCGTCGACTTCCCGATGTACGAGCGCGACGCGGAGACCGGCCGTATCGATTTCAGCCACAATCCGTTCAGCATGCCGCAAGGCGGTCTGGACGCGCTCGACAACCAGGATCCGCTCACGATCAAGGCGCTCCAGTACGACATCGTCTGCAACGGCATCGAGCTGTCATCCGGCGCGATCCGCAACCATCGCCCGGAGATCATGATCCGGGCATTCGAGATCGCGGGTTATCCCGCCTCCGAGGTCGAGGCGCGCTTCGGCGGGATGTTGAACGCGTTCCGTTACGGGGCGCCCCCGCATGGTGGCTCGGCGCCCGGCGTGGACCGGATCGTGATGCTGCTCGCCGACGAGCCCAACATACGCGAGGTCATCCTCTTTCCGCTCAACCAGGGCGGCGAGGACCTGATGATGGGCGCGCCAGCAACCGTCACCGAGGCGCGGCTTCGGGAATTGTCGCTGCAGGCGCTGCCGGCAAAGCGATCATGAGGGCATTGGCCTGGGCGCTCGTGGTCTGCCTCCCGCTCGCCGAAGCGGTCGCGGCGCCCAAAATCGTGCTGGCACCACATCGGGCCGTCTACGATCTGAGCCTCGAACAGTCGGCCAACGGAGAGACGGTCGCCGCCAGCGGCAACATGGTCTACGAGGTCCACGACGCCTGCAACGCGTGGGCGACCGAGCAGACCCTGACGATCAACTCGGTGGACCGCGACGGACATCAATCCTCGTCGCGATCGGACTACGCGACGTTCGAGACCAAGAACGGGCAATCGTTCAACTTCACGATGCGCCAGCTCGAGGGCGGCCACCAGGGTGCCGGCATCAGGGGACACGCCTCGGTGCCGGCATCCGGGGGATCGGGACTCGTCCACTTCACCGAGCCGTCCGGCACCATCCAGACGCTGCCCGCCGGAACGCTGTTCCCGATGTCGCACACGAAGGCGATCCTGGAGGCCGCCGCCGAGGGTGCGAAAACGGCATCGCCGACGCTCTTCGACGGGACCGGCACCGACGGCGCCGAATATACCGCGGCCACGATCCTGAACTGGGGTGCCACGCGCAGCGCCCCGATCGATGCGCTCGGCGACGTGCCGTCGGGGCGGATCCATATCGCGTTCTACGCGCTGCACGATCTGGGCATGACGCCGGAATACGAGATCGGAAGCCGGTATTTCGCCAACGGCGTGAGCGACCGGCTGGACATGGATTTCGGCGACTACCGGTTGCGCGGGCAACTGCGGAGCCTGGTCATGCTGCCGAGTGCGAAGGGCTGCGGACGGTAGTGTCCTTCGTGCACGCGCTTCAATCCACGCGCAATCCGCTTTTCTCGAGTTCGGCCCTGCCCTGGACCCAAGAGCTTTCCGGGATGACCGATCCGCTGGCGTCGGCGATTTCGCTCCACCGCCGCACGATCTCTTCGGCGGCGTCGTCGCCGTCACCTACGAACACGCCGCGCGTGAGCACGATCCGGGCCTGTTCGAACTCCCCGCGCCGGCGCACGGCACGGTCCGCGTGGGCGCGTCGTCATGCACCAGGGAGCACGGCCGACTCACCGCCTCGGGCCTCAACCGCTCGGCGAGTTCCGCCGCCAGACCGTCCATCATGCACGTGGCCGCGGTCGGCGCGAGGCAGTTGACGCGGATGTCGTATTTGCGTCCTTCGAGCGAGAGGACCTGCATCAGGCCCACCAGCGCCATCTTCGACATCGCCTCCCCGCCGGCCGAGATGATCTCGTCGGCGACCGCATCCGCGGCCGACATCGAGCCGCCCGCACCATTCCTGCCGGCGCCGAGATCGTTGACGACCACCGCGGCCCCCGACGCGCGAGCAGCAGCGCGTGTGCCCTTCCCAGGCCGCCGCCCGCTCCGGTCACGATCGCGACCGTTCTGTCAGATCGATCGTCAACGGCTCTCTCCTGTCAGAAGATCTCGAAGAGACCGGCGCCTCCCATGCCTCCTCCCATGCACATCGTGACGACTCCATAACGGACTCCGCGCCGCCGGCCCTCGTGCAGGATGTGCGCGGTCATCCGCGCGCCGGACATGCCGTAGGGATGGCCGATCGAGATCGCGCCGCCGGAGACGTTGAAGCGATCGTTCGGGATCCCGAGGTGTTCGCGGCAGTAGATCACCTGGCTCGCGAATGCCTCGTTGAGCTCCCACAGGCCGATGTCGTCGATAGCCAGGCCATGCTTGGCGAGCAGCTTCGGAACCGCGAAGACAGGGCCGATCCCCATCTCGTCCGGCGCGCAGCCGGCGACCGCGAGGCCACGGTAGGCGCCGAGCGGCTCGATCCCTCGCCGTTCGGCCTCGCCGCGCTCCATCAGCACGAGCGCCGCGGCACCGTCGGAGAGCTGCGAGGCATTGCCCGCGGTGATGTACGCGCCCTTGGCGACACGCTGCCCACCGGCAAACACCGGTTCCAATCTGGCCAGATCCTCGAGGCGCGTCTGCGGCCGGTTGCCCTCGTCGCGCTCGATGGTGACGTCGCGGACGCTGCTTGCGCCGGTGGCCTTGTCGACCACCACCATCCGGGTCGAGACCGGCGTCAGCTCGGCATCGAATCGGCCTTCCGACTGCGCGCGCGCGGTGCGCTGTTGCGACTGCAGCGCGTACTCGTCCTGCGCCTCGCGGCTGATGCCGTAGCGGCTGGCGACGATCTCCGCCGTCTCGATCATTGCCATGTAGATCGACGGGATCTTCTCGATCAGGGTCGGATCGCCGGCCCGGTAGCTGTTCATGTGCTCGTTCTGGACGAGCGAGATGGATTCGACACCGCCGGCGACCGCGACCTCGAGCTCGCCGTTGAGGATACCCTTCGCCGCGGTCGCGATCGCCATCAGGCCGGACCCGCATTGCCGGTCGATCGTCATGCCGGGAACGCTGTCGGGCAGGCCGGCACGAAGGGCGCCCTGTCGGGCGACATTCAATCCCATCGATCCCTGCTGCATGGCGCAGCCGAGGATCACATCCTCGACGTCGCCGCCGTCGATGCCGGCGCGGCGCACCGCTTCGGCGATCGCATGGCCGGCCAGCGCCTGCCCCTGGGTGTCATTGAACGATCCGCGATAGGCCTTGCCGATCGGCGTGCGAGCGGTTGCAACGATGACAGCTTCGGCCATGGGCCCTCCCGATCCGGACGAACACGGATATTATCAGAACACACGTATGATCAAAACCGATGTTCGGCAATTGAGTGGCCATGCTTGTCAGACATCCAGGATGCCGCCCGGTGCCGGCCTGACCGATCGTCCGCGCCGGATCGCGTCATCGCCGAAGCGGGCCCGCAGCGCATCGATGGCATTCTGGGTGCGCGCGCGGCGGCTGCGGCCGAAGTCGGCGAGATCGTCGCGATCGGCGGCATCGAGCGGCGCAAGCGGAGTGGCGCCGATGCCGACAAGGCGGAACAGCGTCCCGTCCACTTCGCGCGCCAGCATCGCGCGGGCGGCATCGAACAGGGTCTCGGGGAGGACCGTGGGCGCGGCCAGACGCTTGTTGCGGGTGCGGATCGAGAACCGGCTCGTGCGCAGCTTGAGCACGATGCCGGCGGCGGCACATCCTCCGGTGCGCAGACGCGCGCCGAGCTTCTCGCTCATCCGCCACAGATGATGTTCGAGCGACGCGAGATCGGCCAGATCGCGCTCGAACGTGGTCTCGGCGCTGACCGACTTGGCACCGCCGCCGACGACGACCGGCCGGCGGTCCTCGCCACGCGCGCGGGCGCAGAGCGACGGCCCGTCATCGCCGAGACGCGAAAGGGCGTCGCGCGGGTCGAGCGCCTGGAGCTGGCCGAGGGTCGTCAGGCCCCTGGCAGCGAGCCGCTTTTCGAGCGCCGGGCCGATGCCCGGCAGCAGCCGGACCGGCTTGTCGGCGAGCCACATCCTGGCGTCGGCGCCGATGACCGAGAAGCCGCGCGGCTTGTCGCGGCCGGCGGCGAGCTTGGCGAGCAGCCGGTTGGGCGCCAGGCCGATCGAGACGGTGACACCGATCTCCGCCCTGATCCGGTTCGCGAGCCGGGCCAGCACGATGGCGGGTGGCGCATGATGCAGCGCCTCGGTTCCCGACATGTCGAGCACGGCCTCGTCGATCGAAAGTGTCTGCACGAGCGGCGTGAGGTCCTGCATCAGCGCACGGATCCGGCGGGCGGCCGCGCTGTATTTCGCGAAGTCGGGACGGATCACGATCGCGTCCGGACAGGCGGCGAGCGCCTTGAACATCGGCATCGCGCTGCGCACGCCGTTGATGCGGGCGATGTAGCAGGCGGCGGTGACGACGCCGCGCTCGCCGCCGCCCACGATCACTGGACGGCCCGCGAGCGCCGGCCGATCGCGTTTCTCGACGCTGGCGTAGAACGCGTCGCAGTCGATGTGGGCGATGGACAGGTCGAGGATCTCGGGATGGCGCGCGAGCCGCCTCGAATGGCAGCTCCGGCAGAGGCGCGCGATCTCGCCCTCTTGCGTCGCCGTGCAGTCGAGGCAGAGCGACGGCATCGCTCAATCCGACGGCGGCCAGAGCCAGGCGGCGCCGCGCACGCCGGAACTGTCGCCGTGCATGTTCGGCAGGATCGGGGTGACGAAGTTGGGGCTGACCACGTTGCGCGCGATGAGCTCGGGCAGGCGCGCGTAGAGATGCTTCATGTTCGACAGGCCGCCGCCAAGCACGATCGCGTCCGGATCGAGGATGTTGACGATCTGCGCGAGCCCGCGGGCGAGGCGTTCGACATGGTTTTCGAGCGCCCGCGCGGCGCGCTCGTCACCGGCGTCCGCCCGCGCGGGAAGGCCGCTCGCATCGTGATGGCCGGGGCCGTCGGCGCTTTCGGCGAGCGCCGGTCCGCAGAGGAATCGCTCGATGCAGCCATCGTTGCCGCAGAAGCAATGCGGCAAGGGGAACTCATCGGCGCGCACCCAGGGAAGCGGCGTGTGGCCCCATTCGCCCGCGACATGGTGCGGACCCGTGAGCAGCGCGCCATCGACGCAGATGCCGCCACCGACGCCGGTGCCGACGATGACGCCGAAGACCACGCGATGGCCGGCGGCTGCCCCATCGGACGCCTCGGACAGCGTGAAGCAGTTGGCGTCGTTCTCGACCCGGACGACCCGGTCGAGCGCATTGCCCAGATCATGGCCGAACGGACGGCCGTTGAGCCAAGTCGAGTTGGCGTTCTTCACCAGCCCGCTCTCCGGGCTGATGGCGCCCGGAATGCCGATGCCGACGCTCGATTGGCCGGACAGCTCGCGCTCGGTCGTGTGCACGAGCTCGACGATCGCCTGGATCGCCTCGCCATAGACGCCAGGGTTCGGCACCCGGCGGCGCAGCAGGACTGCACCATGCGGATCGAGTGCCACGATCTCGAGCTTGGTGCCGCCGAAATCGATGCCGATCCGGAGTCGTGACATGAGGCTGGGTCCCGCGGACGTTTCTTGTTCCCTGATTACGAGGCCTGGGCGGCAGTCTCAAGAACGGCTTGCGGCCAGGACGTGATTGGGCCATCGGATTGCGGCGATGAGCGAAGTGCTTCTGGATGCCAAAGGTCTCGCCTGCCCGCTGCCGGTGCTCCGGGCCAACCGCGTGTTGCGTGGCATGTCGGCGGGGGAACGGTTGCGGCTGCTGACCACCGACCTCGCTTCGGTCGCCGACATCAGGGCGTTCTGCCGGGAGACGGGACACGAATTGACCGGTTTTGCCGAGGAGGCAGGCGCGTTCAGTTTCGTCATCAGGCGCGGAGGGGACCGATGAGCGGCGAGATTGCGACCATGTCGTTCGAGGATGCGCTCGGCGAGCTCGAGACGATCGTGCGTGGTCTCGAGGGTGGCCAGCAGAAGCTCGAGGAGGCCATCGTCTGCTACGAGCGCGGCAGCGTGCTGCGTCGTCATTGCGAGGCGAAGCTCGCCGAGGCCGAGACGCGGGTCGCGGCCATCGTCGAGCGCGACGACGGCAGTCTCGGCGTGAGGGCGATGCCGGCGAGGGACGACGAGTGAGCGAGGCGGCGACGGCGGATTGGCTCGATGGACGCGAAGCCGGCGCGCTGCGCCGGTTGCTGGCCGAGCGTGCCGGCGAGATCGAGACCTGCCTCGACGAGTTGCTGCCGCCGGCAGCCGGCCGGGAGGCGCGGCTGCTCGAGGCGATGCGTTATGCGAGCCTCGGCGGAGGCAAGCGGATGCGCGGCTTCCTGGTCATGCAGGTGGCCTCCCTGTTCGCGGTGTCGTGCCGGTGTGCCGCCCGCGTCGCGGCCGCCGTCGAGATGGTGCATGCGTATTCGCTGGTGCACGATGATCTTCCGTCGATGGACGACGACGATCTGCGCCGGGGCCAGCCCAGTACACACCGGAAGTTCGACGAGGCGACGGCGATCCTGGCCGGCGACGCCTTGCAGACGCGCGCATTCGAGGTGCTTGCCGACGCGTCCACGCACGCCGATCCGGCCGCGCGCTGTGAACTGGTGACGTCCCTCGCGCTGGCGTCGGGCGCCGCCGGCATGGTCGGCGGCCAGATGATCGACATCGAGGCGGAGCGCGCGCAGGCCTCGGGCGACGAAGTGGGCCTGCCGGAAGTGACGCGGCTCCATGCGCTGAAGACCGGCCGGCTGCTGCAATGCAGTGCGGAGGCAGGGGCAATCCTCGGGCGGACCCCGCCCGCCATGAGGAGCCAGATCGCCGCCTTCGGCCGAGACCTCGGGGCCGCGTTCCAGATCGCCGATGACGTCCTCGATGCGACCGCCGACGCCGACACGCTCGGCAAGACGGCGGGCAAGGACGAGGCGAGCGGCAAGGCAACCTTCGTCACACTTCTGGGCGTCGAGCGCGCGGCCGAGCAGGCGAGGATCCTGTCGCGACAGGCGGTGGGTCATCTGTCGGGTTTCGGGGCGGACGCGGATCCGCTCCGGTGGCTCGCCCGTTTCACGGTCGAGCGCAGGAGCTGAGCATGACGATCGACACCCCGACACTGGACCGTGTGACGTATCCGTCGGACCTGCGGAACTTCTCGACCGACCAGTTACGTCTGGTGGCGGACGAGTTGCGGGCGGAGACGGTGGACGCGGTGTCGGTCAGCGGCGGCCATCTGGGCGCCTCGCTCGGGGTGGTCGAACTCACCGTCGCCCTGCACGCGGTGTTCGACACCCCCGAGGACCGGCTGATCTGGGACGTCGGCCACCAGGCCTATCCGCACAAGATCCTCACCGGCCGGCGCGACCGCATCCGCACCCTGCGCCAGGGCGGCGGCCTGTCCGGCTTCACCCGGCGCGCCGAAAGCCCCTACGATCCGTTCGGCGCCGCCCACTCCTCGACCTCGATCTCGGCCGGCTACGGCATGGCGGCGGCCGCCGACCTCAAGGGCGAGACCGACCGTCACGTCATCGCGGTGATCGGCGACGGCGCGATCTCCGCCGGCATGGCCTACGAGGCGATGAACAACGCCGGCGCCCGCCATGACGGCCGCCATCGCGGCCGCATGCTGGTCATCCTCAACGACAACGAGATGTCGATCTCCTCGCCCGTCGGCGCGATGAGCGCCTACCTCACCCGCCTGCTCTCCTCGCGCTCCTATCTCTCGCTGCGCGAACTCGGCCTCAAGCTCGCCAAGCGCTTCCCCGGCCAGATCGAGCGCACCGCCAAGCGCGCCGAGGAATATGCCCGCGGCATGCTCGCCGGCGGCGGCACCCTGTTCGAGGAGCTCGGCTTCTACTACGTGGGCCCGATCGACGGCCATAATCTCGACCATCTGCTGCCCGTGCTGCGCAACCTGCGCGAGGCCGAGGAGCGCGGCCCGGTGCTGCTGCACGTCATCACCCAGAAGGGCCGCGGCTACGCGCCCGCCGAGGCCGCCGCCGACAAGCTGCATGCCGTCACGCCCAAGTTCAACATCGTCACCGGCGAGCAGGTCAAAGCCCCCAAGGGACCGCCCTCGTATACCGGCGTGTTCGCGCAAAGCCTGATCACCGCCGCCGAGGCCGACCCGCGCATCGTGGCGATCACGGCGGCGATGCCGACCGGCACCGGCCTCGACAAGTTCGCCCAGCGCTTCCCGGAGCGGTTCTTCGACGTCGGCATCGCCGAGCAGCACGCGGTGACCTTCGCCGCCGGCCTGGCGACCGAAGGGATGCGGCCGTTCTGCGCGATCTACTCGACCTTCCTGCAGCGCGCCTACGACCAGGTGGTGCACGACGTCGCCATCCAGGGGCTGCCGGTGCGCTTCGCGATCGACCGCGCCGGGCTGGTCGGCGCCGACGGGGCGACGCATGCCGGGTCGTTCGACCTGAACTACCTGCTGCCGCTGCCGGGGATGGTGGTGATGGCGCCGTCCGACGAGGCGGAGCTGATGCACATGGTCGCCACCCAGGCGGCGCATGATGCGGGCCCGTCGGCGGTGCGCTATCCGCGCGGCAACGGCACCGGCGTGGCGCTGCCCGCCAAGGGCGAGATCCTGCCGATCGGGCGGGGACGCATCATGCGGGAGGGCCGGCCGGCCGGCGGACGCTGTCCGGTGGCGATCCTGTCGCTCGGCACGCGGCTCGCCGACGCGCTGGCCGCCGCCGACGAACTCGCCGCCCGCGGGCTCGCCGCCACCGTCGCCGACGCCCGCTTCGCCAAGCCGCTCGACCGCGCGCTGATCACCGCGCTGGCGCGCCAGCACGACGTGCTGGTCACCGTCGAGGAGGGTGCGGCCGGCGGCTTCGGGGCGGCGGTGATGCACCTGCTCGCCACCGACGGACTGCTCGACCATGTCAGGATCAGGCCGCTCACCCTGCCCGATCGGTTCATCGAGCACGACACCTACCCAAACCAGATCAGGGACGCAGGACTCGCAGCCACAAACATCGCCGCAGCCGCCATCGGGGCACTCGAAAGCGAGGCCGAAGGGGCGAGGGCCTGAGCGGACGCGCGCGCAAGCAGCGCGCGGACCAGATGCTGGTCGAGCGGGGGCTTGCGGTCAGTCGCAGCCGTGCTGCCGCCCTGATCCTAGCCGGCCTTGCCTGGACCGGCGACCGGCGCGTGGCGAAGGCCGGGGATCTGCTCGCGCTGGACGCACCGCTTGCGTTGCGGGGGCAGGACCACCCGTGGGTGTCGCGCGGCGGCCTGAAGCTCGACCATGGCCTGCGCCATTTCGGGTTCTCGCCGGACGGGGCGATCTGCCTCGACATCGGCGCATCGACCGGGGGCTTCACCGACGTGCTGCTATCGCGCGGCGCCGCCCGGGTTCATGCGGTCGACGTCGGGCATGGACAGCTCGACTGGAAAATCCGGTCCGATCCGCGCGTGGTGATCCACGAGCGCCTGAATGCGCGCTATCTGGAGGCGGAGGCCCTTGGGGACGATGCACGACGGGTCGGCGTCCTCGTCTGCGACGCGAGCTTCATCGGCCTGCGGACCATCCTGCCGGCATCGATGGCGCAATGCAGTTCCGGCGCCTTCGCGGTGGCACTGATCAAGCCGCAGTTTGAAGCGGGCCCGAGCGAGGTCGGGGCAAAGGGAGTCGTGCGAGACCATCTGGTGCATCGCCGCGTGTGCGACGAGATCGTCCAATGGTGGCGCGGTCAGCCAGGATGGTCGGTCATGGGTGTGGAGCCCAGTCCGATCACCGGGCCCGAGGGGAACCGAGAATTCCTGCTGGGGGCTCGCCTGGGGTGACGTGATCGTGGAGCGAAACCTCGGCAAGCAGGGTCCACACCCGGCCCGGTTCCATCGGCGCATCCCAATCGTTCAAGAGATGGTCCAGCTCATCGAGCTTGGCGGCATAATCCTGGTCGTCCATCGGAATCCCTGTCGTCTCTCGCGTCGACGGAATGATGGGCGTGCAACTATGGCCTCAATGAGACCAAAAACGTAACCTCTCGATGATTTCAGTTCGAAGACACGATCGACGGCGCAAGCGCCTCGAGCTTGCAGGCCTTGTGGCTCGGATTGCGATAGCGGAACTCGGCATCCTCGCACGCCTGATCGAACCATTCGTGGCGCGAGGTGCAGGCGACCGACACCACGTTGCGCGCCTCCGGCGTGGTAAGGAACTGGCGCGCCTCCGCCTCGAGGCTCATGTCGCGCTCGAGGCGGCGCCACTCGGCGAGCTCGATGTCGTCGATGTAGATCGCAAGGATGCCCGGCCGCTCGCCGGTGAGCCGCGTCGGTGCGAGTGCCGACATGTGCCGCCTGACGGCCGCCGGCACATCGCTCGATCGTCCGGCGTGGGCGGCCATCGCAAAGATGCCGTTGCCGGCGACGGTGACCGCAAGATGAGTGTCGGGTCCGAACTCCGAGCGCAGACGGGAGATGATGCCGAGCTCCTCGGCCTGGGCGCCGGCCAGGAACAGCGGATCGAGACGGATCACGGCCGCGGCATCATGGTCCGACCGGCGCTGCTCGGCGAGAAGGAGCTTTATCCTGCGGTGCAGGTCGGCCAGGTCGCCGTCGGACCCGGGCGCGGTGTCGCCGGTCACGCGCAGACCGTTGGGAAGGGTCATCTTGAGCAGATAGCGGCCCGGATGGGCGGCAAGCCAGTTCTGCAGGTCGGGATCGATCCGGTCGGCGAGCTTGAACCAGGCGCCGCGGTGAACTTCCCGGCCGGCTTCGGCGGAGACCACGCTACAGCATACCTCGGCCTCGACCGCATCGCGGTTGATGACGAGATCGCACGGCAGGCCGGCGGCAAGCCCTGCGAAGGAGACCTCGAAACCCCGTCTCCGGTGCAGCCAAGCCGTCCGGAGAAGATGGAATAGCGGGGTCAGCGACTGACCGTCGAGCATGGCGTGTTCGAGACGCTCTTCGAACCGGCGCTGTCCGGGCTTCGAGAGGGATCGGTGGAGGCGGACCGCCTCGGCGGCGAAGCGCGCGATCCGGTCGTCGCATGCGGCGACCCTGCGGGACGGCCGGCGTTGGCGCTCGATGGCAATCTCAATGGCGTGGCGCCGCATCACGTCGCGGGCGCACAGGCTGACCTTGCCGGGCAACGGTTGCGCCTGCACGATGGCGTCGATCCGCGCCTGCCATGATTGTCGACCGATCAGAGTGATGAAGTCGTCGACGGGAACGAGTTCGGAGATCTGATCCATCCTCACATTAAGAGAACGCGACCCGTCATTCGCAAGGCGGATGTCAGCGCAATCATGAGGCTCGCTCGATCGTGAGCCGCGGGCATCGCGGTTGTTGTCCGACGATGCAGTCCGTATGTGTCCGCCATGCAGCCGGTCGTTCCGATCATCGCCGCCTTCCTGTGCCTCGTCTGCGCGGGCGCGGACGCGCGCGCTTCGACTAAGACGCCGTCGCACGGGACGTCCGGCCACGGCGGCCATGTGCTCCGGCCGATGGCCAGGCCGACCCTGATCGGGCATTGGGGCGACTGGCGGGCGGCGACGCATCGGGCCGCGGGCTCCGTGGTCTGCTACGCCTACACGCGGACCGCGTCGTCGAGCGTTCGGCTGCCTGGCCGCGGCGACGTGGTGCTGACGGTCACCGAACGTCCGGGATTGCCGCGCGATGCGGTGGCGCTCAGTGCGGGCTTCATCTATCCGCCCGGAAGCCAGGTCGACGTCATCGCTGGAGCCGCGCGGATGGCGTTCTACACCGCTCAGCGCTCCGCCTTCGCCCGCTCAGGCACCCAGGCGGTCCGTGCCTTCCGCGCCGTTCCCTCCGCCAGTGCGCACTCCCCAGCACCGCGTGGACGCTCGGTGACGGATGTGTTCAGCATGCGCGGCTTCGGGGATGCGCATGCCGCGATCGCACACGCGTGTCCGCTTCATGCTTGACGCGCTCGAGACCGGCCTGCCGCCAGGACTGACGTCCGACGAGGCGTCGCGGATCCTGGCCAAGGCCGCGTTGCATGCGCCGCCGGAGCCGGTGCTGCCCGACGGGCGACGCGACCTGGTCGGGCTGTCGCGCGCGGAACTCGCGGCCGCGCTGGAACGGGCGGGCGAAAAACCGTTCCGGGCCAAGCAGGTCTGGCACTGGATCTACCACCAGGGGGTGACGTCGTTCGACCGGATGAGTTCGATCGCGCGGCCGCTGCAGGAGAAACTTGCGTCGCGGTTCGTGATCGGGCGGCCGGACGCTTCGCTGGTGCAGACCAGCGAGGACGGCACGCGCAAATTCCTGTTCAAGTTTCGCGACGGCAACGAGGCCGAGACGGTCTACATTCCCGATCGTCGCGAGGATCGCGGCGCTGTCTGCATCTCGAGCCAGGTGGGTTGTACGCTGTCGTGCCGGTTCTGCCACACCGGCACGCAGCGGCTGCTGCGCAACCTCGGACCCACCGAGATCGTGGGGCAGTTCATGGCGGCGCGTGACGCCTACAGCGAATGGCCGTCCCCGAAAGGCGAGACGCCGCGGCTGCTGTCGACGATCGTGCTGATGGGAATGGGCGAGCCGCTGTACAACTACGAGAACGTCGCCGCCGCGATGCGGATCGCGATGGACGGCGAGGGCATTGCCCTGTCGCGACGGCGGATCACGCTGTCGACGTCGGGAGTGGTGCCGCTGATGGACCGTTGCGGGGACGAGCTGGGCGTCAATCTGGCGATCTCTCTGCACGCGGTGAGCGACGAACTGCGCGACGAACTCGTGCCGCTGAACCGGAAATATCCGATCGCCGAGCTGATCGCGGCCTGCCGCCGCTATCCGGCGGCGTCGAACGCGCGCCGGATCACGTTCGAATACGTGATGCTCCGGTCCGTCAACGACAGCGATGCGGAGGCGCGCGCGCTGGTGCGTCTGATCGCGGGCATCCCGGCAAAGGTCAACCTGATCCCCTTCAATCCCTGGCCGGGCAGCGCCTACGAGCCGAGCACCAGTGCCCGGCTGGAAGCATTTTCCCGGATCGTGATGGATGCGGGCTTCGCCTCGCCGGTGCGGACGCCGCGCGGGCGGGACATCCTGGCCGCCTGTGGGCAGTTGCGGACCGAAAGCTCGCGGAGGGTCCAGGCTTGAGCCCTCGTCCTGTCAGGAAAGTGGTGCTCGCCTATTCGGGCGGTCTCGATACCAGCGTGATCCTGCGCTGGCTGCAGAGCGCATATGGCTGTGAGGTGGTGACGTTCACCGCCGATCTCGGCCAGGGCGAGGAGTTGGAGCCGGCGCGGCGAAAGGCGGAGCTGCTCGGCGTTCGCGAGATCTTCGTGGAGGATTTGCGCGAAATCTTCGTGCGGGACTTCGTCTTTCCGATGTTCAGGGCCAACACGCTGTACGAGGGGCAGTATCTGCTCGGGACAGCGATCGCGCGTCCGCTGATCGCGCAGCGCCAGATCGAGATTGCCGAGCAGGTCGGCGCCGATGCCGTGGCGCACGGGGCGACCGGCAAGGGCAACGACCAGGTGCGGTTCGAGCTCGCGTACTATGCGCTCAAGCCTGACGTGACGGTGATCGCGCCCTGGCGGGAGTGGGACCTCACCAGCCGGACCAGGCTGCTGGAGTTCGCGGAGGCGAACCAGATCCCGATCGCGCGCGACGCGCGCGGCGAGGCGCCGTTCAGCGTGGACGCGAACCTCCTGCACTCGTCATCGGAGGGCAAGGTGCTGGAGGATCCGGCGGTCGAGCCGGACGAGATGGTGTTCCAGCGCACGATCAGCCCGGAGGCGGCACCCGACCACGCGGAGATCGTGTCGATCGGCTTCGAGCGGGGTGATCCGGTCTCGATCGACGACGAGGCGCTGTCGCCCGCACGGCTGCTCACAACGCTCAACGAGCTGGGCCGGCGAAACGGGATCGGGCGGCTCGACCTGGTCGAGAACCGGTTCGTCGGCATGAAGTCGCGCGGCGTCTACGAGACGCCGGGCGGCACGATTCTGCTGGCGGCGCATCGGGGGATCGAGAGCATCACGCTGGATCGGGAGGCGGCACACCTCAAGGACAGCCTGATGCCGCGCTATGCCTCGCTCATCTATAACGGTTTCTGGTTCAGTCCCGAGCGGCGGATGCTGCAGGCGCTGATCGACGAGAGCCAGTCGAGCGTGACCGGAACGGTGCGGCTTCGGCTCTACAAGGGAAATGTCACGGTCGTCGGACGGGAAAGCCCGAACAGCCTGTACGATGCACGCGTGGTGACGTTCGAGGACGACCAAGGTGCATATGACCAGCGCGACGCGGCCGGATTCATCCGGCTGAACGCGCTGCGGCTGCGGCTGGGTGCGGCGGTCGGACGGCGGGGTGGGACGCTGTAGCGATCCGCTGGTCGAGGAGGTTCTCGACGGCGCGGAAGATGCGGTGGGCGGCCGCCTTCTTGTAGGGCTGCGGATCGTTGTCATGGACGATCATGCCGGTCTCGAGCTCGAAGACCAGCAGCCTGCCGTCCGGCATGATGGCGCAGTCGAGACCGAAATAGTCCAGGCCGATGCGTGAGGCGATCTGGTTCAGGGAATCCATTGCCATGGGACTCGCATAGGTGGAGAGGCCGCCGAGGAAGCGTGCCTCCTCGGATTGCTTGGCCTCGCTCTCGGCCATGCCGGCATTGTAGTACCAGATCGCCCAGTCGTGGTGGATCGCGAGATGCACCGGATAGGGTTGGCCGTCGACGAAGACGATCCGGCATTTGCGGAACATGCCGTCAGCACTCCGATAGTCGACGAAAGGCGCGGTGGTGAAGGCATCCGGGAGGGTCGGCCTGGCAAGGTAGGCTTGCAGGTCCTGCGGTGAGCGGATCAGCGCGAGTTCGCGCCCGGCATGGGAGCATGCCGGGCGGATGATGAAGGGCATCGCGACGGCGGCAAGCTCGGTGCGGCTGCGCGCGGCGTGCGGCGGCACGATGGCGTTGGGCAGGCCGGCCAGGATGGCGGAGGCGCCCGCCCGCGACAGGGACGCGATCAGTGCGCCGTTGTTGATGACGGGCCGGCCGAGCTTGGCCGCGAAGGCATCCGCGGCGGCGAGGGCATCGCGGTGGCGGTCGTCCTCGGCGACCGCGATGAACACGCAGTCCGTCGGCGGAAGCTTGGCTGGCACAATGCCGGTCAGCCAGAGGGTGTGCAGCGTGGTGCTGGCATCGAGCAGCAGCGTCAGCGGCAGGTTGGCCTGGAAGTCGCCGGGCATGTTCAGCGCCAGGACCGATCGGACCGGCGTGATGCCGGGTGTCGGCGGGCGTGTGCGGAGCGGGTTGATCCGGATCGCCCTGGCGAGATGATCGAGTGCCGAATTGCGATCGCCGCAGGCCTGGCAGATCTCCCACAGGAGGTAATGCGCCTCGGTGCCGAGGGCGGGATCGAGCAGTGCCTGCTCGAGGGTGCGGCGCGAGGCGGCGAAATCGGACATCGGAGGATGATGCCTCGATCGGGTTACGCCTTCGTCAATGGCATGGCGGGGTTCGCTTACGGGCCGATCCAGGCGGCCTCGATGTCGGACCGCTCGAAACGGCCGACGGCGCGGGTCTGGCCGCCGTCCTCCTCGAGACGGAGGACGTCGACCGACAAGAGCGAAATCATGATGACGCAGAACTGGTCGAACTGGTTGTCTGGAGACAGGTGCGACTGATCGCCGGGTGATGCGATGGGTCGGCCTGGGTCAGCGGTCAGGCCATAGGCCCTGCGGGCATTCTCCGACATTCTTTCCCAGCGGGTTCGGGCCAGCGTGTCGGCTCGGTGCAGGATGGCCTGCCCGTCGAAGCGCAGCTGGAGGCGGTCAGCAGACGACCAGGCGAGGATCGCGACATGGCGTGCGTGCGCAATCTCGCGGATCTTGCCAGCGCGCGCGTCGGAATGCAGCTCGATGCAAGCCGGCGAGCGCTCGAAGCCGCGCACAATGAGGGTTCGCAGGCCCGGCCGTCCCTCGGGCGAGACGGTGGCAAACTGGACGTTGCGGAAATCCGACCCGCGGTCATGGAGCGCGCGCTCGAAGGCCGACAGTCCAGCGTCGATGAAGGCACTTGCACTCTGCATCACGGAGGAAGTCTAGCCGGGCGTCACGGTTGCCTTGGGTCGAAGGCGTTCGGCGGTCTTGGCGCAGACCGCGCCGGTCAGAACGAGGATCGCGAGCGGCCGGGCAGTGCCGTCGTCGAGCTGGCCTACGAGCCAGGAGGCGATGGCCCCGAGGAGGAATTGAAGCGTGCCGAGCAGCGCCGAGGCGCTGCCGGCATGATTGGCATGGCGCGCGAGCGCGGCCACGGGGGCGAGCGGGCCGAGAATGCCCATGCAGACCATGTTGCAGGCGATCGAACCCATCAGCGCGGGCAGCCCGCCCACGCCGGTGACGGTGACGGCGAGAAGCAGGCTGCTGGTGAAGATGAAGAGGGTGGCCGCTCCGCGCAGCAGGCCGTCGACCCCGAACCTGGCCGCGAGCGGGACGCCGAGCTGGGCGCTGCCGATATAGACGGCAGCGTTGGCGCTGAAGGCGAGCGCGTACTGGGCGGGCGTCAGACCGTATTGATGGACGTAGGCGACGGGAGATCCGCCGAGATAGGCGAACAGCGCGAACAGCGCCATGCCGCCGATGCCGACATTGGTGATGAAGGAGCGGTCGACCAGGATGCTGGCGTAGCGGGTGATCTGGGTGGTGAAATCGACCCGGATGCGGAGTTCGGCCGCCAACGTGTCGGGGAGCAGGCGCCAGACCAGGGCGAACGCGATGACGCCGTAGCCGACCGTGATCCAGAAGATGACGCGCCAGTTCGCGACGATCAGGAGCAGGCCGCCGATCGAGGGGGCCACGATCGGGACGGCGCCCATGACGAGGATGAGCTGCGCCATCAGGCGCCTCGCCTCGTGGCCGTCACGGAGGTCGCGGACGATGGCGCGCGGGACCACCATCGAGGCGGACGCGCCGAGGGCTGCGAGGAAGCGGAACGACGAGAGCGAGGCGATGCTCCACGACAGGGCGCAGCCGGTGGAGGCCAGCGTGAAGAGGATCGTGCCGAGCAGCAGCGGCGCACGCCTGCCGAAACGGTCGCACAGCGGACCCTGGACGATCTGGCCGACGGCGAGCCCCGCGAACCAGGTGGCGAGCGTGATCTGGGCGCTTCCGGCGCCTCCGTGCAGGCTGTTCTCGATGGTGGGAAATGCCGGCAGATAGGCGTCGGTCGAGAGTGGCCCGACGGCGGCAAGGAAGCCGAGCAGGACAGGCAGCCAGACCGGTATCGGACCGCGGCGCAGTGCGCGGAGCAGCGCGTTTTTGCGGTTCGGGATGCTGCTTGACCGAGCAGCGGCGGGCACGTCAGTTAGGCTCATGCGACGTATTCTATCGGGCATCCAGCCGTCGGGCGTCCCCCACATCGGCAATTATCTGGGCGCGCTGCGTCACTGGGTGGCGCTGCAGAACGACAACGAGTGCCTCTATTGCGTGGTCGACCTGCACGCGATCACGGTGTGGCAGGATCCGGCCATGTTGCGGCGGCAGGTTCGCGAGACGGCGGCGGTGCTGCTGGCGTGCGGCGTCGATACCGGGCGGGCCGTGCTGTTCAACCAGGCGGCGGTACCGGCACATGCGCGCCTCGCCTGGCTGCTCAACTGCGTGTGCCGGATCGGCTGGCTGAACCGGATGACGCAGTTCAAGGACAAGGCCGGACGCGACAGGGAAGCGGCGAGCGTCGGGCTTTACGCGTATCCGAACCTGATGGCGGCCGACATCCTGGCCTATCATTCGGCCGCCGTGCCGGTGGGCGATGACCAGCGGCAGCATCTGGAGCTGACCAACGACATCAGGCAGAAATTCAATCACGATTACGGGGTCGAATACTTTCCATCAGTCGAGGCGCTGGTGAGTAGCGAGGCATCGCGCATCATGAGTCTCCGGGACGGGACGAAGAAGATGTCGAAGTCCGATTCGTCCGAGCAGAGCCGGATCGAACTGGTGGACAGCGACGACGAGATCGCGCTGAAGATCAGGCGGGCGCGGACGGACCCGGAGCCATTGCCGTCCGAGCGGGCCGGCCTCGAAGGCCGGCCCGAGGCGCGCAACCTGGTCGAGATCATGGGCGCCGTGACCGGCCTGGATGTGCACGCTGTCCTGAAAGCCCACGGGGGGACGGGTTTCAGCGCGTTCAAGGAGGCGCTGGCCGCCGCACTGATCGAGCTTCTGACGCCGATCAGGTCGGAAGCGCGGCGCTTGATGGGCGACGAGACGCATCTGGACGCGGTGCTTCGTGACGGGGCGGCGCGTGCGTCGGCGATCGCCGAACCGATCGTCCGTGAGGCCGAGCGGCTGATGGGGTTGCTGACATGAGCGACAAAATGGTCGTGCCGGTGCTGCTCGGATCGGTCCGGTCCGACCGGCAGGGGATCAAGGCGGCGCGGATGATCGAGCGTGCGCTGGTCGAGCGCGGGCACGAGCCGGTGCTGGTCGACCCGATGATACTGCAGCTGCCGTTGCTCGACCGGATGTACAAGGAACACCCGAAGGGTCAGGCGCCGGAGGAGCTGGAGACGCTGGCGGCGCTCTATCGGCGCGCGGACGGGTTCGTGGTGGTGAGCGGGGAATACAACAATGGCATCCCGCCGGCGCTGAAGAACCTGCTCGACTATTTCCTGGAGGAGTATTTCTGGCGCCCCTCGGCGATCGTCTGCTACTCGGCGGGCGGCTTCGGCGGCGTGCGGGCGGCGATGCAGCTCCGCATGGTGCTGGCGGAACTGGGCATGCCGAGCATTCCGAGCCTGATGCCGATCCCCCGCATCGGCGACGCACTCGACGAGGCGGGCGTCGCGTCCGATGCGCGCACGGGCAAGACGATGGGGCGATTTCTCGACGAGTTCGAATGGTATGCGCGGGCATTGCGGCGCGAGCGGGCGGCGGGCACCCCCTACTGATGCGGCAGGCATCGGAGACGATCACGGTCGCGACGCGCGGCCGCGGTTTGTTCGACGTCACCCGGCCGATCCTGGACTGGGTCGCGGCCCGGCGCATCGGGATCGGGCTGCTGACGATCTGGTGCCGGCATACATCGGCCTCGCTGCTGGTGCAGGAAAATGCGAGTCCGGAGGTGTTGCTCGACATCGACGATTTCTTCGCGGTCCTCGCACCGGAGGATGCCGGCCGCTACCGGCATTCGATCGAGGGACCGGACGACATGCCCGCGCATCTGCGGGCGGCGCTGACACAGGTGCAGCTCACGGTTCCGATCAGCGATGGCGCGCCGGCCCTGGGGACCTGGCAGGGCATCTATGTGTTCGAGCACAGGGCGCGGCCGCATCGGCGGTCGCTGGCGCTGCACCTGATCGGCGACTGACCGGCTGCGATCAGAAGGCTTCGCGGTAAAGGGCGAGCGCGTCGGCCTCGGTGACCTCGACGGGATTGTTGACCAGCAGACGGGTCTGCTTCATCGCGTCGGAGGCCAGCAGTGCAAGGCTGTTGTCGGTCACGCCCGCGTCACGCAGGCGTCTTGGCGCGGCGCTGTCATGCAACAGGCGCTCGATCGCGGCGACGAACGCGGAAGACCGCGCGCGCGTGTTGCCGAGCCCCGGGCCGGGGATGATGTCGGCGAGCTCGGCGTAGAGCGGAGCGGCGGCGGCCTCGTTGAAACGCAGCACCGGGGCGAGCATGAGCGCGTTGGAAAGACCGTGCGGCAGGTGGTAGTGGCCGCCGAGCGGATAGGCGAGCGCGTGCACGGCGGCGACCGGTGCGTTGGCGAAGGCCTGTCCGGCCAGCATCGCGCCGAGCAGCATCGATGAGCGGGCGTTCCGGTCGGCGCCGTTGCGGCAGGCGGGCACGAGGTTGGCGCTGAGGAGCCGCAAGGCCTCGCGCGCCAGCGCATCGGAGATGGGGTTTTTCTTGTGGCGGCTCGTGTAGGCCTCGATGGCATGGACCATCGCGTCGATGCCGGTGGCCGCGGTGTGACTGGCCGGCAGACCGAGCGTGAGTTCGGCATCGAGCAGGGCGATATCGCAGAACAGTTGCGCCGCCACGACGCCCATCTTGGTCGTCTCGCCGGTGGTCAGGATGCTGATGTTGGTGACTTCCGAACCGGTGCCCGCCGTCGTCGGGACGAGCACCAGCGGCAGGCGGCCGCCGATCACCTTGCCGACGCCGTACATGTCGGAGAGCGGCTGATCGGAGACGGCCAGCACGGCGCACAGCTTGGCGATGTCGAGCGAGGAGCCACCGCCCAGCCCGACCACGATATCGGCCGCGAAGCTTCGTGCCCGAGCCACGCATTGGAGCAGCACATGCTCGGGAGGATCGGCGACGACGCCGTCGAAGGTTTCGGCGGCGAACCCCGCGGTGCGCAGGCTCGCGAGGGCTGGCCCAAGCAGGCCCGCGCCGACCAGCCCGGCGTCGGTTACCAGGAGCGCACGGCGGCCCGGGAAACGCGCCGCCAGGATTTCGCCCAGGCGCGCGGCCGCGCCCGATTCGAACTGGATCGAGGGCACGGTCCGGAATTCGAAGGGCGTCGGGAGGGTGTCCATGGCGTGCTGCCGGCACGATGTCGCTTGGTGGGCCGCGGGGCAAGCGTTTGAAATTCGCCGCCTCCGCAATCAAGTCCAGACGTCGTAGAACGCCGGGCGGTCGGGCATCCGGATGGGGATGACGCCTCCCGTCGTCTGGGCCGTTCCGCAGGCGTCAGCCGCGATCGCGGCGGCATAGCCGTCCCAGGCGGAGGGGCCGGTCGGCGCGCCCGCCGCACAGCCGTCGATGAAGTCCTGCAGCTCGGTGTCGTAGGCGTCGATGAAGCGCTGCTTCCAGTCGGTGAGGATGGCCGACGAGGCACGCGCGTCGTGGCGGAGCGGGACCGCGGCGGGTTCGGGCAGCGAGGCGATGCCGGTCTCGCCCACGACCGTGCAGGCGATGTCGTAGCCGTAGCGGCAATTGACGAAGATCTCGACATCGATGCGCACGCCACGATCGGTCTCGAGCAACACGATCTGCGGATCGCGCAGATGCGCAAGCGCGTGCGGGCTGGCGCGCGGGAAGATCACCTGGGCGGAGACGTAGTCCTGATCCAGGAGGAAGCGGAGCACATCGAGTTCGTGGATCAGCGTATCGGTGATCGCCATGTCGGTGGTGTAGGTCGGCGGCACGGTAGGGTTGCGGTGGGCGCAATGGACCATCAGCGCCTCACCGATCGTTCCCGAGGCGAGGACGCGCTTGAGCGCGCGGTAGCCTTGGTCGTAGGGGCGCATGAACCCGACCTGGACGAGACGGCGGCCAAGCGCGATCTCGGCGTCGACGATGGCCCGGCAGTCGGCGGCAGTGGTGGCGAGCGGCTTCTCGCAGAAGACGAACTTGCCCTCGGCCAAGGCGGAGAGGACGAATTCGGCGTGGGTCGGTCCCCAGGAGGTCACAAGCACCGCGTCCACGTCCGGCGCGCGGATCAGCGCGTGGCCGTCTTGATGGACCTGACCGGAAGGGTTGTAGGTTTTCAGGGCCTGCCGCGCACGATCGGGATCGATGTCGCTGACGGCGACGATTTTGGCGCCCGCGAGCGTGGTGCTGCAGCGGCGGATATGATCCTGGCCGATGGCGCCGGCGCCGATGACGCCGAGATGGAGAGCCACTTGAAACCTACCAGGCGAGGAAGGCATGATCGGGCGCCGTCGAGAACTTCCATTCCCGTTTGGGACCGGCCATGACGTTCAGGTAATAGAGATCGAAGCCGTGTGGGGCGCCCACCGGATGGTAGCCGCGCGGGACGAGAACGACGTCGCGGTCGGAGACGGCCATCGTTTCGTCAAGTTCACCGTCATCGGTGTAGACGCGCTGGAATGCAAAACCGGCGCCGCGCCTGAGCCGGTGGTAATAGGTTTCTTCGAGGTAGGTCTCGCGCGGATAGTCGTCGGTGTCGTGCTTGTGCGGCGGGTAGCTCGACCAATTGCCGCCCGGGGTGACGACTTCGACGACCAGCAGGGTCTCGGCCGTCACGGTATCAGGAAGGATGTTGCGGACATGGCGCGTGTTGGTGCCGGTGCCCCGGATCTCGTCCTGGGCATCGGTGGGGGTGATCAGGCGCGGGGGATAGCGGCCTTGCGCGGGAGAGGCGCAGATCGCGAGTTCGCATGCGCCCCGCGTCAGGAGGCGCCAGGACTGGCCAGGCGGAACATAGAGCGATGTCGACGGTCCCTCGAACGGGCCCGTGCGGCCGCCGATCATGCCGAAATCCGTTGTGCCCACGTGCGCGTGCGCGCTTCCCGAGAGGAGGACGAGACAGGTTTCGTTGGCATCCGTCGTGCGCTCGATGGTTGCCGCCTCGGCAAGGTCCAGGACTTCAAAGCCGACATAGGACCAGCCGGCGTCGACCGGCGTGATGCGCTGGATGGTGCCGCTCATGCTTTGGGGGCGGCGAAGAAGCGGGCTCAAATGGTGGTCTCCCATGGCAATTGACCGGTCTCGGCAAGGATTGCACGCAGATGCCGGTAGCCGCGGCGGGCATATTCGAGCGGATTGGCCTTCGCGGGGTCCTGCTCGGCTTCGATGACGATCCAGCCCTGGTAGTGCGGCAGAGACGACAAGACACCGCCGTAATCGACCATGCCGTCGCCGGGGACGGTGTAGATACCTTCGAGCACCGCGCGCAGGAAGCTCCAGTCCTGGGCGCGGGCTCGATGCATGATGTCGGCGCGCACGTCCTTGGCGTGAACATGTACGATGCGGCCTTCGTAGGTGCGCGCGAGCTCGACGGGATCGGCGCCGCCCCAGATCGCATGACCGGTATCGAGCAGCAGCTTCACCGACGGGCCGGTGGCGTCCATCAGGTTGGCGATGTCGTCCCGGCTCTGCACGATCGTGCCCATGTGATGGTGATAGGCGAGTGCCACGCCGCGGTCGGCGAGTTCATCGGCAATTTGAGTTAGTTTGGTTCCGAATTGCGGCCAATCCCCGGACCGCAGCACCGGGCGCGTGGAGAGCGGCTTGTCGATGTCGGAGTGGATCGCATTCGAGGTCTCGGCGAAGACCATGATGTCGCTGCCCATCGCGCGAAGCAACTCGAGATGGGCAGACAGGGCCTCGAACTCGGCCTGCACGCCGCGCATGAGCAGGCTCGCGGAATACCAGCCCGAGACGCAGGCGAGACCGTAGGGGGCGAGTGCGGCGCGCAGGGCCTGCGGCTGGCGGGGGAATTTGTGGCCCAGCTCGATGCCCTCGAAGCCGGCCTCACGCGCCTCGGTGAGACAGGTCTCGAGCGGCGTGTCGCCGCCCAATTCACGCATGTCGTCGTTGGACCAACCGATCGGGTTGGCGCCGATCCTGATCGTCATGGCATTACCCTCAGTTCCCGATGAATTGCCGGGCAGCCTGGCTTCGGTAATGCGCGTGCGCCTGCTCGACCTCGGGGCGGATCGAGACTTGCGGCACGGCGACATCCCACCAGTGGCCGCCGGCGTGCGTGGTGGGCACGGGATCGGTCTCGATGACGATGGCATAGGTGCGGTCGCTGTCGCGCGCGCGCGACAGGGCGGCGTCGAGGGCGCCGATACCCACGACATGTTCGGACCGCGCGCCGAGGCTGGCTGCGTGAGCGGCAAAATCGATTGCCGGCAGGGTCTCGTGGATGGTGTCGGCGAGCAGATTGTTGAAGGGCGCGCCGCCGCAGACGACCTGCAGACGATTGATGCAGCCGAAGCCACGGTTGTCGAGGACGACAAGAATGATTTTGAAGCCGAGCATGACGGAGGTCGCGATCTCGGAGTTCAACATCAGGTAGGAGCCGTCTCCGACCATGACGAAGACCTCGCGCGATGGGTCGGCCATCTTCACGCCGAGACCGCCGGCGATCTCGTAGCCCATGCAGGAGAAACCGTACTCCATGTGGTAGCCGCCGGCATGCCCTGCCTCCCACAGCTTCTGCAATTCGCCGGGCAGGCCGCCGGCTGCGCAGACGATCACGTCGTTCGGTTCCGATCGGCGCTGGACGGCGCCGATCACCTGGGCGTCGGACGGGAGGGCGTTAACAGCTTCGGGCGACGCGGTGAAGCGGGCAATGCTGTCAAACCAGTCGCGGTTGCCATCGGCGGCGCGTGCGGTCCAGATCTCGGGAGCACGCCAGTCGCCGAGCGCCGCGTCGAGCGCCGAGAGGCCCGCGCCGGCATCCGCGACGAGCGCGGCGGCACCGTGCTTGCCGGCATCCGCGGGTTGCACGTTCAGCCCGACGAGCCGCCTCCCCTCCCCCTGGAACAAGGCCCGGGAGCCGGTGGTGAAGTCGGCGAGACGGGTGCCGATGGCGAGGATGAGGTCGGCTTCGGCGGCGCGCGCATTGGCGGCCTCGGTGCCGGTGACGCCCACGCCGCCCATGTTGCAGGGATGATCCGCCGGCAAGGCAGACTTGCCGGCCTGGGTCTCGCCCACGGGGATGCCACGCGCGCGAGCGAAGTCAGCGAGCTGCCGCTCGGCGCCGGCGTAGAGGACGCCGCCGCCGCAGACGATGAAGGGTCTTTTGCTTGTTCGCAAAAGTTCGGCTGCGTGGGTGAGTTCGCGTGGGTCGGGCGGCTGGCGGCGAATGCGCCAGACGCGCGTCGCGAACAGATGAAGCGGAAAGTCATGAGCCTCGGCCTGGACGTCCTGGCAAAGTGCGAGGGTGGCCGGACCGCATTGCGCGGGATCGGTCAGGACCTGCATCGCGCGCCCGAAGGACGCGAGGAGCTGTTCCGGACGCGTGATGCGATCGAAGTAGCGCGAGACGGGGCGCAACGCGTCGTTGGCGCTGACGGTGGCGTCGGACCAGTTCTCGATCTGCTGCAGGACGGGATCGGGACGACGGCTCGCAAAGACGTCGCCCGGCAGCAGAAGGATCGGCAAGCGGTTGACATGGGCAACGGCGGAGGCGGTGACGAGATTGAGCGCACCGGGACCGATCGAGGTGGTGACCGCCATGAAGCGGCGCCGGCGGCTGGCCTTGGCGTAAGCGATCGCCGCATGCGCCATTCCCTGCTCGTTGTGAGCGCGCCAGGTGGGCAGCGTGTCGCGCGCGCCGTATAGCGCCTCGCCGAGCCCTGTCACGTTGCCGTGGCCGAAGATCGCCCAGACGCCGGCGAAGATCGGTGTCTCGACGCCGTCGATGAGGGTACACTGGCAGGCCATGGCGCGGACGAGCGCCTGCGCCGTGGTGAGCCGGACGGTGTTCATGCGGCCATGCCGGCGCCAGCGGACTGCCAGGCTTGCACGAGCAGAGTGAAGCAGGCGGCCATGGCGGCCACGGCACCCTCGTCGGTGATGCGGCCGGCGAACCAGTCGGCCGCGGGCTCGGAGAAGATCGAGCGTCCGACCGCGAAGCCGCGGACCAGGGACTCGCTCTCGGCGTCGCGGAAGGCGGCGGTGAGGGTCGCGACCGGCGCTTCGAGACCGAGCAGGACGATCCCGTTGCAGAACGGGTCGTTGGCACGGATCACGTCGCCGATGGCACGCCACGCGGCAGTGCTTGGCTGGGCTTCGAGCTTCCACCAGTCTGGCTTGACCCCGAGCGTATAGAAGCGATCGAGCACGCGGGCGACCGTGTCGGTGTGGAGCGGGCCATGACGTCCGGCGATGATCTCGATCAGCAGCGGCCGGTCGACGGTGCGGCAGGCGTCGTGCAGCCGGATCAGCGATTGCTCCTGCGCCGAGCGCACGCTTTCCGGATCGTCCGGATGGTAGAAGCAGAGGCATTTCACGATCAGGGTCGAGGGCCAATCGACGAGATGCGAGCCGAGATCGTCGGTCTCGAACTCCAGAGGGCGCGAGCCGGGGCGCTCCACCGGCCGGGCGAGCCAGAGATCATGGCCGGCAGCGCGGAACAGCGCGTCCTGGCCGTAGGTGCCGTCGAGGAGCATGCCGAAGCCGGAGCGGCCGCGAGCGACACGCAAGGTCGCGTCGAGCGCCAGCGTCTTGAAGGCGCCGATGCGATCGAGCGGGGCACCCGCCTCGCGCGCCGCGGCCTCGAGCTGTGATCGATGATCGATGGCGAGCGCCATGATGTGCGGCGGCGGCGGCGGACGCGTGGTCACGCGATGCAGGTGGCTCAGCGCGGCGTCACGCCGGACGGCGCGGAACGGACTGCCATACGCGATGAAATGCTGCAGCTCGACGAAGGAGGGAATCTCACTCGAGCACAGCAGGCGGGAGACGACGAGGGCGCCGCTGGCGTTCGCCCACGCGCAGCAGGTCTCGAGCGGCTCATCGCGAAGCCAGCCGCGCAGGAAGCCGGACATGAAGGCGTCGCCCGCGCCGAGCGTGTTGTAGACTTCGACCGGGAACCCGGGACCTTTGGTCCCATCGTCGATGGTGGCCGGGATGGCGCCGGGGAAAACGACGCAGCCCATCGGGCCGCGCTTGCAAACGATCGTCGCCCTGGATGCCGCGATGCGGATGGCGCGGATCGCATCGAGCGTGTTTTCGCAGCCGGCCGCGATATGGAGCTCCTCCTCGGTGCCGACGATGAGGTCGCAATCGGGAAGGATGGGTGCGAGGCTCGCGGTCACGGCGTCCGACTTCACGTAGCGGCTCTCGCCGGATTCGTGCCCGGCGAGGCCCCAGAGATTGGGTCGATAGTCGATGTCGAGGATGATCCGGGCACCGTTCCCGCGCGCCAGCGCGATCGCCCGACGCTGGGCGGCACTGGTGTTGGGCCGGGCGAAATGGGTGCCGGTGACGAGGATCGCTCGGGCGCGCGCGATGACGGCCGGGTCGATGTCGGCTTCATCGAGGGCGGCGTCGGCGCAATTGTCGCGATAGAAGATCATCGGAAAATGGGACTGGTCACGTACGCCGAGCAGGACGAGCGAGGTCAGGCGATCGGGATCGACGACGATGGCGCTGGTGTCGACGCCCTCCCGGGCCAACTGCTCAAGGACGAAGCGTCCCATCTGCTCGTCGCCGACACGGGTGATGATGGCGGAACGCAGGCCGAGGCGGGACGTGCCGATGGCGATGTTGGTCGGACAGCCGCCCACCGCCTTGCTGAAGGTGACGGTGTCCTCGAGGCGGCTGCCGATCTGCTGGCCGTAGAGGTCGACCGAGCATCGGCCGATGGTGACGAGGTCGAGCGGAACGGTCATCGCACGCGGCTCCTGTAGGTGGCATGGAACGCTAAGGCGATAGTTTCGTCAAGCCGGAACGGATGTTCCATCTCAAGATTGGTGTTCTTCTTGTTGACGGTGCCACCGTGTTGGAATAACCGTTCCAGTAACGGGAGACGTCCTCATGCGGCAGCTAGGCATCGGTCTCGCGGGCGCCGGGTTCATGGGCCGCACGCATGCGCTCGCCTTCCAGACCGTCGGCCGTGTGTTCGACCTGCCGTTGGCCGCGCGGCTCGAGATGCTGGCGGATGCGACGAGCGAGAGCGCGGAGACGGCGGCGTCCCGGTTCGGGTTCGCGCGCTCGACGGGCGACTGGCGCACGATGATCGGGGATCAGGCGGTCGAGCTGGTCGATGTCGCGACACCGAATGCGCTGCACGCGCCGATCGCGCTCGCGGCCCTCGCCGCGGGCAAGCACGTGTATTGCGAGAAGCCGCTGGCGCCGACAGCAGACGACGCCTGGTTGATGGTGCGTGCGGCGGAGCACGCGGGAGTGGTGACCGCGGCCGGCTTCAACTATCTCTGCAATCCGATGATCGGGCTGGCACGCGAGATGATCGCGTCGGGCGAGCTGGGCCGCATCTGGTCGTTCCGCGGAATCTTCAACGAGGATTTCATGCGCGATCCGCGCGCGCCCTGGAACTGGCGCCTCGATCCAGGCGGCGCGGGGGCGATCGCCGATCTCGGCAGCCATATCATCAGCCTGGCACGCCATCTGCTCGGACCGATCGACGCGGTGTTCGCCGATGTCGAGACGGTCGTGGACGAGCGCCCTGGTCCCGCCGGGGAGCCGCGGCGCGTGACGACGGACGACCAGGCTCGCCTGCTGCTGCGTTTCGCGCGCGGCACGCGCGGCTCGATCGAGACGAGTTGGGTGGCGTCCGGGCGGACGATGCAGCTCGGCTTCGAGATCACGGGAGAACGCGGTGCGATCGTGTTCGACCAGGCGCGATTGAACGAGCTGGAGTTCTATCGCGTCGAGGGCGACCGGCAACGGAACGGATTTCGACGGATCAGCGCCGGTCCCGAACACGAGCCCTATGGCGCGTTCTGCCCGGCTCCTGGACATCAACTCGGCTACAACGATCTCAAGGTGATCGAGATCCGCAATCTGCTGTCGGCGATCGCCGGCGGTCCTGCGCCGCTCGCCGACTTCAGGGAGGCCTACGAGGTGCAGCGCGTCGTCGACGCAGCGCTGTCAGCGAGCCGGGAACGGCGCTGGGTCGATCTGGCATGAGCGGGACCGCGATGGATGCCGTCGCGCGCGGGGAGCCATCGGGCGCGCCGTGGCTGCTCGAGGTGCTCGATGTGTCCAAGCAGTTCCCCGGCGTGAAGGCACTCGACCGGGTGACGCTACGGCTTCGGGCCGGCAGCGTGCACGCGCTGATGGGCGAGAACGGCGCCGGCAAATCGACGCTGATGAAGATCATCTCGGGCGGTCTCCGGCCGAGCTCCGGAGAGATCAGGCTGCGCGGAAGGGTCGAGGCGATCGACAGCCCCGCCGAGGCGCTCGGTCTCGGCATCGCGATGATCCATCAGGAACTCAACCTGGTGCCGCACATGACGATCGCCGAGAATATCTGGGTTGGACGAGAACCGCGACGCTTCGGATTGATCGACCACGGCGGAATGCATCGCAGGACGACGGATCTGCTGTCGGCCCTCGGGATTGCGTTCGACCCGGAGGCGGAGGTCGCGAGCCTGATCGTGGCGCACCAGCAGATGGTCGAGATCGCGAAGGCGGTTTCGCACGATCCGGACATCCTGATCATGGACGAGCCGACCTCGTCGCTGACCGAGCAGGAGGTCGGGCAGTTGTTCGACATCGTCCGCCGGCTGCGCGAGGCCGGCAAGGCGATCATCTACATCTCGCATAAGATGAACGAGATCTTCGAGATCGCTGACGAGATATCGGTCTTTCGTGACGGCGCGCATGTCGCGACCGATGCGGCCTCCGCCTTCGACCAGAAGCGCCTGATCGCCCTGATGGTGGGACGGGAGCTGACGCACCTGTTTCCGAAGGGCGAGGCCACGATCGGCGATCCAATCCTGCGGGTCGACAATCTCTGTCTGGACGGCGTGTTCGAGGGGGTCTCGTTCACGCTGCGGCGCGGCGAGATCCTCGGCTTGGCCGGATTGATCGGCGCGGGGCGAACCAACGTCGCCGAAGCGATCTATGGCATCACGCCGGCGGACTCGGGACGGATCGAGATCGATGGCACCGTGGTGTGGATCGGCAGCCCGCGCGACGCGATGCGGCACGGGATGGCGCTGCTGACCGAGGACAGGAAGGCAAGCGGGTTGTTCCTGATGCTGTCGGTGCTGGAGAACATGCAGATCGCATCGGTGTCGGCGTTCTCGCCGGCAGGCTTCGTGCGCCAGGAGGCGCTGAGCGGGAAGTGCGACGCGATGCGGCGCGCGCTCGGCGTCAAGACGCCCGACATGGGCACGATGATCGAGAATCTGAGCGGCGGCAATCAGCAGAAGGTGCTGATCGCGCGGTGGCTGATGACGAGCCCGCGCATCCTGATCCTCGACGAACCCACGCGCGGGATCGACGTGGGCGCCAAGGCGGAGATCCACCGGCTGATGGCCGAACTGGTCGCGCAAGGATTATCGATCATCATGGTGTCGTCGGAGTTGCCGGAGATCCTCGGAATGAGCGACCGCGTGCTGGTGATGCAGGAGGGGCGCGTCGCCGGCGTGCTGTCGCGCGCGGAGGCGACGCAGGAGCGGATCATGGAGCTCGCCGCGCGGTGAACGACGTGGCGCAGACGGCCGGGATCGCGCCGTCGCGACGGGCGCGCAAGCTGCCGGTCGAGGCGAGCATCGTGTTCGTCCTGCTCGGGATCGCGCTGATCTTCGAGCTGCTCGGCTGGATGTTGCGGGGACAGAGTTTTCTCGGCAATCCGCAGCGGCTGCTGATCATCATCCTGCAGGTGTCGATCGTCGGCCTGATCGCGGTGGGCGTGACGCAGGTGATCATCACGACGGGGATCGACCTGTCGTCGGGATCGGTGCTGGCGCTGTCGGCGATGATCGCGGCAAGCCTGTCGCAGGAGAGCGACTATTCGCGTGCGGTGTTTCCCGGACTGACCGATCTGCCGGTGATGGTGCCGGTGGCGGCCGGCCTGGCGGTGGGAGGGATCGCCGGGTTCTGCAATGGTGCGCTGGTGACGTTCGGGCGGCTGCCGCCGTTCATCGCGACATTGGGGATGATGGTCACGGCACGCGGGCTCGCGCGCCTCTATACGCATGGCGAGCCGATCAGCATGCTGTCGGACCGCTTCGGGGACATCGGATCGGGCGGCCATCCGGTGTTCATCTTTCTGGCGGTGGCGGCGTTTTTTCACATCGCCCTTCGCTACACGCGCTACGGGAAATACACCTACGCGATCGGCGGCAACATGCAGGCCGCGCGCGTGTCGGGCATCGACGTCAAGCGGCACCTCATCATCGTCTATACCATCGCGGGCGGGCTTTCGGGACTGGCCGGGATCATCATGGCGTCGCGCGCGACGAGCGGGCAGGCGGGGATGGGCATGTCCTACGAACTCGATGCGATCGCGGCCGCGGTGATCGGCGGCACGAGCCTGTCGGGCGGCGTCGGGCGGATCACCGGGACGGTGGTGGGGACGCTGATCCTGGGTGTGATGATGAGCGGTTTCACCTTCCTCGGCGTCGACGCCTACATCCAGGATGTGGTGAAGGGGCTGATCATCATCGTGGCCGTGATGGCCGACCAGTTCCGGCGACGCCGGCGCAGTTTCTGAACGGCATCGGCACCAATGCCGGCCGAATGGAGGACACCATGAAGTTTCGCACTGCCGTCGCCTTCGGACTGATGACCACCCTGCCCTCCCTCGCGATCGCCAAGCCGCTGACCATCGGTGTGAGCATGGCGCTGTTCGACGACAACTTTCTTACCACTGTCCGCAAGGCAATGGAGCAGCATGCGCGCCAGGTGAGCGGGCTGCAGATCCAGTTCCAGGACGCACAGGGCGACGTGGGCAAGCAGTTGAGCGAGGTGCAGAACTTCGTCTCACAGCATGTCGATGCGATCATCGTCAATCCGGTCGACACGGCGGCCACAAAGCCGATCACCGAGGCCGCGACGGCCGCCCATATCCCGCTGGTCTACGTGAACCGTCGTCCCGACGTCGCCTCGCTGCCGCCGAGCGTCGCGGTGGTGGCGTCCGACGACAAGCTGGCGGGACGGCTGCAGATGACGCAACTGGCGACCAGGATGGGCGGACATGGCAACCTCGTGATCATGCTGGGGGATTTGGCGAACAACTCCACCCAGGGCAGAACGGCGGGCGTCAAGGAGATCCTGGCCAAGTATCCCGCCATCCACGTGGTCGAGCAGCAGACGGCGAACTGGGAACGCAACAAGGCGATCGACCTGATGAACAACTGGCTCACCAAGGGTGACAAGATCACCGGTGTAGCCGCCAACAACGACGAGATGGCGATCGGTGCGATCATCGCGATCCACTCGAACGGCCTCGATCCGAAGACGATCGCGATCGGCGGAGTCGACGCGACGCCCGATGGGCTCTCGGCGATCGCGAAGAGCACGATGGCGGTGACCGTGTTCCAGAACGCCAAGGGACAGGGGACCAGCGCGGTCGACGATGCGGTCAAGCTCGCCAACGGCGAGCCGGTCAGCCAGAACGACGTGATCCCCTACGAGCTGGTGACGCGCGCGAACTACAAGAGCTTCCTCGATCGCTGATGGATGAAGGCATCGCGGACGCACCGGGTCCGCGCGACTTCGACGGGCTGCGGACGGCGATCGTCGAGCGGCAGGCGCGCCTGCCGCGACGGTTGGCGCAGGTCGCGGCCTTCGCGATGTCGGCCCCGGACGAGATCGCGTTCGGGACGGCGGCGAGCGTGGCGGTCCGCGCGGGCGTGCAGCCGTCGACCTTGGTGAGGTTCGGACGGTCGTTCGGCTACGAGGGGTTCTCGGATCTGCAGAACGTGTTTCGCGAGCGTCTGCGCGACCGGGTGCCGAGCTATGACGAGCGGCTTCGCGCGCTGCATGTCGACGAGGGCGAGGCGAGACAGGCGGAGTTGCTGTTCGACGGGTTCACGGAGGCCTCGCTCCGGTCGATCCGATCATCGCGCGCGCGGATCGGCCCGGGCCAGCTCGAGGAGGCGGCAGGTCTGCTGGCCCGGGCCGGGACGATCTACCTGGTGGCGCAGCGGCGGTCGTTTCCGGTGACGTCCTACATGAGCTACCTGCTGGGCAAGCTCGGCGTGAAGAACGTGCTGGTCGGATCGGCGGCCGGCACCGAGATGGAGACCGTCTCGTTCGCGACGACGGCCGATGCGGCGCTCGTGGTGAGCTACACGCCCTACGCGCAGACGACGCTCGCGTTGGCCCGCCAGCTGCAGGCGCTCCACGTGCCGCGCGTGGTGGTCACCGATAGTCCGTTCAGCCCGGTCGTTCCGGCGCACGGATCGTGGTTCGAGATCGTGGAGACCGACTTCGAGGGGTTCCGCCCGCTGGCGGCGACGATGGTGCTGATGATGACGCTGGCGACGACGATCGGGGAGCTGCGCGCGGGGGCCGGCTAGGCCCATGATCGAGACCTTCAGGCCGGTGGCGCTGACGATGATGCCGGCTTCGATCTCCCGGCCCGACGCGAGCCTGATGCCGGTCTCGGTGAAGGTCTCGATGTGGCCGGTCTCGATCGAGGTGCGACCGCTCCTGATCGCCTTGAACAGATCGGATTCGGAGGCGAGGCAGAGACGCTGGTCCCACGGATCGTCGGCGGGCGTGAGATGCCGGGTGACGTCGAAGTCGGATCCCAGCTCCTTCCGGACGAGGCCGATGAGCTGACGCTTGCCGTCGTCGGGCCTGGCCCGGGCGAGCTTGTAGTAGAAGAGGCTCTCGGCCATGTTCTTGGCGCGCGTGAGGCGGCCCGCGAGGCCGTGCGGCAGGGTGCGGCGAAGCACCCGGCCGATCCGGTCGATACTGGGCCGCGAGACGACGGAGCTCGGCGAGCGCTGGAGCATGACGACATGCGCGGCGCGGCCGGCCATGGCGGGCACGAGGATGACGGCGGTGGCGCCGCTGCCGATGACGACGAAGCGCTTGCCTTCGTCGTCGAGCGATACGGGCCAGAACTGCGGATGGAGGATCCGGCCGCGGAGTCGATCGGCGCCCAGGATTTCCGGCGCGTGACCTTCGGCGTAGCTGTAGTAGCCGCTGCGCATCAGCGGGACATGGCGGGTCGGCTCGCCTTCGGCTTCGATGTCGAGCGTCCAGCGCGCGTCCGGTTTGGAGAAATCCGCCCGGACCAGGCGGTGGCGGAAACGGACATGGCGATCGATGCGGTAGGCGGCGGCGGTTTCGCGGATATAGCCCAGGATGGCGCCGGCCGGTGCGAGCGAGAGAAGGTCGCGCCAGGCGCGGAAGCCGAAGCCGAGGGTGTGCATGTCGGAGTCCGACCGCACGCCGGATAGCGGAAGAGGTCCCAGATGCCGCCGATCGTGTCGCGGCTCTCGCGAAGCGCGTGCCGCGGCATTGGCGCACGAGCCGGCACGCAGCGCCGATCCCGGACAGGCCGGCGCCGACGATGATCACGTCGAGATTCTCCACACCGGCCCGACAGGCACCGTGCGCCGAGGCGGGGTGTCCGTCTGGCATCCTCTGGTCCTCGCGGCGTGGCCGGACGGCGCGGCTCTCAACGGTTCTCGGTCTGGATTTCGAGAGGGGAGCCTGTCAAGAGGCTGGATGCGGCCGCTCGGGAGGCCGTCAGGAACTCTCCTCGCCGAAGAGCCGGTTCAGGCATGACAGGCCGTGCAAGACCGAGATCACGGCGGTGATGCCGGCGATGATGGCGAGCGTGCCGAAGACGTCTTGCGCGTCGTGCGCGAGATGGCCCGCCTGTGTGCCGTAGCGGCAGAAGGCGGCGGCAAACAGGCAGGCGCCGGTGGCGATGATCATCAGCATCGCGCGTTCGAGGCTGTCGACGAGCGACTGTTCGAGCCTTTCGCTGGTCGTCGCGGGCGCTGCGCACGGCTGGCAGGCCTGGTCGAGGAAGAACGGGTGGCCGCGGTCGGGGACGACGATATCGGTGAGGTGAAGACCGGTGGTGGCGATGGACATGAGCGGAGCCTCCTGCAGGGGCGCCGGAATGGCGCGCCGTTGATCGGGGCCTCGTTTTCGAGCGTCCAGGCGGCGCGCGTCCTTTAGCGGGTGCCAAATCCTGCTGAAAAAATGTGAACGGGCAGTCTTTCGGAAACGCGCTCTGAACTTTTGATCCTGCAAACGAAATGGTGTAGGACAGCGCCACCCGAGAAGCGGGTGATTTCAGCATGTCCGCCACAGACGCGTGCCAAGGCTATCGTTTCGGTCGTTTCGTGCTCGAGCCCGGGCGGCGATCACTGTGCGCGGGCACGGTCCTGGTGCCGCTCGGTGCCCGGGCGTTCGACATTCTCCTGCTCCTGGTCAGGCATCATGACCGGGTGGTGTCGAAGGACGAGATCCTGTCGGAGGTCTGGCGCGGCACGATCGTCGAGGAGAACAACCTGGCCGTCCATATCTCGGCGCTGAGGCGGGCGCTGGGCGAGCGGCCCGGCGGCGAGCGCTTCATCGCGACGGTTTCGGGGCTGGGGTATCGGTTCGTGGGCTCGGTGGTGGATGCCGCCCTCGGTGCCGCGGAGTCGGCCGTGCCGGCCGCGCCGGCCGTGGTCGCGGCAATCCCGGACGATGCGCCGTCACCATCCCTGGCCGCGCCGCGTCGGGATGTCCGGCGGATCGTTGCTGTGATCGCGGGCTTAGTGTTGCTGGTCGTCGTGGCATGCCTCGTGGTCGCGTTCAGGGGCGGGACTGCGACCGCGCCGCGCCTGTCGATCGCCGTGCTGCCGTTCCGCAGCCTCGGCGGCGGGGGCCAGGATTATCTCGCGGACGCCGTCACCGACGATCTGACGACGGACCTGTCGCACATCCCGAGCAGCACCGTGATCGCGCGCGGAAGCGCGGAGGCGTTTCGCGATCACGCCGAGGATGGCACGGCGATCGGAAGGGCTCTGAAAGTCCGGTATCTTCTGGAAGGAAGCCTGCTGAACGAGGGCAACAGTTTCCACGTCAATGCGCAGTTGATCGATGCTGCTGCCGGTACGCAGCTCTGGTCGCGTGTGTTCGACGTCAAGCATGACAATCTGGGCGAGAGCCTGACCGAGATCACGGGTCTTCTTTCCAGTGCGCTTCGGTTCACGCTCGTCCAGGTCGAGGGGACGCGCTCGCTGCACGAGCGGCCGACACATCCGGACGCATTGGATTGCTATCTTCGCGCACGTTCGATCCTCGATCGAGGCAACACGCTCTCCAGCCTGGCCGAGGCCCAAGGGCTGCTCGAGAAAGCGGTTGCCTTGGCGCCAGACGACGGCAATGCGTTGGCCGCGCTTGGGCTTGTTCTGATGCGCAAGGTCGGTGATTTCGACGATCCGGATGAGGCGTCGGATTACGCCAGAGCGGCGACCGTGACCGAGCGAGCGAGAAGGCTCGCCCCTGACAGCCCTCTCGCGATCACAGCCACGGGAATGCAAAATTGGCTCGATTATCGCTGTCGGGAGGCCGAACCGAGCTTTCAGCTCGCGCTTTCACTCGATCCTAATGATCTCGAAGCTCGCAACGGATTAGCGCGGTGCGAGCGGGATCTCGGCGACATGAATGCGATGATCAGTGAACTCAGGGAGATGCTTCTGATCGATCCGCTCAGTCCAAGTCGGGCGAGACGTGAGCACATGATCGGAATGGGTTACTTGATGCTTGGTGATCCCAATCAAGCGATTGAGTGGCTAGACCGCGCGGGAGCTGGTCTGGGCGATGCCAATAACGACGAGACATCGCTCGGCTGGCAGAATTGGCGGCGGATCTATCTCATCGCAGCAACCCAACTCACCGGCGACACGGCACGCGCTTCAGCGCTGTACGGTGACTTCCGACGGATCTGGCCGAACCGCACCGTCTTTCAACTCGCCTCCTATGAAAGCAGGGCGGTGTCGCAGCTTTCTGGCAACAAAGCATACTGGAACGCCTTGAAGCAGGTCGGCATGCCAGTCTACATCGATGAGGAAACTGATTTCCATGTCGCACCGGAAACATCGCCGAAATCAGGCGGTGAGTTCGACGCAACGCCGCTCTTGATCCCTGGCGCCCACCGCGCCACGACGGCGATGGTCGAGAGGCTTCTTCTTGGGACACGGCGGCCAGTCGTGATCGATTTGGGCGTGGGTGCACACACGCTGCCCGGCGCTATCTGTTTATCGGACGGTGACACAAAAGAGGATTTGCGTCGCGCCCTTGCCGGTGCCGCCACTCAAGAAGAGACAGGGCATGATGTGCCGATCATCACGATGAGTTCTGGACCCTTTGGCTGGCAGAGCTACAATGCCGCCCTCCGCCTCGTCTCGCTCGGATTTCATAATGTCTATTGGTATCGAGGGGGCGAGCAAGCGTGGACGTCGAGCGGTCATCAGACAAACGACAACCGCGCGGAATGATGTGCGGACAACAAGGATTTAGCAGGAGAAGATATCATGGGCGATGATCAAGACAAACAGAGTGAAAACGCCGAGAACCTGAAGACCCCCAAGGAGGACAAGAAGGGATCCGACCCATCGGAAGGAGCCACGCCAGGACACGTGCCGCATGAGGGCGGCTGATCAATAGCCAGACGCTCGAAATCTTCAAGCTTGACCATATGCGGGCTTTTCTTTCGTGATCCGTACAATGTCCACGAGATGTTGGTCGACTTCGATGATGGCGCCATGACTTGTGACTTCACGAATGGTGTCCCGGCCGCCGCGTAGGTTTCGCCAAACCCTGAGGGAGTGGGGCGCGAGTGGGGTGAAAGTCGACAGGCCTTGGCCGGCTGGTCGGCGGAGTGTGGCGCCGGAGTTGATCGGGGACAGCTCGAGCTGGTCCACATGAGCGCGGGCGAGTCCCAGCGTGTCGAACACGAGAATGGCGCGATCGTGCGGCCGGCTCAGGCGGGCGTGCACGAGTCGGTCGGCCGATGTCAGGTCCACCCAGACGAACACGCGGGCGTTGAGCAGGCGAAGCCTTTGTTCAGGGAGAAGACCGTCATCGAGGCACGACGCGAGTGCGGCGGGGCCGAGCGGCGAATTGTCGGTGATGGCCGCCTGGCCGTGAACGGGGTGTGTCAGCGTGACGCTCGATACCCGGCGCTCGCCTTCGATCGCCCGGCGCCGGTCCGCGGGGACCTCGAACAGCGACAGGAAGCCGTTCGCGGGCAGGATGCCGTGGCGGCGGATGCTGTCGACGGAATCGAGGCGGGTCACGTGGTAGAGGCGCGGATGACGCGCGGCGAGGTCTTCCGGCGTCACGTGGATTGCATCGGGCTATTTCTTGACGGCGAACCTGAAGATCGTCGTGGAGTCGAAGGTCTGGCCCGGCTTGAGCTCGGTGGTCGGGAAGGCCGGGTGGTTCGGGCTGTCGGGGAAATGCTGGGTCTCGAAGGTGATGCCGTCGGTCTGGCGGTAGATCCCGCCGTTGCCGGCGTAGATGCCCTTGAGGAAGTTGGCGGTGTAGATCTGCACGCCTGGCTCCGTGGTCAGGCATGTCAGGGTGCGACCGCTGTTGGGATCGAAAAGGCGGGCGGCGAACGTGGGCTGGCCCGGACGGCCGGGATTGACGACCCAGTTGTGGTCGTAGCCCTGGGCTTGCAGCAACTGGATGTCGTTGTCGCGAATATGGGCGCCGATGGCGGTGGGACGACGGAAATCGAACGGGGTTCCGGCGACCGGCGCCTGCTGGCCGAGCGGGATCGAGTTGGCGTCGGTGGGCGTGTATTGATCCGCGTTGACGGTCAGAACCTGGTCGAACACGCCGTCATGGGCACCGACGCCGCGCAGGTTGAAATAGGAGTGGTTGGTGAGGTTGAGCTCCGTGTCCTTGTCGGTGGTGGCGACGTAATGGATGGTGAAGCTGTCTTCATCGGATAGCGAGTAGGTCACCTTGACGTTCAGGGTGCCGGGATAGCCCTGATCGCCGTCCGGACTGGTCAGGGCGAGGGTCGCGCTGACGGTGTGGCCGGTGGCGGCGCCAGGCTTGACGTTCCAGATTTGCTTGTCGAACCCCTTGAGGCCGCCATGCAGGGCGTTCGGCGGGTTGTTGATCGCGAGCGCGTAGTCGTGGCCGTCGAGGCTGAAATGGCCGCGGGCGATGCGATTCGCATAGCGTCCGACCAGGGCGCCGAAATAGAGGCCGCCTTGCGCGCTCTCGGTTTCGTAGTCCCGCAGGGTGGGGAAACCCAGCACCACGTCGGCGGCGTGGCCGGCGCGATCGGGTGCGAGGATCTCGGTGATGATGCCGCCGTAGCTGATGAACTTCACCGTCACGCCCGACTTCGCGCTCATGGTGGTCAGGCTGACGGGATGGCCGTCCTCGGTGGTTCCGAAGGGCGCGGTGGTGAGCGTCGCGGCGTGGGCGCCGCAGATGAGCGCGCCTGCCATCGGGACGAGACCGAACGATGCGACCTTGTGCATGGGTTCCTCCTGGCGGTTTGCCTTGCGCGCACGATGCGCGGGAAGGCCGCCATAGGGAAGGTGGGGTCTTGCCGTCGCGGCCCGGATCAGGCGGGATGGCGGCCAAGTCAGGGAGAGAGCCATGATCCACGTCGTCGCGATCATCACGACCAGGCCGGGACAGCGCGAGGCGGTCCTGTCGGAGTTCCGGGCGATCCTGCCCATGGTGCATGCGGAGGAAGGCTGCATCGAGTACGGCCCGGCGATCGACGTGCCGGGCACGGACGACAGTTTCGGGCCGGACAGTTTCGTGGTGATCGAGAAATGGAGCGGGACGGACGCGCTGGCGGCGCACGCGCAGGCGCCGCACATGCTCGCCTACGGGCGGAAGGTGGCGGACATGCTCGTAGGCCGGGCGATCCACGTGCTCGCGCCCGCCTGACAGGCTACTCGGTCGGGCGGCGGCCGAAGACGAGTTCGGCGGCGCCGCGGTGGGCCTGCCTGCGATCGATGGCGGCCTCGGCGCGGGCGATTTCGGTGCGCAGCTCGGCGATGTAGGACTGGAGCTCGGCGATGCCGAGCTCGTCGAGCGGCAGGATGTTCAGGCGCGTCTTGGGCCGTTCGGGCAGGTCGTCGCTCGAGTCCGGGCTCCGATCATGGGATGGTTTCGCCGCGCAGGACGGGAATGCAGGAACCGCCGATGTTGGCGCGGATGCCGTCGGGCGTGCGGCGCGCGGCGGCGTGGAGCAGGCTGGGACGGCCCATCTCGATGCCCTGGGTGATCTCGAACGACGCGTCGGTTCGGTCGGTGAGTGACAGCAGGAGGGCGGCGAGGGCAGCGTTGGCGCTGCCGGTGGCCGGATCCTCGAGGACGCCGGACGAGGGCGCGAACATCCGGGCGCGGAGACAGTTGATGTCGCGGGCGTAGAGGTGCAGCGAGAGGGTCGAGTCGAGGTCCCGGAAGGCGGCGAGGTCGGGCGCGGCGCGGGTCAGGGCGCCGGGATCGGTTTCGGCGATCAGGAACGGGATGCCGACCGAGGCGAAGATCGGCGGGTGGGCGCCGACCAGGATGTCGGCGGGATCGAGGCCGGCGCAGGCGGCGACCTGCGTGGCGGGCAGGCCGGATTCGAGCCTGAGCAGGCGCGGGGCCGCGACGGTGGCGCCGGTCACACCGGCTTCATCGCGGTCGATGTCGACGCTGACGAGGCCGGCGATCTCCTCGAAGAGCATCTGGCCGGCGACACCGGCCCGGGCAAGGACGAAGCCGGTGCCGACATTGGGATGGCCGGCGAACGGCAGCTCGTGGCGCGGAGTGAAGATGCGGACGCGCGCGGTGTGGGCAGGATCGTCGGGCGGGAGGACGAAGGTGGTCTCGCTGTAGTTGAACTCGGCGGCGAGGGCCTGCATCTCGGCGTCCGACAAGCCGCTGGCGTCGGTGAAGACGGCCAGCGGATTGCCGCCGAAGCGACGGTCGGTGAAGACGTCGACGGTGACGAAGGCGTAGGCCGGCATCAGGCGGCGGTGAGGAGGCCCAGCTTGCTGATGATGTCGGCATGTTCGCGCAGCCGCTCGATGCGCTCGTTGACGGCGGTGGCGACGGACGGACGGAGCCGCTCGTTGAAACCGCCGAGCTTCTCGCGATGCGCGTCGAGGTTGCGTTTGACCAGCACGAGCCACTCGTCGTAGGCGGCCCTGACCTCCTCGGCGGTGAGCCTCGCACCCTCGATGGCGAAGACGACCGTGTGGCCGACGACGACGCCCTTGGGCGCCGGCAAGTCCTCGAACGTATCGGGACGGAGTTCGAACAGGCGGGCGTCGCCGATGAAGGGGACGGCGATGGAAATGCGCAGGCCGCGCACGACCCTGGGCTGACCGAGCACGAAGCGCCGGCCGAGATCGAGATCGAGCTCCTCCTGGCTCGCGGTGGCACCCTCCTCGTGGAGGACCGGGACATTGAGCGAGTAGCGCTCGCTGAGCTCGTCGGTCAGGGTATCGAGCGGGCGCGCGCTGAACTCGGCCGCAGGCAGCGCCTCGATGTGCCCGTTCAGCCTGTATTGCTGCTGCTCGAGGATGTCCCAGGAGCGGGCTGGCTCGCTGAAGAGATTGGTTGTGGTGGAACCTGACATCTGCAACTCCACGGATTGTTGGCCGGACCGAGGCTGGAAGGTGGCACGCACCTTCGCCGACGATCTTAGGAGAGGCGAATCGAAACGAATAGTGGCGGCGAGAAAGCAGACGACCAGCGCCATGGCCGCTTCGTTGCCCTGCTGCGCGCGGTCAATGTCGGGGGAACCGGCGCGCTGCCGATGATCGCGCTCAAGCAATCGTGCGAGGCGGCGGGATTTGGACGGGTGCGGACGGTGCTGGCGAGCGGAAACGCGGTGTTCGACGCGCTCATGGATGCGCGCGCCGTCAAGGCGGCGCTCGAGGCGCGTCTGCTCGGCCAGTTGGGCCGGCCAGTCGGCGTGCTGATCAGGACGGCGGACGAGATGGCGGCAATCGTGGCGCACAATCCGTTCGCCGGCGCTCCGGGAGACCGGGTGGTGGCGATTTTCGTGGAGGACGAGTTGGCGCCGTCAGCCCTGGAAGGCGTGGCTGGGCAGGCCGGCGAGGAGATCCGTCTCGGGCGGCGCGAGATCTATGTCCATTATGCTCGGGGGATCGGGCGCTCGAGGCTTCGCATCCGGGCGGCGGAGCAGGGGACCGCGCGCAACATGAACACGGTGGCGCGGGTCGCGGCACTTGCGGCAGGGGCAGAATTGGCGGCAGGGGCAGCATTGGCGGCGCAGGAACCGCGCGAAGCCGACGGGCGTTAGAACGAGCCCACCGAGGGGAATTTCGGGTTTGGCAGGTCATCAGCGGCGCCGCCGCATTGTTCTGGGCGGCTTCGGCACGCTTCTCGTCGCACTCGTACTTGTGATCGTGTTCTGGAACTGGGACTGGTTCCTGCCGATCGTGGACAGCAAGGCGAGCGCCGCCTTCGGGCGGCAGGTGACGGCGTCCCACCTGCACGTTCATCTCGGGCGCGTCACCACGGTGACGCTGGACGACATCCGGGTGGCCGAGCCGGCCGAATTCGCAGCCGAGCCGGATGTCGCCAGGATCGGTCATCTGACGGTGGCGGCAAGCGTGCTCGACTATATCCGGGGCCGCGGCATCGTGGTGCCGCGTGTCGATGTCGACCACGCGGATGCCGACATCATCGCGCGCGCCGATGGGTCGAACAATTACACGTTCAAGTTCATGGAGCCGTCCAAGGCGCCGGCCAAACCGGCGCCTGCTGGTCCGAGCCCGAAGATCGGTGTCGTGACGATCGAGGACAGCCGGATCGACGTCGCGATGGCGAAGCTCCGCGCGAAGTTCCATCTCGACGTGCACACGACGCAGGACGTGTCGGATGCGACGCGCAACCGGATCGTGGTTGCGGCGAACGGGACCTATGCCGCGCAGCCGATCGACGGGCATCTGGTGGCGGGCGCCTTGCTGACGCTGCGGGACAAGGCGACGCCCTATCCGATCGACATGCAGGTGGCGAACGGGCCCACCCATGTTTCGCTGGTCGGGACCGTCGAGAACCCGCTGCAGTTCTCGGGCGCCAATCTGCGGCTGGTGTTCGCGGGTCCCGACATGAGCCTGCTGTATCCGCTGACGGGCGTTGCGATCCCGAGCACCCCGCCCTACCGGGTTGCCGGCCATCTGGACTACACGAAGGCGCGGATCGTGTTTCGCGACTTCGAGGGCAGGCTGGGAACGAGTGACCTCGGCGGCACCATCGCGGTCGATCCGCATCAGCATCCGCCGAACCTCGAGGCCGACCTGCATTCCCACGCGGTCAATCTGGTGGATCTGAGCGGGTTCATCGGCGCCAAGCCGGGCCATCCGGCGGAGAACAAGGCGGCGCATGGCGGACAGGAGGCGAAGGCGGCGCCGCACGGGACGAACGTGCTGCCGACGACGCCGTTTAGCCTGCCCAAGCTCAATGCAATGAACGTCAACTTCGCCTACCGCGGCGATCATATCGAGGGGAAGTTCGTCCCGCTCGACAACATCGTCGTGGACATGACCATCATTGGCGGCACGGTCGATCTGAAGAAGCTCGATTTCGGTGTCGGGCGCGGCGAGCTCGCCGGACATGCGAAGCTGGTGCCGGCGGGGCACGACGTGAAGGCGACCGCGGGCGTCGTGGTCAAGGATGTCGACCTGTCGCACCTGCTCAATGCGACGCATGCTTTCCATGGCAGGGGGATCGTCGGCGGCGGGCTGCAGCTCGACGGCCAGGGCAATTCGATCGCGGGCCTGGTCGATCACGGCAATGGCGGGGTGGAACTGTACATGCGCGACGGCGGGAACATCGCGGCGCTGATCCCCGACGTTCTCGGTCTCGAATTCACCAATGCGCTGCTCTCGGCGATGGGGGTGCCGCAGCGCACCGATGTGAACTGCTTCGTGGCCGCGATGCCGCTGCATCAAGGCGTGCTCGACACGCGGCTGTTCGTGCTGCAGACCGAGGAGGCGCGGACGACCGGACAGGGGACGATCGATTTCCGTAACGACACCGTCGACTACGCGCTGACGACACGCTCGACGCATTTCAGCGTGGGCTCGCTGCCGGGTGCGATCCGTGTCGGCGGGTCGATCGCGAGCCCGTCCATCCTGCCGGGTGCCGAGATCGTGGGACGCGGGGCGGCGACGGCGGCCTTGGGCATCGTGGCGCTGCCATTGGCGATCCTGCCGACGGTCCAGTTCGGTGTCGGCAAGAGCGAGGCGTGCGAACAGGCGGTCAAGGGGACGACGGAGGCGGCGATCCCGGCGTCGGCCGGCGCGCCGGCGCCGGAGGTCCACGCCACGCGCCGGACGCGGGCCGGCGTACACCGTGCCCGCGGGCACAGGATCCACCGGCCGCCGTCATAGCCAGGTGAACGATCGGGCGCTCGACGCGCCGTCGGGGCGGCCGGTCGGGCTGCTGGCACTCGGTTGCGGCGCGATCGTCGCCAACCTCTATTACGCGCAGCCGCTGGTCGGATCGATCGCGCCCGCGCTCGGGCTGACGACGGGTGAGGCCGGCCTTGTCGTGACGGGGACGCAGGTCGGCTACGGGGCCGGATTGATCGCGATCGCCTCGCTCGCGGACCTGGTCGAGAACCGGCGGCTGGTGCTGCTGTGCATGGCGGCGACCGTCGCCGGTCTTTGGGCGGTCGCGGCCTCGGACGGCCCCGCGATGTTCCTGGCGGCCTCGTTCGCGGTCGGCGCGAGTTCCGTCGGCACGCAGGTGCTGGTGCCGCTGGCGGCGCATCTGTCTCCGGAACACGCCCGTGGCCGGATCGTCGGCAACGTGATGGGCGGGTTGCTCGCGGGCATCATGCTGGCCCGGCCGGTCTCGAGCCTGATCGCGTCGTGGGGCGGGTGGCGGTCGGTGTTCGTGGTCGCCGGCGCCGGGATGACGGTCCTGGCTCTGGTGCTCCGGCTGCGGCTGCCGGCGCGTTCGCCACAAGCGGATCTGCATTACGGGCAGATCCTGGCCTCGATGGCGCGGCTGATCATGACGGAGCGGGTGCTGCAGAAGCGCGCGCTCTACCAGGCGCTGATGTTCGCGGCGTTCAACCTGTTCTGGACCTCGGTGCCGCTGCTGCTGGCGCACCGGTTCGGGCTCGGGCAGCGTGGCATCGGCCTGTTCGCGCTGGCGGGCGCGGGTGGTGCGCTGGCCGCACCCGTCGCGGGCCGGCTGGCCGACCGGGGCCTGACCCGGGCTGTGAGTGCCGCGGCGATGGCGGCGCTCGGGTGTGCGTTCCTGCTGGCGGCGTGGGGCGCGGGTGGCATCTCGGGGCGCTGGTGATCGCGGCGATCGTGCTCGATGCGGCGGTGCAGGCCAACCAGGTGTGCGGGCAGCGGGCGATCTACGAGCTGGCGCCTGAGCTGCGCGGCCGGCTGAACGCGGTCTATATCGCGTGCCTGTTCGCGGGCGGGGCGGCGGGCTCGGCGCTGGCGACCGTGCTCTATGCGACGGGCGGCTTTCCTCTTGCCGCCTTGGCGGGGTCGGCGACGGGGTTCCTGGCGCTGGTGCTGTTCGGGATGCTCGAGGGAGGATTTGTCGCCAGGCGAGTGGCATGATCGCGAAGGCGGCCCTGGCGGCCATCCGGATGGGAGTGGTGTCATGACGGAACGGAGCGGGTTGGAGGTGCGATCGACGATTTCCTCGGAGGGTCGGCTGTCGGTGACGCTCGACGAGATCGTGGTGCCGGATCCGGGGGCCGGCGAGGTGGTGGTCCGCGTCGAGGCGGCGCCGATCAACCCGTCGGACCTCGGCCTGCTGTTCGGGCCGGCCGATGTCTCGACGATCGAGGTGGGCGGGACGGCGGAGCGGCCGGTCGTGAGCGCCTCGGTGCCGGCGGCGCGGATGGCCGGGCTGGCAGCACGGCTCGACGTGCCGATGGCGGTCGGCAACGAGGGGGCGGGTGTGGTGGTCGCGGCCGGAGCCGGCGCGGAGGGGCTGATCGGACGTACGGTGGCGATGTCCGGGGGGACCTATGCCCAGTTCCGGGTGGTCGGCGCGGCGGCGTGCGCGGTGCTGCCGGTCGGGGTGACGCCGCGCGAGGGCGCGGCGTGGTTCGTCAATCCGATGACGGTGCTCGGGATGGTCGAGACGATGCGCCGGGAGGGCCATACGGCGCTGGTGCACACGGCGGCGGCGTCCAATCTCGGGCAGATGCTGGCGCGTGTGTGCCAGGCCGACGGGATACCGCTCGTGAACATCGTCCGCAGTGCGCGGCAGGTGGCGTTGCTGCGCGATCTCGGTGCGGCGCACGTGCTGGACAGCACATCGCCGGGCTTTGCCGGCGATCTGGTCGAGGCGCTGGCGGCGACCGGTGCGACGCTGGGGTTTGATGCGATCGGCGGCGGGACGATGGCGGCGACGATCCTGGCGGCGATGGAGGAGGTCGCGAGCCGGGATGCGACGAGCTTCAGCCGTTACGGGTCGTCGGTGCACAAGCAGGTTTATGTCTACGGGATGCTCGATACGGGACCGAAGGTGATCGGGGGCAATCTCGGCATGGCGTGGGGCGTCGGCGGCTGGCTGCTGACTTGGTTCCTGCAGAAGATCGGGCCGGCCGAAGTGGCGCGCCTGCGCGGGCGAGTGATGGCGGAGCTGACGACGACATTCGCGAGCGGCTACACGGCCGAGATCCCGCTGAGCGGGATGCTGTCGGCGGCGATGATCGCGGCGTATGGCAGGCGGGCGACGGGGGAGAAGTATCTGGTGGTGCCGAACCGCGGCTCATGAGCGCGCGGCGCGGTCGCGGCCGATGAGGGCGAGGCCTTCGGCGACCGAGACGAATTCGCCGCCGCCGGAGACGCGCGCCGGCCCGAAACGGTCGGTGAAGAGGGCGCGCACGCTCGGGACGAGCGAGGTGCCGCCGGTGAGGAAGATTTTGTCGATCGCGGCCTCGTCGAGGCGGGCATCGCGCATAGCGGCGTCGATGGTGGCGCCGAGACGGGCGAGGTCGGGCGCGATCCAGTGCTCGAAGGTCTCGCGGCGGATGGTCTCCTCGATCCGCAGATCGCCGTGGTGGAAGCGGAGCGTCGCCTCGGGGGCGTCCGAGAGGGCGGCCTTCACGCCGGAGACGGTGCGGTAGAGATCATAGCCGAGGCCTTCGCGCAGCACGGCGAGAAGGGAAGCGAGCCGGTCGGGATGCTCGGCGGTGCGCATCACCGCCTCGATGTCGCGCAGCGTGCGCGGGGCGCTCATCAGCGACAGGCGGTGCCAGCGGGCGAAGGCGGAGAACCATTCCGGCGGGACCGGCAGGTCCTGGCCGGCGGGGGCATAGCTGCTGCCCTTGCCGAGGCGTGGGGAGACGATGTTGTCGACGATGCGGTAGTCGAAGCTGTCGCCGGCCAGCCCAATGCCGGCGTGGCCGAGGGCGATGACCGGGCGGGCGCTGCGCGGTTCGAAGCGCATGATCGAGAAGTCGCTGGTGCCGCCGCCGAAATCGCCGATCAGCACGGTCGCGGGGGCGTCGAGCGCGCGGGCGAAGCGGTAGCCGGCGGCTTCGGGTTCGAGGGCGGTGTCGATGTCGGGGACGCCTGCCAGCGCGTAGGCGCCGCGGAGGCGGCGCTCGCCGAGCGCATCGTCGGGACGGTCGCCCACGAAGCGGACCGGGCGGCCGGCGGTCAGGACCGTGCCCGGGGTGATGCCGGGGAGGATGGCGCGGAGGAAGAGCGCGATCAGCGCCTCGAGGGTGAAGGGGCGGCCGAAGATTCGCGTTTCGGAGAAGCTGGCCTGCCCCAGATAGGTCTTGAGCGACATCATCAGGCGGCTGTCGTGCGGGTCGTCGATGGTGCGCTCGATGGCGTCGGGTCCGGCGGCGTGCTCGAGGCGGCGGGATGGACCGTCGACGGAAAAGCAGAGGACGGAGCGGACGATGTCGAGGTCGGCGGTGCCGAACCGATGACGGATGGTGTGCGCCGTGCCGTCGGGATCGAGGCGGGTGACGACGCTGTTGGTGGTGCCGAAATCGACGCCGATCATGCGGGGCGGTCGGTCGTTTCCGATGGCGACCACGGAATCCGTCGCATGGTCGATCTCCTTGCGCATGATCAGGGCCGGGTCGATCGATCCGGGACCAGGGCCCTCGCCTCTCGCGCCTCACGACGCTCGATGATCTCGAGAAGTTTCGCCGCGTGCTCGAGGTTGCGTGTTGAAATGGTTCGTCCGGCGCGCACAACGCTCCGCCATCTATGGTGTCGCAACATCCTTGCGATCAGCGGCGAGTGCCGCGGCCTTCTGGTCGCGAACTGCCTCGAGGCGTTCCGTCAGCGCGCGCTCGATGCGCTCGTAGGCGGTACTGCCGAGTGCGAGCCTCAAGGGAGGCCGTGGTGCGTCGGCGGCGGCGATCATGGCCGCGACCGTTCGCCCGGCGTCGCCGCGGGCCACGAACGAGCCGGACGCGACGGCGCGGCGCATGTCGCCGACAGGCGTGGCATCGTAGGCATCGATGGGAACCGCGCGATCGATATTGGCGCTGAAGCTCGTGGCGGTGGGGCCGGGTTCGACGATGAGACAATCGATGCCGAAGGGGGCGACTTCCTTCGCCACGGTCTCGACGAAGCCTTCGATCCCCCACTTCGTTGCGTGATAGAGCCCGAATGCGGGATAGGTGGTCTGACCGCCCTCGGAGGACACCTGCATGATGCGGCCCCCGCCCTGCCCGCGCAGGTGCGGCAGGCAGGCCCGGATGAACTGGATCGAGGCGGTCAGGTTGGTGGCGATCTGACGTTCGAGCTGCGCGTCGCTGACCTCCTCGATCGCGCCGAACAATCCGTAGGCGGCGTTGCTGACCACGATGTCGATGCGCCCAAGGGCTGCGAAGGCGGCATCGACCTCGCGGCGCATCGCATTCGTGTCGGTGAGGTCGACGACAACGACGCGCAACCGGTCACTGTGGCGCGCGACGAGCTCATCGAGCGCGTCCGCGCGCCGCACGGTGGCCGCGACCCGGTCGCCCCGGGCGAGCAGGCTCTCGGTCATGAGGCGTCCGAGCCCGGAGGATGCCCCGGTGATCAACCAGTTCTTCATACGATGATCTCCTTGTCACACCTCCAAGCTGGGGCGCGGAGATTGTCGAGTTTAGATTGGCGGGCTTGACTGGGTTGGTGAATAATCGTCACCAATGCCAAAGCCCTCGCTTGCCGATCTGACAGCGTTCGCGGCAGTGGCGCGGCATCGGAGTTTCCGCGCCGCCGCCGATGCGATGGGCGTGTCGCGCTCATCACTGAGCCACGCGCTGGGCGGACTGGAGCAGCAGCTCGGGGTGCGGCTGCTGCATCGAACCACGCGCAGCGTCGCGCCGACCGAGGCGGGCGAACGGCTCCTGGCTCGACTGGCGCCGATGCTTCGGGAGCTGGACGACATGCTGGCGGCGGTCGGCGACGGCACCGACGGGCCGGCGGGCACGCTGCGGATCAACGCGCCCGAGTCGGCCGCGCGCTGGTTTCTGCGTCACGTCGTCCCCGACTTCCTTGACCGGTATCCACGCGTGGCACTCGACCTCGTGTCGGACAACCGGCTGATCGACATCGTCGCCGCGGGGTTCGATGCGGGGGTGCGGCTTCGCGAGGCGGTGCCGCAGGACATGATCGCGGTTCCATTCGCCGGCGACGTGCGGTTTCTCGCCGTGGCAGCACCAGCCTACCTCGCCAGGCATGGCGCGCCGGCGACGCCTGACGACCTTCTGCGGCATCGCTGCATCCGTCAGCTTCTGCCGAGCGGAAAGCCTTATCGCTGGGAGTTCGCGCGCGGTTCCGACGAGATCGCGATGGAGGTGCCCGGCGCGCTGACGCTCGATCACAACGGACTGATGGCGGATGCGGCGGCGGATGGTCTGGGCATCGCGTTCGTGCCGGAGCCGGCGGCACGGTCGGCCCTGCGCGGCGGGCGCTTGCGCGCGGTGCTGGAAGACTGGTCGCCCGCGATGCCGGGCCTCTGCCTGTACTATCCGGGGCATCGCCATGTGCCGCCGGCGCTGCGCGCGTTCATCGACGCTCTGCGCGCGGCGGACGCCATGGTCCGGGACGAGGTTGCCGACCTGCAGCCTTCTGCATGAGGCGGCGCAACATGCCTGGGTGTGAGTTGGGATCAGGCACAGAGCGCGGTCCCTACGGCGACGTCCGCTCCGCACCTCGGCCGACGTCAACTTGGATGTTTTTTGCATTCAAGATAGGAACTTGATCTTACTGCCATGCTTGGTGATGAGCACTGCCCTGCGCGCCATGCGGTCGGATTGGCTCCAGCGGGCGATGAACTGGTCGACGGTGTCGGTCACGCGGCAGGCAATTCCAGGATGCAAAGGGCAACGCTCCGCGGGGTCAACGCCCGTCGGGTGACGGATGATTGCCTCGGGGAAACCTTCTTGCCAAGATCGGTCCTGTTAGGCGCCACGATATGACGCGATATATATACATAGGCGTCCGGAGCATTGGGGGTGGTCGGTTGCCCGGCGAGACAAGCCGCATTTTTTGCTCGGATCGTCCCGCTCATCAGGCCGATGGACAGGCGTCTGTCGCTCGACGAGAATCTGCTGCTGGCGTTGTGTGCGCATGAGCATGGCTGGGAGGACTCCCACAACGATAGGCTCCACAACATGTTTGGCGTGACCCACGCGGGCGGGAACAATATGGCGTTCGCTTCGGACCAGTAGGCGTGCGACTCCCGGGAGAGTCAGTATGGTCTGGTGGTGAAGGGCAGCAAGGACATCCAGGAGTTCCTGCGACGCCTGCGCAGCATTCCCTACAACAGCGCGACGCAGCGGTATGACCAGGACACGATCGACGTGTATCGGGCTGTGGTGAATACAAAGCGACCTGCGGTGTGAGATGAGATGGCCTCTCGCGGTGATCCTGGCGACGGTCACGACATTTGGGTTCGTGTCGGGGCCCGCCGGGGCGGGAATGTCAGACGCGACGAACTGAGAGCATTTCCGGACGCGGCGGATGATTCCGGTCACGGGTGTCTACGCGAACGGCAACTACGGATTTCAGGTGACCGTTCCGGCGAGCGTTCATGCGTGAATGGACAGAGCGCCGTCGCCCGATCATGGACTGCTGATGGTGCTTGGCGAGCATCGGACGATCGAAGTGTCGGCTTCCTTCGATGCGGCGGTGTATGGATCAACTACCAGCCTCATCGATGTGCTGGTTCGGGACGCCGGACCCGGATCGGTGACGCGATCACCCGCAGCGCTTGGAGGGTTGCCGGCCGAAAGAGCTAACGTGGCCGAGAAGGATGATGAGCGGGTTTTCGTGGCGCGATGGGCGGATCAGGGATCGGATGATGCGATAACTACAAAATCGTTCTAACCACCACGACGAAACATACGCCAGAGGACACACAGACAATGGCAGATGTGGTTCGGACTTTCTATATCGTAGAACGTCCATCCTAGACGCTGTTAGCGGCAACCCGATCCGATTGCCGCTCACAGCCTCTAGGATGGTGCCGAGGCGATCTCCGAGCGGCCTTGAGGTTGTTTAGTGTCTTTCGGTGTACGATCTCCTCGCCTGACGAGGCTTTGCGTGTTCGATGCTGGTCGAGGATGAATTTGTGATCGATACGGAATTTGTGCTTGCCCGGCTCGACGAAGCGTATCGGTCGCAGCACGGTCTTCCAGACGCCTACATGCCCGTGCGCATGCCACTGGCGGCTGACCTGCCGACCGATGCCCTGCTACGGCTACTTCAGGAACATGCCGCATCTTGGTCCAACTGGCGGACCCTCGAGGCGGTGTGGGAAAGGCTGATTGCCGGCATGAGCGGGGGAGCAACCGAGAGGTCGACAATCGATGTCGAGACGCCGCAATGGTCCTTGCGCGTCGCAGACATCGATCTCGCCGATTGCATCCTGACGCTTCAACGGCAGGATCATCTCCTTGCCGCGATCAGGCCCCGCGCTGACGGTCGTCTGATGTTTGCGGCGTATCGCCCGCTGGACAAAGGTGCGCTCAGCCGTCTGACCGGACTCGGGGTGCATCCCGCGCCGGATGGAACGGTTTGCTTGCGCCCGAACAATTGGGGATACGCTCTGGATCAGTCCGCGCTCATCGGGCAGGTGTATGCATCCGAAAGAGGAGAGACTTATCTCTCGTTCTGGGAATATGGACTGGGCAAAAGCTCGGATGGCGAAGACGTTGAGACTTGGCTCGCTCAGCGCGGCCTTCAGGCGCGGCCGCCCGGCTTGGTCGCGACCGAACTGCGGGCGTACATGACGTGGCCGGACCCGCCGCGGCTACGGCTCAGCCTGGCGTCGGAGCCAGCGATCAAACGGTTCGAGGAACGAATGGCTGTCATGGCGAAAACCAGCGTGTCGCATCCTTTGCAGATCGCGGAGGTCGCTTGCCGATCAGGTGGAAAGCTGGGTCTCACATTCTGCCCGGGCAAGAAGCAGAAAAACGCGGTGTCGGGCATCTGGGACAGGGATCTCGAACTTGATCTGGATGTCATCCGATCATGGAGTGCGACGGCCGTCGTCACGCTCATGGAAGATCACGAGCTCGGGCGTTATGCGGTGTCCGATCTCGGTCTGAAGGTGCGTGATCGCGGACTGGCCTGGTATCATCTTCCGATCGTCGACGCCGGGGTTCCGGACGACGCGTTCGAGGCAACCTGGCGGACGACGGGTGCGGCGTTGCGGCAGCGTCTGGCGGCAGGAGAGCGGATCCTGATCCACTGCCGTGGCGGTCTGGGCCGCACCGGAATGATCGCCGCCCGGCTGCTCGTCGAGACCGGCACACCACCCGCGGACGCTGTTGCCGCGGTCCGTGCCGCCCGCCCCGGCGCGATCGAAACCGAGGCCCAGAAAGCGCACGTTCTCAAATGCCACCCGATCGAGGCCGCGATCAGGACGTCGGCGCCGGTCGCGACATCACCGTGGTATGATCGCGCATACGGCGCTCTCCTCGGACTCGCGATCGGAGACGCCCTCGGCACTACGATCGAGTTCCGCCGTCGCGACAGCTTTCCCAAGCAGAGCGACATGACTGGAGGCGGTCCATTCAACCTCGCCCCGGGCCAATGGACCGATGACACCAGCATGGCGCTGGCATTGGCGGACAGCCTGATCGCGCGGGGGGAGCTCGACCCGGACGATCTCGCGGGCCGCTTCCTCTCCTGGTGGAAGGACGGCACCTACTCATGCACCGGACGTTGCTTCGACATCGGGGTCACGACACGACAGGCGCTTGCGCGATACGAGCGGACGGGCAATGCAATCGCCGGCTCGGCGGACGAGCAGTCGGCCGGCAACGGATCGATCATGCGGCTGGCGCCGGTCGTTCTGCACGCGCTGCACGACCCGGCCGCGCTTGCAAGAATCGCGGATGAGCAGGGGCGCGTGACCCACGATGCTCCGCAGGCACGGCAGGCCTGCGTCTGGTTTGCCGATATGTTGCGCAGGGCGATCCTCGGCGAACGCAAGGAGACGCTATTCACGGTGCCGGCGAGCGGCGAGCATCCGGCGATCGAAGCGCTCAAACGAGGCGGCTGGAGGACGAAACTCCGTTCCGATATCAAGTCGAGCGGGTATGTGATCGACACGCTCGAAGCGGCTCTCTGGGCGGTGGATCAGACGAGCACCTTCGAGGACGCCCTCGTGCTCGCGGTCAATCTCGGCGATGACGCCGATACGGTCGGCGCAGTCACTGGCCAATTGGCCGGCGCGCTCTACGGGCTGAGCGATATCCCGCAGCGTTGGGTAGAGCCATTGGCTTGGCGGCCGAGAATCGTGGACATGGCAGACGCCCTGCTGAGGCATTCGGACGGCAGACTTGCGGCCCGGCTCTGACAGCGACCGGATAAACTCCGCTCGCCGGTTTGAAGCGTCAGCCGGGTGAGCTTTACTTTGTCGGTCGTTACCGGTGGACCAGCAGAGCCAACTGCGCGCCGATCTCGCCGAGCCTGGACCACAATGTGAGCCTGGCGCCGAGCAGGAGCAGCGTGAGCCCCAGGTTGAAGCTCATCATCCAGCTTGCATTTTTACAGTCAGTTATTCGTTGGCCTGATCTCATTATGTTCGCACCAGTATTCGCCGCCTGCGGGTGACACCTGATTCGGTCGGTTCTGGATGAACGTCGCCTCGCGAGTTATATCCAGGAAGCCAAGATGATAAAGAACATAGAAGAAGCGCGGCTTGAGGCTGGGCCAGGAGGGATCGTCGGAGTCGAACCATCCGCAGACGACCCGACGACGGCGTTCGCCTGTGCGGTGAATGGCTGCATGGCCGCCCGGACGATCGAGGAATATGACGTGCTGCCCCGCCATGGACCGATCAATGTCGCTTTCAGCGCGCTTCACCAAGTCGAAGCTCGACCATCTTGCTATACTACCAGTATTTACAGCAAGAATAACGAACACGGCGCAGGTCGCGGCTAGCAGAAGCAGTCGCTTGATATTCATTCGATCAGTTTGAGCCGGACGTCTGACCCGATGCGTAGGCGGGGACAGACGGTGCCCTCATGGGAGCGGCCTTGAAGTAGCCGACCCACCTGATGGACGCCAGGGACACGCGTCGTGGCTCATCTTGCTGAAAAACACTACTAACGCATGCGGCTCGGCCTCGCTCCAGCATCTCCGCCAGAGCTTCGACGATAGCCCCGATGATCGATGCACGAGCCGCGAAGCGCATGCTGTTTCTGAGCAGGGGCCGGAGATCCAACGATGGTCGGGACGGTCTTCGCTTCGATGGCATGGTCAGGTGGTGCCGAAGGTTGGGGAACCGAGTGCCAGCCAGATTCCGACGAGAGCCCAAGCGGCTGCGAGGGCGAAGCTTCTTCTCCAGGCACTGCCGATCGCCACGATGAAGCTGGCGGCCGCGGTGGTGAGGAGCTGGAACGGCCCGACCCACGGCGCGACGAGCCAGACCAGCAGTCCGAACGCCTGGATCGGATTGGCGAGGATGGCAAGCCGAGTCAAGGCATCTCGATACGGGGTCGCGATGCTCATGATGCAGCCTGGGCCAGGCCAGTGCTGTCAAAATAGGGGCGGAAGGCCGGGTCGGCGCGGAGATACATCGCCATCAACAGGGCGACTTTACGGGCGATCGAGGGGGATCGGTGCATCAACGCGATCAAGTCCCGTGGATGACCGAAGAAGGCGTCGGCGTAGGTGTTGACATCATTGCGCAAGGAGGCAGTGCCGTAGCGTAGAAGAAAGCCCTGGGAATAGAGACTGTCGAGATCGGAAGGGTCGTCGCGCCAATGCGTTGCATGCAATTTCGCGTCGGGATCGTTCTGGATCGCGTAGGAAAAGCCCGGTGGATTGGCGGCGTTCCACGCCGGTTCGTCGAGACCAACTTTGTAGAGAACGAGCGTGCTGGATTCATGGAAGATCGTATCGCGCATGTAGGCTCGGTTTTCGGGATCGCTTATCCCCGAAGCAGCGAGGTATATCCCGCCTGCCAATGCGAGGCCGCCAAGCGGATTACCTTTCGCATTGAGCGTTCCGCAGAGGAAAATCTGACTTATAGTCGAGCGAACGAAGCTGTTCGGAAAGATGGAGAGCCCGTCCGCTACGACCTGGAGGGCGGGTACGACGTCGCTGGCCTCGAGCGGGCTGACGACGAGGTCCTTGGGCACGGCGGAGAAGGGCCAGGCGTAGAATTTTGACGGGTCCTGCCAGACGACCGCGACATCCCAGCGGGCCTTGATCGCGGCCGTCAGCCGAGCGGGATCCTCGACGGTCAACGACGTCTTTGGAAAGAGCCCGATCGAAGGGAATGTGACCTGGCTGGTGCTGTTGTGGGCCAGGTCGTAGCTGCGCAGTACCGTCAAGGCGGCGAGGCCGAGCCAGAAGATCGAACGTGCGATGTAGGTCCTGCGCGGAAGGGTCGCCTTGGCTTGCGCGGTGCGGCCGACTGGCTTGATTGGCATCAACTGCCGGGCGTGCTTTGGACCAACGCCGGCGTGGCGCGACTCGGTCGATCAGTTTGAGCCGCGAGCGAACCTCGTTTTCGAGTAAAGGCCGGCGACCTGACGCCGTCGAGGATGGTGACGACGGGCCCGGCTTTTAAGAAGCCTGAGACCAGGCTCGCGAGGATCGAGTTAGGGTCTCGGTCCACGCTCATGCGTCTTGTCGTCGCGCATGCTGGAATTGGCGGATCAGGTTCACGATGTCATTTCGGCGCATCTTGAAGATGTCGGGAATATGATGTGGCTTTCCGCGCGTCGTTAGCAGTCGGATGCCTGCTGCGATGCCGCCGCGATGTGTCGGTTCAAGTGGTGATGTCGCCCAGACGGAAGAGAGATCGGTCCAATTTATCGTCCAGGTTGCGAGTGGCTGTCGCATCGTGATGCCGACATCGTTCACGACCAAGTTAGTTCTCGATGGATAAAACCATCTGATGTAGGCAAACGGGACGAACGACAGCACCGCGATCCGCATTGCCGCCGACGCGATTGTCGCCGCGGGATGGCCAGGCTGCGCATAGAAGATTATCGCGATGGTCAGAGCGGTCGCAGCGACTATTGCCGACAAGACTATTGGGAACTTGAGGTAGAGGCGCCCCACGTCCGGACTTATCGAAATCGCCTGCGGAGAGGCCGGCGGGTCGCTCATCAACGGCAAGATGCCGGAATGTCAGATATCACCCGATCCAAAAGAACTTTGGATTGATCACTCATTTTCAGACGCTGTCGGGCGGGAATCAGTGAGATCGTCTCGCCATCCGGGATCCCGTCCTCATCGATGCTGACGATTGTCCGGGAGCCGAGACGCCACATCATTGCTCGTCGGGTGGGCGCATGCCGCCTCGGATCAGCCGTCGGTAGGACTCCGGTAAAACAAGAGGAAGGCATTTCCGAGATCAGGCTCGCGTGAAAACTTCTGATCTCGGCCGGTTCGGCCTCTAGGTAGAGCTGAAGCAGGATAAGCGGCGTCGGCGTGTTGCAGGCACGATTGTCGGCAAAGACGATCAGAGTAGATGAGACCGGCCGTGCAGAGACCCCCGGTGACACGCGCGCAGATTTACAGTTCGGACCGCTCAACGTAACCCAGGGGGCGAAGTAAGCTTCGACATTTTTGTTCGTGAGATCAACACCCGCCGTGGTCCGAAATGAACGAGCGAGTTCCGACGGCCATCTCGCATCCGACGCCATGGAAATTTCCTGCAACTGCGTCATTACCGCCAGGATTATGAACCCCACGGACCTATTCAAGCTGAAGCCTGAAGACCACGACGTCCGCTCCGATGCCTCCCAGAGAAGTCGTCAGTCCCATGCCGGCGCAAACACCGAGCGCGTTGAGAGAAGTAGGAGAAACCGAAAGCAGGGAAGGTTCGGCCGCAAAGACGATCGCTGTTTCGGCTCCCTCTGTTCCAAGCGACTGCCCGTCGACCGAGAGAACCCAGCATAATCCTTGGAAATCCGCCGGTTCCATCGGATCGGGTGAGAAGGCGGAATACCGGATGCGCGACCCGGCACCAGGAACATTGAATTTCGTGCCAGGAACTTCCTTGGGGGACCACGAGAAGTTCACGAACGGAACAGTCAGGCCGATGCCCGCGCCAATTCCGACGCCCGATCCTTTCAAGGTGACCATCCGCGTCAGCCGACCGTCCTTGACTTCGCTGATCGCAACTCGGATCGACTGGCTGTCGACGCCAACTCTGACTTCTGGCGTCCCGATCTGGACGCCGCTGCCGCTCGGAGAACCCAGATGCCAATCCGACCATTTCGAACCGTGAAGATGGAACTGCGGCAGCCGAAAGAATTCCATATCGTCCTCGTGTCGAGCGGGACCGTTAGGCAACCTATGATGGTGTTTCCGGGCTGTAAATGGCGCTGTCTGCATCCCTGGGTTCCAAGGGGCCGCCCCTTGGCGGGGTTCGGGGCGGCGCCCCGCGCTCAGTAACGGAACTGGTATTTGAGGCCGACGGAGCTGCCGGGGTCGTTTTCCGGCGTCGTGGCACCGGTGACGGTGCCGCCGCTGCCGACGGTGGTGAAGGCCTTCAGGCGCTTGGTGATGTCGATCTGGACCAGCGCCTGGGTGCCGCCGCCGCTCGTGCTCTGACGGGCCCCGAGATACACGCGCTTGGTGATGTATTTGCCGCCCTCGACGCTGGCACCACTGTTGGCACCATTGCCGGTGCCCGAGCCGACGCTGAGCTTGTCGAGGCCGAGCGTGTTGCGCACGGCACCCAGCGGGTCGAAGCCGCCGCCGCCGCCGCTGAGGCTCGCAAGGGCGGCGGCGATCTGCGCGATCTGCAGCGGGCTGAGGTTGCTGGTTTCGGTGCCGAACAGGATCAGGGCCATGATCTGGTCCTGCGGCAGGAGCGGGCTGGAGGTCAGCGAGATCTTGGGCTTGCTGGCGTAGCCGGTGACGTCGAGCTCGGCGGTATACTGGTTGACGACGCTCTGGGCGGCGAAGTCGATGGTGGGATCGAGCTTGCCCTCGGTGGTGCCGTTGAAGCCCACGTCGCCCTTGGTGAAGGTCAGGTTGACGCCGGCGAGGCTGAAGGTGCCGCGGCGGAGGTGAAAGCCGCCCTCGATGATCGGGGCTTTCGCGGTGCCGGTGACGTGCAGTTCGCCGCCGAGCGTGGCGTCGAGGCCGTGGCCGCGGACGAAAATCTCGCCCGGCGCATCGACGGCGAGATCGAGGGCGATCACTTGCGCGGTCGGGGCGTGCGAGGGAGGTGGCGGCGGACGCTCGCCGGGCTTGAGGACGTGCAGGGTCGCGACCGACGGCGGCAGGCCGCTCGGGATGTTGATGTCGGCGCGGTCGATGCTGAGATGGCCGGCCGCCTTCATCGCACCGGCGGCCTGGCCAGTGAGTGCGAGGTCGGCGTTGAGCGTGGCGCTGAGCAGGTCCGACGAGATCGGGCTCGCATTGTCCATCGCGAGATGGAGGTCGACCGGCAGGCCGGGGACGAGCGCGCCCACGCTGCCGTGGGCGGTGATGGTGCCGGCGCCGGCCTGGGCGAAGAAACGATCGATGCGGACGGTCTGGCCGGCGAGCGCGATACTGGCAGCCATTCGGGTCAGATGCGCGCCCTGGGCGTAGTCCTGGATGTCGCCGTTGGCGAGCGTGACGGTGCCGGCGAGGTCGGGGCGGCCGCTGGTGCCGGTGGCGCGGGCGTCGAGTGCGACCTGGCCGGCCAGATGGCGGCCCTGGGCCTCGAGAATCGGGTTGGCGATGGCGAGGTCGACGGTGCCGTTCGCGGCGACCGCAAGGCGGCCGTCGGCGTGGATCGGGACGTCGCCCGCGACGCGAAGCTGGATTTTGGGGCCGGCGCCGAGATGGGCGTCGAGCTGCGCTGTGTCGCCGGCGAGGCGGGCGGTGGCGGTGAGCGTCGCGGGCGGCAGCGAGGCGGCGGGACCGGTGGCGAGATGGAGATGATCGGCGTCGAGGCGGACCTGGCCGCCGGGATGGGCGGTGGTGCCGGTCAGGCGGGCATCGGCGTTGATCGTGCCGGTCGCCTGCAGCGTGGGCGCGAAGCGTTTTGCCAGTGCCGGGGTGATGTTGCGGATGCTCGCGGTGAGAAGGAGTTTTGGCGAGACGCTGCCGTCGACGGCGATGGTGGCGTCTCCGAGGGACAGGCGCAGGCGCTGGACGGCGATGTCGGGCGCGTAGGTGATGCGGCTCGGGGCCTGCAGGCGGAGGGCTTCGCCGTGCCAGCCGGCGACGAGGGTTCGCAGCAGGACCTGGCTTTTCGGCAGGTCGAGGGTTTCGGTCGTGGCGAAGCTGGCGGGCGCGCCCTGCAGGCTGGGAAGGTCGGCGCGGAGGGCGAGGGCCAGGGCGTCGAGGCGACCGCGGGCGGTCGCGTCGGCGCGGCCGGCGATGGCGCCGGCTTCGATGTTGTCGATCTTGAGCGCGAGGTCGAGGTCGGGGGCGGATTGCGGGCTGGCGATGGTGCCGGTGAGCGTGAGGCGGCCGACGCGGGCGCTGGCGGCGGCGAGGCCGGTCGCGCGGATTTCGACGCGGGCGCGCTCGGGATCGAGGTCGAGCTTGGCCGCGATGGCGCCGGCGAGGGACTGGTGGGCGAGGTGATCGAGGTCGGCGAGGCGTTTGATGGCGATGTCGAGCTGGCCAACGGGGAGCTTGGCGCCGGCGGCGAGGTTGAGGTCGGCGGTGCCGTGGGTGGTTTTCCAGTCCAGCGCCATCAGGCGGACGCGGGTGGCGCCGTCGGGGGCGCGGTGGATGGCGGCGTCGAGGGTGACGGGTGCTGCGTCGAGGCGGCCGCCGAGCCGGATGGTCGCGTCGGGCGCGCTCGGGAGATGGCTGGCCGCGACATCGAGCGTGATCGGGCCGGTCGGGACCTGCTTGGCGCCGACATCGCCGGCGGCGTGGAGCCTGGCCGCGAGATCGGTGGTGGGGCCGGTCGCGGTGCCGTCGAGGTCGATGTGGCCGTTGGCGGCAGGACTGAGGGCGGCGAGGTTCGGCAGGCCGATGTGGAAGGTCGTCTCGAGGACGCTGGATTTGTCAACGCCGCGGGCGCGGGCCTGGAGGTTGGCGCCGTCGAGCGTGAGGTGATCGAGGGTGATGTCGGCGCCGTGCTTGGCGGCGGCGAGCGAGATCGTGCCGTTGGGGCCAATCAGGGCGGGCACGGGCGAGAGACCGCCGGTAACGGCGAGCTGTCCGGCGACGGCGGCGGTGTCGTCGGGGCCGTTCGCGGTGACGTCGGCAGCGAGATGGGTGTGGCCTTCGAGGGCGATGCCGCCGGCGGCGGCAAGCGGGGCGAGCGAGGGGATGTCGAGCGTCAGGTGGCTCGCGATCGGGTTGGCGGTGCGGGCGGTGCCGGCGAGCGTGAGCAGGGTGTGCGAGACCGAAAAGGTGACGGGACGGGTCGGGTCGTCGAGGCGGGCCCGGGCGGTGATGGTGACCGGGGTTGCCGCGAACAGGTCCGGTTTGGAACCAGGGACGCGCAGGGCGTCGATCAGGGCGCGGATCGCGACCTGGCCGCGATCGCCCGAGAGGTCGGCGCGGATGGCGCCGATCGTGGCGCCGCCGGCGGCGAGCTGCTCGATGTCGAGATGGCCGCGGGCCTCCGGCGTCTTGAACGGGCCGGCGACGCGTGCGTCGAGTGCCACCGAACGCCAGGCGACGCCGGGGACCGGCTGCATCGCGGGCGCGTGGGCGGCGAGCGTCAGGCCGGCGGTGCCGTGGACGAGGTCGGTCGCGCCGTTGGCGGTGAGTGCCAACGGGCCGGCGGCGAGCGCAAGATGCAGGGCTTCGGCGGCGTGCGGGCCGGCGAGCGACAGGTCGAGATGCAGCGGGAGGATCTGGCTGCTGCCGGCGAAGGCCGCGACCAGGCCGGGGGCCGCTTCGTCGGCGGTGAGATGCAGAGCCACGGCGCCCGGGGTGACGTGGCCCTCGAGGGCGTAGGTGCCGGGACCGGCGCGGTTGGCGATGGCGAGGCGCAGGTCGGTGTCGGGGAGGGTGTCGAGGGTGGGTCCGGCGAGGATCGGCTGCAGGCTCGCGATGATGGCGTGGCCGGCGACCCCGATGGAGACGGCATGACCGGCGATGGGGGCGCCGACATCGATGCGCGGGAGGTCGAGGGTGGCGACGCGCAGGCCGAGGGGCAGGTTGAGGTGGCCGGACGCGGGCTTGGTGGCGGGCTGCGGCTTGGCCGGCGCGGGCTCGGCGAGACGCGGGGCATCGATGTAGCTGGCGGCGAGACGATCGACGCTGACGGTCTCGTGCAGCAGGGCGAGCGGGTGCCAGTCGAGAGCGAGATTCTCGACGGTGAGCCAGGGGCCGCTTGCGTCGGTGAGCTCGATCCGTGCGATGCGCAGGCGGTCGGGGAAGCGGCCCCCGAAGCCGGTCAGGCGGACGGTGCCGCCGGTCAGTGAGTTGGCCTCGGTTTCGATCAGATGCCGGCCGGGGCCGGTGTTGGTGCCGATGAGCAGGACGGCGACGAGGAGGACGACCAGGCCGAGCAGGCCGCCGGCGAGGTAGGCCAGGAGCTTGAGGATGCGGCGGAGCATCAGAAGGTCTCCCCGAGGCCGATATAGAGCTCGAAGCTGTCGTCGCCCTGAACCTTGTTGAGCGGGATGGCGACGTCGAGGCGGATCGGCCCGATCGGCGTGTAGTAGCGCGCGCCGACGCCGGCACCGACGCGCAAGGGTCCGTTGAAGGGGGCGCTGGTGGCGCCGACCTGGCCGGCGTCGCCGAACAGCACGGCGCCGATGTTGCCGACGATGCGCTGGCGGTATTCGACCTGGATGGCGTCGAGCGAGGTGCCGCCCTCGGGACGGTTGTCGGGGAAGAGCGGCGAGATCTGCTGGTAGCGGTAGCCGCGGACGGTGGTGCTGCCGCCGGCGTAGAGGCGCTGGTCGGGGGGAAGCTGGAAGGTCGACGCGCCTTGGACGGAAGCGACGACGCCGTGCACGGCGATGACGGTGCGGCCGGGCCTGGTCAGGCCGAGATGGGCGAAGTCGAGATAGGTCGAGGCCTGGCCCTGGAGGATGGTGAAGAAGCTGTTGGCGGCACTGGTGCCGGGGCCGTTGCTGCCGTTGCCGAGGCTGTAGGAGGGGGTGATGCCGAGCCCCACGCGGACGCCATGGGTGGGCGCGTCGAGCGGGCTCGCGAGGTCGGTGCTGTCGTAGTTGGCGGTGAGCGGCAGTTGCCCGAGCGTGTAGTTGCGGGTGGTGCCTTCCTGGATGATCTGTTCCTGTTCGAGGACCACGTCGGCGGCGACGTTCCAGCGTTTCGAGAGGCGCCGGTCGAGGCCGAACTTCAGCAGGTAAGCCTGCTGATTGTAGGTGTAGAGGTTCTGCTTGAGCGCCTCGATGCGGACGACGCCGTTCTGGTTGCGCGCCCAGAGGTCGGGCTTGGTGAGCTGGGCGTAGACGTCGTAGCCGAGGCCCTGCTGGGCGGTGCCGCCAAGGCCGGTGGCGATGGCGGCGAGTTCAAGCTTCTCCTCGTTGCCGAAGAAATTGTCGTGCGTCCAGGTGACGCCGGCGCTGCCGCCGAGGTCGGTGGAATAGGCGGCGGTGAGGGCCACGGTGCGTGGCGGCGCCTCGACGAAGGAGAAAGTGACGGGGACACGTCCCTGGGCGTCGAGGGTCTTGCCGACGGTCGCCTGGACGGTGGCGAAGACGCCGGAGCTGGCGAGATCCTGGCGCGCCGCGTCGATGCGGCTCGGCTGGTAGAGCTGGCCGGGATGGACGGTCAGGCGCCTGCGGATGAAGCGCGGGTGGACGGTGTGCAGGCCCATGAGCGTGATATCGCCGATGTCGACGCGCGGGCCGGCATCGACCGGGAAGACGACGTCGATCGCGTGAGCCGCGGGGTCCTCGGTGGCGGTGGGCTCGCCGACGGTGGCGAAGGCGTGGCCGCTCTCCTCGAGCTGGTCGCGCAGGTCGGAACCGGCGGCAAGCACGTCGGCGGCCACCGCGGGCTGGCCTCGATGAAGATGGAAACTTTCGCGAGCGCCGAGCGGAACGTTGCCCTGGAGGGTGACGTTACGCAGATGGAATAGGGGCCCGCGATCGACGGTGACTTCGATCCTGGCGGCTCGACCCTTGGGGATGGCGGCAACCTGATTGGGGAGCGCCGGGTCGGCGACATCGGTGCCGTCGATGGTGATCGCGACATGGGCATCATAGTAGCCGAAGCCGCCGAGGACGGTCCGCAACTGGTCGGCGTCGTTGCGGGCGCGGCCCACGAGGGCGAAGGGACCGGCGGGCGCCGTCTTGCGCAGGCTGACGAGACTGGAGGTGCCGGCGACCGCGCCGTCGATGGTCTTGTCGCCGGTCTTGCCGATATCGACGGTATAGGATTGCGGGTCGGCGGCATGGGAGGCGGAGATCGAGGACGTCGCGATGGCGGGCGCGAGCCAGGCAAGGAGAGCGCGGCGGAGGGGTCGCCTCTGCGGGTGTCGGGCGACGCGGGCCATGTCGCTGGGCTTGTGCCCTGCGTGCCGGTCAATATCAAACGGTATGATAACAAGTGCGGGCGGGGGCCGGAAAGGTGGCAGGATTGTGGCCGGCGACACAGCGAGTTACATTGCGTGATCATGCAGGGCAAACCTCGCCGTCTCGGACGCCGTTGCGATCTTGCAGCGTCGGTCGGACCAGCCGCCGCGATCACGCGGGCGGCCATGTCGGCGCCGCGGCGGCTCGGGCGGGGCGCGCGGGCGCTGCTCCGGGCGATCCTGATCGTGGCGTGGACGGCGGTCTCGATCTGCACGCAGGCGGTGCTGCTGGCGGTCCCTGGGCGGGGCAAGGTGGATTTCGCGCGGCTGTACTGGGCCGGAGTGTGCGCGCTGATCGGGATGCAGGTGCGCATGCTGGGTGCGCCCGCCGGTGTGTCGGACGGGGGCACGAGCGGCCGGCCGGTGATCTATGTGTCGAACCATTCGTCGTGGATCGACGTCGTGGTGCTGGGCGGCCGTCTGCGCGGGTGCTTCGTGTCGAAGAACGACGTGGCCCGCTGGCCGGTGCTGGGCACGGTGGCGCGGCTCGGTCGAACGGTGTTCGTCAGCCGCAACCGGGCGGCGACCGCGTCGGAGAAGTTCGCGATGACGGCGCGGCTGCGCGGCGGGGACGACCTGATCCTGTTTCCGGAGGGAACGAGCTCGGACGGCTCGCGCGTGCTGCCGTTCCATTCGACGTTCTTCGCGCTGGCCAAGCCGGTGCTCGAACGCGAGGACCGGCCCGGGTCGGGCAAGGGCCCGCTGATCCAGCCGATCTCGCTGGTGTACGACCGTCTGGCCGGTATGCCGGTGGGGCGGGCGGGACGGCCGGTGTTCTCATGGTTCGGCGACATGGATCTGGGGAGCCACTTCTGGCGCCTGGCGCAGTGGCGCGGCATGCGGGCGACGGTGCTGTTGCACGAGCCGCTGGATCCGGCGGATTTCGCGTCGCGCAAGGAGCTGGCGGCGGCGGCCTGGATGGCGGTCGCGGTCGGGGCCGCGACGCTCCGGCAGAACCGGCCGGCTGAGCCGCTTTGCCCGATGCTGACGGGGCTCGCGCCACGCAAGATGCGGGCGGCGGTCGCGGCCTAGATTTCCGTCGTTTCGATGACCGGGTGATGACGTTTCGGGTTGCCCGCGTGTTGCGCTTGAACGCAGACCAGGGTGCTGCCAGATTTTGTCCGTGCGGAGTCGAATTCCGGACTGGAGCTGCCCGACATTGAGCGCCTGCTCATCTTGACTGAACGGACACACGCTTGACTTCGACCGGTCCTCTGGGTCCGGCTTCGGCCGTTCCTCAGGATACGGGTGCCGTGACCGATCTCCCCTCCCCTTCCAAGCGCCTGCACGTGGTCACCTGGGGTTGCCAGATGAACGCGTATGACAGCGGCCGCATGCGGGATGCGCTGTCACCGGCCGGCTACACGACGGCGGACGGACCGGCCGACGCCGACATGGTGATCCTCAACACCTGCCATATCCGCGACCGTGCGGCGGAAAAGGTGTTCTCCGAGCTGGGCCGATTGCGGCTGGTCAAGGAAGAGCGGGCAGCGGCAGGACGCGCGACCGTCATCGCCGTCGCGGGCTGTGTCGCACAGGCCGAGGGCGAGCAGATCCTGGCGCGCGCGCCGTTCGTCGACCTGGTGGTCGGCCCGCAGACCTATCACCGGCTGCCTGCCCTCGCGGCGCGACTGGATGGTGGCGCGGTGGTCGATACCGAGTTCCCCGTCGAGCAGAAGTTCGACCGGCTGCCGGCATCGGTTCGGGCCTCGGGGCCGACCGCGTTCCTGACCGTGCAGGAAGGATGCGACAAGTTCTGCTCGTTCTGCGTGGTGCCCTACACAAGGGGCGCGGAGGCGAGCCGGCCGGTCGCCTCGGTGCTGGCGGAAGCGCGGGCGCTGGTGGCGGGCGGGGCGCGCGAGATCACGCTGCTCGGGCAGAACGTGAACGCGTATCACGGGGCGGACGCGGACGGGACGTGTTCGCTCGGCGGCCTGATCAGGCGGCTCGCGCTCGTCCCGGGGCTGGCGCGGATCCGCTACACGACGTCGCATCCGCGGGACATGGATGACGGGCTGATCGCGGCGCACGCGGAGGTGCCCGCCTTGATGCCGTTCCTGCATCTGCCGGTGCAATCGGGATCGGACCGGGTGTTGCGGGCGATGAACCGGGGTCACGACCAGGCACACTACCTTCGGTTGGTCGACCGGCTGCGGACGGCACGGCCCGACATCGCGCTGTCGTCGGACTTCATCGTGGGCCATCCGGGCGAGACGGATGCGGATTTCGCGCTCACCCTGTCGCTGGTCGAGGCGGTCGGCTTCGCGCAGGCCTACAGCTTCAAGTATTCGCCGCGGCCGGGAACGCCGGCGTCGGTGGCCGCGGGGCAGGTGCCCGATCAGGTCAAGGACGAGCGGCTGCAGGCGCTGCAGGCGCTGCTGCGCGGCCAGCAGGCGGGGTTCAACGCCGACGCGGTCGGACGGACGCTGCCGGTGCTGTTCACGGGGCCGGGCCGGCACGCGGGTCAGATCGCCGGCCGTTCCCCGCATGGGCAGGCGGTGCATGTCGAGGCTGCACGATCGTTCGTGGGCCTCATATCACAGGTGCGGATCACGAGTTCGGCGACGAATTCGATCACCGGTCAACTGGTCAGGGAGACTGCTTCGGCTTGACACAGATATCGCCACGCGGCGCGTTCGGCGCGCCGACCACCCCGAGGGGCGGCTTGCCCGCCTCCGGTCTCGGCGCCGCCCATGCCATCGTCCCGGAGAGCAGGGCATCCCGCTCGGTGACGATGCAGTTCGACGACAACGCGTTGCTGCCGCTGCTGCTCGGGGATCACGACCGCTATCTGATGCGGCTGGAGCAGGGTTTCGGCGTCAGGATGTCGTGCCGCGGCAACCGCATCGCGATCAGCGGGGAGCGGGAGGCGGTCGATCTGACGCAGGGGGCGCTGGCGGGGCTCTACAAGCGGCTGTCGAGCGGCAAGCCGGTCGACATAGGCGAGGTCGAGGCGGCGATCAGGATGTCGGGGCGCATCGCGCCAGCGGAACGAGGCGACGACGACCCGCGGCTGCCGCTGCGCGACCTGCCGGCGATCAGGACACGGCGAGGCGCGGTCGGACCGCGCTCGCCTGGCCAGGCGGCGTATATCGACCTGCTGGCATCGCACGAGATGGTGTTCGCGCTCGGGCCGGCGGGAACGGGCAAGACCTACTTGGCGGTGGCGCAGGCGGTGGCGATGCTGCTCGGGGGCCGGGTCGAGCGGATCGTGCTGTCGCGGCCGGCGGTCGAGGCGGGCGAGCGGCTGGGCTTCCTGCCGGGCGACCTGAAGGAGAAGGTCGATCCCTATCTGCGTCCGCTGTACGACGCGCTGGGCGACATGATGCCCGGCGACCAGATGCTGCGGCGGATGGGGAACGGCGAGATCGAGGTGGCGCCGCTCGCGTTCATGCGCGGGCGCACGCTCGCCCATGCCTTCGTGATCCTCGACGAAGCCCAGAACACGACCGCGGCGCAGATGAAGATGTTCCTGACGCGGATGGGCGACGGGACACGGATGGTAATCAACGGCGATCTCAGCCAGATCGACCTGCCGAGCGGCGTCCGTTCGGGGTTGGCGGAGGCGATCGAGACGCTCGAGGGGGTGCAGGGGATCGGGGTCGCGCGGTTCGGCGTCGGGGACGTGGTGCGCCATCCCCTGGTCGGCCGTATCGTCGACGCCTACGATCGTCGCGCGGTCGCGGGACGCGAGGCGGCCCAGCGGGACCTGGGGTCCCGCGCCCGGGAGAAGCATGGAACCTCCAAGTAGTCGATCGGGGAGCGATGCGAGGGCATCGCCTCCCCTGACGGTACTGGTGCCGGAGCGGCGCTGGCGGTGGCTGGTGCCGGACGCGGAACGGGTGATCAGGCGCGCGGCGCAGGCGGCCGGTGGCCGGGCGGATGCTGTGGTTCTCGACAGCGACCGCGCGGTCAAGCGCCTGAACGCGCGGTATCGCGGACGCAACAAGCCCACGAACGTGCTCACGTTCGATCCGCCGGGTGGTTCGGGCGGCGACGTGGTGCTCGCCTACGGCACGGTCAGGCGGGAGGCACGGGAGGCGAACAGGACCGCGTCCGATCATCTGGCGCATCTGGTGGTGCACGCGATGCTGCACCTGGAGGGTTTCGATCACGGATCGGCGGGCGAGGCGCGCCGGATGGAGCGGGAAGAGGCGCGGCTGCTGTCGCGGATCGGCGTCGCGAACCCGTTCAAGCCGCGGGCGCCGGGGGCCGATCGATGAGCCGGGCACGAGCGGAGGCCGCTCGATGACCGAGGAACGGTCGGAGGCCGAAGTCCCGCCGTTCCTGCCCCGGACGGGACTGCTCACTCGGGTCAGCTCGATCTTTCGCGGACGCCGGCTGGAATACTCGCTGCGGCGTTCGATCGAGGAGCTGATGCAGGAGCCGGGCAGCGAGCCCGCGGAGACGAACGGCGAGGAACGGCCGGAGCTCGACCGGCAGGAGCGGGCGCTGATCGGCAATGTGCTGCATCTGCGCGGCACGACGGTCGACGACGTGATGATCCCGCGCGCCGACATCGTGGCGATGGCGGAGGACGTGACGCTCGACGAGGCGCTCGAGATCGTCAGGCGGGAGGGCCATTCGCGGATGCCGATCTACCGCGAGCATCTCGACGAGATCGTGGGCATGGTCCACGTCAAGGACCTGTTCACGTTCGTGGGGCGGCCGCAGGCGTTCTCGATCGCGGCGATCTTGCGCGAGCCGTTGCTGGTGGCGCCGCAGGTGCCGGTGCTCGACCTGCTGCTGCAGATGCGCAATCTGCGGACGCATCTGGCACTCGTGGTCGACGAGTATGGCGGCATCGACGGGCTGGTCAGTTTCGAGGACCTGGTGGAGACGATCGTGGGCGACATCGCCGACGAGCACGACGAGCCGGACGGCGACATGCTGGTCCGGCGCCCGGACGGCACGCTCGATATCGACGCGCGCCTGCCGGTCGACGAGTTCGAGGACAGCGTGGGCGCGGTGCTGACGGCCGACGAGCGGGCGAGCGAGATCGAGACGGTGGGCGGGCTGGTGTTCACGCTGGCCGGCCGGGTGCCGACGCGCGGCGAGGTGATCGGGCATCCGTCGGGGATCGAGTTCCGGGTGATGGATTCCGACCCGCGTCATATACGGCGGTTACGGGCGAGCCTGCCGCGGGTGGAAACGGACGCACCGGTGGAGGCCTCGACGGCAGGGTGATTTGGGTTCTTGTCGAAAGTTAGGCCAGGGCTCTGCCCTGGACCCGCGGCGGGCGCCCCAGGGTCCGCGATTGGCATCCAAGCGCACCGCGTTTGGCGGCGTGCGGGTGGAACCCCGCCTCTTCGCTAACGCCGGGCGAGGAAGGCGGCGAAGGCCGCCTGGGCCTCCGGGGATGACAGGCGCTCGGCGAATAGGCGGGCTTCCTCTCGGGCGCGGTCGATCGCGATCCCGGGGTCGCCGCGCAGCAGGCGGCGGGTGATCGCCACCGCCTCGACGGGTTTGGCGGCGATGCGGCGGCAGGCCTCGCGGGCGGTGGGCAGGAGGTCGGCGGTCTCGACGACGCGGTTGACGAGGCCGATCGCGTGCGCGTCGGCGGCGGTGAAGACGTCGCCGAGCAGGAAAAGCTCGGAGGCGCGCTGGAGCCCGGCGAGACGCGGCAGGAAATTGCTCGAGGCGAATTCGGGAACCAGACCGAGGTCGACGAAAGGCAGCCGCAAGCGGGCGTCCGCCGTCGCGTAGACGAGATCGCAATGCAGCAGGATGGTCGTGCCGATGCCGACCGCGAGCCCGTCGACGGCGGCGACGATCGGCTTGTTGAAGCGGAGCACGGTCTCGATCAGGCGGTGAGTGTCGCCCGCGTCCGATCCGCCGCGGGCGAAATCGGCGATGTCGTTGCCAGCGGAGAACGTGCCGCCGGCGCCGGTGAGCAGGACGACGCGGACGCCGGGATCGACGACGGCGCGTTCGAGAGCGCCGGCGAGCGCACGATACATGGCCTGGTCGAGCGCGTTCTTCTTCTCCGGCCGGTCGATGGTCAAAGCGAGGATGAAGTCGGCCTGCTCGATGCGGATGTGCGCGCTCATCGAACGACGGTAGGTCGGGTGGTAGTGCTGTGCAACGCCGCGCGGTTTGACTTCGGGTCCAGGGACACCTAGTTTGATGCAATACTGCAATAATTGCGTTGTCGTGGCGACCTGCGATCGGGCAGGCCGGTGCCTCGGCGCGCGTGCAGTGCACCGGTTTCCTCACGACGGAGTTCTCCATGGACCGCATGATCGTCTATCCGGGCGCCATTCCGCTCGACACCGACCTGCTGAACATCCAGCGCGGCACGATGAAGGGGCTCGGTTTCCTGGCCCAGATGTGTCTCGGCAACGGGCCGCTGGTCGACGGGCTGGCCTGTCAGCCGACCGTTCCCGCCTCCCTGCAAGTGACCGTCGGGCCGGGCAGCATCCTGGTGTCTTCCGAGGTCGACGGCCAGAGCTTCGGGACGCTCGCGGCCGACGCGTCCAACCTGGTCAAGATGGGGATCAACACCGGCAATTCGGTGTTCACGCTGACGCCGCCGACCGTGTCGGGCCAATCGATCAACTACATGATCGAGGCGAGTTTCCTCGAGCAGGACGCCGTGCCGGTGGTGCTGCCCTATTACAACGCGGCCAACCCGGCGCAGGGGCTGGCGGGACAAGGCAACAACGGGACGGCACAGAACACGCAGCGGCTGCAGCAGGTGGCGCTGCAGCTCAAGGGCGGTGCGGCGGCCAACACCGGGACGCAGACCACGCCGCCGGCCGATCCGGGCTGGGTGATCGTCGCGGTGATCACGGTCAATGCCGGACAGAGCGTGATCACGTCGTCGAACATCGTGGTGCCGTCGACCGCGCCGTTCCTGAACTACAAGCTGCCGCAGATGACATTCGCCTGCGGCCTCAACCGGACGGGCTGGCAGTCGCTCCCGAGCGGGCTGATCGTGCAGTGGGGGACGGCACTGACGGTAACGGGCAATCTCGACCCGTTCACGTTCCCGATCAGCTTCCCCAGCACGTGCTACTCGTTGACGGTGTCGGAGGGCGCCGCCGGCGGCTGGAACAACGCGGCCTATCCGGTGCCGGTGCCGACGATCTACGGCGTCAACAATCTCTCCGCGACGGGGTTTCAGGTGTCGTGCCTCAGCCCGGTGATCAACGGAGCGACCAGCTCGATCGGCTATGCGAAACGGTCGGGGTTCAATTGGGTGGCGTTCGGGGTGTGAGCGGACGCAGCCGTTGCATGGGAGTTGCATGATCCCGGCGATGGCATCCTCGATCGCAACCTGACGATGACGGACCGGCTGCGCCTCCGCGGGATCACCCGCCGGTTCGGCCCGCTCGTCGCCAACGACCGGATCGACCTCGTGGTCGGTCCGGGTGAGATCCACGCGCTGCTCGGCGAAAACGGCGCGGGCAAGTCGACGCTGATGAACATCGTCTACGGCGTCCTGCAGGCGGACGAGGGCGAGATCGCCTGGGAAGGCGAGACGGTCCGGATCGACGATCCGAACGCCGCACGGCGTTTGGGCATCGGCATGGTGTTCCAGCATTTTTCACTGTTCGAGGCGATGAGTGTCGCCGAGAACATCGCGCTGGTGCTGGAGGCACCGGGGAGACGCCGGGCACTGTCGGCGCGGATCAGGTCGGTAAGCGGCGACTACGGCCTGCCGCTCGATCCGGACAGGACAGTGGCCTCGCTCTCGGTCGGGGAACGGCAACGGGTGGAGATCGTCCGCTGCCTGCTGCAGCAGCCGAGGCTGCTGGTGATGGACGAGCCGACTTCGGTGCTGACGCCGCAGGAGGTGTTGCTCCTGTTCGCGACGCTGCGCCGGCTGGCCAGCGAAGGCATCTCGATCCTGTATATCTCGCACAAGCTCGACGAGATCAGGACGTTGTGCGACGCGGCGACGGTGCTGCGTCATGGGCGGGTGGTAGGCCGGTGCGACCCGCGCGCCGAGAGCGCCGCGTCGCTCGCGCGAATGATGGTGGGGGCCGAGGTGCTGCGCGTCGAGCGCGCACCCGAGGCGGCGCCGGGACGGCCGATGCTGGTGCTGTACGCGCTGGACCTGCCCGCGGTCCGGCCGCACGACGTGGCGCTCGAGCGCGTGAGCCTGGAAGTCAGGGCTGGCGAGATCGTCGGCATCGCCGGGATCGCCGGCAACGGCCAGGGCGAGCTGATGGCGGCGCTGACGGGCGAACGGCTGGCGCCGTCGAATGCCGACATCAGGATCGGCGAGACCCTGTGCGGGCGCCTGGGCACGACCGCGCGGCGCGCGCTGGGGCTCGCGACGGTGCCGGAGGAACGCAATGGGCACGCGGCGATGCCCGGCTTTTCGCTGGCCGACAATACCGTGCTGACAGGCCGGGAGCGGGCGGGCCTGATCCGGCTCGGCATGGTGCGGCGCGCGGCGACGCGCGGGTTCGCGCGCCGCATCATCGAGGATTTCGACGTGCGGCAAGGCCGACCGGAGGCGCGCGCGGGGAGCCTGTCGGGCGGCAACCTGCAGAAGTTCGTGGTCGGCCGCGAGGTGCTGCAGGCCCCGTCGGTGCTGGTGGTCGCACAGCCGACCTGGGGAGTGGACGCCGGCGCCGCGGCCGCGATCCACCGGGCATTGTTCGAGCGCGCGGCGAACGGAAGCGCGGTGCTGGTGATCAGCCAGGATCTCGACGAGCTGCTGCGAATCACGCACCGGATCGCGGTCATCAACGCCGGCCGGCTCACGGGCGCGCTTCCGACGCGCGAGGTCACGCTCGAGGAGCTCGGGCTGATGATGGGCGGCGTGCATGGTCAGGCAGGCGAGGCCGCGCCGGCATTGGCGCATGCCAGTTAGATTCCGCATCGAGCGACGGGTGGCACCGCCGCGCTGGCTCGCGTCGGCCGCACCGGTCGCGGCCGCCCTGGGCGCGGTGGCGGCGTCCGGACTGCTGTTCGTGGCGATAGGCTATCCGGCGCGGCAGACCCTGCACGCGTTCTTCGTCCAGCCGTTCGAGACGGTCAATGGTTGGTCCGAGATGGCGCTCAAGGCGGCGCCGCTGATCACGATCGCGCTGGGGCTGGTGGCGTGCTTCCGGGCGAATGTCTGGAACATCGGCGCAGACGGGCAGTTCACCCTCGGCGCGATCGGGGCGGGAGGCGTCGCACTCGCCTGCGGCGAGAATGGGAGCGCGTGGGCGCTGCCGCTAATGGTGCTGGCGGGGACCGTGGCCGGGATGGCGTGGGCCGCGATCCCGGCACTGCTGCGCACCCGTCTGGGCGCCAGCGAGATCCTGACCAGCCTCATGCTGACCTACGTCGCCTCGCTGCTGCTCACGGCGCTGGTGTTCGGGCCGCTGAAGGATCCGCAGGGCTACAATTTCCCGCAATCGCGGATGTTCGCCGACGACGAGCTGCTGCCCGTCCTGGTGCCCGGGACGCGGATCACGCTGGGGACGGCGATCGGCTTCCTGCTGCCTGCGGCGGGATGGCTGCTGCTCGGACGGACGGTGTCGGGCTTCGCGATCAGGGCGTTCGGCGAGGCGCCGGCGGCGGCGCGTTTCGCCGGCTTCTCGGAGGAGAGAACGGTCTGGCTGGTGCTGCTGGCGAGCGGCGGGCTCGCCGGGCTCGCCGGTTGCTTCGAGGTGGCGGGCCCGATCGGTCAGCTCATCCCGGTGGTGTCGCCCGGCTACGGGTTCACCGCCATCATCGTGGCGTTCCTCGGACGGCTCGACCCGCTGGGGATCGTGCCCGCGGGCCTGCTGATGGCCTTGTCGTACGTGGGCGGGGATCTCGCCCAGGTCGCGGTCGGGCTGCCCAAGGGAGCGACGGGCGTGGTTCAGGGCCTGCTGCTGTTCTTTCCGCTGGCGGCGGACTTCCTGACGCGGTTCCGGCTGGCGACGGTGCGGCCGGTGGCCGCGTGACCAACGTGGCGATCTCGCTGGTGGCCACCGTGATGACGGCGGCGACACCGCTCGCCTATGCCTCGCTCGGCGAGCTGGTGGCCGAGCGGGCGGGCGTGCTCAATCTCGGCGTCGAGGGGATGATGCTGAGCGGCGCGGTCGCCGGGTTCGCGGCGACCCTCGCGAGCGGCAGCCACGTGCTGGGCGTCCTTGCCGGCGCCGGCGCCGGGATGGCGCTCGCCTCGCTGTTCGCGGCGCTGACGCTCGCGTTGTCGACCAACCAGGTGGCGACCGGATTGGCGTTGACGATCTTCGGAACCGGCGTCTCCACGCTGGCCGGACAACGCCTCACCGGCCACACGGTGCCACCGCTGGGCAAACTGCACGTGCCGTGGCTGGGCGCGGTGCCGGTGATCGGTCCGCTGGCCGGCCAGGATGCGCTGGTGTTCGGCAGCCTGGTCGCGGCGGGCCTGCTGGCTTGGGCAATCGGCCGGACCCGCGCGGGCATGGTGCTGCGCGCGGTGGGCGAGAACGCGGAGGCGGCGCACCGGATCGGGTTGCCGGTGCTTCGGGTGCGGCTGCTCGCGGTCCTGTTCGGCGGCGCGATGGCGGGCGTTGGCGGGGCCTACCTCTCGGTTGCCTACACGCCGATGTGGGCGGAGGGGATGACGGCCGGGCGCGGATGGATCGCGCTGGCACTCGTGGTGTTCGGATCATGGCGGCCGCTGCGTGTGCTGCTCGGCGCCTACCTGTTCGGCGGCATCGCGGTGCTGCAGCTCTACCTTTCCGGCAGCGGGCTGCACCTGCCCACGCAGTTGTTCGCGATGGTGCCTTATCTGGCAACGATCGTGGTGCTGGCGGCGATTTCATCGGGGGTGGCGAAAGGGCTGCTTGCGGCACCCGCTTCGTTGGGCAAACCCTTCCGTGCAACCGGGTGATGGAGAGATCGATGCTGAACAGACGGGGCTTGGTGGGGGGTGCGGCTTGGCTGGCGCTCGGCGCGACCGGCGTTCGGCGCGCGTGGGCGGCGGGACCGATGAAGATCGCGTTCGTCTATACCGGACCGATCGGCGATCTCGGCTATTCCTACGAGCAGGAGCAGTCGCGGCTGGCGCTGCAGGCGGCACTCGGCGGCCAGATCACGACGCACTATGTCGAGAACGTGGCCGAAGGGCCCGACTGCGAACGCGTGCTGCGCGATCTGGCCGCGTCCGGCAACGACATGATCTTCTCGACGTCGTTCGGCTTCATGAATTCGGCCATTCGTGTGGCCAAGCAGTTCCCGCATGTGAAGTTCGAGCAGGCGACGGGATACAAGCTGGCGCCGAACGTGGCGGAGTACAACATCCGCTGGTACGAGGCGCGTGCCGTCTGCGGAACGATCGCGGGGCATATGTCGAAGACCGGCGTGTGCGGCTACGTCGCGTCGTTTCCGATCCCCGAGGTGGTGATGGGGGTCAACGCGTTCACGATCGCCGCGCGCAAGATCAATCCGGACTTCAAGACGCGGATGATCTGGGTCAACAGCTGGTTCGATCCGGGAAAGGAGGCGGATGCCGCGAAGTCGCTGCTCGACCAGGGCGCGGACCTCCTCGCGCAGCACACCGACAGTCCGGCCGTGATGCAGACGGCGCAACAGCGGGGCATGCACGCGTTCGGGCAGAGCTCGGACATGGCGCGATTCGGGCCGACGGCGCAACTGACCTCGATCGTCGATCACTGGTCGCCCTACGTGATCATGCGGGTTCGCCAGGCGCTCGCCGGAAGCTGGCATACCGGCAATGTATGGTGGGGGCTGAAGGAGAATCTGGTCCAGCTCGCGCCCTATGGGCCGACGGTGACGCCCGATGTACGGCACGCGGCTGACCTGGTGAGTGCCGGGATCGCGGGCGGCGCGCTGCACCCGTTCACCGGACCGGTGCGCGACCAGTCGGGCAAGATCAGGATCGCGGAGGGCGCGCATCCGAGCGACGACGAGCTGCAGAAGATGGACTGGTACGCCGAGGGAGTCGCAAGCTGACCGGCCTGCCCGCGCTGATCGGCGCGATGGCGGAACGGGACGGCGCCTGGCGGGTCGCGGTGCCCGCCGACTGGGAGCAGGGGCGCACGGTCTATGGCGGGCTCGTGGCCGCGCTGGCGGTCGAGACCGTGCAGCGGGCGGTGCCTGGATTGGGACCGCTGCGCGCGGCGCAGTTCGCGTTCGTGGGCCCGGTGTCGGGGTCGCTCGCGCTGACGCCGACCGTGCTGCGCGCCGGGCGGTCGGTCACGTTCGTGTCGGTGGATGTCCATGGCGAGGCCGGGTTGGCCACCCGCGCGCTGCTGTGCTTCGGGACCGCGCGGCAGTCGGTGCTGGCGCACACGGCGTTGCCGATGCCGGCGGTGCCCCCGCCCGAGGAATGCGGCGTTCTGCTGGAAGGTCTCGCGCCGGCGTTCATCGGGCATTTCGATGCCCGGCTGGCGCTGCCTGGCGGGTTCGGGAGCGGCAGCCCGACGGCCGAGATCACGGCGTGGTTCCGCCACCGGGACGCGGACGGCCTCAATCCGGCCGTGGCACTCGTGGCACTCGGCGATGCGTCGCCGCCGGCGCCGCTCGCGATGGTGGAGCGGTTCATTCCGGTCAGCACGATGATGTGGTCGGTCGAGCTCGGGCCGGACCCGGGCCGAGGATCGCCAGGCGGATGGCGGCTGGTGCGGCTGGTGGGCGATGTCGTGGCCGAGGGCTATGCCGCGGAACGGATCACGATCTGGAGCGAGGACGGCACGCCGCTGATGACGGCGCGGCAGAGTGTCGCGGTGTTCGGCTGAGCGGATGAAGGCGAGGACGCTGTCCTCGACCTGCCAAGGGCACACGACAGGAGGCGCTCGACAGGGGGCTGGCCACTATTCGGCGAAACTACGAGAGCAGAGCGCGTCGTGGCGGCTTTCGCGACCTGGTGATCGAGGCGGTGCTCGAGGATCTGCCCTTAAAGAAGACGGTGTTCGCCAGGCTCGACGCGGTCGTGAAGGCCGGCGCGATCCTGGCCACCAACACTTCGGGACTGGATATCGATGAGATGGCGGCCCTAACCTCATGCCCGGAATTCGTAATCGGGCTGCATTTCTTCTCGCCCGCCAACGTAATGAAGCTTGTTGAGCTCGTGCGAGCCGCGAAAGCATCCAAGCCGGTGATCGCGACCGCGATGGAGCTTGCCAAACGGATCGGCAAGATCGCGGTGCTGGTCACCGCGATCCGCATCGGGTGGAACCGGTCGAGCATCGTCTCGGCGAGGTAGCGCTGCTGCGTCCTGCCGCGCGCCTCGTCACGATGCGCTCGCGTCAGGCGCCGATCCTCCAGCGTTTCGGGGAGTGGCAGATCGGGCGTCCTGGTCTGGTATTCCGGGCCGTCTCCGCCGTCATGATGCGAGCTGTAGGCCCCGAGCAGCAGCCGCTCCTGCTGGCGGATCTCGACGCGGCGGGTGGCGAAGCTGCTTCCGTCGCGGATGCGCTCGGCCTGGATCTCGAACGGTTGATGTTTGGAACCGGCGTTGATGAACAGCGCGTGGAGCGCGTGGCAGCACCTAGAGATGTTTAGTCCCGCGAATTCATGGTGCGGGTTGACGTTGAACCGATCTGGCTCTGCTGTCCAGGTTTTGCAGATGAACTCGTAGGGTGTGAGGCCTCTCAGGGTCTTCAACCTGCGTGCGAAGTTGTAGGCCTGGACGAAATCTCCGAGGTGGTTTCGCAGCTCGTCGTGGGTCTCGTAGAAGTAGCGTTTGACGGTGGCGTCTTTGATGGTGCGGTTCATCCGTTCGACCTGGCCGTTGGTCCACGGATGTTTTGGCTTGGTCAGCCGGTGGTCGATGTCGCATCGCGCGCAGGCATATTCGAAGGCATGTGCCCAGAAGGGCTCTCCGGCTTCGATGGCAGCCTTGATGTCGGGAGCGGCTGATCCGGCATTGCCTGGTGTCGTGAAGTGGGTACCCCTGTCAGCTTCGCTGACATCCCTCCGGGGGATCGCTTCGCGATTGTCGGTGAGTACGGTATGGACCTTGTAGGGGACCGCTGCGACGGGACGCCGGAGGAAGTCGGCGGCGGTGCGGCGAGAGACCTTCTCGTGCAGTTCGACGAAAGCGAACTTGGACGTTCTGTCGATGGCGACGAGGAGATAGAGCTTTCCCTCCGCCGTTCGGACCTCCGCGATGTCGATGTGGAAGTAGCCGATCGGGTAGGTTTTGAACTTCCGTCTGGCGGAGGCTTCGCCCTCGACGCGGGGCAGCTGCGAGATGCCGTGCCGCTGCAGACATCGATGCAGGGATGATCTCGTGAGATGCGGCAGCATCGGCTGCAGCGCGTAGAGGCAATCGTCGAGGGGCAGCAGGGTATGTTTGCGAAAGGCGACGATGACGGCCTCGTCGTCGATCGACAGGACGGTGGATCGGGGATCCTTCGGTCCGGTGGGTCGATCGGCGACGGAGGTGCGCCGCTTCCATTTCGCGACCGTCTTCTGATTGATGCCGTGTCGCTTGGCGAGCGACCTCAGGCTCTCTTGACTATGCTGTATCGCTCGACGGACTGCCTCTGTCGTCGTGGCGCTGCCGTGGAGAACCTGACCCATAGTGCCTCCTTCCACTCCCGCGATAAGAGTGCACCATCAAAGCCTGGGATCAAACATCTAGTGTTCTAGGACGCGGCGGCGACCGCCTGCGCGAGCAGCAAGCCGCCGAACGGACGGGTCTCGTCGGTAGGCGGCGGCACGGGCGCGCGCCGATTGCCGGTCCCGTCGGGCTCGAGGGCGAGGAGCTCATCGAAGGTCATTCCGCCAGCAGACCTGTCAGCAGCGGGCGGACATAGAGTTCGGCGGCATTGTCGACGGTGGCCGTCTTGACCCAGCGGCCCAGCTCCTCTGCCGAGTTGATCATGGTGGTGATCATCTCGGAACCGATTCGTACATGGCAGGGCCGGACCGAGCCGTCGATGAGTCCGTCATTGAGCATGTCCTCGAACCGCAACGTCAGCCGCGCGATCTGCCTGACCATGGTGGCGCGCAGCTCCGGCCCGATGGCGGTCAGCGCAGAGGTGCGCAGCAGCGTCCCTTCGTCGAGCATCTGGCGGTTGACGAGGGAGACGGATGCAGCGAGGACCCGCGCGAGACCATCCGTTTCGGTTGCGATGGCGGTGTCCTGAGCGTCGCAAAGCAAAGCGAAGCTGTGCTCGAAGCAGGCGACGACGAGGCCGTCCCTGGTTTCGTTGTGGTGGTAGAAGGCGCCCTTGGTCACATTCAGCTCGGCCGAGATACGGTCGACGGAAGCACCGCGGTAGCCGAGCCGGTTGATCAGCGCGGTCGCGGTGCGAAGGAAGGAGGCCTGCGACAGACGATCCGCCTCGGCGGCCCGCACTAAAGGCGCTGCCGAGTAACGGGATAGGTCGGGCAACGAGGCGGCGAGTCCGTGCAGCAGGATGTCGCTGACGCGTTCGGCGATGCGCGGCGCATCCTGTGGCAGACACTCGCTGGCCCAGACGACCGACCACAGCAATTGCGACAGCAGCATGTGCGTCGAGGCGTTGAGCCGGGCGCGGTCCCAATCGACGCCGGTCGACCTGAACAGGTTCCCGACGGAGCGGAACATGCGGTTGTAGGCGGCCCAGACGATCTCCGCGTGAGGCGCGGTCAGTGCGCGCAGATCGCCGAAATAGACGAATTCGGGCCGGGTGCCGGCGCGGACGTCGGCGAGGAGTTCGAAATAGTCGCGCACGAAGCGGCGGATGCGCGCCTCGATGCCGATCTCGGCCATCGCGTCCTGCGCGAGGGCCTGGTGCAGGTCGATCGAACGCATGAAGGCCGCGGCGACGAGATCCTCGCGACGCTCGAAATAATAGCGCAGACTCTTGAGATTGAGGCCGATCTCGGCGGCGATAACGGCGAGCGTGGCGTCGCGTAGGCCATGCCGGTTGAAGAGGCCGCCGGCGGCAATGAGGATTTCTTCCTTGCGGCGATCGAAGCGGCCGGCTCTAGCCCTGGGCTTGTCGGTATCGGGATCGGGCGCTCGGGTGTTTGACATGCCATCCTGCCAGGGCGTGGCCTGTCCTTATCATCGGGCCGAATCTTGCTCTAGCCTGCGCCGGGCGCGGCGGCGAGGCGCGCCATCTCGCGCGCGACCGCACGGTCGTGTGCCTCGATGTCGGCCTTGGAGGCGGCCGGACTCCAGCGGCCGCGCATCAGGAAGATCGTGCCGGCGAAGACGAGCATGCCGGCGGCGCGGAACCGCCACCAGAGCTGCCAGTGGCCGGTGAAACCCGCAGGAACACCAGCAGGATCCCCCGGGCCGAGGCTGGCGACGAGCATGAACGGCTTGCTTACGCTCAGGCAGTCGAAGAGGATTCCGGCTACGATCAAGGCAACGGCGTGGAACGCCCAGATCCAGTTGAACAACGCGTTGGCGTCCGACCGCGAGAAGCGAAAGATGGTGACGAAGAAGATCGTCCCGAACGCGATCGTCGTGTAGTTGGGAAGGAGAAGAAGCGAAAGCCCGACTGCGGAGTTGATTACGTTGAGAGTGGGTCTGGCATCGGGCGAGGGTCAGCGTCACGGTCAGGCTGACCAGCAGGCTGCCGATGACCGCGCCGATCGACCAAATGCCCATTCGCGCGCATGGATCGAGACGAGAGGGTTGGCCAAGATCGCTGACATGGTCGTCTCCCGCGCGCTGTCCGGCCTCGTGCCGTTTTAAGGTTTACGGTTTGAATATTATAGATGCAGGAACATCATCCTTGCAAACATTGAGAAGATTGGTGTGCGGGATCCCGCGGTTTGGGCAATCGAGACGGCTGGAAAGGATCCGTTAAGATCGAGGCGGTATTCTCCCCGTGAAGGAGCACACCATGAGCGGCATCTCTTCCATCGGTCCCGGAGGGAGCGGGCTGGCGAACAGCGTGCAAGCTGGGCCTGGCAAGGGAGCGGCCCCGAGCAACGGCGGGTTGTCGCCAGGTTCGAGCGACACGACCGTGACCACGACCAACGCGGATGGTTCCGTCACCACGACCATGACCAGTGCGTCGGGCACCGTGCTGTCGACATCGGTGAGCGGATCGGCGAGCACGGGACGCGGTCCCGGAAGCGCCGGGTCGGCCGCACGTCTCGACATCGACGCCTAGGGCACCGGCGTCAGCGAGCTTGCGTCACCGCAGCGTGGAGCGGCGCATGGATCGGCTCTCGATTGCCGCCGTCGTGCAGGGCCGCCTCCAGCAACGAACGGAGCTCGCCGATCCGCACGTCCGACGCATCGGCGTCGAGGCCCGGAAAGGAGGCCACGATCCGCCCCGGCCTCGGGCCGATGACGATGATCCGGTCGCCCAGGCGCATCGCCTCCGCGATGTCGTGCGTGACCAGGATCATGGTCGTGCCGAGGCGGCGCTGCAGATCGAGAAGGTGCGATGCAAGCCGGACTCTCGTGGGCTGATCCAGCGCGCTGAACGGCTCGTCCAGCAGAAGAAGGTCGGGGTCGGTCGCGAGCCCACGCGCGAGGGAGGCTCGTTGCGCCATTCCGCCGGAGAGCTCCTTCGGGATCCGGCGGCCGGCTTCGGACAGTCCGACCAGCGCGAGGAGTTCCTCGACCCGTCGCCGTCGGGCATCGCGGTCGAGGCGCAGGGCGAAGCCTATGTTCCCGCGGACGTCGAGCCATGGCATCAGGCGTGGTTCCTGGAAGACGACGCCCATTGTGCCGCGCTCCACGCTCCAGGCGATCGTTCCGGTATCGGGCGTCTCGAGCCTGGCTAGACAGCGCAGCAGTGTGCTCTTGCCGCCACCACTCGGGCCCACGATGACGAGGAGCTCGCCGCGCATGACCGTGAAGGACAAGGGGCCGAGGACACGGCCCGTCTTGTCGTAGTCGCGGGCGAGATCGTCGACTTCAAGCAGCGCCGTCACCGGGGCTTCTCGGTGTCCTGCCAGGACACGAGCGGACGGAAGAGCAGCGACAAAGCGAGGTCGGTCGTCTTGCCGCAGACCGCGAACACGAGGAGGGCGGCGAGCACGCGTTCGGGCCTCCCGGTCTGGTCGCCGTCCATCAACTCGAAGCCGAGGCCCTCGGACGCGCCCATGAGCTCGGCAGCGGCCACGAACATCCAGCCGAGGCCGAGGCCGCCCCGAAGGCCGATGACGATGCCGGGAAGGCTGGCGGGGAGTTGGATGCGGCACAGACGGGCGACGACCCGGAGACCGCTGACACGTCCGACCTCGAGCAGCTTGCGGTCGGTGCCGGCCACCGCGGCGGCGCTGTTGAGATAGACCGGGAAGAACACTCCCACCGCGATCAGGAGGATTTTGGAGAGGTCGAAGATCCCGAACCAGAGAATGAAGAGAGGCACCCAGGCGATCGAAGGGACGCTGCGGAGCGCCTGGATGGTGGGATCGAGAAGGCGCTTGATGGCCGGCAGGGCACCGACCACGGCTCCGAGCGCGATCCCGGTGCTTGCGCCGAGCCCGAAGCCGGCCAGTAACCGCCATCCGGTCGCGGCGAGGTCACGCGCGAGCGAGCCGTCGACGGTCATGTCACGCAGTGTCGACAAGACAAGAACCGGCGACGGCAACAAGGCGGCCGGCAGGAGCGGGATCCGCGATGCCACCACCCAGGCGCCGACGATCAGGATCGGCAAGAGCGCGCCGGATGGCACCGGGGCGGTGAGGCGCTGACGCGGCGCCTCGTTCGCGGGCGCGCCGGACGATGCGAGCGCTGCCGGTGCGACGGTCTCGCTCATCTGATCTGTGCCGGCGCGGGCTCGGGCGCGAACAGGGTCGAGAATGCAAGCGTGGGGTCCGCGCCCGACGACATGCTGCCGCTCGCAACGAGGATCGGCGACGCGCCGCCGATCCGCGCCCGTTGGCTCGCCGTCAGGGTGGAGGGCGGAAACGCGGTCCGGCTCAACTGGCGGCCGGCGACGGGCAGTGCGATTTGCGCGGCGCCGGCGAGCAGCGACACGAGCCCGGACGGGTTCGCGGCCGCCCAGCGGCGCGCCGCCTCGTAGGCGGCGAGCACGCCACGCACCGTCCGCGGCGCCTGGGCCAGGACATCCTCCCTTACGACGAGGGTGCCGGGGCTGACGAAGGCCGGGTTGCGATAGACCAGCACGTCGCGGCTCTGCAGTTCCGCCTCGGCCATGAACGGATCGAGACCGGCCCAGGCATCGACCTCGCCACGGTCCAGCGCCAGCCGCCCCTGGGCATGCTGGAGGGGAACGAGCCGGACATCACGGATCGTCAGACCGGCGGATCGAAGCGCATGCACCAGAAAGATGAACGGATCCGTTCCCGGCGTCGCGGCGACGGCCTTCCCCTTGAGATCGGCCAAGGTCTTGATCGCGCTGCCGCTCCTCACCACCAGCGCGGTCCATTCGCCCTCGGCAAAGACCCCCAGGATCTGGACCGGCGCACCGTTCGCACGCGCCAGAAGTGCCGCGGCGCCGGCCGCGGACCCGATGCCGATCGCGCCGCCGCGCAGATATTCGAGCGCCTTGTTGCTCCCCGCGCTCAGCACCCAGGTGACTTGCGTGCCAGGACCGAGAGCTTTCTCGACCAGCCCTTGATCGCGCAACACCAGGCTCAGCGGGTTGTAGTAGGCATAGTCGAGGGTGACCGGCGTTGCGGCGCGGGAGCGAGCGGCGATGGCCATCGACCCGGCACCGGCGAGGAGCCAGCGGCGGGCGACAGCCGACGAGAAAAGCACATCGCTCTCCGTGGATTTTGGCATGCTGATGAATAATACGCAGCACGGACGCAGATCAAGACCGCAGCGATGGCGGTCCGTCGTCAACAGGGATCCGGTTCGTGGAACGCGGCGGGGCTCAGTCGCGAGCCCCGCCCTCCTTCAGTCAGATCTTGTCACTGCCGCACGCTGACCGGCGTGATGTTCGCTGCCGTCCGGGTGTGACGCATGATGATCCCTCCGCGAACGCTCGGGTAGGGCTTGTTGCCCATCATGCCACGCCAGATGACCTGGTTGAACAGGGCGGTGGGCGCACGGTCCTCATCGGCGAAGTTGAAGCCCCTGGTCTGCTCGGCCCACCACGCACCGTTGTGGGTCGGGAGCACATCCGGCCCCGCCGCATATTGCACGAGAGCCTCCCTGGTCTCGTTCATCGCGGTGAGCAGCGTGGTCGTCTTCAGCACGGTGGAGGCAACGGCCTTGTAGTTCCAGTCGGGCCCCTGGGTCGTGTCGAACACGTCGGTCATCGGGCGCTGATAGGCGGTGTTGAGGTTGAGATGACGCAGGCCGAGCACGTCCTCGATGGTGCGCAGCATGCTGACGCTTGAATAGCGCGTGCTGACGACCGCACCTTTCCTGACATAGGGACCGACGACGTAAGCGGTCTCGCGGTGCGCGTCCATGTGATCGCCGCCGTCCTGCGCATCGTCCTCGGTGACGAAGATCAGGGTGTTGCCGGCGTATTCTCTGCTGTGCGCGATCATCTGGACGGTGCGGCCGACGGCATAGTCGTTGTCGGCCTGCTCGTCCTCGGCCGTGCTGAGACCGGCCTGATACTGTCCGGTTCCGAAGTTGCCCATATGGTCGTGCATGTAGCGGAGCAGGACGAGATTGGGCAGGTTTCCGTGGCGTTCGAACTGCTTGAACTCGCGATGGAACTCCTCGAACCGCCAGAAATCGGGATAGCCGTTGTCGAAGCCGCGGAAATAGATGTCGGTGAACGGGACCAGGGCCGCAGCCGCGGTCCACATCTGGCGGGCGCCGGCCTGTCCGTTCACGCTGCCGGCATAGGGGAACTCGATCGGTGCGGAGTAGCCAGGATCGGTCGCTTTCAAGCCGTAGTGACCATTGTCGGAGAAGAAGCCGTAGTTGCGCACCGACAGGCCGGCGTTGAGCGCGGCGTCCCAGATATGGCCCTGTTGCCTGGCGTCGTTGGGACCGTCGGTGGCGCCGTCGTCGTTGGTGCCGGGCAGCATGTTGTTCGGGCCACCCGGGTACTGGCTGGCGTTGGCGGTGTAGTCGTAGCCGGCAGCCTCGGCTTGGCGCGCCGCGACGGTCGCGGCCGGTGTCGCTCCGGCATAGGCCACGCTGACGTTGTTGTCCTGACCTTCCGCGACGTATGGCGCGTCGCCGCGATCGACCCCGAACGTGTAGTTCATCGGGATGTTCTTCTCGTTCCAGTCGGTCTCGCGGCCTTCGGTCGACCACGGCCAGCCGTTGCCGCTCACCTCGCCGCTGTCGAACATGTTGTCGAGGGTGACGAACTGGGTCGAGATTCGGTGGAAGTTCGGCGTGATGGCGCGGCCGAAGACGTTGATCGAGGGATCGGCGTTGGCACCATTGTTGAGGTCGCCCAGGATCTGGTCGAAGGTGCGGTTTTCCTTGACGATGTAGATGACGTGCTGGACGTGCTGATGCAGGAACTGCATCACCGGCGTGTCGGCGGGATTGTCGACTTCGGTGTAGCCATTGTTCGCGGCGACCTGAGCCGTCAGGCGGCCATATTGGCTGCTGGACGGAACAGGCATGACGAGGACGCCGGCGCGCTGCAGCTGGAAGACATACTGATCCGCCTTGTATTCGTTGGCGAAATCGTTGCCGCCGGGGACGGTCTTGTCGACGACGTGCGGCAGCGCGCTCGTGTTCTTGGCCGGGTTCGATCCGGGATCGTCCTTGGCGTTGAAGACGAACATCGTCTTGCCGTCGCGGCTGACCTGCACGGTGGTTGGATACCAGCCGGTCGGGACGATGGCGGCGACCTTGTGCGGCGCCGGGCCATTGAGCGGAACGATGGCGACGTCGTTGGCGCCGCCGTTGGTCGCGTAGAGCGTCTTCTCGTCGGGCGAAAGGGCCACGTTGTTGGTGGCGGCGCCCGTGTAGCGATTGCCGGTGTCGGCAAGCACGCCGGGCGGCGCGATCGCGTCGATCTCCTCGACCACCCGGTTATGTTCGGTGTTGATGACGGCGACCGTGTCGCTGTTGTCCTGGCTGACATAGAGCCGGGTCTGCGCCTTGTTCAGCACCAGGTTGTTGGGACTGCCGGGCAGCTTGATGCGGGTGACGAACCTGGGCGTCCCGCCGGCGATGTCGACGACCACCACCTCGCGGTCGCGGACGGACGTCGCGTAGAGCGTCGTGTCGCCCTTCAGGGCGACACTGTAGAGCGTCTCGCCGCCGGCGACACCGTCGGCGCCCGACGTGTTGTAGGGGCGCAGATCGTACTCGAACAGCCTGGTGCCGTCCGACGTGCGGATCAGCGTCACGCTGTTGTCGAGCGCGTTGGCGATCGCGAGAAGCGAGCCGTCCGGCGAGACGGAGAGACCGCCGGCCTGCGGATACTGGCCGACGCCGATGCCGCCCGCCAACCCGTTCGGACCGAGCCCGGCGTAGCCGCCGTGACCGAGGTCGATCGTGCTGGTCTGTGCATACTGGCCATTGGCCTTGGAGAAGACGATCACGTCGTCATCCGCGCCGCCGGAGACGTAGATCCTGGAGGCGTCGGGCGAGAAGGCGAGACCGACGAAGGTGTTGAGCGGGCGCAAGGTCTGGGTCAGGACCGGAACGCGCGGATTGCTCACATCATAGAGGGCGACGAACTCGGCGCCGTTGCCGACCAGGTTGGCGTTGGCATCGTCGAGCACATTGTAGCCGCTGGTGACGACGGCGAGCGTCTTGCGGTCGGGGCTGAAGGCGGATGCGATGATGCCGCCTGGATGGAAGAACGGGTAGTTGCCGATGGCAGCGGTGTATTCGGGCTGGGCCGGGCTGAAGAGCGAGAATGATGCCCCGCGCGCGAAGGAAGGCGTGATGAGCTGGCCGGTCGGGAGCGGCGCCTGACCGGTGTTGTCGGGGCTTCCGTCATCGGCACGCGCGGAGCCGATGCCCGCGAGGAGGGTTGCCGACAGCAGCGCGACCTTCAGCGACGATAGATTTCGATCTGACGACATTCCTGGCTCCCGTTCGCCGTTTTTGTCTTTGTAACTGGGCGTGATGTAGCGCCGATCGGAGCCGAGCGGACGATGGGTTTGGCGAAGCTTTTATGACCGTTCCGTCACCGTCAGGTCCTTGTCAGGCCAGACGACGAGCGCGTCAGTTTGGTGTCAGGATCGATCCATTCGGCCGGCGCGGCGAGGCATGGGCCAGATCGCAAGCAATCCGATCGAGATCCGGGTCTACCTATCGACGATGGCAACGACGCCTTGCCCGGCCGCGGCGCAGATCGAGATCAGGCCGCGGCCCGAGCCTCGCTCGGCGAGCTGCTTGGCGAGGGTTGCGAGGATGCGGGCGCCGGTGGCGGCGAAGGGGTGGCCGGTGGCGAGCGAGCCGCCGTTGACGTTCATTCGGAACCGGTCGATAGCGCCGAGAGGGTCGTCGCGATGCAGGCGGTCGCGCGCGAATTCCGGGTCCTGCCAGGCGGCGAGCGTGCAGAGGACCTGGGCGGCGAACGCCTCGTGGATTTCGTAGAGGTCGAAATCCCGCAGGCCAAGCCCGGCCTTGTCGAGCATGCGCGGCACCGCATAGGCGGGCGCCATCAGCAGGCCTTCGCCATCCACGAAGTCGACCGCGGCGGTCTCGCCAGTGCGCAGATATGCAAGGATCGGGAGATTGCGCGCCGCCGCCCACTCCTCGGTCGCGAGCAGAACGACGGCGGCGCCGTCGGTGAGCGGCGTGGAGTTGCCGGCGGTGAGCGTCCCGCCGGCGCCGAAGGCGGGTCTCAGGGCCGCAAGTTTCGCCTCGCTGGTGTCCAGGCGCAGATTGTTGTCGCGAGTGAGGCCGCGGAACGGTACGACGAGATCGTCGAAGAAGCCGCGATCGTAGGCGGCGGCGAGATGGCGGTGGCTGTCCGACGCGAGCTGGTCCTGGGCCTCGCGGGTGATGCGCCAGGTGACCGCCATGCGCTCGCAATGCTCGCCCATCGAGAGGCGCGTGCGCGGCTCGGCGTTGCGAGGCAATTGCGGATGGAACAGCATGTCCGGGCGGATGGCCGCGAGGGTGCGGACGCGGTGGCCGACGGTCTTGGCTCGCCCGGCCTTCAGAAGAATCTGGCGCAGGCGCTCGTTGATCGCGATCGGAGCGTCGGAGACGGTATCGACGCCGCCCGCGATGCCGGCGTCGATCTGGCCGAGCGCGATCTTGTTGGCGACGAGGAGGGCCGCCTGGAGGCCGGTGCCGCAGGCCTGCTGGATGTCGTAGGCGGGGGTGTCGTGGGCGAGCGTCGTCGAGAGCAGGCTTTCGCGGGTCAGGTTGAGGTCGCGGCTGTGCTTGAGCACGGCGCCCGCGACGACTTCGCCGAGAAGCTCGCCGTGCAGGTCGAAACGGTCGGCGAGGCCCTGGAGGACAGCGGTCAGCATGTCCGCGTTGGTCGCGGCCGCGTAGGCGGTGTTGGCGCGGGCGAAGGGGATGCGGCAGCCGCCGATTATGGCGACGCGCCGAAGCGAGGGCGCGTTCAGCATGCGAGCTCTCCCCGCAGGTGCGGGCGGATCTCGCGGCCGTCGCGGAGTTCGAAGATCGTGGGGGAGGCGTCGGGCGCCACGAGCAGAGTGACATGGCCGGGCAGGAAGACAGGGGTCTTGAACGCCACGCGAGCGGCCGCGCGCTCGATCGGCGCCTGGGGCAGGAGTGCGGCCAGCGCGCGGGCCTTGCTCCACATCCCGTGCGCGATGGGCGCGCGAAAACCGAAGGCGCGGGCGCCGAGGCGGGATGTGTGGATCGGGTTGAGATCGCCGGATACGCGCGCAAAACGGCGGCCGAGATCGCCCGCGAGGGTCCAGCGCTGCACGGTGACGAGCCTGGTGTCGTCGGCGGCGAGGGCCGCGTAGGGCTCGCCGGACGGTGTGGTGCGAAGACGCAGATAAGTGCTGGTGCTGTCCCAGACGGCGGCGCCGGCACGGGTGATGACGGTCTCGACGGTGACGGCCTGCCCTCTCGGATGGGCGAGCCAGCGTCCGAGCGAGACCTCGATGTCGAGCGTGTCGCCAGAATGCAGGCGCGCGTGCTGGCGGATGGCATTCTCGAGATGGACGAGGCCCACGACCGGGAACGGGAAGCTCGGGCGCAGCATCGCCATCATGTGCAGTGGGAAGGCAAGATTGTGCGGATAGGTGAAGGGCACGCCCTGCTGTTCGGTGAAGCCGCAAAGCCCGGCGTAGGCGTGGATCCGGCCTGGGTCGAGAACGACGCCGCGCCGAAGCATTGGCGTGGGGTCGAGCGGGCCCGCCGATCTGGCACGCTTGCGCAGGCTGAGGATGCCCGCGCGCAGGATCGCGCTGCCCGGGGCGGGACGGGTGATCAGGATCGGCGTCATGCTCAGGCTCCGAGCAGGCTCTGGCCGCAGACCCGTATCACGTTGCCGTCCAGCCCGTTGCTCGCGGGATGGGCGAGCCAGGCGATCGTCTCGGCGACGTCGATGGGCCGGCCGCCCTGCCCCATCGCGTTCAGGCGGCGTCCGGCCTCGCGGACCGCAAACGGGATTTTCGCGGTCATCGCGGTCTCGATGAAGCCGGGTGCGACGGCATTGACGGTGAAGCGCTCGTTCCGGAGTGCCGCGACCAGGCCGATGATGCCTGCCTTGGAGGCGGCGTAGTTGGTCTGGCCGGCGATGCCGGCGATGCCGGCGATCGAGGAGACGCAGACGACGCGGCCGTTCGGGTTGATCGCGCCCGCGTCCCGCAGGGCCTGGGTGATGCGCAGCGGTGCCGCGAGATTGATGGCGAGCACGGTGTCCCATTCGCTCCGGTCCAAGCGCGCGACGGTGCGGTCGCGGGTGACGCCGGCATTGTGGATCACGGCGTCGAACGGGCCGGCCTCCACGATACGGGCGGGCGCGTCTGGGGCGGTGATGTCGAGCGGCAGGGCAATGCCGCCCAGGCGTTCGGCGAGCGCGCGAAGGGCCGGCTCCGCGCCGGGCACGTCGAGGCAGACCGGGGCGGCGCCGTCACGGGCGAAGACCTCGGCGATCGCGGCGCCGATGCCGCGCGCGCTGCCGGTGACCAGCACGCGCCGTCCGGCGTGCGGCGCCGACCAGTCGACAACGGGCGGAGATGCAGCCGGGCCGATGTGGACGACCTGGCCGGAGACGTAGGCGCTGCGGGACGAGAGCAGGAAGCGCAGCGTGCTGTCGATAAGCGTCTCGGCGCCGGAGGCGACCAGGACGAGCTGGGTCGCGATGTTGCGCCTGGCTTCCTTGGCCAGCGATCGCGCGAGACCTTCGAGCGCGCGCTGCGTGATCCGGGCTTCCTCGTCGCCGGCGTATGCCGGCGGCGAGCCGAGCACGACGATGCGCCCGTTGCGGTCGACGGCGCGGATGGTGACGTGGAGGAACCCGTAGAGGCGCTCGAGGTCGGCGATGCGTGCGAGACCGGTGGCGTCGAAGACGAGCGAGCCGGCACGGTCGCCCGGCTCGAAGCGGCGGTCGAGCAGGCCGTGCCGCGCCGCGAGGTCCGGCCAGCCGGGCGCCTGATGGTTGATGGTGGCGGCGCCGGCGTGCGCGAACAGGCGGGCGAGGTCTGGGCCGACACGCCCGTCGCCGCCCACGATGATCGGGCCGCGCAACGCGGGCTGGCCGGGCTGGAACCGGTCGAGCGGGATGGGTTGCGGCAGGCGGGCGAGGCCGGTCAGCCGCTTGCCGAGCGTCGTGTTGCTGAAGGCGAGGTAGCGGTCGGTCATTCCGCGGCGCGGACCTCGGGCGCCATCGAGCGCTGCACGGCGGTGCGCGCCTCGGCGTCCAGGCTGGCGTTGAAGTCGGGCGCGAAATCGTCGACCCGGATCACGGCGTCCGCATGCTCGATGAAGTGATCAATCGCCGCCCGCTCGTCCTGGTCGATGAGGCCGGCCGCGAGTGCCTCGGCCGCCCAGACCACCATCAGGGGCAGGGCCTGCGGCATGCGGCCGATCCGGCCGGCGCGGACCGCCTCGCGCAGGCGGCGCTCGATCGCCTCGATCCGCGGATAGGCGGCGAAGGCGAGATCGATGGAGGCGAGCCCGTCGACCTCAAGCCGCGGATGCCAGAGACCGGTGAACAGGCGGTCGCGGGCGGGAGAGGCGGTCTGCAGGATGCGCGCGATGTCGGCATGGAGCCGGTCGGAAGGGTGTCGGGACGGCAGGCCGAACGGGAAGGCGGCCGCGCGCAGCAGCAGGCCGACGAGCCGGATCGGATAGTTGCGGAAGAAGCCGTCGAGCGCTTCGTGGGCGCGGTGCTCGGCGTCGATCAGGGCCCAGCGGACCAGCGGCAGATCCTCGGTGGGACGGCCGTCATCCTCGAAACGCTTGAGGACGGCGGACGCGATGTAGAGCTGGCTCAGCACGTCGCCGAGCCGGCCGGTGACGCTCTCGCGGCGCTTGAGCGTGCCGCCCAGCGTCGCCATCGCGATGTCGCTCGCCAGCGCGAGGACCAGGGAGAGGCGATTGGCGGTCTTGTAGTGGGCGGCAAGCGCGGGCGCGGCCTTTGCGGGCGCACGCAGCAGCAGGCCGCCGGTCAGGCCGTGGCCGAGGGTGCGGACGAGGTTGCGGGCGACGTAATTCAGATGTGCGAACAGGGCACGGTCGAAACACCCGAGGTCGCCGTCGTTGCCGGACCGCATCAGTTTGAGAATGAACGGATGGCAGCGGATCGCACCCTGACCGAAGATGATCAGGCTGCGCGTCATGATGTTGGCGCCCTCGACGGTGATCGCGATCGGCGATTGCTGGTAGGCGCGGGCGAGGAAGTTGCCCGGGCCCATGCAGATGCCTTTTCCGCCGATGACGTCCATCGCGTCGTTGATCACCATCCGGGCGCGCTCGGTCACGTGATATTTTGAGATCGCCGAGATGACCGACGGCTTCTCGCCAGCGTCGATGGCGGCTGCCGAGAGGAGCCTGGTCGCGTCCATCGCGTAGAGGTGGCCACCCATGCGTCCGAGCGGCTCCTGGATGCCCTCGAATTGGCCGATCGGCACATTGAACTGGCGGCGGATCGCGGTGTAGGCACCGGTCGCGTGCACGGCGAGCTTGGCGGCGCCGACGTTGGACGCCGGCAGCGAGATGGCGCGTCCGGCGGCGAGGCACTCCATCAGCATCCGCCAACCGGTGCCGACCTGGTCCACGCCGCCGATGACCATGTCGACCGGGATGAAGACGTCGGTGCCGCGCGTGGGTCCGTTCTGGAAGACGGCGTTGAGCGGCCAGTGCCGGCGGCCGATCTCCATGCCGGGATGGTCGGACGGGATCAGCGCGCAGGTGATGCCGGGGTTGGGCCCCTTGCCGAGCAGGCTGTCGGGATCGCGGACGCGGAAGGCGAGGCCCACCAGGGTCGCGATGGGTGCGAGCGTGATGTAGCGCTTGTCCCAGGTGACGGAGAAGCCGAGCGTCTCGCGGCCCTGCCAGACCTGTTTGCAGACGATGCCGATATCGGGGATGGCGGCGGCGTCGGAGCCCGCGTGCGGGCTGGTCAGCGCGAAGCACGGGATTTCGTCGCCGCGGGCAAGGCGAGGCAGATAGAAGTCTTTCTGGGCCTCGGTGCCGTAATGAAGCAGGAGCTCGGCGGGACCGAGGGAATTCGGGACCATGACCGAGACCGAAGCGGCCGAACAGCGGGTGGCGAGCTTCATGACGATTGCGGAGTGGGCGGCCGCCGAGAATTGCTTGCCGCCGTAGCGGCGCGGGATAATGAGGCCGAGGAAGCCGTGCCGTTTCGTGTAGTCCCAGGCCTCTGGCGGCATGTCCTGCCAGACGCTGGTGCTCTGCCAGTCGTTGGCGAGATCGCAGAGCGTGTCGGTCTCGTTGTCGACGAAGACGCGCTCCTCGTCCGACAGGATGGCTTTCGGAGTCGCGAGCAGGCGGTTCCAATCGGGACGGCCGCGGAACAATTCGGCATCCCACCAGATGGTGCCGGCCTCGATGGCGGCGCGTTCGGTGTCGCTCATGCGGGGCATGATGCGGCGGAACACCGGCAGCAGGCGGGCGCTGATCAGGCGGCGGCGGAGCGGCACGACCGTAAAGACGAGGACTGGAATGGCGAGGATGAGGATCGAGAGGATCCAGATCATGGATGGGCTCCGTGCGGGCGTGCAGGCGGTCTGGCGTCATGCGTCGGCGCGTCGAGGATCGAGAAGAGATCGGCGAAGTCGCGGCCGCCGGTGGGGTCGGGTGCGGTGAGTGCGCCCACCATCAGGGTGGTCAGGCGCGCGAGAAGTTCGAGATCGGTGATCGAGGCCGGACGCGCGACGCCGATGTCGGCGAGCAGGTCGGGGAGGTCGGCGCTTGCGATGATGCCGGCGATGGCCTTGAGCACGAACTGCAGGCGAAGGGCCAGTTCGGCGTGCGGCAGGCCCGGCAGGGCAGCGGCGAAGGCGGCGGAGAAGCGTGTGGTGACCGGTTCGTAGCGCCGGTGGATGAAGTCGGCGATCTCGGGCGAGGGATCGGTATAGACGCGGCCGACGAAGCGCAGGAAGCCCGCCTGGTGCCGCGCACGATGCAGCGCCGGCGCGAACAAGGCGGCCAGCACGTGCTCGCAATCAAGCTGGCCGGCGACGCTGGTTTCGCAGGCGTCGAGGACGCGGAGCCGGTCCTCGTGCAGCGGATCGAGATGGCGGGCGAGAACGGCGTGGATGAGCGATCGCTTGCTGCCGAAATGGTAGTTGACGGCGGCCAGGTTGACCGCGGCGCTGGCGGTGATCTGTCGCAGCGATACGGAGGCCGCGCCATGCTCGACGAGAAGCGCCTCGGCGGCGTCGAGGATCCGTTGCTTGGTGTCCCTGTCGGCCACGGGAGGATCTAGCGTCGTCCCGAGGCAAAAGTCAAACGTTCGATTGAAACGTGCGCTTCCAACGTTCGGACAGCGTCCGCAGCGGACGCGTCAGCCGCCAAGAGTGCGAGGCGCGCAGGGCGGCGATCTCGATCTCGAGCGCCTCGATGCGGGATCGCGACGGCATCGGGCCTGATGACCGCTTGCGCGCGATCAGGGTGGAGCCGGCGGGGATGGCGTGCAGCGCGTGGTCGCTGAGACGGCACGCGTAGTCGCGGTCGACCTGTGTGTCGGGAGGGCTTGCGAGCAGTTCGCCCACCGTGAGTGCGGCGAAGCGTTCGGCGGTCGGGCCGTCGAGGCCGCGTCGCCATTCGTCGAGAACCCAGGTGAGCGCCTGGATCGGATGGTTGTTGCGGCCGATGGTTGAGCTGACGATGTCGCACTGCTGCTCAAAGAGGCTGATCGCGCCCCGCGGCGTCGCATTGAAATAGTGGTGCGGGTAGCCGTGCACGCCCTGCAGGAACGGATAGTCGACGAGGACCCGGCCGCCCGGCCTGAGGACGCGGCAGATTTCTCGCGCGACGTCCCACGGGCGGCGGGTGTGCTCGAGGACGGCGCAGCACAGCACGTAGTCGAACTGGTCGTCCTCGAAAGGGAGGTCTTCGCCCACGCAAATGACGTCGGTGCTGGCACTCGGGTAGATCTCGGTGTTGACGACGTTGACGAAGCAGGACGCGCGCAGGCCGGCACCGACATCGAGGCAGAGCCGGTCCGGGTGGCCGCGGATCTCGGCCACGAAGGGGCCGCCATATTCGTTGGCGGAGACGGGGAGCGCTTCGGGGATGGCGAACTCGGCGATCAGGTCGGCGGTGAGGAAGTCGGCCGGATAGCCGAACCGGCGATCGGGGTTCGGGGTTCGGCGGAAGCGCAGCCGGGCGAGCTTGGCCTCTCGCATGGCCGCGAGCGAAGCCGCGTCGCCGTCGGTCGGGATCTCGAACGGTGTCACCGGGCAGCGCGCAGGCGGACGGCGAGAAGAGTACGCAGGATGCGTATTGTCGCGGTGAGGGTGCCGCGCCAATTTCCGGCGACCTTCGAGCGGCCGGCGACACGGCGGCCGTAGGGCATCGGGATTTCGAGGATGCGGGCGCCGGTTAACGCGGCGCTCATCTGCATCTCGAGATTCCAGCCATAGGTCATTTCGCGCATGCGCAAGCGCTCGAGCAGATCGAGACGAATGGCGCGAAAGGCGCACATGTCGCGGTAGCGATGGCCGGCGAGGATGCCGACGGCAGCACCGATAAGGTGACCGGCGAGCACCTGGTGCGCGCCCATGCTGCCTGGCGCGCGCCCTGCCCTGCTGCGGTGCGCGAGCGTGAAGTCGGCACGTCCGTCGCGGATCGGCGCGATCAGCCTCTCGGCGAGTTCGCCCGCGTCGCTGCCGTCGCCGTCGAGAAAGAGGACGATGTCGGCGCCGAGTGCGCGTGCGTGGGCTGCACCGGTCAGGCAGGCGCGGCCGTAGCCGCGTCTGCCTTCGTCGATCACGACGGCACCGGCCTGCCTTCCCTCGGACGCAGTCGCGTCGGCGCTGCCGCCGTCGACGACGAGGATGGTGTGGATCAGGGGGCGGGGCAGTTTCGCGATGGTCGGCCCGATCGCGCCCTGCTCGTTGAAGGTCGGGATGATCGCGACGGTGCGTGGGCTCGCGCCGCTCAGAGGCTCCAACGCAGGCCGCAATTCTGGCAGGGCTTGGGGGGCGCATCGCTCAGCAGCGATTGGCGGAAATCCTGGTAGGCGGGACCGTTCCAGATCTCGCGCAGATCCTGCTGAGTGGCGTCACCCAGCGTGTAGTTCTCGTAGCCGCGCGCGGAGAATGGCGCGATGCAGCAGGGCAGCGCGCGGCCATGCGCGGTGAAATACATCAGCGACCAGGGACGCCGGCAGGTGGACCAGGGCTGCGCGCTGTCCTCGCGGCGAAGGCTCAGGCCGGGTTCGGTGGCGCCCGAGGCGTCGAGCACGATGCCGAGGTCACGGCCGAGGGACTGCGCGGCCTTGATCGCGGCCTGCTCCTCGGCTTGCGTCTGCTCGAAGAGCGAACTCTCGGCGCGTGCCATGCCGAAGCCCGCTTCGTCGAAGACCAGGCGCTGGAGATGGACTTCGCGCACGCCCATGTCGGCCGCGAGACGGACGAACTCCGGAAGAGACTGGACGGTCTCTTTCAGACCGGTGAGCCAGATCGAGACGCGCGGGTTGGCCAGTCCGTGCTCGCGCTGATAGGTCGTGAGCGCGCGCACGTCGCGCACGATCCGATGGAAGAAATCCTTGCCGCGCACCTGCTTGTAGGTGACGGCGTCGGCGGCATCGAGGGAGACGCGGATCTCGTCGAGGCCGGTCTCGATCAGATCGGGAAACTTGCGCGGGTTGAGGAGCGTGCCATTGGTATTGAACAGCACGTAGATGTTCCGCTCCTTGAGGTAGCGGATCATGCGCGGCAGCGAGCGGACCAGCATCGGCTCGCCGACCCCATGCAGGACGGCGCGTGCGGCGGTCGGGACCTGATCGACGATACGGGTGAACAGCTCCCAGCTCATGTCGGCGGGCGGTTCGAGATCCTCGAAGGTGCGTGGACAGGTCTCGCACAACAGGTTGCAGCGGTTGGTGACCTCGAGATAGAGGCAGACAGGCGGTGCGGCGTCGATCGGGCGATCGGCCACCGTCTCGAAATAGCGGCGCGGGTCGGCGATGGTGGCGGACATCAGCGTGGTCTCCGATTGCGATGGTCGACGACGGCAAGCGCCAGCGTTGGGATATAGACCAATGATGGCCAAACGAAGAATTCGTGCAGCGGATCGAGCGTGAGCAACAGCGGCACGACCGACAGCCAGGTCAGCGCCCATGATGTGGCGACGGTGGCGAGCGTTGCGAGGAAAGGAAAATACCAGGGATAGTGGGGACTGATGAGGACCATCATCGCGCCCGCGAGAAGACCGGCGTCGCGGGTGACGGCGACGATGCCTCGATCGGGAGGATGGGACGCGATCCGGCCGGCGAGGACGGCGAGCAGCAGGGCGACGGCGACGAGATAGATCGGGCCTGCCGCGCGCGGCAGGGTCACGAGATCGCCGAGGCCGGCGAGAAGCCAGATGCCGCTGCCTGCGTCGAGTCCTTCCTCGTGGCCGTAGGCGCGGAGGAAGCCGAAGAGGTGTGCGCCGGGGCCGGCATAGATCGCGTAGAGGCCCACGATGGTGGCCGCGCACGCGAGCGGCATCGCGAGTCGAGGCCGGCGCCAGAGGGCGGGCGCGATCGCGGCGGGCAGGAATTTCACCAGGATGGCGGCGCTCAGCGCCATTCCGGTCAGGATGTCGCGGCGGGCGGACCGGAAGACGAGGGCGAGCGGGATCAGGCCGGCGGCGAGCGCGTCGACATGTCCGTTGCCGGCGAAGCTCCAGACCGCGAGCGGGTTCCAGGCATAGATCAGCACGCGCGTTGCGGGCAGGTCCGCGTGCTTGAGCAGCAACAGCAGGCAGGCGATGGCGAGCGTCTCGAACAGGATGGTGGTGATCCGGACGGCGAGACCGGTCTGGCTGATCGCGGCGATGGCGCGGAAGACGAGCTGCGCGGTCGGCGGGTAGATGGTGGGCGCGTAATCGCGCCGGTTCACCTGCGGGTAGATCGTCTCGTCGCGCAGGAAGCGGAGTGCCGCGTCGGCGGGGATGTAGCGATAGGGGTTGATGCCGGCCTGCTGGACCCGGCCGTCCCAGACGTAGCGGTAGAGATCGCTCGACAGGAACGGCGGTGCCACGAGCACGAGTGCGCGCATGGCGATGGCGACGAGAAGCACCCACCACAGCGAGCGCGGTGCGTCGGATCCGGTGACCAGGCGGCAGGCGGCGAGGTAGGCGGCGGCGGCGGCGGCGAGGATCGCCACGAACAGGGTGACGTGGCGCTCGGTGCCTGCCTGCGGACCCTGGTGCACATGGAGCGTCAGCCCCAGCACCGTGGCTGTGATCAGAAACACGCCGAGGGAGGCGAGCAGGAGTTGTTTCAAGCGGTACGACGCAGGCCGAGACGGTCGATGCAGGCCCGGGTCACGGGTGCGGCGAAGCCGTCGCCGGGCTCATCGAGCTCCTCGAGCAGACGGGCGAGCGAGGCGGCATCGTCGACGTCGTACCAGGTGGGCAGGATGGCGAGCTCCAGACCGATCGAGGCGGCGCGCGCGCGGGTGGCGTCCGCGACCCCGGCCGTGCTCCATTCGATGTCCGCGAACAGGTGCGCGTGCTCGCGCTTCATGCCCAGCAGGTAGTAGCCGCCGTCCTCCGCGGGGCCGAGCACGGCGCGGTCGCCGCCGGCCGCGAGCAGCTCGGCGGTCCTGACGAGGCAGGCGGTCGGCAGGGTCGGGCCATCGGAATTCAGCACGCAGGCGGAGGCGTGACCGGCGCCGAACAGGGCGCGGGTCGCGTGCAGCAGGCAGCGGCCGAAGCCCTGCACGCCGGACGGGGCGTCGATCGAGCCGTCGGCGAGGATGAGGCCGGCGCCGGGGGCGGCGTGCTGGACCAGGATCGTCTCGAGGCCCGCGGGGGCATAGGCGACGTAGGGCGAGATCGGAACAGAGCGCGCGGCCTCGAGGATGTTGGCGGTGGTGTCGCGCAGGAAGGCCGCACTCATCGCAGCGGCTTGCTCAAAGCTGAGCGGCGGGACGAGCCGGGTCTTGGAGTGGCCGGGCCTTGGGGCCTTGGCCATGACGGCGATCGCGCAGCCGGACATCAGGACGGGGCTCTGCCCCGAGCTCCGCCGGGGCTGGCAGCCCCGGACCCGCCATAGTCCGTCATCGCAGCCTCCTCCCGGTCCGGCTTGGGACAGCGCCAATGCATGCGCGGCCCGGCACCGGTTACGTCTCGTCCGTGCGTCTTGTCGCGCGATCGTGGCAAGCCGATGGCGTCACGGATGGAGCCCGCACCGGCCATCGCGTATGAGCCGCGGGATAATCGGCCAGACCGATCGGGGATCGCGATGATGCATCTCGACATGGTGTACCAGTTTCCGATCTGGGCGGTGAGCCTGCTGGTGGTCGGGTTGTCGATCTCGGGCGCGGTGATCGTCGAGCTCGTTGCGCGCCGCGCCTTTCCGATCGAGGCGCGGCGGCAGAACAACGATGTGGCCGCGGCGATGTTCTCGGTGATCGGCGTGACGTTCGCGGTGCTGCTCGCGTTCGTGGTGATGCTGACGTTCGAGGGTTTCATGAGCGCGCGGGTGGCGGCGGCCAGCGAGGCGTCGGCGGCGCGCGACGTCGCGGCGGCGTCGGACGGTTTGGCCGAGCCGTCGCGCGCGGCCGTGCTCGATGCCTTATCGGCTTATCTGCACGACGTGATCGAGCGCGAGTGGCCGGCGCAGGCGGGCGGCCATGTCGACGATTTCGGCTCGCGGCCGCTGCACCGTCTCGATCGCATCGCCAGGGAATATCGGCCGGATGGCGCGGGACAGGTCGACGATCATGCCGCGTTGCTGACGGCGCTCGCGCGGCTGCAGGACACGCGCGCGACGCGCCAGCTCGCGGCGGGGGCCAGGGTGCCGCCGATCGTCTGGGTGGTGATGCTGCTCGGCGGCGCGCTGACGGTGGCCGCGGGTTCGTTCGTCGCGGCGCCGAGTGCACGGATGCACCTGGTGATGTCGGCGACGCTGGCGGCATCCGGGGCGCTGGTGGTGGTGCTGGTCATCGTGCTGAGCCAGCCGTTCCGGGGCGAGAGCCGTGTCTCCGCCGCTTCGTTCGAGCAGGTGTTGCAGGCGATCGACGTCGATCGGGTGGAACAATGACCGTGTCGCGATGGGTCCCGGGACACGGCCCCGCGCGATTCGGCGTCCGGGCCGTCGGCGCCGCTTGACAGGCAACCGGGCGAAAGTCAGCTTCCGGCACGTCCGAAAAAGGGCGATTTGGCTGAGTTAAGAGGCCGCGTCCTCGCATTCATCGATGACCGCCGGAAAGGCGGCAGCTGGAGGATTTCATGTCGAACCCGAACGAACCCGACGAAGCGGACGCAGGCCTTGGTCGCCGCTCGATGCTGCGGACGGCGGCCATCGGCTCGACGCTGCTGGCGGCGGCGGGTGCTGCCGCGCCGGCGCGCGCTGCCGGGCTGACGCCCGATCATCCGAAATACAAGTTCGTCTTCGTCAACCACGTGACGACGAACCCGTTCTTCACCGCTACCCAGTACGGCATGCGCGACGCCTGCTCGCTGCTCGGCTGCACCGCGCAATGGACCGGCTCGACGAACAGCATCTCGGCCGAGATGGTGAGTGCGATGAATTCGGCGATCGCTTCAAAGGCGGATGCGATCGCCGTCTGCCTGGTCGACAACCAGGCCTTCAACGAGCCGACCGAGCGCGCGCTTGCGGCGGGCATCCCGGTGTTCGCCTACAACGCCGACGTCCCGCCCGGCTCCGGCAACAAGCGTCTCGCCTATATCGGCCAGGATCTGCGAAAGGCCGGCGAGCTGATGGGCGAGAAGATCGTCTCGCTGGTCGATGGCGGGCGGGTGGGGCTGTTCATCGCGACCCCGGGCCAGAACAACATCCAGCCGCGCCTCGACGGCGCCCAGGACGTGCTCAAGAAGAGCGGTAAGAACTACACGATCGACGTCGTGGCGACGGGAGCGACCGTCAACGAGGAGATCAGCAAGGTCAACGCCTACTATCTCGGCCATCAGGACGTGAAGGGCATGTTCGCGGTCGACGGCGGCACGACGCAGGGTATCGCGGAGTGCTTGCAGAAGAACGGCCTGGTCGCGAAGGGCGTGCATGGGGGCGGGTTCGACCTGCTGCCGCGGACGCTGGAGCTGATCCAGCAGGGGCAGATGGACTTCACCATCGATCAGCAGCCCTACCTGCAGGGCTACTACACGGTCATGGAGATGTTCACCTACCTGGTGTCGGGTGGCCTGGTCGGGCCTGCGGAGTGCAACACCGGGCTGAAGTTCGTCACCAAGGAAAGCGTGGCGCCCTATCTTGCGACCAAGACCCGCTTTGAAGGCTCGGCGACCAGGGTGCAGCTGGTGAAGCGGTCGGGGCCGATCGCGGGCTGATCCCTCCCGGTCCGATGCAGATGGTGTGCGTTCAGGGGCGGCGTCGGCCGCCCCGCCTGGGGAGCTCGCGATGATCGACCGGCTGATTCGCAAGCGCGAGACGAGCATCGTTTTCGTGGCGATCCTGCTCGCGATCTATTTCGAGGTCTCGAACAACGCGTTCCTGATGAGCGGCGCGAGCTTGCAGAACCTGTCGCAATTCATCGCACCGGTGGCGATCATCGCCTGCGGCGAAGTGATGCTGATGATCGGCGGCGAGATCGATCTCTCGGCCGGGATGGTCTACGCGCTGGCTCCGTTCGTGATGTATTTCGCCAATGATGCGGGCGTGCCGCTGCCGCTCGCGATCCCGCTTGGGATCGCCGCCGGCGCGCTGGTCGGGCTCCTGAACGGCGTGCTGACGGTGCTGCTGAACGTGCCGTCGTTCGTGGCGACACTGGGTACATTGTTCCTGCTGAACGGGTTCACGCTGACGATCTCGAACGGCACGCCGGTGACGATCGAGGCGTCGCATGCGTTCGCGGCGTTCATGGGCAATGGCGGCTATTCGGAGTTCATCTGGGCCCTGGTGGTGGTGGCCGTGATGCACGTGCTGCTGCGCAACACGACATGGGGTTTGCACACGATCGCCGCCGGCGCCAACCCGATCGGGGCGAGCGAGGCGGGCATCGGCGTGCGTCGCATCAAGATCGGCAACTTCATCCTGGTGGGCGGCCTGGCGGCGCTGACGGGCATCCTCGAGGCGTTCCGGATCACGTCGATCGACCCGACGGCGGGGGGCACGAACATCATGTTCCTCGCGGTGGCCGCCGGCGTCATCGGCGGCACGCCGCTCGCGGGCGGGTCGGGCACCGTGATCGGCGCACTGATCGGGGCCACCGTGCTGGGCATTCTCAACGACGGCTTCACGATGATCGGGATCAACGCGTTCACCTTCAACCTGATCCTGGGGGGCGCGATCCTGGCTGCCATGCTGTTCAACATCCATATCGGGCGGCTGCGGCGGGGAGCGAAGGCATGAGCGAGACCGGCGAGGTCCTGCGTACGGACGGCATCACCAAGCAGTTCGGGCCGGTCTCGGCGCTGAACGGCATCTCGCTGCATGTCAAAAAAGGTGAGATCCTCGGCATCCTGGGCGACAACGGCGCAGGCAAGTCGACGCTGATGAAGATCCTGACCGGCTATCAGCAGCAGACCTCGGGGAAGCTGTTCGTGCACGGCCGCGAGACCAGGCTGCGCTCGGTCGACGAGGCGCGCGCGCAGGGCATCGAGTGCGTCTACCAGGACCTCGCGCTCGCGAACTCGCTGACGATCTTCCACAACATGTTTCTCAACCGGGAAATCCTCTATCCCGGGCCGTTCCGGTTGCTGAACAACCGGGCGATGCGCAAGCGGGCCGCCGAATGCCTCGACGAGATCGGGGTGCACGTGCAATCGGTCGATCTGGAGGTCGGCGCGCTCTCGGGCGGCCAGCGGCAGGCGATCGCGATCGCGCGCGCGGTGAACTCGAAGGCGCGGATCCTGCTGCTCGACGAGCCGCTGGCCGCGATGGGCGCGCGCGAGGCAGGGCTGATCATCGACCTGATCATGCGGCTCAAGGCCGAGGGCGACATGTCGATCGTGATGATCATGCATAACTACGCCCAGACGCTCGACATCGCCGACCGCATCATGCTGATGCAGCGGGGAAAGGTCACCTACGAGAATCAGGCGCAGGACACGTCGGTCGAGGAGCTGATGGAGATCGTGCGTCGGGAATACCGGGCGCTGCGGGCAGCCTAGACACCCGGTCATCGGTGGCGGGTTGCTCGACCTCGTCGCCGATCGTGCTTGCGCACTGGATGTTCCGGTATCGTTACGATAAGAGGAGAAACATCGCTCGGGTTGCCTCCGATGACTATCGCACGGGTCCATAGTTTCGCCTTCGTCGGCATCGATGCGGTGCCGGTCGAGGTGCAGGTGCAGATCGCGGGAGGCCTGCCGGCCTTTCTTGTGGTCGGATTGCCCGACAAGGCGGTCGGCGAGGCGCGCGAGCGGGTCCGCGCGGCGCTGCACGCGATGGGGCTGGCGCTGCCGCCGAAACGAATCCTGATCAACCTGGCGCCGGCGGATCTGCAGAAGGAGGGGGCGCATTTCGACCTGCCGATCGCGCTTGGCGTGCTGGCGGCGATGGAGGTGCTGCCACGGGACGTGATCGGGCGTTACGCGGCGATCGGAGAGTTGTCGCTCGATGGCGGCCTGATGCCGGTGGTCGGCGTGCTGTCGGCGGCACTCGGGGCGGGTGGCGCGGAACTCGGGCTGATCTGCCCGGCGGCACAGGGTGGCGAGGCGGCGTGGGCAGGGCCTGTCGAGGTGCTGGCAGCACCCGACCTGCTGGCGCTGATCGCGCATTTCAAAGGCGACCAGGTGCTGAGCCCGCCGGAGCCGGCGCGGCAGGCCGCACCCGATGCGGTCCTGGACCTGGCCGACGTGCGAGGCATGGAGACGGCGCGGCGCGCGGTCGAGATCGCGGCCGCGGGCGGCCACAATTTGATGCTGGTCGGGCCGCCGGGGGCGGGGAAGTCGATGCTGGCGGCGCGGCTGCCGGGGCTGTTGCCTGATCTGGAGGCCGAGGAGGCGCTCGAAGTGAGCCGTATCCACTCGGTCGCCGGCATGCTGCGCGAGGGACGGCTGGTGACGCGTCCGCCGTTCCGCGAGCCGCACCATTCGGCGAGTGCGGCCGCGATCGCGGGAGGCGGCGGCAAGGCGCGGCCTGGCGAGGTCAGCCTGGCACACCGGGGTGTCCTGTTCCTCGACGAACTGCCGGAATTCCCCCGCCAGTCGCTGGAGGCGCTCAGGCAGCCGATCGAGGCGGGGCGGACGACGATCGCGCGTGCGTCGGCCCACATCACCTACCCGGCCCGGTTCCAGTTGGTCACCGCGATGAACCCCTGCCGGTGCGGCTATCTCGGCGATGCCGCGCGCGAGTGCCGGCGGGCGCCGGTGTGCGGCGAGGAGTATCTGTCGCGGCTGAGCGGGCCGCTGCTCGACCGGATCGACATCGTCGTGCATGTCGAACCGGTGCCGCCTGCCGAATTGTCGCGGGTGGCGATGGGCGAGGGCTCGGCGTGCGTCGCGGCGCGCGTGGCCGGCGCGCGCGGAAGGCAACGGGAGCGTGGTCCGGGCGTGCGCAATGCGCAGGCGGTGCCGGAGGAGATCGCGCTGGAGAGGGAGGCGCGGTCGCTCGCCGAGCAGGCGTCGGAGCGGATGCGGCTGTCGGCGCGCGGCTTCGTGCGCCTTCTGCGGGTGGCGCGAACGGTTGCCGACCTCGGCTGCGTGGCGACCGTGCGGCGGGAGCATGTGGCGGAAGCGCTGTCGTTCCGGCATCGGCTGTCGGCGCGGCCGGGCTGAGGGTTGTATTGGAACAGGCCGCGTCCAATCTTCTGAAGTAATATTTATCTCGATACTTTTGATCGACCGTTTCAGGACCGACCGCTTGTGGCCGCGTTCGGGAATGGCGCTTTGCTCCGACCAGGAAAGACCATCACCATGGGTGCCAAGGACGTCAGGTTTGGAGTGGACGCGCGCGACCGCATGATGCGTGGTGTCGACATGCTTGCCGATGCGGTCAAGGTCACGCTGGGGCCCAAGGGCCGCAATGTCCTGATCGACAAGAGCTACGGATCGCCGCGGATCACCAAGGATGGCGTCGCGGTGGCGAAAGAGGTCGAGCTGTCCGACAAGCATGCCAACATGGGCGCGCAGCTCGTGCGCGAGGTCGCGACCAAGACCAACGATCTGGCGGGCGACGGCACCACGACGGCCATCGTGCTCGCCCAGAGCCTCCTGCGCGAAGGCGACAAGGGGGTGGCAGCAGGTCTTGCGCCGATGGAGTTGAGGCGCGGGATCGACAAGGCGGTCGCGGCCCTCGTCGACGAACTCGAGGCTCGTTCCAAGCCGATCTCGACGGAAGCGGAGACGGCGCAGGTCGGCACGATCAGCGCGAACGGCGAGGCCGCGATCGGCCGCATGATCGCCCAGGCGATGCAGCGGGTCGGCCGCGAGGGCGTGATCACGGTCGAGGAAGCGAAGTCGATGGCGACCGAACTCGAGACGGTCGATGGACTGCAGTTCGACCGCGGCTATCTGAGCCCGTATTTCGTGACCGACACCGAGAAGATGCGGGTCGAGCTGGTCGATCCATACGTCCTGATCCACGAGAAGAAATTGTCGGGCCTGCAGGCCCTGCTTCCGCTGCTCGAGAGCGTGGCGAAATCCGGCGCACCGCTGCTGATCGTGGCGGAGGATGTCGAGGGCGAGGCGCTGGCGACGCTGGTCGTCAACAAGCTGCGCGGCGGCTTGAAGGTGGCGGCGGTCAAGGCGCCCGGGTTCGGTGACCGGAGGCGCGCGATGCTAGACGACATCGCGGTGGTGACTGGCGGACAGGTGATCTCGGAGGATCTCGGCACGAAGCTCGAAGACGTAACGCTCGAGATGCTGGGCCGGGCGAAGCGCGTGCTAATCGAGCGCGAGACCACGACGATTGTGGACGGCGCGGGTGCGGTGGACGAGATCAAGTCACGCTGCGCGCAGATCAGGATGCAGGTCGAGGAGACCACTTCGGACTACGACCGCGAGAAGCTGCAGGAGCGCCTGGCGAAGCTCGCCGGTGGCATCGCGGTGATCCGGGTGGGCGGAGCGAGCGAGACGGAGGTCAAGGAGCGCAAGGACAGGGTCGACGACGCGGTGCATGCAACGCGCGCCGCGGTAGAGGAGGGCATCGTGCCTGGCGGCGGTGTGGCGCTCGCGCGCGCCTCGCACGTTCTGGCGCGCTTGGTGCCGATGAACGCCGAGCAGAAATTCGGGATCGACATCGTCCGGCGCGCCGTGCTGGCGCCGCTGCGTCAGATCGCCGAGAACGCGGGCGAGGACGGCGCCGTGATCGCGGGCAAGGTGCTGGAGAACGAGACCTACGGCTTCGGCTTCGATGCGCAGACCGGCACGTATACCGATCTGGTGGCTGCGGGCATCATCGATCCGACAAAAGTCGTCCGCGTGGCCCTGCAGAACGCGGCGTCGATCGCGGGGCTGATGATCACGACGGAGGCCGTGGTGTCGGACTGGGCGGTGGGTTCGCACGGCGAGATGGACGATTAGTGGGTGAGTGACGCCGAGACCGACAGGTTGACGTTCGAGGTACGGAACGGTGTGAGCCGCGTGCGGGTCGGCGTCATGGATGCGGCGCTGGACGCGGTATCGAGTCTGGAGACGCCGTCGACCCGCGCCCTGCGTCAGCGATCGTTCGATCGTTTCCGGACGCTGATCAACGAGGCGGCGAGGATGAAGCTCGCTACGTTGCCGCTCGGTTTTTGTGGAACGATCATGCTGACAAAGGATGATCTGCGCCGGGTGCCGCCGCAGTTCGGAACGCCACTCTTCGGCAGCGTCGCACGCGAGACGACACGGCCCGCGCCTGGCATCCTACGGACCTGACGGCGCCGCGGGCGGTTGCCTGCGGCGAAATGCCAGGCTTTGCCGGTTCAGGGCCGGCAGCAAGGACGGCTCGGCGACGATGTGCTCCGCGATGCCGACCGCCCGGGCGAGCTGGTCTACAGTGAGGTGACGGATCGCCGGCCGGGCGATCTTGGTATCCCAGCGTGCGCCGATCGCGGCGTCGAGGCAGACACGCATGAAACAATGGTCGGCGCGAATCGGCCAGCCTTGGGCCGGCGCCATGGCCGGCAGCGTCTCGCGGGTCAATTCCTGCCAGTGCGCGAGAAGGGCGCGATCCTCGACGCGCGTGGGCATTTCGCCGGCTACCAACCGGGACCGGGCCCAAAGCCACCGTAGCCACCGTACGGGCCCCAGGCACCCCAGTTCCAGGCCGGGTCCGCGTAGAGCCTTGCCGTTGTCTCCTGCTCGTCGGCCAGGCGCTGCTGCTGCAGATGTTGCTGGTAGCTTCTGTAGGCGTCCTGTGAACCGACATACAGACAGTCGCAGACCAGGGGATCGGCGTAGATGTAGATGACGGTGTCGCCCTTCACGCGTTGGACGAAATGGTGCGGCGGCAGTCGGTTGAGCATCGCCTGCCGGTCGGGGGTATCGGCCGGCCGGACGACGAAGCCGGCGGCGGCGAGGCTGTCTTCCTTGTCCGCGACCAACTCCTGCGGGGTGGCGCACGCGGCGACGGCGAAGGTAAGCGCGAGGCATGCGGCATGGCAGGCCGATCGATGCGGCGATCGCGTCATTCTTGGTCCGGCATCATGGAACGTTGAACGAGGCGGCGGCATGCTGGTTCGTTCCACTCCTCTGCGGGTGTCGGGATTCGTGGATGGCGCCGCCGGAGGCCCGACGCTCGTTAACGATAATGTTATTGAGACGTGAAAATTGACCGCAACTGTTGCAAGTATTGAATGAATTTGCAGGTATAGATCGTGCGCGTCGTGCACGACGCGCAACTTTTCCTGGAAGGATATACACATGCCCATTAACGGTTCACTCGAGCACCGCTTCGGCGTGCGCCATCTCCTGCGGATGGCCGCGATCGTCACCCTGTGCGGCAGCGCCGCGACCGCGGCGACGGCACATGCGCGCAAGGCCACCGACGACATGCACAAATGGCCGGCGGTGACCACGGTCGCGATGCAAGGCGACGGCGGCCAGTCGGCGGACGACATGCATAAATGGCCGTCGAGATCTGCCGGCCTGACCGGCACGCTCTAGAGCACGTCCAGGCTGACCGACATAGGTCAGCCTGGACGTCGTGCTCTTGGAGCATACGAGGCAGAGCAGGTCTGGTGGGAAGGCGGCCGACCCATCTCGCTCGTCTCCCGCTGGATGAACATGGCCCATAATTGGTCGAAATGTTATTGGTTGCGTAACGAGATCTGGTTCTCGCATGTTGGCCGAAATTCGGACTTGCATGATGCGGCGGGTGAGCAGGCAGGCGATTTTGCATGATCTGAGGAGGCGGGCACGCCTCCGCGTCGTCCGCCTGGCCATGTTGCTCTGCGTGGCCTGGTCATCCATGGCAGTCGCACAGCAGCTGCCGTTCAGGTTGCTCGCGCAAAGCGACGGCCTGACGAACCTCGGACTGAGCTGCCTGCACCAGGATCGTTCCGGTTACATCCTGGCATGCACCGAGCACGGCCTGTTCATCTACGACGGGCAACGCTTCATCAATCTCGGACCGCAGCAGGGGCTGCCGGAGGGTGGTGTCGTCGAAGACCTGACGGTGACACGAGCCGGCAACATCGTCCTGCGTTACGCGAGCCAGATCTTCATCTCTGACGAGTCCCTCAGTCTCTCCCGATCCCCGGCCGGGCTGTTGTTCCGTCCGGCCATTTCCCGCATCGGGCCGCTCTTCAACCTCAAGGACGGACAGCTTGCGTCGTGGGCAGACGGCGCCGTGTTGATCGAGGAGGGCAGGCTTGCTTTTCTCGATCCGGGGAACGGCAGGGAGGCACCCGTGATCCGGAGCGCGGCCGGCCTGTTTGATCAGCCGCGGAACGTAGGCGGGAATGCGCTGTCCGTCTCCGGAGAGGGTTCGACACTCTGGATTGGTCTGGAGGACGGACGCCTCTGCCAGGTCGCGCGCTCCCCGAAGCGCTGCTTCGGGCCGAGGGACGGCCTGCCGTCGGCCCGTTGGACGGCGATCCTGCCCGATGGCCATGGCCTGCTCCTGGCGCGGTCCTCGTCCCTGCTCGCCGTGCTCGACCTATCCCGCGGCACCATCACGTCCGAGCAGCTCCCGCGGCAGGACGAGGGCGATGGAACGGCGCCTCAAAACGTACTTCTGGCCCTGACACCTCGCGGCGAGCCGCTGACGCAATCAGCGAGTGGGTTGATCGTTCGAGAACGATCCGGGTGGCGGACCATCAACGATACCAACGGGCTGCCTCGCCTGCCGTTGGTGGGACTCCTGTTCGATCACGATGGGAATCTATGGGTGGCGGGACGAGGCAAGGGCGTCCTCAGGACGTCGGGCTATCGGATCTGGGAGAACTGGGACCACCAGGACGGACTGTCGAGCAACGATGTGTGGCAGCTCGCGCGAGCGCCGCATGGACCTTTATGGGTGGCGACCGACAACGGGGTGGACGCGCTCGACGGCGACGCCGGGCATGTCATCAAGCGTCATCTGGGTACGCGGAGCTTCGGCGTTGCCATCGACGCATCCGGTGACCTTTGGCGTTCACTCGATACGCGAGGTGTGGCGCGCATCGACACGCGGACCGGGGGCGAGAGGCGGTTCGAGCTGCCGCCGGTCAACCAGATCCTGCGCAACGGACATCGTCTGTGGTTCATCACCGAGGGCGGCCTGTTCGTGGCCGACGGCGATGCGCCCGGACAGGCACCGGTGCGCGCAGGCCATTCGACGGCAGCCCTGACCGGCGGCGTCGGCGCTCCCGACGGGAGCCTGTGGCTGCTGAGCCGCGGCAACCTGATCCACCGCCATCCCGACGGTTCCGAAATGGTCGTGATGCGCGACTGGGGAAGCCCCGGTTTCGTCGCCTTGTCGATCGCGCTGGGACAGGATGGATCGCTGTGGGTGGGCGGCCCGGGTGCCGGCCTCTACCATGTCATGCTCTCCGGAGACCGCGTTGCCGGCACGATCCTGGTCGGGCCGCCGGACACGTTGTCGTCGACAGTCTATTCCGTGCTCGTCGATCGTCGTGGATGGGTCTGGGCGGGCACCGACAACGGCCTGTCGGTGTTCGACGGAAGCCGCTGGCTGGGCGTGCGGACGAGCGGCGGCCTGATCTGGAACGACCTGAACCAGGACAGCCTGTTCGAGGACGATGACGGGTCGATCTGGATCGGCAGCAGCCAGGGTGTATCGCATCTGCTCGATCCGGCGGCGTTGTTCCGTCCGCAGGTGTTTCATCCGGTGATCTCGTCGGTGACTGTCGGAAACCGGTTGTTCGTCGACCGGGCGGTGCCCTTCTCGCGCGACCCGCTGGTGCTGCATTTCGGTGCGCTCGACGTGCGCACCGAAGTGCGGTTCCGCTACCGCCTGGATGGCGTCGACAGATCCTGGGCCGATACGCAGCGGGGAGAAGCGCGCTATCCGGCGCTGCCCTTCGGGCATCACCGGTTCCGCGTCGTGGCCTACGATCCACTGACCCGGCAGACTTCGGAACCGCTGTCGATCATCCTGCGGATGCGGCCGCCCTGGTTTTTCTATTGGCCGATGCAGGCTCTGTACGGACTGCTGGTCTTCGCGCTGATCACCGGCATCTGGCATCTTCGCTACCGCTACCTGCTCGCGCAGCGGTTGAAGCTGCAGCAGGAAGTGGAGCATCGGACGCAGGAGCTGCAGGCGGCACAGGCGGCACTTCTGGTCCAGGCCACGCAGGACAGCCTGACGGCCTTGCTGACACGGGGCGAAATCCAGAGACGTCTGGTGGCGGCGCTCGCCTCGGATGTGACGCTGACGGTCGGATTGGTCGACATCGACCATTTCAAGCGCATCAACGATCGTTTCGGCCATCTGGTCGGTGACGACATCCTGAGCGAGATGGGGCGGCGCCTGGCGGCTTCGCTGCGGGCCGGGGAGGAGGCCGGACGCTATGGTGGCGAGGAAATCCTCATCGTGATCCGCGACGCGCGGCCGTCAGGCGCTGAACGCATGCGGGAGTTCGCCCGCGCGATGTGCGCCGAGGAATTCGTCGTCGAGGACGATTTTCTTGCGGTCACATGCAGCGTGGGCGTCGCCCATGCGCGGCGACATGACACCTGGAAGTCGCTGATCGGCCGTGCCGACCGGGCGCTCTATTGCGCGAAGACCGAGGGACGCGACCGGATCGTCGAAGAGGAGGCGGTGATGGCGTTGGAGCTGATGACGCCGCTTCGGTGACGCGCGCCGGTCACGCGAGACGCGCGAAGGCCTGGCCGTCGGAGCCGAACAGATGGCAATGCTCCTCGGGCAACGTGACGGAGAGGCGATCGCCCGAACGCGAGGCGGTATCGCCGTCCTCGCGCACCGTGAGCAGCGCATCCTCGCCGCTGCAGCCCAGTGCCGCACCCTCGAGATAGAGATAGGAGGATTCACCGATATGCTCGACATGGCTGGCCGTCAGGGTGATCACGCCGGCGCGGTCCGGCTCGCCGCCCGGACGAACATGCTCCGGGCGAATGCCGAGGATCGCGCGGTCGCCGGGATTGGCGAGATGAGCATCGACGCGGGCGACGGCGCGGGTCCCGTCGGGAAGCCGTAGCTCGGCATGCTCGCGGCTGGCGCTGGCGATCTTGCCGGTCAGCAGGTTCATCCGCGGCGAGCCGATGAAGCCGGCCACGAAGAGGTTGGCGGGCTTGTGGTACAGGTCCATCGGTGGCCCGATCTGGGCGACCGAGCCTTCGCGCTCGACGGATGGGCCGGCGTTGAGGAGGACGATCTTGTCGGCGAGCGTCATCGCCTCGACCTGATCGTGGGTGACGTAGATCATGCTCGCCTCGATGCTCGCATGCAGCTTGGCGATCTCGATCCGGGTCTGCACGCGCAAGGCCGCGTCGAGGTTCGAGAGCGGCTCGTCGAACAGGAAGACGCCCGGCTTGCGCACGATCGCGCGGCCGATCGCGACGCGCTGACGTTGTCCGCCGGAGAGGTCGCGTGGCCGTCGGTCGAGCAACGCGCCGATGTGCAGGATGTCGGCCGCGCGGCGGACGCGGGTGTCGATGTCGGTACGATCGGTTTTGCCGAGCGTGAGACCGAAGGCCATGTTCTGATAGACCGTCATATGCGGGTAGAGGGCGTAGGACTGGAACACCATGGCGACGCCGCGCCTGGCCGGTGGCAACTGGGTGACACGCTTGCCGCCGATATGGATCTCGCCGGCGGAGACCTCCTCGAGGCCGGCGACGAGTCGAAGCAGGGTCGACTTGCCGCAGCCGGAGGGTCCGACAAAGACGCAGAACTCGCCGTCGGCGATGTCGAGATCGACGCGGTCGAGCACGGCATGATGGCCAAAACGCTTGCTCACGCCTTGGAGGCGGATGTCGGCCATAAGTTGTCTTGCCCTTTTATAAATGGGGTCTGGGGCCAATCGGCCCCAGTGCTTACCCCTTTACGGCACCCGCGGTCAGTCCGGAAACGATCCGGCGCTGGAAGATCATCACCAGCCCCACGACCGGGACGGTGACCAGGACGGAGGCCGCCATGATCGGACCCCAGGGAAGTTCGAATTGGCTGGATCCGGTGAGCATGGCGATCGCTACGGGCACGGTGCGGCGTTCCGGGCTGATGGTGAAGGTGAGCGCGTAGAGGAACTCGTTCCAGGCGCCCATGAAGGCGAGCAGGCCGGTGGTGACGAGGGCGGGCCACAGGAGGGGCAGGAAGATCCGGGTGACGATGGTCCAGGACGATGCGCCTTCCACGATGGCCGCCTCCTCGAGCTCCTGCGGCAGCTCGCGCATGAAAGTGGTGAGCACCCACACCGTGAACGGCAGGGTGAAGAGCATGTAGGCTAGGATCAGGCCCCAGACGGTGTTGTAGATGCCGAGCGCACGGATCAGCTCGAACAGCCCCGACAGCACCGCGACCTGGGGAAACATCGAGACGCCGAGGATGCTGAGCAGGAGCAGGCGTCGACCACGGAAGCGGATGCGGCCAAGCGCATAGGCAGCGGTGACGCCGAGCAGCAGCGACACGGCAACGACGGCGCAGGCGACGAACACGGAATTCGCGATGTCGCGCAGGAACTCGCCGTTGCTCAGGATGGTCGCATAGTTGGCGAGGCGCCAATGCGGCGGCAGCAGCCCGGCGTCGAACAGCTCGGAGCCGACCTTCATCGACGAGATGATCGCGTAGTAGAACGGAAAGACCGAGTATAGCACGATGATGGCGACGAGGACCGCGAAGCCGGTCCGCTTCGCGATGCGTTTCGCTCGGATCATCGGAGCTGGTCGCCCAGACGGACCCGGCCGAGCTTGATGGTGGCGAAAGCGCACAGGCCCACCATCAGGAACAGGACGGTGCTGGCGGCCGAGCCGTAGCCGATCTGACCGACGCCCATCAGCTGATCGCGGGCATAGACCGACATCGTCATGGTTCGGTTGCTGTTCGACGTCAGGATGTAGACCAGGTCGAAGACGCGCAGCGCGTCGAGACCGCGGAAGATCACCGCGACCATGAGCGCCTGACGGATCAGCGGCAGTGTAACGCGGAAGAAAACCCGGACCGGATGGATGCCGTCGACACGGGCGGCCTCGTAGCAGTCGGTCGGCAGCGTCTGCAGGCCGGCGAGGATCAGCAGGGCCATGAACGGCGTGGTTTTCCAGACATCGACGATCACGACCGTCAGAAGTGCAAGGTTGGGGTTTGCGGTCCAGGCGATCGGGTGGGCGACGAGGCCCGCGCGGACCAGGATGTGGTTGACCAGGCCGAACTGGTCGTTGAGCATCCAGCCCCACATCTTGGCCGAAACGACGGTGGGGATCGCCCAAGGGATGAGCACGGCGGCGCGGACGAAGGCGCGTCCCGGGAATTTCGCGTTCAGCACCAGGGCCGTGATCGTGCCGAAGACGGTTTCGATCGAGACCGAGACGAGGGTGAAGCCGAGCGTGTTGCGAACGGCGCGCCACCAGTCGGGATCGTTCAGCACGCCGTAATCGCCGACATAGTTGCCCAAGCCGATCAGCTTGGCGCTGGAGAGGTCCTTCATGTCGGCATCGGTGAAGCTGAACCAGAGCGTGCGCGCGAGCGGCCAGGCGGCGACGAGCGCCATGGTGGCGAGCGACGGCGCGAGGAACAGCCAGGCGGAACGAACCCGCGTTCCGGCGAGGGTTCGTTCGCGCGACGACATCGAGGAGCCGGCCGTGCCTACCAGCCGCTGCGCTCGACGCGGTGAAGCTGGCGGGCGAGACCGGACAGGGCCTGGGCGGCATGGGCGTCGCCGGACAGGACCTGGTAGGCGGCGTTCCAGACGGCGTTGCTGACGGCATCGTACTTAGTGCCGGTGACGGCGGACGGACGCGCCACGGCGCTCTGGAAGATCGGCAGCAACTGGGCGAAGGTCGGGTTGGCGCGCTTGACGTCCGGATCATCGTAGAGAGAGGGGATCGCGGGCGTGTAGCCGCCCTCGACGGCCCAGCGCTTCACCGAGGGCTTACTCGCGAGGAAGACTGCAAGTTCGGCGGCAAGCTTCTGGTTGCGGGAGTATTTGCTGACCGCGATCTGCCAGCCGCCAAGTGCCGAGGCGTGGCGGGCACCGTCGCCGGATCCCTGCGGCAACGGGGCGACGCCGACCTTGCCGCGAACCGGGCTGTCGGCACTTTCGGCGAGCGGCAGCGCGTAGGGCCAGTTGCGCATGAACACGGCGTTTCCGGACTGGAAGACGCCGCGGGATTCCTCCTCGGAATAGTTCAGCACGCCCTCGGGAGCGATGGTCTTGATCCAGCCGGCAGCCTGATCGAGAGCGGCGGCGGCGGCGGGATTGTCGGCGGTGATCTTGCCCGACCCGTCGACGAAGGTGCCGCCGCCGTGGCTCGAGACCCATTCGAGGGTGTTGCAGGTCAGGCCTTCGTAGGCCTTGCCCTGGAAGACGTAGCCCCAGAGGCCAGAATGACCGGCGCCGCGTTCGGCATCCTCGATCTTCTTGGCGGAGGCGGTGAGGTCGGCCCAGGTCCGCGGGACCGGCTGGTGGTATTTGTCGAGGAGGTCCTTGCGATAGAACAGCACGCCAGCATCGACGTAGAGTGGCAGGGCGAGCAGATGCCCGTGCTGGGTGTCGTTGGCGATGGTGGAGGGGAAGTCGTCGCGTTCCTCGCCGTTGGTGTAGGGATGGAGGTCGACGAAATTGCTGCCGAGGATGCCCGGCCAAATGGTGTCGATCTCGAAGAGGTCGATGTCGGCGGACTGCGCGCCCATCATCTGCCGGTAGAGGGCGAGCCGGTCGCTATCGGATGGCGGCATGGCGATCACCTTGACGGTGTTGCCGGTCCGACGGCCCCATTCGGAGGTGAGGTCACGGCAGAGCTTCTGTTCGTCGCCGATCGAGCCGCAGGCAATGGACAGGGTCTCGGCTCGGGCGATGGCGCCGGCCTGGAGCGAAGCCGCGAATGCAAGTCCCACGAGGGAACGACTGCGGAACCAACGTGACATCAGCCCTCCATGCGTCCGGCTTCTTGAGGGAGCCGGCTGATCGATGATCGCGCAGGGCAACACGGGACGGGTTTTTAGACAACCCGCTCGGAGGAAGTTGGCGGCAGGTGGAGTTGGAAGGCGGAGCGGATGCTCCGCCTCCCCGCCCGTCAGTAGTTCTCGATCAGGTTGGTCACGTTGACCGTGCCAAGGCCGGTGGCAAGGTCGTAACCCTGCGTGGCCGGAAAGGCCGGCGTCAATTTCGACGTCGTGCTGGAGAGGACCCCGAGGCCTTGGGTCGAGTTGGCGTTGGAGAAGCAGTTCGGCGAGCCGGATTTGCAGGCGACCGAGATGTCGCCCTTGGTCACGTCGTTGAAGACGCACGCGCGCGAGATGGCATTGCCGTTGCTGGCGTTGCAGCTCTTGACGAGGACGGGATCAGAGAACTGCAACTGCGCGATCTGGTAGAGGCGCGGCGCGACGTTGCCGACCCGCAGACCCTTGTACTCGGCGATCAGAGCGGCGATGCCGGCGAAGTCGGGTGCGGCGAACGACGTTCCGCCGGCGGCCGAGCCGAGGAAGTCGTTGGCCACCGTATAGTTGCAGGGCACGCCGCCTTCGTTGGCGTCGGACATGCAGTAGAGATAGAAATGGTTCCAGAAGCCGTTGGCGGCGAACAGCGAGATGTCGGGCAGGTCGCGGACGCCGTCGTTCGGAACCCCCGGCAGCGACGTCGATTGCCAGTCCGGCTTGGCATAGAGCAGGCTCTGGCCGCCGCTGCCGCCGACGACGTTCTGATAGCTCGCGGTGGCGGGCACGGTGTTGCAGTTCTTGATCGGGCCGCCGGACCCGACGAACTGGTAGTTGATGATGTTGGAGCAGGAATTATCCCAGGGGATTTCCGGGATGTAGGACAGGGCCGAGCCGCCGGTCTTGCTGTTGGTCGCCGACCAGTAGCGGCTGTTCTCGCGCAGTGCGGTGTCCTGGAAGTCGGTGCCGCCGACGGCCGTGTCGTACGGGTTGGAGGCCAGGCCATTGACGGCGAGGCCGGCGACGGCTGGACCGTTGCCAGCGAGATCGGAGCCGGCGGCGGCGCTGTCACCGGTGGAGACAAAGATGGAGATCCCTTCGGACGCTCCCTCCTCGACCAGGTTCTCCCAGCCCTGGAGGAAGGTCAGGCCGTTGCCCTGCTCGCCGCCGCCATACGAGATCGAGATCGTGGCGGCAGGGGTGCCGAACTCGACGAGGTTCTGCAGCGTGGTCTCGACGCCGAATTCGAACGGCGCGGTGCCCGCGCATGAGGCCACGATGATGCTGGCGTCGGGTGCGACAGCGCTCGACCATTCGGCGTCGAGCGCCGCCTCCCCCTCGTCGGGCGTCATCCCCGGATCGGCGCAACCGCCCGGATGAGAGAAGGTGAGCGTTCCCTTGTAACCGGTCAGCCCGAAGGTCTTGCGGAACGTGTTCCAGTCGGCAACCTTGATGTCGGTCTGCTCGGCGACGACGATGGTCTGGCCCTTGCCGGTGACGGGCGCGCTGAAGAAGGGCGAGCCGGCGAACGCCTGGGTCTCGTCGTAGATGGTGGCGAAGTCCGACGGGGTGACGGCGTAGAAGGTCGTCCCCTGGACGGTCGCTGTGTAGCTGGTGCCGACATGGTGGATCTTGGCACCCGCGAAGGACGCGGATTTGATCGCCGGGCGCTGGAATTGGGCTTTCGGGAAGAAGTTGCTGAGCGTGATGCCGGCGACGACCGGCGCGAGGGCGGCCGGGATCGAAGGTGCGACGGCAGGACCGATATGCTGCTCGCCGGCCAGCGAATAGGCGTGCAGCGAAGTCCGGAAGGCGGCGCCGACGCTGTCGGTGGTGCCGGAGATGTCGATCGACATGCCGGTCGGCGAGACGCGATTCACCGTCAGGCCCTTCGACTGGAGCCAGGCTACGGTCCTCGCGATGTCGGCCGCGGCCGGGCCGTAGTCGGCCTTGAGCTGGGCGGGCGTCAGCCACTGGCGGAACTGCGGCGAACCGGGCGTAGTCTGGGCCGCGACAAGCGCGTCGAGTGCAGACTGGCGCGCGGCGGGGCGCTTGAGAACGACCTGGAGATGCGGCAGCGCCCGGCCGGCTCCGAGTGCGCCGGCGTCGGACGCGGTGGCGATGGCGGCGGGGAGCGAGTTCGCCAGGGCGATGGTCTCGGTGTCGGAGACCGGGCCGGTGACGAGGGGCGTCGCATCCGGGGTTGCAGCCTGCGCGACGAGGAGCGGCGCGCAGGCCGATAGAGCGCAGCCCAAGAGGGCGCGCTTGAGGCTCAAGCGAGGATTCAACTGCGAAACTCCGTTTCCTCTTGGTGGAGGGCGTTCGATCCGTGTGCGGCCTTCCCTTGGACGTTGTCGGTCTCCCGCCGTCCTTGGCTTAACGCTAACTTGCTTGTCATATCATGGCAATGCGTGGCGACGCGCCGAACGGCTGCTACATCGTGACGATGACCGAGATCATGACCACCGGGCCGCTCGGCGTCCCAAGCGGGCTGTTCGCGCAGTTGTCGGCCCTGCTCGGGCCGGCCGGTATCCTGACCGGCGCCGACACCGAACCGTTCGCGATCGACTGGCGGCAGGTGTTCCGTGGCAGCACGCCGGCGGTGCTGCGGCCGGCATCGACGGCGGAGGTTGCGGGCATCGTCAGGCTCTGCGGTGCCGCAGGCGTCAGGCTGGTGCCGCAGGGCGGCAACACGGGACTGGTCGGCGGTGCATCGGTGGATGCGGGCGGCGAGGCCCTGCTGCTCAATCTGGCGCGGATGAACCGCATTCGCGCGATCGATCCGGTGGACGGGACGATGATCGTGGATGCCGGTGTCACGCTGGGGGCGGCGCAGGCGGCGGCGCGCGAGGCCGGGCGGATGCTGCCGCTGTCGATCGCGTCGGAAGGCAGCGCGCAGATCGGAGGGGTGCTGGCGACCAACGCGGGCGGCAACATGACCGTGCGCTACGGCAATGCGCGCGACCTGGTGCTCGGGCTTGAGGTCGTGCTGCCGGACGGGCAGGTGTTCGAGGGTCTGCGCCGTCTGCGCAAGGACAACACGGGCTACAGCCTGCGGCACTTGTTCGTGGGCTCCGAAGGAACGCTGGGGATCATCACGGCTTCGGTGCTGAGGGTGGTGCCGGTGCCGCGGACGGTCGTGACGGCGCTCTGCGCGCTGCCGTCGGCGGAGGCGGCGCTGGCGCTGCTCGGACGCGTGCTGTCGTTCGATCCGGGCGCGCTGTCGGCGTTCGAATACATGTCACGTGCCGGCCTGGAACTGGTCGTGCGGCTGATCGATGGGGTCGGCCTGCCGTTCGAGGCGATGCCGGAATGCTGTGTGCTGTTGGAGCTGACGTCGGGGCGTGGGGGACCCGGCCTGCGCGAGGGCCTCGAGGAGACGCTCGCGCAGGCGATGGCATCGGACGAGGTCGCGGACGCGGTGCTGGCGGAGAGCGAGACGCAACGGACAGCACTTTGGCGGCTGCGCGAGGAGCACACGGACGCTCAGGCGCGGGCGGGTGCCTCGGTCAAGAACGATGTGTCGGTGCCGGTCAGCCATGTGCCGCGCTTTCTCGCCGAGGCGACGGCGGCGGTGACGGAGATGATGCCGGGGATCCGGGTGGCGCCGTTCGGGCACCTCGGGGACGGCAACATCCATTTCAACGTGGTGGCACCGGAGGGCATGGATTCCGGGGTCTTTCTTGGCCGGTCGCACGCGCTGATGGACGTAGTTGCCGCGGTGGTGAAGCGGCATGACGGCAGCTTTTCGGCCGAGCACGGGGTCGGCCGGCTGAAATCCTACCTGATGGAAACCTGGCGTGGCGGGGTTGAACTCGATCTGATGCGCAGGATCAGGACCGCGTTCGATCCCGACGGACTGCTCAACCCCGGCAAGCTGCTGCCCGGTCCCGAATGATCGACGAGCGCGCGTCGGGCGGATGGGTTTTCTGCATCGATCGCGGCGGCACGTTCACCGACATCGTGGCGCGCGGCCCCGACGGCCGGCTGACGGCACGCAAGCTGCTGAGCCAGAGCGCGCGCTACCGGGACGCGGCGGTCGCGGGGATCAGGGAGGTGCTGGGGATCGCGCACGGCGCGCCGATCCCGGCGGGCCTGATCGACGGCGTCAGGATGGGGACGACGGTTGCGACCAATGCGCTGCTGGAGCGAAAGGGTGCGCGCACCCTTCTGCTGGTCAACGAGGGGTTCGGCGATCTCTTGCGCATCGGCAATCAGGCGCGGCCGCTTCTATTCGACCTGCGCATCGATCTCCCGCCGATGCTCTACGAGCAGGTGGCGGAGATCGCCGGCCGGTGCGACGCCGCCGGAGGCGAGGTCGCACCGCTCGACGAGACGCGCGCGCGCCTCGTGCTCGAGGAGGCCCGGGCGCGTGGTCTCGAGGCGTGCGCGATCGCGCTGATGCATGCGTGGCGGTTTCACGCGCACGAGACGCGCCTGGCGGCGCTGGCGCTGGAGGCCGGGTTCACGCAGGTATCGGTCAGCCACGCCGTCAGTCCGCTGCTTCGTCTGGTGCCTCGCGCCGGCACGACGCTGGTCGATGCCTATTTGTCGCCGGTAGTGCGTCGTCATGTCCGCACGCTCGCGGATGCGTTGCCGGGGACACGCCTCGCGTTCATGCAGAGCCATGGCGGCCTGATCGACGCGGCGGGCTTCGAAGGGAAGGATGCCGTCCTGTCGGGGCCGGCGGGCGGGATCGTCGGCGCGGCACGCAGTGCCGCCGCCGCCGGGCTCGACCGTGTGATCAGCTTCGACATGGGCGGGACGTCGACCGACGTCGCCCTCTATGCCGGGACGTTCGAGCGCACATCGGAGACCGAGATCGCCGGCGTGCGGATGCGCGTGCCGATGCTGGCGATCCATACGGTGGCCGCCGGCGGCGGCTCGGTCCTGCATTTCGATGGCGTACGCACGCGCGTGGGTCCGGACAGCGCCGGCGCCGAGCCAGGTCCGGCCGGCTATCGGCGCGGCGGACCGCTCACGGTGACCGACGCCAACATCAGGGTGGGCAAGATCCAGCCCGCCCACTTCCCGTTCATCTTCGGCGCGGCAGGCGACGAGGCCCTGGATGCGGACAGCGTGCGCGACGGGTTCGATCGGCTGGCCGCCGAAATCGGTGCAACCGGGACGAGGATCGATCCGCGCGACGTGGCGGAGGGGTTCCTGCGGATCGCGGTCTCGAACATGGCCAATGCGATCAGGGAAATCTCGGTCCGCCGTGGCCAGGATGCCGGCCGCTTCGCGCTGCAGTGCTTCGGCGGCGCGGGCGGCCAGCACGCCTGCCTCGTCGCGGACGAACTCGGGATGCAGACCGTGTTCATCCATCCGATGGCGGGCGTGCTGTCGGCCTACGGCATGGGCCTCGCCGACCAGGCCACGATCCGCGAGCAGGCGGTGGAACGGCGGCTCGACGGGGACGCGGCCGCGGTGGTCGCGTCGCTGTCGGAGGCGCTGGGACGCGAGGCCACGCGGATGCTGATCGCGCGGGGCTGCGAGGCGGGGCGGGTGCGGACGCGGCCCACGCTCCGGCTTCGCTACGAGGGGACGGAGGCAACGCTCACGGTCGTTGCGGACACGGCGGAGGCAATGATCGCCGCCTTCACGCGCGCTCATCGTGAACGGTTCGGGTTCGCCACTCCCGGTCGGCCCGTAATCGTCGAGGCGGCGTCGGTCGAGGCGATCGAGGAGGGGGCGGCGCTGCACGAGACGACGCTCGCGGCACGCGACGGTCCCGGTCCGGAGCCGATCGATACGGTCGAGATCTGGAGCGGCGGGCGCGCGCACGCGGCACCCGTGTTCGACCGGCCATCGCTCCGCGCGGGCGACCGCCTGTACGGGCCCGCGCTGATCCTCGAGGCCGGTTCGACGACGGTGATCGAACCTGGCTGGGAGGCCGAGGTCACGGCGCTCGATCACATCATGCTGCGTCGGACCGGAGCGGTGGCCGACAGACGGGTGGACGTCTCGCGCGCGGATCCGATCCTGCTCGAACTGTTCAACAATCTCTTCATGAACGTGGCCGAGCAAGCAGGTGCCGTGCTGCAGAACGTCTCGATGAGCGTAAACATCAAGGAGCGGCTCGATTTCTCGTGCGCGATCTTCGATGCGGACGGCAACCTGGTCGCGAACGCGCCGCACGTTCCGGTGCATCTGGGTGCGATGGGCGAGAGCGTGCGGGTGGTGCTCCGCAACCGTGCCGGAGCGCTGAAGCCGGGCGACGTCGTGGCGCTGAACGATCCTGCCAATGGTGGCACGCATCTGCCGGACGTGACGGTCATCACACCGGTGTTCGGCGACGGGACCGTCCGGTTCCTTGCCGCGTGCCGTGGTCATCACGCCGACATCGGCGGGATCACGCCCGGCTCGACGCCGCCCTTCTCGCGCCGGCTGGACGAGGAGGGGATCGTGATCGACGATTTCCTGCTGGTCGACGGCGGTAATTTCCGCGAGGCGGCGTTCCGGTCGCTGCTGGCGGACTCGGCATTTCCGGCGCGCAGCCCGGACGTCAATGTCGCCGACATCAAGGCGCAGATCGCGGCCAACGCGAGATGCGTGCGCGAGCTCGAACGGGTGGTCGCGCATCACGGCTGGGAGACGGTGCGAGCCTATATGGGCTTCGTGATGGATCACGCCGAGGCGTGTGTCAGACGCGTGATCGACCGGCTGCGTGATGGACGTTTCGACTACAGGATGGACGACGGCGCGATGCTGCGTGTGTCGGTCGGGGTGGACCCGGTTGCGCGCGCGGTGACGGTGGATTTCAGCGGCACCGGGGCGCAGCGGGAGGGCAATTTCAACGCGCCGCCCGCGATCACCCGGGCCGCGGTGCTCTACGTGTTCCGGTGCCTGGTGGGCGAGGACATCCCGCTCAACGATGGCTGCATGCGCCCGGTGACGTTGCGCATCCCGGCGGGCAGCTTTCTCTGGCCGGATTTCGGGGCGGCGGTGGTGGCGGGCAACACCGAGGTGAGCCAGGCGGTCTGCAACGCGCTGTTCGGGGCGCTTGGCGCGCTGGCCTGCAGCCAGGGCACGATGAACAACGTCCTGTTCGGCGATGCGACACGGCAATACTACGAGACGGTCTGCGGCGGTGCGGGCGCGGGCGAAGGTTTCGACGGCCAATCGGCGGTGCAGACGCACATGACGAACACGCGGATGACCGATCCCGAAGTGCTGGAGCTTCGCTACCCGGTGCGTGTGGAGGCATTCCGGATCCGGCGCGGGTCGGGCGGCGCCGGGCGATGGCGCGGCGGCGATGGCGCGGTGCGGCGGTTGCGGTTCCTGGAGCCGATGACCGCGGTGGTGGTCGCGTCGCGGCGCGTGGTGGCGCCGTTCGGGCTTGCGGGCGGCGCGGACGGGGAAGCGGGCCGGCAATGGGTGGAGCGGGCCGCCGGCGATCGGGAGGAGCTTGGCGCCCGGGACCAGGCGGCGATGAATGAGGGCGATCTGCTGGTCGTCGAGACTCCGGGCGGCGGGGGTTACGGGACGCCGGAGGCGGACGGCGTTCGGCACCCTGTCAAGGGAGCCGCCTTCTGAAGTCTTCGAGCCTGGCCGCGGCGATGTCGAGGGTGAACTGGCTGCGGGCACGGTCGAGGCTTCGCGTGGAGAGCTCGGCGCGGAACGCGGAGTCGGTCGCGAGCCGGATGAGAGTTTGGGCGGCGCCGGACGGATCGTCAGGGTCGAACAGCAGCGCCGTGTCACCGGTGATCTCGGCGAGGCCGCCGCGGTTGGAGCAGGCGACGGCGGCGCCGCACATCATCGCCTCCAGCGCGGTCAGGCCGAAGGGTTCCTGCCAGCGGCTCGGGACGGCGACGATGGCGGCGCGGGCCATGCAGGCGAGCACCTCATGGTGCGGCCGGTAGCCGAGCATGGCGACGTTGGCAGCCTCGGCCCGGGGACGGAGCCCGCGGATGAAGTCGGTCTCGGGCCCGTCCGGGGAGAAGCCGTCGGCGCCGATGATTTCGGCGCGCCAACCCGGCAATTGCGGCAACGCCAGCGCGCAGGCGGCGACGAAGGCGTCGGGCGCCTTGTCGGCGACGACGCGGCCGGCGAACAGGATGGTCTGGTCGCGCGCGTGCGGCGGGCGCGGATCGGGGAGATCCTTCGGGTCGAGGGCATTGTTGATGATGACGGGCGCGCGAACTGGCGAGGACATCCCGTCGAGCAGGGCGTGGCGGATGTGGCCGGAGACGGTGGCGATGCCGGCGAGTCTGCGGAGCAGACGGCGGCGGGAAGCGGGCGAGCGGGCGCCGCGCATGGTGCGCGGGTCGTTGTGCAGGAACAGGCTGACGGGGCGGCCGGGGAAGAAGCGGGCGAGCCAGAGGGCGACGTCGGGCTTGTTGTGGACCTCGATCGGTCCCGGTGGCAGACGCTTCAGCGCGGGCAACAGTGCAAGCACGTAGGACTGGGTGTGGCTGAGGGGCAGGAAGCCGGGCAGGTCGACGTGGACGTAGTCGATGCCGGGAAAGGTCGACGTGCGCTGGCGGCGGCCGATGACCTTGACGGGCCGGTCGGAGGCGGCGACGAGGCGGCGGACGACCATGGCGACGGCGCCGGCAGCACGTGGGCCGAAATCCTCACGATGCGGCAGGACGATGGCGATCGGGTTCTCGGTCACGGGAATGGGGCGTTCGGGGAAGCGGATTGAGGACGATCCTGGTCATCAAGCTCGGCGCGCTCGGCGACGTCATCCATGCGTTTCACGCCTTCGCGGCGATCCGGGCGCATCACCCGACGGATCGGGTGGTGTTGCTGACGACGAGGCCCTTCGTGGACATCGCACACCGGTCGCCGTGGTTCGATGCGGTCGAGGCGGACGAACGGGTGCCCTGGTGGCGGGTCGGCCCACTGAGGCGGACGCTGCGCGTGATCAGGGCGGCGGACTTCGTCTACGACCTGCAGACGTCGCGGCGGACGGCGCGGTATTTTTGGCTGGCCGGGCGTCCGCCATGGTCCGGCATTGCGGCGGGATGCTCGCATCCGCACGCCAACACGCGGCGCGACTTCATGCACACGGTCGAGCGGCAGCGCGAGCAGCTCGTGACGGCGGGCGTGGAGCGGTTTCCGGTGCCGGCGCGGGACTGGCTGGGGGGCGAGTGCCCTGCCCTGCCGCATCCGTACGGGTTGCTGATGCCCGGCGGGGCGGGTGTCGGGAGCGTGAAGCGCTGGCCGGTGGCTCATTACGCGTCGTTGGCATGCGGCCTGAAGGGGCGTGGAATCACGCCGGTGGTGATCGGCGGCGACACGGAGCGAGGACTGGCCGAGGCGATCATGTCGGCATGCCCGGCGGCGGTCGATCTGACCGGGCGGACCTCGATCTTCGCGCTGGCGTCGGTGGCGTCGGGGGCGGCGCTGGTGGTGGGCAACGACACCGGGCCGGTGCATGTCGCGGCCTCGATGGGGGCGCCGACGATCATGCTGTTCTCGGCGGCCGGCGTGCCGGAACAGGCTGCGGCCCGAGGGCCGGCCGGCGAGTGGGCGACGGTGCTGCGTGAGGATGATTTGGCGGCGCTGCCGGCGGCACGTGTCGAGGCGGCGGTGGACGCTTTGCTCGGGCACTAGGCGTGCGAGGCTTCGGCCAGACCCCAGCCGAGGAGCAGGAACGTCCAGCCGGCGTTGGGGAGCGTGAAGAACGCGCTCGTCGAGGCGAACGGCCAGAGCGCGATCAGGACGCCCGCGAAGATGCCGGCGCGACGGGGGGACGCACGCGCGAGAAGGCCTCGCCCGAGGGCGGCGAGCCACGCCAGCACCGCGAGGCAGAACAGGGCGAGACCGGGAAGGCCGCCGGCGGTCGCGGCCTCGAGATAGTGGTTGTGGGGGTGGATGTTGCATCCGTCGGCGCTGGCGGCGAGCCCCTGGATGCCGAGCCAAGGCAGCCCGTGACGATACTGGGCCGCGTTGCAGGCGGCGCGGAAGCCGTCGAAGCCGAGACCGAACCAGGGGTTGGCGAGCGTCATGACGAGCGCGCGGGTGTAGATCAGGCCATAGGGACTGCGTCCGAAATGGCTCATCTGGTCGCTGAAGTGGACCACGAGCTTGGTGAAGGTGGGCGGCGAGATCATCGGGGTCGCGGCCACGAGCAGCAGGCCGATGACGGCGGACGCGAGCACGAGCGGCCGGAGCGGACGCAGCAGCACGGCGCAGGTGACGAGGCCGAGCAGGGTCAGGATGGCGGGCATGCGCTGGCCGATCAGGACCATGGTGGCAACGCCGAGCGTGGTCAGCAGGCCGGCCGCGAGCGTGGCCGCGGGATTGGCGCGGCCGAGCAGGGCCGCGACCGGCGGCAGCATGGCGGGGAACAGGATCAGGACGAGCGCGGGCCCCGCCTTCGGGCCCTTGAAGGGGCCGGTGAGCGCGCCGTCGCCCCACCGCGGCCAGCCGAAGATGTCGGTGCCGAGGAGATATTGCTGCCAGCATTCGAGGCCGATCCAGGCGGCGGACGCGGCGATGATCGCGGCGAGGGTGGCGCGAGCGATCCGGTTCGGGAGCAGCCATTCGGACAAGGCGGCGGCAAGCAGGAAGAAGCGTCCCATGAGGATCGCCTGGAGGAGGGCGTGCGGGCCGGCATGACCAATCTGGAGCCCGGAGACGAGGATGGTCCAGGCCCACCAGGCGGCGGTCGCCGCGATGATCGGGCTCGCGCGAAGCGGGACCGGGTGACGCAGCCGGTGCACGGCGAACAGCAAATCGATCAGGCCGATGAGGATTTCGGAGCCGCCGCGGGTGGTCAGGAAGGCAAGCGGGAGCGACAAGGCGGCTGCGCGCGCGATCGAACGTCCGGCCGGGATGGGGATCGCCATGCGCGAGGTGGATAGAAGCAGCGCCGGCCCGGGGCAACTCGGTTGCGGTGATGGACGAGGGTCGATGGGATGAGCGTCGCTGTGGTGACGGGCGCGGGCGGATTGGTCGGCTCGGCGACGGTGCGGCTGCTGTCGGCCAAGGGCATGAGCGTGGTGGGGATCGACAACGACACGCGGGCGCGCCTGTTCGGGTCGGGGGCGAGCACGCGCGCGGGCTGGACGTCGCTCGAACGCGAGATCGGACAGTATCGGCATGTCGAGGCCGACATACGCGACCGCACGGTCGAGGATGACGTGTTCGCACGCTACGGGCGGGAGATCACGCTGATCGTCCACGCGGCGGCGCAACCGTCGCATGACTGGGCGGCGCGCGACCCGGCGGAGGATTTCTCGATCAACGCGACGGCGACGCTGGCGCTGCTGGAGGCGGCACGGCGCCATTGTCCCGATGCGGTGTTCGTCTTCTGCAGCACCAACAAGGTCTATGGCGACACACCCAACCGGCTGGCGCTGGTGGAGCTGCCGACGCGGTGGGAATTGCCGGAGGGACATGGCTCGTTCGACGGCATCGACGAGACGATGAGCATCGATGCGACCAGGCACAGCCTGTTCGGCGTGTCGAAGACGGCGGCCGACCTGCTGGTGCAGGAATACGGCCGGTATTTCGAGATGCGGACGGTCTGCTTTCGTTGCGGCTGCATCACCGGACCGGGCCACGCGGGTGCGAAGCTGCACGGGTTCCTGTCGTATCTGGTGCGGTGCGGCGTGGTCGGGCGGCCCTATACGGTCATCGGCTACGGCGGCAAGCAGGTGCGCGACAACATCGACGCGCGCGACCTGGCCGCTGCCTTCTGGTGCTTCTTCGAGCGGCCGGCCAGCGGCGCGGTGTACAATCTGGGCGGGGGACGCCGGTCGAACTGCAGCGTGCTCGAGGCGATCGACGTGGTCGAGGCGATGACCGGACGCGAGATGGTGCGGGATTACGAGGAGGCGCCGCGCGCCGGGGATCATCAATGGTGGATCAGCGACACGCGGCGCTTCGAGCGGGACTACCCGGAGTGGCGTCCGACCCGCGGGATCACGGCGATGATCGGCGAGATCGGCGCGGCGGTGCTGGACGGCGAGAGCGGCAACGGCCGGCGGTGAAGCGGGCGTGAGTTTCACCCGTGCGCGTTGACTTCGGCGTGACCGGCATGGTGTCTGCGGCTGGTGTCTCGGAAATCTCGATGTTCGCCCTGAGGGCCACCAGGATCGATCGCTACGTGTTCCGGCAGCTCACCGTGGCGCTGGTCGCGACCGCTGGCGGACTCGCGGCGCTGATCTGGTTGACCCAGTCGCTGCGGTTCGTGGAGCTGGTCGTCAATCGCGGCCTGTCGCTTCGGGTGTTCCTGGAACTGACCGGCCTGCTGATCCCGGGCTTCATCGCGGTGATCCTGCCGATCACGACGTTCGTCGTGGTGCAGTTCATCTATCAGCGGCTGGTCACGGACCGCGAGCTGACGGTGATGCGGGCGGCGGGGCTGTCGCCGCTCGCGCTGTCGCGGCCGGCGCTTGCGGTGGCCGCCCTGGTGTTCGTCGCGTGCGGCGTGCTCGACATCTGGATCGTGCCCGACAGCTATCACCAGTTCCGGACCTTCGAGTTCGAGATCCGCAACCGCATGGCGGCCTTCCTGCTGCAGGAGGGCGTCTTCACGCCGGTGTCGGACCAGATGACGGTCTATGTCCGGTCGCGCTCGCGCAGCGGTGAGCTGCACGGGATCCTGGTCGAGGACGACCGGCAGCCGAACAGCAGGGCCACGATCCTGGCGGAGCGGGGTCATATCGTGGACGGGCCGGGGGACGAGCCAGACGTCCTGCTCCAGAACGGGTCGCGCCAGGAGCTGGACCGGCAGACCGGGCGGCTGAACGTGCTGACGTTCGCGCAGAACACGATCTCGCTGACGCCGACGAACAAGGGCGGGACGGAGCAGTTCAGGGACGCGACCGAGATGTCGATCCGGGAGCTGCTGCATCCGGACCCGCACACGATGATGAAGCAGGACCGCGGCAAGTTCCTGGTCGAGGCGAACCGCCGGCTGACGGCGCCCTTCACGGCGCTGAGCTTCGCGATGGTAGCCTTGGTGTCGGTGCTGGCGGGCGCGTTCTCGCGGCACGGCAACATCATGCGGCCGCTGGTGGCGATCGGGGTGGTGGTGGCCCTGCTCGCGTTCGGCCTGGTGATCCAGAACGTGGCTGCGCGGATGCCGGTGCTGATCCCGCTGATCTGGGTGCACGCGATCCTGCCCGGCATGGTGGCGGCGGCGATGCTGTTCTGGCCGGAGGCGGAAGCCGCCGCCCTGCAGCGGGCGACGGCCTAGCGTGGCGGAGGCGGACGACTGAGATGCAGGTCGCGGCGATCCTGTCGTTCTATGTGGCGCGCCAGTTCAGCCTGGCGGTGCTGGCGATGATCGCGTCGCTGACCGGACTGGTGAGCCTGTTCGACTTCATCGAGCTGCTGCGACGAGCGGCGACCCGCGACGGCGCTTCGTTCGGGCTGGTGGGCGAGATCGCGGCGCTGCGGCTGCCCTATTTCAGCATCGAGATCCTGCCGTTCGCGGTGCTGCTCGGCGGCATCATCGCGTTCTGGCGGCTGACGCGGTCGAGCGAGTTGATCGTGGCGCGCGCAGCGGGCGTCAGCGCGTGGCAGTTCCTGGCCGCCCCGCTCGGATGCGCGCTGCTGATCGGGGCGTTCGCGACGGGCGTGGTCAGCCCGCTGTCGTCGATGATGTATGCGCGCGCGGAAGCGCTCGACGACATCTACATCAAATCGGTGCCGAGCGAGGTGGCGCTCAATGGCGGCCAGCTCTGGCTGCGGCAGTCCGATCGCGGCCTGATGCCGGACGGAATCGCGATCCTGCATGCGCGACGCGTGCGTCTGACGGGCAAGCGGCTCGGCGCGGGCGAGGTCAGCATCTTCAGGCTCGACGATGCCGATCACCTGCTGTCGCGCGTGGAAGCGAGCGAGGCGTCGCTTCGCGGCGGGGCATGGCAGCTTGCCGACGCGCGAACGATCAAGCCCGATCATCTGCCGGTGGTGGTCGGTGCGATGCGGCTGCCCACGGATCTGACGGTGCGGCGGGTGCAGGAAGGGTTCGCCTCGCCCGACACGCTCTCGGTCTGGGCGCTGCCGGGGTTCATCGCGCTGCTGGAGCATTCGGGGTTCTCGGCGATCAGGCACCGGCTGCATTTCCAGTCGCTGCTGGCGCTGCCGCTGCTGGCGGGAACGATGGCGCTGGTGGCGGCGGGGTTCTCGATGCGTCCGGCGCGCCGCGGCGGAGTTGCGAACATGATCGGCAGCGGGATCGGCGCGGGGTTCGCGCTGTTCGCGATCTCGAAGATCGCCGAGGAATTCGGCCAGTCGGGCGCGCTGCCGGCGATCATGGCGGCGTGGGCGCCGGCGGTGGCGGGGCTGCTGTTCTCGTTGGCGTTGCTGCTGCACTTGGAGGATGGCTGATGGTGCGGGCGGCGCGGGTCGCGGCGTTCGGGCTGCTGGCGGCGGGACTGGGCGTCCAGCCGGCGACGGCACAGTTCGCGCGCATCACGTCGGGCGGACCGGGCAGCGACAACAACGCGCCGGTGACGTTCCAGGCCGACAATGTCAGCTACGACCGCGACCACGGGCTGATCACCGCGACGGGCCACGTGGAGGCCTGGCAGAACGGCGACGTGCTGCACGCGGACCGGGTGACGTTCGACCGCAACACCAATGTGGCGGCCGCCCACGGCCATGTCTCGATCGTGCAGCCCGACGGCGAGGTGATGTTCGGCGACTATGCCGAGCTGACGCAGGGCATGAAGCAGGGCGTGATCGAGGGGATGCGCGGCCTGCTCACGGCGAACGGCAAGCTCGCTGCCAACGGCGCGCGGCGCTACGAGGGGAAGGTCAACGACCTGTCGCGCGTCATCTACACGTCGTGCAACGTGTGCGCCCAGCATCCGCAGGACAAGCCGCTCTGGCAGTTGCGCGCCTACGACGCGACGCAGGACCTGGAGCACAAGCGGATCGAATACCGGGACATGTACATGGACATCCTGGGCGTGCCGGTGTTCTACCTGCCGTATTTCTCGATGTCGGATCCGTCGGTCAAGCGGCAGAGCGGATTCCTGATACCGAACATCGCCTTCTCGAGCGACTATCTCGGCAGCTTCGTGTCGATCCCCTACTATTACGTCTTCGGGCCGTCGTCGGACATCACGCTGACGCCGCTGGTGGCGACGAATTCGGGACCGCAGCTCAGCGCGGACTATCGCCGCAAGTTCAACAACGGCGTGGTCCGCATTCAGGCGGCGCTGGCCTACGATTCGAGCACCGGCACCAAGGGAAGCTCCCCTGTCGCCGTGCCGGCGCAGCAATTGAACAGTCTCGAAGGCTATCTTTTCATCAACACCGACTGGGCGTGGAACGACCACTGGCATTACGGCGCCGATATCAATGTGGCGACCGCGGCCAACTATCTGCGCGACTACCGCATCCCGGGCTACGGCGCGGACGTGCTCGGCAGCACGCTCTATATCGAGGGTTTCGGCACCGGGTCGTACGCGCGGCTCGACGCGCTGGCGTTCCAAGGGATCAACCAGACAACGGTCAACAGCAGCGTGCTGCCGTATGTGCTGCCGCGCTACCAGTATGATTTCCTGGCGCCAAAGGACGATTTCGGCGGCTTCCTGCGCGTGGGCACGGAGGATTTCGACATCCTGCGGCCGAACGGCGCCTCGGACCAGCGCGCGAGCCTGGTGGTGAACTGGGACCGGCCGGCGCTGGGGCCGCTCGGGACGAAATGGACGTTTACCGGCAACCTGCAGAGCGAGGTCTACAACGCCAACAGCCTGACGCTGATCCCCGACTACTACACGATGAACCACGCGACGATCGGGCAGGCGCTGCCGACAGCCGCCGTCCGGGTGGAGTTGCCGCTGGTCAGGCTGCAGCATGACGGCGGCAGCCAGACGATCGATCCGATCGTGCAGCTCATCGCGGCACCGAACGCACCCAACAGCAACCGGGACCTGCTGCCGAACGAGGACAGCCTGAACTACAATTTCAGCGACACGACCCTGTTTCAGATCAACCGGTTCGACGGGATCGACCGCCAGGACAGCGGCGAGCGCGCCAATGTCGGCGTGCATGGCAACTGGACGTTCGGCAACGGCATGTATCTCGACGCGCTGGTGGGCGAAAGCTTTCGCGCGCATATCGATGATCGCGGCATGCAGCCGCTGTCGGGGCTGGAGAAACACGCGTCTGACATCGTCGAGCGGCTGAGCTTCGTGCCGGCGTCTTGGCTCGATTTCACCGCGCGCGCGCGTTACGACCACGACAGGGGACAGGTCAGCTTCGCCGACTTCCTCGTCTCGGGCGGGGTGAGGCTGCTCCGGGTCAGCACCGGGTTCATCCACAGTTCGACGAACCCGTACTACTATGACGACAGCAACTACCGGATCCCGGCGCAGATCTCGCAGGGCTTCTTCCTGCCCCGCAACGAGATCACGGTGGGCGCCTCGAGCGCGTTCGGCCGCTGGAACCTGTCCGCGTTCGCGCAGCGCAACCTGTCCGAGCAGCAATTCACACCCTTCAACGGGGTGATCAACGGGACGAAATGGGTCGCGCTCGGCGGCAACGTGTCGTGGCAGAACGAGTGCCTGATCGCGAACCTGAACTACTCGAAGCGCTACACATTCATCAATGGCGACAACGGGGATCAGTCGATCCTGTTCACGCTGACCTTCAAGACGCTGGGCGCGCTCGGCGTGAACGGCTAGACATGTTCCGGTATCGAGGCTTGACGATGAAAAGAAGTGCCATCGCGTCGGTCGTTATGCTGGCAAGCGTCGGGACGGCGGGCGCCGTCCACCACCGGCATGCGCCACCCCCCTCCCCGACCGCGAGCGAGACGGCGCTGCCGGCCGACAGGATCGTGGCAACGGTGAACGGCGACGCGATCACCGAGTCCGACGTCGACAGCCGCGAGAAACTGTTCGCGCTCTCGACGGGGATGAAGATCGACCCTGGATTGCTGGCGCGGCTGCGGCCGCAGATCACCGAGCAGTTGATCGACGAGAAGCTGCGCATCCAGGAGATCCAGCGGCGCAAGATCGTGGTCACGCCCGAGGAAATCAGTGCCTCGATCGCGCAGATCGAGAGCCGCAACGGGATGGCGCCGCAGGCGCTGGAGACGAAGCTCAACGCGGACGGCGTGTCGGTGCAGACGCTGATCGACCAGATCAGGGTGCAGCTCGGCTGGACGCACGTGCTGCGGCAGGATCTGGCGGAGAACGCGCGGATCACGAAGACCGAGATCGCCCAGCGGCAGACGGCCCTCAAGCAGGAGGCGGGACAGGCCGAATACGACGTGGCCGAGATCTTCATCCAGGTCGACGATCCGACGCACGCGGACCAGGCGGACAAGTTCGCCCAGGCGGTCATCACACAGTTGCGCGAAGGGGCGCCGTTCGGGATCGTGGCCGCGCAGTTCGGCCAGAACGAGAACGCGCTCGAGGGCGGCGAGCTCGGCCTGGTGGGCGCGGACCGGCTCGATCCGGAGGTGCTGGCGATCGTGCGGGCGATGCCGGAAGGGGCGATCAGCAATCCGATCCGTGTCGCGGGCGGCTACGACATCGTGACCGTGCACGCCAAGCGGACGATCGGGACCGACATGACGAGTGAGCTGATCGTGCGCCAGGCGTTCTTCCCGTTCACGTCGAAGCTCGATCCGCAGCATCCGCAGCCGCAGCAGGTGACGCAGCTCGGCCGCGCACGCGCGCTGACGGCAGGTCCGCATTCGTGCGATGCGATCGAGGCGGCGAACAAGGAGCAGGGCAGCGTGCGGCCGGCCGATCCGGGGCCGCTGGTGCTCGACCAGATCAACCCGCAGATGAAGGTCGTGATCGGCGACCTGCAGCCGGGCCAGGTGACGAAGCCGCTGGTCTCGCTCGAGGGGATCGCGGTGATCGGCGTGTGTTCGCGCGAGGAGAAGAACGTGGCGAACACCTCCGACGAGCAGATCGCGAACCAGCTTCTGTCGGAGCGGGTGGAGCTCGCGTCCCGCCACGAGAACCGCGACCTGCACCGGCGCGCGGTGATCGACATGCGTTCGAGCTAGTCCGCGTTGCCCGAGGCGGCCGAACTTCCGCCGCTGCGTGAGGTGATCGCGCGGTTCGGGCTGGAGGCGCGGAAGTCGCTCGGGCAGCACTTCCTGCTGGACCCGTCCCTGCTGGCCCGGATCGCGTCGCTGGCGGGTCCGCTGGACGGGCGTCATGTGGTCGAGGTGGGACCTGGTCCGGGCGGCCTCACACGTGCGTTGCTCGCGACGGGTGCCGAGCGGGTGGATGCGGTGGAGCTCGATCGCCGGGCACTGGGCGCACTTCGCGAGCTCGCGTCCGTCACCGGCGGCCGGCTGGTGCTGCACGAGGCGGACGCGCTGGGCCTGGACCTCGCATTGCTTGCCCCTGCCCCGCGGCAGATCGTGGCGAACCTGCCGTACAACGTGGCAACCCCGCTTCTGATCGGATGGCTGCGCCAGGCCGGCTTGTGGGAGCGGATGACGCTGATGTTCCAGCGCGAGGTCGCCGAGCGGATCGTGGCGGCTCCGGGAACGGAGGCGTATGGGCGGCTCGCGGTGCTGGCTGGGTGGGTCGCGGAGACGGCGATGCTGGGTGACATTCCGCCGGGTGCGTTCGTGCCGCCGCCTCGGGTGATGTCATCGGTGGTGTCGGTGGTGCCGCGGGCAGTGCAGCCGGAGGCATCGCTGTTCAGGGCGATGGAGCGGCTGACGGCGGCGGCGTTCGGGCAGCGCCGGAAGATGCTGCGTGGGGCGCTGAAGGGGCTGGGGGGCGAGGCGCTGCTGGAAGCGGGCGGAGTGTCGGGAGAGCGGCGGGCGGAGACGCTGTCGATCGCTGAGTTCGACCGGCTGGCGCGCCTGTGCCTGTAGGCGGCCCCGATCATGGAACGGCCACGAGGATCAGCATCGTGGCGATGAAGGCCAGTACCACGCCATTCGACCAAGGCGAGAAGGGAACCGCGAACCGCGGAAGGCTGGCCGGGGTTCGCCTGCGCGAGGCCATCTGGGCGAGCACGATCAGGCTCCAGTTGGCGAGGGTGGCGATCGAGACCATCCGCATCAGCAGCCCGAACGCCTCGCGCGGGATCAGGCCGTTGAGCAGGATGGCAAGAGAGATGGCGGCAGCGCTGACGAGCACGGCGTTCCTCGGCACCCCCTGCGCGGTCAGGGCGGCCAGGACCACGGGCGCCCCGGCCGCACCCGCCAGCGCGCGCAGGGTTCGAGAGGCCGCGAAGAGGAGCGCGCTGCAGGACGAGGAGACGGCGCTGATCAGGACGATGTCGAGGACGATCGACGCCGGCGTGAAGGACAGGCGCTGCAGCACGACGACGAACGGACTGACGCCGGGGACCATCCGGGTCCAGGGGAGAAGGACGAGGAGGGCCGCGATGCCGCCGAGATAGAAGATCACGAAGCGCACGATCAGACCATTGACCGCGCTCGGAACCGCGCGGTCCGGATCGGCCGCCTCGGAGGCCGCGAGACTGACCATCTCGAACCCGCCGAAGGAGAACAGCGCCACCGGAAGCACCGCGACCAGGCCGGACCAGCCGGCCGGCAGAAGTCCCCACCGCCACAGGTTCGACAGACCCGCGTCCGCCAGGCCCAGGTGGCCGGGGAGTGCCGCCAACAGTCCGAGTCCGATGAAGAGGATGATCGTGAGCACCTTCAGTGCGGAGATCCAGACCTCGATCGTGCCGAAACGCCGCACCGGCGCCAGATTGAACAGCAGCGGCGCGGCCAGCGAGGCGGTCACGACCAGCCATCGCGGTGCGCCCTCGATCCAGCCGTGCACCAGCAGACCGATCGCGGTGAGCTCGGCCATCCCGATCAGCACCAGGCTGAGCCAGAACGTCCAGCCGCAAATCAAGCCGGCGCGCGACCCCAACTGGCCGCGGACCTGGTCGACGAACGTGGGCTGGCCGGGGAATGCCAGCGTCATCTCGCCCAGGCAGCGGGCGATCAGGTAGACCGGCGGGGCGCAGACGGCGTAGGCGATCAGCAGTCCGGGGCCGGCGGCGCGCAGGGCCTGGGCCGAGCCCACGAACAGACCCGAGCCGATGGCGGCGCCGAGTGCCAGGAACTGGATCTGGCGTGAGCCGAGATCGCGCCGGAGCCCGATCGCGAGCGGCACGCGCGCAAGCCCCGTCATTGGTCGATTCCGGCCAGGGTGTCACGGAGCAGTCGGACGGGATCGTCTTGCCGGCGTCGGAGTCGCTGAAGGATGGTCAAGGAACTCTCTTTCTGATCGTCCCGGTCGATGAAGACTAGTCGACATCGTATGATCGCGGGCGTCTTCGATCTGGGCGTGGCACGCCCGCTGCGCCGCGGTCGTTCCCCGACGATCCGCGCGCTCGACCGGCTGGCGCGGCTTGCGGAGGTTCGGGAGGGGAAGCGGGCCGGCCTGAAGCGCGTGAGGAATGGACGACGATGACCGATCTTCCGCGTGTGGTGCGCTGCACGTCGCTCCAGGAGTTCTCGGCCTTCATGGCGTCGGCCGCCAACGAGGAAGCGGCGATGCTTGCGTTCGAGCAGCGGTTGCTCGGCGAGGAACGATTCGCGTATCGCGGTCGTTGCGTGGTGCGTGATCGCGAGGTGGATTTCCTGGTCGACCACGACGATTGCTGGACCGGCGAGGACGGAAGGCGGGTTCCGAACTGGCGGGAGCGCCTGGAGTGTCCGCACTGCCTGCTCAACAACCGGATGCGCGCGGCGGTGGGGTTCGTGCTCGCAGCTTCACGGCCGCGGGACACGATCTATGTGACGGAAGCGGTCACACCGCTGTTCCGGGCGCTGACGTCCAAGCGCCCGCGCACGATCGGCAGCGAGTATCTTCGCGATGGCACGGAACGCGGTGAGACGAATGCGGCTCACGTCCGGCACGAGGACGTCACGAAGTTGACGTTCGCGGACGGCTCGCTCGACGTGATCGGGAGTTTCGACGTGCTGGAGCACGTGCCCGACTACCGGCAGGCTTTGCGGGAATTGCGACGCTGCCTGCGACCGAACGGAACGCTCTTCTTGACGGTTCCGCTGTCTCTCCGGTCGGCGGATACCGTGACGCGGGCTGTCGTGGACGCGGCTGGTGTTGTCACACATTTGCTGCCGCCCGAGTATCATGGCGACCCGCTCGACCTCGGCGGGGCCTTGTGTTTCCACAATCATGGATGGGATTTCCTGGGAGCGTTGGAGGACGCAGGCTTCGAGGAGGTTGGGCTCTCGTTGTTCTGGGATGCGGCGCTCGGCCACCTCGGTGGTCACCAGTTCATCATCACCGCGCGACGAGTTGAGCGAAGGCCGCGGCTGATGCCCCGCTTGCGACAGATGACCGGGTTTCGTCCGCGGACATGAGGCTTGATGCAACCGCTATGGGCTGCCAGGGCTGAAGTCGACGTGTTGCCTCCGGCTGTGCCGAAGACCATCGACGTCAGCGAAAAACCCACGGCGTGTCACCCTCGTTTTCCGATGACAAGCGTCGCACGGTCCTCACGCCAATACGATAGCGTAAATGTTGTGTAACCGGAACTTCTTTCCGAGCGATCGGTACCGGGGCTGCCGGACTGGTCTCTATTCGGACGGTTCGGGGAGCATGCGTTCGATGACGCCGTCGCGGCGGATGGCGACGTGCCAGGCGGTGGCGGTGAGGTGGAGCGCGATCAGGGCGTAGACCAGCCATTGGCCGGTCGCGACATGGACCCAGTGGGCAGCGCTGGAAACCGCCTTGTCCTGGCCCAGGCTCGGCAGGGTGAACAGGCCGAAATAGGTGACCGGGAAGCGTCCGGTCGCCGACATGACGTAGCCGCTGAGCGGCATGCCGAGCAGGATGACGTAGAGCATCACGTGCGAGGCGGACGCGGCGGTGCGTTCCCAGGCGGCGAGCGTGCCCGGCAGGCGCGGCGGCGGTCGCGCGGCGCGCCAGGCGAGGCGGACGGCGACGAGGGCGAGGATGGTCAGACCGATCGATTTATGGAGCGTGTAAAGCGAGCCTCGCCAGGCCGCGTCGCCGGCCATGTTAGTCATCACCCAGGCGAGGATGATGACGGCGAACATCAGGACCGCGACCACTGAGTGCAGGGCCTGGGCCGTCGCATTGTACCGCCCCGTCCGAAGCGGCCGCGCGCGCGCCAGATCAACGGTTGCACTCACTCTCGCTTCCTCCAGGCCGGGTCAAGGGGCCGCCGGCCCCTTGCGGGTCTGGGCGGAGCCCAGCCCTGCTAGATCAGAGCATGCCAGTCGAGCGTCCAGAAGTGAAACAGCACGAGCTGCAGGACGGCGCTGCCGACAAGGCAGGCGGCCCGTGCGCGCGCGCCGAGGCGGTCGAGCAGGTCGGCCACGAACAGCAGGAAGACGGGGCTGGCACCGACGAAGCGGGGCATGCTGCCCGGATTGCCCGACGAGAGAGCGAGCAGGACGGTGGCGGCGAGGAAGAAGCCCTCGGCCCAGCGGCGGCGGGAGGCCGCGACGCCGGCGACGGCGAGGCCGGCGAGCGCCCAGAGCGCCTCGTAGCCGGGACCGCGGGAATGGTGGTGCTTGAGCGAGCCGCGCAACGCGGACTGGACGACGACGAACGGATTGGACAGGTGGCGGCCCCAATCGATCTGGGCGTGGGCGAAGGCGAGCGGATCGCCGGTGTGCAGTCCGCAATAGGCCATCCAGGCAAGCAGGCCCGAGACGGCGACGAGGCAGGGAACGAGGGCGGCGACGCGCCGGGCCGGGCCTCTGGCGTGCAGCGATCGGCGCAGGCTCGCGATCGCGATCGCGGGTGCCAGCAGGACGCCGGTGGGACGAGTTGCACCGAGCAGCGCACACGGGATCGAGGCGGAGGAGCTTCGGCGGGCGAGGCCGAGGAGGGTCGCGAGGGCTAACAGCGCGTAGGGCGCCTCGGTGTAGCCGGTAGCGAAATAGAAGCCGAACGGCATTGCGGCGATGAGCAGCAGCCAGGTCGAAGCCCGCGCGGGGACGCGGGTGAGCCGGCGGTAGGACTGTCCGACGACGCAGACGACGACGGTGCAGCCGGATGCGATCAGGCAGGCGGCGTGCGGGAGGTCGAGGCCGGTCGCGCGCCGGACGATCGCGATCGCGAGCGGCAGGAGAGGGAAGAACGGCCAGGCGTGCTGGGCCAGATGACGGGCGACATGGATCGTCGTCTCATAGCCGTTGGCGGCGATCTCGCCATACCAGCGGCAATCGTAACGGCAGAGCGGGGCGGCCGGATCGCCACCGGCGACGAGCGCGTACGACGCGAGCCTGGCCGCGATCAGGCAGAGGGCGGCGAGAAAGATGCGGTTGTCGCTCATCGGACGTGTTTGCCATCACGTTACCGGGCAACAAAGACGCCTGACACGCGGCGCGCTTCCTTGATGGGCCGGGAGCGAGTAGCGAAGGCGGGCCGCACAGCGAGGCTGTCGGGAGGATCGGATGGACGACGGGCGAACACTGGTCGAGGACGCCGCGCGCGGAGCGCAGGCTTCCGGCCGGCCGCGGGTGCTCGTCGACCTGTCGCACGCGGCGGACGGCTTCGTCGGCATCGCGCAGGACACGCGCCTGGTGTTCGACATGCTCAGCAGCGTGGGCTCGATCGAGCTGGCGGGGCTGCTGATGGCGACGGGCCGGCACGATTTGCCGCGGATTTCGGCGACGGGCAGGGCGAGCCCGGCGGCGGTCGCAGGCGTGCTGCACTGGATGGGGCGGAACTGGTCGGTCAGGACCTACCCCTCGTTCGCGCGCTGGCCGATCGAGCTGCCGGAGCTGCTGCGCGGGACGCACGAGATGAGGCCGATGCTGGGACGCTCGAATGCGATCTGGCGCACCTTGTTCGACAAGACGCTCGGCGCGCACCGGCGGGCGCAGGTGCTGGACCAGGAATTCCTTGCCACCGACCTGAGCGTGATGCGGGTGATCGACCGGACGCTGGGCTTGCCGTTCCTGCGGCCCAAGCAGCTCGATGCGCGCGGCTTCGACTTCGTGCTGTTCTGCATGCCGCGGCCGGTGCGGCTGCCGGCGGGCGTTCGCCAGCTGGTGCGATTCCATGACGCCGTGCCGCTGACCGACATCGACACGCAGTCGTCCTGGCACGCGGCGCTGGCACACCAGCAGCTCACGCGACGCTGCGCGCGGGACGCGGTGTTCGTCTGCAACTCGCCGCAGAGCCTGTCGGATTTGATCGCGCTCGATCCGGAACGCGAGGCGACCGCGCGGGTCATTCCCTGCGCGCTGGCGCCGGTTCCGGAGACGATCGAGGACGTGTCGCTGGCGTCGGTGGTGAACGCGCGGCGTTCGTTCCGCGCGCTCGGCGAGAGCAAGGCGCCGCTGCGGCCCCCGGATCCCATGGGACGCTACGTGCTGACGATCGGCACGCTCGAGCCACGGAAGAACATCACCGGACTGATCAGGGCGTGGGAGCGGGTGATCAGCCGGTCCGATCCCGATCTGCGGCTGGTGATCGTCGGCAACCAGGGCTGGTCGGACGCGGCGATCCTGCTGGCGATGAAGCCGCACGTCGCGGAAGGGCGGATCGTCCACCTGGAGAAGCTGCCGCTGGACGAGCTGATGGCGGTGGCGCGCAACGCGGTCTGTTTCGCGTTCCCGTCGTTCAACGAGGGGTTCGGCTATCCGCCGCTGGAGGCGCTGCAGGCGGGGACGGCGTCGCTGGTGTCGGACATCCCGATCTTCCGGTGGACGTTCGGAAGCGGCGCCCTCTATGTCGATCCTTACGACATCGAGAGCATCGCATCAGGGATCGAGCGTCTCGCGGTCCGCTGCGGGCACGACGCGGTGCGGGCCGAGCTGCTGTCGCACCGCGGGACCGTCCTCGAGCGGTTCAGCATCGGCGTCATCCGCGCGCAGTGGTCGGCGATGATCGACGAGCTGGCGCGCGAGCGCCGCCGCGCCTGAGGCGAACATGTAGTCGCGGGTGAATGGCACGCTGCCGACCTCGCGGCTGAGCTGGAGCTGGAAGTTCATGTGTCCCTGGCGGCGGAAGGTGATCTCGCAGCCGGCGAGGTAGATCTCGAACATGCGGCAGAAGCGCTCGTCGTAAAGCGCGCGGATGCGGTCCCGATTGGCGGCGAAGCGGGCGCGCCAGATGGCGATGGTCCGCGCGTAGTGCAGGCGCAGGATCTCGCAGTCGGTCACCCACAGGCCGGAGCGCTCGACGGCGGCGAAGGTCTCGCTGAGAGCCGGCGAGTAGCCGCCGGGGAAGATGTATTTCTCGAGCCATTTGCCGGTGGCGCCGGGACCGTCGGACCGGCCGATCGCATGCAGCAGGGCGACGCCGCCGGGGCGCAGGACGTCGTGGATCTTGGCAAAGAAGGCGTTGTAATGGACGACGCCGACATGCTCGAACATGCCGACCGAGACGATGCGGTCGAACCGGCGTGTGATCGTGCGGTAGTCGGCGAGTTCGAAGCGGACCCGCGAGGCGAGGCCGGCGGCCTCAGCCCGGGCGCGCGAGGCGTGCAATTGCTCGACCGAGAGCGTGATGCCGGTGACGCGGCAGCCATGATCGCGGGCCAGCGTGAGCGCGAGGCCGCCCCAGCCGCTGCCGATGTCGAGGACTTCGAGGTCGGGCCGGTCGAGCAGCAGCTTGGATGCGATGTGACGCTTCTTGGCCTCCTGGGCCTCCTCGAGCGTCTCGTCTCCGCGCGGGAAATAGGCGCAGGAATATTGGCGGTCCTCGTCGAGGAAGAGGCTGTAGAGGCGGGCGTCGAGATCGTAGTGGTGGGCGACGTTGCGGCGCGCGCGCGGGATCGGGTTGTGTTGGGCCACGCGCCGAAGGGCGCGGCGATAGCGGTCGCGCAGGCGGACGACGGTGCCGAGGCCGGGATTGTCGTCGGCACTGGCCAGCATGTGCTCGAGGAGGTCGTAGAGCGAGCAGCCGACCGGGTTGAGGTTGCCGTCCATGTAGCATTCGCCGAAGCCGACGGAGGGCGAAAGCGCGATCCGGCGGGTCGATGCCCAGTCGTCGATGCGGACGCCGAGTTGCGGACCGGTTCCGTCGCCGTATTCGACGACACGGCCATCGGGATAGCGGACCGAGAGGCGGCCGCGCCTGATCGAGCGCTGGAGCAGGGCATGGAGGATCACCGCATCTCACTCCCCGGTTGGCACCACGCAACACGAACGGCCCCGCCGGAGGGTTCCGGGCGGGGCTGCTCGATGATCGGAAAAGCCGATCAGTCGGTGTTCTTGTCGCCGAACTCCGTGCTGAGCCGCTCGGTCTCGTCGTCGCGCTCGTCGGCCGTGCCGACGCGCTCGCCGGCGGCCTGGCGCTCGGCCTCCTCGGTGGAGCGGGCAACGTTGACGGTGAGCGGAATGACCACCTCGGGATGGAGCGAGATGCGGACCGGCGACAGGCCGAGCGTCTTGATCGGATGGTCGAGCTGGACCTGGGTGCGGGTGATGGTGAGACCCGCCTGCGTGGTCGCCTCGGCGATGTCGCGGGTGGAGACCGACCCGTAGAGCGAGCCGCTGTCGCCGGCGGAGCGGATGACGACGACGGTCAACCCGGACATGCGCTCGGCGAGGCGCTCGGCCTCCTCGCGGCGCTTGAGGTTCTGGGCCTCGAGCTGGACGCGTTCGGTCTCGAACCGCGCCCGGTTCTCCTTGTTGGCGCGGATCGCCTTGCCGCCGGGCAGCAGGAAGTTGCGCGCGAAGCCCGGCCGGACCCGGACGACGTCGCCCATCTGGCCGAGCTTCTCGACACGCTGGAGCAGGATCAGTTCGACGTTGGTGGCCATGATGGTTATGCCACGATGTAGGGCAGGAGGGCGAGGAAGCGGGCGCGCTTGATCGCGTTGGCGAGTTCGCGCTGCTTCTTGGCCGACACCGCGGTGATGCGGGAGGGCACGATCTTGCCGCGTTCGGAGAGGAAGCGGGACAACAGGCGGACGTCCTTGTAGTCGATCGTGGGCGCATTCGGGCCGGAGAACGGGCAGGATTTGCGGCGGCGGTAGAACGGGCGGCGGGCGCCGACGGCGGCGCGTCGGGCGGCGGGATTGACGTCGGTCGTGTCTGACATCGGGCCTACTCCGCTTCCTGGAGGTCACTGAAGCGAGGCGACGGTCCGTCGTCGCCGCCCGAGCGGGCGCGGAACTCCTCGCGCTCGTCATAGCCGCGCTTGCGTCCGGAATCGAAGCGGCCGGCGGGCTTGGGCCCGCGGAAGCCGCGCTCGCGGTCGTCGGACTTGCGGGCGAGGATGGCGGACGGCGCCTCGTCGATCTCGTCGACGCGGATGGTCATGAAGCGGAGGATGTCCTCGTTCAGGCCGAGCTGGCGTTCCATCTCCTTGACCGACGCCGGCTTGGCGTCGAGGCCGAGAAGCATGTAATGCGCCTTGCGGTTCTTCTTGATCCGGTAGGCGAGAGAGCGCAGGCCCCAGTATTCGCGCTTGCGGATCAGGCCCTCGTCGGCTCCGAGCTGGGTCGCGATGTCGTCCGCGATCCCCTCGACCTGCTGCTGGGTGACGTCGTTGCGTGCGATCAGCACGGTCTCGTAGAGCGGCATGGGATCTCCCTGTGGCTGATCAACCCGAACCGGCGGCCCCCATGGGCGGACGGTCCCGGAGAGGTCTCCGGAATGGGTATAGCCGGCGCTCGCCGTGAGGCCGGCAGGGAAGCGGCGGGTTAGACCATCAGGGGGCGCCGGTGGCAAGAGCAGACCGCCATGGAGTTGTCATAACCCTGGCGGATCGGTGCTGCTAAGAGACAGCTCCGCTACGAATGGATACGCCATGTCTCCAACGACCCCTGTGAGGCCGCTGCTGGGCGCGGCCACGGTTCTGATGCTGTCGCCGGCCGCCTCCGCGGCGAGCGTGCAATTCGGGACCTTGTTCGCGACGACCAGCTTCTATGGCGGCAATGCCGGCACGCTGGCGGTGGGCCAGGCGCTGCCGAACAGCGCAGGTGTCGCGGCGGTGGCGGACGGAACCTATCCGACCGTGTTCCACAACGACGTGGTCGACGGCAATTTCGGCGTGACCGCGCCGATCGGATTGACGGCGTTCGCGGCCCTGTCGCTCGACGATGTCGGCGTGCTGGTCGGGCCGCCGACAGGATATGTCGACGTGACCGCGAAGACCGGGATCGTGACGAGCTTCAGCTCGAAGTCGGAGCTCGCGCTGAACGTCTCGACCGACGCGACCGCGCTGACATTCATGGGGTATCACGCGAAGGCCGACGCGCTCGACGTCTCCAATTCGAACACGGCCGGTCACCTCGATCCGACCAACACCGATATTGCCCCCGCCACCCCGCGCTCGGTGGTCGAGGCCGATCTGGGCGGCGGCATCGGTGCGACCGATACGGAGTCCTACAGCGGCAACAACGGACGCGCGGCCGCATTGGTGCGCGGGGCCGGCGGCAGCCCGGATGCCTATGTCATGGTGGGAAACGCCGGCAATGGCTCGGGAATCGAGCCGGTTCCGATCGTGCAGAGCACCAGCGTGCAGACGATCGCGCCGCATGCGACCGACGCGCTCGCAAAGACGGTCGGTGTGCAGCAGGGCGTGCCCGGCAGCAAGAACGGCTACGAGTTCGGCTTTTCGGTCGCCAGCCTGGGCGACCCGGCCGACAAGTCGGGCAAGGACGACAATTTCCGCGGGCTGCGCGTGTTCGACGGCCACGTCTATGTCTCGAAGGGCAGCGGCGGGAACGGCGTCGACACCGTCTATGAGGTGACGGTGCCGGGAGGGGCCGCCAATATCGCGGGCGCCGCCGCCACGACGACGATCAGCATCCTGCCCGGTTTCCCGACCGCGCTGGCGAGCGGCACGCCCACCTTCTTTCCGTTCGGAATCTGGTTCGCCGACGCGACGACGCTCTATGTCGGCGACGAGGGGTCGCAGGATCTCAAGGCCGATCCGAATGCCGGGCTGCAGAAATGGATCTTCGACGGCAAGACATGGAACCTTGCCTACGTGATCAATGCCGGGCTCAATCTCGACAAGCCCTACAGCGTGGCGAACTATCCGACAGCGGATCTGCCGTCGACGACCGGTCTGCGCAACATCGCGGGCAACGTGCAGGGCGATACGGTGACGGTGTTCGCCGCGACCGCGACCTATAGCGGGCTCGGCGATCCGGGTGCCGATCCGAACTCGGTGGTCGAAGTGGTCGACCGGCTCGACGCGAGGACGGCGCCCGCGGGAGAGACGTTCCGGACGATCGCGCCGGCGTTCGCGGGGCTGGTGTATCGCGGGCTGGCTTATGTTCCGTGCGCGGACGCGGCGACCTGCGTGAGGAACAGCCGCATCCTGGCGAAGTAGCGGGACGATCACATCAGACGCTTCCAGGTCAGGGCCGAGAGCTCGTCGATGCGCTCGCGCAGGCTCCGGTCGTTCCAGGCGCGGAGCGTCACCGGGTGGGCGGACTGGCTCCAGTCCAGCAGCATCCGCTCGATGCTGCCGGCGGTCCGGCGGCCGAGGATGACGGCGTCGACCTCGTTGTTGAGGACGGCGCTACGGCGATCGAAGTTCGACGAGCCGATCGAGCTCCAGACGCCGTCGATTGTCGCGACCTTGGCGTGCAGGACCGCGTCACGCAGTTCGTGGATGGCGACACCCACGCGCAGCATGCGGCCGTAGGCGGCACGGCCGGCATGCACCGCGCCGGGGACGTCGCTGACGCCCGGCAGCACGAGGCGGATGTCGACGCCCCGGCGAGCGGCCCGGCGCAAGGCGAGGATCTCGTCGGGCATCGGAACGAAGTAGCCGGTCGCGAGCATGATCGAGCGGCGCGCCTGGTTGATGGCGGCGAGCAGCGCGCGGGTGTGCAGCGGACGGCCCTCGCGCGGGGCGCTGCCTTCGATGCAGACCTGCTCGGCGGCGTCCGGCCGCGGATCTGGCGGCGACGGATCGGCTGGTGCTGCGGGCGGAATGGGACCGCCATGTTGGCGGCGCCAGGTATCGGTGAAGACGGCGTGCAAATCCTCGACGCAGGGGCCTTCGAAGCGGGCCGCCGCGTCCTGCCAGAACGCCCTGGTCATGTCGCGGTCGGGCGGGATGCCGGCGGCAGGGGGATTGAGATACTGGCGGTCCATATTGACGCCGCCGAGGAAGGCGATGCGGTCGTCGACGAGGAGGATCTTGCGATGATCGCGATCGTTGATGTCGAGGCTGAAGAAACGGCGGAGCGGGTTCAGGCCGTGGAACTCGACGATGCCGGCACCCGCCGCGCGCAAGGCGTCGAAGACGCGGTCGGGCGTGTCGTCCGAGCCGATCGCGTCGTAGATGATGGCGACGCGCACACGGGCGGCGAGCCGGTCGTGGAGGAGGTCCGAGAGGCTGCGTCCGTCGATGATGACGTCCTCGAAGGTGTAGTATTCGAGGAGGATCGTGTGTCGCGCGCCGGCGATGGCCTCGAACATCGCGCGCAGGGCGGTCATGGCTTCGGGCAGGAGCGTGACGGTTCCCGCCCGGAGCGGCGCGCCCGCCACGTGGCGGAGGGCATGCGCATGGCGCGCGAGATCGTCGTCGAGCATTGCCGCTCCTTGGTTCCGCGGGGCGGTGCGGCATAGCAAGCCGGCGGCGGTGAGGATAGCGAACATCCCCGCGGCCTGTACATCGAGAAGCACGGCTTCCGAGCTCGTCTTCGGACGATCCGACCGTTCCTAGATCCGCGGGACGACCGGGATCGCGCGGCCGATAAGGACGTCTCGTCTCAAAGGTGAGAAGAGCGAGCTCGCATCGACGAAGGGCGCGACCTTGACTTCCCCTTCTTGCCTGCGGGCCTGGGCGATGTCGAAGCTGTTCTGCATCCGCATCAGCGTGTCTGTCGAGACGCCGAAGGCCTTCTCGATCCGCAGCGCCATTTCTGATGAGAGGTGCGCGCGCTCGTTCATCAGCGCCGACAGCGCAGGGCGCGTCACGCCGAGCACGCGCGCCGCGTCCGTTACCGGCGAGCAAAGCGCCTCGACGATCTCACTCTTTATAAACCCGCCCGGGATGGGCGGGGCTTTTCGTACGGATGCCCTGCAGCATGCTCATGGCCGCCTCCTAGTGGCAGTCTTCGTCGTCCAGATCGTTGATTTCGATCTCGTCCCGGTCGATGCGAAATGTGATGCGCCAGTTCTTGGTCACGAACAGGTTCCAGTCACCTTTACGGTCGCCAGTCAGGACAGGTCGTGCAGGTTGCGCGCGAGGGACGGACCGACCTCGAAGGCGGAGAAGACGACGGCGAGGCCGGCGCGCTCGGGGGTGCAGCACATCGGGCCCACCCGGCAGGAGGCCGCGAGGGGGAAAGGCGCGAGACGAACCAGGGGCCAGGTCAGGCCGTCGGCGGAGGCCTGGACGCGGATGACGCCGCCGCGCAGGGTGACCCGCAGCCGGATGTCGGCAGGGTTGCCGTCGAACGGCCCGGTGGCCCAATCCGAACGGCCGAGCGTCAGCACGCTGCCCAGCAGGCAGCGTCCGTCCGATCGCTCGAGGCCGGCCTTGATCCAGGTGGTCGCGTCGAGACGGACCATGATGCCGGCCTGGTCGTACTGGCCGGTGAAGTCGGCCTGGACGCGGAGCTGGGCGGTGAAGTCGCCGACGACCTCGCGGCCGAAGAAATGGCCGCTGTCGCGAGTGAAGCCGTAATGCGTCTCGCGCCAGAAATCGGTGTTCCGGTCGGTGACGACGTGAAGATCGCCGTCGAGGCGCCACTGCGCGGGCTCGTTGAGCCAGGCGTGGCCGGCGAAGCTCATGCGGTCCCGACTTGCGCGCGCAGGGCGATCGATGCCTCGACGAGTGCCGCGTTGCCGGAAGCGAGCGAGCCGTCGGGCAGCCTGTCTCCGTCCTCGAGACCGACGCGGGTCGAGAGACGCCTCTCGAATGCGTGCGTGACGCAGTCCCACATCGCGGCGTCGCCGCCATGCAGGAGCCGTGGGCAACGCAGGCCCGCTTCGGAGAGGGTCGTTTCGATGCGGTCGGCGAGATCGCATGCGGCACGCGGGTCCTGCTCCTCGATCTCGATCAGGATGCGGCAGGGCCGGATCGAAGGCCGAAGATCGAGGAGGCGCCGGGCGTCGGCGAGGGAGGACAGGCCGGCCTCGATGCCGAGACCTCGTTGCCGCAATCCGGTCATGACCGTGGGTGCGCCGGGTTCGGAAAGATTGACGGAGGCGTAGTCGGGCAACTCGCGCCATCCGGCGATGGCGGCAAGCGTCCGCTCCAGGGACCGCTCGATCCAGTCACCGGTGGAGACGCCGATCGCGGTGCCGGGACAGGAGCGACGGACGGCGGCGATGGTGCGGTCGATGGTGTCGGGCGAGGCGTCTCGCGACCCTCATCGTCGCGCGGATGGAGATGGATTTCGGCGGCGCCGGCGGCGATGCAGGCGGCGGCGTCGGCCGCCAAGGACGCCGGCGACGTGGGCAATGCCGGGTGGAAATCGGCCGGACGCGCGCCGTTGAGACAGGCTTGGACGATCATCGAGATCCGAGGGTATGCGCCGTATCGGTCTCACATCCACAGTGAGATCTGCCGAGTTTCGAGCGAGTGATCTGCATGACGGCTTACATCGCGCTCCTGCGCAAGGATCCCGCCAGTGACTTCGGATTCAATTTTCCCGACTTCCCTGGGTGCGTCACCGCTGGCGTCAGCCTCGAGGAGGCGCGAGCCATGGCGCGCGAGGCCTTGGACATGCACGTCGATGCGACGATTGCCGACGGCGAGGCGCTTCCGCAACCGTCCTCGCTCGATGTCATCGCCGCGTACGAAGACAACAGTGATGCGATCGCGTTCATCGTCGAAATCAAGGGAGCAACCTGAGTGACGCGGGTCCGGGGGCGCCTGCCCCCGTCACGCCGAGGGCGTGCTGCCGCACGACGGGTCCAGGGCAGAGCCCGGGTTCAGCTGAGATGGTGCACCGGCTGCATGCCGTGGACCGGTGTCGGGATGCCTTCCAGGCGCGCCTTGAGCTGCAGGGCGAGGAAGAGCGAGTAGTGGCGGGACTGGTGCAGGTTGCCGCCGTGGAACCAGAGGCCGGGCTGGTGGGTGGGCTTCCACATGTTGCGCAATTCGCCCTCCCAGGGGCCCGGGTCCTTGGTGGTGCCGCTGCCGTAGCCCCAGACCTTGCCGACACGATCGGCGACGTCCTGTGAAATCAATTTCGCGGCCCAGCCGTTCATCGGGCCGTAGCCGGTGGCGTAGACGATGAGGTCGGCCGGCAGCGCGGTGCCGTCGTCGAGGATGACACTGTCTTGACTGATGCGCGCGATGGCGTGGCCGCTGACGAGATGGATGTGGCCGTCGGCGATGAGGTCGGAGGCACCGACATCGATGTAGTAGCCGGAGCCGCGGCGGACATATTTCATGAACAGGCCGGAGCCGTCGTCGCCGAAATCGAGCTGGAAGCCGGCGGCTCGCAGGCGGTCGTAGAAGGCGGCATCGTGCTGCTGGATGGCGGCAGTCGCCGGCTTGTGGAACTCGGCCATCAGTCGATAGGGCACGGAAGCGTGCAGCAGGTCGGCCTTGTCGGTGGTGATGCCGGCGGCCAGCGCGGGCTCGGAGTAGAGCGCCGACGTGGTGAGATCGAAGAGGGTCTCGGAGCGCGCGATCATCGTCGACGAGCGCTGGATCATGGTCACGTCGGCCCCGTTCTCCCAAAGGTCGGCGCAGATGTCGTGGGCGGAGTTGTTGGAGCCGATCACGACGCACCGCTTGCCGGCATAGGCCGCGCCGCCGGGATGCTTGCTGGAATGGTGCTGGACGCCCCGGAAAGTGTCGGCGCCGTCGATTGCCGGGATGTTGGGGACGCCGGATAGGCCGGTCGCGAGCACGAGATGCTTCGGGCGCAGCGTGACGTGGGTGCCGTCGCGGTCGAGTTCGACGGTCCAAACGCCCGCCTGCTGGTCGTAGCTTGCGCTGCGGCAGGTGGTGGCGTTCCAGCAATCGAGCTCCATGACCTTGGCGTACATCTCGAGCCAGTCGCCGATCTTGTCCTTCGGCGCGTAGACCGGCCAGTGCTCGGGGAACGGCAGATAGGGCATGTGGTCGTACCAGACCGGGTCGTGCAGGCAGAGCGACTTGTAGCGGCTGCGCCACTGGTCGCCGGGGCGCGGATGCTGGTCGGCGATGATGGTGGGGACGCCGAGGCGCTTGAGGCGAGCGCCCAGGCCGAGGCCGCCCTGGCCGCCGCCGATGATGAGCACGTAGGGCTGCTCGGTGATGCCGAGCGTCGCGCGCTCGTGCTCGCGCTGCTCGAGCCAGCTCCGGCGTCCCCGGCGGATGCCGTGCTCGACGCCGAACTCGCGGGTGCGACCGCTGCGTTCCTCGTGGCCCTTCAGTTCGGTGATCGTGGTGAGCAGGGTCCAGCACAGCCCGTCGCGGAGGCGGACATGGCCGCGGCCGCGGGCGACGTCGGTCTCGAAGGTGAACCATCCGGTGACGACGCCGTCGGCTTCGGACGCCGCGTCGTCCTGTTGCCAATGGCTTGGATTGGTGGCGGCCAAGGTCGCGTCGAGCATGGCGGCGATGCCGGCCGGGCCGTCGCTGGTGGTGATGTTCCAGGTGAAGGCGACTAGATCGCGCCAGGTGGACTGGTCGGCGAACAGGCGGGACGCGGCCTGGACGTCGCGGCGCGAGAGGGCGTGGTCGAGGCGGGCGAGGAAGTCGTCGATGGCGCGACCGGCCGATGTGACGCGGCCTTCAGTCAGGATCGTGTCGGGCATACTCGTCTCCCCTCGCGCCGTCTTGCGCGGCGCGATCAGGGTCGCGCGGAGATGCCCGTCGACGCAAGCGGGACGGAGTGCACGAACAGGTGGGTGGCGGCCAGCCCCAGCCATTCGTGGGCCGCCTCGTCGATGCGGCCGAGGCGGTCGGGGAAGCCGCCGGAGAGGAGGGCCGCGAGCGTGTGGGCGGTCTTGTAGGCGACGGGGTCGGGGACGACCGGCCAGCCGGCGGCGCGGAACTCGGCGAGCGCACGCGGCATGTGGTCGGCCGAGGTGATCAGGAGCCAGGTCTGGCCCGGTTGCGGATGCAGGATGCGCGCGAGGTCGGTCGCGTTCTCGTGGGTGGTGCGGCTGCGGCTCTCATAGGTGATCGGGCGGCCGCCGAGCCCGAGCTGATCGAACAGGGCGCGGGCGACGTCGGCTTCGGTCAGGCTGCCGTTGACGATGCGGCCGGAGCCGCCGGTGAAGGCGAGGATGGCGTCGGGATATAGCCGGGCGCGGGCGACGAAATCGGTCATGCGCTCGGCGGCCCCGTTCAGGGAGGGGATCCCCCGCGCCTCGGTGGTGACCTGGTTCACCGCCCCGCCGAGGACGACGATGCCGGTGACCCGCGCGGGCGGGTGGACGAGGCGCGGAATGCGGTCCTCGAGCGGGGCGAGGACCCAGATGTCGACGGGCAGGACGAAGATGACGGCCTGGACGGCGAGCGAGGCCGCGAGCAGGACGGTGCCCGCGCTCGCGTGGCGTGACCGGCGCAGGAGGAAGCCCACGATGGCGGCGGCGAGGATGATGGTGCTCGGGCACAGGCAGGCCTCGAGCAGCTTGAGGGCGATGAAGCTCACACGCGGGAGAAGCCCGACGTGAGAGGCACGGGCCCGGCGCGGCCGAGCAGGGTGACGCCGTCGCCCGGCTGCAGGCGGCGCGACGGGTCGGGGCGTTCGGCGGCTTCGGTGCCGGGGGTTTCGACGGCGACGACGATGAAGCCGGTGGCGTGCTCGACCTCGGTGACGGTGCGGCCGTCGTGCAGGCTGCCGGCCTCGACGACGGCGAGTGCGAGCTCGAGGCCGAGGCGGTGGAGATCCTGCTCCATCTCGCGCATCCGCCGCGGCTTGCGGACCATCTCGACGGTGGCGGGATAGAGGATGAGCTCGGCCATGCGGTCGGCGCCGATATGGGCGGGAAGGATGACGTGGTCGGCGCCGGCCTGGATGAGCTTGCGCTCGGTCGAAGGCGCCTCGCCGCGGGCGATGATGGTGAGGTTCTTGTTCAGGCTGCGCGCCGAGAGGGTGATGAAGACGTTGGTGGCGTCGTTGGGGAGCGCGGTCGCGAGCACGCGGGCGCGCTGGACGCCGGCGTTGGTCAGCGCCGTCTCGTCGGTCGCGTCCTCCTCGACGGCGAGGAAGCCGGCGGCGTGCACCTCGGCGCAGCGGACCGGGTCGGCCTCGATGACGACGAAGGGGGCGGAGGCGGCCTCGAGGTCGCGCGCGAGCATGCGGCCGATCCGGCCGAAGCCGCAGATGATGGTGTGGTTCTCGAGCTTTTCGATCTGGCCCCTCATGCGGCGGGTTCCGAGCACCTCCTGGAAGCCGCGGAACGTGATGAACTGGACGAGCGCGCCGGTGAGGAAGATCATGCCGGTGCAGCCGAGCACGATCAGGGCGATGGTGATCGCGCGCAAGGCCGGGGTGGCGACGGGCTCGACCTCGTCGTAGCCGACGGTGAAGACGGTGAGCACGGTCATGTAGATCGCGTCGCCGAGGCTCCAGCCCTGGCTGACGTAGCCGGCAACGGCGGCGATGGCGACGGCGAGGACGAACAGCACGCCGCCGACGAGATTGCGGATCGAGGGCGCGGCGAGATTGGCGGCGGGCAAGGTCGTGCGGCGCGGCATCAGGCGTGCGGCGCTTCGGTCTCGCACCGAAGGCGCAGCGACAGAGCGGGGCTCCGCCCCGCGCCCCGCCAGGGGCCGGGCCCCTGGACCGCCGCTAACTCAAGGTCGCGCGCCGTCGTAGTCGATCTCCTCGTTGAAGATGGATTGGACCGGATGGCCGTCGCGCATCTCGGGACGGAAATGCCAGCGGGAGACCGCGCGCCTGGCCTCGTCGTCGAGGAGCTTGTAGCCGGAGCTCGACGCGATATCGACCGCGGCGGCGTGGCCGTCGGGGGCCACGGTGACGATCAGGCCGACCGCCCCCTGCTCGCCGCGTTCCTGGGCGATGATCGGGTAGATCGGCGGCTTGTTGAGGTTGGCGCTGTCGGGGCTCGCGGGGACGACGTTGTCGCCGGTGACGCGGCCCACACCGACGCCGCCGTCGGGATCGAGATGGACCTCGGCCGCTTCGACCTGGGCGTCCGGGTTGTTCCGGCTGGCGGTGTCGGCCTGGGTCGCGGCGGTCTTGCCGGCGGGCGAGAGGTGGTCGGGGGCGTCGGGGCTGGTCAGCACCGGCGGCACGGGGTCGGGGCTCTGTCGGGGCTCGGGCGTCGCCGGCTTCGGGGCTTGGGCTGCCTTGGCGGCATGGCTGCCGCCGACGCTCGGGTTGTCGGACATGACGAGCTCGATGGTGGCCTGGCCCGCCGGCGCCGGCGGCGGGTGGCCACGCAGAAGGGCGGAGAGACCGGGCACGGCGACGATGGCGCCGACGACGAGCATGTGGGCGAGAATGGCGCACGCGGCGAACAGGCCGAGGCCGCCGCGCCGGACGCGGATCGCGGAGCGTGACGACAAGGCGAGGCTTGCGCGGGCGCGGAAGGAGGAGCCGGGCTGGACGGGAAGGACCGGTTCGCGACGCGTGGGCGGGACGTACGGTGTCTGCCTCGGCGACGTCACGTGCTGCCTTCCGACCCTGGGTGCGCTGGCGGAAGAATTGCCTGCGTCGCGTGCGGAGGCAACCGAGTCAGGGCGATGGCCAGCCGGTGGCGGGCGCCGGAAAGACCAGTGCCCCACGCGCCGGCGGATCGGAATTGGCTGCGAGGACGGCGGCGAAGGGCGGAGCCGCGAGGCCCTGGTAGACGCGGCGATAGGTCGCCTCGAGGGACTCGCCGGGCCGCGCGGCGACGCGATGCGGGGCGAAGAGATCGGGGTCCTCGTGATCGACGGTGACGCCGAAGTCGGATCCGGCCGGATCGGTGGTCTCGACACCGACGGTGCCGGCGCCGGCCGACGGTGCGTCGCCCACCAGCGGGGCGTGGAAGGTTGCCGCGTGCGGCGTGGCCTGGCGCCAGGCGAGCGAAGGCTCGAGTGCGAAGGCGGCGGCGAGGGCCACGGCGATGCCGCCGCCGAGCAGGGCGAACGGGCGGTCGAGGAGACCCGCGATCCCTTGGACCTCGGCGATCGAGGCCACGGGAAGACGCCGGCCGGAGAGGCGATCGAGTGCAAGCGGGTCGCCGCCGGCAGCACGGATGACGGCCGGCCGGGGACGGACGCCGCGGGCGATGAGGTAGGCGGCGGCTTCAGCGTCCGGGAGGCCAGGCATCGGCACGACGAGCGGTGCGAAATGCAGCGTCGAGAGGCCGGGCGAGCCGGTCAGCGCGCGGAAGGAGGGGAGGCCCGCGAGGAGCAGCTGGGTCGGGCTCGCGCCGCGCAGATGGGCATCGATGGCGAGCAGCGCCGGGCGTGCCAGCGTGTCGGCGCGGTCGATCGCGACCACGATCCCGGGATCGGCATGGGCGAGATCGGCCGCGCCGAGGCGTTCGGGCGGGTGATGGACGGCGCGGCCGGCGGCGGCGAGATCGTGGGCCACGGACGCGAGCAGGGTGGTGGCGATGGTCGCGTGATCGGCGAGCAGGAGGACGGCGCGATGGCCGGCGGCGAGGGCGGCGAAGCAGGCACGCCGCGTGCGGGCACAGGTCGCGGTCTGGAGCAGCGGGTCGGATGCGAACTGGGTATCGGGCGCGAACATGTCCGGGCGTCTGGTGGCGGTGCGCTTGTGGCAGCCGGGCGCTTATTGCACGGGTGGCGGCGGGCTGACAGGTTCGCGGCGCAAGGGGGAGCGTGATGGACGGTGCCCAGCATGCGCGCGAGGTGAAGATCCTGGCCGACATCCTGGCCCTCGCGCTCGACGACCAGCCGGGGGCGTCCGCGTCGGCGCTGGAGGCGATCAAGCAGCGGGCCCGGCACGGCGGCGTGTCGGGCGGGGCATTGAAGGACGTGTTCCTCCGGGTGCGTTCGGATGCGCCGGCGCGGCAAGACGATTCGGGTGCGGTGGCGCTGGCGCGCGCGCGGGCGCGGATCGAGGCGCTGCAGTCCCAGGTGGCCGCGGTGGAACAGGCGCGCGGACGCGATGCGGGGCGGCTCGCGTCACTGCTGCGGCGGGCCCGTCTGTCGGCGTGGCTCGGCGGGGCACTGACCGGCGCGGGGCTCGCGGTGCTGCTGCGTTACGCGTTCGGGTGATGGCGTCGACGCGGACCCGGACGGTGCAGCGCACGGCGCTCGCGCTGCTGGTGGCGAGCGGGGCGCTGAACTATGTCGACCGCTCGACGCTGGCGGTCGCCAATCCGCTGATCAGGCACGATCTCGGGATCACGATCGGCGGGATGGGGCTGCTGCTGTCGGCGTTCCTGTGGGCGTATGCGCTGGCGCAACTTCCGGCCGGCGTGCTGCTGGACCGGCTCGGCGCGCGGCTGGTGCTGTCGGCGGGGCTCGCGACGTGGTCGGTGGCGCAGATGCTGGGCGGCCTGGTGGGCGGGTTCGGCGCGTTCTACGCCGCACGGGTGCTGCTCGGGATCGGCGAGGCGCCGCAGTCGCCGGCGAGCGCGCGGATCGTCCGGGACTGGTTCGAGGTGCGCCGGCGGGGCACGGCGACCGGGATCTGGAACTGCTCGTCCACGCTCGGGACCGCGATCGCGGCGCCGCTGCTGACGCTGCTGATGACGCGGCTCGGTTGGCGCTGGATGTTCGTGGTGATGGGGATCGCGGGGCTCGCGCTGGCGGCGGTGTTTTTCTCGGCGCATCGCGATCCGGACGAGGCCGCGTTGACCGAGGAGGAGCGGGCGTCGCTGGGGACCGAGGATGATGGCCGGGTGACGTGGGCGCGGTGGCGGTCGCTGTTCGGCTACCGCACGACATGGGGGATGGTGGCCGGGTTCTTCGGCTGCATCTACGTGCTCTGGATCTATAACGCCTGGCTGCCGGGCTATCTGGAGATGGACCGGCACATGAGCATCGCCCGCACCGGCTGGGTGGCGGCGATCCCGTATCTGTTCGGCGTGCTGGGCAGTTTGGTGGGCGGCCGGCTGGCGGACGCGCTGGTCGCGCGCGGGGTGCCGCCGATCGAGAGCCGGAAATATCCGATGGCGGCGGCCCTGCTGCTGACTTCCGTCTTCACGGTGCTGACGGCGACGGTCGCGAGCAACATGCTGGCGATCGGTTGCCTCTCGGTGTCGCTGTTCCTGATCTATGTGTCGACCGCCACCGCGTGGGCGATGGCGCCGGTCGCGGCCCCGGCGTCGCTGACGGCGTCGATCGGAGCGGTGCAGAATTTCGGCGGCTATGTCGGGGGCGCGCTGGCGCCGACGGTGACGGGCCTGATCGTGCAGCGCACGGGATCGTTCCGGCTGGCGCTGTTCGCGGGTGCGGCGATCGCCGCGGTCGCGGCGGTGGCGTATGCGACGGTGATCAGGGGACCGATCGAGAAACATATGAGGTAGAGCAACTTGCTGGGGTTGCTCTGGTGGACACTTTTTCGGTCAGCCGATTCACCTGACGCTCGGGTAGGGAGCGTCAGGATCGGATCCCTGTTCTGGTGGGCCGATTCACCTGACGCTCGGGTAGGGAGCGTCAGGATCGGACCACTGTTTTGGTGGGCCGATTCACCTGACGCTCGGGTAGGGAGCGTCAGGATCGGACCACTAGGCACAGAGCTGCCTGGCGGCGGCTTCCCATTGGGGGATCTCGGTCTCGTAGTCGAACGAGTAGAGCACGTCCTTGTCGCCGAGGATGTTGTCGAGCGCCGCGCGGCATTTCGGGCAGGGCGACATCTCAATGTAGATCGAGAGGACGTCGGAGATGTCGGCGATATCGCCGAGGACGTGCCACAGCGCGGACAATTCGCCGTGGACGCAGGCGGTCGAGACCTCGCCGCGGCTCGACTTGAAGAACGGGACGCGGATGCGGCTGTTGCCGAAGACGTTGTCGGCCGAACCGTCGGGCCGCAGATATTCGACGAAGCAGCAGCACGAGGCGGGGCCGATGCCGGTGATGCCGCCGTCGGCACGCAGGCGCGTCACCTCGCGCTTCTTGCGCAGGCAGGCCTGGACGCTGCCGTGCGGCGAGTTGATGGCGTAGGGCACTTTCATCAGTCGGATCACGCATCGTCTCCGCGGGCTGATCTTGAAATTCGGTGTCTTCGTGGATGCCGTAAGGCCCTGGCCGGATTAGATTATACCCGTGGCCGCGATCAAGCCCCAGACGATCGCGCCGATGCCGAGGACCAGCCCGCCGGCGATCAGCGCATCGAGGCGGGTGGCGAGGTAGAGGCCGACCAGGACGATGGCGATCTGCAGCACGCGCACGCTGCGCTCGAGCTGCTCGTGCAGATGGTGGGCACGGTCGCGGACCGCCTCGTCGGCGTGGGCACGCGCGGCGAGCTGCTTCATGCCGCCGGCGGGATCGTCGGCCATGCGGTCGGCGTCGGCGCGAGCCTGCGCGATCGCGGCTTCGTTCGGGTTGGCGGTGAGGGCGAGCTGGATTGCCGCCTCGGACCAGATCGTGCGGCGGACGGACTTGGCCTGGTATTCGTTCCACAGGTCACTCGCGGTGATGGTGCGCGCGAGGTAGGTGGTCTGCGCGTCGTTGGCGCTCATCTCGATGATGACGGCGATGGAGGCGAAGATCGCGACGAGGATGGCGGCGCGGCGCGTGCCCTTGGGCGGCGGCGTGTGGGCCGCGTGGTCGTGATGGGCGTGCTCGAGGCCCTCCTGAGCCATCTCTACATTGTCCATGGGCGCTCCGCCGGCTTACGGGCGCAGTCTATGCCCGTGGGCAAGTTGTCGTCGACGTGAGGGCGGCCCAGGCGACGCATCGCTTCTATTACCTCAAAGGTAATTGATCGGCCTCGGGCGGGGTCTATCCTCGGCCTCGCCACAAAAACCGAGGAGTTCCGGTCATGATCGAGATCCATTCGTCCGAGGCGGTGCTCGCGACCGGCGCGCCTGGCGCGGCCGCGGACGGGTTCCAGTACAGCCGCGTCAGCAAGCGCGCGTTCGAGGATGTGCTGACCGCGCTCCGCACGGGCATCGAGAGTGCGGGGATGCGAGTGCTGCACGAGATCGATCCACAGAAGGCGCTGGCCGGTGCCGGCCAGACGATCGACGGGTCGCGGCTGCTGTTCTTCTTCCATCCGGACCTTGTCGCTCGCGTGATGCGGACTGACTGGTCGGCGATGGTGGACGCGCCATTGAAGCTGGTGGTGACGGAGCTGCCGGACCGGACCGTTTCGGTGCGGATGGCCGATCCCGCGATTTCGTTCGGCCGCTACGGCAATGCGGCGCTGGCCGCGTTCGGCGAGGAGCTCGCGGCGACGTGCGAGACGATCATCGGGGCGAGCCTCTGAACGAGCTCGGCGCGCTGCTGCGCCAATGGCGTGACATGCGCGGGCGCAGCCAGCTCGACCTTTCCGGCGACACCGGCGTCTCGCAGCGGCATATCAGCTTCATCGAGAGCGGGCGCAGCGTTCCCAGCCGCCGGACGCTGGTGTCCATCGCCCGAGGGCTCGACGTGCCGCTCCGCGAACGGAACACGCTGCTGCTGGCGGCGGGCTACGCGCCGATCTATGCCGAGAGCGGCTTGAGCGCGCCCGAGATGCGAAGCGTGACGGGCGCGCTCGAACGCATGCTGCGACAGCACGAACCGTTCCCGGCCGTGGTGATGGACCGCACCTGGAACGTCCTGATGACGAACGACGCGGTCACGCGGTTCTTCGATTGCTTCATCGACATGGCGGCGCGCAAGGCGCCGCGCAATCTGCTGCACCTGATGTTCGATCCGGAGGGGATGCGCCCGTTCCTGGCCGACTGGGAGGAGCTCGCGAAAAGCCTGCTGGAGCGGGTCCATCGCGAGGCGGTCGGGCGCACGGTCGACGAGAAGACCAGGGCGCTGGTCGCGACGCTGCTGGCCTACCCCGACGTCAAGAGCGAATGGAACGCGCCGACGCGATCGGAGGGCACGCCGGTCATTCCGTTGGGTTTCGTCAAGGATGGAACGGTGCTGAACTTCTTCTCGATGGTCACGACGGTCGGGACGCCGCAGACGATCACGGCGCAGGAGCTGCGGGTCGAGTGCATGTTTCCGGCCGACGAGGCGACGGAGGTCGCGTATGCGAGGCTCGTCGGGCAGTGCTGCTCGCCGTCGGCAAGTCCGGGCGGTCGGTGACGTGACGCGAACGTCCCGTCTCCTGCTTCGGCGCTGGCGGCGGAGCGACAGGGGCGCGTTTGCCGCGCTGAACGCGGATCCGACGTCATGCGTTACATGCCTCGACCTCTGAGTGCGATCGAAAGCGATCGCTGGGCGGATCGGATCGAGAGCGAGTTCGATCGGGACGGGTTCGGTCTGTGGGCCCTGGAGATGCCGGGCGAGGCTTTCCTGGGCTTCACGGGGCTGAACCGGGTTCCATTCCCGGCCGCCTTCACGCCGGCGGTGGAGATCGGCTGGCGCCTGTCCCGACGGTTCTGGGGATACGGCTATGCCACGGAGGCCGCCCGCGCCGCACTCCAGGCCGGGTTCATGCGCTTCGGTCTGTCGGAGATCGTGGCCGAGACGGCGGCCGCCAACGCCGCGTCGAGACGGGTGATGGAGCGGTTGCGAATGCGGCATCGTCCTGACGAGAGTTTTGCCAATCCGGCGTATGCGGAGAACGATCCGCATGCGGACCATGTGCTTTACCGGCTGGTCGCAGCCGACGGGATGACGGACGTCGCAGCGGTCACGATGGAAGGGTGACAAAGCAAGGAGGATGCATTGTTTTGAGATTTGGTGAAGCGTGGAGCGGGCGAGTGGCGGTCGTGGAGGAAGTCTGCACCATCACGGCGAAGGGGCAGACGACGGTGCCGAGGGCGGTGCGCCAGGCGCTCGGGCTCGGCTACGGCGGACGGATCGCCTTCCGGGTGGAGGGAGGGAGCGTCACGGTTCATGCCCACGCGGAGGCTGACGCTTGCGACCCGGCGCTGGCACCTTTCGTGGCGTTACTGGAAGCCGTAGGCGGTGATGGAGCGCCAGGGCTGGACGCTCCATGCTCATCCGCTGTTCCTGGATCAGTTGGAACGGCAGATGGCGGCCGTGGAGCGGGCGAGGCGATCGGATCCTGCCGGATGGCGAGGCAAGGCCGATACGAAGCTCCTGGCGGCGTTGCGCGGAATGATCCTGGACCGCATCCCGCGTGATCCGCTGGCGCCCGAGTTCCGGCCGGTTCCGGCTGTTCTATCGGGCCGATTTGCAGGTAAACGTGATCGTGTATGCCTGGGTCAACGACCGCGACACCCTGCGCAAGGCCGGGGCAACGACCGACCCGTACATCATGTTCAGCCGGATGCTGGCCAGCGGCGATCCGCCCGACGAGTGGCCGGCGCTGCTGGCGGCGGCGCGGGATCCGTAGGCCGGGTCCGGGGAGCACCCTTGCCGCTCAAGCGCGGAGGGCGGCGGGGATGGGCATGCCGAGGGCGTCGGGGATGTCCCAGACTTCGCGGACGGTGCGCAGCGGCCTGAAGCCGGCGCGCAGATAGGCGGGGAGCGCGCGCGGATGGTCGGCGGTGCAGGTGTTCACGCGCAGTGCCGCCGGCTGGAGCATCCAGGCGCTCTCGATGGCGGCGCACAGGAACGGGTAGCCCGCGCCCCTGCCGATCATGTGCGGCATCAGGCCGAAATAGGCGAGGTTGACGTCGATGCCGGTGCGCGCGTCGAGTTCGAAGAAGCCGGCAGGCTCCCCGTCGCGGTAAAGCACGTGGATCGAGATCGAGGGCGAGGCGAGCAGTTCGGCGATCTCGCGGTCGGGCGCCACACGACGCAGCCACCAGCAATAGGGACCGCCCACGGTCGCATACAGGTAGCGGTAGAACGGGACCGTGGGCGAGGACAGGCAGACGAGGTGCAGGCCGGAAGGCAAGGCCGCCGTCCCGGCCGGACGGCGTTCCATGCGCAGGAAGGTGACGTTGACCGCGATGCGCGTCCGCGGTCCGTCATCCGGGATCAGGCGTGGGGCCACCAAGCGGGGTGCGACCCGGCGGCCTAGTCGTCGAGGAAGGACCGCAGCTTGCGGCTGCGGCTCGGGTGCTTGAGCTTGCGCAGCGCCTTGGCCTCGATCTGGCGGATGCGCTCGCGGGTGACGTTGAATTGCTGGCCCACCTCCTCGAGCGTGTGGTCGGTGTTCATGCCGATGCCGAAACGCATTCGCAGCACGCGCTCCTCGCGCGGCGTCAGGCTGGACAGAACGCGGGTGGTGGCCTCGCGCAGATTGGCCTGGATCGCGGCGTCGAGCGGGATGACGGCGGCCTTGTCCTCGATGAAGTCGCCGAGGTGGCTGTCTTCCTCGTCGCCGATCGGGGTTTCGAGACTGATCGGTTCCTTGGCGATCTTGAGCACCTTGCGCACCTTCTCCAAGGGCATGCCGAGCTTCTCGGCGAGTTCCTCGGGGGCGGGTTCGCGGCCGATCTCGTGCAGCATCTGGCGGCTGGTGCGCACCAGCTTGTTGATCGTCTCGATCATGTGCACGGGAATGCGGATGGTGCGGGCCTGGTCGGCGATCGAGCGGGTGATCGCCTGGCGGATCCACCAGGTGGCGTAGGTGGAGAACTTGTAGCCGCGGCGATACTCGAATTTGTCGACCGCCTTCATCAGGCCGATATTGCCTTCCTGGATCAGGTCGAGGAACTGCAGGCCGCGATTGGTGTATTTCTTGGCGATCGAGATGACGAGACGCAGGTTGGCCTCGATCATCTCCTTCTTGGCGCGCGCGGAATCGCGCTCGCCGCGGGCGACGGTCTGGTAGACGCGGCGGAACTCGCTGATCGGCAGGCCGGCATCCTGGGCGACGACGCCGATATGGGAGCGAAGCGTTCCCACTTCGTCGGTGTGCTTGATGGCGAAGTTCTTCCAGCCCTTGCCGGGCAGGTTGGCGACCGACGGCATCCAGCCGGGATCGAGCTCGTGGCCGCGGTATTTGAGCAGGAAGTCCTCGCGGCCGACCTTGCAGCTCTCGGCGAGGCGGAGGATTTTTCCCTCGTAGCCGTTGAGCTTCTGGTTGATGAGCTTGAGCGCCTGGACGAGCTCCTCGATGCGGTTGTTGTGCAGGCGCACCTGCTCGACCTTGCCCACGAGCTCCTCGCGCTGCTTTTCGTAGGCGCGCTCGGATTTGTCCGAGATTTCGTCACCGCCGGTCAGCGTCTCGAGGCGCTTGGATTGCACCTTGTGGAGCTTCTTGTAGAGGTGCTCGATATCCTCGAAATGGGCGAGCACCTCGGGCTTGAGCTTCTCCTCGAGTGCGGACAACGACAGGCCGGCACCCTCGCCTTCCTCGGCCTCCTCGATCTCCTCGCGGGTCGGCGCCTCGAAATTGTCGGCAGCCCCATCGGGCGCGCCCTCGCCCACCTCGTCGCCGGACGGCGCGCCGCCGGCTTGCGTCGCCTCGAGGTCGATAATGTCGCGCAGCAGGATGTTGCCGGCCTTGAGCCGGTCGTGCCAGGAGATGATGGCGCGGAACGTGAGCGGGCTTTCGCAGAGCCCGCCGATCATCATGTCGCGGCCGGCCTCGATCCGCTTAGCGATCGCGATCTCGCCCTCGCGCGACAGCAGCTCGACCGAGCCCATCTCGCGCAGATACATCCGCACCGGATCGTCGGTGCGGCCGAGGCTTTCCTCGTCGACATTGCCGGCGGCCTGCTCCTCGGCCTCGGGCTCGTCGGGCCGCTCGGCCTTGACCGCCTCGCCGTCTTCGGCCTCCTCGCCCTCGACGACCTGGATGCCCATCTCGGAGAGGGAGGCCATAACGTCCTCGATCTGCTCGGAGGACATCTGGTCGGGGGGCAGGACGGCGTTGAGCTCGTCGAAGGTGATGTGGCCGCGTTCCTTGCCCTTCGCGATCAGGCGCTTGACGCCGGCCGACGTGATATCGAGCATCGTCGTGTCGTCGCTGTGCTCGGTGGCAGCGCCTTCCGTCCGCTCGGCCGTCTTTGTCGCCATTCTTGTGCCTCTCCCCAATCTAGGACGATCCGCGCTGATCAGACGCGGGCGTCATGCTCCATCGAGCGCAGCTTTTCCCTGGCTTCGACAAGAGCGGTGACGCGCGTGACGCGACGGTCGGTGAATTCACGTGCGAGCAGAGATCGTGCCATGTCGATCTCCTCGTCGAGCCTGGCGTGTTGCATCAAACCGAAGAAATGCCACCAGCCCTGCTCCGCCTCCGCCGGCATCGCGCTTGGCTGCGCGAAGTGAGGCAGTCCTCCGCGTCGCCGCACGATGTCGTGCGCACGCGTCAGATGTTCCTCGCAACCCGAAAGGCGCAAGTGGTCAAGGGCGATGTTCGAGTCAAGCGCCGCGACGGCGTCGGGGTTGTGCGGCAGGTCGAGGATGGCGCCGCGAAGAGCGGCGAGCCAGGACGGAAGTTCGAGGCGTTGCCAGGCATCCTCGACGTCGTGCAGGACGCAGGGGTTGTTGAGCGCCGTCAGTGCCAGCAGGCAGGCGCGCTCCTCGTGCGCCGCATCGTCACTCAGGGCCGGGCGCGGCTCGGCGGATGGCGTCCGAGCCCTGCCGGTTCGGCCGGACTGGAAGTAGCGGTCGAGAAGGGTGCGCCGGTATTCGGAAGCGAGCGCCCGGTCGGCGACGCGCGACGCGGCCTCGATCAGCCGGGCCCGGAAGGCGGCGCGGCGTTCGGGGGTGGCGCCGGCGGAAGGCGGATCGAGCAGGTCATAGAGTGCCTCCGAGAGGGGCCGGGCGGCCTCGAGGCGGGCCGCGAGCGGCGCGGCGCCGTGGCGGCGGAACAGGCTGTCGGGATCCTCGCCGGTCTCGAGCGCCGCGATCATCAGGGTGCGTTCGGGTGTCAGCAGCGGCAGCGCGCGTTCGGCGGCGCGGCGGGCGGCGTTGCGGCCGGCATCGTCGCCATCGAGGCAGAGGATCGGCGCCGGGTCGAGACGCCAGGCGGCGTCGAGCTGTTCCTCGGTGAGCGCGGTGCCAAGGGGGGCAACGGCGCCTGGGAAGCCGGCCTCGGCAAGCGCGATCACGTCCATGTAGCCTTCGGCCACGACCAGGCGCGGACGCACGGCGCCACGGGCGACGGGTGCACGGATGACGGCTTGGGCGCGGTCGTGTCCGTAGAGCAGGCGGCGTTTGGAAAAGACCGGGGTTTCGGGGCCGTTGAGATATTTCGGCTGGCCATCGCCGAGCGTGCGGCCGCCGAAGCCCACGGTGCGGCCGCGCCTGTCGGCGATCGGGAAGATGATGCGCGAGCGGAACATCTCACCGCGGATGTCGCCGGCCTCGGAGACGTGCAGGAGGCCCGCCTCGCGTTGGATCTCGAGCGGATGGCCGGCCTGCAGCAGGGCGGGACGAAGGCGGGTGCCGTCGCCGGACCAGCCGAGACGGAATGCCTCGAGGGTGGCGGGGGCGATGCCGCGATCGTCGAGATAGCGGCGGGCGGGTTCGGCGTCCCGTGCCTCGCGGAGCCAGACGCGGAAGAGCATGGCTGCGGCGTCGAGGGCGGCGAGGATCGGCTGCTCGCGCGACGCCTGCTCGGCGCGCGCCGGAGCGCCATCGTCCTTGGGGAGGTCGAGGCCGGCCTCTCCCGCGAGTTGCTCGACCGCCTCGGGAAAGCTCGCGCCCTGGCTCTGCATGACGAAGGCGACCGCGTCGCCGTGGGCGCCGCAGCCGAAGCAGTGAAAATGGTCGTCATAGACATAGAAGCTCGGCGACTTCTCGCCGTGGAACGGGCAGCAGGCCTTCCATTGCCGCCCGGCGCGCGCGAGCTTGACCCGGCGGCCGACGAGGGCGGCGAGCGGTGTGCGGGCGCGCAGCTCGTCGAGAAAGCCGGGCGAGAAGGTCGCCATTCAGGCGAGGCGGGCGCGGGCGACCTGATTGGCGCGGCCCATGTCGAGGGCGGCGCCATGGGCCGCCTTGAGGGCGGCCATGACGCGGCCGAGATCCCTGGCCGACGTGGCGCCCGTGTCGGCGATGGCCTGGGTGACCGCCTGCTCGAGGCCGGCGCCGTCGAGCGTGGCCGGCAGGTAGGTGCCGATCAGCGCGATCTCGGCTTCCTCCTTGGCGGCGAGTTCCTCACGGCCGCCCTGGCGGTAGAGGGCGACCGAATCGTGCCGCTGCTTGACCATCGAGCGGAGCAGGACGACGAGCTCGTCGTCCGTGACATGGTCGGCACCCTTGGGCCGGCCGGCGATGTCGGCGTCCTTCATCCGCGCGATGATCAGGCGGATGGTGGAGACGCGTGCGGGCTCGCCGGCCTTCATGGCGGTCTTGAGGTCGTCGGAGAGGCGGTCGCGGAGGCTCATGGGAAGTCTGGTCCCGAGATTGGAATGCGGAGGTTGGCCTGGGAAGTTATTTCCCGAGGTCGGCGAGGCATGATAGCACTTCGCGCATGATCGGGATCGACGAGATCATCATGCGGCTCGGCGGGCCAGAGGCGGCCGCCCAGGCGACCGGGGTCGGGCTGGAGGCGGTCCGGAAATGGCGCCAAGCGGGCGCGATCCCGTCGAAGCACTGGAGCGCCGTCAGCCGAGCGAGCGGCATTCCGATCGGCGACCTGTCGGGACGGAAGGAGCGGGTGAGCGATGGCGCGCCGGACGGTGCGACGGCGATCCTGGTGCTGGCCGACGGCTCGGTCATCCGGGGCGTTGGGTTCGGCGCGTTCACCGACGTGCCGAGGGTCGGCGAAGTGTGCTTCTCGACCGGACTGACCGGCTACCAGGAGACGCTGACGGACCCGTCGTTCGCGGGGCAGATCATCACCTTCACGCTGCCGCATGTCGGGAATGTCGGGACCAACATGGCGGACCTGGAGGCCGACGGGGTTGCGGCACGCGGGGTGGTGTTGCGCGAGCTGCCGACCGAGCCGTCGAGCTGGCGGTCGACGGAAGCGCTCGACGGATGGCTCCGCAAGCGGTGCGTGCCGGGGATCGCCGGCGTGGACACGCGGGCGCTGACGCTGCGCATACGCGACGGCGGGTTCGTCACCGGCGTGCTGTCGCACCCGGCGGACGGCAGGTTCGACCTGCCGGCGCTGCTGGCGCGGGCGCGGGACTGGCCCGGGCTGGAAGGGATGGATCTGGCGCGCGAGGTGTCTTGCACGCAGAGCTACGGCTGGGAGGAGACGCGCTGGGCCTGGGGCGGAGCCGTCATGTTGCCCGACGGGGAGCGGCCGCACGTGGTGGCGGTGGATTACGGGGCGAAACGCAACATCCTGCGCAGCCTGGTGGCGACCGGGTGCCGGGTGACGGTGGTGCCGGCGGAGACGTCGGCGGACGACATGCTGCGGCATCGACCGGACGGAGTGTTCCTGTCCAACGGGCCGGGCGATCCGTCGGCGACGGCGGACTATGCGGTGCCGGCGATCCGGGGCGTGCTCGATGCGGGGGTGCCGGTGTTCGGCATCTGCCTCGGACACCAGCTGCTGGGACTGGCGCTGGGGGCGCGGACCTACAAGCTCCGCCAGGGGCACCGGGGGGCGAACCAGCCGGTGCGCGAGCTGGCGACCGGGCGGGTGGAGATCACCACCCAGAACCACGGGTTCGCGGTCGATGATGCGTCACTGCCCGAAGGGGTGGTGGTCACGCATGCGAGCCTGTTCGACGGGTCCAACGAGGGGATCGCCTGCGCGGCGCGGCGGTGCTTCTCGGTGCAGTATCACCCGGAGGCGGGGCCCGGGCCCTCGGACGCGCAGCATCTGTTCGGGCGGTTTCGCGCAATGCTCACGGGCTGAGAGCCGATCGTGCCGCTGATGCCAAGCTTTCCAGTGACGGCTCTCCGAGGCCTCGCGCCCGCGTGGGCTTTCGCCTACATTTCAAGCGTCTTCGCTGCGGCGGCAGTTTGGATCATCAGTATCGCCGCGCGTCTTCCGGATGATCGTTTCTGGTCCTTAGGTGCGATGGCGGCGATGCTGTTCGTTGTTGCCGGCTTCGCGGCGGTCGCACCGATCCTAGATTCGAGACTCCTACAGACGGAGGCCGAGCGTATGCTTCGGGCTCAAAACGAAGAGAAGCGGACAGCCGGAGAGGACGGAAGCAAGGAACTGTCGCTGCCAAGCGGTCCGAAGCGCCTGAAGACTCAGACCCAACGATCCAAGAAGATTGCACGCGAGGCCGACGATGAGTGAACCCACCTACCTGATCGCCTTCGACATCGTGGACCCTGACCTCGACCTCAAGCCCATCAAGGAACACATCCGTCACAGTCCGGAATTCAAGCACTGGTGGAATTACCTGCCAGGCATTTACCTTGTCACGACGGATCTCGACCCTGACGGCATTACCGAGCGTCTTCATGGTATGTCCAACCAAGCAAGCTTTCTCGTTATCCGCGTGAATCCTGAGGATTCGCAGGGCTGGCTTCCGGAGAAGAGCTGGGGCTGGATCAAGCGCCGAGAGAAGGAGCGGAGCGAGTTGATCCCCAAGCCTGCGTAGCCACGGACAGGCGTCTGAACCGTCTACTTGAGTCACGCAGGTCCGGGGCCGCCGGCCCCGGCGGGGTTTGGGGCAGAGCCCCATTGTTCTGGAGACTGACTTGCCGAAGCGGACCGATATTTCCTCGATCCTGATCATCGGGGCGGGGCCGATCGTGATCGGGCAGGCGTGCGAGTTCGACTATTCGGGCGCGCAGGCGTGCAAGGCGCTGCGCGAAGAGGGCTACCGGGTGGTGCTGGTGAACTCCAATCCGGCGACGATCATGACCGATCCGGGACTGGCGGACGCGACCTATGTCGAGCCGATCACGCCGGAGTTCGTCGAGCGGGTGATCGCGCGCGAGCGGCCTGACGCGGTGCTGCCGACGATGGGCGGGCAGACGGCGTTGAACACGGCGATGCGGCTGCACGAGACGGGCGTGCTGGCGCGGTATGGCTGCGAGCTGATCGGGGCGAAGGCCGAGGTGATCGATCGCGCCGAGGACCGGCTGAAATTCCGCGACGCGATGGCGGCGATCGGGATCGAGAGCCCATCGAGCCGGATCGCGCACGACCTGGTGCAGGCGCGCGCGGCGCTGGCGGAGATCGGGCTGCCGGCGGTGATCCGGCCGAGCTTCACGCTCGGCGGGACGGGCGGCGGGATCGCGTACAACCGCGAGGAATTCGAGGCGATCGTGGCGTCGGGGCTGGATGCGTCGCCCACGACCGAAGTGCTGATCGAGGAGAGCGTGCTCGGCTGGAAGGAGTACGAGATGGAGGTGGTTCGCGACCGGGCGGACAATTGCATCATCGTCTGCTCGATCGAGAACGTCGATCCGATGGGCGTGCACACGGGGGATTCGGTGACGGTCGCGCCGGCGCTGACGCTGACCGACAAGGAATATCAGCGGATGCGCGACGCCTCGATCGCGTGCCTGCGCGCGATCGGGGTCGATACGGGCGGCTCGAACGTGCAGTTCGCGGTCAATCCCGCGGATGGCCGGATGACGATCATCGAGATGAACCCTCGCGTGTCGCGGTCGTCGGCGCTGGCGTCGAAGGCGACGGGGTTTCCGATCGCCAAGATCGCGGCGAAGCTGGCGGTCGGCTACACGCTCGACGAGCTGACCAACGACATCACGAAGGTGACGCCGGCGAGCTTCGAGCCGGTGATCGACTACGTGGTGGTGAAGATCCCGCGCTTCACGTTCGAGAAATTTCCCGGGACCCCTGCCCTGCTCGGCACCAGCATGAAGTCGGTGGGCGAGGCGATGGCGATCGGGCGCAATTTTTGCGAGGCGCTGCAGAAGGGGTTGCGCAGCATGGAGACCGGACTTTCCGGTCTCGATCCGGTCGAGGCGCCGGGCGATGGCGGGGCGGACGCGTTCCGGGCCGCACTCTCGTCGCCGGTGCCGGAACGGCTGCTGATGGCGGCACAGGCGTTGCGCGCCGGGCTGTCGATCGAGGACGTGCACCAGGCGTGCAAGTTCGACCCGTGGTTCCTGGGGCAGTTGGCATCGATCGTGGCGGCGGAGCGGGAGGTGAGTTCGGGCGGGTTGCCGCGCGACGCGCGCGGGATGCGGCGGGTCAAGGCGATGGGGTTCTCGGACGCGCAACTGGCGCTTCTGTCGGGGCGGCCGGAGCGGGAGGTGGCGGCACTGCGGGCGGAACTCGGGGTGCGTGCGGTCTACAAGCGGATCGATACGTGCGCGGGAGAGTTCGCGTCGGCCACGCCCTATCTCTATTCGACCTACGAGGGCGGGTTCGGCGCGCCCGATTGCGAGGCGGACCCGAGCGGGCGTGACAAGGTGGTGATCCTGGGCGGTGGACCGAACCGGATCGGCCAGGGGATCGAGTTCGACTATTGCTGCGTGCATGCGGCCTACGCGCTGCGCGAGGCGGGGCTCGAGACGGTGATGGTCAACTGCAATCCGGAAACGGTCAGTACCGATTACGACACGTCGGACCGGCTGTATTTCGAGCCGCTGACGGCGGAGGACGTGATCGCGCTGGTGCGCCGGGAGCAGGAGAACGGGAGGCTGCTCGGCTGCATCGTGCAGTATGGCGGGCAGACGCCGCTGAAGCTGAGCCAGGCGCTGGCGGAGGCGCGAGTTCCGATCCTGGGGACGAGTGCGGACGCGATCGACATCGCGGAGGATCGCGAGCGGTTCGGCGCGCTGCTGCGAAAGCTGGGGCTGCGTCAGCCGGAGAATGGGATGGCGCGATCGGCGGACGAGGCGTCGGCGATCGCGGAGCGGATCGGCTATCCGGTGATGATACGGCCGAGCTACGTGCTGGGCGGCCGGGCGATGGAGATCGTCCATGATCGGGCGGGGCTGGGACGCACCATGCGCGAGGTGGCGCGTGTGTCGGGGGCCAACCCGATCCTGATCGACCGTTACCTGAACGACGCGATCGAGGTGGATGTCGATTGCATCGCCGACGGCGCCGACGTGTATGTCGCGGGCGTGATGGAGCATATCGAGGAGGCCGGCATCCATTCGGGGGACAGCGCGTGCGCGCTGCCGCCCTACACGCTGTCGCCCTCGATGGTGGACGAGATCCGCGCGCAGACGGAGGCGCTGGCGCGCGCGCTCGGGATACGCGGGCTGATGAACGTCCAGTATGCGATCAAGGACGGCGACGCGTATGTGTTGGAAGTCAATCCGCGGGCGTCGCGGACGGTGCCGTTCGTGGCGAAGGCGACCGGCGTTCCGGTGGCCAAGATCGGGGCGCGGGTGATGGCGGGCGCGAAGCTCGCGGATTTCGAGCTGGACGCGGGGGCGGCCGCACCGCACGTGGCGGTCAAGGAGGCGGTGTTCCCGTTCGCGCGGTTTCCGGACGTGGACGTGATTTTGGGTCCGGAGATGCGCTCGACGGGCGAGGTGATGGGCCTGGCGCCGAGCTTCGAGCGCGCGTTCGCCAAGGCGCAGCTCGGGGCTGGCGTTCGGCTGCCGCGCGAGGGTATGGCGTTCCTGTCGGTGCGTGAGGGCGACAAGCGCGCGGTGGGCGCGATCGGGCGGCGGCTGCTGGAGATGGGGTTCCGGCTGGTGGCGACGCGCGGCACGGCGGCCAAGCTCAGGGAGGCGGATCTGGCGGTCGAGGAGATCAACAAGGTCCTGGAAGGCCGGCCGCATTGCGTGGACGCGATCCGGTCGGGCGAGATCCAGCTGGTGATCAACACGGCGTCGGGCGCGCAATCGGTGGCGGACAGCTACACGATCAGGCGCGACGCGCTGACGCACGGGGTGCCGCACTACACGACGATCGCCGGCGCGCGGGCGGCGGTGGGGGCGATCGCGGCGCTCCGGTCGGGCTCCCTTGATGTCGCGCCGCTACAGTCCTACTTTCGGCGATCGTTCTGAGCCGTGCGTCGGACGCATCGGCGGAACGCCTCCTGATCTCGTCGTTGGCTTGCTTGGTAAGGACAGCACTGTTGCAGAAATTTCCGATGACCGCGCCTGGCTTGCGCAAGCTGGAGGATGAGCTTCGCTTCCTCAGGAGCGAGGAGCGGCCGGCGATCATCCGCGCGATCGCGGAAGCGCGCAGCCACGGGGATTTGTCCGAGAACGCCGAGTATCACGCGGCGCGCGAGCGCCAGTCGTTCGTCGAGGGGCGGATCATCGAGCTCGAGGAGATCGTGAGCTCGGTCGAGGTGATCGACCCGTCGACGCTGTCGGGCGACCAGGTGAAGTTCGGCGCGGTTGTGCGGCTGATCGACGAGGAAACCGACAAGGAGGCGACCTACCAGATCGTCGGCGCCTACGAGGCGGACATCAAGTCGGGCCGGATCTCGGTGTCGTCGCCGCTGGCGAAGTCGCTGATCGGCAAGAAGACCGGCGACACGGTGTCGGTGCCGGCGCCGGGCGGGGATCGTTCGTACGAGATCCTCGCCATCTCCTATGCCTAGCAGCGAGTCTGGGGCCGCTGGCCCCAGCGGGTCCAGGGCAGAGCCCTGGCCTTGATCGGCTTGTTCGATGTGCGCGCGGCGGCCGAGCGGATCGAGGGCAAGGTGCTTCGAACGCCGACGATCGCCAGTGCCGCGGTGTCGGCGGTGGCCGGATGCGACGTGCTGCTCAAGCTCGACAATCTGCAGGCGGTCGGCTCGTTCAAGGAACGAGGGGCGGCCAATAAGCTGGCGCTGCTGACCGAGGCCGAGCGGGCGCGCGGGGTGGTCGCGATGTCGGCCGGCAACCATGCGCAGGGCGTGGCACGGCATGCGAGCCTGCTGGGGATCGTTTCGGTGATCGTGATGCCGCACGGGACGCCGGCGTCGAAGATCACCCGGACCTCGGCCTGGGGCGCGCTGGTGGTGATGCACGGCGAAACGCTCGCCGAGGCGATGGCGTATGCGACGATGCTGGCCGAGCGGGACGGGCTGGTGTTCGTCCATCCGTTCGACGATCCGGCGATCATGGCGGGCCAGGGCACGATGGCGCTCGAGGCGATCGAGGATGCGGGACAGGTCGATGCGATGGTGGTGCCGATCGGCGGCGGCGGGCTGATCGGCGGGTGTGCCGCGGTGATGGCGGCGCTGTGTCCGGCGGCCGAGATCGTGGGCGTTCAGGTTGCGGGGCATGATTCGCTCGGATTGTATCCGGGCGAGGAGACGGTGCCGCTCGGTGGGGCGACGATCGCGGAGGGCATCGCGGTCGCGTCCGTCGGCCGGTCGCCGCTGGCGCTGATCCGCGCGCACGTGGACGCGGTGCTGACGGTGCCGGAGCGGGTGATCGAGGATGCGATCGCGTTGCTCGCGGAGGGTGCCAAGCAGGTCTCGGAAGGGGCGGGTGCGGCGGCGCTGGGGGGCGTGCTGGCGTTTCCGGAGCGGTTCGCGGGCAAGCGCGTGGTGGTGCCGGTGTGCGGGGCGAACATCGACAGCCGGATCCTGGCGAACGTGCTGTTGCGCAATCTGCTGCGCGACGGGCGGCTGCTGCGGCTGCGGATGGAGATCCCGGACCGGCCCGGCGTGCTGGCCGACATCGCGACGAAGATCGGCGGGTCGGGCGGCAACATCATCGAGGTGTCGCACCAGCGGCTGTTCGCATCGCCCAGCGTGCAGAACGCGGAGCTCGAGGTTATGGTCGAGGCGCGCGACCCGGCGCATGCGACCGAGATCACGACGGCGCTGTCGAGCAGCTACGTGGTGAGACGGGGATAGACCGGGCGCGGAGCTGGAGGGAGCCGGGTATGAACAGGCTTGGTGTGCACGCCTTTGTCTGGACGGCGGACTGGACCCGCGAGAACGCGGCCCGGGCGATCGGGCTGACGGCGGAGACGGGATTCGACCTGATCGAGCTGTCGTCGATGGATCTCGGCAGCATCGACACCGATTTCACCCGGCGCGCGCTGGAGCAGGCGGGGCTCGGGGCCACGATGTCGTTCGGGCTGACGGCGGCCGAGGATGTGTCGTCGGACGACCCGGCGCGGGTGCGCGCGGGCGAGGCGCAACTGCTCAAGGGGGTTGCGATCGCGCGCGACGTGGGGGCCACGCATGTGTGCGGGATCCTGTATTCGGCGTTCCAGAAATACGGGGTGCCGGCGACGGCGGACGGGGTATCGCGGTCGGTCGAGGTGGTGCGGCGGGTGGCGGAGAAGGCGGCCGAGAGCGGGATCGTGCTCGGGATGGAGGTCGTCAACCGTTACGAGACCAACATGCTGAACACGGCGGCCCAGGGGGTCGACTACGTCAAGCGGGTCGGGATGCCGAACGTGAAGGTGCATCTCGACGTCTATCACATGAATATCGAGGAGGCGGACGTGGCGTCCGCGATCGCCGGGACTGGCGAGCATCTGGGATATTTCCATACCGGGGATTCGCATCGCGGGTATATCGGTTCGGGATCGATCGATCTCGCCCGGGTGTTCAGGGCGCTGGTGGCGTCGGGCTATGCGGGACCGATCACGTTCGAGTCGTTCTCGTCGGCGGTGGTGGGGCAGCCGCTCGAGGGCATCCTCGGGATCTGGCGCAACCTGTGGGACGACGGGCGGGATCTGGCGTCACATGCGCGCGCCTACACCCAGGCGCAGATGAAGGCGGCGGAGAAGGCGATGTCACAGGCGCGAGGATTGTGACACTGCCGAGTTGCCGGTGGTGCACGTTGATGGGTGCCGACCAGTTCAAGCCGTGACACCCAATGCTAGAGGTCGGTCCAGGTCGTCGCGTTCGGCTGCCCGCTCCCGGAGGCGCGCGGGCTCGCCGCGGCGCGTGCGCGGCCGGCACGTCGCCGATCCCAAATGCGCGCTTGCGCCCGAAGCCCCAGTTGATCTCGCCTCCTGGCAGGACGACGCCGGACACCTGTCGCCCGAGATGCTCTTCTGGCGCGGGCTTCCACGGCACGAGCTCGAACACGAGCCCGTTGTCGATCATCGCGCCCCGAGCGAGCTGCACGCGCTGGCTATAGACACCGGCGACATGCTCGCCCGCCGCGTGAACGGCCGTGAAAATCGCGTGCGCACGAAGCGCTCCGAAAGCATTACCTTGCTTGGTGGCAGAAGCCGTTCCCGCCACTCTCTTGCGCGTCCGATCGCCTATACCGAACTTGACGCGACCTCCGAAAGCAGCGTCTCGGCTGCGAGCTTGCCAAGGGCGTTGGCCGCTAATGGGCTCGCGCCCGTCAGCAACTTGCGATCCTTGCGCGTCGACGCGTCTGGCTCGCTGTTTGCGATCGTTACGCCCATCGCGGTCAGCTTGGCGCCGAACTGCCAGGTGAGTTGACCGGGCATGTAGCCGATGTCCGGGATCGTGCGATCCGAGGCGTCCGGAAAGGCGGTGATCGTATAGCCTGCGAATGGGAAGGCGCTGTTACCGTCCTTCGATGAGAGGGCGAGCAAGGCGGCAGGACCGTGGCAGATCGAAATGATGTGACGATCATTGTCCAGCGCCCATCTCAGTACTGCGGCGACGTCATCGCTGAACGGCAGGCCGATGAGCGGACCATGGCCGCCGGGAATGAAGATCGCCAGGTACTCGCTATTCGGGCTCAAGGCCTTGACGACATCGGAAAGATGAAGCGGCGTTTGGAACTGCTGCAGGAGCTCCTTGTGGAACCCGGTGATAGCCTCGTCGTCCTTGGGCATCGCCCAGAACTCGAACTTGACTGGATTACCGGAAGTGGTCGCGACGTCGAACTTGAAGCCAGCCTGATGCAGATGGTACATCGGCACCAACGTTTCGATCGGGTGGTTGCCGGTCGAGAACAGCGTGCCGTTCTCCATTCCTAGATACCGCTCGTCGACTCCGATCACGAGAATGCGGCGTGCGCCCTGATAGGGCTGGGGATAGTCGGCATCCTTCAGGTCGCTCTTGGGACTCGTAAATTGCTTGAGGGCGAATTTAGAGGGAAAGAAGGCGTTGAACTCCGCTTCGTCGGGCTGCGGTTCTTTGCTCAGCGGTAGGATGTTCATGGTTGTTTCCTCGTTCGATAAAAATTCTGCGCTGGCCGTGGGCCAGAACTTGTCTGACACCTTCAGGAGGCCGACTGCCCCCCGCCGAAAGGAGGAGGACCGCGATCAGAGCGGTTTGGCGCCGGCAGGCGGGTTCTGGAGTTGCTCGAACGACAGCGGCTTGCCGCTGAAGCCCCAGCTCTGCGGCGGAACGTCGTGCAGAAGAACGTAGATCGGCAGGATATCGCCCGTCAGCCCGGCCGCCTCGGCGACGCTATCGGTCACGCGCTTGATGAGCTCCGCCTTTGTCGCCGCGTCGAACCCGCCCTGGAGCGCGCTCAGTTCAACGGTGATGACCTTGGTTCCACCAGGCTTTCCGCCGTGATACACCCTGGCGGGATCGTATTCGTGGGCATAGACCCAGGTCGTGCTTCGAACGAAGGCATCGTCGGCCAGCTTTTCGAGGTCGCCGCCGTCCTTGCTGATCTGCGCCGCAAGCGTGTCGAGCGCCTGCGGTGTGAAGGCGCCTGCAGGGAAGTGGATTTTGATGAGGGGCATCGTTCGTCTCCGGTCGGGATATAGCGGTTCAGTTGAAGTTGGTGATGACGGTGAAGCCTTCCGTCTCGAACTTCGGCAGCCGGTCGAACACCGACTGAACGTCACGCAACGCAACCTCCTCGCCGATCAGCTTGCTCGGCTGGAGCCGGCCGCTATCGACGAGCTGCAGCAGGTCGCCGTAGTCGCCGTGCGGGTTGCCGAGCGTGCCCATTATCGACCATTCGCTCAGCACCAGTTGGTCGACCGGTATGATGATGTCGCCTCGATCGTCCTGCGTGGTCAGACCGGCCACGACCAGACGACCACCCTTGGCAAGAGCGTTCATCGCAGCCGGCGTGGTGACGTGGCCGCCCATGGCATCGATCGCGACCTCGACACCCAGCCCGCCATTAGCCTCCTTGACCCGCTTGGCGATGTCTTCCGGCTCGAGGTCGGCAGAGTTGACGACGGCGATCGCGCCGAGCTTCTTCGCTGCCTCCAGCGCACTCGGCTTGGGGTCAACCGCGATCACCAGGCCCCCCATGGCGGTGGCGATCTGCACCGCCGAGCGGCCGACCCCGCCGACGCCGATGACCAGCACCGTTTCGCCGGGCCGGACATTTGCTCGGCTGCGGACCGCCCGATAGGCGGTCATGTAACGACAGCCCAACGCCGCGCCGTCCCGCTCCGTCACATTCTCAGGAAGCGGGATGCAGTTGAGCTGCGCGTTCGGCACCCGGGCGTATTCGGCGAACCCTCCCGAGCCGGGCGTGGTGAAGTTCCAGGCGGCGTTCTCGCACAGGTTCTGCTTGCCGCGCTGGCAATAGGAGCACGTCCCATCCGCGAAGTTGAACGGCACGCACACCTTCATCCCCGGCTTGAAATTGGTGACCGCGGAGCCGACGCGCTCGACGACCCCGCCGATCTCGTGGCCGAGGGTGATCGGCAGTGGAAGATCGAGCCCCGCCCACGTCCAGTCGCCGTTCCAGACATGCCAGTCAGTGCGGCAGATGCCCGACGCCACGACCCGCACCAGCGCATCGTGCTCACCGATGTCGGGTATAGCGATGTCTCTCAGAACCATGGGCCGGCGGATCGCATCGGCCTGTACCGCGTGCATAGTCGTCATGAAAATGCCTTACGAGTTGAATGGTCAGGCTGACTCAGGTCGGTCGAGCTGGTTGCGGGTGCAGGAGCGCAGCCGGTCTAGAGACGGCGCCTCAGCACGCTGAGGCCGACCATGGGCCTGCGCGGAGAGACGAGCGTCGCTGCGGCGTCAGCGGCTCTTAGTTCGGGTCAAGAGACAAGCTGTTCCGGCATCATATCGTAACATGCCTGGACCTGCTTATGCCGGGTTCCGAGCTCGCCTCTGATTTTCTGCTCCCAAACCTTGTCCATATTCATCTTGGTTTCACCGAGCATGGACTTGGGCTCGAGATTGCGGAACGTGTCGACCTCCCCGGCCACGAGACCGGTGAGTGTCGCGTAGACCGGTTCGGGATCAAACTGCGCGCGCGGAAAGGCGAGCTTCGCATAGTCGAACAGCCGCTCGGACGGTTCGTCGAGCCAGCTCTTCCAGGTGTCGAAGCCGCGGTCGTTGAAGCCGGTCAGGAACGGACCGGGGTTCATCGTCGCCACCTCGATGTTGAACTCCTGCAGTTCCATCGCCATCGTCTGCGCGATCGCTTCCAGCGCGTGCTTGGAGGCCGCGTAGATGCCGGTGAACGGGTTGGTGTTGAGCCCTTCGCGCGAGGACACCCAAATCACTCGGCCCTTGCCGCGCTTGATCATCTGCTTGACGATGCCTTGAGTGAGGAGAAGCGGGCCTACGACATTGACCTCGAACTCGTGGCGCATGTTGTCGCCCGAGATATCGAGGATCGATCCGCCCTCGAGCATCCCGGCGTTGTTGACCAAAATCTCCACGTTCCAGTCGAGCGCCTTACGCCGGTCGCCCTCGCTCGTCACGTCGAGCTTTTCGACGCGGAGTGACACGCCGCGCTCTTTGATCTGGTTTTCGAGCACCTCGATCTGCGGATAAATCTCGACGCCGGCGATGACGTCGAAACCCTTCGCCGCCAGCCTGAAGGCAACCTCGTTGCCGAAACCGGTTCCTGCACCAGTGATCAAGACCGTCCTCATGCGTTGCCTCCTCGTTCTCTGGCGACGGCTGTCGAGGTTCGACCGGTAGTCTGATCGATACCGTCACAGCGCCTGATCGAAGGCGGAGGTAAGGCTTGGCGGGGGAGGCAAGAAGGCCCGCGATCATCCTATGACCGGCAGTTCCCCCCTTCGACGCTGGGAAGGTAGCTTACGAAGGACAGGTCCGGCCGCCCCTCGGGTATGAGCGCCACATAGGTCAGGTCGACCCGACCACGCCGAGGATGGTTCAGCCTCTTGCGACCCTCGCCGAAGGCTTGGACATCGAGTTCCTGCCACCAGCGGCGGAACTCCTCGCTTCCGGCGCTAATTTCCTCGACCAGTTCGTCGAACGGCGACTTGTCGGACGTCTTGGCTCGCGCCGCGCGGAACATGCCGATCGTGCCCCGGGCAACTCGCTCCCACTCGTGGATCAGCTCGCGGTATGGTGGATAGAGGAACATCAGATACAGCGTGTTGCGGGCGCGCGGTTCCAGGGCGCCATAGTCCACGAACAGGTCCGCCGCCGCCGGATTCCAAGCGAGAATGTCAAGCCGGTCGCTCCGGACATAGGCCGGTACGGGGTCGATCGCCTGGACCAAGTCGAGCAGCACGTCGCCTGGGTCGTCACCCGTCCCGACAATTGCCGGCCGGCGAGAGGACAAAGCGAGCAGGTGCTCCGCTTCCGCAGGGTCCAGGCACAGGACACGCGCCAGGCGATCGAGCGTAGCCGCCGAGACGCTGATGTCGCGACCTTGCTCCAGCCAAGCGTACCAACTGACGCTTATCCCGGCGAGAAGGGCGACCTCCTCGCGACGCAGGCCGGGCGTACGCCGCTGCCCGGTCGACAGACCCAGCTCGGCTGGTTGCAGCCGGCCTCGGCGGCTTGAGAGAAAGGCCCCGAGCGCCTTGCGTTCTGCCGCTGCGGGCTTCTTCATCATTGCTTCTCCGGAACCGTCTTCGAATTTGATCGTGACATGCGCGGCTCGGCCGCAGCCGCCGGGAAGCGGTCTGCCGGCACGACCTGCCGCGGATGAAGGTGGTCATGATCCAGATACTCCTCGAGCGCATCCGGGGCGAGCACGGGCAGGTTCAGCGGCAGCATCCCTGCAGCCAACCCCAGCGCCCAGGCTGCCATGCCGAATTTCGTCTCATACCAACCGCCCTAGACACTGACCGTTGCCCAGTCTCGTGTGCCGATTGATTTGATTCGCTCCGGATCGTCGATCAGGAAATTCCACGCTGCTCGGCAAGCGTCGATGATTTCGTCGTCGCTGTTCCAGACCAGGGCGGAGAGTTTGTTGGCGCGCAGGTATTCCCAGACGTTCTCCATTGGGTTCAGCTCTGGCGCATAGGGAGGCAGGTGCAAAAGGACGATATTGTCTGGCACACGCAAGTCGCCGCCGGTCTGGTGCCAGCCAGCGCCGTCGCAGACCAGAACGGCACGCGCGCCGGCATGGATCTGGGTACTGATTTCAGCCAGGTGCAAGTTCATGCACTCGGTATTTGCGGTGGGTGTAATCATGCCGGCACCAACACCGCGCGCCGGGCAAATCGCGCCAAAGCCGCGCGCGCTCTGGGGCGATCCTTTCTCATCCTCGCAATGAAGCCGCACTACTATCCAGACATCAAACATCTAGTCGAGCCGCGCTGCAGATGCCGGGATCGACGCGTCAACCACACGCACCCGCACGGGCGAGAAGGAAGGCCGCTTCCCGTGCGTTGCGGGTGAGCCTGGCGGCGGCTTCGAATTCCGAGCGGGCCTCGGCCAGCCGGCCGCATCGGAACAGGAAGTCGCCCCGCGCCGCCGGCAACGGTGCATAGTTCCGTAGCGCAGCGCCGGAAATTCCGCCCAGCAGTCGCAGGCCCGCTTCGGGTCCGAAGGCCATGCTGTGCGCGACCGCTCGATTGAGATCGACCACCGGCGAGGTCATCACCGCGCGCAGCCGGTCATACAGCGCCGCGATGCGAGACCAGTCGGTCTCGGCCGCGTTGCGCGCCCGGGCATGACAAGCCGCAAGCGCTGCCTGCAACGCGTAGGGGCCACCCCCGCATGCTTCGGCACGTGCCAGCGCGTCGAGGCCTCGGCGGATCAACAATTGGTCCCAGCGTGCGCGATCCTGTTCGGTCAGCGGGATGAGGGCGCCTTCCGGCCCGGCGCGCGCCGGCAGCCGCGACGCCTGGATCTCCATCAGGGCCAGCAGCCCGAACACCTCTGCGTTCTCGGGCATCAGCCCCGCCAGCGTGCGGCCCAGCCGTTGCGCCTCCAGGCATAGGCCCGGCCGGACGAGGTCGTCGCCCGACGTGGCCGAATAACCCTCGTTGAAGATCAGGTAGACAACCTCCAGCACCGAGGAGAGCCGCGCCGCACGCTCGGGACCGCACGGCACCTCGAAGCTCACTCCCGCCTTCCCGATCGTCCTCTTGGCGCGGACGATGCGCTGGGCGATCGCGGCCTCGCTCGACAGGAAGGCGCGGGCGATCTCGTCGGTCGTCAGGCCGCCGATGACGCGCAGCGTGAGCGCCGTGCGGGCGTCGGCCGACAGCACGGGGTGGCAGGCCGTGAAGATCAGGCCCAGCAACTCGTCGCCGAGATCGTCGTGCAAGACCGACTCGACGGTCTCGGCCGCGCCGTCGAACGCGCCGCCCAGCGAGCGGGCGATCTCGTCATGCTTGCGCGCGCGCATCTTGTCGCGACGGATCGCGTCGATGGCGCGGCGCCTGGCGGTTGTCATCAGCCAGGCGCCGGGATTGGCCGGAACGCCGGTCCTGGGCCATTCGGACATGGCGACGACCAGCGCGTCCTGCGCCAGTTCCTCCGCTCGGTCGATATCGCGCACCAGCCGAGCCAGGCCCGCGATGAGCCTAGCCTGTTCGATGCGAAAAACGGCTTCGATCGCCTGACGCGTCTCGCCTGCACCCATGCCGCATGGTCAGCCAAAGCCCGAAGACGGACAAGCCGCCGGCAGGCTCAGGTCCCGAGACCGCCGAGAGCGCCAGCGGGGCCAAGTGTGCCGCTGAGCTTCTCGCGCAGGCGGCCGCGGCGTTCCTTGAACTCCGGCGTCAGGCTCTCCGCGAAGTCGGCCATGTCGAACAGTGGCCGGATTTCGATCTCGCCCGACTGCGACATCGGGTTGGGGCAGCGCTTCACCCACGCGACCGCCTCGTCGATGTCCTCGACCTCCCAGATCCAGAAGCCGGCGACCAGCTCGCGGGTCTCGGCGAACGGCCCGTCGATGACGCTGCGCTCGGCGCCATCGAACGCGATGCGCTTGCCTTTGGACGAGGGCGTCAGGCCGTCGGCGGCGAGCAGGATTGCGGCGTTGACCAGCTCCTCGTTGAACCTGCCCATCGCCTCGAACATCTCGGGCGGAGGGGTAACGCCGTTTTCGCTGTCCTCGGTCGCTTTGACGAACACCATGACACGCATCCTCTGTCTCCTTGTCCGAGCCATCCTCGCTGGCATCGAAACGACGAACGGTGTTCCCGGAAATCGACATCGTCCCGCACTTTTTTCTCGCTCGATGCCGGCTTTCGGCAGGCGCTTGAGCGATGTCGACCGCACCGCCTGACGTCAGTCGCCGCAGGGGGACCGGCCTCGGTCCCCCGGCCTTCCTCAACCCGCCAAGCCTCCGCCCCGCCCGCGATCATCCCCAGGGCTGCTCCGGCCAGTCGTGCTTCGGATAACGCCCGCGCATGTCGCGCCGCGCGTCGAGCCAGCCGCCCCGCCAGAAGCGCGCGATGTCGGCCGTCACCGCGATCGGCCGGCCCGCCGGCGACAGCAGCGCGAACGACAGCGCGATGCGCCCTGCCGCGATCGTGGGCGTCCGGTCGAGCCCGTAGAACGCCTGCGCCCGGGCGCTCGCGACCGGCACCTCCGCCGTGTAGTCGACCGTGGCCCGCCCGCGTGCCAGCGCCACCGACATCGGCAGATCCCGATCGATCAGGCTCCGCTGCGCGCGGCTCAGGCGTGCCGACAGCATCGCCTCGACATCGATCCGCGCGAGATCGCCGAGCCGCGTGATCCCCGCGCGCGTGATCGCCGCCGCCAGCAACCCCGCCTCCGCGGCGAGCGCCGCGTCCGACAGGTCCGGCAATCCGGGATCGAGATGCGAGCGCGCAAGCCGCACGCGCGCCTGCAGGTTGCGCGCGGCCTCCGTCCAGCCGAGCAGGTCGGCCAGCCTCCCGGCCGCCTCCGCCGCCAGACGCGCGGCCGCGTCCGCGGACCCGGCCGCGAGCAGCCGGTCCTGCAGGATCAGCGCGCCCAGCCGGCGGCGATGCCGGTCGAACACCGCACCGCTCTTCGGGTCGATCCCGCTCTCGACCTGCTCGCTGGTGCGCGCCAGCAGGCTCTCGGGCAGGCGTGCCGGATCGAGCCGGGCCGCGAGCGTGATCCGCGCACTCGTCCCCAGATGCAGCCCGGCCGCGACCAGCAGCCCGTCGCGCGCCATCGGGTCGGTGGGCGGAAGCGACGCGCTGCCGCCCCCCGACAGGCGGAAGCTGCCCGGCTCGCCGCGCCCTTGCGCCACCCGGTCCGGGAACGCCGCCGCCAGCAGCGCGGCCGCGTCCCCGCTCGCCGCCATCTCCGGCCCCACCCGCAGCCGGCGGCGAAACCCGCGCGCGCTCTCGCGGATGCGCGCCAGCGCGCCGCGATCGGCCGTCATGCCGTCCCCCGTGATCGCATCGAGCCGCAACCCGATGTCGGCCGAGCCCGGCGTCCGATCGCGGCCGCCGAGCGGGTCGCGCTCCTCCAGCAGGGCCGCGATGTCGGCCGCCAGCGCCATCTCGCCCGGCGTGCGCGCCGTCAGCATCATCGCCGCCAGCCGCGGATGCGTCCCCAGCCGCGCCATCCGCCGGCCGAACCGGGTGATCGCGCCCGCCCCGTCCAGCGCGCCCAGACCGTCGAGCAGCGCGCGAGCCTGATCCATCGCCCCTTTCGGCGGCGCGTCCGCGAAGCGCAGCGCGGCAGCCTCCGTTCCCCACGCCTCCCGCCAGGACGCGGTCGCCAGCACCAGCCCGGCCAGCTCGCTCTCCAGGATCTCCGGCCGGTCGAACGGCGCCATCGCCCGCTGCGACGCCGCCGTCCACAGCCGCAGGCAGCGGCCCGGCGCCTCGCGTCCGGCGCGACCGGCGCGCTGGTCCGCCGCCGCCCGGCTGATCCGCAGCGTCGCCAGCCGCGCGAGCCCGCTGCCCGCGTCCAGCCGAGGGGCACGCCGGTAACCGCCATCCACCACCGTCCGAACCCCGCTCACCGTGACCGAGGTTTCCGCGATCGACGTCGCCAGCACCACCCGCCGCTCACCCGCGGACGGCAGCAGCACGCGCGCCTGCTCGTGGGCAGCCATCTCGCCGTGCAGCGGCAGCACCGCCGCCCCGCAATCGTGCAAGGCCGACGCCGCGCGGACGATCTCCGCCTTGCCCGGCAGGAACGCCAGCACGTCACCATCGGCGAGTGCCGACCGGACCGCGCGCGCGACCGCGTCCGGCAGGTCGCGCGGATGGACGAGGTCGCGCGTGGCATGACGGACATCGACCGGAAACGACCGCCCCTCGCTGACATGCACCGCGCCATCCATCAGCCCGGCGAGCGCGGCCGCGTCCGCCGTCGCCGACATCGCGACCAGGCGCAGCTCCGGCCGGCTCCGCTGCAGATCGAGGCACAGCGCCAACGCCAGGTCGCCGTCCAGCGTGCGCTCGTGGATCTCGTCGAACACCACCGCCGCCACCCCGTCGAGCGTCGGATCGCCCAGCAGGCGCGCGACCAGCAGCCCCTCCGTCACCACCTCGATCCGCGTCCGTGCCGAGACCGCACTCTCCACCCGCGTCCGGTAGCCGACGCGCTCGCCCACCGTCTCGCCGAGCAGGAACGCCATCCGCGTCGCCGCGGCCCTGGCCGCGATCCGGCGCGGCTCCAGCACCACGATCCGGCCCGCGCCCAACCATGCCGCGTCGAGCAACGCCAGCGGCACCAGCGTCGTCTTGCCGGCGCCGGGCGGTGCCACCAGCACCGCGTTCGGCCGCTCGGCCAGGCCGTCCAGCAGGGCCGCCAGGATCGCCCGCACCGGCAGCCCCGCCCCGATCGTCTCGTCACGCTCCATCCGCCACAGCATGGCGCGGCTTGCCTCGGTTTGCACCGGCCGCACCATCGTCCTACCGAAGCGCCATGCGCCTGATCCTGCTCGCCGGATGCCTGATCGCGATGCTCGGCGGCGCGCGCGCCGAACCGCCCGCCTCGGCCACCACCGGCCACGCGCGCGCGTCCCTGCTCGCCGAAACCACCGGCTGGACCCGGGGCCAGCCGCTCCGGCTCGGATTGCGCCTTACGCTGGCACCCGGCTGGCACACCTACTGGTCGAACCCCGGCGACGCCGGCCTCGCCCCCAACGTCACCGTGGCCCTCGGCGGCGGCAAACCCCAGGCCGCGTCGCTCCGGTTCCCCGCCCCGCATCGCCTGCCGACCGGTCCGCTGATGGGCTACGGCTACGAGGGCGAGGTGCTGCTGCCGTTCGCCGTCCCGCCCCCGGCCGCCTCCGGCCCGCTGCACGCCGCGGTCCACGCCGACTGGCTGGTCTGCGCCGCGGTCTGCGTCCCCGAGAGTGCCGACCTCGCTCTCACCCTGCCGCAAACCCCGCAGCCGATCCCCTCCGCCGACGCCGCCGCGTTCCGCCACGCCGATCTCGCGATGCCGCGCCCGTCGCCGTTCACCGCCTCGCTCTCCGACGGGACCCTCCGCGTCGCCGGCGACGGCCTCGACCGACGCAGCGTGGCCGCGGCCTGGTTCATTCCCGCGGCACCCGGCCTGATCGACCAGGACGCCGCCCAGGCCCTGTCGGTCGCCGACGGCGCGCTGACGCTCGCGCTGCATCCGCAATCCGGCCTGTCCCCGCACGGCACCTTGTCCGGCGTGCTGGCGATCCGCGATCAGGGCGGCCAGGAGACCGACCTCGCCATCACCGCGCCTCGCGGGCCCCCGCCTCCGCCCATGTCGCCGCCTGCCGCCGGGCTGCCCCGGCTGCTGCTGCTCGCCCTCGCCGGCGGCCTCGTGCTGAACCTGATGCCCTGCGTCTTCCCGGTCCTGGCGATGAAGGCGATCGCGCTCGGCCGCCACGGGCCCGGCCATCGGAAGCAGCTCCGGGCCAGCGCGCTCCTCTATACCGGCGGCATCCTTGCCGCCTTCCTGCTGATCGGCATCCTGACGCTCGTGCTGCGCTCGGCCGGCAGCGAGGCCGGCTGGGGCATCCAGTTCCAGTTCCCTGGCTTCGTGGCCGCCATCGCCTGGCTGCTGTTCGCGGTGGGCCTCAACCTGATGGGCCTGTTCGAGGTCGGCGCCGGCCTCGCGGGCGCCGGGCAGGGGCTTGCCTCGCGCGGCGGCGCGTTCGGCGACGTCATGACCGGCGTGCTCGCGGTCCTCGTCGCCACCCCCTGTACCGCCCCGTTCATGGGCGCCGCCCTCGCCGCCGCCCTGTCCGGACCGAAGCTCGCCGGCCTCGCCATCTTCCTCGCCCTCGGTCTCGGCCTCGCCGCACCCTCGCTCGTCCTCGGCTTCGTCCCCGGCGCGTCGCGCCTGATGCCGCGTCCAGGTGCCTGGATGCTCGTCGTCCGCCAGGTCCTCGCCTTCCCGATGTTCGGCGCCGCCGTCTGGCTGCTCTGGGTGCTCAGCGAGGAAGCCGGCCCGTCCGGCGTGCTCGCCGGCCTCTCCGGCCTGCTGCTGATCGGCTTCGGCGGCTGGCTCCACGGACTGCTCCAGCGCACTCCGCCCGCCGGACCCAGGCGCCGCGCACTCGATCTCGTCGCCCTCGCCGCCGTGCTCGCCGCCCTCTCGATGCTGCCGGGCCTGACCCCTCAGAGCGGCATCGCGCGCGCCGACGCCGCCGACAGCTTCAGCCCGGCGCGTCTCGCCGCTCTCCGCCACGACGGCCGCCCCGTCTTCGTCGACATGAGTGCCGCCTGGTGCGTCACCTGCCTCGTCAACGAACGCCTGGCCCTCGCACCCGCCGCCGTCCGAAGCGCCTTTGCCACGAGCGGCATCACCCTGCTCCGCGGCGACTGGACCCGGCGCGACGCCGGCATCACCGGCTTCCTGCGCCATTTCGGCCGCGACGGCGTCCCGCTCTACGTCTTCTTTCCCGCCCATGACGGCGCGCCGCGGATCCTGCCGCAGATCCTCACCCCCGGCCTGGTGCTCGCATCGATCACCCGCGCATGAACGGGCCCCGCATCTTCGTCGACGGCGACGCCTGCCCGGTCCGCGAGGAGGTCTACCGCGTCGCCGGGCGCCTCCATCTCGGCGTGCTCGTCGTCTCCAACGGCTCCCGCCCGATCCGGCCGCCCGGCCTGCCCAATGTCGAGATGGTGCTCGTCCCGGAGGGCGCGGACGCGGCCGACGACTGGATCGCCGAGCGGATCGCCCCCGCCGATGTCTGCGTGACCGCCGACATCCCGCTCGCCGCCCGCTGCCTCGAGCGCGGCGCGCGCGCGCTCTCGCCCAAGGGGCATCATTGGACGACCGACAACATCGGCACCGCGCTCGCCGGCCGCGAATTGTCGCGCCACCTGCGCGAGCTCGGCGTCGCCGGCGGCGGCCCGGCGCCGCTGACCGCCCGTGATCGGTCGGCGTTCCTTGGCGCGCTCGATCTCGCGGTGACGAAGCGAAAGTAGGCAAGGGCTCTGCCCTTGACCCGCCGGGGGCAGGCGCCCCCGGACCCGCATCCATTAGACCTCGCTGGTGTGGTGGTCGACGGGGATGCGTTCGGGCTGGCCGGCGAGGAAGCGCGCGATCTCGGTGAGCGACACCGGGCGGTAGCCGCACATCGGATTGTCGACGCCGACGTCGCAGCATTGGTTGTCGCCGGGCAGCGAGTTGTGGCTGTGGCCATACAGGTGCACCGCGCCATGGTGGCTCCGGTTCCAGACCCGCATCGCGTAGTGAAACAGCACCAGCCGGGTGCCCTCGACCGTGATCTCGGCATACGCCTGGCTCGACGCCCACCCCGCCAGCGTCCGCACGTCGGGGCGGTCGTGGTTGCCCCAGACCAGGTGCTTCTCGCCGTTCAGCCGCGCCAGATACCGCTCGGCCGGGACGCTGTTGCGGAAGACGAAATCGCCCAGGTGCCAGACCGTGTCGCCGGGTGCGACGACCGCGTTCCACCGCTGGACCAGGGCATCGTCCATCTCCCTGACATTGGCGAACGGACGTTCCGAATAGCCGATGATGTTGGCATGGCCGAAATGCGTATCGGACGTGAACCAGACCGTCATGGTGTGATCGATGAATTGTCTGAAACAGTCAGCATCATGGGAGCAGAACGTGACCGATTGGCGAAAAGATGGCGTCAAGGTGATCCCCGGGGGACAACTCGACGGCGACACTCCTCAGACGCCCGGCATGGACCGCGCCGCCGCGATCGACTTCGCGCGCGCCGGCGCCCGTCAGCTCTGGGCCGGCACCGTCAGCATCCATCCCGACGCCCGCACCGGGGCGCACCATCACGGCGCGCTGGAGAGCGTGATCTACGTCTTGCGCGGCCAGGCCCGGATGCGCTGGGGCGAACGCCTCGAATTCACCGCCGTCGCCGGCCCGGGCGACTTCATCTTCGTCCCCCCCTTCGTCCCGCACCAGGAGATCAACGCCTCGAGCGAGACGCTCGAATGCGTGCTGGTCCGGTCGGGCGGCGAAGCGGTCGTGGTCAATCTCGACATCGAGACCGCCGAACCGCCGAGCGAGGTCGAGTGGATCGACCCGATCCACCGGGAACCTTCCGATCAGTAGCCGCCGCCCGCCGGTGGCAGCGCCTGCGAGGAATGCGGCGGATAGTCGCTGTCGGGCACGCCGGGCGGGGGCGCCAGGAAGCCCGGCGGCGGCGACATCGCGGACGGCGGCTGGCCCGGCGGCGCCAACTGGACCGGACCGTTCGCGGGCGCCGACCCGGAGCCGGGGAGCGACGGCGGTGCCAGCGGGATCGGCCCGGACGAGCCGAGCGGCATCTGCTCGACCGGCGACTCGACCGCGCTCGCCGACACGATCCAGTCGTGCAGCGAATGGCGCACCTGGTATTCGAACTCGACGTTCATGTCCGCCATCGCCTGCCGCGTCAGGGTGTAGAGCGCGTCCGGCCCCGATGCGTCGTCGCCCTTCGCCGTCCGCGTCACGTGCGCCTCGGCGAAGGCCGCGCGCGCCCCGTCGGCGCTTGCGATGTCGAGATGCGCCGACAGCCGCTCCGTCAGCGCCCCGCCCTGGCCATGCGTGATCGAGGCCTCGGTGATGGTGAACGTCGCCGTGCCCGACGGACCGGCCGCCACCAGCCGGTCGTGCGCCATGCGCTCGAGCGCCTGCTCGGGCGTGACCGGGCTCTGGCTGGCCAGGTCGCCGTCCGGGACCTCCGCCTGGTTGTCGACGTCGACGGTCGCGATGTTGAGCCTGATCGGCGTCAGATACTCGTAGTGCAGCGGCGCGAAATCCTGGGGCGGCGCCTCCTCGCCGCAGGAGGCGAGCGCCAGTGCCACGAGGCCCGTGACGCCCAGGGCGAAGGGCCTGTACTGACGCATGCGCGATCCTGTCCGTGGGGTCCGCCGAAAACTGCCGCCCGTTGCCGTCCGGGTCAATCGCCCCTCGCCTCGACCGCGCTGCCGCGGATGTTCTCGCGCGGGAACCGGAAGTCGTGATTGCAGAACTCGCACGTCATGATGATGTCGCCCTCGACCGCCATGTGATCGAGATCATCGGTCCCGAACCCCTCCAGGATCGATGACAGCCGCGCCCGCGTGCAACGGCAGCCGTAGGCCAGCGCCCGCGGCCGGTCGGCGGCCACGCCCTCGACATGGAACAGCCGGAACAGCAGGTCCTCCGGCGGCAGCCGGTCGTCGAGCAGCTCGTCATCGCTCAGCGTCGCCGCCAGCGTCGTCGCCGTCAGCCAGGCCTCGGTCGGATCGTCGGCATCGAGCGCGTCGACCCCGCCGTCGGACGCCACCCGCTCCAGCACCAGGGCCGCCGCGCGCCAGCCGGCCTCGGTCCGGCGGCAGGCCAGGCGCAGCCGGCAATCGAGCTGCTCGCTGGTCCGGAAATAATGCAGCGCCATCTCCGACAGGCTCTCGCCCTCGATCGACACGATGCCCTGGTGGCGCTCGGTCTCGGCACCCTGGTCGACGGTGAAGGCGAGATACCCGTCCCCGAGCAAGGCGCGCGCGGTGGGGTCGCCGGCCTCGAGCACGGGCGCGAGCCGCTCGGCGTCGGCGCGCGCATAGCCGCGCAGCGCGCCCGCCTCGGTGCAGTCGGCGAGCAGCATCCTGACCGGCCCGTCGCCCTTCGCCTGGAGGCTGAACGAGCCGCGGAACTTGAGCGCCGCCGACAGGCCGGCCGCGAGTGCGAGCGCCTCGCCGGCCAGCCGCGTCACCGCCGGATGGTTGTCGTGGCGCGACAGCAGCGCATCCGCCAGCGGACCGAGCCGGACCAGCCGGCCGCGAACCGGCCGCCCCGGCAGGCGGAACGGCGTGACACCCCGGGCGACCACGATATCGGGCACGTCGGGACGGGTCAGGTCGAGAAAGTCGGGCGTTTCGGGCATCGCGCGAAGATGGGGGTGCCGGCGCGGACGATCAATTCAGAGGGGTGGCCGCCTCGACAGCAGCCTGCCCGCGAACACCCGGTTGCACAGCACCACCAGCCCCACCGCCGTCCCGTGCACCGCGATGTCGAGTGCCACCGCGTCGAACGGGTGGAACAGGTTGAGCAGGGTCGCCACCAGCGCGGCACTCGCAAGTCCGGCGAGCAGCGCCGTCAGGTCGGGCCTGACCGAATGGCCGCGCCGCAGCATCACGATCAGCAGCGCCGACAACGGCAGCGACAGCCCGAGGATGAACAGGATGCAGCCGCGCGGGCCCAGCAGCCAGGGCTGCGGCACGGCCGGTTCCGCCCAGCTTCGCAGGCAGCCGAGCCCGCTCGCGCCGAGCCACAGCGCGAGGCCCGGCAGCGGCAGCCACGCCCAGCCGGGTGTGCGGTCCGGCAATCCCGTCTCGAACGCCGCGATCAGGGCCAGCACCCCGGTCGCGAGCGCGCCGATCGCGGCGAGCCACATGTCGGGCACGGTCGCGAAGCGGTGACGCATCATGTCGAGATCCGCGTAGCGCGAGATCACCACCCCGATCAGAAGCACGACGGCGAGATAGGCGCCCGCCCGGACCAGCGGCGACCGCAGCCGGCGCGTGGGGGCGAGGCCCGCCGTCAGCGACCCGATCAGCGCCTCGTGGCGCCCATCCTCGTGCGAGATGCCCTCACTCATCCGGAGGCCCCCCGAAACGAGCTCGCATCGACAGGATCGCGCGGTGCAGATTGACCTTCAGCGCCACCTTGGTCCGGCCGGTCGCGGCGGCGGTGTCCTCGAGCGACCGCTCGCCGAGCGCCAGGTGCTCGACCGCCTGGCGCTGCCCGGGCGGCAGCCGCTCCACCATGGCGCGGACCCGCTCCGCGTCCTCGCGTGCGGCGAGCGTCGCGTCCGCCGCCGCCGAGGGCTCCGGTGCCGCCTCGACCGCGAGCGGCGCGTGCACCTCCCACGAGGCGGTGCGCCCGCGCCGCCGCTGCTGATCGATCGCCCGATGCCGCGCCAGCGCGCGCAGCCAGGGCAGGAATGGCCGGGCCGGGTCATAGGTGTGGCGGGCCTGGTGGATGGTGATCAGCGTGTCCTGCACGGCGTCCTCGATCGAAGCGCCCGTCAGCCCCTGTCGCGCGGCGATCCGCCCGATCAGGGGCGTGCAGGCGCGCAGCAGGTCCGCGTAGGCGCGTTTGTCGCCCGCCTGCGCCGCCTGCATCCAGGCGGCCAGACGCCTGTCGAGCTCGTCGTCCCCCGCCGCCAACCGATCGCCCTCACGCCAGGATCGCGCCTACCCTGACCGAGAAGCGCCGATCGCGCGATAGTCCTTCAGTTCCCGTCGCCGCCGGCGGCCGCGGCGAGCACATGTCCGTCCGGAGATTCCACCACGAGCGCAAAGCGCTGGCCGGCCGGCGCCGGCACCCGCCGCTCGACCGCCTTGCCGGTCCAGGCCCCGAGATCGGTCATCGAGCGGACCACCGCGAACTCCGTCAGCACCGCCCCCGAATTCTCCCCGCCGCCGATCGACCGTCGCACCCTGTCGGTCCCGTACAGACGCAGCACGCCCTGGCCCGTCCCGGCGCCGACATGCGCCACCAGCGCGCCGCCGTCGCGCGTGAGCGTCGCCTCCGCTGCAGCCGGCATGCCGGCTTCGGCCTTGATCGCCGTCAGCGCCGCATCGCGATCCGATCCCACGAAGCCTGCCCCACCGCCCACGATCATCTCGGGCGTGTAGACCTCGCCCGTGTTCTCCCGCTCGGCATGGCGGCGCTGCCGCTCGGTGGCCGCCGCCGTGGCGAACGGATCGCGCCACGACGGCCCGTTCCAGTAATCGACATGGAAGGCGAGCGGGATGATGTTCCGGTCGTGCGCCAACTGCCCCAGCAACGCCTCGGCCGGCGGGCACGACGAGCATGCCTCGGAGGTGTAGAGCTCGACCACCGCCGGCTTCGCCAGGGCCGGCCCGCCCGCGCCAAGGCCGAGCGCGATCAGGACGGAATGGCGGGTCAGCAATGTCATTGAAGCCTCGGCGGTGTCGCTCGAACTGCGCACCTGCCGAAGTCCGGTTACGTCCGCGCGGTGATTTCGGCCTCCAGCGCCGCGAGCCGCTCGTCGATCCGGCGGATCGCAGCCTCGTCGATCCGGCGGATCGCGGCCTCATCGATCCGGCGGATCGCGCTCTCGTCCGCATGCTCCGCCCGCAGCCCGCGCAGCAGCGCCGCCCGGCAGCGATCGTGCGCCCCGTCGAGATCGGCATGGCCGCCGATGCCGGCCAGGCAATCCAGATAGTGCGCGCGAAGTGCCGCCAGCGCCGGCGTCCCCGGCAACTCCGACAGGATCGCGTCGACCTCGCTTTCCGCCCATCCCGGCGCTTCCGGCACGTCCTCCGTCGTCGAAGGGCGCTCGGCGTCGGCATCGGTCATGCGCGCGCGCCGTCGCGGCCGAGCAGCCAGGAGAGGATCGCCTGGTGCGCATAGAGCCGGTTTTCCGCCTCGTCGAACACCACCGAGCGCGGACCGTCGATCGCCTCGTCGGTCACCTCCTCGCCGCGATGCGCCGGCAGGCAGTGCATCAGCAGCGCGTCCGCGGCCGCATGGTCGAGCAGTGCCACGTCCACCTGGAACGGCTCCAGGGCGGCGCGCCGCTTGTCGTCGTTCGGGTCGTGCGACATCGAATACCAAGCGTCGGTGACCACGCATCGCGCGCCCGTCACGGCGGCCACCGGGTCGTCGGTCAGCACCAGGTCCGCGCCTTGCGCGCGCGCCCACGCGACCCGGTCGGCCGGCGGCCGCAGACGATTCGGCGTCGCGATGCGCAACGGGAAGCCGAACCGCGCCGCCGCCTCGATCCAGCTCGCGCAGACATTGTTGCCGTCCCCGCACCAGGCGATCGGCTGGCCCGCGATCGCGCCGCGGCGTTCCTCGAACGTCAGCACGTCGGCCAGCACCTGGCACGGATGGCTGCGCGGGGTCAGTCCGTTGATCACCGGCACCCCGGCGTGACGGGCGAGCTCGGTGAGCTTGGGGGCGGCATCGGTGCGCAGCACGATCGCGTCCAGGAACCGTCCCAGCACCCGCGCGGTGTCGGCGAGGCTCTCGCCCCGCCCGAGCTGCATGTCGCGCGGCGACAGCACCACGACGTCCCCGCCGAGCCGGCGCATCGCGACCTCGAAGGCGACCCGCGTGCGCGTGCTGGGCTTCTCCAGGATCAGGCCGAGCGTCATTCCGGCCAGCTTCCGGTCGCTGCCGCGCAGGCGCCGCTCGCGCTTGAACCGCGCGGCGTCGTCGAGCAGCCGGCGCAGCGTCGCCGCCGTATGATCCGACAGCTCCAGGAAATGCGCGGGTTCCGGATCGGTCAGGGGGGCGATCGCGGCGCTCATGACGCCTGCCGGAACGCGCCGTCCTCGGCCGCCGCGGCGATGATCCGGACCGCCTCGTCGCAATCGTCGTCCGTCACCACCAGCGGCGGCACCAGGCGCAGAACGTTGTCGCCGGCCGCCACCGTCAGCAGCCCATGCTCGAGCGAGCGCGCCTGCATCGCCGTGTTCGGCACCACGCAATGCAGGCCCAGCATCAGCCCGCGCCCGCGCACCCCGTCGAAACTGCCCGGGTGGGCCGCCACCATCGCCTCGAGCGAGACCCGCAGCCGCGCGCCCGCCGCGGTCACCCGATCGAGGAAGCCGGGTGCCAGCACCACGTCGAGCACCGCGTTGCCCGCGGCGCACGCGAGCGGATTGCCGCCGAAGGTCGTCCCGTGCGTGCCCGCGGTCAGATGCCGCGCGAGACTCTCGCGCGCCAGGATCGCGCCCAGCGGGAAGCCGCCGCCGATGCCCTTGGCCGCACTCGCCACGTCCGGGACGATGCCGGCCCACTCGTGCGCGAACAGCTTGCCGGTGCGTCCGAGCCCGCACTGCACCTCGTCGAGGCCCAGATAAAGGCCGAATTCGTCGGCCGTCGCGCGCAGCTCGCGCAGGTATCGCTCGGACGCCGGCCGGATGCCGCCCTCGCCCTGGATCGGCTCGATCATGATGCCGGCCGTCCGCGGCGTGATCGCCGCCCGCAGCGCGTTCATGTTGTCGAACGGCACGTGGTCGAAGCCGTCGACCGGCTCGCCGTAGCCCTCGAGATACTTCGCACTGCCGGTCGCCGACAGCATCGCCAGCGTCCTGCCGTGGAAGGCCCCCTCGAAGCAGATCATGCGGGTCCGCTCCGGCCGGCCCTCCATCGCGTGCGCCCGCCTGATCAGCTTGACCATGCCCTCGTTGGCCTCCGCCCCCGAGTTGCAGAAGAAGACGCTGTCGGCGAAACTCGCCTCCACCAGCCGCGCGGCCAGGCGCTCGGCCTGCGGGATCCGGTAGAGGTTCGACACGTGGATCACCCGCGCGGCCTGCTCGGCGATCGCCCGCGTCAGCCCCGGATGGCCGTGGCCGAGCGAGGAGGTCGCGATGCCGGCGCCGAAATCGAGATATCGTCGTCCGCTCGTGTCCCACAGCCAGGCGCCTTCGCCACGCTCGAAGGCGAGGTCGGCGCGGTTGTAGGTCGGCATCAGGGGGGCGATCATGGTCTGGTCTTCGTCAGGGTTGCGGAAATCGCACGATGCGGGTGCCCCGCCTGCTGAGTCAAAGCCCGCCAAGTCAAAGGCCCGCTCCGAGGCCGCCACGTCGAAGGCCGCCACGTCGAAGGCCGTCGGGCCGGCGCCGACCGAGGCCACGCTGCGCGAAGCCGCGGTCAGCCATCTCGCCCGCTACGAGGCCACGCGCGACGGGCTGATCCGTGTGCTCGACCGGCGCGTCTCGCGCTGGTCGATGCGTGCCGAAGGCGCCAAGGCATCCGACGCGATCCAGGCCGAAGCCGCCGCCGCGCGCGACGCGGCCCGGCGCGTGGCCGACGCGCTCGTGGCCTCCGGCGCCGTCGACGACACCCGCTTCGCCGAGCGCCGCGCCGCGCTGCACGCGCGGTCGGGCCGTTCGTCGCGCGCGAGCCGGGCGCTGCTGGGCGTGCTCGGCGTGGCACCGAAGCTGGCGGGCGCCGCCGCCGCGCGCGACGCCGACCTGGAGCTCGAAGCGGCCGCAGCCCACGCCCGCCGGCGCCGGCTCGGGCCGTTCGCCCCGGCCGGCCGCGATCCGCAGCGCCAGCGTGCGCTCGCCTCGTTCGCGCGCGCCGGCTTCGGCTCGGAGATCGCCCGCGAGGTGCTGTCGCTCGATCTCGACGCGGCCGAGCGCCTGATCGCCAGGCTCCGCGCCCGCGGCTGACCGGTCTTCACGCTTGCACCCCACGACGCCGCGCGCCATGTGTGGCGGCACGCATCTCCACGATCGAGCGTGCGAGGGAGGTTTCCATGGGTGGCTTGAGCATCTGGCACTGGCTCATCGTCCTGGCCGTCGTGCTCCTGCTGTTCGGCGGCAGCAGCAAGATTTCCGGCCTGATGGGCGACTTCGCCAAGGGCATCAAGTCGTTCAAGAAGAACATGGCCGACGACGAGTCGATGGAAGCGCACGAGACGCGTCCGGCCGGTTCCATCGCCGCGCCCAATGTGACCAGCAGCAGCGCCCCGGCACGCGAAAGCGTCCCGCACAACAGCTGAGGCGGTTCGATGAGCAGGCTGACGATCTATGAAGAGGCCTCGCCCGACGACCGCGTGCTGACGACGGACGAGCCGGCGCGGATCGCGTCCGAACTGTCCGCGATCGGGGTCGCCTTCGAGCGTTGGCAAAGCCCTGTCGCCATCGGCCCCGACGACGCGCCGGAGACGGTGCTCGCCGCCTACCGGCCCTATCTCGACAGGCTGATGGGCAAGTCCGGCGCGGGCTCCGCGGACGTCATCAGCCTGCGGCCCGACGCGCCGAACTACGCCCCGTTGCGGGCGAAATTCCTCGCCGAGCACACCCACACCGAGGACGAGATACGCTTCTTCGTCGACGGCGAGGGGAGCTTCGTGCTGCATGTGGATGGCCGTGTCTACGACGCCCGCTGCACCGCGGGCGACCTGATCGCGGTGCCCGCCAACATCCGGCACTGGTTCGATGCCGGCGAGCGCCCCCATTTCACCGCGCTCCGCGTCTTCACCGACATGTCGGGATGGGTGCCGCACTACACCGGGGATGCCATCAGCGAACGCTTTCCCGTCGCCTGACACCCTCATGCGCGACCTCGGCGCGGTGCTGACCGACATCGAGGGCACGACCACACCGATCAGCTTCGTCCACGACGTGTTGTTCCCGTATGCGCGCCGGATCCTCCCGGCGATGGTCGGTTCGAACGATCCGGAGATATCGTCCGCCCTGGAGCGCGTTCGCCAGGCCGCTCCCGGCCACCCGCCGCTCGAGACGCTCCACGACTGGATGGATCGCGACGTCAAGGCCGAGCCGCTCAAGACGCTGCAGGGAATCGTTTGGCGCACCGGCTACGCGTCGGGCGAAATCCAGGCGGTTCTCTATCCCGACGTGGCACCGGCGCTCGCGCGCTGGCGCCGGGCGGGGCTTCGCCTCGCGGTCTATTCGTCCGGCTCGGTCGAAGCGCAGCGGCTGATCTTCGGTCACGCCCCGTCGGGCGATCTGACCGGCCTGTTCGACGCCTTCTTCGACACCAGGGTCGGGCCGAAGCGGGCACAGGCCAGCTACGCGGCGATTGCGGCGGACTTGGCGCTGCCGCCCGGCCGTATCCTGTTCCTCTCCGATGTCGCGGCCGAACTCGACGCCGCCGCTGCCGCCGGCTTGACCACCTGCCAGCTCCTTCGTCCGGGGGACGAGGCCGTGCCGTCCGCGCATCCCCGCGCCGCCGACTTCGACGCCGTCGAGCTTCTGTTCGCGTGACCGCGTCCCTGATCCGCGGCTGGCGCGGGATCGAGGCGTCGTCGCGCGGTTCGGTGCTGGCACTCGGCAATTTCGACGGCGTTCATCTCGGCCATGCGCACCTCATCCAGGCGGCGCATGCGGCGCGGCCGGACCTGCCGCTCGGCGTGCTCACCTTCGAGCCGCATCCGCGCGAGCTGTTCCGGCCCGACGACGCCCCGTTCCGCCTGTCGCTCGAAGCGGAACGGGCCGACGCGCTGTCGGCGCTCGGCGTGCGCCGCATCCACCAGATCGATTTCGACCGGGCCTTCTCCGAGCTGACGGCTTCCGCCTTCGTCAGCGACGTCCTCGACGCCGCATTCGGCGCGCGCCATGTCGCCTGCGGACCGGACTTCGCCTTCGGCCATCGCCGTGGCGGTGACGTCGCCCTCCTCGCCGCCCACGCCGAACGGCTCGGGATCGGCCTGACCGTCGTCCCGCCGCTCGCCGACAGCAGCGGACCGCTGTCGTCGACGCGGATCCGGCGCCTCCTGCTCGACGGCTATCCCGAACGGGCGGCGCGCGATCTCGGCCGCTCCTGGTCGGTGCGCGGTGTCGTCGAACACGGCGACGCGCGCGGCCGCACCATCGGCTTCCCCACCGCCAACATCCCGATCGGCCGTCATCTCGAACCCGCGCGCGGCGTCTACGCCGTCATCGTCCGCCTCGCCGACGGGCGCGAATTCGACGGGGTCGGCAATCTCGGACGACGTCCGACCGTGGGGGAAGGGCTGCAGAGCCGCCTGGAGGCGCATCTGTTCGAATTCGACGAGGACCTCTACGGCGCCGAACTGGCGGTCAGCCTGTGCCACTTCATCCGCGAGGAACGCCGCTTCGACGGCTTCGACCAGCTCACCGCGCAGATTGCCCGCGATGTCACGGCGGCGCGTGCCGCGTTGGCAAGCGATCAGGCCGCGCGGCGGAACAGGCCGGTGCAGCCATAGATGCCCCAGAAGCTGAACAGGGCCGGGTCCAACCCGTCCGACACGCCCTGGAAGACGCCGTAGTCCGGCACGTCCTCGGCCGCGTTCCTCGGGTCGTTATAGTCGTGGAACAGGCAGAATGCGCCGGGCTCGACGATGTCGGGCAACAGGCGGCAGGCGCTCAGCACGTGCTCGTACCGGTGCGAATGGTCGATGAAGCAGAACCGGAATCGTCGTTGCGCGTCGATGAAGGTCCGCAGCGCCGCATCCGCGCTGGTCGCGAAGAAATGCACGCGCTCGGCACCCGGGCGGCCCCGCACGGTCGCGGCACCCGCCTCGGTGGCGCCCGGATCGAGATCGATCGACACGATCACATTGGCGAGGGACGCCGCGACCGACGCCTCCAGCGCGACCACCGTCGACAGGCCCCGATAGGTGCCGAGCTCAAGCACGTCGCCGCCCGAGAAATGCACCAGCTCGTAGAGCTTCAGCGCGTCGGCGGGCAGCAGCCAGCCCGGGACCGCGATGTCGATCATGCCGTCGCGCCGCGGCGCCTCGGCAAGCCGGCGGTGCCCGTCATCGATGAACTCGCCCTTGAACGGATAGGTCTTGCGGTAGGGCGCCAGGAAGCGCCGGTCGATCGCCGTCTGCGCCAGCGACAGCCTGGTCTCGGGATGCGGGCGCGGCGCCGACGGCCGCATCCCACGCTCCATCATTGTCTTGAACATCGCACCAAGACCCGCTTCCTTGACCCTTCGGCGTCCGGCTTCGCATATGAGCCGTGACAGCGAGTGAACCTCCTCATGGCTGATATCACAACCGCGCCGCCCGACACCGGCGCGCGCGACTATCGCGAGACCGTCTTCCTGCCGCGGACTTCGTTCCCGATGCGCGGCGACCTGCCGAAACGCGAGCCGGCGATCCTCGCCCGCTGGGCCAAGACCGGGCTTTCCGCGCGGCTCGTCGCCGAGGCCGAGGGCCGGCCCCCGTTTGTGCTGCATGACGGGCCGCCCTACGCCAACGGCCACCTGCATATCGGCCATGCGCTCAACAAGATCCACAAGGACGTCATCAACCGCGCCCAGCGCATGGCCGGCCGCGGCGTCCGCTACGTGCCCGGCTGGGACTGCCACGGCCTGCCGATCGAGTGGAAGATCGAGGAGGAATACCGTGCCGCCGGCCGCGACAAGGACGCGGTCCCGGTGCTGCAGCTGCGGGCCGAATGCCGCGCCTACGCCGAAAAATGGCTCGCCGTCCAGGACGCCGAGTTCAAGCGGCTCGGCATCGAGGGCGAGTGGGACGCGCGCTACGCCACGATGGATTTCGCCTCCGAGGCCGCGATCGCCGCCGAGATCGGCCGCTTCCTGCTCAACGGCCTGCTCTATCGCGGCCTGCGGCCGGTGATGTGGAGCACGGTCGAGAGAACGGCGCTCGCCGAGGCGGAGATCGAATATCACGATCATCTGAGCACCACGATCTGGGTGCGCTTCCCGCTCGTCGCCGGTCCGCTCGCAGCCACCGGCGCCTCCGTCGTGATCTGGACCACCACGCCGTGGACCATCCCCGGCAACCGTGCCGTCGCCTACGGCGCCGCGATCGAATACGCGCTGATCCGCGTGGACGCGGTCCATGACGGCTCCGCCGCGCGCGTGGGCGAGCGCCTGCTGCTCGCGCGCGCGCTCGCCGACCAGGTCGCCGCCGACGCCGGCATCGCGTCGTTCGCGGTCGAGCGCGTGCTGCCGGGCAGCGCGCTCGACGGCAGCGTCAGCGCCCACCCGCTGCGCGGCCACGGCTTCGAGCACGACGCCCCGCTGCTCGCCGGCGACTTCGTCACCGCCGACCAGGGCACCGGGTTCGTGCACATCGCACCCAGCCACGGCGAGGAGGATTTCGCGCTCGGCATCGCCAACGGCCTCGAGGTCCCCGAGACCGTGGGTCCCGACGGACGCTACGCCGACTGGGTGCCGCGATGGGCCGGCCTGCACGTCTTCAAGGCCGCCGAGCCGGTCTGCGCGGCGCTGATCGAGGCCGCCACCCTGCTCGCGCGCGGCACCATCACCCACTCCTACCCGCATTCCTGGCGGTCGCGCGCGCCGCTGATCTACCGCGCCACCCCGCAATGGTTCATCCGCCTCGATGGTCCGGGCGCCTTGCGCCGGCGCACCCTGGACGCGTTGCAGCAGACCCGTTTCGTCCCCGCCCAGAGCCGCCACCGGCTGGAGAGCATGCTCGTGGGCAGGCCCGACTGGTGCATCTCGCGCCAGCGCTCGTGGGGTGTGCCGATCGCGGTCTTCGTCGACAAGCGCACCGGCGAAGTCCTGCGCGACGCCGCCGTGATGGCGCGCATCGTCGACATCTTCCGCGAGGAGGGGGCGGATGCCTGGTATGCCTCGCCCGCGCGCCGCTTCCTCGGGCCCGACCGCGATCCGGACGACTACGAGCAGGTCCGCGACATCGTCGACGTCTGGTTCGAGAGCGGCTGCACCCACGCCTTCGTGCTGGAGGCGCGCGGCCTGCCCTGGCCCGCGGACGTCTACCTGGAAGGCTCCGACCAGCATCGCGGCTGGTTCCAGTCGAGCCTGCTCGAGGCGGTCGGATCGCGCGGCGCCGCACCGTTCCGCACCATCGTCAGCGACGGCTTCGTGCTCGATGAGCAGGGCCGCAAGATGAGCAAATCGCTCGGCAACGGCGTCGCCCCCGCTGCCGTCAGCGACCAGTACGGCGCCGACATCCTGCGGCTATGGGCGATGGGCGGGGATCTGCGCGAGGATCTGCGCATCGGCCCGGAGATCCTGCGCCAGCAGGCCGAGCTCTACCGCCGCCTGCGCAACACGCTGCGCTGGCTGCTCGGCGCCCTCGACGGCTTCGTCGACACCGAGCGGGTCGAACGCGACCAGATGCCGGAACTCGAGCGTTTCGTGCTGCACCGGCTCTCCGAACTGGGCGAGATGGTCGCCCGTGCGGTCGAGACGCACGACTGGGTGGGGGTCGCGCCCGCGATCCACGCCTTCTGCGCCGCCGACCTCTCCGCGTTCTATTTCGACATCCGCAAGGACGCGCTCTATTGCGACGCGCCGTCGAGCCCGACCCGGCGCGCGGCCCGCACCGCGCTCGACCATCTGCATCGCTGCCTGACCACGTGGCTCGCGCCGATCCTGTGCTTCACCGCCGAGGATGCCTGGACCGCGCGGTTCGGGGAGACCGACAGCGTCCATCGCGCGTCCTTTCCCATGCTGCCCGACGATTGGCGCGACGCTCCGCTCGCCGAGCGCTGGGGCCGGCTGCGCGCGGTGCGCCGCGTCATCACCACCGCACTCGAGGCCGCGCGCCAGTCCGGCCGGTTCGGCTCGTCGCTCGCGGCCAGCGTCGCCCTCCCGTTGTCGGCCGCCGAGGCGGCGGAGTTCGGCGGCGTCGACTGGGCCGAGCTCGCGATCGTTTCCCACGCCGAGATCGTGCTCGAGCCCAATATCGGCTCCCTGTTCGCCGCCACCAGCCGTGAGCCGGTCGAGGCGGCGCTCGGCCATCCCGGCCCGTCGATCGCGCTCGCATCCGGCGCCAAATGCGCCCGCTGCTGGCGCGTGCTCGACGAGGTGGGCAGCGACCACCGCCATCCATCGCTCTGCCTTCGCTGCACCGGCGCGGTCGAGACCGATGTCTGACATCGCGCTGCGCGCGCGCTCGCTCGCACCCTTCGGTCTCGCGGTCGCGGTCCTGGTCCTCATCGCCGACCAGCTCTCGAAATGGTGGGTCCTCGTCCGCCTCGACCTGCCCGAGCGCGGCGACATCGCGGTGCTGCCCGGCCTCGACTTCACCATGGTCTGGAACCACGGGGTCACGTTCGGGCTGCTGCAGGCCGGCTCCGGCCAGGGCCATCTCATCCTCGGCCTGATGGCGCTCGCGATCACCCTGCTGCTGGTGGCCTGGATGCACCGGACCGACCGCCGCCTGATCGCGGCTCCGCTCGGCCTGATCGTCGGCGGCGCGATCGGCAACGTCGTCGACCGGCTGCGCTACGGCGCCGTCGTCGACTTCATCCGCGCGCACGCCTTCGACTATTCATGGTATGTCTTCAATGTCGCCGACGGCTGCATCGTCTGCGGGATCGGCATCCTGCTGCTCGACGGCATGTTCGCCCGGCGCCAGGCCTGATTTTTCATTGCGCCTTTCGTTGAGGGTTTCGTCGATGCGTCCCTGTCACCACGCCGTCCGTTGCGCGCTGCTGCTGGGCGCCCTGCCGCTCGCCGGCTGCGGTGACGAGTTGTCCAAGGCCTTCGGCTTCACCCGCAACACGCCCAACGAGTTCACCGTCACCACCCGCGCCCCGCTGACGATGCCGCCGAGCGACGCGCTGCCCTCGCCGGAGCCGGGGGCCCCCCGTCCGCAGGAGCAGGGCGCGCGCCAGGAGGCGCTCGAGACGATCGCGCCCGATGTCGCGATCAAGGGCGAGGGAGGCACGCCCACACCTGGCACCGATGCCCTGCTCGCCGAGGCCTCCCAGGCCGCCGCCGCACCGCGTCCCCGCGGCGGCGAGCTGCGCGACCGGAGCGGCGGAATCGTGAACGGCCTGCTGTTCTGGCACGGCAAGCCGGCCGCGATGGTGGTCGACGCCGAAGCCGAGAGCCATCGTCTCGGCGCGGCCGCCGCCGGCGGCGAGCCGCCCACCGAAGGTGCGACGCCGATCGTCGATCCGCGCTGACGCGCCTGGGATGGCCGTCGTGATGCCATCCGGATGTTTCGCGCGGGCGGCCGTCACCCGCCTGCCGGCCCTGCTCGTCGACCAGATCGCGGCCGGCGAGGTGATCGAGCGGCCGGCCGCCGCGGTCAAGGAACTGGTCGAGAACGCGATCGACGCCGGCGCCGCTCGGATCGAGATCCGCCTCGGCGTCGGCGGCATCGACCGCATCGAGGTCGCCGATGACGGGCACGGCATGGCGCCCGACGATCTGCGCCTGGCCGTCGAGCGCCACTGCACCTCCAAGCTGCCCGACCGCGACCTCGGCCGGATCGCGACGCTCGGCTTTCGCGGCGAGGCGCTGCCCAGCATCGGCGCCTGTGCCCGCCTCCTGGTCGTCTCGCGCGCCGCCGGATCGGACCAGGCCTGGCGGCTCGGCGTCGAGGGCGGCCTCACCGACGGGCCGATCCCCTGCGCCGGGCCGCCCGGCACCAAGGTGCTGGTCGAGGACCTGTTCTTCGCGACCCCGGCCCGCCGGAAATTCCTCAAGAGCCCGCGCGTCGAGGCCGATCACGCCGAGGCGGCGGTCCGCCGCCTCGCGATGGCGCATCCCCCCGTCGCCTTCCTGCTCGCGATCGACGAGCGGATCGTCCTGCAGCGTCCCGCCGAGCCGCGCGAGGCCCGCATCCGCGCCCTCCTCGGCCCGGACGCCGAAGGCGGCATGCTCGCCGTCGCCCACTCCCGCGGCGACCTGGCGCTCGAAGGCTCCGCGCTCGGGCCCGCCGCGAGCCGCCCGACCACGGCCGGCCAGTTCCTCATCGTCAACGGCCGTCCGGTGACCGATCCCGTGCTCCGCACCGCCGTCCGGGTCGCCTATCGCGGCGTGATCGAGCATGGACGCCATCCCGCGGTCGCCCTCTTCCTCGACATCCCGCCCGATCAGCTCGACGTCAACGTCCATCCCGCCAAGACCGAGCTGCGCTTCCGCGATCCCGACGCGGTTCGCGCGCTCGTCATCGGCGGCCTCGGCCGCGCGCTCGGCACCGGCGCCGGCGCCGGCGGCCAGCTGCTCTCCTTCCCGCGCCGTCCCGCCTTCGCACTGCAGCCGACGCGTCCCCACTCGGGCGCGACCGGCTTCGCCGAGGCGCCGCTCCCGCTCGGCGCGCCGTCGGCCCGGACCTCGGCCGTGCCGGCCGAGGACAGCTTCCCGCTCGGCGCCCCGGTCGCCCAGATCCTCGACACCTACATCCTCGCGGTCGCGGCCGACGGCATCGTCCTCGTCGACCAGCACGCGGCCCACGAGCGCCTCACCCACGAGGCGCTGCGCGCCCAGGCGGCCGACGGCGGCGTACGCACCCAGACGCTGCTGATCCCCGACGTGGTCGAGCTCGCCCCGCCGCTCGTGCGCCTCCTGCTCGAGCAGGCGGGGCGCCTCGCGGAGCTCGGCATCGAACTGGAACCGTTCGGTGCCGGTGCCGTCCTCGTGCGCGCGCTGCCCGCCGCCCTCGGCCAGACCCAGGCGGGTCCGCTGCTGCGTGACATGGCCGACGAGCTCGGGGCCACCGGTGAGATGACCGCGCTCGACGACCGGCTCGACGCGGTGCTGGCGCGGCTCGCCTGCCACGGCAGCATCCGCGCCGGCCGCCGGCTCGACGCGGCCGAGATGGCCGCCCTGCTGCGTGCGATGGAAGCGACCCCGCGCGCCGCCACCTGCAGCCACGGGCGCCCGACCTATCTGCGTCTGGCGCGCACCGACCTCGAGAAGCTGTTCGGCCGGACCTGAGATGCAACAGAAGCCTCAGGGCGGTGCAGCTCCTACAGGTCGAGCTGTATCGAGACAGCCCCGGCCAACCGAGTCGAGGTTGTCGCGGGAAAGCGTCCCGAGCCGGCGCAGCAAGCGTTGCCTGCTGACGGTGGTGATCCGGTCGGCCATCGCCTTCCGGCGCTGCCCGTTGACCGACACGGCAGCCTCCGCCGGATAGAGGCGTCCAACCTGGCTCGAGACCGGCACGGCCTGGAGCCGGTTCAACACCGCCTCCCATACATGCGTTCATACGTGCGAGAGAGCCCTGTCGAAATCCTCCGATCTACCGACGCTGCGGCGTGCCGTCGTCATGGCCGGCCGGAACCGGCTGGTCGAGGCCGCTGATCGCCGCAATTCCCTGGGTGGCGATGCCCGCCTCGAGCGGCATCAGCCGCATCGGGTCGGGCATCGCCGTCAGCAGCGGCCCGGTGCCGGTGTCGATCCGCCGGCCGACCCGGGCCACGTTCTCGAGACGGCCCGCGTACTCGACGCCGCCGATCGACAGCACGGTCTCCAATGTCGCCGGGTTCTGCAGCACGAACGCCAGCGGGTCGTGCAGGTAGGTGAAGCTGTCGGACTGGCACAGGAAATCGGAACCGCCCACGAAACGGACCGGACGGCGCACGCCGCAGCCGTGGAAGTCGCCGTCGACCGACAGGATGCGGCGCACCAGGAACCCGTCGGCGACGAGCTGGCCGGGCGTCCGGCACGACGCCGGGACGATCGCGGCCAGCGACGCGGCGAGACACGCGGACACGACCAGGCGCGGCAATGCTCATCTCCTCTCGACGCGGCCATTCTGATCCGGTATCGAAACGTGTCAAGCGTGCGGTACGTCCATGATCAGGCTCTTCGGTCTCTCGTTGCAGAATCTCTCGATGACGCAGGCGGTCGACACGCTGGCGGCCATCCTCGCCGCCCAGGCGCACCGTCCCGCCGCCGGCTACTTCGTCAACGCGCACGCGGCCCGTCTCGCCGCCGGCAGGCCAGGCTACCGCCGCGTGCTGCGCCGGGCCGACCTGCTGTTCGTCGACGGGATCGGCATCCGCATCGCGGCCGCGCTGCGCGGCCGGACGGTGCGCGCCAATCTGGTCGGAACCGACCTCGTCCCGTCGCTGCTCGGGCGTCCCGAGGGCGGACGCTGCTTCCTGCTCGGCGGCAGCGAAACGATCAACCAGGCCGCCGCTTCATATCTGTCGCGCGCCTATCCGCATTGGCAGGTGGTCGGACGGCAGCACGGCTATCTGGACGAGGATGGCCACGCTCGCGCGATCGACGCGATCAACGCGAGCGGGGCCGAGCTGCTGCTCGTCGGCATGGGCAATCCCTTGCAGGAAGAGTGGATCGACCGCCACGCGCCGGCACTCAACTGCCGCCTGTGCCTCGGCGTCGGCGGCCTGTTCCACCACTGGGCCGGTGACCTCAAGCGCGCGCCGGCCTGGGTGAGGCGGGCCGGTCTCGAATGGGTGCAGCTCTGCCTGCAGAAGCCGGAGCGCCTCGGTCGTTACGCCATCGACATCCCGCTGTTCCTCGCCCACGCGCTGCGAACCCTGCCCGCCGACCGGCGCGCGGCGCTGGACAAACCGGTATCGTAACGGTACGACGTAGTAACGATACCGATCTCCACGACACGGGCGGACGCTCATGGATCAACGCACACCGATCGCGCGCACCCTCGCCGCCGTCACCGCCGGCCTCGTGGCCAGCCTCGCCGCCTGCGGCCCCGTCCTGACCGACCCGACGCCGCCCGCCCTCGTCCGCAGCGACGAGGCGCTCGCCCGCAACGCGGCCTATCGCCTGCAGCCGGGCGACCAGATCGAGATCCACCACCTCATCGACACCGACTACACCGCCCTCGTCACCGTCCGCCCCGACGGACGCATCGCCGTGCCCGGCCTCGACGACGACGTCCGTGCCGCCGGCCTGAGTGCGGCGGACCTCGCGGCCAGGCTGGCGCCGCTCTATCGCAGCCAGGCCCGGATCGCGTCGCCCGATTTCAGCGTCCTGCTGCGCAGCTCGGCCTCGCAGCAGGTCTTCGTCGGCGGCGAGGTCGCGCGTCCCGGCTTCCTCGAGCTGCCGGGCGGTCCGCGACGGATCATGCAGGTGCTGATGGCCGCCGGCTGGCTGCTGCCCACCGCGCGGCGCCACGAGATCATCGTCGTGCGCGACGGCATCGACGGCGGCCAGATCATCTTCTCGGTCGATCTCGCCCGCGTCGAGTCGGGCCAGGACCTCGCGCAGAACGTCATCGTCCGCCCGCAGGACGCGGTCCTCGTGCCCCGCTCCGACGTCGCGTCGTTCGACAAGTTCATCGACCAGTACGTCCGCCAGGCGCTGCCGACCAGCACCAGCGCCGGCGTGTTCTACCAGTTCAACAACCCCGCCTCCGCGGCGCAGAGCGTGGTCAAGTAAGCGTCGGGCTCCGCCCGAACCCGCTGGGGCGAGCCGCCCAAGACCCGCCAACCTACCGCCAGACCGATCTGCCCGGGAACCGCCCCGTCCGGGTCGAGCGCCTTCCCCGGGTTGCGCGACCGACCATCGCCCGCGCCCTCTCTCGCGCACCCAGCACATCGGTCGCGATCAGCAGCACGACGTAGACAATCCCACCACCTGCGACGCGCAGCGCGAGCGCGGCCGCGCCGTGGCCCCGGACCGACAGCACGGCCACCGCGAGCCCGGCGCAGCCGCACGCCACGCTCCACGCCCCGGGTCCCGGCCACGGCAACGCGAAGGCCCGCCGCCCCAGCAGCCGCGCATGCATGCACGACACCGCCATCGCCGCCGTGGTCGCGATCGCCGCACCCGCGACACCCATTCGCGGCACCAGCAGCACGGTCCCGCCGACGCCGAGGCAAGCCGCGACGGCGGCGATGCGGATCTGCAGCGCCGGCCGGCGTCCGAGCTGGAACGCATGGTCGAGATAACAGGCGCGCAGCCCGCCCAGGAACGACGTCGCCGCCATCCACGGGACCAGGGCGGCAACCGTCGGCGCATAGGCACGCCCCACCAGCAGGCGTGCCAGGTCCGGTGCGACCAGCGCAATCCCGAGCGACGAGGGCGCCAGCAGCGCCAGCAGCACGATCGAATTGGTCCGCAATTGGCGCTGGATCGCCACCGGATCGCCTGCCTCGATCGCGCGGACCGCGGCCGGGTAGGTCGCCGACCCGATCCCGGCCGCGATCAGCACCAGCACGTTCTGCGACAGTGCGAAGGCGGCGGTGTAGAGCCCGAGCGCGCCGGCGCCCGCGAGTGCGCCGACCACCGCGCGCGTGCCCGTCGTCGTCAGGCCGAGCAGCGTCATGCTGGCGGCATAGGGCAGCCCGAACAGCACCGCCTCGCGCGCCAGTGCCCGGTCGAACCGGCCGGCTCGCGGCAGCAAAGCCCGCCGACGCCCCAGCAGGCAGCCCCCAAGCAGGGCGAGTGCGGTGCCGGCCGCGACCCATGCCGGACCGCCGCCCGCCAACGCCGCGCCGGCGGTCGCCGCCAGCATCAGCACCGCGCGGCCGACATTCATCGCCAGGTAGCGCATCGGCCTGAAGTCCGCGATCTCGAAGCGCGCCAGCAGCTCGAACAGCGAGAACGCCCACGCCATCCCGATCCCCGCGAGCCACAGCCCCGCATGAGCCGCCGGCAGCACGCCGGCCGCGAACGCGAATCCGGCCAGCACGCCGGTTCCCGCCAGCACCAGTGCGAACAGTGCGATGAAGGTCGGGATCGTGGCTGGCTGGTGCCGCCGCGCCTCGTAGAGGCGCATGAACGCGAGCCCGATCCAGTCGAACAGCATCGACGAGCCGAACGTCATCACGATCAGCGCGATCCCGTAGAGCCCGTAATCGGCCGGCGCGAACACCCGCGTCAGCAGCGCGGTGGTGGCAATCCCCAGCGCCCCCGGCACGATCTTCGCGGTCACATAAACGAGACTGTCCCTGATCATCGCCGTGGGGTCCGGGGGGACCGGCTCCGGTCGCCCCGGCTTCTAGCTGGGTTCACGCCGCGTGCACCTCCGGCATCGACGCCAGCACCGTCATCCCGAACGCCCGCTCCAGCCCGTCGCTGGTGAGCACACGGTCGTTGAGCAGCACCAGCAGGATCAGCATTCCGCTCGCCGACAACGCGCCGAGCACGATGCCGCCGGCCCCGAACATCAGCGGGTTCGGAAACACCGGCAATCCGCCCGCGATCGGCGGCTGGATCACGCTGACGCTGAGCGCCTTGAGCGCGTCCATTCCGTCGAGGGCCCGCGCCTTTTCGTATTGCGCCCGCTCCTCCTTGAGGTTCTCGTCGAGGCTGTCGATCCGGCTCATCATCGTGCGCAGGGCGGTGTCGGCGGTCTCGATCCGGCGCAGCTCGGTCTCGAAGCCGCCGATCGCCGCCCTGGTGCGCGCGACCTGCCCGTCGAGCGGGGCGAGCTCAGCGCGGTCCATCACCAGTTCCTGCGTGACCTGCTGCTCGACCGGCGACCGGTCGTTCTTGACGTGCACGAACGGCCGCGACATCGCGGCACTCGCGTGGTCCACCGAGGTGATCTGCGCCTGGATCGAACGCACCAGCGGATGGTCCGGCGCATAGCGCGCGAGCAGATCGCTGCGCGTCCGCAACAGGTCGACCAGCGCCGCACCAGGCGCCGCCGCGGTGTCGCTCTTGTCGGTCTCGGTGCTGATCTCGTTGCGCGGGATGCGGCCGAGGGCGCCCTGCAGGAACGCGATCCGCTCGATCAGCGTCTGCCGCCGGTCGGTCGATTGCCGGAGCTGATCCTGGGCGTCCGCGCGCTGCGAGATCAGCGACAGGCGCTGCTCGTCGGCGTCGAAGATGCCGTTGTCGAGCTTGATGCGCGCGCGCTGGTGCTCGAGCCGGTCGAGCTCGGCGATGTCGGCCGCGACGTCGCCGGCATAGACCCGGCTCGATTCGCCGCCGTCATAGACCGCGAGATGGCGCTCGTTGTACACGCGCAGGAACTCGTCCAGGACACGCGCCGCGAGCGCCTGGTCGCGATCGCTGAAGCTGACATCGATCACGTTGCTGATCTTGACCGCCTCGACCTTGAGCCGGCGCCCGAATTGCAGCACCGCCGCATCCATCGGTGTCCCCTGCAACGGCGGCGACCGCAGCAGCGCCGGGTAGAGGCGCCCGATGCCGATCCGCGCGATCACTTGCTCGATGCTGCCGCGGCTGGTCATGATCTCGATCTCGGAGTTGACCGCCTCCTGCTTGGTCGTCTGCGGCGCGGATTGTCCGGTGACCTGGCCCTCCTCGCGGACGAGATATTCGCGGCCGGTCTTGACCATCACGCTGGCGGTCGCGGCATAGCGCGGCGTCAGCAGCAGCATTGCCGCGACCGCAAGCAGGACCGGCGCGGCGCCGGCCGCGATGATCGCCCAGCGGTGGCGGAGCCCGACGACCGCGATGTCGCGCGCCGTCGGTCGCGCGACCGGTTGGTGGCCTTGGCGCTCGAGCATCGATCCCTCCCCGGTGTCATCACACCAATCAAACCCATGTCGCACAAGTAACAAAAATGGGCAATCCTCAAACCGTATTGACATCGTATCGAGTGCTGAGCACCATCCGCTCGACGGTGACCCGACCCTCCCCGCTTCGACGAGCCCGATCGGAGATACGCATTTGTCAGCGACCGAGGCCTTCGACCCGGCCACGCGACCGGGGCCCGTGCTTGCGATCGCGCCGTCCTCCCGGGTGCCGCGCAAGCGCGTCCTGATCCTGGTCGAGAACCTTCCGGTCCCCCCCGACCGCCGGGTCTGGCAGGAGGCGACCGCGCTTCGCGACGCCGGCTTCTCGGTCACCGTCATCTGCCCGAAGGGCAAGGGCTGGAACAAATCCCGCGAGACCATCGACGGGATCGACATCTTCCGTCACTGGCTGCCCGAGGCGCACGGGCCGGCCGGCTACGTCCTCGAATACGTGACCGCGATCCTGAGCCAGACCTGGCTCGCCTGGCGCGTCTTCCTCGCAAGCGGCTTCGACGTCGTGCAGGCCTGCAATCCGCCCGACCTGCTGTTCCTGGTGGCGCTGCAGTTCCGTCCCTTCGGCGTGCGCTTCGTCTTCGACCATCACGATCCGGCCGTCGAGCTGTTCAAGGTCAAGTTCCCCCGCTTCCGGCGGCTCGCGCGCACGCTCGCATGGCTGGAGCGGACCACGCTGCGTCTCGCCGACGTCGTCATCGCGCCCAACGAGATGTTCCAGACGCTGGACATGGCGATCGGGCGAAAGACGCGCGACCGGACCCCGATCGTGCTCAGCGCGCCCGATCTCGGCCCGCAGCTTTCGCTGCCGCCGGATCCCTCGCTGCGTCGCGGCCGCCCCTTCATGGCGCTCTACGTGGGCGTCATGGGCAGCCAGGACGGGGTCGACATCCTGCTCGACGCGGCCGCCCACCTCGTGCGCGCCGGCGGCCGCGACGACATCCAGTTCGTGCTCGCCGGCGACGGTCCCGAATGCCCGGCGCTGCGCGAGCGCGCGGCGTCGCTCGGTCTTCTCGACCACGTCACCTTCCTCGGCTTCGTCACCGGCAAGACGCTCTGGCGCGCGTTGCGGACCGCCGATGTCGGGCTTTGCCCCGATCCGCGCAACGACTTCAACGACCGGCTGACGATGAACAAGCTGCTCGAATACATGGCCTTCGGGGTGCCCAGCGTGAGTTTCGATCTCGCGATGTCGCGCCGCCTGGTGGGCCAGGCCGGCATCATCGTCGAGAGCGACGAGGCGTCCGCCTTCGGCGACGCGGTCGGACGGCTGCTCGACGACGAGGAACACCGCCGCCGCCTCGGCACCGCGGCGACGAGCCGCTTCGCGTCCGACTTCGCCTGGCAGCGCCAGGCCGAATCCCTCGTCGTCGCCTATGAGCGGCTCCTGGCGCCGGCGCCGGCGCCGGCGGCGATGCTCGCCGCCCCATGCGCGTGAGCGGATTCAGGCGCGACCGGCCGGTGCTCGTCGTCTGTCCCGGCGGCGCGGACGGACGCGGCGGCATCGGGCGGCATGTCCGCTACGTCACCCAGGCCTGGCAGCGCACGGCGCCGGGCACGCCGCTCGTCGTCCTCGACAGCTATGGCGGCCGGCTACCGATGCCGCTCGCCTTCTCGCTCTGCGCGCTGCGCCTGGCGGCGCGCGCGGCGACCGGCCGCGCCGGGCTGGTCCACCTGCACATGGCGGCCGACGGCAGCGTGCTGCGCAAGCTGCTGCTGGCGCGGCTCGCGGCACTGTTCCGCCTGCCGGTGATCGTCCATGTGCACGGCTCGCGCTTCGAGGCTTTCGTGCGCGCGCTCCGGCCGGTCCTGCGCGCGGCGCTCGGGCGCGCGCTGGCGCGCGCCGACCGCGTGATCGCGCTCGGACCGTCCGGCCGCGCCATCCTGACGCATGAGCTGTCGCTCGACCCGTCCCGGATCGTCGTGATGCCCAACGCGATCCCGCTCGGTCCGGAGCCCGACGGGAACAATCCCGGCCAGAGCGGAGAGGAGTGCCGGATCGCTTTCCTCGGCCGTGTCGGCGCGCGCAAGGGCATGCCCGAGCTGCTGGCAGCCCTGGCCGCCCTCGATCGGCCCGGCCTCGCCTGGCACGCCACGATCGCGGGCGACGGCGAGGTCGCCGCGTTCCGCGCCAGGGCCGCGTCGCTCGAACTCGACCGCCGCGTCACCTTCACCGGCTGGCTCGAGCAGGACGCGGCGGCCGCACTGCTCGCGCGGTCCGACCTGCTCGTGCTGCCGTCGCGCCACGAGGGCCAGCCGATCGCCATCCTCGAGGCGATGGCGGCGGGCCTTCCGGTGATCGCGAGCGCGGTCGGCGCGATCCCCGATCTCATCCGCGACGGTGTCAACGGCCTGCTCGTCGCACCTGGCGAGGCGAACGGTCTCGCGCGCACGCTCGAACGCCTGGTCGCCGACCCGTCCCTGCGCCGCCGGCTCGGCCGCGCCGCGCGGGCGACCGTCGTGGCCGGCCACGACATCGACGCCGCCTGCCGCTCGCTGCAGTCACTCTACGCGGCCTTGATCCGGCGGGGCCGCGCGCTCGACCCGGCGCTCGCCGTCGCGGTGGCGCGATGAGCGCGGCCGTGGCTGCCTCGATGCTGCTGCTCGCTTGCATCCTCGCGTGGCGTGCCGCGCAACGCCTCGGCCGCGAGCGGATCGCGATCGTCGGCGAGGAATGGCTGGTCGAACGGCTCGCGCGCCGCTTCGAGCGGCCCGGCCGGCGTGTCTCGGTCGCCGGCCGCTTCGGCGACGACCGCGATGGCCTGGCGTCGGTGCTCCGCCTGGCACGCGCCGGATCGATCGACCGCATCGTGCTCGCGTTCTCGGGCGACGAGGCCCGGATCCGCGGATGCGTCCGCGCCCTCGGCACGCTCGACGTTCCCGTCGCGCGCTATGCGTCCTTCGCGCAGTCCGACTGGTCGCAGGCGGCGCTCGAGCGTCTCGACGGCGTGCCGATGGCCACCCTGCGCGGCGCGCCGATCCCGCGCTGGGGACGCGCGCTCAAGACCGCGCAGGACAAGCTGCTCAGCCTGGTGCTGATCGTGATCGTGCTGCCGGTCCTGCTCGCGATCATCCTCGCGATCCGCCTCGACAGTCGGGGGCCGGTCCTGTTCCGGCAGAAGCGCGAGGGCCGCAACGGCGTCGAGTTCGAGATCCTCAAGTTCCGCACGATGGTCTGGCATGAGACCTGTCAGGCGAGGCCGGGCCGTGTCAGGCAGACCGCACGCGGCGACAGCCGCGTGACCAGGGTCGGACGCATCCTGCGCGCGACGAGCCTCGACGAGCTGCCGCAGCTGCTCAATGTGCTTGCCGGCGACATGTCGCTGATCGGCCCGCGACCGCATCCGGGCGCGATGACGACGGAGAACCGGCTCAGCGTCGAGATCGCCGAGGACTACCAGCAACGCCACCGCGTCAAGCCGGGCATGACGGGCTGGGCGCAAGTCAACGGCTCGCGCGGCGGCCTGGCCACCGCGGAGGATCTGTGCCGCCGCCTCCGTTACGACCTCGACTATATCGAGAACTGGTCCCCGCTGCTCGACCTCAAGATCACCCTGCTTACGCCGCTCAAGCTGGTCTTCCACGGCGGATCGGCATTCTGAGCGCCTCGGCGTGGATTTCGGCGATGCGTTCGGCAACCGTGCCGATATCGAGCCGCTCGCGAAACGTCGCCCGTCCGGCATCCCCCAGCCGCCGCCGCAGCGCCGGGTCGTCGATCAGCCGTCCGAGCGCGTCCGCCAGCGCCGCGTCGTCGCCCGGCGGCACCAGCAGCGCGTTCTGGCCGTGGACGAGGAAGTCCGTGTTCGAGCCCACCGGCGTCGCGATCGCCGGCACGCCGCGCGCGAGCGCCTCCAGCAGGGCGAGCGGCATGCCCTCGTGGTGCGACGGCAGCACGAACAGGTCGCAATCGTCGAGCAGTGCCGCCGCGGCCGGCCGGTCGACCCAGCCGGGCATCGCAATCCGTCCGTCCAGGCCGAGGGCAGCCGCTTCGGTGCGGAAGCGTTCGAGCTCGCCGTCGCCCGCGAGCGTCGCCTGCCAGCGCCGCGCGCGCAGCTCGGGTCGCGCGAGAGCCGCCAGCAGTTCGGGCACCCCTTTGCGGTCGCCGAGCCGGCCGAGCAGCACGATCCGCGCGCCGTCGCGCGCCTCCGTCCGCGCCCGCGCCGGCGCCGGCGCCGGAACCCCGTTCGGCACCACGGCGACGCGTTCGGCGGGCACGCCCACCTCGTCGACCATGAAATCGCGCCAGACCGTGCCCAGCACGATCACGCACGACGACCGGCGAAGCGATGCGCGCATGAACGCCTGGAACGGACGTGCCTGGCGGCGGTAGAATTCGTGCAGGTCGGCGCCATGCATGTGCATCACCGTGGGCGTGCCCACGAGCTGGGCCGCACGGCACAGCAGGCATTTCCGCAACGCGCTGCCGCGCGTCGACATGTTCGCGTGCAGCAGGTCGAGCCGCCCCGACAGCGACAGCGTCGCGAGCCGTGCCGCCGCGCGTGTGAACGATACGATGCCGGACAGGGACCCGCCATCGCCGCGCGTGTCGACCACCGTCCGGCCCCAGTCCCGCCAGCGCGAGGCCGCCCATGCGTCGAGCAGGTAGGCGCTGAGCTGGCCGATGCCGCCCGCCGCGTGCGTCAAGCCCCCGCCGCACAGGATCGCGATCTCCGGCCGATGGCGCACGCGTTCCTCCCCGCATTTCGTTGCAGACCCGCAATAGCATCGGTGCTACTGGAAGCGCCAGCACCGACCACGAGAAAAGGAACGACATCGATGGGCATGAGCACCACGACCGGGTTGGACGTCGGCTTCGCGTGGCGGGCGCCGGGACGCGTCCGGCGCCGCCGTGCCGCGGCCCCGACGCAAGCCGACGACGCCGCGGCCGGGCTGCTGGTGGCGTCGTTGCAGCCGGACATCGAGCGCCAGGGTGCACTGGTCGTGCATCTCGTCGGCGCCGACGACGGATGCGGCACCACGCTGATCGCGGCCGCCGTGGCGCGCGCCGCGTCACGGCACGATTGGTGCCGCGTGCTCCGCGTCGACGCGGGCCCTGCCGGCGCGCCCGGCCGCTCCGGTCCGGGCCTGCTCGAACTGCACCGTGCGACCGGATCGATCCCGTCATCGCACGAGGGCGAGGCAGGATCAGCCGTGCCGCTCGTCGGATCCGGTGGCCTGCCGCGGCCGGGCGAACTGCGCCCCCTGTACGCCGCACTCCGCGACCGCTTCAACCTGGTCCTCGTCGACTGTCCGCCGGTCGCCCGCATGCCCGACAGCGCGATCCTGTCGGCGGTCGCCGACCGGACCATCCTCGTCGTCCGCGCCGAGCACACCCGCGCGGCCTCGGTGTCGCAAGCCGCCCGCCTGCTCGCCCAGGCGGGCGTCGTCCGCCTCGACGCCGTGCTGACCGGCGAGCGCCGGCTACCGTCCGTCCTCGACCGGCTCCTGTGATCCCGCGCCGCGCGCTGCTGGCCTCGGCCTGCGCGCTGGCAGCACCCGGTTCGTTGGCCGCAACGCCGTCGCTGGCCGCGTCCGCCAGGCGTCGGGGCATCCTGTTCGGCACCGCCGTCACCGAGACGGCATTCGCCCGCGATCCGGCCTATGGCGCGCTCGTCAAGCGCGAGGCGGAAGCGGTGACGCCGGAGATGGCGCTCAAATGGAGCACGCTGCGCCCGTCCGCCGACCGGTTCGACTTCGTGCCGGCGGACGCCCTGCTCGTCGCGTGCACGAACGCGGGCCTGCGGATGCGCGGCCACAACCTCGTCTGGCACCTCAGCCTGCCGGGCTGGCTGGAGCAGGACCCGGGCGATCTCACGTCAGTCCTCGCTGACCACATCCGCACCGTCTGCGGCCGCTATGCCGGCCGTCTCTACGCCTGGGACGTGGTCAACGAACCGCTGCGGGTCGAGGACGGCATGCGCGACGGGATGCGCGACACGATTTTCCTGCGCCGCATGGGCCCCGACTACGTTCAGACCGCGTTGCGGATGGCCGCCGCCGCCGATCCGCAGGCGACGCTGGTAATCAACGAGATGGACGTCGAATTCGAGGGACACTATTTCGAGGCCCGCCGCCGCGCACTGCTCGCGCTGCTGCGACGGATCCGCGCGAGCGGCGCGCCGCTGCACGCGGTCGGCATCGAGAGCCACCTGAAATGGGGCCAGGGCCGTTTCGATCCTGGCCGTTTCGGCGCCTTCCTCAGGGCGATCGCCGATCTGGGCCTCGCGATCCACCTGACCGAGCTCGACGTCGCCGATTTCCGCCTCGGCGCGGCGGCTTCCATCCGCGACGAGGCGGTCGCCGACCTGATGCGCCGCTATCTCGAGACCGCGCTCGCCGAGCCCGCCGTGCGTGTGCTCACGGTCTGGGAGTTGGCCGATCGCTTCAGCTGGCTGTCGAACTCGCCCTGGACCAGGCGCGGCGACGGACTCGAGGCGCGCGGCTGCCTCTACGACGATGCGCTCCAGCCCAAGCCGGCGCGCGACGCGGTGGCCGCCGCCCTGTCGCGCGCATAGGCCTTCTGCTGCATGCCCAGCGCCACCGTGCTGAACGAGATCAGCGCGGTCGACATGTCGAGCTGCAGATACACCGGCTCGGCGTGTGCCTTGAACACCACCAGGATCATCCACGACACCGTCCACCAGGCCAGCGGCGCGTCGCGCGCGAGCCCGCGTGCGACGAGCACCACCAGATTGCCCAGCAGCAGCCCGTAGAGCGCCAATCCGGCATAGCCGACCTCGATCAGCAGCTCGTAGATCCCGTTATGCGCGTGCGGCGCCGGCCACAGCACCACCGCCCAGATCTCCTGCACCGCCCGCTCGGTCGGTAGCCAGAACCCCTGGAATCCGTGGCCGAGCACCGGCCGCGCCGCGATCGCGCGCGCCGCCATCTCCCAGATCGGTCCCCGTCCGGTCAGCCCCGGATCCTTGCCCATCAGCCGGTAGGCGTCGTCGCCCAGGCCCCAGAGCGTGAACGCGACGACCGCCAGCATGCTCGCCGCCACCCACAGCGGCAGCAGCTTCAGCCGCGCCGCCCGGAACCAGGCCGACCAGATCCAGAACCCGATCAGCACGAAGCAGGCGAGCAGTTCCGTCGTCGAGCGCGTCAGCACGATCGCACCGATGATGACCGGAACGCCGAGCACGAAGCCCGGGCCCACGCGCCGGTCGGCATAGATCCGGTAGCCGAGATAGGCCAGCGCCAACTGGAACGTCCACGCGGTCACGTTCTTCTGCGAGAAGATGCCGCGCAACGCCCCCTCGTAGCTGCCGATGTCCTGCCCGATCGACGGGACCAGCACGAAGAAGGCGAGCGAGGACATCAGCATCAGCCAGCTCGCGACATTGAGCAGGCGGATGGTGCCGCGCGTCCCCGCCGTCACGTACGCGTAATGGCCGAACAGGAAATACGCGAGCAGCAGGATCGAACGCCGTACCGTCGTCCCCGGGCTTTCCGACCAGGCCGCCGAGACGACGCAATAGATCCAGATCGGCCACTGGACCGCGCCCGCGCGCCATGTCGGCAGGACCTGGCGAACCCGTGTCGCCACACCGAGCAGCATCACCAGGAGAACGAAGACCTGCAGCAGGTTCGCCCAGGGATCGGACTGTCCCGGATCCATCGACGCCTCGGCGCCGGTGAAGCGGCCGAGCGGCAGGAAACCCTGCGAGAGCACGCAGATCGAAACGATCAGCGGCACCGAACGCATCGCCATCCTCGTTCTCGTCCCGGTCATCGCGGCCTCCCGACCTCCTGGCCGTCGTCTACGCGATTTCGTTGCGAAATGCCATCAAACGCGATACATCAGCGCCGCCAACATCGGCCGCGAGGGCGTCCTGGATGAATGTCGTCTCGATCAGGACCCGTCGCGCGCTCGACGAGCAGCCCGCGCGCCCGCGTGTGCTCCTCGTCACCAAGCATCCGTTCGCGCCGGTGCATGACGGCACCTCGGCGATCATCTCGCTCTGGTACGAATGCCTGCGCGGCCTCGGCGTCGATGTCGACGTGCTCTCGTTCGATTACGTGTCCGCGCGCTGGAGCGACGAGGGGCGCGCGCGGCTCGCCCGCGACGGCGTGCGCCTCCATCTGGTCGGCGCCTATGGCGGACGCGGCGCGACGTGGCGGCGCCTCGCGACCGCCGGCCTCGCGGCATTTCGCGGCCATCGTTTCGCACCCGAGGCGTTGCGCACCGACCGCGCCGCGCGTGACCGTCTCGATGCCGTCCTCGCCGCCCCCTACGCGCTGATCGTCCTGCACGGTGTCGACGCCGCCTACCTCACCGGCGTGTCGCGCCTGCGCGCGCATCCAGCCCGCAAGCTGCTCGACATCCACGATCACATTCCGTTCCGGATCGTGGCGTTGCAGCGCGCCCTGCTGCGGATGGTGCGCTGGCGCGGGCCGCGCGCGGCTCGCCACGTCTCGCGCTCGGACGTGCTGCAGGCGATCGGCTGGCCCGCGCCCGCGTTCCTGACCGGGCACGAGAGCCGGGTGCTGTCGGTGTGCGACCGGGTCCTGTGCAGCGCCGAGTCCGAACTCGAGGCAATCCGCGAGGGCGGTGTGGCACCCGACCGGCTGCTGCCGATACGCTGGCCGGTCGTGGGCGCCCCCGCCGGCGAGAGGCGTGCCGCCGGCGGCAGTCGCCACGCGTTCGGCTTCATCGGCTCCGGCGCCCTGTTCAACGTCGAGGGCCTGCTGTTCTTCTGCCGTGCGATCTGGCCGCTGATCCTGGCCGCGCGGCCCGATGCCCGCCTGCTCGTCGCCGGCAAGGCGGGCGCCGCCTGCGCGCGTTTGCCGGCGCGACAGCGGCGCGGCATCACCATCGCCGGCTGGATGGACGATGTCGGCGCGTTCTACGACCGCGTCGATGTGGTCGTCGTGCCGCTCCTGTCGGGCACCGGCGTGAGCGTCAAGACGATGGAGGCGGCGGCGCGTGGCGCCGCCATCGTCAGCACCGAAGCCGGCCTGCGCGGACTGCAGTTGCGCGACGGGATCGAGGTCCGGCGCGCCGACACCCCGCGCGCGTTCGCCGATGCGGCACTCGTCCTGCTCGAGGACCGCGCGCTTGCCGCCCGCCTCGGGTCGGCGGCGGCCGAGGCGATGACGGCGATGCACGATCCCGCCACGTTCCGCCGTTCGCTGGAGGATCTCGTGGCGCCGCTGCTCGCCCAACGCGTGTGCCTGCCGGGCCGGACCGCCTGACGGCCGGATGCGGCGCGCCGATCTCCGCTGGTTCGCCAAAAAGGGTGCGCGCCGTGCGATGGCGGCCGTCGCCGGGCCTCTCGTCGCCCGGCGGCGCACCAAGCTGGTCCGAGTCCTGACCTACCACCGCTTCGCGCACCGGCCGCGCGATCCTTTCGCGGTCAGCCCGGACTGCTTCGAGCGTCAGATCGCCGCTCTCGCCGCGAGCGGCCGCGCGATCGGCCTCGATCGCCTCATGGCCTTCGTCGGCGGCGATGCCGGCCTGCCCCGCCACGCGGTGCTGGTCACGATCGACGACGGCGCCGCGAGCACGCTCGAGATCGCGGCCCCGATCCTGCGGCGTCATGCGGTGCCCGCGGTCGCCTTCGTCACCGCCGGACGGATCGGCCAGCCGGCACGCGACCAGCCCGAGCGCTTCCTCGACCGCGACGAGATCGCGTCGCTGCCCGCCTTCGGGATCGACATCGGCTCGCACGCGAGCGAGCATTGCTCGCTTGGCCGCGCCGGCGCCCTCGAGCTCGCGCACCAATTATCGGGCTCGAAACAGACGCTCGAGGTCCTGCTCGACCGCGAGGTGTTCGCCTTTGCCTATCCGTTCGGCACCCGGGCCGACTTCTCGTGGCTGTCACGCCGGCATGCGGCGGCGGCCGGCTACCGTGCCTGCTTCACCTCGCAGCATGGTCCCATCGCCGTCGGCGCCGACGCGTTGATGCTGCCGAGGATCAAGATCGAGGGCGGAGATCCGATGTCGGTCTTCGAGAGCGCCTGCTCGGGCGGGCTCGATCCCTGGCTTCTCGTCGATCGTACGCTGAACCGCCTGCAGGCAGCGTCCGATCAGCCGATCAGGGCATAGAGCAGGAGCATCCAGACCGGCATCGACATGCTGCACGCGATGAACAGGCCGCGCCTCAGACCCCGATCTGCCGTCGTCACGCGACCGGCGGCCGGCCGCCTCCGGACCGTCGGACGGATCACTGTCTCGCGCACTTGCCTCACCGCCATCGACCTGTCCTGTCCTTCGATCTCGATCCAGAAACGTTCCGGCCTCGTCAGACTGTCACTACACGCGCGAACGGGCGCCCCCGTCACATCATTTGTCGGTGAGCACGGCGTCCCGCCCGGCTGTCATTCCGCTCCTCGATTGGCCGAGGTCACCAATCCCGCTGCCGCCGGAACGGCGCTGTTGCGCAGCGCGGCGGGCTCACCCGACTTCAACGCCGGCGAGGACGGCAGCAGCGCGAAGTTCCCGCTCGACGGCTTGACGAAGAGCGGATCGGCCAGGATGTCGTGCAATCCCGTGACCGAAGGACGCAGCAGCGGCCCGGCGAGGTTCCACAGGATGTTGTAGTCCTCCGTCACCGTCGCCGTGTTGTTGTTGCGGCTGGTGATCGCCTTTCCGGCGGGCGAAGACAGGATGTTGTCGATGATCCTCACGTCCGAACCGGTGTCGGAAAAGATCTGCCCCTCGTCGAGCGTCGGCGTCAGCTCGTTGTCGTAGGCGGTGTTGTTGAGAATATCGATGTGCTGGCTCGAATAGGCGTGGATGCCCGAGCCCCCGTTGCCGAAGCTGATGTTGTAGGCGACCAGCGTTCGTCCATGGTAGGGCGTGCGCGTTCCCGACGCCTGGGTGTCCATGTTGTCGTCGATGATGATCCCGTTGCCGTCCGACACCGCCTTGTAGTCGCGGCACACGCAGGGGACGAGCTCGCTGTTATTGAATGTCGTGTTGCGCAGGATCGAGATCTTGTAGCCGGTGGCGGCATCGATGTCGTGCGGCTCGTAGACGCTGATCGCGCTGTCGCCGTAGGGCGACCAGTTCGAGGTGTTGTAGACGAGATTGTTCTGCACCGTGACGTAGTCGGCATCATCGACCGCGATGCCCCCGCCCGGCACGTCGTGGATGATCATGTTCTGGATCGTCACATGGTGCGGCGTGACGCCCGCCGATGGTGGATCGATGTCGATCCCGTCGCCGTTGGTCAGCGGATTGAGCAGGTTGCGCGCCTGGGCGAGCGCGTAGCTGGGCTGGACCGTCGCCGCATTGCCGACGATCTGCAACCCGTCGAGCACGATGTAGTCGGCCGACACGCGGATCGCGGCCCAGGACCTGGTGAAACGGAGCACCGGCTGCTGCCCCGGATAGGCCTTGTAGGTGATCGGTGCTGCCGCCGTTCCCGACCGGTTGACGAACAGGATGTTGCCGCCCGTGCCCTGGTCGACGTAGGTGCCGTTCATCACCAGCACCGTATCGCCCGGACTGGTCAGACCCTCCGCGTACTGGATCGTCGCGAGCGGCGCCGCACTGCTGGTGCCCGTGTGGCTGTTCGATCCGAGCGACGCGCTGACATAGAGCGTCTTGGCGATCGAGACTTGCGCATACGCAACGATCGCGCCTGACGCGAGCAGGGCGCCGCCAACGGCAATCCGGGTCCGACCCATCGTCTATCGTCTCCATCGCGAGAACCGCTCTCGGAGACAGAATGGATCGCCACCCTTGATTTTGGGTTAATCTTGAGACGAACCCGAGGCGTTGGAGCCGTCAGTCGGCCGACGCGAACGCGCGCGCCAGACCGTCGCGCGCATCCTGCTGGATCAGCGCCAGGTGCGCCTCGTCCACGAAGCTCTCGGCGTAGATCTTGTACACGTTCTCCGTCCCCGACGGACGCGCCGCATACCAGCCCTTCTCGCTCGCGACCTTGATGCCGCCGATCTTCTCCCCGTTCCCGGGGGCGGTGTTCAGCGTCGCCACCACCGGATCGCCCGCGAGCGTCACCGCGCCGAGCTGCTCGGCGGTGATGTTCTTCAGCACCGCCTTCTGCTTCGGGTTTGCCGCAGCGTCGATCCGCGCATAGCAGGGCGCGCCCAGCGTCTCGGTGAGCCCGCGATAAAGCTCTCCCGGATCGCGGCCGCTCCGCGCCGTCATCTCGGCTGCCAGCAGGCCCATCACGATGCCGTCCTTGTCGGTCGTCCACACCGAACCGTCACGCCTGAGGAACGTGGCCCCGGCGCTCTCTTCGCCGACGAACCCGAGCGAGCCGCCGATCAAACCGTCGACGAACCATTTGAACCCGACCGGCACCTCGTACAGCCGGCGCCCGGCCCGCGCCGCCACCCGGTCGATCATGCTGCTGCTGACGATCGTCTTGCCGATCCCGATCCCGGCCGCCCAGCCGGGCCGGTTGTCGAACAGGTACGCGATCGATGCGGCCAAAAAATGGTTGGGCGGCAGCAATCCCGCCGACCGGCACACGATCCCATGCCGGTCGGCGTCGGTGTCGTTGGCAAACGCGATGTCGAAACGATCCCGCATCCCGATCAGGTTCGCCATCGCGGGTGCCGACGAGCAGTCCATCCTGATCTTGCCGTCCCAGTCGACCGGCATGAAGCGGAACGTCGCGTCGACACCCTCGTTGACCACCGTCAGATCGAGACCGAGCCGTTCGGCCACCACCGGCCAGTAATCGACCGCGGCACCGCCGAGCGGATCGATCCCGATCCTGATCCCCGACCGCCGGATCACGTCGATATCGACGATCCCGGGCAGGTCGTCGACATAGGGCCCGGCGTAGTCGTGCGCATGCACCAGCGACGACGACCGCGCCCGCTCGAACGTCACCCGCTTGATGCCTTGCATGTCCGCGTCGAGGAAGCCGTTCGCGGTCCGCTCGATCGCTCCCGTGATCTCCGCCGATGCCGGGCCGCCGTTGGGGGGATTGTATTTGAAGCCGCCATCCTCGGGCGGATTGTGCGACGGCGTGATCACCACGCCGTCCGCGAGCCCCGAGGTGCGGCCGCGATTATAGGTCAGGATCGCGTGCGAGACCGCGGGCGTCGGCGTGTAGCCGTGATCGGCGTCGATCATCACCGTGACATCGTTGGCGGCGAACACCTCGAGCGCGCTCACCAGCGCCGGCTCCGACAGCGCATGCGTGTCGATGCCCAGGAACAGCGGGCCGGTCACCCCCTCACGTTTGCGGTGCTGGCTGATCGCCTGGCTGATCGCCAGGATATGGTGCTCGTTGAACGCGTTGTTCAGCGACGAGCCGCGATGCCCCGACGTCCCGAACGCCACCCGCTGCGACGGGTCGGACGGGTCCGGACGATCCGCGAAATAGGCGGTGACCAGCCGCGGCAGGTTGACGAGGTCGGCGCCCGTGCCTGTCGACGCATCCATCACCGCGACTTCCTTTCCGGCTGCGGACAGGACCATAGGGAGATTGCCGGCGGCCGCGCAATCAGGGCGCCCGGCGCGCGGCGAGCTCGCATGCGATCATGAATTCGAGCGCCTCGAGCTTGTCCATCGCATCGTCCATGTCGCGTCCCCACGCATACGCGCCGTGGCCGCGCAAAACGTAGCCGATCCAGTCCCGGTCGAGCCGCCCTGCCAGCACCGCTTGCAGCCGCCGCATGTCCTGGTCGTTGTCGAGCACCGGCAGCCGCACCGTCACGTCGTGCGTGTCGTGGCCGTCGAACGCCTTGATCATCTCGTAGCCGGACATCGCCACGCTTTGCCCGACCAGGCGCGACAGCACGGTGGCCGCGACCGAATGGCCATGCAGCACCGCGCCCACATCGGCGAACATCGTGTAGAGCTGGCAATGCAGCAGCGTCTCCGCACTCGGGACGTCGCGCGCGGACAAGGGCCGGCCCTCGAGATCGACCTCGATCACGTCCGCCCGCGTGAGATGGCCCTTGCGCCTGCCGCTCCTGGTGATCGCGATCGTGTCCGCCCCTAGCCTGACGCTGAGATTGCCGCTCACCGAGGGCACCCAGCCCCGGCGGTCCATGTGCTTGCCGGCTTCGATGATCTGGTCGGTCGCGTCCACTTCGCCTCCTTGACGGCCAGGGGCGCTGCCCCCGGACCCCGCCGGGGCCACGCGGCCCCGGACCCGCGCAATTCAGGTATCACTGGCCAAACATCGGAGCACACGCATTGAACCTCGACACCGGCCTCGTCACCGGCTTCGCCTCGCTCGGCCTACTCGCGCCGGTCCTGGTGTCGCGGTCGTCACCATGGGTCCGGCTGCTCGTCAAGGTGGCACTGTTCGCGGGCCTCTCGGCAACCCTGCCGCTCGTGGTCGGCTCGCCGCTGCATCCGCATTTCGATGCCTCGCCCGGCGAGCGCGTCCTGCAGCAGGCGCTCGAGGCGGCCTGGTGGCTGATGGCCGCCCGCGCTCTCGTCGGCCTCGGCCGGATGATGGTCGTCATCGAGCACAAGCCGCGCGAGACCCGCCTGGTCTCCGACCTCGGCGCCGGCGTGATCTATGTCGGCGCCGTCCTCGCCATCATCAATTTCGCCTTCGACGTTCCCGTCCGCGGTCTGCTCGCGACCTCGGGCATCATCGCCATCGTCCTCGGCCTCGCCCTGCAGAGCACCATGGCCGACCTGTTCTCAGGCATCGCGCTCGGCGTCGAAAGCCCCTACCAGAAAGGCGACCTGGTCTGGTTCGAGGGCGGCATCGAGGGCACCGTCATCGAGGTCAACTGGCGTTCGACGCACGTCCAGACCGGCGACGACGACATCGCCGTCCTCCCCAACAGCCTCGTCGCCAAGTCGCGCCTGATCAACCGCAGCCATCCGACCCCCGTCCGCAGCGACAGCGTCACCGTCACCCTCAATCCGCTGGCCGACCCCGATCGCTGCATCGCCATCCTCGGCAACGCCGCCCTCGCCTGCACCAGGCTGCTCGGCCGGCCCGCGCCGAGCGTGTCGATGATCGCCCTGCAGGGCGACGGCGCGCGCTACAGCGTCAATTTCGCCGTCGCCGCCACCGCGCTGCTTCCCGCGGCCAGGACAGAACTGCTGCGCCAGATCCACCGCCACACGCGCTTTACCGGCATCGCGTTCGCGACCCAAGGCCAGATCCCGCCCGCCCTCGGACCGTCCGGCGGCGTCAACCGGATCCTCGACGCCTCCGATCATTTCCGCGTCCTCGGCCAGGCCGCCCGCGACGATGTCGCCGCCCGCATGGTCGAGCGGTCGTTTCAGCCCGGCGAAATCCTCATGCAACAGGGCGCGAGTGCGGGCTCGGTGCTGATCATCGGCGCCGGGACGGCGAGCATCACCTCGACGATCGACGGGCTGACGCGGCGGCTCGGATCGCTCAGTCCGGGCAACTTCATCGGCCTCGTGGGCCTTCTCGTCGGCGAGCCCTACGGCGTGTCGGCGACCGCGCTCACCCCATGCACCGTCTACGAACTGAGCGGCGCGGACCTCAAGGCGATCATGTCGGAATACCCGCTGCTCGCCGAGGCGCTGATCGCGACCGCGCGGCAGATCCATGCCTCGATCGCCTCGGACCGCACGATGCCGCCGCAGCCGGCGATGGCGCAGAACGAGCAGCTCGTCGAGCGCTTGCGCGCGTTCTTCGGGCTGGTCAGAAGCAGCGAATCCGCCTGATCGGGCCCGATCGGGAACGACCGGCGTCCGCCCGGGTTGCTGCCGGACAGGGCGCGCAATGCCCGGGGGCAACGCGATGCCGGCCAAGCTCGACAACTATCGCTCGAAGCGCAATTTCCAGCAGACCGCGGAGCCCGCCGGCGACGACGCGGTCGCAACCTCCGAACGCCTTCGTTTCGTCATCCAGAAGCACGACGCGACCCGGCTGCATTTCGATCTGCGCCTGGAATGGGAAGGCGTCTTCAAGTCGTGGGCGGTCACCCGCGGCCCCTCACTCGATCCGGCCGACAAGCGCCTCGCCGTCGAGGTCGAGGACCATCCGCTCGGCTACGGCGACTTCGAGGGCACGATACCCAAGGGCCAGTATGGCGGCGGCACCGTCCAGGTCTGGGACCGCGGGTTCTGGACGCCGGAGGGCAACGCCGATCCCGCCCAGGCGCTTGCCGCCGGCGACCTGAAATTCACCCTGCACGGGCAGCGTCTGCACGGAAGCTGGGTGCTGGTCCGGATCAAGCACGACAAGACCGGCGGCAAGCGGACCAACTGGCTGCTGATCAAGCATCGCGATGCCGAAACGGGCGACACCGATGCGCTGATGACGGACGATCGCTCGGTCGCCTCCGGCCGCCCCATGGCCACGATTGCCGCCGGCAAGGGCCGGCGTCCGAAGCCGTTCATGCTCGAACGCGCGTCACCCGAACCCGACGCGATCTGGGACAGCCGTGACGGGCTTGCCGCTGACCGGCGCGCCGAGGCTGCCGCGATGCCCGGCTTCGTCGCGCCGCAACTGTGCCGGACCGTCGAGCGGCCGCCATCCGGCGCCGGCTGGGTGCACGAGATCAAGTTCGACGGCTACCGGATGCAGTTGCGTGTCGCCGGCGGCAAAGCCACGCTCAAGACCAGGAACGGCCACGACTGGACCGCGCGCTTCGCCGCCGTCGCGAAAGCAGCCGCCTCGTTGCCGGACGCGGTCATCGACGGCGAGGTCGTCGCCCACGACCGGGATGGCACGCCCGACTTCGCCGCCCTGCAGGTCGCACTCTCCGAGGAGCGCACCGACGAACTTGTGTTCTACGCCTTCGATCTTCTGTTCGACGGGCCGGCCGACCTGCGCGACCGCCCGCTCTCGCAGCGCAAGGATCGTCTCGCCGCCCTCGAACTGAAAGGCGTCCTGCGCCTCGTCGAGCATTTCGAGACCGGCGGCGACGCCGTGCTGCGCTCGGCCTGCCGGCTGTCGCTCGAGGGCATCGTCTCCAAGCGGCTCGACGCGCCCTACCGGTCCGGCCGGAGCGAGACCTGGACCAAGGCCAAATGCCGCGCCGGGCACGAGGTCGTCATCGGCGGCTGGTCGACCACCGAGGGCCGCTTCCGCTCGCTGCTCGTGGGCGTCCATCGCGACGACCATCTCGTCTATCTCGGCCGTGTCGGGACCGGCTACGGCGCGGTCAAGGTCGAGCGCATCCTGCCGCGCCTGCGCGCGGTCGCGACCGCCTCGTCGCCGTTCACCGGGGCGGGCGCACCCAAGCGCGAAGCGGGCGTTACCTGGACCCGGCCGGAACTGGTGGCCGAGATCGAATTCGCCGGCTGGACCGCGACCGGCATGGTGCGCCAAGCGTCCTTCAAGGCCCTGCGCGAGGACAAGCCGGCCGCGTCTGTCCAGGCCGAGCTGCCGGCGCCGGCATCGGTGCCCGCGGCTCGGCCCGGGCCGGCGACCAAAGCGCGCGCCAAGCCCGGGCCGGCCAAGGCAGACGCCACCGAAGTCTTGGGTGTGCCGATCAGCCATCCGGACAAGGTGTTCTGGCCCGACGCGGGCGACGGCACGCCGGTGACCAAGCGCGATCTCGCCCGCTATCTCGCATCGGTCGGCGCCTGGATGCTGCCGCACATCTCGGGCCGACCGTGCTCGATCGTGCGCGCGCCCGACGGGCTTTCGGGCGAGCAGTTCTTCCAGCGCCACGCGATGCGCGGCACGTCGAGCCTGCTCGAGCTCGTCACCGTCGCCGGCGATCACAAGCCCTATCTCCAGATCGACCGCATCGAAGGCCTCGCCGCCGTCGCCCAGAGCGGCGCGGTCGAGCTGCATCCCTGGAATTGCCGGCCGAGAGAGCCCGAGCAGCCCGGACGCCTGATCTTCGATCTCGATCCCGGTCCCGAAGTCGCCTTCGCCGCCGTGGTCGATGCCGCGCACGACATGCGCGACCGGCTCCAGGCCCTCGGCCTTGTCGCCTTCTGCAAGACGACGGGCGGGAAGGGGCTCCATGTCGTGGCCCCGCTCGCGCGTCCGGGCAAGCGCGGTCCCGATTGGAAGGCGGCGAAATCCTTCGCCCACGAGATCTGCCGCCGGATGGCGGCCGACAGCCCCAAGCTCTATCTCGTCAACATGTCCAAGAAGCTCAGAATCGGGCGGATCTATCTCGACTACCTCCGCAACGACCGGTTGTCGACGGCGGTCGCGCCGCTGTCGCCCCGCAACCGCCCGGGGGCGACCGTGTCGATGCCGGTGACGTGGCGCGACGTAAGCGAATCCCTCGATCCCGCGCACTTCACGATACGCTCCGTCCCCGGACTGCTCGCCAGGAGCAAGGCCTGGCTGGACTATCCCGACGGGGAACGACCGCTCGCCAAGGCGATCGACCGCCTCGGCTGAAACTGCGAACGTCAGGCCTGGGCATCGCGAAGATGGCCATACTCCTCCACCCGCGGCGTCACCCCATACATCGCAAGCAGCATCTGCTCCTCGCGCGCATTCGCGGCCGGATCGTACGCCGTCGTCTGCGGGCGGGTGTGCACGACGCCCACCGTGTCGATGATCGCCATCCGGTCGCGCGCCGCCCCCAGCAGCCAGGACCAGACATAGTCGATGCCGTAGCCATGCCGCTGGTTCTGGAACACCGGCACGCACAGGCGCAGCGCCTCGCGGGTGAAGAGCGGCGCCATTGATTCGACGAACGACGTGTAGCGCAGCTTCAGTCCCGGCTGCTGCCGCGTGATGCCGTGCGCGACATGACTGCCCTCGGCGAGTGCCGGCTGGGCCAACAGCAGATCGTTCTCACGCGCGATCGCGAACAGGCGATTGATGTCGCGCCATCCCGTCATCAGGTCGTCGTCGGCGAACCAGACCCGGTCGTAGCCCCAGAGCGGACTGTCGACGGCGAAGGCCGCGTGCGCGGAGCGGCCCTTGAACACGCCGGTCTGCAGGCTCGACAGTTCCGCGACGCCGATCTGCGCATACTGCTCGGCCGGCCCGTAGAAGCTCACGCACAGATCCCACGACCGCTCCGCGTCAGGGATGTCGCGGATCCAGTCGAGATGCAGCGATCGGTGGTTGGCGAACACCATCACGAGATTGCGCCGGCGCTCCCCCGGAACATGCCAGCGTGCATGACGATCGATCGGAAAGCGCGACATGTCGGCCGCCAGCGTCTGCGCCGGCCGCGTCTCCGCCAGGATCAGGGTGTGCGACGGATCGGGCAGATGCGGGCCCCACAGCACGATCCCGTTCTCGTCGTCGCGGCGATGCGTGAAGCGTGCGGTCGGCGCACCATTCCGCCCAAGCAACGTCACCAGTCCGTCTTCCATCCGCCACGCCGCTTCGTTGTCGTGGACGTAGCCCGAAATGCGCCCGTCCGGCAGCAACCTGACCTGTCGCGCGAACGTCCGATCCCTGACGCCGAACGTCCAGACCCGCGAGACGATGTCGCTGACCTCGGTCGGCGGCAAAGCGATGCTGCTCATCCGCAAGGCGCCTTGTCTCGGCACGCCGGACACGATGTTCATGCGGCGACAGCCTCGACCGGCCGCGCCGGCAGGACCTGCATGGAATGCAGCGTCCGAAGCCGCGAAACCGCGTCGCAGCAGAAATCGACCTCCGCCTCGCCCATCTCGTCCCACAGCGGCAGCGCGATGATCCGCGACGAGATCCGTTCGGTCACCGGCAGCCGGGCTGCCTCGGCGCAGGCCCGGAACAAGGGCTGCTGCGCCAGATGCGGACTGAAATAGCGGCCGCATTCGACACCGTCCGCCGCGAGTGCTGCCAACGCCGCGTCGCGCGACAAGGCCAGATCGTCGGGCATCATCGCGGCCATGAACGAATAGGCCTGCCGCCGCCCATGAACGACCTGGCACCGCCAGTCCAGCAGACGCTGCCGGTACATCGAGGCCAGCATGTCGCGATGCGCCGTCAGCGCCTCGAAGTCGCGGAACCGCGCGAGCCCGATCAAGGCCATCACCTCGCTCAGCTTAGCGTTCAAGCCCAAGGTGGCGGCCGAACGATTGCCCTCGAAGCCGTAATTGGCCATCGAGCGCAGGCGGCGGATCACCGACGCGTCCGCGCAATGGATCAGGCCGGCCTCGCCGACCGCGAACGTCTTGGTGGCGTGCATCGAAAAAACCACGGGGAACGGCGCGCCCGCGCCGAACGCGGCACCTCTCGCGTCGATCGCGCCGAGCGAGGCGGCCGCATCGATCACGACCGGGATGCCACGCCGCTCGATCGCCTCGTAGCGGGCGAGATCGAGGCCATTGCCGAACGTCGCGTACGGCACGATCAGCGCGAGCTCGTCGCCGAGCGACCTGATCAGCCGCTCCTCGTCGTGCGCGCAGGGCAGCCATGTGTCCGGATCGATGTCGCAGAACACCGGCGTCAGCCCGGCCCACATCGCGGCCTCTCCCGTCGCCGCGAACGTGAAGGACGGCATCAGCGCCAGCGTCGAACCCGGCCGGCGCGACGCGGCCAGCCGCATCGCCAGCATCAATCCGATCGTGGCGTTGCAGACGGTCAGGCAGGCCCCGCTGGTGCCGAAATGCGTATCGAACCGGGCCTCGAGATCGGTGTTGACCGGACCGAAATTGGTGAACTGGCGCCGCGTCTCGATGTCGCGCAGTTCGAGGGCCAGTTCGCTGAGGCGCGGTGGGCTCGGCCGGAGAAACGGCAGGCGCGTTGACATCATCGTCTCCAGACCGGCATCGCTCGAACCACCCCGTCCACGCGACACAGTGCCGCCAAGGCAGTGACCAGACCGTTAACGCTCCTGGCATGGATGGCCGGCACTCCTGGCGGCCGTCCGCCGGTTTGGGCACAGTGCCGCGCGTGAGACGGACCGCGTGACATCCCGATCGTTCGACTTGCCCACCGAGCGTGCCGCACGCGATCTCGGCCATGCGATCGGCCTCCGGTTGCGCCCCGGCGACGCGGTCCTGCTCGACGGTCCGCTCGGCGCGGGCAAGACCACGATCGCACGCGCCATCCTGCGTGCCGCTTGCAACGAACCGGCGCTTGAGGTGCCCTCGCCCACCTATACGCTGGTGCAGGACTACGAGTCGCCGATGGGCCCGATCACGCATCTCGACCTCTGGCGGCTCGACGGTCCCGCCTCCCTCGAGGAGCTCGGCTGGCGCGACGCCCGCGCCGGCGCCGTCATCGTCGAATGGCCCGACCGGCTCGCCGACGCCCGGCCGGACGGCGCGCTAACCGTGACCCTCTCCCACGACGGTGCGGCCGCTCGGTCATGCGTCATCGCCGGCTGGCCGCACGAACGGCTCGCATCCCTCGTCTCATCTTTCGTCGAGCAGCGCTCGTGACCGGGCCCTCCACCGCCATCCTGCTCGCGCCGCAGGCGCGCCGCTCCGCGCGCGCGGTGCCGTCCCTCGCCGGCCGCTCGCTGCTCGACCGCGCACTCGATCGACTGGCCGACGCGTCCGTGACCACGGTCCTGATCGGCGCCGGCCCCGATCGGGCGCTGCTCGAACGACATCTCCTCCAACGCGGCGATCCCGGCCTGATCCTGATCGAGGCCGTGCACGCGTCGCAGGCGGTCGGCCGCGCGTTCGCTGACGGGCATCTGCGCCCGGCCGACAGCTTCTTCCTGATCGACGACGACGTTGTCTGGTTCGATGGTCCGGATCCGGCGCTCTCCCGCCTCGGTGCCGCCCTTAACACGAGCGGCCGGCCCGGTGCCGGCCCTGGCGCGAGCGGCGAGTTCGACGCGATGCTGCTGCTCGCCCGTGCCACCGAGAACGGATCGAGCGATCCGCGCACCGCCCTCGCGCTGGACTCCCTCGGCATCGTCCGCCGCCCCGACGAGCGCGAGATCGCGCCCTTCGTCTTCGCCGGCATCCAGCTCCTGTCCGCGTCCCTCTTCAACGGCGCCGAGCCCGCAGCCTCGCTCTGGGACCGCCTGATCGCGGCCGGCCGGCTCGGGGGCCTCGTGCATGACGGCGTCTGGTTCCATCTCCCGACCGAGGCCGACATCGCGCAGGCCGAGCACGTGCTCGACGACCGGCTGTCCGGCGTCCGGCTTTGATCGTGTCTCGACGATGAGCGGCCTGTTCACCATCGACCCCGGCGCCGGCTTCCTCGACAGCGTCGCTGGCGCCTGGCTCGAGGCATGCGGTCACGATCCGATCGCCTGCGGCGACGGGCTGATCCTGCTGCCGACGCGGCGCGGCGTGCGCGCGCTGACCGATGCCTTCCTTCGCGTGTCCGGCCGCCCCGCCCTGCTGCTGCCGCGGATCGACGCCATCGGCGCTCCCGACGAGGCGCCGATGGCGATGGCGGGTGCGGCCGAACAACCCGACGCGATCGGCCGGATCGCGCGCCAGGCCGCTCTCGCGCGCCTCGTCCTCGCCCATGCCGAAGCGACCACGCCCGCAGGCGTGCCCACCCTGGGCAACACGTCGAGTGTGCCCACCCTGGGCAACACGTCGAGTGTGCCCACCCTGGGCAACACGTCGAGTGTGCCCACCCTGGGCAACGCGTTCGCACTCGCGTCCTCGCTCGCCGATCTGATCGACGAGGCCGCGCGCTGGGACATCGATCTCGCCCGCGCGCTGCCGTCGCTCGCACCGGACGCGCTCGCGCTGCACTGGCAGATCACGCTCGACTTCCTCGCCATCGTCACCGAACGCTGGCCGTCCGCGCTGGCCGCCACCGGCCTGGCCGATCCGGCCGCGCGGCAATCTTCCCTGCTCGCATCCCAGGCCGCCGCCTGGTCGGACAGGGCCCCCGCGCACCCGGTCTGGCTCGCCGGCATCATCGCCGCCACCCCGGCCGAACTGGCACTCGCCCGCGCGGTCGCGCGCCTGCCGGCCGGCCGCCTGATCCTGCCCGGTCTCGATCTCGGCCTCGATGAGGCAAGCTGGGACACGCTCGGCGACTTCCATCCGCAGGCGGGCCTGCGCCGCATGCTCGCTTGCCTCGGCGCCACGCGCGGCGACGTCTCGACACTCGGTGGCAGCATCCCGGGCCGCGTCGCCCTGCTCCGGCGCGCGATGCTTCCCGCCCAGGCCGTCGCCGCCACCTGGCGCCAGCCCGTCCCTCTCGACGCCCCCCCTCCGGAGCCTGGCCTCACCCTGATCGCCGCCGCCGACGAGCAGGTCGAGGCGCTCGCGATCGCGTTCGCCCTGCGCGACGCCATCGAGACCCCGGGCCGCACCGCCGCCCTCGTCACCTCCGATCGCGCGCTCGCGCAGCGCGTCGCGGCCGAGCTCGGACGGTTCGGCATCCTCGCCGACGACAGCGCCGGCGAACGCCTCGCCGACACGCCGCACGCGGTCTTCCTCCGCCTGATCGCGACCACGCTCGCCGACGGTTTGCCGCCCGCGAACCTGCTGGCCCTGCTCAAGCATCCCTTCGCCACCATCGGCCTCACCCAGGCGGCATGCCGCCGCGAGGCCAGGCGACTGGAGCTGCTTTGCCTGCGCGGCCCGCGTCCGCTGCCCGGCATCACCGGCCTGCGCCGGGCCGCCGCCGGCGCGCGGCGCATCAACGAGACCGACCGGCGCGCGGTCGAGATCTTCCTCGACCGCCTCGCCGCCGCCACGGCACCGCTCGACGACGCGGTCTCGCGCGATCGCATCCGCCCGGTCGATCTCGTCGCCGCCCTGCTCGCGACCGCCGAGCGCGTGGCCGAGGCCGACCGCCTCTGGTCGGGCGAGGAGGGCGAGGCGCTCTCCGCCCACATGGCCGAGCTGCTCGAGGCGCTCGCCCCGCTGCCGCCGCAACCGCCGTCCTGCCTGCCCGGCCTGCTCGACGCCTCGCTCGCCGGCGTCAGCGTCCACGGGCGGCGCGCGCTGCGCGGCCGTGACGATGCCGAGATCCATCCCCGCCTCTCGATCTGGGGCCTGCTCGAGGCGCGCGGCCAGACCGCCGACCTCATCGTCCTCGGCGGTCTCGTCGACGGCGTCTGGCCCGCGCCGGCCGATCCCGGCCCCTGGATGGGCCGGCAGATGCGCGCCGCCGTCGGCCTGCCCGCGCCGGAAGCCGCGATCGGCGCGTCGGCGCACGACTTCACCATGCTCGCCTGCGCCGCCCCGCGAATCATCCTCTCCTACGCCAGCCGCCGCGACCGCGCGCCCGCCGTGCCCTCGCGCTGGATCGCCCGTCTCGAAGCCTGCCTTGCCGGTGCTGGGCAATCCCTCCCGCCGGACCCGGCGGTCGCCTGGGCCGCCTCACTCGACCAGCCCGACACCCCGCGTCCGGCACGCCCTCCCACGCCGCGACCGCCGGTCTCGCACCGTCCCCGCCAGCTCAGCGTCACCGAGATCGAGACCTGGTTGCGCGACCCGTACGCGATCTATGCCCGCCACATCCTCCGCCTGCCGCCGCTCGCGCCGATCGAGGAGGAGGCGGACCGCGCCCTGTTCGGCAACCTCGTCCACGACGCGCTCGCCCACGCCTATCGCCACGACACGGTCGACGCCGACGGCCTGCAATCCTGCTTCGAGGCCGCGATCGAGCGCTTCGCCGTGCGGCGCGGCGTCGCCGCCTGGTGGCGGCCGCGCCTGCGCCGCATCGCCGAATGGATCGCGGCGGCCGAGGCCGCGCGCCGCGCCACCGGCGCCCCCTCCCATCTCGCGACCGAGATCGCCGGACGCTGGACCCTCGACGGCCCTGCCGGTCCCTTCACCCTGACCGGCCGCGCCGACCGGATCGAGTGCCACGAGGGCCTCGCCATTCTCGACTACAAGACCGGCACCCTGCCGAGCCGCCGTTCGATGCAGGCAGGCTGGTCGCCCCAGCTCCCGCTCGAAGCGACGATGGCGACGCTCGGCGGCTTCGGCGACGCCTTCCGCGACCGGCCCGTCGCCGAGCTCGCGCACTGGAAACTCTCCGGCGGTCCCACCCCGGGCGAGACCCAGAGCCTGCGGGCCGGCCAGAAGCTCGACGATCTGCTCGCCGACGCCTGGCACGGCCTCGAGGCCCGGATCGAGGCGTTCGACGATCCCGCGACCGCCTATCTCGCCCAGCCGTTCCCCGCCGAGGCGCCCGCCCATGCCCAGTACGGGGTGCTCGCCCGCGTCGCCGAATGGCGCATCGCCGAGGACGAGGAATGAACGCGCTGGATCCGATTGCGGACGCCACCCGGCAGCAGCGCCTCGCGTCCGACCCCGCCGTCTCCGCCTTCGTCTCGGCCTCCGCCGGATCGGGCAAGACCAAGCTGCTGATCGACCGGCTGCTGCGCCTGATGCTGCCCGGTCCCGATCGCGCGCCGACGCCGCCGGAGCGCATCCTGTGCCTGACCTTCACCAAGGCGGGCGCGGCCGAGATGGCGATCCGCCTGCGCCACAAGCTCGGCATCTGGGTGATCGCCGCCGACGCGAAGCTCGACGACGATCTGCGCGCGCTCGACCTGCCCGCCACCGCTGCGATGCGCGACCACGCCCGCGCGCTGTTCGCGCGCATCCTGGACATCCCAGGCGGCCTGCGCATCGGCACCATCCATGCGTTCTGCGAGCAGCTGCTGCGGCGTTTTCCCCTCGAGGCCGCCGTCAGCCCCTATTTCCGCCTCGTCGACGAGGCCGACACCAAGGGCGCGCTGGATCGCGCCCGCGAAGCCACCGTCGGCCTGGCCGGCGCCGCGGCCACCGTCGCCGCCCTCGCCGCGCGCCTCGACGCGCTCGGCCATGGCAGGATCACCCGCGCGCTGCTCGCCCGCGCCGACCGCCTGGCGCACGCGCACACGCTCGACCCCCACTCGCTCGCAGCCCTCCTCGGCCGGGCCCTCGAGGTCGCCCACACCGACGCGACCGCACTGGTCGCGCGGGCGGCCGACGGCCACGCACCGTCGCTGGCCGCCTCGCTGCGCACGCTTGCGTCCGAGGGCACCGCGACGATGGCCGAGCGCGCGCACGCCCTGCTCGACTGGCTCGGCGCCCCGTTGCCCGAGCGTTGCGCGCGCTGGGACACGTGGCGGAGCCTGCTGCTCAAGGACGACGGCGAGCCCCGCTCCGTCGCCGCCAGCAACACCAGGTTCGCGAAAACCCATCCCGGGATCCTTGCGGCGATCGAGACCGAGGCCAGGCGCGTGGCCGGCATCGAGGGCCACCGCAACGCGCTCGCGCTGGTGGACGCGACCGCCGCCCTGCTCGCCATCTCCGGCCCCTCGCTCGCCGCCTACGAGGGCGAGAAGCGCGCCCTCGGCCTGCTCGATTTCGATGACCTCATCGCCCGCAGCCGCGACCTGCTCGCCGAACCGGGCGTCGCCTGGGTCCTCTTCAAGCTCGACGGCGGCCTCGACCACCTCCTGCTCGACGAGGTCCAGGACACGTCGGCCGCCCAGTGGGCGATCGCCGGCAAGCTCACCGAGGAGTTCTTCGCCGGCGACAGCGCGGCACCGGCCAACCGCACCATCTTCGCCGTCGGCGACTTCAAGCAGTCGATCTACTCGTTCCAGGGTGCCGACCCGCTTGGCTTCCACGCCTGGCGCGAGACCTTCCGCGCCCGCGCGTCCGCGTCCGGCCGCCCGTTCCGCGAGCCCAGCCTGAACGTCTCCTTCCGGTCGTCGCCCGCCATCCTCCGCTTCGTCGACGCCGTCTTCGCCGGCAACGGCGACGGCGTCGCCGAGCCTGGCGCTCCGTTGCCCGTGCATGTCAGCGCCCGGCCCGATCTCGCGGGACAGGTCGAGCTCTGGCCGCTCGCCGCCGGCGACGAGGACGAGCGTCCGTCCTCGCCCTGGCTCGCGCCCGACCGCAACCGCGGCCTCGCGTCGGGCGAGCAGCGGCTCGCCGAGGCGCTCGCCGCCCATCTCGCCCGCCTCGTCGGCAGCGGCGAGGTGCGCGCGGGCGAGATCCTGGTGCTGGTCCGGCGCCGCACCCGTTTCGCCGGCAGCCTGATGCGCGCGCTCAAAGCGCTCGACGTCCCCGTCGCCGGCCTCGACCGGATCGTGCTCACCGCCCAGCCCGCCGTGCAGGACCTGCTGGCACTCTGCGACGCCCTGCTGCTGCCGGACGACGACCTCGCGTTGGCCACCATGCTGACCAGCCCGCTCGGCGATCTCGACGACCCGTCGCTGATGGCGCTCGCGCTGGACCGCCCGGGCGCGCTCTGGGCCGCCTTGCGGGCCCGCCGCGACGAGCGGCCCGAATGGCGCGCCGCGCACGATTTCTTCGCGGGCCTGCTGGCGCGCGCCGACTATGTCTCGCCGCACGCCCTGCTCGCCGAGGCGCTCGGCGCGCGCGGCGGCCGCGCCCGCTTCCTCCGCCGCCTCGGCCCGGAAGCCGCCGAGGCGATCGACGAGCTGCTCGCGGCAGCCCTCGCCCACGCGCGCGACCACGTGCCCTCCCTGCAGGGCTTCGCGCATTGGGTCAGGCAGTCGGGTGCCGAGATCAAGCGCGAGGCGGCCGAGGCCGCCGGCGAGATCCGCCTGATGACGGTCCACGGCAGCAAGGGCCTGGAAGCACGCCTCGTCGTGCTCGCCGACACCACCGCGCTGCCGCGGATCGACGAGAACCTGCTCTGGTCCGAGCAGGACGGTCGTCACGTGCCGATCTGGGTGCCCGGCCGCGATCTGCGCTGCCCGCCGGTCGAGCGCCTGCGGGAGGCCGAGCGCAAGCGCGCGCAGGACGAGGCCAACCGGCTGCTCTACGTGGCCCTGACCCGCGCCAAGCAGCGCCTGATCGTCTGCGGCTGGCAGCCGCGCGGCGAGCTCGACGGGACCTGGTATGCACATTGCAGACGGGCGTTCGACGCGATCGACGGCGTCGACACCATCCACTTCGATCCGCCCATCGACGGCGGCAGCTGGCACGGCGAGCATCGCGTCTTCCGCCATCCGGGCCTGGAGCCCGAGACCCGCCCGGAGCGCGGCCTCATTCACGCCGCCATGCCCGGCTGGGCCGGCCGCGCGCCGGACTGGCGTGCGCGGCCGCCGCCCGCCGAGCCGACGCCGCGCCGCAGCCTCACCCCGTCGCGGCCCGACGGCGTCGCCTTCGGTCCGTTCCCGCCCGCCCTCTCGCCGCGCGCCGACGCCGGCCGCGCCGAGCGGCGCCGCCGCGGCGACGTGCTGCACGCGCTGCTGCAGCACCTGCCGTTATTCCCTGCCCACGAGCGCGAGGCCGCCGCGCGACGCTTCGCCCGCCGCCGCGACGGCGACGAGGCGCTGGTCGCCGAGGCGCTCGCGATCATCACCCATCCCGCGCTCGCCATCGTGTTCGGGCCGCTCGGCCGGGCCGAGCAGCGCTTGGCCGGCCTCGTCGGCGACGTCGCCGTCAGCGGTGTCGTCGACCGGATCGCGATCGGACCGGACGCGGTGGATCTCGTCGATTTCAAGAGCGGGCGCGCCGCACCCGCCGATCCCGCGCGTACGCCCGTCCGCTATCTCCGCCAGATGTCGGCCTACCGCGGCGTGCTGCAATCGCTGCGCCCCGGCAGCGCCGTCCGGTGCGCGCTGGTCTGGACCGCGGACGCGACCATCATGCCGCTGCCCGACACGCTGCTCGACGCTCACGCCCCGGCGCTCGCAACGGGGCTCGCTTGATCCCCGACCCGACTTGAACCATCTCACCGTCCGTCACCAGGAGAGCTTTCCATGAGCGAGAACACGGTCGCCGTCACCGACGCCAGCTTCGAGAACGCGGTGCTCCAGTCGAGCGAGCCCGTGCTGGTCGATTTCTGGGCGGAATGGTGCGGGCCCTGCAAGATGATCGCGCCCGCGCTCGAGGAGATCGGTGCCGAGTTCAAGGGCAAGCTCACGGTCGCCAAGGTCAACATCGACGAGAACCCGACGACGCCGAACAATTACGGCGTGCGCGGCATTCCCACGATGATCCTGTTCAAGGACGGCAAGCCTGCCGCGACGCAGGTCGGCGCGATGCCCAAGGGCCAGCTCAAGGCCTGGGTCGCCTCCAGCCTCGGCGCCGGCGACGCGGCGGCCAATATCTGAAGCAGGACGCTGGGGGCCGGAGCCGGCCCCCAGACCCCCGGCCTCTAAGGTGATCCGGCCATAGAGAGCTCCGGAGCAGATGTTCGTCCTGTAATACCAACCGCCGTTGACGCTGACTCTGGGGATTCCCATTGAGCGCTGAACCTGATTCGCTGGCGTTGCGGCGATTCGCCGGGCAGCGAGCGAGGCGGCAATGGGTGCGGCGGTCAGGATCACTCGGGAGGAGCACAGCTCGGCGGCGCTTCGCGGGCTTGCGTCTCGGTGTCGGCACGCGGGGCAGAGCCGGCGTCTACTGGCGATCGCGATGGTGTTGGACGGGGTATCGCGGTTGGAGGCTGCGCGCCAAGCCGGGATGGATCGTCAGACGTTGCGTGACTGGGTGCATCGCTACAACAGCGATGGCGTCGATGGCTTGGTGGATCGTTCGGCCCCGGGCGGGTCGCCGAAGCTGACGGAGGCCCAGAAGGCGGAGTTGCGGCATCTGGCGATCGCCGGCCCTGATCCCGAAACCGACCAAGTGGTGCGTTGGCGCTGCCTGGATCTGCGCGAGCAGGTTGCGCAACGGTTTGCGGTGACGGTGCATGAGCGAACGATCGGCAAATGGCTGCGCCAACTCGGGCTGACCCGACTGCAGCCGCGTCCGCATCACCCGAAGCGGGACCAGGAGGCGCAGGAGGCTTTTAAAAAAACTTCGGCACTCTGTTGAAGCGAGCCCTCTCGGGCACATCGGCCAATACGCCCGTGGAGGTGTGGTTCCAAGATGAGGCCAGGGTCGGACAGAAGGGCACGCATGCTTATGTCTGGGCACCCGTCGGTTCACGGCCGCCGATGGTGCGCGACAACCGGCACGACACTGCCTACATCTTTGGCGCGATTTGCCCGGCGCGCGGTGTTGGTGCCGGCATGATTACACCCACCGCAAATACCGAGTGCATGAACTTGCACCTGGCTGAAATCAGCACCCAGATCCATGCCGGCGCGCGTGCCGTTCTGGTCTGCGACGGCGCTGGCTGGCACCAGACCGGCGGCGACTTGCGTGTGCCAGACAATATCGTCCTTTTGCACCTGCCTCCCATGCGCCAGAGCTGAACCCAATGGAGAACGTCTGGGAATACCTGCGCGCCAACAAACTCTCCGCCCTGGTCTGGAACAGCGACGACGAAATCATCGACGCTTGCCGAGCAGCGTGGAATTTCCTGATCGACGATCCGGAGCGAATCAAATCAATCGGCACACGAGACTGGGCAACGGTCAGTGTCTAGGGCGGTTGGTATAAGGCTTCGCCAAAAGCTCCGGCGCTGAACGGACCAACGCCACGAGCTTCTTCTTGTCCAACGAATTCAGTGAGACGTCCTTGTTCGAGGGCCTCTTTGAGAGAGAGCGACTGACCATGACTTCTCACGACAGCACTCCGATCTAGACGCCTGAATCATGAGCGTGATACACTACAAAGCCTTCGGCTGAGACTCTTTCGAGCCTCAGCCTTTGGCGGCGTCCTGTGAAGGGCTGCCGTGGCTGACTTCAGGCGCTACCGCAACCCAGTATCAGCCTAGCATCCGGTAACAACCGGGTGGTGTGCCAGACCACGATCCTCCTTTCATCGGGTGTTGTGCCGAGCGTGTCCGCTGGGGAGCTGACCCACGCTGGCAACCGAAACTCAGCGCGGTCGATTGCAAGTCAATCGACCGCATTCTGTCGGGACTTGGCGGCTAGATACTGAACCAACGTCCAGATCGCCGATCGCTCGTTTTCTCCGACGTCTTCCTTCAGAAGGTCGATGAGTTTGTACTCGAGCGCCTTGTCAGAAATTATTGTAGGTACGGCCGGCGGTGGCGGCGGAAGATCTGCGTCGTTGTTGACGGACTCGCTCTTGCGTTGCCGTTTGCTTTTCGAGGCTGTGGACGAAGCGGCAATCGGCTTACGTGCTTTCAAGTGCGCCGAAATCGGCATATCAGCCACTTTGGCTGCACTGAGAAAGAAGGCAGCTATCTTGTCGATAGTTGAACCCTTGGCGTCAAAATGCTGTCGGAAATGGTCATCAAATTGACCGGGAGTTGCGGTCGCTAGGTCGATAGACCCATCCCACAGCGATGGATAGCCCTCGCGCAGAATACCACGCAGAACCTCCTTTCGGTCTTCATCGCCTGCTTTAACAAACCCATTAAACACGGCAGTTGGGACGCCGTCAGCGCCGATCAGCTTGAGTGCCTTGAGCGAGGCGATTACACTGTAGCTAAGGCTGCCGGAGGCGTTTCCAAAGACGGATGGATCAATTCTAGCTGGAACCCCAGTATCCCTCAACTTGTTGATAAAGTTGAGGAATGCCGCAAACGTCGCGTATGGAGGCGCTGCGGTTTTTGGTTTCTCTGCCATTGCTTTGACCCCCTTCGGGCCTCTGTGTGGTCACACACTATGAACCAGCCACACATAACGCAACACGATTCTTGGGGAGCGCTATGCAGAAAGTTCTGGTGACTGATGCGTCCGGCGAGACGAGGGTTCTTGCGTTCGTCCGTCGCACAGAAAAGGTCGTTTACGTATGCGCTGAACAGCATTTTCTGAGCGCGCAGAAGGGGTACGACGACCAGGTGGTTGGGTTTCCGTCGGATGACGTGAAGGAGATGGAGAACGCTTAAGTGGTCAAATGCAGTGCACAATCGGGCACGGTAGCGGTATTCGACCGGCTTCCGGCACTTTGAGATGCAACAGGGGCGTTCGCTATGCCTACCCGCAGCGCCGACTGCCGTATGTCAGCGTGCTGCCCACTTGGAGTGCCCGGCAGGGCCTGAGGTGATAACCGACAGGGCTGCTTTCAACTGATGTGAAACCTACGTGCGTCAAAGGGATAATCCCCAAGAGAGTGGACGCATTACGTCGGTCTCGATGGATCGTTGCTCGACGAATGATTTTCGCTTGAGGACAAGCGGTATCGATTGCTCGACCGACAACTCGGACTGCCCGACTATTTCGACGAAGCCACTTCCGAGGAGGTCATGATCCCGGTTGATTAGTCCGTCGCCCAGCCTTGCGCCTCGGCAAGCTGCTCCGGGGAAAAGTTCATGAGCGCGTGGGATGGGTGGCATCCGTTCGGTCACATAGTAAGGATCAATCCTTTTTCATTACCCTAAGTCTGTCGTCGTCCAAGTCGGCAAGCGGCACCTCGACGACCGCGCGACGTTGATTGACAGGATCGGTCGAACGCCGTCAGTCGGCTGCATGCTTGATGACCGACCACGAGTTCCGCGACGGGCGAGCGTCCTCGCTCTCGTCATGCTGGCGATCGCGTTGTCCGGCTACGGCACCATCGGCCCGGACACGACGCCGAGCGCCGAGCTGGCGCCCGCTGGGGTCGATCCCGGCGCATCCGGCGGGTTCAGCGATCCGGGCTCTTTCGGAGACGGGCCGTAAAACGACCCGTTCGACGACAGCGACGGCGGCTTCGGTTCGGGCTTCGGTCCCTGCGGCTTCTGATCGAGCCCGACGGCCGGAGGAACCGAGCTTCGATCCACGGCTTCAGTCTGCAGCCTGTCAAGCCATGGAGCCACACATGTCCAGCGATACCCTGGTCGCGATGTTCGACACCGCGTCCCATGCCGAAGCGGCCATCGCGGATCTCCTGAAGGCCGGCGTCCCGTCAAGCTCGATCGAGACCCACTCCGAGGACTACGACCAGGCCGACCAGCTCCCCTCGACCCAGCCCAGCGTCACCTCGCGCGGCGGCTTCTGGTCCTGGCTCGGCGCGGACCAGGGGTCGGATCAGCATCTGACCCACAGCGGCATCTACGACCGCACGATCGCGAGTGGCCGCACCGCGGTCGCGGTGGCGGGAGACGACATCCAGCTCGAGAAGGCGCTGCTGATCCTCGAGGAGCATTCGCCCCTCGACATCGAGGAGCGCCTGTCGCCGCCGGCGGACATCTGAGCCGCGTCGGCCGCGCCATGAAACGTCTGCCGATCGGCATCGACGCGAAAGGCGAGCGCATCGAGACCGACTCGATGGGCGCCATCGCCGTGCCCGCCGACCGCTACTGGGGCGCGCAGACGCAGCGCAGCCTGCTGCATTTCTCGATCGGCCGCGACCGCATGCCGCCCGAAATCTACCACGCCTACGGTCTCGTCAAGAAGGCGGCCGCCCTGGTCAACCAGGCCGATGGCCGCCTGGAGGATTGGAAGGCGCAGGCGATCGTCCATGCCGCCGACGAGGTCATCGCGGGCGCGCTCGACGCGCATTTCCCGCTCTTCGTCTGGCAGACCGGATCCGGCACCCAGAGCAACATGAACGTCAACGAGGTGATCTCGAACCGCGCCATCCAGTTCCTCGGCGGCGCGCTCGCCAGCAAGTCGCCGGTGCACCCGAACGACGACGTCAACATGGGACAGTCGAGCAACGACACTTTCCCGACCGCGATGCATGTGGCCGCCGTGCGCGAACTCGACGACTATTTGCTGCCGCAACTCGACGCCCTCGCCGCGGCGATCGAGGCCAAGGCGGCCGGCTGGCGGGACGTGGTCAAGATCGGCCGCACCCATCTCGAGGACGCCGTTCCGCTGACGGTCGGACAGGAATGGTCGGGCTACGCGCACCAGTTGCGCGACGTCATCGCCGACATCCGTCGCGGCCGCGACGGACTGATGGAGCTCGCGATCGGCGGCACCGCGGTCGGCACCGGGCTGAATGCGCCGCCCGGCTTCAGCGCCAAGGTCGCCGCCGGCATCGCCGAACTCACCGGCCAACCGTTCATCACCGCGCCGAACAAGTTCGCGGCCCAGGGATCGCTCGACATGATGGTGCGCGCCAGCGCCACCCTGCGCGGCGCGGCGGTGGCGCTGATCAAGATCGCCAACGACATGCGCTGGCTCGCCTCCGGGCCTCGCTGCGGCCTCGGCGAGCTGCTGCTGCCGGAGAACGAGCCCGGTTCGTCCATCATGCCCGGCAAGGTCAACCCGACGCAGTGCGAGGCGATGGTGATGATCTGCATCCAGGTCATCGGTGACGACACCGCGGTCGCGTTCGCCGGCAGCCAAGGCAATTTCGAGCTGAACGCGATGCGGCCGATCATCATCAACAACTTCCTGCATTCGGCGCGCATCCTCGCCGACGGCAGCGAGCAGTTCCGCCTCCACTCGGTCGAGGGCACCAGGCTGAACGAGAAACGGATCGGCAGGTATGTCAACGAATCGGTCATGCTGGTGACCGCGCTGAGCCCGGTCATCGGCTACGACCGCGCCTCCGCGATCGCGCACAGGGCGATGGAAGACGACATCACGCTCAAGCAGGCTGCCGTCCAGTCGGGCGATATCGACGAGGTCCGCTTCGACGAAATCGTCGACGCGCGCAGGATGGTGGGAAACGGCTCCGCCGGCGCCTGACGAGGAGCAACGCCATGCGCGTCGGACTGTTCGTTCCCTGCTAATAAAAAGGCGGGTCTGGGCGCGCCGCGCCCAGCGGGGCCAGGGGCGCCCCCTGCCTGACCGACGAACAGCTCGGCATCAACACGCTCGGCTACCTGCCGCAGCATCTCGTCGTGCTGCTCGACCCGGCCGACATCGTGCCGAACATCCATCACGCCTCTCGCCGCCTGGAGTGGCGCCGCGCGCGCTACGTGGTGTTGCAGACCGGACCGTCGGCGACCGCCGACATCGAAGGGGTACTGATCCACGGCGCCCAGGGCGTGCGCTCCCTGTCGGTGCTGCCGCTCGCTCGCCGGGCCATCTCACCGGCTCGATGATGGTCAGTCCGGCATGCGGATCGTCGTCCCGGTCGCCGCGCTCTCATAGGCTGCCTCGACCAGCGCCAGCGTCCGCAGATTGTCCCGCCCATGCGTCGCCGGCGCCCGTCCGGCGCGAAGGCACCCGACCCAGTCGCGCTGGATCGCGAGCACGCTCTCCTGCACGCCGTGCCAGGGCCGTTCCGCCCAGGGCAGCAGGGCAGGAGAGACATCTCGCTCCTCGACGCCGCCCCGATCGGTGACCACCAGCCTGTAGTGCTGCCCCAGCCGCACCGAGCCGTGCGCACCTTCCACCTCGACGATCGTCTCCGGGAACGGATCGTCGGCGAACCGGCTCGCGTAGCTCGCCTCCACCATCGATGTCGCACCGCCGGCGTGGCCCAGCAGCATCGTCGCCACGTCCTCGCCTTTCACCCGCGGATCGACGCGGTTGGTGCGCGCCGCCAGCGTCGAGACCTCGCCCAGCAGATACCGCGCGACGTCCAGCACGTGCACGCCGAGATCCTCGATCACGAAGCGCTGCCCCTGCGCGAGATAAGGCTGTCCCGTGATGATGTCATGGCCCGACCGGAACGAGATCCGGGCCCAGAACGGCGTGCCGATCCGCCCCGATGCGACGATCGCCTCGACCGCCTGGATCGGCGACTGCCACCGGAAATTCTCGTGCACCATCAGCGGCACGCCGGCCGATGCCATCGCCGCCACCATCGCGTTCGCGTCCGGCAGCGTCGCCGCGAACGGCTTCTGGCAGATCGCCGGCACGCGGTGCGACGCCGCGAGCTCGACCAGCGCCCGATGCGTGGCCAGTGTCGTCACGATGTCGACGAAGTCGAGCGCCTCGGTCTCGAACATCAGCGCCGCGTCCGCATACAGCGCGCCCACCCCGAAGCGCTGTCCCGCCGCCGCCAGCCGCTCCGCATCGCGATCGCACAGCGCCACCAGCCGCACGCCGTCGATCGACCTCCAGGCGTTCAGATGATTGGCCGCGAAGAACCCGCACCCGATCACCGCCCCACGCAGATCAGCCATCCTTTCCCTCCATGAAGAAGGCCAGGGGTTCCACCCCTGGACCCCGCCAAAGGCTAGCCTTTGGAAACCACCCTCAAGCCCGCGTCGCCCGGTCGATCAGCATCGCCGCGATGATGATCAATCCCGTCGCCAGCAACTGGTAGAACGCCTGCACGTCGAGCAGCGTCAGCCCGTCGCTCACCGTGCCCAGGATGACCGCGCCGAGCACTGTGCCGACGATGCTGCCCTTGCCGCCCATCAGCGACGCGCCGCCGATCGCCGCCGCCGCGATCGCCTGCAGCTCCCACAGATTGCCCAGCGTCGGATCCGCCGCTCCCAGCCACGCCATCAGGATCATCGCCGCCACCGCCGAGACCAGCCCGTTGATCGCGTAGGCGGCGATCTTGGTCGCCCTGATCGGCACGCCCGACACGCGCGCCGCCTCCTCGTTGCCGCCGACCGCCAGCAGATACTCACCGAGCGGCATCTTGCGCAGCACGATCCACGCCCCGCCCGCGATGGCGCCAACCACCAGCACCGGCACCGGCACGAAGCCCAGTTGCGACGTGAACAGGGTGCGGAATTCGCTCGGCAGCCCCAGGATCGGATCCCCGCCGGTCAGGATCAGCGCCATCGCCCGGAACAGGCTCAGCGTGCCCAGCGTCACGATGAACGGCTGCAGTCCGAAGAAGCTGATCATCGCGCCGTTCGCGCAACCGGCCGCCACCCCCGTGCCCAGCATCGCCGCCATCGCCAGTGGTGCCGCGAGCCCGAGCTTGAGCAGCGACGCACCCACCACGGCCGCGAGTGCCGCAATCGATCCCACCGAAAGATCGATGCCGCCCGCGATGATCACCAGCGTCATCCCGACCGCGATGCACGCGTTGATGCTCGACTGCTTGAGCACGTTGATCAGGTTGCGCTCGGTCAGGAAATACGGCGACAGCATCGTGAAGATCACGATGATGACGATCATTCCGATCAGCGTCCCCGCGTCCCGCAGCCGCGCCTTGGGCAGGGAGGGGAGCGTCGCGCGTATGGTGGTGGCACCCATGGCGGCCTCCTCAGTTCACGGCGGCGCCCGGCACCGCGTGCCGGAGGATCGCCTGCTCGGTCAGTTCGCCCTGCGCCAGCTCGGCCACGAGCCGCCCCTCGCGCATCACCAGCACCCGGTCGCTGATCCGGATGATCTCCGGCAGCTCGGACGACACCACGATGATCGCGCGGCCCTCGTCGGCGAGCCGCTCGATCAGCCGGTAGATCTCGTGCTTGGCGCCGATGTCGATGCCGCGCGTCGGCTCGTCGAAGATCATGATCTCCGAGCCCGCCAGCAGCCAGCGGCAGATGATCGCCTTCTGCTGGTTGCCGCCGCTGAACAGGCCGATCGGCCGATCGATCTCGAGTGGCCGAAGCTGCACGTCCTGTGCCAGCGCCCGCACCAAGCGAGCCAGCCGGTCGTGCGCGATGAACCCGGCTCTTTGCGTACGTCCCAGCACCGGCAGCGACACGTTGGCGACCACCGGGCGCAGCGGCACGATGCCCTCGCGCTTGCGGTCCTCCGGCGCCAGGCTGATCCCCGCCCTGACCGCGGCGGCAGGACTTCGGAACCGCACGCTTTGCCCGCGCAGCAGGATCTCGCCGCGATCGGGCCGTTCCAGCCCCGCCAGCAGCCGGACCAGTTCGGTTCGGCCGGCGCCGATCAGGCCGGCGATGCCCAGGATCTCGCCGGGCCTCACCGCCAGGCTGACGCCGCGCACCCGGTCGCGCCACACCAGGTCGCGGCCTTCCAGCACCGGCGCCCTGCCGGCTCTGGCCGTCCGCGGCGGCAGGTCGAGCGTGCGCCCGACCATCAGCGACACCACGTGGCATTCATGCATGCCGGCGAGCGTATATTCGCCGACCAGCGTGCCGTCGCGCAGGATCGTGCCCGTCCGGCACAGCCGGAACACCTCGTCGAGCTTGTGCGACACATAAACCACCGCGACGCCAGCACGCGTGATCTCCTCGATCACGCCGACGAGAGCCTCGAACTCCTGCGGCGAGAGTGCCGACGTCGGCTCGTCCATCGCGATGATCCGCGCGTTCCACAGCAGCGCGCGGGCGATCTCGACCATCTGCCGCTGGGCGATGCTCAGTTCCTTGACCGGCCGGCGCACATCGATTTGTGCTCCGAGCTGTGCCAGCACACGCCGCGCCTCGCGTCCCATGCGTGCCCGATCGGTGAACACGCCCCACCGCTTCGGCACCGCGCCCAGGAACAGGTTCTGCGCCACGTCGAGTTCGGGAACGAGCTGCAGCTCCTGGTGGATCATCGCGAGGCCGGCCGCGCGCGCCGCCTTCGGGCCGCCGATCTCGACCCGCTTGCCGTCCACCAGGATCTCGCCGCTGTCCGGACGCACGATGCCGTTCAGGATCTTCAGCAGCGTGCTCTTGCCGGCGCCGTTCTCGCCGAGCAGCGCATGGACCTCGCCCGGCGCCACTCGAAGCGACACGCCGTCGAGCGCCCGCACGCCGGGATACGATTTCGAGACCGCCCTGATGTCGAGCGCCGGCGCGCCGGACATCGGCCTACTTCCCGGACCGCGCCTCGGCGAGCAGCGCCTGGCGGACATCCGCACCCTGACCGAAATACCGGTCGTAATTCTCCTTCGTCACCAGCGCCTGCGGCGTGGTCACCACCCGTGGCAGCGCCTGGTGCGCGATCAGACGCAGCGCGACGTCGACCGCGATCTCGCCGGTGACTTCGGGAAAGCTGTCGATGGTGCCAGTGAGCTCACCCGCCTGGATCGACTTCAGCGCGTCGCTCCAGCCATCCGTGCCGATCACCGCGACGTGGCCCAGCGCCTTGCCGCTCTTGACCGCCTCGAGCACACCGAGCGCCATGCCGTCATTGTTGCAGTAGAATCCGATCAGGTCCGGATGCTGCCCCAGGATGGTCGACGCCGCCTCGTATGATTTCTGCCGGTCCCAATTGCCCGGAACGCTCGCGACCACGGTGAACTTGCCGCCCTTCGTGATCGTCCCGACGAAGCCCGCCGTGCGGTATTTGGCGGCATAGCTTCCGGCCAGCCCCTCGATCACCGCGACCTTACCGCCCTCGGGATGATGCGCGATGAACCAGCCGGCGGCGCGCACGCCGTTGTCGCCCTGCACGTTGCCCACGAAATGCTCCGCGTCGGGAAACACCGCGTCGTCGACGTCAACGATCGGCACATGCTGGCGGCGTGCGTCCTCCAGCACCGGCTGCAGGTTGCTGTCGGTGATCGGCGACAGCATCAGGGCGGCGAACCTCTGGCTGAGCATGTTCTGCGCCAGCGAAAGCTGCCCGAGCTGGTCCTCCTCGTTCTGCGGCCCCTGCGCCTCGACCTCGACGTCGAGCGGCTTGGCGGCCGCGCGATAACCCTTGCCGAGCGAGCGCCAGTATTCGTTGATCATCGTCTTGACCACGCCGCCGATCCGCGTCTGCGCCGGCGGCTTCGGAACCGGCCCGTATTTGCCGTCGAGCTGGGACCAGTCGATCCGGCTCGGATCGCGGTCCGGATTGAGCGGTGTCTGCGCCAGCGCGGTTCCGGCAAGCAGTGCCGCCATCATCCCGGTCAGGATCGTTTTCATGGTGTTTCCTCCTCCTCTTTGTTTTTGGACCTAGACGGTCGACATCGAGCCTCGCAGTCTTCCCTCCGGCCGGTCCCGCGCATAGGCGTGGATGCAGGCGCTGGTCACGGCGAGGCAGGCCGACAGGAACAGCAGTCCCGCCCGATCCCCGCCCGTCCAGTCCTTGAGCAGGCCCACCGCGTAGGGCGAGACGAACCCGCCCAGATTGCCGATCGAGTTCATCACCGCGAGCCCTGCCGCCGCCCCCGCTCCCGCGAGCACGGCCGACGGCATCGAGAGCAGCGGCGCGATCGACGCGTAGACGCCCGATGCCGCCACGCAGAGCAGCATCATTGACAGCGCCGGCGAGACCGCGAGCGACAGCCCGGCGCCGGCCAGCCCAGCGCTCGCCGCGGCGAGCCCCACGCTCGCGTGCCAGGCGATCCGGCCCGTCCGTGCCGCCCGCCTGCTCCACAGGAACGTCGCCACCGCGGCGACCGTGTAGGGGATCAGCACCAGCAGCCCGGTGCCGAGCGACGTCGAGCCGGCCAGCGCGTGCACGATGGTGGGCAGCCACACGCTCAGCCCGTACACCCCGCACACCAGCCCGAAATTCAGGCTCGCATAGACGAGGAAACGCCGATCACGCAGGCCGGCCAGGAAACCAGGTTCCGGATCACCGTCCGCGCCGCGCGTCTCCCGCTCCAGCGTCCGCGTCAGCCAGGCGCGCTCGTCGGCCGGCAGCCACGCCGCCGACGACGGCCGATCCGTGAGCAGCAAAGGCGCGAGCAGTCCCAGCACGATCGCCGGCAACCCTTCGATGATGAACAGCCACTGCCAGCCATGCAGTCCGAGCACGCCGTCCATCGTGAGCAGCAGTCCCGAAACCGGCGCGCCGATCGCGTTCGCGATCGGCTGCGTCAGCACGAACATCCCGAGTGCCCGCGACCGCTCTCGCTCGGGGAACCAGAGCGTGAAGTAGTAGAGCACGGCGGGCGAGAACCCGGCCTCGGCCGCCCCGAGCAGGAACCGGATCAGGTCGAACGTCCGCGGACCGCGCACCAGCGCGAGCGCCGTCGCGCAGATCCCCCAGCTCACCAGGATCCGCGCCATCCAGCGCCGCGCGCCATACCGGTGCATGCCGGCGTTGCTCGGCACCTCGAGCAGGAAGTAGCCGATGAAGAACAAGCCGGCGCCGAAGCCGAACCCGGAGGCCGACAGCCCGGCGTCGCGACGCAGCCCGGCGGCCGCGAAGCCGACATTGCTGCGGTCGAGATAGGCCACGAAATAGAGCAGCATGATGACCGGGATCAGCCGCGCGCGCACCCTCGCCGTGCAGCGCCGTTCGATGTCCGTCGGAGTCAAGCAGCCCTGACCGAGGCCGGAGGCGTCGCACGCTCCATCTCCCGTCGCAGCGCCACCACATCGAGGTCCCGCTCCAGTTCGACATCGTCGAACCGCACGATGCTGTCCTTCGCGACCGGGCGCGTGAGCCGGACGTTGTGCGCGAGCCCGATCGGCAACCCGCCCGCCGCCAGGCTCCGCGACGCCGGCAACGCGTTCGCCCAGACCGCGTAGCCGCCTTCGCCGTCCAGCATCTCGCCGGGCCGGAGATCCCGCTTGGCGATCGCGACCGCGTCGGCCCGAAATTCGCTCGGCGTGCCGGTCGGCTCGCCGCGCAAGACCGCCGACAACACGCTCACGCTGGTTTCCAATCCGATCATGTGGAACGGCCGCCACATCGAGCCGTACCAGCCGGACGGATCGGTCAACAATCCGTATTGCTTGAAGCAGTCACGCGAATACGCGTTCGGTGCCCTGAAGGTGACGAACACGCCGTAGCGGATATTGTTGGCGACCTCGCGGCCGTCCGGCTCCTGGCTCGCCGCGATGTCGACCAGTCCCGCCGTCGGCAGCCGGCCGCCATCCGCCACCGGACGAAACACGCGTGCGAGGTCGTGCAACCCCGCGGGCGGAAACGCGAGCCCGTCGTCCGGACAGTCGAGCCCGGTCGCATTGGCGACCGCCGCCATCTCGATCGCCGCCTTCGTGCCGTCGGTGAACGAGTTGTACATCTTCGGATTGAAGTCGCCCTTCGCGACCTCCTCCTCGCTCCAGCCGAAGAAGCCCCACACCGTATCGGGCGTGGAATACCGGTAGCGCGGCTCGAAATTCATCCCCTTGCCCGCGGACACCAGCTCGAACCCGCAGGACCGTACCCAGTCGACGAGCTCGCAGATGATTGCCGGCTGGTCGCCGTAGGCCATGCTGTAGACCACGCCCTTGGCTCGCGCGCGCGCCGCCAGCAGCGGGCCGCACAGCACGTCCGCCTCCACCGTCACCATCACCACATGCTTGCCGCCCTCGATCGCGGCGAGCGCGTGGCGGACCCCCGCGATCGGATGGCCGGTCGCCTCGATGATGCAGTCGATCTCGCCCGATGCCGCGAGCGATGCCACATCGTCGGTGATGAACGTGGTGCCGCTCCGCGCCGCCGCGCCGAGCGAGGTGGCCGCGATCCGCGCCGCGGGCCAGCCGACGCGCGCGAACGAAGCCTGCGCCTTGCCCACGTCGAGATCGGCCACGCCCACCACATGCAGGCCCGCGATCCACTGCGCCTGTGCGAGGATCATCGAGCCGAACTTGCCCGCCCCGATCAGGCCGACGCGCACCGGACGGCTCGCCTCCACACGTTGCTGCAACAAGCTGGAGAGATTCATCTCCGTCCTCCGACGACGCTGCCTGCCGCAAACGGTAGTCACGCGCTCGTTGAAGGACAAACCAGATTTTCACGAAAATCATGTAGACCAACTACATGATCGAACGCCGTTCGCCTTCCCACAAAGTGCGTTCGTCCCTGATCCAGTCGAGGAACAGCCGGATCTTGCGGTGGCGGAGCTGTCCCGGCGGGCAGACGATCCATTGCGTCACCAGCGACATGACGGGCGGCGCGCGCACCGGGCAGGCCAGGAGGCCCGCACCCAGTTCCCGCGACGTCATCAGGTCGCTTTCCAGTGCCACGCCGAGGCCGCCGCAAGCCGCGTCGATCGCCATATGGGTGCGATCGAACAGCACCCGCCGCCAGCGCTCGGTCACGTCGAGGCCGGCCGCCTCGAACCAGGCGCCCCACTGGACCTGCGACTTCACCGAATGGATCAGCCGGCAGCCCGGCAGCGCCTCGACCGCCAGGCTGCCGGGCGCGTGCAGCGACGGCGCGCACACCGGCCGGAACGTCTCCTCCGCCAGCGCCTCGACGAACAAGCCGGGCCACAACCCGTCACCGTGGCGCAGGTCGAGGTCGACGCTCTCCCGGCTGAAATCGGTCTGCTCGCTGGTGCCGTCGATCCGGACCTCCAGGTCCGGGTGCGCCTCGATGAACCGGTGCAGCCGCGGCAGCAGCCACTTGCTCGCCAGGCTCGGGCTCGCCCGGATCGTGAGCGCGGTGATCGACCGGAGGCCGCTTATCCGTTGCGTTGCCTCCGTGATCTGTGCCACCGATCCCGCGATCATCTCGAAATAGCGTTCGCCGGCCTCGGTCAGCATCACCCCGCGTCCCGACTTCACCGTCAGCGTGCTGCCCAACTGCAGTTCGAGCGCCTGGATCTGCTGGCTGACCGCCGACGGCGTCACCCCGAGTTCGGCCGCCGCCCGGCTGATGCTCCCGGTCACCGCGACCGCATGGAACACGCTGATCGCCCGGAACGGCACGTGCATGGCAGCCGAGCCTCCCCGGGACCTACCTGCCCGAAGCCGCGCGCAGGATCTCGGCCACCTCGTCCGGCGTCTCGCGCACGTCCTGGTGCAGCCCGGCGCCGAGGACGAGGCGCGTCCCCGTCGGGCTCGGACCCTCGGCCGCGCCGCTGTCGGGCACCGCCGCATAGGATACGATCTGGTCCGAGTTGATCTCGACCGGCGATCCGTCGGGCCGCGTGAAACGCAGGAACATCCCGCGAGGCTGCATGAACCCACACGACCGCGCAACCATCCTGGAGCGGGCTCGCGCGCACGCCCGCGCCGGCCGCGACGACGACGCCAAGCAGGCCTATGTCGAGCGCCTGCGCACCGATCCCGCCGACCGCGACGCCCTGGTCGAGCTGGGCGCGCTCGCACTCTCGAGTCACCACCTGGCGGCTGCCCGGACCGCGTTCCAGCAAGCCGTGCGCTGCCGTCCCGCCGACCCGCTCGCCAACGCCGGTCTGGCGACGATCCTCCTCGACGCGGGCGATCTCGACGCGGCCGTCGCCTATTTCCGCGCCGCACTCGCCGCCGACCCCGGCCATGCCGAGGCCCACCAGGGCCTGGCCCGCGCCCTTGCCGAACGCGGCGAACACGCGGCCGCCGAACCCCACTGGCGGCAGGGCTTCACCGGCCGCGCCATCGTCCGCCGGCGCTTCCGCGGCACCGGCGCCGGCATCCCGCTCCTGCTGCTTGCCAGCGCGCGCGGCGGCAACATCCCGACGCGCCATCTGATCGACGAGACCTGTTTCGCCGTCACCGCGATCCATGCCGACTTCCACGATCCGGCCACGTCGCTGCCGCGGCACGACCTGCTGTTCAACGCGATCGGCGACGCCGATTTCTGCCCGGCCGCGCTCGACGCCGCCGCAGCCATCGCCGCCCGCAGCCACGCCCCGATCATCAACCCGCCCGCCCGCGTCCGCGCGACCGGCCGCGCCGCCATTGCGCGCCGCCTCGCCGGCATCGACGGCCTCGTTGTCCCCTCGATCGAGACCGTCAGCCGCGCCGACCTCACCACCCGCGCCGACCTCGCCCTGCCGCTGCTGATCCGCGCGCCGGGCTTTCACACCGGCCGCCACTTCGCGCGCGTCGACACTCGCGCGAGCCTGGACGCCGCCCTCTCCGACCTCCCCGGCGACCCGTTGCTCGCCATCCAGGTTCTCGATGCGCGCGGCCCCGACGGCCTCGCCCGCAAATATCGCGTGATGGCCGTTGGCGGCGCCCTCTACCCGCTCCACCTCGCCATCTCGCCCGGCTGGAAGGTGCACTACGTCACGTCTGCCATGGCGAGCGTGCCGTCCCACCGCGCCGAGGAAGCACGCTTCCTGGCCGACATGCCGGCAACCCTCGGCCCCCGCGCCATGACCGCCCTGCAACAGATCGCCGGCACGCTCGGCCTCGACTACGCCGGCATCGATTTCGGTCTCGCCCGCGACGGCATCCTGCTGTTCGAGGCCAACGCGACGATGGTGGTCAATCCGCCCGAGCCCGACCCGATCTGGGACTATCGGCGCCCTGCCGCCGCCGCGATCCTGCGGGCCGTGGACGGCATGCTCCGCGCGCGCGCCCGCCGCTCGATTTGACCGGCGATTCCCGGCCGCCCGCTTCCCTTCCGCCGCGATGGGCGTAAACCCTGCCGCCTGCGACCAGCACGGAGTGCATTGACGATGGATTCCACGCAGTTCAAGCGTGACCGCCGCACCAAGATCGTGGCGACAGTCGGGCCGGGCTCTGCCCCGCCCGCCATGCTCGAGCGCCTGTTCGTGGCCGGCGTCGACATCTTCCGCCTCAACTTCTCCCACGGCGCGCATGCCGACCATGCCGACGTCATCCGCGCACTCCGCGCGCTCGAGACCAAGGTTGGCCGCCCGATCTGCATCCTCGCCGACCTGCAGGGCCCGAAGCTCCGCGTCGGCACCTTCGCCGACGGCCACGTCGTGCTCGAGCCAGGCCAGCGCTTCCGCCTCGATCTCGACCCCGCCGCCGGCGACATCGACCGCGTCCGCCTGCCCCATCCCGAAATCATCGCCGCCGCCCGTCCGGGTGCGACGCTGATGCTCGACGACGGCAAGCTCGTGCTCCGCGTCACCGAGGCCGGCGCTGACCATCTTCAGACCAGCGTCGTCGTCGGCGGCCGCCTGTCCAACCGCAAGGGCGTCAACGTCCCCGACGTCCTGCTGCCGATCCCGGCACTGACCGAGAAGGACCGCACCGATCTCGCCTTCGCGCTGCATCACGGCGCCGACGTGATCGCGCTCTCCTTCGTCCAGCGACCCGCCGACGTCCAGGAGGCGCGCGACATCGTGGGCAACCGCGCCTGGATCCTGTCCAAGATCGAGAAGCCGCAGGCGCTCGAAACCCTCGACGAGATCATCGAGCTGTCCGACGCGGTGATGGTCGCCCGCGGCGATCTCGGCGTCGAACTCCCCGCCGAGGACGTCCCGCTGGTCCAGAAGCGCATCGTCCGCACCGCCCGCATGCTCGGCAAACCGGTCGTCGTCGCGACCCAGATGCTCGAAAGCATGGTCTCCTCGCCCACGCCGACGCGCGCCGAGGCCTCCGACGTCGCCACCGCCGTGTTCGACGGCGGCGACGCGGTGATGCTGTCGGCCGAAACCGCCGTCGGCGCCTATCCGATCGAGGCGGTCTCGATCATGGACCGCATCATCCGCCGCACCGAGCACGACCCCGCCTGGACCACGCTGCTGCGCGCGCTGCGGCCGCGCCGCGAGAACAACGCGGTCGCCGACGCCATCGGTGCCGCCGCCCAGCAGGTCGCCGAAACCCTCGAGGCCGGCGCCATCGTGGCCTACTCGCTGTCGGGCAAGTCGGCCGCCCGGATCGCGCGCGAACGCCCGGCGACACCCATCCTGGGCCTTGCCGGCAACATCTCCGCCGCCCGCCGCCTCGCCCTCGTCTGGGGCATCCACTCGATCGCGGTCGACCAGTCCAACCAGGCCGCGACCATGGGCGACGCGGTCCGCCGCGCCGCCGTCGCCGCCCGGCAGGAAGGCTTCGCCCACCGCGGCGGCCGCATCGTCGTCGTCGCCGGCGTCCCCTTCGGCACCGCCGGCACCACCAACACGCTCCGCGTCGTCACCATCGAGTAGGCCAGGGGTTCCACCCCTGGACCCCGCCAAAGGCTCGCCTTTGGAAACCGGTCATCGGTGCTGGTCATGTGAGACGACGGCCGCCCGTGTCAGGCCGGTTCGGTTGCTATCGGATCCCAAGCCCGCGCGCAGCCTGAGCCGGTGACGACAATGCTTCGAGCCAAAATCCTGGGGCGTCCGCTCAAGGAGCTGGCGTCGGCCGGGCTTGCACGGTGGTCGCGCCTGGCGATGGGCTGATGCCGGCCGCGCTTGCTAGGCCAGTCTGGTCAAAGTACGTGCGCAGCGATGGGGCGAGCGAGAGATAGGTGCCCAGCATAACCGCGAGCTTGTGTTTCATGGGCGAATACTGACGGACGAGAGCCGCAAAACTGCTCCCGTGCCCGAAGACCTGTTCGGCATAGCTCTCGAAATCCGCCAGCTTCCCAGTCAAACCATATTGGCTGACAAAACCGTCCGCGTTAAGCCGCCTACTCACGTTTCGAGCGTCAGGATCGCTGAGTTCCGCCTTGTAGGCTTCCATATCACCATAGCGAAACCCTGACTTGTTTCCGGTTTCCCAAGCTGTCCAATTTGGCGGCGCAACGTTGCTCACCAGCCCGGCGATTGCGTCATGAACGCCGTCGGGGATTAGATCCGTGTTGTTGAAGGGCTGAATGCAATTGATGGCAATCACGCCCGGCACCTGCATGCCCCCGACCGGTTTGTTCCATACGTAGATGTCTCCGGCCAGCACGAGACGCCTGACCAGTGCGCGGATAAAGATCGGTGGGTAGACGCCGAGCGCTATCTCGACCAGATTCTCGCACTCGCGCTGTTCCTGGGGCTGGATATCCCACATTTTGACCGGACGATCTGGGCGTTCTAGCTCCGGAACGATTTTGCTTGAGAGATCGTGCTCCATAATAGTCAGGCCATATTGGCTGAAGTCGTTTGCGAGAACCGGCGACGAGCAGCAGGCGATCGCTAGTGCAAACAGCCTTCCCAACTCCTTCAACGCAGTGACGCCTTCCTCACCAATGCTGCAGCAAAGCCGACGGCCGCCGGATCCAGCTCCACATCGGCACCCCAGGTCACGACGTTGCTTGCCAGAACGGCACCGGTAATGACCGCCGCTGTTGCATAGAGTACGGTCGGGCTTTGCCACCAGCCGCGCCCATCAACCCCCGTTGGCGTTCCCGTCCCGGCAATGACCCCGTCTCGTCGTGTCGCTGGGAATGCGACATCCGACCGTTGACCGCTCGGAAAGGCCGGCCTGTCGGAAATTTCCTGATCCGGCCCCCGCGAAGCGTTGAGACGGACGTCGAGCGTGATGGTCAGGTTCTCCGCGACCCAGAGCATCGTGCGGGCGAAGTGGCCGGCGACGTGGAAGCTGCCATCGAGCTTGGGCGACGTGCACTTGAACCGGAAGGCCGGGCGCGGATCGCTGCTGTCGGCGACAATGCCCATGCTCAGCGGGTTGAGCATCCCGCCCGAACGGGTGGTGAGCAGGCTCTCGTAGGTCAGCTTCCTGGAAACCTGGTCGAAGGTCACCTTCTCGCTGGTCAGGAGTTGCGACAGGCCGTCGCCCGCGACCCGCTTGTCGGCCAGCTCGATCCCTTTGTCGGTGAAGGTCAGCAGGTCGACCTGCTCGTCGAGCCAGAGAATGATCTGGCCCTCGAACTTCATCACGTAATCGGAGGCGGGTGTGCTGCGCTCCACCGGCGGGCACAAGGCGAGGTTGAACTTGAAAGCCGGACTGTTGACGCGCGTGCCGGAGGCGCCGGGAGCGCCGGCGCCATGTTTCGTCGCGAGCGCCGGCGCCGTGCCGGGCAGGACCGCGGGCAGGGTGCGTGCGGCGACGCGCGGGTGGGTGCGCTGGTCCGGATGCCGATAGGCCAGACGCCGCCGGAGATAAGGCGGGTGCGACGCGACGCGCGGCGGGATGGCGATCTGCTGGCCGATGAGAATGTGGTCCGGATCGGTCAGCGGCCGGGCGATGCGGGCGGCAATGCCGGTGTTGAAGGCAAATAGCTGCGGCCAATAGCGGGCATGACCGAGTTCCTCCTGGGCGATGCTCGACAAGCTCTCCCCACTCTGCACGCTATGCAAGCGGATCGACATCGCGGTCTCCGATCGTTCCGGGTGGAGCTAACCACCAGCCTCGCGCCATGCAAGGGTGGACGTCCCCCAGGGTTCCGATCGCGGCTGGCGTCCGGCGCCAGGATCATCACCCGACGGCCGGCATCGGCTGCTATATCCCGTCACGACCGCGCGATACGTCCGAGAATGGGCGGGAGAACCCGATGCAACAGGACCTGCCGCCTGCCGCCCGGATCCTCGTCGTCGAGGATGACGGCGGCACTCGACTCCTGCTGAGCCGCTTCCTCGCCGAGAACGGGTTCCGCAGCACCGGCGCCCGCGACGCGCGCGAGATGTGGGAGATCATCGGCCGTCTGCCGATCGATCTCGTTCTGCTCGACGTCATGCTGCCCGGCGCGAGCGGGCTGGATCTCTGTCGCGCGCTGCGCGAACGCAGCGACGTCGCCATCATCATGCTGACCGCGCGCGGATCGGAAACCGACCGCGTGCTCGGTCTCGAATTCGGCGCCGACGACTATGTCGCCAAGCCGTTCAGCCGGCCGGAGCTGCTCGCCCGCATCCGCGCGGTCCTCCGCCGCGGCTCCGCGCCGCGGGTCAGCACCGATCCCGGCCGGCGTCTCCTGGAGTTCGAGGGCTGGCGGCTGGACCTGTCGCGGCGGGAGTTGTCCGCACCCGGCGGCGAGGCGGTCGATTTGTCGGGCGCCGAATACGACATGCTCCTCGCCTTCCTCGAGCATCCGCAACGTGTCCTCACCCGCGACCAGATCCTGGAACTCTCCCGGCACCGGCTGGGCGAAACGTTTGACCGGAGCGTCGACGTCCTGGTCAGCCGTCTGCGGCGCAAGATCGAGACCGAGAGCGATAGGCCCCTGATCAAGACCATAAGGGGCGCCGGCTACATGTTCGTCCCCGAGGTGAGCCGCCGATGAGCCGCTTGCTCTGGCCCGGCAGCCTCGGCGGCCGCACCGTGCTCGTGCTGCTCGCCGCCGTCGTGGTCGTCCATCTCGGCAGCATGCTCGCCTACCGGACCTCGGCGCTGGACTCCGCCGACGAGGCGCATGCGGCCGAGATCGCCGGCCGATTGGCGACCGCGACCGCGGCCGTGGCCGAAAAACCCTCACGCGAACGCGACGCCGCCGCGCACGCGCTCTCGTCCGGCGCGCTCGCGCTGCGATGGGACGCGCGCCCGGTGACCGACGGCGACGCTCATCCCGATCCGGCCCTGCGCCGGCTGTCGGACACCCTGCGCGCGGACCTGCCTGGCCCTGGGTCTGCCGGCCTGCGCCTGGACTATGCCGACGTCGAACCCGCCGACGACGCCCACACCATCATCGGCGCCCTGCCGCTCCAGGACGGCTCGTGGCTGAACTTCAGCGTCCCGGTCATGAGCGGGATGGGCGGGTCCCATGGCGCCCTGGTCTCGACCTCGATCATGGCCGCGGGCGTCGCCATCGTGGCCATCCTGCTGGTCCGCACCATGGTTGCCCCGCTGCGCGCCCTGGCCGGCGCGGCCGACCGGATCGGACGCGGGCCGGCCGTCGAGGTGCCCGTCGCCGGTCCCGACGAGGTGCGCCTGGTGTCGCGCGCGTTCAACGACATGCAGGCCCGCATCGACCGGCTGATCACCGACCGCACGCAGGCGCTGGCGGCCGTCTCGCACGATCTGCGCACGCCGATCACGCGGCTGCGGCTGCGCGCGGCGTTCGTGGCCGATCCGGAGGCGCAATCGGCCGTCGATGCCGACCTCGACGAGATGGACGCGATGATCGACACCACGCTCGCCTACCTGCGCGGTGATGTCGAACCCGAAGAACCCAGATCGGCCGACCTGGTCACGATCCTCGCCACCCTGGTCGATGCGGCGGTCGATGCCGGCCGCCCGGCCAGCTTCGAGGGCCCGCGCCACAGCGTGCTGCCCCTGCGGGCGCTGGCCATCAAGCGCGCGTTCGCCAACCTCATTGACAACGCGCTCACCTATGGCGGTGCCACCCGCGTGCGGCTCCGCGACACCGAGGCTTGCGTGGTGGTGACCATCGACGACAGCGGTCCGGGCATCCCCGACGGCGAACTCGACGCTGTGTTCGAGCCGTTCCGCCGTCTCGACCCATCCCGCAACAGCCGCACCGGCGGTGTCGGGCTTGGTCTCGCGATCGCGCGTCAGGCGATCCTGCGCGAGGGCGGCACCGTTACTCTCACCAATTGGCCGGAGGGCGGCCTGCGCGCGGAAGTCACGATCCCTCGTCGGCTGGCCAAGGCCTGATCGGCTTCGAGCCTGCGCGCCGCTTTCATACTTTGAAATATGACGTCCAAACCCCGGCAACGGTCCCGGACCATATGCCGATCGATGTCCGGCCAGCGGAGCGGTCGTTGCTCGGACAATCAGAGCGGGGAGAGCAGACCGATGAAATCATTCCGGACCGCATTGGCGGCGATTGCGCTCGCGTCGACCATCGCAGCCCCCGGCGTCGCGCAATCCACCCAGTCGCCGGGGACCGCTATGCAGGGCATGCCCGGGATGAGAATGAGCGGTGGCAACATGGCGGCGACGATGAAGAGCTGCGCCACGATGCAGACGCAGATGAGGCCCGGGGCGCCGATGACGTCGGACATGCAGCGCATGATGACGCAATGCAGCCAGATGAACAGCCAGATGGGAAACGCGAAGGCGGCGGCCCCATCGAGCACGCTCGATCGCTGACCGCTTCGGTCGCCCGATCGGGCAGCAACAAAAGGACGACGCGCGATGCCACTCCATGATCAGGCCGCCGGCTCGATCCGGCCGAGGCTGAGCCGGCGGGGTTTTGTCCTCGGCGCCGGCGCCGCGTTGCCGATTGCTGCGGCTGGCGGGACGCTGTTCCCCCGCATGGCGCTGGCGGACGCGCCCCACATGCCGTTGCTGTCCGGCTCGCACTTCAACCTCGCGATCGGGCGGACGCCGGTGAACATCACCGGCGCGCGGGCGGTCGCGACCGCCGTCAATTCGTCCGTGCCAGGTCCGATCCTTCGCTGGCGTCAGGGCGATACCGTGACGCTGAACGTCCGCAACGAGCTCGACGTGCCCACCTCGATCCACTGGCATGGCATCCGCTCGCCCGCCGACATGGACGGCGTGCCCGGACTGAGCTTCCCCGGCATCGCGCCGGGCGAGACGTTCGTCTACCGGATACCGCTGCACCAGAGCGGAACCTACTGGTACCATAGCCACTCGGGCTTCCAGGAGCAGAAGGGCCTCTATGGCGCGATCGTCGTCGAGCCGAAAAAGGGCGATCCCGTCGCGTTCGACCGCGACTACGTCATCATGCTGTCCGATTGGACCGACGCCGATCCGGAGACGATCGTCAGCAACCTGAAGTTCCAGAGCGACTACTACAACTATCACGAGCGCACGGTCGCCTCGCTCTTCTCGGACTCCAGGCATCAAGGCCTCGGTCCCGCGATCGATGACCGGCTGACGTGGAGCCGCATGCGCATGAGCGCCGACGACATCGCCGACGTGACCGGTGCCACCTACACCTACGTGCTGAATGGCCTGCCGCCGGCGTCGAACTGGACCGGGCTGTTCCGCCCGGGCGAGCGCGTGCGGCTGCGGTTCATCAACGCCTCGTCGATGACGATCTTCGACGTGCGCGTGCCTGGCCTGAAGATGTCCGTCGTGCAGGCCGACGGCAACGACGTCGTCCCGATCGAGGTCGACGAGTTCCGCGTCGGCGTCGCCGAGACCTACGACGTCATCGTGACACCCGCCGAGGACCGCCCGTACACGATCTTCGCGCAATCGGAGGACCGGACCGGGTTCGCGCGCGGCACGCTTGCCACCCGCGCCGGCCTGGCCGGCCCAGTCCCCCCGATGGACCCGCGTCCGGTGCGCACCATGGTCGACATGGGCATGGGCAACATGAAGATCGGCAGCCCGATGCCCGGCATGAAAATGGATGGCGATTCGATGGCCGGCATGGCCGGCATGGACATGAAGCCAACCGGCATCGGCAACGCGATCAAGGGAACGCCGGGCGTCGACAACGTGGCGATGATGCCGATCGACCGTCTCGCCGAGCCGGGCGACGGCCTCGAGAACAACGGCCGCCGCGTGCTGACCTACGCCGATCTGCGCGCCATCGAGCCCGGCGCCGATCCGAGGCCGCCGTCACGCGAGATCACGCTCCACCTTACCGGCAACATGCAGCGCTATATCTGGGGCTTCGACGGCAAGAAATACTCCCAGGCCGAGCCGATCGCGCTCGCGCTCGGCGAACGGGTCCGCTTCACCCTGATCAACGACACGATGATGGAGCACCCGATCCATCTGCACGGCCTCTGGAGCGAGCTGGAAAACGGCAACGACGCCTACCGGCCCTACAAGCATACCATCATCGTGCAGCCGGGCGGGAAGCTGAGCTACCTCGTCACCGCCGACCGCGCGGGCTCGTGGGCGTTTCATTGCCACCTGCTCTACCATATGGAACTGGGCATGTTCCGAACCGTCGTCGTGTCCTGATGCCGCGCAGGTCCAGGCTGGCGCCGGTCACGGCTCTTCCGCTCGTCTCCTGTCTCGCGGCCGGTGCTGACGCCCAGTCGACGTCGCCGTCCACGGCGGTCGCGATCCCGAACACCATGCAGCCGATGGCGATGATGGACGACGCCATCTTCGTGCACGGCGTCCTCGACCAGGCCGAAGGGCGCTGGAACGGCCGCAACACCACGTTCCGCTACGACGGCCAGGCCTGGGCCGGCACCGACGAGAACAAGATCTGGGTCAAGTCCGAGGGCCTCGCATCCGCCAACGGACGCTTCACCGACGGCCAGCACGAGATCCTCTACGACCGGGCGATCTCGTCCTATTTCGACCTCCAGGCCGGCGTGCGCATCGATCTCGACAACGACGTCACCCGGACCTGGGCGGCGTTCGGCGTCGAGGGTCTGTCGCTCTACTTCTTCGACGTCGAGGCGACGGGCTATGTCAGCGACCGCGGCCGCTTCGCCGGACGGCTCCAGGCCTACTACGACGTGCCGATCACCCAGCGCCTGATCCTGCAGCCGCAGGTCGAGCTGAACCTGTACAGCAAGGCCGACCCGGCACGCACCGTCGGCTCCGGCGTATCCGACATCGATACCGGCCTGCGGCTGCGCTACGAGCTGAGCCGCAAGTTCGCCCCCTATATCGGCGTCGCCTACGGCGGCCGCTTCTTCCAGGCCGCTAGTTTCGCGAACCGGCAAGACGAGACGCCCAACGATCTCCGCTTCGTCTTCGGCGTCAACACCTGGTTCTGACGCGCGGCACCGCTACAGCGTGATGCCGAGCCGCAGGCCGAGCACCAGCGCGTCGCCGACGACCCGGCCCGGCTGGCGAGGATCGAGGATCCCGGCGCCGACGTCGAAGATGCATTGCGCGTCCGGCTGCACCAGCAGCCACGGCGCGGCCTGGCACTGGTAGGTCAGCTCCAGGACCTTCTCGCTGCCGCGGATCGGCGCGTTCAGTCCCGAAAACGATCGCGTGTCCTCGTCTAGGCGGCGCGCGGCGTTCCCGATCCGCGTCACCGAAACGCCGAGCCCGATCGAATCGATGTCGCGGCCCGGAATCAATCCCTTGTAGGTGGCGCCTGCGTCGGCGAAGAAACTCACCAGGTTCCGATCTCCCGGTGCCGCCATCACGCGTCCGAACACCGCCGCCCCCTGGTCGGCCGTTCCCGGCTCCCTGTAGACCAGCTGGTCCCCCATCGCGTAGAAGCTCGCGTCGCCGTTCAGCTTGCGCGCCTGCCCGTCGCTCGAGGGGCTCGCCAGCGACATGCCGGTGTTGTCGAGGCGCTGGCTGAACGTTCCCTGCGAGACGAACCAGGCGCCGATCTTGTAGGTTCCGGGCAGGCCATGCGGATGGTCACCGCTATTGACCGCATACTGCGCTTCCACGATCGCGAACACGCCGTCATCGATCCGGAACAAGGTGCCGGAGCCGTCGCGCGCCTGCGGGTCGCCGGCGCCCGGGCCGGCCGGATTGCCGTCATAAAGGCCGCCCAGCAGCGTCAGCGCGCCGGTCGCGAACCAGCGTGCCCGAACCCCCGGTGTTGCCAGCGGATAGATAGGGCCGCCCGCCGGCACGTCGGCGGACGGCAGCTCCGGCCAGCCGAACGATGTCGAATTGAGAAAGCCGCCGCTGTACTGGCTCAGCAGGAACTCCTGGTCGGCCGCGAGCTGCCCGATCCTGACATCGACCCCGCCCGCGAACGATTGCTGATACCACCACTCGAACAGCTTGGTGCCGCGCGTCGCCTCGACACTGCTGACGTTGTTGAGGTTGCCGATGTCGTTGCCGCTCAGTCCGCGTCCATGGATCTGGAACGCGCTCGCATTGATGATGCCGCCATCGAGCCCGATCAGGCGGCCGAGATCGAAACCGACGCTCGCCTGCGTCAGCCCCTCGTAGACCACGCCCTGCCGGACGCCTCCCGCGGGATTGCCCAGCACCTCGCTGGTTTCCTGCAGGCCGAACGAGATGCCGCGCTTGGCCAGATCCGATCGCGCGCCGCCGAAATCGCCCAGCAGGTTCGGCTGGTCGAACAGGCCGGTCGCCGGCGGCGTGGCTGGGCTCGGCGCCGATGTCGGGCCCGGAACCGGCGCACCGCGCGCCGACGGCGCGGCCGAAGTCGATCCCCCTCCGGGCGTCGCCTGCCCGAACGCAACGGCCTGATCGACGAATACGCCAAGAAACGGCAAGGCGCCCCTGGCCAGACACAACCAGACCGGGCTCGATGCAAGGCGAGCCATGTCACGAGACATATTTCGCAAGGCGCCCCACGATCTGACGGCCGCTTTCGTCGGCCGGCAGCGGCTCGAGATAGCGACCGTCCGGTCCCACCAGCAGCAGCACGGCGGTGTGGTCTATCGCACCGGCGACGCCGCTGCCGCTCCGGCTGATGGAGCTCTCGACACGGTATTCCCGCTCGACCATACCGATCTCGCTCGGGGTCCCGGTCAGGCCGACCAGCCGAGGATCGAACTGCCGAACATAGTCGCGAACGACCGGCGCCGTGTCCCGCCTCGGATCGACGGTGATGAACAACGGCCGCAGCCGATCGGCGCGAGATCCGAGCAGCCGCATCGCGTCCGCAACCGCCTGCAGCGTGGTGGGGCAGACGTCGGGGCAGGACGTGTAGCCGAAATAGAGCAGCAGGTAGCGTCCACGGAAGTCCTTGTCGGTGACGCGCGCGCCATCGCCCCGCGTCAGCGACCACGAACCGCCGATCTCGAGATTGGCCGGCGTCTTGTCCAGCAGCCAAAGGAAGCCGCCAGCGAACAGGAAGATAACCGTCATGAACGCCATGATCGCGAACGCGCCCGTCCTGTCCCGCCGCTTGGTCCTGGCCGGAATCCACCTGCCGGCCGGCTTCATGGGCCTGCAGCCTTCATCTTCATCCCCGGCGCGAGCGCGCTCAAGACAGTGGGGGCCAGGATGGCCGCCAGACCGAGTCCGCTCTGGACCAGGACGCTGGCCACGAGGTCCGCGCGCGCCCTGGGGCAATTTTGTCTCAGCCTCGGCGCCAGGACGTTGCGGTTAAGCAACGCAAGGCCGATCAGGCCGCCCAGCAAAGCGATCTTCGTGAGCACCATCCATCCGTAGTCGGTGGCGACGAGGGCGTCGAGGCTGCCGACCAGCCAACTGCCTTGCAGCAGCGCGGACGCGGCGAGCAGGCACACCGCCCACTTTCCGATCGGGGAGAACCACCGTGCGGCGACGGCGCCGGCCGCCGGCGGTGCGAGCCACACCACGAGCAGGAACGGCGGCAGGCCGCCGATCCAGACCGAGGCTGCCATCAGGTGCAGCGCATCGAGCCAGGACAGCGGACCGAGAACACCGCTCATCGCCATCCCGTGCCCATGACCCGCCTCGCAGGCGACGCAGGCGAGCGCCGGGACGATCGCGCCGCTCGCCAGTCGTCCCGCCGCGAGGAGTGTGCCTGTCGCCACCAGGAGCATGGCTTGCAGCAACACCACGTGCCCGAACACCGTGCCGCCGAGCACGGGCCCGAGTTCGTGCATGGCGGCGATCCCGTCGAGACCGGCAAGGTTCGCGGTCTGCAGCATCGTCCATCCGGCAAGCCCCGCGGAAGCGGCGATCAGGACGGCCCACACCCACATCGCCAATGCGCGACGAATGCGTGCCGCCTCGTCCGGTCCCATTCGCTCCAGCGTCCTCGGTGCGACGGCGGCGCCGAACACCAGCGCGCCCCCGAGCGAAAGCAGGGCGGCAACGAACAGCCATCGTGCGAGCAGGAGCGTCGGGCCGCCGCCGACCGCGAGTCCTGCCCCGCTCGACACGGCTCAGCCGCCCACGGTGAAGGTGAAGCTGCCTTGCGTCTTGTGCGTGTCGGTCGCCGTGGCGTGCCAGACCACCCTGTAGGTTCCGGCGGCGAGCGGCTTGACCGCCACCGCGAGGCGTTTGTCGCCGTCGAGGTGCGGCCGTCCGGTGTCGACGCGGCGGCCGTCCGGGTCCGTCACCGTGATCGTGCTGAACAGCGGTTCGACCCCTTCGGTGAAGTCGATCACCACCTCCGGCGGCGACGGCCGCACGGTGCCGCCGACGGGCGGCGTCGCGGAGCGGAGAAAGGCGTGCGCCCCGGCCGTCTCGCCGGCCGCGACCAGGACCACGAACACGAGTGTCGTTCGCGCGATGTGCGGGATCATTGAAAAATCGGCCTTCCGATCGAGTGCGGAAACAGATCGTCGAAGAAGAAATGGACGAGCCCGACAGCACCGACATTGGTGCCGGCCGTCTTGTTGAGCGGAATGAGCGCCTCCAGCCCGACTTCGCCCCATTGCGCGAGGTAGACCACGCCGGGGGCTGCGATCCACGTCGTTCCCTGCGCGCTCGGCGAGGACGCCGGCGAGGTCCACGTGAACTCCACCAGCGGGATCAGATCGCCGAGGAAGCCGGGCAGCCCGATGCTGCGGACTTGGGACTGCAGGTAGGGGATGCTGTACTGGATGGACAGGCCGCCGGTCCAGGCGTTGTTGTTGCCGTTGTTGTATTGCGCCGCGAGCCCGGTGTTGAAGGGCGCCGAAATGCCTGATCCGACCGGCGCCGGCTGGCTCAGCTTCAGCTCCTTGTCGGCGATCGTGTAGCTAAGCTCGCCGGTGATCGCGAGCGGCCGCAGCAGGCCGATCGGCAAGTCGCCCAGGCCTTTGCCGAAATAACCCGTCGGCGACGTCGCGCCGAACCGGTCGCCGCCGGTGTGGGTGGTGCCCGAGCCCCCCAATTCCCGGATGACCCCGAGGGACGCCACGAACTCGTGGTCCGCGTTCAGCAGGAACTCCCATTTGCCGGTCAGGAAAAGATTTGGAAATCCGGTCTCGGTCTTGGAGCCGTTGATCTGCTGGACGTTGTAGCCGTCGTTGAGGATCAGCGCCGTGTCGGGGGTGATAGTCTTGTCGTATTCGAACCCGAAATCGACCTCGTGTGCTGGTCCTGTTCCACCGTTGGCGCCGCTCCGTGTGTAGGTGAACGACGGCAGCGAAGCCTCGTCGGCCGTTCCGGGATCGTCGATGGTGAGCGTGACAGGAAAGACGCGCGCGCCGGCGACGACATGCGCGCGGGCAGGCGAGGCGGCAACGGCAAGCGAACCGGCGCAGCCGGCGGCCGCAAGTCGGAGATATCGCATGGAAGATCCTGAGCGTGAGGAGAACCGAGGACATCGGCTTGAGCCGATGCCAGATGTCGCTTCAGGCCTGGGCGGGTGGCGCTCGCGGCTCGCCGACGCGAGCGGTGGGCTCGGGCGGCCCGCGCGCGGGCGGCGGTGCCGCGATCCTGATCGTGATCGCGGGTGGCATCCTCGGCAACACCACCGCCGGCGTTAGGACATAGGCGGGCGACGCCAACGCGACGTCCAACGGACACAGGGCGCTGCCGGGCGCGCGCGGGTGATGCCGGGTTCCTCCCGAACCGCCCGCCGGCGTCCCGACGCAGAGCACGCTGACCGCGGCAAGTGTGTCCCGCGCGGCCGACGCCTGGCTCGGTCTCACGACCGCGCCGGACGCGATCTGGCTGATCAACGCCAGGACTGCCGCGAGCAGGCCGATCGCCGCGAAAGCCCGATATCCGTGACAGCTTCGCCGGATGCGCATGCGCGACGACGCTAGGGTCGGGCCAACTGGAATGCCACCAGTTTCCGCGACATCAGACCGCCCGCTGGACCTCGACGGTCACGTGCGAGAGCGAGGAGAAACGGGCAAGCCGCGCCCGGTAGAAATCGCTGTCGCGCGACTGCCGGGTCCGGACCGCGACGATCGCGCCGAGATGCCCCGGACCGAGCCGCCAGACATGCAGGTCGGTCAGGGCGTCGCCCTCGGCCTCGACCGCGCGCCTGATGCCGTGCTCGACGCCGCGATCCGGGTTCATGTCGAGCAGGATGCCGCCGGTGTCGCGGATCAGCCCATACGACCAGCTCGCGATCACCGCGGCGCCGGCGATGCCCGCCAGCGGGTCCATCCACAGCCAGCCGAACGCGCGCGCCAGCAGCAGGCCCGCGATGACCAGGACCGACACCGCCGCGTCCGCCATCACATGGATCAGCGCCGCGCGCATGTTGTTGTCGCGATGCGCCTTGTGTCCGTGCGCCTGCTCCTCGAACCGGACTTCGTGATCGGAACCGCCGATGCGCACGCGGGCGCAAAAGGCGTGCGGCTCGGGGATCTCCTCGACGCTCTGCAGGAAGCCGCCCCGGTCCTCCATCGTGAAGGACTGGCGCGCACCGTCCTCGCGCACCGTCTCGATCTCGACGCCGTCCATCCGTCCACCCGTCCTTCCGTCCGCCGTCCTGAGACGGAACACGGGCGGATGGCCGTCCTCGAACACGCGCAGCATCATCGTGCCGGCAACGGTCGCGATCCGATGCTCCTCGTCGTGATCATGGCCGTGATCATGGCCGTGTTCGTGGCCGTGGCCGTGATGATGGCCGCCCGACAGCAGCCAGGCGGAGGCCAGGTTCACGCACAGGCCGAGGGCCGCGATCGGGATCGCCTCGCCGAAATGGATCGGCACCGGCGAGAAGATGCGGCTCACCGCCTGCTCGCCGATCAGGATCGCGATCATCGCCAGCACCACCGCCGAGGTGAAGCCGGCCAGATCACCCAGCTTGCCGGTCCCGAAGCTGAAGCGGGGATCGCCGGCATGCCGGCGGGCGTACGTGTAGGCCAGCGCCGCCAGCAGCAGCGCCCCCGCATGCGTCGACATGTGCAGCCCGTCGGCCACCAGCGCGATCGACCCGAACAGCAACCCGCCCACGATCTCCAGCGCCATCATCGCGCCGCACAGCCAGATCACGATCCAGGTGCGCCGCTCGGCGCCCGCGTGACCCTCGCCGAGGAAGACGTGGCTGTGCGCCGCGTCCGACGTCAGGTTCGTGTCCGGCATCGACCCCTCATTTCAGGTAGGTGCGGATGACCGCGAGCAGTTGCTCGGCGGCCTCGCCGTTCAGTGCGCCGGGGTGTGCCTCCGCATCGACGAGGTGCGTCAGGACATGGTCTTCGACGACCTCGGCCATCAGTCCCGCCATCGCCGCCCGCGTGCTCGCCAGCAGGTGCATCACCGTCTCGCAGCCGGTCTCGTTCTCCAGCGCCCGCTCGACGGCCTCGACCTGGCCCCTGATCCGCCGCGTGCGCGCGAGCAGCTTCTGTTTGTCGCGTACGGTATGCGCCATGCGGCTCCGATAGCATAGGCCAGGACCCTATTCAAACAACGGCCGCTCGACGCTTGACCTTCCAACGATGGGAAGCCTTATCGTCGACACCGAATGATGAGGGCAACTCATGGACGCGCTTGCGACGACCGGACCGACCGAGGCATGCCCGATCGGACGCGCGGCCGCGCTCTCGGGCGTGTCCGCCAAGATGATCCGCTACTACGAGAGCATCGGGCTGGTTCGCCCGCCGGTCCGGTCCGCCGCCAACTACCGGCATTACGATGACGCCGCCATCCGGACGCTGCGCTTCGTCGCGCGCGCCCGTGGCCTGGGCTTCTCGATCGAGGACATCGGCCGCCTGCTGGCGCTGTGGCAGGAGCCGGCGCGCAGCAGCGCCGAGGTCAAATCCCTCGCCCTGCGGCACGTCGCCGATCTCGAACGCCGGATCGAGGATATGCGCCGGATGAAGACGGCGCTCGAACGCGTGGCCGACCAGTGCCACGGCGATCACCGGCCCGAATGCCCGATCCTGGACGAACTGTCCGACCCTCGTCCGGCACGGAGGCCGACCCATGCTTGATGTCCTGATCCACATCGCCGACGCGCTGCGCATGGCGCTCGGCATGTTCTGGCAGGTCGGCTGGAGCCTGGTGCTGGGCTTCGCCATCTCGGCGCTGCTGCAGGTGCTGGTTTCGCGCGACGCGATCATCGCCGCGATCGGGCGCAATGGCGTGCGCGAAGTGGCGCTCGCCACCGCGGCGGGGGCGGCGAGTTCGAGCTGCTCCTATGCGGCGGCGTCCGTCAGCCGGACCCTGTTCAAGAAGGGCGGCGCCTTGATCCCGAGCCTCGCCTTCCTGTTCGCGTCGACCAACCTCGTCGTCGAGCTCGGCATCGTTCTGTATCTGCTGATGGGCTGGCAGTTCATGGCCGGCGAATGGATCGGCGGCGTCGTGCTGATCGTCCTGCTCAGCCTCGTCGTCCGGCTCACCTATCCCGCCGGCCTCGTCGCGTCCGCCCGCGCGCACGCGGAACCCGGCGGCCACGACCACGGCGCGATGGCGAGCCAGGGCACGCTCGGCCAGAAACTCGCCCGCCACGACACCTGGGTGCGTGTTGCCCGGACCTTCATGATGGACTGGTCGATGCTGTGGAAGGACCTGGTGATCGGGTTCCTGATTGCGGGCGCGCTGGCGGTCTTCGTGCCGGCCGGCGTCTGGCAGGCGCTTTTCGTCAGGGGTGCGAGCCCGTGGCTGCAGATCCCGGCCAACGCCCTGCTCGGCCCGCTCGTCGCCATCCTGTCCTTCGTCTGCTCGATCGGCAACGTGCCGATGGCGGCCGTGCTCTGGGGCTCGGGCGTCAGCTTCGGCGGCGTGCTCGCCTTCCTGTTCGCCGACCTGATCGTCCTGCCGCTGCTCGACGTCTATCGCCGCTACTACGGATGGAAGATGGCCGCCTACATCGCGGCCGTGTTCTACGCGACGATGGTCGCGGCCGCGCTGATCATGGATGTCGCCTTCAACGCGCTCGGCTGGATCCCGCCGCAGCGAGCCGACCTGCGCGCGGCAATGATCCAGTTCTCCCTCGACGACACGTTCTGGCTCAACCTGCTCTTCGGCGCCCTCGCGCTCGTCCTCTTCATCGCGAGCCGCCGCCAGCCGGCGCCGCAAAGCTGCTGCGAACATCACGCGCAGCACGCGCGATCCTGACGCGCTTCTGCCCGACGTCGCTCGCATGTTCGGATCGCAAATGAGCCACGGCCTGTCAAATCCCCGTCTTCGTCTCCCAACGGTCCATCGCCGCATGCAGCGTGCGAAGCAGTCCCGAGTTTTCCTCGCCATCCGGCCAAAGCTCCCGCTGCAGCGCAGTCATCATCGGCGCCGCCCGCGCCAGAACCCGCGCCCCCTCCACCGTCGCCACGATCAGCCGCACCCGAATGTCCCCGCTCGCGTGCTGCGCCACCAGCCCCTTCGCTTTCAGCGCCTTGATCATCAACGACACCTGCGCGTCCTGAACCCCGCTCAGGGCGACCAGGTCCCGCTGCCGCACCGGCGGCGCCGTCACGCTCAGCCAGCTGCTCAGAACCAGCATCAGGAATTGCAGGTGCGTCGGGTCGTGCGCCTTCGGCACCGCCTCCGCGCGCCGCTGATAGGCCAGCGACACCCGCCAGATCCAGAACCCGACCGCACGATCGGGACTGCCCAGGGCACTCGCGTCACGGATCGCATCGAGCGCCGCCTGGCCTGCGGCCTCCGGGACGTGTCGCGTCATCGGCAACCAAGACCCGGGGGCCGCGGCCGGCCCCCGGACCCCCGGCTCTACTCGGCGGCTGCCGCCGTGCTCAGCTCCGGATAGTCGGTGTAGCCTTCTTCGCCCTGGCTGTACCAGGTCTTGATGTTGTCCTTGTTCAACGGCGCGCCGGCCCTGATCCTCGCCGGCAGATCCGGGTTGGCGAGGAACGTCCGCCCAAACGCGATCGCGTCCGCGTGGCCCTCGTCGAGCGCCCGCTGGCCGCTCGCCCCGTCGTAATCGGAGTTCAACACCACCGGGCCGCCGAACGCCGCCTTGATCGTCGGCGCGACGGGAGGCCGCGTCGCCTTGCCGAACGTGCCTTCCGGCCCCGGTTCGCGCAGCTCCAGAAAGGCCAGACGCAGCCCCGACAGGCCGCTCGCCGCGAGCCCGAACAGCGTTTCCGGATCGTCGTCGTCGACACCCTGGGTCGGTCCGTTCGGCGACAGCCGCAACCCCGTCCGGTCCGCGCCCACCACGCCGGCCACCGTCTCCGCCACCTCGAGCAGCAGCCGGACCCGGTTCTCGACCGGGCCGCCATAACGGTCGTCGCGGAAGTTCGCGTTCGACCGCAGGAACTGGTCGAGCAGGTAGCCGTTCGCGGCGTGGATCTCGACCCCATCGAAGCCCGCCGCCACCGCGTTCTCCGCCGCGTTCCGATAATCCGCCAGCAGGCGAGGGATCTCGTCGAGCGGCAGCGCGCGCGCCTCGACATAAGGCTTCCTGCCGTCGTAGGTGTGCGCGCTGTCGGGCCCGGTCGTCGCCGACGACGACACCGGCTTGGCCCCCCCGATCAGATCCGGATGCACCAGCCGCCCCATGTGCCAGAGCTGGCACACGATCCGCCCGCCCGCCGCGTGCACCGCGCGCACCACCGGCCGCCACGCCTCGACCTGCTCGTCCGACCAGATCCCCGGCGCGTACGGCCAGCCCAGGCCCTCCTGGCTGATCCCGGTCGCCTCGGTGATGATCAGGCCCGCCGACGCACGCTGCGCATAGTAGGTTGCCATCAACGCGGTCGGCACATGCCGCCGCGTCGCCCGCCCCCGCGTCAGCGGCGCCATCAGGATCCTGTTCGGCGCCTCGATGGCGCCCAGCCGGATCGGATCGAACAGTGAAGCCATGCGTGTCTCGCCTCCATCAGCAGCCGACGACATCGGTGCCGCGGACCGCCAAGTCCAGTCCACCTCACGCCCAGACCGACACGATCCACCCCACCCAGATCGCGAGGCACAGCGGCGGCCCGAACGGGATCGCCGTCCCGCTCGCCACCCGCCGCCCATGCCGCGCCAGCGCGAACGCGATCCCCGCCAGCGCCGCGCCGAGCAGCACCCACGGCAGCGCCGCGAGCCCGTCCCAGGCGCCCCCCGCCGCCAGCAGCTTGACGTCGCCCAGCCCGAGCCCCTCGCGCCCGCGCCAGCGCCGGTACAGCGCCCCCAGGATCCCCAGACCCACGCCGGCCGCGACGCACGCGACCGCATGGTCGAGCAGCAGGTCGGGCGCCATCCGCCACGTCCAGGCGAGCCCGATCAGCACCAGCGGCAGCGTCAGCCCATCCGGCAGCCGCCATGTCAGCAGGTCGATCCAGGCCAGCGCCAGCAGCCCCCAGCCCAGCACCGACCCAGCCCCCACCAGCGCCGGCGCCCACGGCAGCGCCGCCAGCAGCGCCGCCGGCACCAGCGTCGCCGCCAGCTCGATCTCCAGGTGCATCCGGTCGATCGCCGCTCCGCAGCCGCGGCACCGTCCGCGCAACGCCACGTAGCTCGCGATCGGCACCAGCTCGAGCGGCCGCAGCCGCCGGTGGCACGCCTCGCAACGCGATCCCGGCCACGCCACGCTCTCGTCACGTGACATTCTTCTAACCAGGACCCCGAGGAAGCTCCCGACGAAAGGTGCTATGAGCACGATGATGACCGAGCCCAACGGTCTTGTCCTCCGAGGCCAGCCGCGCGACCTGCCGTCTGCTCTCTCGATTATGCAAGGCCGCGCGAGCGGCGGAGACCTCGATGGCGCCTTATGACGAACCGCTCGCCAGCATCCGGCCCGACGACGCCGTCGAGCGCCTCGCCCAGATCCTGGCCGAGGGCGGCCATTGCGATCCCCGCACCCTCGATCGCGGCCGCCGGATGGCGGCCGAAAGCGGCCAGCGCCTCGACGCCGTGCTCGTCCAGTTGGGCCTGGTCTCCGAGCGCGACATGGCCAGCGCCTACGCGACCCTGCTCGGCCTGACCATCGTCGCCCCGTCCGATTATCCAGAGGAGCCCGTCCTCGCCGAGCGCCTCGCCCCGCGCTTCCTGCGCAGCGCGCGCGCCCTGCCGCTCCGCCACGACCAGGAGGCCGGCCGCACCACGCTCGCCATGGTCGACCCGCTCGACGCCTTTACCCGCGGCGCCGTCGCCGCCGCCACCGCGTCCTCCGTCGAGATCGCCGTCGCCACCCCGATCGAGCTCGAGGCCGCCTTCGAGCGCCTCTACCCGTCCGGCCACGCGGCCACCGGCAACATCGACACCGACGGCATCGAGAGCGCCGACGCCCCGCTCGAGGAGGACACCGAGCGCCTCAAGGACCTCGCCTCCGAGGCGCCCGTCATCCGCATGGTCAACGGCATCATCGGCCGCGCCGTCGAGACCCATGCGTCCGACATCCACATCGAGCCGTTCGAGGACGGGCTGCGCGTCCGCTACCGCTATGACGGCCTGCTGCACGAGGTCGAAACCCCGCCCGGCCGCCTCGCCGCCGCCATCACCTCGCGCATCAAGATCATGTCCAAGCTCGACATCGCCGAGCGCCGCCTGCCGCAGGACGGCCGCATCAAGCTCGCCGTCCGCGGCCAGGAGGTCGATTTCCGCGTCAGCACCATCCCCTCGCTCTGGGGCGAGACCGTCGTGCTGCGCATCCTCGACCGCTCCGCCGTCGCCTTCGACTACGACCGCCTCGGCATGTCCAAGCCCCTCGTCGCCCAGTTCAACAAGGCCTTGGCGCTGCCCAACGGCATCGTCCTCGTCACCGGCCCCACCGGCTCCGGCAAGACCACCACCCTCTACACCGGCTTGCTCGGCCTCAATTCCGTCGAGCGCAAGATCGTCACCATCGAGGACCCGATCGAGTTCCAGCTCCGGGGGATCAACCAGGTCCAGGTCAAGCCGCAGATCGGCCTGAACTTCGCCTCCCTCCTGCGCTCCATCCTCCGCCAGGACCCCGACGTGATCATGGTGGGCGAGATCCGCGACCTCGAGACCGCGCAGATCGCCGTGCAGGCCGCACTCACCGGCCATCTCGTGCTCTCCACCGTCCACACCAACTCGGCGTCCGCCACCATCACCCGCCTGCGCGACATGGGTCTCGAGGACTACCTGCTCACCGCGGTCCTCAGGGGCGTCCTCGCCCAGCGCCTCGTCCGACGCCTCTGCAAGCAGTGCCGCCGCTCCGAACCGGCGCCACCCGACCTGGTCGAGCGCTTCAATCTCACCCCCCGCGCCGCGCGTCTCGGTCTGCCCACGAACGTCGAGCTCTGGCATCCCGTCGGCTGCCCGCACTGCCGCCAGACCGGCTTCGCCGGCCGCCAGGCGATCGCCGAATACCTTGTCCCCGACGAGGAGCTGGAGCGCCTGATCTTCGCTCGCGCCGACCACACCGAGATCGAGCGCGCCGCGGTCGGCAACGGCATGCGCACCATGTTCGACGCCGGCCTCGACGCCGCCCTGATCGGCGACACCACGATAGAGGAAGTCGCCCGCTCCATCCGCGCCGACGCGTCGGCCTGACACTTGGGGCGCCGCCCCAAACCCCGCTGGGCGCCGCGCGCCCAAGGGTCCTCGAACGCGACGATCACCAAGGCACCAGTTCCTGCTCGAAATAGAAGCGGCCCGTCGCCCCGGCCTCCTCTAGCCGCGCCAGCCAAACGATCCCGGCCGCTGCCTGCTCGACCGTCCGGTAACCGGAGTGGCCATTGAAGTCCGTCGCCGTATAGCCGGGATCAGCCGCGTTCACCCTGATGCCGAGGGGAGCAAGCTCCTTGGCAAAGGACACGGTCACGGCGTTGAGCGCGGATTTCGAGCTGTTGTAGCCGAGTATGTTGACGCCGTAGAACTGGTTCGCCGGGTCGGACAGCCAGCCGAGCGAACCAAGGCCGCTGCTGACCATGACGATGCTGGCCTGCCCGGCCGCTTGGAGCAGCGGCAAGAAGGCCTGGGTCACCCGGATCGGGCCGAACACGTTGGTGTCAAAAACCGAACGGACGTCGTCCACGGCCTGCTGGCTGGGGACCGTCCGCGCACCGCCGGGAATCCCGGCGTTGTTAATGAGGACGTCGAGCTTGCCGTCCTCCTTCCCGACCAGGGCGGCCGCTTCCCGCACACTGTCGTCGCTGGTGACGTCGATCGACAGGGGCCGCACGTCATACCCCGCCTCACTCAGCCGCTCCGCAGCCGCACGGCCGCGGGCATCGTCGCGCGCACCGAGCCAGACCCGGAAGCCCAACTCACCGAACCGGCGGACCGTCTCGAAGCCAATGCTCTTGTTGGCACCGGTGATCAGAACGCTCTTGCGTGTCATTCAAGCCTCCCATTGCGATTGGAAACCGCGCTCGCCGGGGTGACCTCGTAGCCCTGTTCGCCCTCCTCTGGTAATCCAGCTAGAACCGCACGGACCGATCGCTTTGGCGAACAGTGACGACCTGACGCCTCTCGACGACCTGTCCGTCTTCCTTGCCGTGTGCGACACGGGCGGATTCCGGGCGGCGGCGAAGCGGCTCGGCTTTTCGCCGTCCACGGTCAGCGAGAAGATCGCTCAACTGGAATCGCAGCTCGGCGTGCCGCTCCTGGTCCGGACCACGCGCAGTGTCGTCCCGACGGCGGCCGGGCGCGTGCTCGCGGACCGCCTCCTGCCGGTCCTTGCCGAAACGCGCGCAGCGTTGCACGACGCGGCCAGTTCGCAACGGGACATAAGGGGCCTGCTGCGGCTGAACGTGACCGGCGCCGTGATGCTCGACATTCTGCCCCCGCTGCTCGACCGGTTTCTCGTGGCCCACACTGGGGTTCGGGTGGAGCTGGTCGTGGAAGACCGGCTCGTAGACATTGCGGCAGCGGGATGCGACGCCGGCATTCGCTATGGCGAGCACTTGGCACAGGACATGATCGCCGTGCCGATCGGGCCGGCGTTCCAGAGCCTGGCGCTCGCAGCCGCTCCATCCTATCTCGCCGCGCGCGACCCACCCCTCCACCCGCGCGACCTGCCGGGGCACGACTGCATCCGCCTGCGGTTCTCGAGCGGGGCGCTCGTTGCATGGACCTTCGAGCGCGGCGGCGAGGCGGTCACGGTCGATCCGCCGGGCCGCCTGGTCATCGGGGTCGACGCAGCGGCTGCGGCGATCGAGCTGGCCTGCAGGGGCCACGGCATCATCTCGACCTTCGAGAACTGGCTCCGGCCGTTCTTGGACACGGGCGCATTACGGCCGCTGCTGCCGGACTGGTGGACCCGGTTCGAGGGCCCGCGCCTATATTTCCCGGACAGGTTCATGCCTGCGCCCTTGCGCGCCTTCGTCGATATGGTCGCGGAAGGGCGTCGGACATCAACCGGAAGCGAGTAATCGGGCGCTCAAAGACCTGCGCCGCGGCTTGCGCCATGTGTTTGGTGCCGTGACGACTGCTCGTCTGTTGGACAGTCCGGCTGGCAGCGCCGCTTTACCTGACGCCTTCTGGGTAGAGCGTAAACACTTCGTCGTCATGGGTAGGCAGGATGTGCTTGCCGTCGCGTGCGAGCCGCCGCAGCCCGGCCATGGTGTCGGCCATGTTGTCCAGGAAGCCGGGCGCGATGCCGTCCCACACATTGTGGCGCACCGTCATCGCCGCGTCGCCCGCGATGATCGCGGTGCCAGACCCGAGCGCCACATAGACGGCCTAGTGCCCCGGCGTGTGGCCGGCATGGGCACGCAGCGCACGTCCGGCGCGACTTCCATCTCCCCGTCCAGCACGTCCACCCGTGCCCAATGGTCATGCACCAGCCGCGCCACGTTCAGCCGGTCGTAGAACGGCGCGGTCATCGCCGGCCTCCGGTGCCGAAAGAATGGCCAGAGTTGACGCGAACGCATCGAATGCTTCCGCGCCCACGCGGACACGGAGCGACGCGTCGGCCGCCGTGACGGCGTCGCGCGCCAGCCGGGCAACATCCAGGCCGCGCGGTGTCGGCAGCAGCCGCAGGCACCGCCGGTCATCCGGGTCCTCGCGGCGTTCGGCATAGGCGCGCATGACCAAGCCATCGATCAACTGGCTCGCGGATTGTTTGGAAAGTCCCAGCGCTGCCGCCAAGTCGCGCCCTGTCATCGGCGCGCGCGCGACCATGCCAAGTGCCGCCGGTCCATGCTCAGGCACATCCTCGAACCCGGCCGCATCCAGTGCGCCGCGCACTCGGTCGCGGTACAGCCCCCGCAGGCAGCGCAGCATGGCGGGAACGGATCTGTGGGTCGTCATGCACCGACAATATCAGTCTAGTTCATGGACCGTCAATAAAGTTTACTATCAGTGGCCGTGCGCTCAACCTGTTGGCTGTCCTTATCGGGCCACCGGATGCGACGCCGGCCGGCCCGAGTCTGTGCCAGCTCTGTTGTCAGCTCGTTGCGGTCGGCCCGTCGCCTGCCGTGATCCTTGACGGCCAGGAGAGTCGCTTCTCTCCGGTCAGCAGGACGAACCGGAGCGTGAGCAGGAGTGCGGCGGGGGTGAGGCCGGCGAGCATGCCGATCCACATGCCGGCGGCTCCCATCCGGAAGCGCAGCGCGAGCAGGGCGCCGACCGGAACGCCCACGCCCCAGTAGCTGAAGGCGGTCAGGAACATCGGCACGCGCGTGTCCTTCAGGCCGCGCAGCGCGCCGCCGGCGAGCACCTGGATGCCGTCGGAGAACTGGAACATCGCGGCGTAGGCGAGCAGGCCGGACGCCAGCGCGATCACGCTCGCATCGGGCGTGTAGAGGGAGACCAGTGTGCGCGGGATGGCCAGGAGCAGGATCGCCGACGCACATTGGGTCGCGAGCACGAGGGTGAAGGCGGCGGCGCCGGCGCGGCGGGCGGCGCCGATGTCGTTGGCGCCGACGGCGCGGCCGACCCGGATGGTCGTGGCCAAGCCGATGCCGAGCGGGATCATGAAGATCACGCTGGCGATGTTGAGTGCGACCTGGTTGGCCGCCATCGCGCGCTCGCCGAGGCCGGCGATGACGAGGCCGGCGGCGCTGAACATGCCGACCTCGAGCATCAGGGAGACCGCGATCGGCATGCCGATGCGAAGCAACGGCTTGAAGAGGTGCGGCTGCGGGCGCCAGCGCCCGCTGGTCCAGTCGAGGCCGGCGTATGTGGGGGAAAAGCGGACATAGAGGATGTAGGCCAGGGCCTGGACCCAGGTCGCGATCGCGGTGGCGAGGCCGCTGCCGAGGGGCCCGAGCGACGGGGCGCCGAGCCTGCCGTACATGAGCGCCCAGCCGAGCGGGGCGAGAACGGCGAGGCCGAGGAACTGGACGACCAGGGTGGGGGTGGTGCGCGACAGGCCTTCCGACAGGCCGCGCCCGGCGGCGAACAGGCCGAGCGCCGGGCCGCCGGCGGCGATCGCGTGCAGGAAGCTGGTCGCACCGGGTCGCAGGCCGGGGGCGATGCCGACCGCGTCCAGGATCGGGGGGCCGAGCAGGGCGAGACAGAGGCCGCCGACGGCCCCGGTCGCGAGGCCGAGCAGGACGGCCTGCCGGAACAGGGGGCCGGCGTCGGCGCGGCGGCCGGCGCCGTCGAGTGCAGCGACGGTGGGCGCGATCGACATCATGATCCCGACGACGGCGATGAGCGCCATGATGTAGAGGCTGCCGCCGACGGCGACGGACCCGAGCACGCGCGGTCCGAGGTGGCCGGCGAGGATGTTGTCGACGATCGTCATGCCGATCTGGGCGAGTTGCCCGAGCATGACCGGTATGGCGAGGCGCAGGAGGGGGCGGTATTCGCGGCTGAGGCGTTGGCCGCGCGCGGCGAGTGCGGCTGGCGTGGCGGCGGGAGTGAGCGGGCTCAGGTCCATGACGAGACGATCGGGGGCGTGGTGCGGGACCGGTGGGCGTCGCGTGGGAGATGTGTGACGGGCGGCATCGGCGGGTTCTCGCTCAAACCGGTGGTTTGCGCCACCGGATGAGAGGGTTGAATGCGGCCAAAGCTGCAGACGCTCCGAAACTGCACGGCTGAAAATGGTTCACTGGATCCGCGCAAGAAAAAGGTCGGCGCGGGTTCGCGCGCCGACCTTCGGCAGGGCTACCGCGCAACTTCGTGCAGAGGCGCGACGGGATGGCGCTCAGCGCGGCATGGGATAAGCGGATGGAGCGGGAGGCGCAGGAGGCTGACCGCATGCGCGTGCGGGCCGAGGAGCGGAAGCGCCGGGGCTGCCGCCGGAGCCGGAGCAGGACCGGGAGCGGCGGAGGGAGGGGCGTGGCTGGGGCTGGGGCTGGGGCTGGGGCTGGGGCTGGGGCTGGGTAGGTAGCATCAGCTACAGCATTGCTATTGATTGTACTACAGCAGTGCTGTAAATCGTATCATGCTGCACGCGGTTTTGGAAACGTCGATTTTCAGCCGTCGTGCCGATGCGTTGTTGTCGGCGGAGAATCGGGCTGACCTGATTGATACGCTCGCTCGCGATCCGATGGCTGGTGACGTGATGCCCGGTCTCGGCGGCGTTCAAAAGCTCCGTTTTGCGCCGAAGGGGCGGGGCAAAAGCGGCGGGTTTCGCGTGATCTACTACGTGCTGACCGAGAGCCAGCCTGTGCTTGCCCTCCTGATCTACCGAAAGAATGAGCAAGGCAATCTCAGCCCGGCACAGCGCAAAATGGTGGCCGCGTTAGCGGCGGAGATGAAGCAGGGAGCAGGATCATGACCCAGGCCAAGGACACCGCTTTCGGGCGCGAGTTGATTGCTTCGATGCAGGAGGCCGCCGCCATCGTGCGCGGCAAGAAGGACGCCGCGCGCATCCACCTTCCGCCCGGTGACATAGACGTGCGTGCCATCCGCGAGCGATTGGGCCTGACCCGCCCGGCTTTCGCACAGCGGTTCGGGTTGGCAGTCGCCGCCGTGCGCGATTGGGAGCAGGGGCTGCGTCGGCCCGATCCGGCCGCGCGTGTGCTCCTGATGGTCATTGCGCGTAACCCGGACGCAGTGGCTGAAGTGGTCGCTGAGGCACAGGCCGCATAACGCTACTCATCTCATGTGACGGGTTGTGGAAAGTGGTGCTGTGTCCCAGCCAGCGAGCCACGCCAACCGAGACCGGGTTGAAAGGACGAAATGGGACTGTCGGAGTTTGCGGCCAAGGCGGTCGAGATTGTCGGCCTTTATAGGGCACCCCCGGAGAATCCGGTGGTTCTGTCCGTCGATGAGAGGTTGAGCGCGGTCACGGCTGATCGTTACGATATGGTCGAGACGATGGCGGGAGAATGACCGGACGCGTCGTGGTTCGCGTGTGCGCTCTGTTCGTGGCCGTCGCTCACAATGCTGGGATGCAGAATGGCGTCCGGAGGTGGTTGCTTCCTGTGGATGACCGCTTCGCGCCAACTTGCGTCGTGTAGGGAGATGTCAGACGCGCCTGCAAGCTGCCGTTCGTTTGGTGGGGCTGCCCAACCCGTGCTGGCTGGATGTTAACGGCGAGAAGGGGTGGGTTGCGGTCCGTCCGGTTCCTGAAATCATCCGACATTAGCGTATTCTGGCCTCGGCGCTTCAGGTGCTGTCTCAGGCACGTTTCGTGACCGCTGGGCCGTGCGAGGAAAGCTCGGCACTGTGTTGCAGTCTTGCGTTGAGCAAACGACCAAGTTGGGCGATCAGGAGAAGGCAGCTTAAAAGAATGGTTGCTCGAGAAGTTCCGATGTTTGAACAGGCAAATCGTACCCATAACGAGCGATAGTCTCTCTAAGCACGTCTGAGAACCAGTTTGGCGAAAACGGTGAAACGACAACGCGAAAAATGAGATTTTTCAAGTCGCAGGCGACGAGCTGACCTCGAATTGGGGTTTCTCGGTTATTCGGCAGGACCGCGCGCACTTCACTCTCGTGGCCAAGAGACTTGCGCTTGAAGAATATGCGGTCATTCAGGCTTGCAAAAGTTTGGGAGTAGTTCAAGTAGTGGATTCGCCCAACAACACCAGACGGATGATCGGCGAGAACATTCCAGAGGGCGTCAACGGTAGTCTGCACTGCAACTCCGATAGTATTCGGCGGCGAATACAGTCGCCACAAAGCCTCCGATTCACCATCGTTCGCGTGCCAGCAACTCACTAGCCGAGTCCGCGCTTCGAGCGCAGCTCGGCTTAGATCACCAAGAAGCCGACGTGCATCCTTTTCGATCAACTCATCGCTCATCAATATCCCCGCGTCGCTACCCGGAACGGTTCGGACTGCTTCCCTGAAGAAGTTGAGGTAAAAGCGATCCCAGTCACCTCGACGGCTTATCAAGCCCGCGGCGCCTTCGAAGGCGTCTTCGAAAGTATCTGCTCTCGGAAAGTAAAGGCCACGCTGGGCTAGCAGGGCAGTGAACTTGGCAAAGTCCATGTAACGCCAGAGCTTCTGACCGTTCTCGACCCTGACATCAAGATTACTACCAATGTAAACTGGAGTCGCTAGCTCACTAAGGTGTGAGTCGCAGCAAGCGCCTACATATATTGGTCTATCATCGTCTTCATACCCGGCAAAGGCAGGCCGCCCATGTGGGATCATACAGCCACAGACGCTGCACGCATTGCCCTGCTGAGTCATCAATCGCCGTAATCTATGCGTAATGCGACCGGTCGACGGGGTGCGCTCGAACACCGCGCTGTCCTCGGGTTGGATATCGATGGCTGTCACGCTGCGCTTGGCCCCCAGAAGCTTGCCGATCCTCGAACCAAAAGCGGAGCTCCGCAATGAGTGAGAGCACAGGCCAAGCCGGTTCCAGCAAGTGACCGGTTGTAGCGTCGGTTGCACGGCCTTCCTTTGCTGGAGTTGAGTCGAGAGCCGCCACGCTACGATTACTGCCAACCGACTCGGCCCCTTTTCTCCCCTGGCCATCCTGGCCGTGGGAGTTCGATCATGGGTATGTCGGAGTTTGATCCCGTAGCGTCCCGTCGACGTGCATGGAATGCTGGACGGAAAATCGGCGCGAAAAGGGCGTTGAAGCCGAGGCAGGTTTGGGCCATCCGCTTCTTCCTTGACCAGCATAGTCGACTGCGTGACCGCGCGTTGTTTGACCTGGCGGTCGATAGCAAGCTGCGGGACTGCGGCGTGGTCAGGATCAAGATCGGGGACTTGGTATGGGCGGGCAAATCCGCACCCGTGCTATCGTTGTGCAGCAGAAGACCGGTCGACCTGTCCAGTTCGAGTTGCTTACGGACGCGCGAGCTAGCCTGCTCGCCTGGCTGGAACGGCGGGGCGGCACCATGGGCGAATACGTCTTTCCTAGCCGTGTCGATCGCACTGATCACCTCAGCACGCGGCAATATGCCCGTCTTGTCGATGAGTGGGTTACCGGTGTCGGCTTGCGACGTGAAGAGTATGGCACCCATTCGCTTCGCCGGACGAAGGCGTCGATCATCTACAAGGCTACTGGCAATCTCCGTGCAGTGCAGATACTGCTCGGACACACCAAGATCGAGAACACGGTGCGCTACCTTGGCGTCGACGTCGAAGATGCTCTCGTTTTGGCGGAGAACACCGAGATCTGACCTACCCGGCTCCTCACCAATGTGAGGAGCCGGAGTGCTAGGCGCCAATCTAAGCCGACAAAGCCCTTCGGTCAGCTCTGCGAGAGCGGACGCGCTTCGAACTCTAGCCGCGGTTGGGATGGGGGTTTGGACCTGTGCGCGCCCCGAGGCAATCCGTGAATTTGTAGAGGACCTTCAAGCCTAGACTTCATCTAGCCAGGAGAGGACGATCGTCCCGGCTGCGCGCCTAACCCGCCAGCATCCGCACCTACCAACCATCGCGTGGCTAGGCTTGAATGTTTATGTAATTGCATTTACATTATAGCTATGGTCAAGTCTCTCGGGCAACGTATCAGGGAGCTTCGGCAGGACCGTGGGCTAACGCTCCAGGCCGTCGCGGATGAACTCGGGCTAACACCTGCTGCTATCTCTCATTGGGAAAGCGGCCGGATCACGCCAAGAGACCGGAAACTGCAGGACCTTGCCAGAGTTTTGATGGTAGGCTTGGGTGATCTAAAAGGGCTTGCTGCTGCTGACGGACAAAAAACGACGCCAATGGCGGACATCAGCGAGATCCTCGCGGACGCTAAGAAACGGATAGCGGATCGCATGGGGTGCGATCCTCAAGACGTCGAGTTGGATTGGCGCATCAAGTGACCGAACACCATGGCCGTCCCCACGCCCTCTACAAAATCACTAATTTGATTGCAATTTTTATCGTTCTCCTATAGAGTGCTAGAGTGGTGCTCCGGGGAAGCAGGGCGCACCGGTCAGCGATGAGGAGGGAATGGACAGGATGGCATACAACCATGACCGCGCCGTTGGATGTGTGATCGGCTACAACTCGGTCATCAAGGCGGTGAGATACGTCGAAAGGCATGATCACATCGACCCAACCGCCCCAAAGCACGTGCGACGAGTGCTCAAAGTGATCTACGGAAGGGAGCTGTACAACTACTATCGCCATCGCCGCCCAAGGCTGCGGGTTGTGGGACAGTAGATGTGCTGCTGCGTCGCTATAATATAATGGCAAGCGTGCCCCGGATACCTAACGCGTACGGCGCGAACATCCGCCCTAAACCGCAGCGGCTTCTCGAAGGGTCTCATTCCGGGATCATCAGGTGGATCGCCTTAAATCCGGCCTTCACTCGAAACCTACAGTCGGCGTCTCGGCCGCGAATGTCGGCTTGTCCGCTCTAATCGCTCCATAGCGGACTGGCAGCTTCCGGCCAAAGAATTTCGTTTGGGCGCTTGGATCCGATGACCATCGCCGACGCGGCGTAGTCACCTGCAGGAGCCGTCAGGAAGTTTGAACGCGTATTGCGACGGGAGCCGTTCTGGAGCGAGAAGAGATCGGACGGGGCATGCTCTCCGGTTGCACCGAGCCGGTTGTTTGTCCGTACTGGACACAGGTCGGGCGCATCAGGTGCAGTCAAGCGAGAGGGCAGGCCTGCGATGAGCGCGGTCGGTTCCGACCTCAACCTCGACCTTCAGCAGCAGCGTGCAGAGATCGACCGTGCCCAGGCCGAGACACGCAAGTTCGCGGCCGAGCAGAACAAGCTGGCGGCCGAGGCCGCGAAGCCTGGCCGAGATCGCTGGCTATCGCCGCTGGCGGTGGTGTTCTCCGGTCTTGCCGCCCTGGGTGGCCTCGTGGCGGCAGTCAATTCGTTCTGGCACATCGGGGTTCATCCATGACCCAAGACGAGTTGCGAGACCGGCTCCTGGCTCTTCGCTGGTCGCAGCGAGGATCAGCCGAGGCGCTGAACCTCCACCCGACAACGATTCGCCGCTGGGCGACGGGTGCTACCATCATCCCCGACAACGTGGGCGTCTGGCTCGACCGGCTGACGATCCACCACAAGCAGTTTCCGGTCCCGGATGGACGGTTCGAGACGAACGGATCGGGCATCCCCTCGACGGAGCGAGGGACGACTTTCGAGAGCCACCGGCAGCATAAGGCGGCGCGATGTCAGCTCCGGCTCTTGGGTCACTTATGTCCACTCGTCCCCGCGCCGGCTGAGATGGAATGGGCAACCGGACGGAACGGGCAAGTCGTCTCGGCACGGAACACCTTGTTGCGTCCGGCTATAAGCCGTACATGCTACAGGCGGTAAGGACGGTGGCAATGGCCGGGAAACATTCGGCGGTGAAAAGGCGTGCCCCGCTGAGGGGGGAGCGGCTAGAGGCTCGGATCTCCGCGGACCAAAAGGAACTTTTCCAACGCGCGGCCGAGCTTCAGGGGCGGACGTTGACGGATTTTGTCATTGCCAGCGTCCATGACGCCGCCATTCGCGCGCTGGAAGACATGCAAGCAGTCAAACTCACCTCGGAAGAAAGCCGTGCGTTCGCCGAGGCGATCCTGAACCCAAGAGAGCCGGGCGGCCGCCTTCAGGCGGCGGCGCAGCGCGTCATGGCTGCGACTGGCGTCGCCGGGCCAATCCGTTCCTGACCTTTGAGGATAGAGGCGCTTGATGAACGGCATGATCGTGCCGGCTTCACGTCTGGCGTCGAGCCTCTTGACCGATATTTTCGCGTCCAAGCTGGTCAGGACGTGCGCCGGCGGGTCGCCTCCTGCTTCGTGGTCGTCGATGAAGGCCTCACGCCGCGTGGGTTTTATACGCTCGCGGCGACGTCGGTCGCATTGGTTGAGCTTCCTGCCGCGCTGAGCAAGCGTTTACCTCGATACCCGTCACTCCCGGCGACCCTGCTCGGCCGGCTGGCGGTCGATCACCGGCATCGCGGTGAGCGACTCGGCGAGCAGATGCTCATGGACGCCTTCGCCCGATCGCTTCGAAGTGAGATTGCCACCTACGCCATCATTGTCGACGCGAAAGACGAACGTGCCGCGTCATTCTACAAGGCGTACGACTTCCTTCCGCTGACGATTTCGGAACGGCGGCTGTTTCTACCGATGGGGGAGATCGCACGGCTTTTTGCTTGAACCGCTTGTCGGCTCGTTGTCGGCGGTCCAGGGGCCCGGCCCCTGGCGGGGCTTGGGGCGGAGCCCCGATTTCTGAGGTCCTGTTTGTTGGCTCTCACGGCTGGAGGCTGACGTTCTCGTCCTCGAGGGCGAAGCCGATCTTCAGGGTGACCTGGAAGTAGGCGACGCTGCCGTTCTCGATCTGGCCGCGCGTCTCGATGACCTCGAACCAGCGCAGGTGGCGGATGGTGTTCGAGGCCTTGGCGATGGCGGACTTGATGGCTTCGTCGATACTTATCTTGGACGAGCCGACGACCTCGGTGACGCGATAGACGTGGTCTGGCATGGACGGTCTCCTGATTTGGGTCTGGGCGTGGGCGTCTCAGCGGGTGCCGAACAGGCGGTCGCCGGCGTCGCCGAGGCCGGGGCGGATGTAGCCGTTGGCGTCGAGTTCGCGGTCGATGGACGCGGTGGTGACGGCGACGTCGGGATGGGCGGCGGCGAGGACGGCGAGGCCCTCGGGTGAGGCAAGGATGCAGGCGAGGCGCACTTCTCGGGCCCCCGCGGCACGGACCACGTCGATTGCGGCGACCGCGGAACGGCCGGTCGCGAGCATCGGGTCGACGATGATGACGACGCGCTTGTCGAGGTCGTCGGGGAGCTTGCGGTAGTATTCGACCGGGCGGAGCGTGTTGTGGTCGCGGGCGAGGCCGATGTGGCCGACCCGCGCGGTGGGCAGGAGGTCGAGCATGCCGGCGAGGATGCCGTCGCCGGCGCGCAGGATCGAGACGAAGCAGAGCTTCTTGCCGGACAGGAACGATACCTCGGTGGTCTCGAGCGGGGTTTCGATGCGGGCGGTCTCGAGCTCGAGCGAGCGGGTCGCCTCGTAGCCGAGCAGCAGGCTGATCTCGCGGGTGATCTGGCGGAAATGGACGGTCGAGGTGCGACGGTCGCGCAGCAGGCCGAGCTTGTGGGTGACGAGCGGGTGGTCGAGGATCGTGACCCGGCTCACGCGGCCATCAAGAGATCGGCCACGCGCTCGAGCAGCGCCTGCTCGGCCGCGTGGAAGCGATCGGGATCGGGGCTGTCGACGTCGAGGACGCCGATGAGGGTGTCGGCCCTGATCAGCGGGACCACGATCTCGGAGCGCGAGGCGGAGTCGCAGGCGATGTGGCCTGGGAACCGAAGCACGTCGGGGACGACGATGGTGCGGCGCTGCTCGGCGGCTGCGCCGCAGACGCCGCGTCCGGCGGGAATGCGCACGCAGGCGGGCTGGCCGTGGAACGGGCCGAGCACCAGCGTGCCGCCGCGGTCGAGATAGAAGCCGGCCCAGTTCACCCGGTCGAGACGGTGGTAGAGGACGGACGCGACGTTGGCCGCGTTGGCGATGAAGTCGGTCTCGCCCTCGATCAGGGCGGCGATCTCGCCCGCGAGATCGGTCAGGCCCAGGTGCCCGGTTCGAAGGCCAGCGCGGCGCCGTTCATGCAGAACCGGTCGCCGGTCGGCTTGGGACCGTCGGGGAAGACGTGGCCGAGATGGCCGCCGCAGTTGGCGCACGTGACCTCGACGCGACGCATGCCGTGGCTGGTGTCGACGTTCGTTGCGACGGCGCCGTCCTTGGGGGCGTAGAAGCTGGGCCAGCCGCTGCCGCTCTCGTATTTGGTGGTGGAGTCGAAGAGGGCGGTGCCGCAGCCGGCGCACAGGAAGACGCCGTCGCGCTTCTCGCGGTTGAGCGGACTGGCGCCGGCGCGCTCGGTGCCGTGTTCGCGCAGCACATGATATTGCTCGGGGCTGAGCCTGGCGCGCCATTCGGCGTCGGTGAGGTGGATGGTGCCTGCCTTGAGTGCGGTGCCGTCGTCCATGTCGATTTCTCCGGATGCAGTTGGCGATGTGGGAAATCGGGCGCCGTCCCGAAACCCCCGCACGGCTGCGCGCGTGTGTTGGACGGCACAGTGATGGGAGACGACGATGAGCGACACGACGAAGAAGCCGGAGCCGGACGAGGAGACGGAGCTGGACCTCGATGGCGAGGCCGGCCTCGACGACGACAAGATCGACGAGGCGATGGACGGGACGTTTCCGGCGAGCGATCCTCCGTCGCACACCGGCACGACCGGCCCGGGAGACGGGAAGAAGGACTGACGATGCGCCCGGTGATGCTTGCGATCCTGGACGGGTTCGGCTGGCGCGAGGACGCGGCGGACAATGCGGTCCGCCAGGCGCGCACGCCCAATTTCGACCGGCTGTGGGCGGCCGGGCCGCACGCCTTCCTGCGCACGTCCGGACGGGATGTCGGGCTGCCGGACGGGCAGATGGGCAATTCGGAGGTCGGGCACCTCAATATCGGCGCGGGCCGGGTGGTGATGCAGGAGCTGCCGCGGATCACGGGGGCGATCGAGGACGGCAGCCTGGCCGGATCGGCCGTGCTGGAGGGATTCTGCGCGCGGCTGCGCGAGACCGGCGGGACGTGCCATCTGATGGGCCTGGTCTCGGACGGCGGCGTGCATTCGCACCAGGACCAGGCGGCGGCGCTGGCCGGGATGGTCAGGGCGGCCGGGGTGAAGGCGGTGGTGCATGCCTGGACCGACGGGCGCGATACGCCGCCCGACGGGGCACGGAAGTTCCTGGAGCGCCTGTCGGCGGCACTGCCGGCGGACGTGCCGATCGCGACGGTGTGCGGGCGCTATTACGCGATGGATCGTGACACGAGATGGGACCGGGTGCGGCGTGCCTACGACCTGCTCGTCGAAGGGATCGGAGATCGGTTCGACGGCGCCGGCGCCGCGCTGGCGGGCGGCAAGACGGACGAGTTCGTCGAGCCGTCGGTGCTGGGCGGCTATGGCGGCATGCGCGACGGTGACGGCGTGCTGTGCTTCAATTTCCGGGCCGACCGGGTGCGCGAGATCATGGCGGCCCTGCTCGAGCCCGGGTTCGAGGGGTTCGCGCGGACGCGGACCATCAGGTTCGCGGGAGCCGTCGGCCTGACGCGCTACAGCACGGCGCTGGCTGCGCGGATGGAGGCGCAGCGGAAGAACGACAAGGGGCCGCGGAACGCCTGGAATCGCGCCTGAAGGCGCTGCGCCGGCTCGACCTCGCGGCGCGACCGCTCGGCGAGGCACAGACGCACGAGACGCTGCTGGCGCAAGCGGCCGCGTTTTATTGCGGCAATGACGGGCCGGCCTGGCTTGAGCGCGGAGATCGGCTGCGGCTCTGTGAGATCCTGGTCGGGGCCGAGGCCGCACTGCGCCTTGCGGGAATGGCATGAGTGCCGCGATTGCGCGCGCTTGACCCCAGGGCCGTCACGGCGGAGCCTCGGTGCCATGTCGACCCCCTCCCCGCTCGAGGCCATCCGAGCCCGCATCGCGGCGGCCGCGCGCGCCTGCGGCCGGCCGGATACGATCGCGCTCGTCGCCGTCTCCAAGACCCACGACGCACAGCGTGTCGCCGAGCTGTTGCGGCAGGGCCATCGCCGGTTCGGCGAGAACCGCGTCCAGGAAGCCCAATCGAAGTTTCCAGCACTGCGGGCCGAGGCGCCGGACCTGGTTTTGCACCTGATCGGTCCGCTGCAGACCAACAAGGCGCTCGACGCGGTGCGCCTGTTCGATGTCATCGAGACGCTGGACCGGCCGCGACTTGCCGACGCAATCGCCCGCGCGGCGGAGCAGGAGGGCCGGCTGCCCGAGCTGCTGGTGCAGGTCAATATCGCCGACGAGCCGCAAAAGGCGGGGGTCCCGCGCGCCCAGGCGGAGGCCTTCATCGAAGCCTGCGGCACCCGGTTCGGCGCGGCGCTGACCGGTCTGATGTGCATCCCGCCGGAAGGCCAGGACCCGCTGCCGTATTTCCGCGCCCTGGCACGCATCGCCGGCGCCTGCGGGCTGAGCGGCCTGTCAATGGGCATGTCGGGGGATTTCGAGACCGCGATCGCGGCAGGTGCGACGGAGGTGCGCGTCGGCTCGGCGCTGTTCGGCGCGCGCCCGGCGATAGCACCCGTGCCGCTTGCACCCGCGACGATTGAGCCGTATGGGGGCGCTTGCGTCACTCTCTGGAGCCCTTCATGAGCCGTGATGCCGGAGTGCGAGCAAGCGACTCCCCGCTCGCATCGTCCACAAGCGTCGACCCGGTCAGCCAGGAGAGAGAGACTGCGTCCCCCGACCGGCGCAAGAAAGTCGGTGTCGTCTCGGTGCTCGCCGTGCTCGGCGTGGTCTACGGCGATATCGGCACCAGCCCACTCTATGCCCTGAAAGCCACCATCGCCATCATCAGCAGCAAGGCGCCTTCCCGCTGGGAAGTGCTCGGCATAGAGAGCCTGATCTTCTGGTCGCTGATCCTCGTGGTGACGGTCAAATACATCACGCTGATCATGCGTGCCGACAATAACGGCGAGGGCGGCATCGAGGCGCTGATGGCGCTGGCGCAGCGTGTGTCTCCGGGCAACCGGCTGCGCGCCCTGCTCGGTCTGGTCGGCATCATCGGCGGCTGCCTGTTTTTCAGCGACGGCACGATCACGCCCGCGATCTCGGTGCTCTCGGCGGTGGAAGGCCTGGAGGTCAGCCTGCCCTCGATGCACGAGGTTGTCGTGCCCGCCGCGATCGCGGTCATCGTCGCCCTGTTCAGCTTCCAGTATCGCGGCACCGGCAGCGTCGGCCGCATCTTCGGACCGGTGATGACGCTCTGGTTCGCCAGCATCGGCGTGCTCGGCGCGATCGAGGTGATCAGGCAGCCGTTCGTGCTGCATGCGCTGCTGCCCAGTCACGCGGCGATCTTCATCTGGGATCATGGCTGGATTTCCTTCGTCGCCCTTGGCGCCGTGGTGCTGGCGGTAACCGGCGCGGAGGCGCTGTATGCCGACATGGGTCATTTCGGCAGGCCGTCGATCCAGCTCACGTGGCTCTGCTTCGTGCTGCCAGCGCTGGCGCTCAACTATCTCGGTCAGGGCGCCCTGATCATCAATCATCCCGAGGCGATCGCCAACCCGTTCTTCCTGCTTGGACCGCAATGGACGCGGCTGCCGATGGTGGCGCTGGCGACAGCGGCGGCGGTGATCGCGAGCCAGGCCATGATCACCGGCGCTTATTCGGTCGCGCGCCAGATCGTGCAGCTCGGCTACCTGCCGCGCATGCGCGTGCTGCACACCAATCCCAACGAGGAGGGACAGATCTACGTCCCCCAGGTCAACCGCGCGCTGATGATCGGCGTATTGCTGCTGGTAGTTGCCTTCCGCTCCTCCGACGCGCTCGCCTCGGCCTACGGCATCGCGGTGACCGGCACCTTCATGTGCACCAATGTGCTGGCGATGGTGGTGTTCAGGCGCCGCTATGGCTGGTCGCGCTTCGCCGCGATCGGCACGTTCGGCTGCTTTTTGATCATCGATGGCACCTTCTTCGCCGCCAACGCACTGAAAATTCCGCAAGGAGGCTGGGTGCCGGTGTTGCTCGGCTGCGTGCTCACGGCGTTGATGACGAGCTGGAAACGCGGACGCGAACTGCTGGCGCTGCGCTGGAAGCAGGACAGCCTGCCGTTGGCCTCATTCCTGGCCCGGCTGCCGCAGTCGCGCACCATCCGGGTTCCCGGCATGGCGGTGTTCCTCACCGCCAATCCGGACTTCGTGCCCGCCTCGCTGCTGCACAACCTCAAGCACAACAAAGTACTGCACGAGAAGGTGCTGTTCGTCACCATCCAGAACCTGGACCGTCCCGAGGCAGATGACGACCGGCTCGCGGTCGAGGAACTCGCACCCGGCATCCATCGCGTATTGCTGCGCTACGGCTTCATGGAGAGCCCCAACCTGCCCCGGGCGCTCGAGGAACTGCGCGACCACGGCGTCGCCTTCGATGCGATGCAGGCGAGCTACTTCGTCAGCCGCGAGGTGCTGGTCCGCGCCACCATCCCGCGCATGCCGATCTGGCGCCTGTCGCTGTTCCTGGTCATGGCCCGCAATGCGGGTGACCACCACCGAGTTCTTCAGGATTCCGAGCGACAGGGTGGTGGAGCTGGGCGTCCGCGTCGCGATCTGATGGGCCCACTCGCCCTATATGTCCATTGGCCGTTCTGCCTTGCCAAGTGCCCGTATTGCGATTTCAACAGCCATGTGCGCGAGGTCGTGCCGGAGCGTCGCTTCGTGGCTTGCCTGGGTCGCGAACTGGGCCACGAGGCGGCGCGGCTGAACCGCGACGGCAAGCGGCGGCTCGGTTCGATCTTTTTCGGCGGTGGCACGCCGAGCCTGATGGAGCCCGCCAGCGTCGCGGCACTGATCGAACAGGCCTGCACGCTGTTCACCCCGGCGGACGACCTCGAGGTCACGCTGGAGGCCAATCCGACCAGCGTCGAAGCCGGACGCTTGCGCGGCTTTCAGGGCGCCGGCGTCAATCGCATCTCGCTCGGCGTGCAGGCCCTCGACGACGCGGCCTTGCACCGGCTTGGGCGCGGGCACTCGGCGCGCGAGGCGATCGCGGCCCTCGAGTGCGCGCGCGCGCTGTTCGGGCGGATTTCCTTCGACCTGATCTACGCGCGCCCGGACCAAAGCCTGGCTGCCTGGAAAGGAGAGTTGGGCACCGCGCTCGACCTGGTCTCGGACCATCTCTCGCTCTACCAGCTCACCATCGAGCCGGGCACCCGCTACGAGGCGCTGCATCGCCAGGGGCTGATCACGCTGCCCGAGGACGACGACGCCGCAGCCCTCTACGAAGCGACGACAAGCATCGCCGCCGGCTACGGCCTCGCCGCCTACGAGGTATCGAACTATGCCCGGCCGGGGGCAGAAAGCCGGCACAACCTCGCTTATTGGCGCTACCAGGATTATGCCGGGATCGGCCCCGGAGCGCATGGCCGGTTGACGCTCGAGGGCACGCTGCACGCCACCCGCCGGCATCGCGCGCCGGAGCCCTGGGCGGCGCTGGTGGAGCGGCTCGGCACCGGCGAGACCAGCGCCACACGGCTCTCGGCGCGCGACCGCGCGCGCGAGATGCTGCTGATGGGGTTGCGGCTGTCGGAGGGCGTCCACGCCGAGGCGTTTGCCGCACGCGCCGGCACGATACTCGCGCTAGCACTCGACGCCGAAATCCTGCAGGCCGCGCTGAGTGCGATCCTGATGAACGATTTCGACACGACCCGATCATCGAAGAGCCCGGAACTCGCATTAATTCGCAAGAAAATCTCGGCGGCCACGTCGCGGAAATCGGGCCGCCGATCGCCCGTGGAATCAGGCGTGGACCGCCGAGCCGTTCATCATGTTGGGCAGGGTGGCCAGGTCGACGCCCAGGCCGCTGGCGACGCCCGCCCCGTAGGACGGATCGGCGCGGAAGAAGTGGCAGAGTTGGCGGAGTTGGACCTCTCGAGGGGTGTGCCGGAGGCTGTCGACGATGTTGTCGACGAGCCGCTCCTGCTGGTCGGGTGTCATCAGCCGGAACAGGTTACCGGCCTGGGTGTAGTCGTCGTTGCCGTCCCGGTGGTTGTAACGGTCCACGACGGGGCACTCCAGCGTGAGCGGGGGCTCGCGGAAGGCGGGGTCCTCGACGGGGCCGCCGAAGCCGTTGGGCTCGTAGTTGGGCGTCCGGCCGCCGTTGTTGTCCGACCGGAAGGCCGCCGCCACGCCGTCTCGCTGGTAGGTGGCCATCGGACACTTGGGGGCGTTGACGGGGAAGTGCTGGTAGTTCACGCCCAGGCGATAGCGATGGGCGTCGGCGTACGACATGACCCGGGCCTGGAGCATCTTGTCGGGGCTGAAGCTGACGCCCGGGACGATCGCATTCGGGCTGAAGGCGGCCGACTCGACCTCGGCGAAGTAGTTCTCCGGGTTCCGGTTCAGCTCCATCACGCCGACCTCGATCAGCGGGTAATCCCCGTGGGGCCAGACCTTGGTGAGGTCGAACGGGTTGTAGGTCGTCTTGTCGGCGTCGGCCTCGGGCATGACCTGGACGGACAGCGTCCATTTCGGGAAATTGCCGCCCTCGATCGACTCGAAGAGGTCGCGGGTCGCGGAGTCGGGGTCGGCCCCCTTGACCTCCTGGGCCTGCTCCCGGGTGAAATTCTGGATGCCTTGCTGGGTCTTGAAGTGGAACTTGACCCAGGACCGCTCGTCGTTGGCGTTGATGAAGCTGTAAGTGTGGCTGCCGAAGCCGTCCATGTGGCGGAACGACGCGGGGGTCCCCCGGTCGCTGAACAGGATCGTGACCTGGTGGAGCGACTCGGGGCTGAGCGACCAGAAGTCCCACATCATGGTGGGCGACTTCAGGTTCGTCTGCGGGTCGCGCTTCTGGGTGTGGATGAAGTCGCCGAACTTGAGCGGGTCGCGGATGAAGAAGATCGGCGTGTTGTTGCCGACGAGGTCCCAGTTCCCCTGCTCGGTGTAGAACTTGAGGGCGAAGCCCCGGGGGTCGCGCTCGGCGTCGGCCGAGCCCTTCTCGCCCCCGACGGTCGAGAACCGGGCGATCATCGGGGTCTGCTTACCGACCTTCGAAAAGATGTCGGCCTTGGTGTACCGGGTGATGTCCTTCGTGACGGTGAACGTGCCGAACGCCCCGGCCCCCTTGGCGTGGACGACGCGCTCGGGGATCCGCTCGCGGTTGAAGTGGGCCATCTTCTCGAGGAGGTGGAAATCTTGCAGGAGGAGCGGCCCCCGGGGGCCGACCGAGAGCGAGTTCTGGTTGTCGCCCACCGGCATGCCGTCGGCCGTCGTCAAGGTCTTGCGCTCGCTCATGGCTGGCTGCTCCATTTCCTTCATCCGGGCCATTCGCTCGTCCGGCGGGCCCATCGGCCCGCTCGCGATGACTATACTAAAGCAGCGGATCGATCGCGTCTAAGACGGTTTGCCTCTCCCTTCGATTGGTCTTCCCTATGGAACTTCATCAACTCCGGTACTTCGTCGCGGTGGCCGAGGCCGGCAATTTCGGCCGGGCGGCCGTGCGTTGCCGGGTCTCGCAGCCGAGCCTGAGCCAGCAGGTGATCAAGCTCGAGGCCCGGCTCGGCCGGAAGCTGTTCGACCGACTGGGCCGCCGGATCGCCCTGACCGACGCCGGCGCCTCCCTCCTGCCCCGGGCCAAGGCGATCCTCGCCGAAGTCCTCGAGGCCGAGCGCGAGGTCGTCGGCGACGTCGAGACCGGCCGGGGTCGGCTGGCGATCGGGGCGATCCCGACCATCGCCCCCTACCTCTTGCCGAACGTGATCCGGGGCTTCCTCGAGGCCAACCCGGAGGCGGACTTGACCGTCCGGGAAGACCTGACCGAGAACCTGGTCGAGGCCCTCGCCGCCGCCGAGCTCGACCTCGCCCTGATGAGCCTGCCGCTCGACGACCCGCGGATCGCCCACGAAGAGTTGATGGTCGAACCCCTGCTGGTGGTCGCCCCGGCGGGCGACGCGGTCGCCCGCTCCAAGGCCGTCGACCTCAAGGGTCTCGAGAACCGCCCGGCCGTCGTGCTCCACGAGTTGCATTGCCTCGCGGCGCAGGTGGAATCCTTCTGCCAGGCCCACCACCTGAACCTCCGGATCGTCTGCCGGACCACGCAGCTCGCCACCGTCCAGAGCCTGGTCGCCCTGGGCCTCGGCCTCTCGATCGTCCCCGAGATGGCCGCCGATGCCGACGAGTCCGAACGGAGGATCTACCGCCCCATCGCCCGAGGCCTGGCCCGCCGGGCCATCATCGCCGCCTGGCATCCCGGCCGCCACCGCCCCAGGCTGGCCGAGCGGTTCCTGGAAGGGCTCCGGGAGGAGTGCCGGAGGCGGGTCGGAACCCGGGAGTAAGGAGACGTTCCAAAATAAGTTGGTGAATTTGCTATCTTGGTGAGATGGTGTAGTTCCACTCTCCGTGGAACTTGGCCTTCTTGATTCTGACAGTGGCAAGTTCCTCATCCGTGACCTTTACGCCGGTCGGATAGGAGTTGGTATCCAGTTCGGCGTTGATCCTCAAACCCGCCTTGGTTTTGGTATTGCCGATCAGGTTCACCACGACCGAGCGACTGACCAGTGGCCTCCCTCGCCAATTCTCCGTGATGTGGCAGAACATCCGGTGCTCGATCTTATTCCACTTGCTGGTGCCCGGCGGGAAGTGGCATACGGCGATCCGCAGTCCGATCTCGTCGGCGACCCCTTGCAGGGCGAGTTTCCACAACCGTGACCGGCTGCCGTTGCTCCCGCCCCCGTCCGCAGTCACCAGGAGGTCGGTCGCTCGGGGATAGACCCCTCTCCCCATCTTGAGCCGCCAACGACGCAGGGTCTCGGCGGCGAACCGGGCGGTGTCGTGATCGATCCCGACGCTCACCCGGCCCTCGTTGAGTGTCTGGTCGTAGACGCCATAGGGGGCGACCTTGCCCAGGGCCTTGTCGATGAAGTCCTTGCAACGGACCTCCTCGGGAGTCCCCTTGGGCTGCCATTCCCGCCCGGGATTCTTGAAATCCCCCACCAATTCCTTCTTCTTGGTGTCCACCGAGACGACCGGCTGGCCCCGCCTCTGGAAGGATCGGACCTGCTTGGCGATGTACTGGAACTGGGCATCCCGGTCGGGATGGGAAGCCCCCTCCCGGGTCTTGCGGTTGACTTGCAGGTTGTAGCCCAACGCCTGGAGTAACCGGGCGACCGTCTGGTGGCTGACCCGATGGCCCTGGCCCACCAAGGCCTCGGCCAATTTCCGTGTGCCCTTGCAGGTCCAGAGCAGAGGCGACTGGGGATCGCCCCGGGTCGATGGGTCGACGAGAGCCTCCAAATCCTTCAGAAGAGTGCGATCCTCCTGGGCGAGCCGCTTCCTCCCCGCCCCCGGGCTCCGGACGTGCCGCTGATGGTCGAGGGCCTCGGGATGGGCTTGAGGAGATCGGCACTCGGCGATCCCCGCCCGGATCGTGGTCTGAGACAGCCCGGTGGCCTCGGCGACGGCGGTGATCCCGCCCCAGCCGAGAGCCAAGGCTTCACTCGCTGCCCAAAGCCGCAGCACCCTCTCGTCCATGATGTTGGAGAGAGTGTGATACTTCCGCCGTACGGTGGGGATTGCCTCGTCGATAATCATCCTCGCATCCTATGACGGGTGCGTGAAATTCACCAACTTATTTTGGAACGGCTCCTAAGGCGAGGGCCGGGGCCGCCCCGGCCCGACCCCAGCCGGCTCGCGTCCCGTCGTCGGCATCGGATTTGCCGCATGCAAGCACGCCCATTTGTGGATTTTCACACTCGGGAAGATGAGTCCCCGGCCCCGGTCGTCGGAACGACCGGGGACGCCCCCCTGGCAAGGAGAAGAGGCGAAAATGATCCGACAGATTGCATTGGCGGCCGTGCTCCTGGCACCGGCCCTGGTCCCCGCGCGGGCCGCCCTGGCCGGGCCGGTCTACGTCGCCCTCGGCGACTCGATCACCTTCGGCGAGACCGACTTGGGTTACGCCCAGTCCTACGGCGACCGCGGGTATGTCGGGGACTACGCCAATTACCTCGCCGGCGCCAACGGGGGCGTCAGGCCGACTGTGATCAACCTGGCGATCGACGGCGAGACCGCCTCCAGCTTCATGACCGGCTCCGGCCGGGTCCCGCCCGTGATCGGACGCACGGACGCGGTGCTCGCCGATGAGAACCTGAACTACGCCACCAGCCCGCCGACCACCCAGGAAGCGAAGTTCCTGGCGACGGTCGCCAACGAGAAGGCCTTGGGCAACACCATCAACACCGTGAGCATCACCCTGGGCTTCAACGACCTGTCGACCTTGGTGGGCATGCCCACGTCGGCGGTCGCTCCCACGATCGCGGCGTACCAGGCCAATTACGGCTCCATCCTCGGCGAAATTCGCCAGATGCTGCCGAACGCCCAACTGCTCGTCCTGGGCTATTACAACCCGTTCCCCGCCGACCCGACCAGCCCGGCCGCCCCCATCTTCAACACCTACGGCATGCAGCTCAACGGCATCATCAGCACCCTGGCCGGGCAATACGGCGGCACTTACGTGAACACCGCTCCGCCGTTCATCGGCCATGAGTCGGCCTACACTTACCTCAACGCCATGCCCGCCGGCTCCTCCGTGTCGGGCCAGTTCGGCGGCACGTTACCCATCGGCAACGTCCACCCCAACGCGACGGGCTATGGGGTGATCGCGGCCCAAATCGAGGCGGCGGCCGTCCCCGGGCCGGCGTCGATCCTCCTGCTCGCGGCGGGATGCGTCCCCCTGCTCGTCGTCCGGCGTGCAAAGCCTGGCCGTTGAGACGATCGGCCGTCGGACCCCGAATTCGGGAGGGCGACACGCCGAGAATTTCGCCTCGGGCTTCCTCGACGGAAGCCCGAGGCGTCTCGGGTCTCCATCCGATCAATGGGGGGCCGGCGTGGCCCGGTTCTTGATGTGCTTGTCGGCCCAGTCGAACATCTCGGCCAGGACGTGGAGGACCGACTCCCGCCCCCGGTAGCCGTGCGACTCGTGGGGCAACATCACCAGCCGGGCCGTCCCGCCGCTCCCCTTGATCGCTTGGAAGAGGCGCTCGGACTGGATGGGGAAGGTGCCCGTGTTGTTGTCGGCCTCGCCGTGGATCAGGAGGATAGGCTCGTTGATCTTGTTGGCGTGGG